>JBBDYB010000009.1:189793-393295 GCA_040901965.1 Gemmatimonadales bacterium | reverse complement strand
TCTCTTCGTGGCGACGTTCGTGGGGCGCGCCAACGTCTTTCGCGGCCGGGCCGCGCGCGCCCTGGGTGCGGCGCGCGAGGACGAGGTGGTGGTCGTGCGGCCCGAGCGGCTGCGGTTCGGCGCCGCCGGAGGAGGGGGGGTGGGGGGGGGGCTACCGGGGGTCGTACGCGAGCGGCGCTACACGGGCGCAGCGGCGTTCTTCCTCGTGGAAGGCGCGGATGGCGAGCGGTTCGAGGTCTTAGCCGAGCCGGACGCCGCCCGCGTCGGTGAGCAGGTGTACGTCGAAGCGACCCGCGTGATCACGTTCTCGAAGGATCGGCCGTGACGAGGCGGCAGCGGGGGGAGCTCGCCGGTCTGGGGCTGACGCTCCTGCTGGCGTGGCTCGTGCTCTATCCGATCCTCGTCGTCGCCGCGGATGCCGCCGACACAACGGTCCTGCGCGCCTTCGTCAGCCGGCCGGGCGAATGGTCGGCGCTGTGGGCCAGCATCTGGATCTCGCTGGCCAGCGTCGCCCTCGCCGCGGCGATCGGCGTCCCGCTCGCCTTCCTGTTCGAGTGGGTCGACTTCCCGGGGCGGAAGACCTTGGGCGCGCTCGTCGCGTTGCCCGTCGTGCTGCCGCCGCTCGTCGGCGTGATTGCCTTCCTCTTCCTTTATGGAGAGTCGGGATTCATCGCCCGTGCCATCCAGGCCCTCTTGGGGCTCGAGCAAGCTCCGTGGCGGCTGCAGGGGCCCGGCGCCATTCTGCTCGTCCACGCCTATTCGATGTACGTCTACTTCTATCTCTTCACCCGCGCGGGGCTCGCCAAACTCGACGTCTCGATGCTCGAAGCGGCGCAGGCGCTGGGCGCCGACCGGCGCGCCACGCTGCGGCGCGTGGTGCTGCCCTTGCTGCGACCGTCGCTCGTGGGCGCCGCGATCCTCACGTTCATGACGGCGCTCGGCTCCTTCAGCGCGCCGTACATCTTCGGCGGGGGCTTCCGCGTGATGACCACGCAGATCGTGGCCACGAAGCTCAACGACGATCTCCCGCTCGCGATGGTGGAGACGATGGCGCTGGCGGTCGTCGCCGTGGCGGGATTGCTCATCCTGCGGCGCACGGAAGGGGACGATATCATCGTGGCCTTGGGGAAGGGTATCGCGCCGCGCCCCCGCCCGATCCGCCGTGCCGGCGCCCGCGTGCTGGCCGCGGCAGCGGGCTGGGGACTCGCCGTCCTGCTGCTGCTCCCGCACCTGACCCTCGCGCTGGTTTCGCTGGTGCCCTACGGCGCCTGGACCACCGAAGTGCTCCCCCCCGTTCTCAGTTTCGAGAACTACCGACGCCTGTTCAGCGAAGCGGAGCGGCTGCGGCCGCTCGTCAATTCCCTGTGGATGGCCGCCGCGAGCACCGCCGCCGCGGTGGCGCTGGCGCTCGCGGCTGGCTGGCTCGTGGTGCGCCGCCGAGTGGCGTTGCGCCGTGCGATCGAGGGACTGCTGGCGTTGCCGTGGGCGCTGCCGGGCACCGTGTTTGCGATCGCGCTCGCCGTCACGTTCAGCGTCCACGCGCCGCTCCAGCTGCGGTTCGTGCTGGGGGGCACGGCCGTGATTCTGCCGCTCGCCTATCTCGTCCGCGCGTTGCCGCTCACGGGCAGGGGTTTGCTCGCGGCCTACCGGCAGCTCGATCCGGCGCTCGAGGAGGCGGCGGCGAGCCTCGGCGCGGGGCGCTGGCGCACCCTGACCCGCGTCACGCTGCCGCAGCTCCGCCCCGGACTCGCCGCCGGGGCGAGCCTCGCGTTCGTCGCCGGGTTAGGCGACATCGTCGCCTCGATCGTGCTGTACACGTATGAGACGCGTCCCATCGCGATCGAGATCCTCTCGAGCCTCCGGCTCTCCGAGACCGGCGTGGCGGCCGCGTTCGGCGTGGTCTTGATGGTCGTGAGCGCGCTGGTATTGGGGGTCGGAGCCAGACGATGAAGCGCCTCTGGGTCCTGATGGCCGTCTGCTTCGTGGACATGATGGGCCTGATGCTCGTGGCTCCGCTGATGCCGTTCTACGCGCTCGACCTGAAGGCGCCGGAATGGCTGGTGGGACCCCTGATTGCGGCGTTTGCGGTCGCGCAGCTCGTCTCGTCGCCGATCTGGGGAAAGTTCTCCGACCGCTACGGCCGTCGCCCCGCCATGCTGATCGGCCTCGCCGCCTCGGCGTTCTCGTACGTGATCTTCGGCTTCGCGACCAGCCTGTGGATGCTATTCGCGTCGCGGATCGTGCAGGGGCTCGGGGGCGGTACGACTGGTGTCGCGCAGGCGTACGTGGCCGACACGATGGAGCCCGCGGAGCGTGCCAAGGCGCTCGGCTGGCTGTCGGCGGCGACGAGCGCCGGCGTCGTGATCGGGCCGTTCATCGGCTCGGCCGCGTACAATTTCGGACGCGCGGCGCCGGGCCTCGTGGCCGCTCTGCTCGTGCTGATCAACGTCTACTTCGCCTGGAAATGGCTCCCCGAATCCCGAGTTCCCCACGCGCGGACGCCGAGTGGCACCTTCATCGTGCCGCCGGGCCGATCGGTGTGGCGCGCGCTCTGGGAGATCGTGCGCAATCCGGCGACACCGGTGCACCGTGTCATCTGGATCTACGTGGTGGGGATGCTGGCGCTGAACATCGTGATCGGGGTGTTGGCCCTGTACCTGAAGGACTCGTTTGGGGTCAGCGCGAAGACGATCGGCTATTACTTCCCGATCTTCGGCGTGGTGGGCGTGGTGATGCGGGCGACGCTCGTCGGCTGGTTCAATGCCCGCTTCGGTGAGATCCGGACGATGCAGATCGGCACGGTCACCCTGCTGCTGGGCCTCGCGTTGATGCCGCTCCCCGCGGCGATCCTCCCGCCCGCGCCGGCGCTGCTGCTGTTCATCGTTTTCCTCGTGCTCGTGCCGGTGGGTACGGCGCTCCTGTTCCCGGCATCCACGTCGCTCGTCAGCCAGCGGACCGAACGCCACGAGCTGGGGCTCGTCATGGGGGCGCAGCAGACATTCCGGGGCATCATGAGCATCGTGGGTCCCGTCGGCGCGACGCTGAGTTTTGCCACCCTGGGCCATGGGGTGCCGTTCCTGCTGGCGGCGGCGATCGTCGCCGTAGCCGGGCTGCTGGCTTTCCGCGAGCACCACGATCAACGGGTGGCGGCGACGGCCTGACCGCCGCTAGCTTGTGGCCATGATCCAGTCCACCTGTTTGGCGCTGCTCATGCTCGCGATTGTTCCGGGGAGATCGGCACCTCCGGCGCGCCCCAAGCTGATCGTCGTGATCACCGTCGATCAGCTGCGCTCCGACTACTTCAACCGCTGGAAGAGCCAGTTGACGGGAGGCCTGTTCCAGCTGGCGGGGGAGGGCGCCTTCTTTACCGAAGGCTATCAAGATCACGCCGTCACGGAGACGGCGCCCGGTCACGCGACGATCCTGTCCGGACGCTGGCCGGCGCACACGGGCATCCTTCGCAACTCGCAGGGCGTGCAGGACTCGACGGCCCCACTGCTGATTGCGACCAACGGTCCGGGCGCCTCGCCCCGGCGGTTCCGCGGCACGACGCTGTTCGATTGGCTGAAAGCGGCCGACCCCACGGCGCGCGCGCTCTCGGTGAGCCGCAAGGATCGCGGCGCCATTCTCCCCATCGGCCCGGCGAAGGAGCAGGTGTACTGGTATCAGTCGGGCATCTTTACCACGAGCCGCTATTACGCCGACTCGTTGCCGACGTGGGTCCAGGCCTTCAACGGGCGGCGGCTGCCGTTCAAGGCGGCGAACGTTGCGTGGACCCTGCTGCTGCCCGACAGCGCGTATAAGGAAGACGACAACGAGCCGTGGGAGAACGGCGGTCGCGACGTCGTGTTCCCACACCGCCTGCCCGCCGACAGCGTGCGCGCCGCGTCCGCGGTCGCCAACACGCCGATCATCGACTCGCTCACGCTGCTGTTGGCGCTCGACGGCCTCGACGCGCTGCGGCTCGGCCGCCGGGGAACGGACATTCTCGCGGTGAGCCTGTCCGGGGCGGACGCGGTGGGCCACACCTGGGGTCCCGACTCGCGCGAGATCCACGACCAGGTGCTGCGACTGGACCGCTACCTTGGCTGGTTCCTGAAGCGCGTGACGGATCGCGTCGGGCGGGACAACGTCGTGGTCGTGCTGACGGCGGACCACGGCGTGACGCCGTTTCCGGAGCGGACGCGGGCCAAATTCGGTGTCCCAGCGTACCGCGTGCAAATCGATACGCTGATCTGGGCCGTGAATCGCGATCTCGACCGTCTCGCGGGGGGCGCGACGGCCACCACCACGGCACCGCGCGAGTGGCTCAGCGTCGATAGCGGGATGCTGTTCCTTCACGACAACGGCCGGTTTGCCGCGACCGGAGTGAAGACCGACAGCATTCTCGACGCGATTGCCGTGCGCATCCGCGCAGTGCCGGGGGTGGCGCGGATCGACAAGCCTGCCGACATCGCCCGCGCCGACACGGCGTCGGACCCGGTGGCGCGGCGCTGGCTCCATCACCTCGCGCCCGACGCGGGCGTGGTGCTCACCGTGACGCTGCATCCCGCGTCGGTCTGGGGCGTCGAGAACGTGCCTATTGCGATGCACGGGAATCCGTCCGAGGACGATGCCCGCGTGCCGATCATCTTCTGGGGCCGCGGCGTGCGCCGCGGGACCTTTGCCGGCCGCGCCAACACCGTAGACATCGCTCCGACCCTCGCCCAGCTCCTCGGCGTCTCGCCTTTGTCGCTGATCGACGGGCGGCCGCTGACGGAAGCGCTGCTTCCCCGGAACTGACACCGGTGGTCCAAAAGCAGACGCCCAATCAAGTCCGCCGCATCGAGGAGATCCAGCAGTTCATGCGGTCGGTCGAGCACGTCAAGAAGCTCGTCGCCGAGCTCGAGTCGAGCCGGGCTGCGCGGCCCGTGATCATCAACAACATCTGCGGCGCCATCGCGCGCGAGCTGTCGCAAATGCGGCAGCGGGCGCTCAGCGCCAACGTGGGCACGCTGGCCGACGTCGCGGGCAGTCTCGCCGTCCTCGCGTCGCGCCAGGGGAGCGGGCTCAACTTCAAGATCCGCGCGCTCGCCGAAGGCGTGAACAGCCTGATGATCCAGCTCGACCAATCACTCAAAGCCGCGTCACAACCCGAGAAGGGAAGCGCGGAGCAACCTTCGTCCTGACCGCCTCGCCCGCCATTCGCTGTCGCGGTCTTGCCAAGCGCTTCGGCGATGTCGTCGCCGTCGCCGGGCTCGACCTGACCGTCGCCCCCGGCGAGTGCTTCGGCCTCCTCGGCCCGAACGGCGCGGGCAAGACCACCACCATCGAGATCCTGGAAGGTCTCACCCCGCCCGACAGCGGCGAGGTCGAGATCCTCGGGACGCCGTGGCGCGAAGGGGCGGAAGGCCGCGCCCTGCGTGAACGGCTCGGCATCCAACTGCAGGAGACGCAGCTGGCCGACAAGCTCACCGTCGCCGAGACGCTGAGTCTGTTCCGGTCGTTCTACCGCCGCTCCCACACGGTGGATGAAGTGCTCGCGCTCGTCGAGCTCGAGGAGAAGCGCGGCGCCCGCGTAGTGACGCTCTCGGGCGGGCAAAAGCAGCGTCTGGCGGTCGCCTGCGCGCTCGTGAGCCGACCGGAGCTGCTGTTCCTCGATGAGCCCACCACGGGACTCGATCCGCAGTCGCGCCGGCAGCTGTGGGATGTCATCCGGCGGTTCCGTGAGGCCGGCGGCTCCGTCCTGCTCACGACCCATTACATGGAGGAGGCGGAGCGCTTGTGCGACCGGGTCGCCATCATGGACCACGGCACAGTGATCGCCCTGGGCACGCCGCGGGAGCTGATTGCGTCGCTGGGCGCGGACCACGTCGTGGACTTCGCGCTGACGGACGGCAGCATCCCGGGTGACCTCGTGGACGTCGTGCGGGCGATGACGGGCGTGACCGCCGTGCGAACGGGCGGCGACGGGGGAGGAATCTCACTCACAGTCGTGGAGCTGCACCGCGCGCTGCCGGCGTTGTTGGCGCTGCTGCAGCAGCGCGGCGTGGAGCTGTCGCTGCTCACGACCCATCACCCAACGCTCGATGACGTTTTCGTCGCGCTCACGGGACGGCAGCTGCGTGATACGTGAGCATCCGATGTTCCAGCTGGCGCTCGCGCGGATGCGCGAGTTCTACCGCGAGCCGGAAGCGGTGTTCTGGGTCTTCGGCTTTCCGATCGTGCTCGCGTTCGCGCTCGGCCTCGCGTTCCGGAACTCGGGACCGGGAGAGCTGCAGGTCGGCGTCGCCGCCGGGCCCGGCGATACGGCGGTTGCGGTGGCGCTGGATTCCTCGCCACAGCTCGTCGCCACGGTGCTCGACACGGGCGCCGCCCGGCTCCGGCTTCGCACCGGCCGCATCGCGTTGCTCGTCCAGCCCGGCGATCCGATTGTGTACCGCTACGACTCGACGCGCACGGAAAGCCGCCTCGCCCGGCTCGAGGTGGATGACGTGCTGCAGCGCGCTCGCGGGCGCACCGATCGGGCCGTGGTACGTGACGAGCGCGTCGCCGCTCCCGGGTCACGCTACATCGACTTCCTGATCCCCGGACTGCTCGGGATGAACCTGCTGGGCAGCGGAATCTGGGGTGTCGGATTCTCCGTGGTGCAGGCCCGGCAGCGGAAGCTGCTCAAGCGGTTCATGGCGACGCCGATGCGACGCAGCCACTACCTGTTGAGCTTCATCCTGTCCCGTCTGGTGTTCTTGATTCTCGAGGTCGCGGCGCTGGTCGGGTTTGGGTGGTTGATCTTTGGCGTAGGCGTGCGGGGGTCGTTCGCGACGCTGACCGGCATCACCATCCTGGGCGCGTTCGCGTTCGCCGGGCTCGGACTCCTGGTCGCGAGCCGTGCCCGGACGATCGAGGGGGTGTCCGGGTTGATGAACCTGGTGATGCTGCCGATGTGGATTCTCTCGGGGACGTTCTTCTCCTACGCCCGCTTTCCCGACGCGATGATCCCCTTCGTGAAGGCGCTCCCCCTCACCGCGCTGAACGACGCCCTGCGCGCCGTGATGATCGATGGCGCCGCCCTGGGTGCACTGTGGGCGCCACTGGCGATTGTGACCGGATGGGGCGCGGCGAGCTTCGTCATCGCGCTCAAGATCTTCCGCTGGCGCTGAGCTAGGGGTTCACCGTGATGGTGCCGGTCATCCCTTGCAGAGAGTGATTCGCGCAATGGTATCGATAGGTGCCGGCAGCGGTGAACGTCCGCGTGTAGGTCCCGGGTGGCGTGGACCCGGGCGTGCACGGATAGTAGGGATCCGGGGGGGAAGGGCAGCTCGTGGTGCCGGCAGGATTGACGACGCCACTGTTCCAGGTTGGCGGGCTCGCATCGCTGGTGGACGTGTGCGGCGCTGTACCGTTGTTGGTCCACCGCACGCTGGTACCGACGCTGATCGTCAGCGGCGCAGGCGAGAAGACATACGGCGCCCCGCCGCCGTTGTCAGTCATGCTTACGTTCACGACCGGGCCGGCCGCTGGCGGCGGCGGGGGCGGCGCCGGCGGTGGAGTGGGTGAGGACGACGTGGAGCCCGAGCCGCAGGCTGCAACGAACGCGAGCACGAAACTGTAACGGACGCTCATGAGGGCCTCCCTGTGGGAGCGTTCCCTCCAACATCACACGACGCATACGGGAAGGCTAGGCTGGGGCCGCCGCGCCGGGATTAGCTTTCCGGGCGAAACAGCGCCGACAGACGCCGCAGAAAGCCCCCCAGCGCGCTTTTCACGGCCGCGCGGAAGGCGTCGGCGGAGTGGAACCGCTCCGCAGGCTCGCTGCGGAGCGCCCGGCGCAGGGCATCCTCGAGCTCGCGGGGAACGTCACGCCGCTCGGCGGCCAGCGGGGGCAGGTCATCGGTCGTCTGACGCGCGAGGATCTGCTCGGGCGTCTTGCCGGCGAAGGGGGGGCGGCCGAGCAGCGCGAAGTACGCAACGCCGCCCAGAGAATACAGATCGGCCCGCTGGTCCACGCGCTCGCCGAGCAGCTGTTCGGGAGCGGCGAACTGCGGCGTGCCGCTCCGCGACGTGGCGCCGCCGAAGCGCGCGCCCGCGCGCAGCGCCAGCGCCAATCCGAAATCGGTGATACGCACCCGGCCGTCAGGCTCGATCAGCATGTTCTCGGGTTTCAGGTCCCGGTGGATGAGCCCCATGGCGTGCGCGTGCTCCAGCGCCGACAGGGCCTCCGACAGGAGCCGCTCCGTCTGATCCACGGAGAACGGGCCGTGGCGCTGCACGACCTGCCCGAGGTTGGCGCCGGGGACGAACTCCATCGTGTACCACGACAAACCCGCGCGCCCCATGATGTCGTAAATGCTCACGATGTTGGGATGGCGCAGCCGCGCCGCCAGCTGCGCCTCGCGGCGGAAGCGCTCCATCACGCCGGGGTCCGCGGTGAGTGACGGATGCAGGACCTTGATCGCCACGTCGCGCTCGAGCCCGAGATCGCGGGCGCGGTACACGCGCCCGAATCCGCCGGCGCCGATTTCCTCGAGCAGCTCGTAGTCGTCTCCGAGCGCGCGGCGCAACCGCCGCTCGAATCCCGATTCCGAAACCGTCGGCGCCGCGGCGGGAACCTGAAACGTCCCGGCGTCGCTCACGAAATCCTCGAGCATCTCGGTCGCCGTGTAGTAGCGGTCCTTGGAGACCGGTGCGAGCGCGCGCAGGATCACGCGCTCGACCGCGGCCGGGATCGCCGGGCGCAGCTGCCGCGGCGCAACGCTGCGCGCCGGGTCGAGGTCGGGAGGCTGTCCCGTGAGCGCGACGTAGATATTGGCCGTCACCGCATAAACGTCGCTCGCCGGGTCCCCCGGCTCGCCGGCGCGCACCTCGGGCGCCATATACGCCGCCGTGGGGTCGGGGGAAGCAAAGGGCTGCACATGCGGCAGGCACCAGTTGGAGTAACGTAGATCCGTGATGACGCCCTGCCCCCCGGTGTTGATCATCAGAGTGGACGGGACGATGCGCCGCATGATGATGCCGCGCGCGTGCGCGTGCTCGAGCGCGGACAGCAGGTCGCGGATGAGCGACAAGCACGTCGGGATGGGGCGGGGTCCCCGCCGCAGCGCGTCGGCCAGACTCTCGCCCTCGATCCAGTTCGCGGTGCGGTAGGCGAGCGACCCGATTTCCCCCGCGGCGTACGCGTGCCGGATGGCGGGATGGTCGAGCGCGGCCAGCGTTTCCGTTTCCCGCAGGAACCAGGCGCGACCCGGCGTGCCTGGCGTCAGGTGCACCCGAATCGCCACGTGGCGCTTGAGCAACCGATCCCACGCGTGGTAGAGCGCGCGTTCCGGCGACAGCGCCACGAGGCTGTCGAGACGGAACGCCGGCTCGAGCGCCCGGATCGCCTCGTCGAGCAGCCCCACGGGTGGCGTGAGGGCAGGGGCAGGAACGGGTGTGGGGGAGGGAGAGGGGGAGGGATTCACTGGAGATGGCACGGGCGGGAAATGTAACGAGTCGCCGCGGCTGGCACGAATGAGGGGGCCGTCACAGATTGGACACATGGACGCCGGCCACCCTGATCTCCGCCACCGCCTCGAACGTCGCGTGCGGCCCGACCGCCGCACGGGTTTGGACCGGCGGATCACTGATCGCCGGCTGCGCGTGACGCCTGTGCTTGTCGAGCGTCGCGGGCTCACCGAGCGCCGCAGTCTCGTCGAACGCCGCTCGCTCGGCTCGCGCCGCACCGGAATCGACCGTCGCGGCTCGGGTCGCTCCTTCCAGGACGTCACTCCATCCTGACGCTGAGCACCCCCCACGTCTCCCGGCTCGAGCGCGCGTAGCGGGCGTCGAGCAGGTAGACCGTCACCCCGTTTCCGGTCGAATCAACCTCCGCGATGAGAAACCGGGCGAACTGTGCCATCGCGCGGCCTTCGCGCGTGTCGCGCAGCGCCCGTTGGACCACGCGCAGGTCGAGATGGCGCGCGCGGCGCCAGTCGTCGCCGGCGACCGTGTCGCGACTCGCGTACACCGGCGCCCACGTGAATGGCTGACCGACGACCGTGAGTGCGGCCCATTGCGCTCCGGCGCCGAAGCGCTGCTCTGCCCGCTGCCGGATCTCCGCTCTTCGGAACTGCACGGCGATGCCCTGCGATCCGGCATACAGTCCCAGGATCAAGACAGCGAGAGCCGCGACCCGGCGCCGGCCGATGGGGCCGAACCAGTACCGGACCCAGCCGATGAGTGCGACCACCCACAGCGCCGCA
The DNA here is from genome assembly GCA_040901965.1 of Gemmatimonadales bacterium. Taxonomy (GTDB): domain Bacteria; phylum Gemmatimonadota; class Gemmatimonadetes; order Gemmatimonadales; family GWC2-71-9; genus 20CM-2-65-7. The sequence goes on along the minus strand of JBBDYB010000009.1, from coordinate 383,078 downwards.
TAGGCGAGCAGCACCCACGACTCCACCAGCTCTGCCCGCCGCAGGATCAGGAACGAGATGCCGCCGCCGGTGATGAGGACCGCCACGAGCGGCATCCAGTGCCGCTCGCTCCCCCACGCGAGCGCGATCAGCGGCAGCAGCCAGAAGAACACATCCACGATCGCCACCCAGTCCTCGTAGTACCACGTTCCGTCCCACGGCAGAAACGGCCGCAGCCCATACGATCCCTGCCAATCCAGGAACAGGTGGCTCAGTAGCGCGGCGCCGATGCAGGCGGCGAGCGAGCCCCACGGCGGCGGCGCACCGGCCCCGCCTCGGAGGCGTTTCCACCACCGCACCCCCAGCCCGATGAGCAGCGTCAACACGATGATTTCGACCAGCGCGCTGCCCAGCGCGTGGGTGACGCCACGGTGCAGGACGAGATAGTCGGCGCGATCGCCGCCGAGGCGCAGGCCGATGAACGCCTCCGTCCAATCGGGAGCGTTGGCTGCGACGGCGCCGATCAAGCCGGCGCGGGCGACGTGGCGGTCGGCGACGGCGCGGCCGATCACGGCGCCGACCAATGCGTGGGCGAGGTTGTCCATGCGTACACGATGCGGGGAGACCTCGCGGCCCGTCCAGGGCCGCCGTAGCTTGGATCCGTGCCGTATCTGAAACTCACCGACGCCACCACTCACGCGATTACGGAAGCGCGGACCACGCCCGTGCAGATCGGACGCGATCCCGACGCGACGATCGTGGTGCGCGGCGATGCCGCGAAGGTCGTTTCGACCCGTCACGCCGAGATCCGCTTCGAGGGCGGCGCGTGGCTTTTGACGGACCTGGGCAGCCGCAACGGCACGTATTTGGATGGCCGGCGGGTCGCCGGCCCGACGCCTCTCAAGCCTGGCGACCTCATTCGCCTGGGCGAATCGGGTCCCGAATACCGCGTCGCCGCGGTGTCAGAGGAGCCCAAGATCGCGGAGGTGAGAGCCTACGGCGTCACGCTGCTCGCCACCGCTAGTGGGAGGCGCTACGAGGCGCGAGGTACCCGCATTCGTCTGGGGCGCGGACGGGAGTGTGAAGTGCAGCCGGTCGAGACGAGCGACACCATCGTCTCACGCGTCCACGCGGAATTGACCGTGCGGGCGGGCGGCGGCCTCGTGGTGCGCGACGCCGACAGCAAGAACGGCACGTTTCTGAACGGCGAACGCATCACCAAGCCGATGCCGGTCCGGCTCGGCGACAAGATCATGCTGGGGACGGGCGGGCCGGTCCTGCTCGTCGAGGGGATGGGCACCGCGCCGCAAAAGGTCGTACCGCGGCCCGCCGGCGCGGGGGGGGGGCTGGGGCAGAAAACCGTGATCGGGCTGATCGGCCATGCGCTCGCAAAAGCAAAAGAAGAAAGGAAGAAGGGCGGCCGCGGCTCGACGGCGTTCATGAAAGCGGTTGCGGAAGGAAAGAGGGTCCGGTGGCTGACGACGCTCGTGTTCCTGCTGGTGATGCTGCTCGGTGGTGGTGTCTATGCCGTGTACTGGCTGCTGTCTCGCCAAGTCGAGCACACCGAGGAAGCGCTGCGAACGGCCGGGGATTCGGCGCGGGCGGAAAGCGAACGGCTGCGCCGCGAGCTGGCGGAAGCCCGCGCCGCCGCGGCGCCGGCGGCGCAGGTAGACCTGCTCCGCACGCAGCTCGAAGCCGCGCAGTCGCGTACCACCCAGCTGCAGGCGGCCCTCGACCGGGCGCAGCAGGCGCTGGGGCAGCAGCTCGCGGTGGGCGAGGCCCGCCGCGAAGAGGCGCAGCGGGACCTGCAGCGGATGCGCGACCAGCTCGCCGCCGCCGAGCGGCGCGCGCCGTCGCAGGGGCTGATCGACAGTCTCCGGCGCGCCGTCGCCGCGGCGGAGAGCCAGACCGCGAGCCTCGATGCCAAGATGCGGGCGATCCGGGGGACCGATTTCGCGGGGCTGGCGCAACAGAATCAGGGAGCCGTGGGGCTGATCACCGTCGCGCTCAGCGGCGATCGCTACGACGGAACCGGCTTCGTCATCAGCCCGGACGGCTACATGCTCACCAACTGGCATGTCGTGGCGGATTCGGCGCATGCGCAGCCGGACACGGTGTGGGTGACGATGGCCGATCAGTCGCTGGGCCGGTATGCCGATGTGATCGCGACATCGCGGGAGCGCGACGTCGCCCTCGTCAAGATCCGCGGTTATCAGGGGTCGCATCTGACCGCGATCGACTGGACGGGTACGAAGGCCCGGCAGGGAGAGCCCGCCGCCTTGATCGGCTATCCGGCGGGCTCAGGGTTCGCGCGGGATCGCGCGTCCGTGGTGCGCACGTCGATGACCGCGGGGATCCTGTCGCGCGTGACGCCGGACCTCATCCAGTTCGATGGGATGACCACCGGCGGCTCGTCGGGCAGCCCGGTCTTCAATGCGGATGGGGATGTGATTTCAGTACACCGGGCGGGGCTGCGGCAGGGACCGGGATTCGCGCTGTCCGTGCCGGTGAAGTACGCGATTCCGTTGATGCCGCCGGCGCTCCGCCAGCGGCTCGGGCTCTAGGCCGAGGTCTTCGCCGTCCCCGCCACGACCTCGTGCAGCAACGTCTCCAGCTTCGCGAAATCGTAGGGCTTCACGAGCGACGGCACGCCGGCATCCCGCAGCAGCGACGACGTGTCGGCGGCGAACGTATCGCCGGTCGAGAACACCAGCCGGCTCACCATCGCGGGATGCTCCAGGCGCAGCCGCTCCAGGAACTCCCGCCCGCTCATCCCCGGCATGCGCACATCCGAGACGATCACGTCGAAGCGCTCGTGCCGCAGCGCTTTCAGCCCATCGGCGCCATCGCCCACCGCGACCGCGTGCATCCCCCGGCGCTTCAAGAAGCTCACCACCGCGCGGCGCAGGCCGTCCTCGTCGTCGATCAGCAGGACGGACAGCCCGCCCGCCGGGCTCCCCGCCGTAGCGGCCTGGAGTATGGGCATCGGGGCGGGCGTGAGCCGTTGGCGAGTCCGCGCGTCGCGCAGCAGCTCGACGGTGAATACCGCCCCCTGTCCGGGGGGGGGCTCCGAGTCGAGCCAGATCCGGCCGCCGTGGTCGTGTACGATGCCGTAGCAGATGGAGAGGCCCAGACCGGTGCCCGCGCCTTCGGGCTTGGTCGTAAAAAATGGGTCGAAGATCTTCTCCCGGATGTCGGCGGGGACGCCCGGCCCCGTATCGGCCACTTGCAGCTGCACGCGATCGTCGGCGGCCATCGTCCGGACGGTGATGGCGCGGCGGCCGGTCACCCCCGTCAAGGCCTGCTCCCCGTTGATCAGGAGGTTCAGCAGCATCTGCTGCATCTCCGAGCCGTTGGCCCATGCCTTGGGGTCGGTCTCGTCGAGCTCCAGGTTCACCGTGATGTTGAGCGTCGTGAGGTGGTAGGAGCGGAGGGCGTACGTGCGGCGAACGACGTCGTTCAGATCCACCAGAGTGCGCTCTTTGCTGCCCGCGCGCGCGAACGCCAGCAGGTTGGAGGTGATGCGCCCGATGCGCGTCGCCTCGTCGTACATCATCTGCATGGTCTCGCGCTGCTCCGGCGTGAGCTGATCGAGCAGCAGCGTCTGCGCGAATCCCGAGATGATGGCCGCCGGGTTGTTGATCTCGTGCGCGACACCGCTCACGAGCTGTCCCATCGCGGCGAGCTTCTCGGCCTGCTGGAGCTGGGTCTGCGCGCGGCGTTGCTCGGTAACGTCGCGAGCCAGGGCCAGCACCTTGGGGATGCGCTCCCCTTCACGCACGGGGGCGTAGAGAACCTGGCTGGTGCCGTCGCTACCGTCGGCGCGCTGGAACGGCACCTCGAAACGGCGCAGCGCGCCCGCGAAGGCGGCGGCGAGATTCTCCCGCGCGATGCGGCCGGCGGTGGCGTCCAGCCAATCGAATCCCGACCGCGGCTGGCCGCCGTCTCCGGGAACCGTTACCAGCGCACGGCCGGCGGCGTTTGCGTCGAGGACCCGCCCGTCGGGGTCGAGCACGGCGATGGCGTCCGGCACCGACTCCATCACGAGCCGCAGGCTGCGTTCGGCCGATGCCGTGGCGGCGAGGGAGCTCATGAGGGAGCGCGTCTGGTTCGCCACCTCGTCCTCGAGGAGCAGGGCATACCGCCGGTCCGCCCGTCGTAAATAGAGCACGCGCGCGCCGAGTACCCCAAGCGCGACGACGACGATGACCGCGATGATCTCCATGCCCGTGATGATGGCCTCGGCGAGGGACTCCGAGCCTAACCTAACCGCATTATGTTTTGCCGGCCAATGAATCCGCTCGGCTGGAAGCGCGCCCCGGAGCTGTCGCTCGCGCAGTGGGACGGCTACACCGCGCTCGCGGCCGCGGCCCACGCCGACGGCCTCGAGCGCACGCTGGTGTGTGGGATGGGTGGCTCGAGTCTCGCGCCTCAGGTGCTGGCGGCGAGCACCGGGGGGGGCTCGACCGCGCTGCAAGTGCTCGACAGCACCAACCCCGCGGCGGTGCGTGCGGCGGAGCTGGCCCACGATCCCGCGCGCACCCTCTTCGTCATCGTCAGCAAGTCCGGCACCACGGTCGAGACGCTCGCGTGCTACCGCTACTTCGCCACCCGGCGGGGGATCGATCCCGAGCAATTCATCGCCATCACCGATCCTGGCACGCCGCTCGAGACGTTGGCCCGCGAGCGCGGATTCCGGGCGATCGTCCCGCATCCTCCGGACGTCGGCGGCCGCTACGCGGCGCTCACCGCCGTCGGCATGCTGCCGGCGGCGCTCATCGGCTTGGACGGCCGGACGCTGCTCGAGCGGGCGCGCCGGGTGGACATCGCGCGGGCGCAGGCGCTCGGGCGCGCACTGGCCGACGCGGCGCAGGCCGGCCGTGACAAGCTCGTGCTGGATCCTCCCGCGCGCGTCGCCGCCTTGGCGCATTGGATCGAGCAGCTCGTTGCGGAAAGCTCCGGCAAGGATGGGCGCGGAGTGATTCCGGTGGTCGAGGATCCGACCCGCGCGGCATTGCCGGATGCCCAGACGGTAGGGGAGGCGGAGTTTTCCGCCGACCCGCTCGATCTCGGGGCGGAGTTCCTGCGCTGGGAGTACGCCACCGAAGCGTTGTGCGAGCAGCTCGGCGTCAATCCGTTCGACCAACCCGACGTGGAGGAGGCGAAGCGGCTGGCGCGCGCCGAATTGGAAGGCGGGAGCGTGGGTGTAGGGGCGCAGCATGCTGCGCCCCTACGTACGCTCACCCCTGCGGATCTGCGCGATCAGGCCCGGCCCGGCGATTACTTCGCGATCCTGGCGTACGTGCCGCCCACCCCCGACGTCGTCGCGCGACTGCAGCGCCTGCGCGCGGTTTGGGGCCGCACGCTCGGGTGTGCCACCACGCTCGGCATCGGGCCGCGCTATCTCCATTCCACGGGCCAACTGCACAAAGGCGGGCCGAACACGGGATTGTTCCTCGTGCTCACGACCGACAGCGGCGAGGACATCGAGATCCCCGGGATGGGGGGGGGCCACACGTTCGGCGCATTGCACCATGCGCAGGCGCGCGGTGATGTGCGCGCGCTCCTGGCTCGGGGACGACGGGTCGCGCACGTGCACCTCGCCGGCCCCACACAGATCGAGCAGCTCCGTCCGTGACCGCGTACATCTTCCATCTCATCGCTCACACCCATTGGGATCGGGAATGGTATCTCCCGCGCGGCGCCTTTCATGCGCGTCTCATTCCCATGCTCGACGAGGTGATCGAGCGGCTGCACGGCGACGCGGCGTTCCGCTGCTTTCTGCTCGATGGGCAGACGGTGATGCTCGAGGACTACCTGCGCGCGCGGCCCGAGCGCGAGACGGACGTCAAGACACTCGTGAAGAGCGGCCGGCTGGCGGCGGGGCCGTGGTACGTGCTGGCCGACGAGCTGATCCCCTCCGGCGAATCACTGACTCGCAACCTCCTGCTGGGTGCGGCGGACGCCGAGCGCCTCGGGGCCAGGCTCGACGTGCTGTACTCGCCCGACGCCTTCGGCCACCCGGGCGTGTTGCCCAGCCTCGCGCGTGAATTCGGCATCAAGTTTGGCGTGTTGTGGCGTGGCCTGGGCGGTGAGCCGGGGCAGGAGCGTGACTGGTTCCGCTGGAACGGACCCGACGGCCGTGATCTGCTGCTGTGGCACTTACCGCCGGACGGTTACGAGATCGGCGCGGCGCTGCCGGGCGCCGGCGCGCGCCTGCCGGAGGTCTGGCCGCAGGTCCGCGCCGCGCTGGTGCCTCGGGCGGCGGGAAAACATGTCCCCGTGTTCATCGGCGCCGATCATCACGCGCCGCACCCGGGATTGACGCGTTTGCGCGACGTGCTCGCCGACCTCGAGCCCGCGAGCGCATTTCGAATCTCCCGCCTCGACGAGTTTTTCCAAGCGGCCGAAGGCACACCGGCGCGGCCGGTCGCGGGAGAGCTGCGCTGGTCATACGGCTACACCTGGACGCTGCAGGGAGTCCACGGCACGCGGGCGCCGCTGAAGCGCCGCCACGGCGAGATCGAGCTGTTGCTCGAGCGGATTGCGGAGCCGCTGGTCGCGCTCGCGCGCCGCACGGTCGCGGGAGGCCGCGACCGGCGGCCGCTGCTCGACGTGGCGTGGCGCGCCCTGGTGCGCACGCAGTTCCACGACACGATCGCCGGCTGCACGGCCGACGCGGTTGCGGCCGCGGCGGAGCGCCGTCTCACGGACGTCGCGGCCTACGCCCGAGAGATGGCCCGCGGCGCCCTGCAGGAGCTCGCGCGTCACGATCCGGACGCGGCTCGCGAGCGCACGGAGGCGGCCGAGCCGGCGCTCGTGCTGTGGAATCCCGCGCCGCGCGGGCGCAGCGGCGTGACCGTCGCCGACGTCACGTTTTTTCGTCGCGACGTGCCTGTAGGACCGCCGCCGCCGACTGGAGGCCGCGCGCCCCGTGTCGGCCCGGGATCCCGGCCGTTCGCGCTGCGCGGTCGCGACGGCCGGGCGATCCCGGTGCAGGTGTTGGCGCAGCGAGTGACCCAGGAGCGAATCGACGCGGCGCGCCACTATCCCGATCAGGATGAAGTGGACCAGGCGCGCATCGCTTTCCGCGCGCCACCCGTGCCCGGCCTGGGGCTCGCGGCGCTGACGGCGGGTCCGCCCGCGCCGTTTCCCCGCGGCGAGGACGCCCGCGTGCGCGGCCGCTCGCTCGAGAACCGTTTTGTCGAGGTCGCCCTCGAGCCGACCGGCGGACTGACGCTCGTGGATCGTCGCCGCGGCGAGCGCTACGCGGGATTGCTGCGGCTCGAGGACGCCGGCGACGCCGGTGACGCGTACACCTATTGTCCCCAGGTGCGCGAGCGGGTGACGCGCAGCCGCGGCGCGATCACGGTGCGACGCCTGGCGGCGGGGCCGCTCGTGGCGGCGCTGGAGGCGCGCTGGGCAGTGACGCGCGGCGTCGATGCGCGCATGGTCGTGCAGCTGTACGCCGACAGTCCAGTCGTCCGCTGCAGCCTAGAGATCGACAACCGCAAGCCGCACCATCGGCTGCGGGCGCGCTCGCCCACCGGGCTTGCAGGCGTGCCCGCCGTCGCCGGCGCGGCCTTCGGCGCGGTGGAGCGGGCGGCCGTGACCGTGGACCCCGCTGCCTACCCGCGCGAAACGCCGGTCCGCACGGCGCCGGCACAGCGCTTCGTGGCGGCGGCGCGCGGCGCGCGCGGGCTCGCGCTCCTGGCGCCCGCGTTCTTCGAGTACGAGTGGACTCCCGGGGGAGACCTGCTCGTCACGCTGCTCCGGGCGGTGGGCGATCTGTCGCGCGCGGATCTCCCCACGCGGCCGGGACACGCGGCGTGGCCCACGGCCATCCCGGGCGCCCAGTGTTTGGGGCGGACGCGGATCGAGCTGGCATTGGCGCCGGTCTCCGCTACCGAGGTCGACCGAGGCGATACGATACCGGAGCTGTGGGAGGACGCGTTTCTCCCGCTCACAGGCATGTGGCTGCGCGATGCGGGCGCGCTCACGTTCGCGCCGCTGGACATCACGCTGGAAGGAACGGGGCTCGTGTTCTCGAGCCTCAAGCCGGCCCAGGCGGGTTCCCCCACCGTGCTGCGGTGTTACAACGCGACCGGGCGCAAGGTGGCGGGCGCCTGGCGATTCGGCGACGGCGTGAAAACGGCGCACCGGGTCCGGGCGGACGAGCGCGAAGCTGTGGCCCTGGTGCTCGAGCAGCGGGGCAACACGGTGCGCTTCGTTGCAGAGCCGTACCAGATTGTCACCATTCTGGTGACCTGATGCAGGAACACCATCTCCGCGTCTCACGCACTGCACGTTACTTCACACTCGGCTCGCCCGAGGGCGCGGCCGACGTCTGGTTCGTCTGTCACGGCTACGGACATCTGGCGGCGCGGTTCCTCGAGCGCTTCCGCCCACTCGAGTCGGAACAGCGCTGCATCGTGGCTCCCGAAGCCCTCTCGCGGTTTTATGTCGGTGGGGATGGACATGAGAAGATTGGAGCAAGCTGGATGACGCGCGAAGACCGGCTTCATGAGATCGATGACTACGTGCGGTATCTCGACGCCGTCTACGCCGACATCGTGCCGCCCCCCCTCGGGGCCGGGGTTGCGGCGCTCGGATTCTCTCAAGGAGCGGCGACGGTCTGCCGCTGGGTGGCGATGGGATCTTCGCGCATCGATCGCCTGATCGTCTGGGGCGGGGAGATCCCGCCCGATCTCGATCTCTCCCAAGACCGCGCCGCGGAGCGGTTGCGGACGGCTCACCTCACCCTCGTGTACGGGACCCGCGACGAGTTCTTCACCCCCAAGATCGTCGCCGCCACGGAGTCACGGCTGGGCGCGTACAACATTCCCTACGAATTGATCCCGTTCGATGGCGGGCACGAGATTCATGAACCAACCTTGCGGAAGCTGATCCAGAAGAGTGCGCGGTAAGCGGTACGCGGTACGCGGGCGGGCCTTTCCGCGCACTGCTCACCGCGCACCGCGCACGCCTGGATCTAGCACGTCCCGCAACGCGTCACCCAGCAGCGTACACGCCACGACCACGAGGACCAGGGCCACGCCTGGCGCCGCCGCCACCCACGGCGCGTTGACGAGAGTGTCCCGGCCCGACGCGATCATGTTCCCCCACGAGGGTGTGGGCGGTTGGACGCCCAGGCCCAGGTAGGAGAGGCCGGCTTCGAGCATGATGGCGTTCCCCACGCCGAGCGCGGCGGCGACAATGACGGGCGTGAGCGCGTTCGGCAGGATGTGTCGCGCCAGCACGCGCAGGCGCCGCGCGCCCAAGGCCACCGCGCCTTCGACGAACGGCCGCACCGCTAGCGCGCGCACTTCCCCGTGGACGAGCCGGGCGACGCTCATCCAGCCCGTGAGCCCGAGGACGACGACGACCAGGCCGGTGCTGGGCCGCCACAGCGCCGCGAGCAGCAGCAGCAAGACGACGCGGGGCAGGGCCAGCGCGAAGTCGGTCACGCCAAGCAGCATGACGGTGACCAGCCCGCGCCAGTAGCCCGCGATCGCGCCGACGGCGAGACCCAACGCCACGGAGACGAGGACCGCCAGCACCCCCACGCCCATGGAGATCCGCGCGCCATACACGAGGCGCGTCCATACGTCGCGTCCGAACCGGTCGGTGCCGAGCGGGTGGAAACCGCCATGCGCGTCCGTCGCGAGCGGCGGGAGAAACCGCGTCGCCACGATGTCGCCCTGGGCGTTGGGATCTCCGCTCGTGACCAGCGGCGCGGCGATGGCGCAGGCGATCACGACGAGCAACACCAGAGCGCCGAACGCCCCCCGGCGATCGCGGAGCAGCGGCGTCATGTTTCCCCCGTCCGGATACGGGGATCGAGCCAGGCCGCGAGGACGTCGGCCAGCAGGTTGCCCGCGACGACGAGCACGGCGCTTACCGCCGTCGCGGCCATCACCACGGGATAGTCCCGTCCCTGCACGGCTTCGACCAGCACGCGCCCCACGCCTGGCCACGCGAACACCGCCTCGACGAACACGGCGCCCGAGAACAGCGCCGGCAGCGACAGGCCCAGAAGCGTGACCACGGGTACCAGCGCGTTCCGCAGTGCGTGCCGGCCGACGACCTGCACGGGAGCCAGGCCCTTTGCCCGCGCCGTCGTGATGAATGGTTGGGCGAGCGTCTCGAGCATCGCGCCGCGCACGTAGCGCGCGGCGCCGCCCACGCCGATCAGCGTGAGCGTGGCGAGCGGCAAAGCGAGGTGGCGGAGACGATCGCCGAGCCACGCCCCGCCCGTCAGAAAATCGGCGTCGAGCCCGGCTGCGCCGAAGGCGGGAAAGACGCGCGCCCAATAGGTGAACACGAGGACGAGCATCAGACCCAGCCAGTAGCCCGGCAGTGCGAACAGGGTCACGGTGACGACCGAGAGCACGGTGTCGAGCGGGGAGCCGCTGCGCGCCGCCTGCACGGCGCCCACCACGATGCCGAGCACGTAGCTGAGCAGCAGCGACAGCGCGACGAGCCGCACCGTGGCGGGCCAGGCAGCGCCCAGCACGGTGCGCACGGGGCGCCCTTTGGCGATGCTGGTTCCCCAGTCCCCGCGCGCGAAGCGCCCCAGCCAGGAAACGAACTGCAGCGGCAGCGGCTGGTCGAGGCCCAATGCGTGTCGTTGCGCGGAAAGTTGCTCCGGCGTCGCGGTGGGCCCGAGCAGCAGATCGACGGGGTCGCCGGGAGCGAGGTGCAGCAGGAAGAACGTGAGGAGCACCACGCCGAACACGACGGCGAGGCCGGCGAGCAGACGGTGTCCCAGTCTGAACAGCATCGGCGGGAATCTCGCGCGGCCCCCGAGTCGCCGCTAGAATGCGGGCGTGCTGCGAGTGCGTGCATCGATCCTGCTCGCCGTGGCGATGCTGGCGGGAGGGGCCTGCGGGGGCGGGGGGGGCGGGGGGGGGGCGCCGCGCCGGGGCCGTACCGTGCTGTTCGCTTCGGGCGCCGATCTGCAGAGCATCAACCCTCTGCTCACGGTTCATCCGCTCGCCCGCCAGGTGCAGCGCTACGTCCTGCTCACGACGCTCGCGCGCTATGACTCCGCGCTGGTGCCGCGTCCTTACCTGGCGCGGGCGTGGCGTTGGTCCGATGGCGGCCGCACCCTGACCTTTTCGCTGCGAATGGATGTGCGCTGGCACGACGGGCGGCCGACGACCGCTCGCGACGTCGCCTGGACGCTGGATGCGGCGCGCGATCCGGCGACCGGTTATCCGCGCCTCAACGATCTTCGCGCGCTTGAGTCCGTAATCGCGTCGAACGATTCGACGATCGTGCTGCGCTTCACCCGGCCATTGCTGCCGGATGCGTTTCCCGACGTTCTGACCGACCTCGCGATTCTCCCCGCGCATCTGCTGGACACCGTTCCCCGCGCGCGCCTTCGCGAAGCGGAATGGAACGCGCGTCCCGTGGGCAACGGCCCGTTTCGGTTCGTGACGCACGACCCGAATCGTCGCTGGGTATTCACGGCAAACCCCGATTATCCGGCTGCGCTCGGCGGCCCGCCCCCGCTCGAGCGCCTCATCGTTGTGGTCGTCGACGAGCCGATGATCAAGTTGTCGGCGCTCGTGGCGGGCGAGCTCGATTTCGCGGGTGTGGGCCCCCAGCATGCCTCGTTCGTGGACCGGCACAGCGCGCTCGCCATCAAGGAGTATCCGCTGATCTTCCCCTACGGTCTGGTGTTCAACACGCGGCGCCCACCGTTCGACGATGCGCGGGTGCGGCTCGCCGCCGCCCTCGCCATCGACCGGCGCGAGATCGTGGACGGCTACCTGTTCGGTTTTGCCGCGGTCGCGGACGGCCCGGTCCCTCCGGGCCTCCCCCGGTATCTTCAGGTGCCTGGTGTGCCGCTCGCGCCCGACTCCGCCCGCCGGCTCCTCGCCGGCCGCCGCCCGCGGTTCGAGATTCTTACGGTGGGCAGCGGGGAAGCGGCGCTGGAGCAGATGCTCCAGGCCCGGCTCTCGGCGGTCGGATTCGACGTGTCGATCCGCCAACTCGAGCTGTCCGCGTTTCTCGACCGGGTGTACGGACCGCGGCACGATTTCATGGCGGCGGTGATGGGGATCCCCGGGGATCCCGGCCTCGGCTACCTCCAGCCCCTCGGCGAGATCACCGGGATGCCGGTGCCGGCCGATCCGGTCGCCGCCCAGCGGCTCTTCGCCGAGCGACTGCCGGTCGCTTGGCTCTACCACGCGCGGGGAGTGCAGGGCATGAACCAGCGGGTCCTCAACGTGCGCATGGACATGAGGGGCGAGCTGCCTACGGTGGCGGGGTGGCGGGTCAGCCCATGAGACGGCGGGAGCTCCCCACCGCGTATCGTGCCGCCGCGCCGATGCGGCTCGATCTGGCGGGCGCGTGGACCGATGTGCCTCCGTTCTCGACGCGCGAAGGCGGCCTGGTCGTCAACGGCGCCATCGGCCTCCGCGCCCATGCCGAGCTGCAGCTCGGCGGCGCGTTGCTACGGCTGGTGTCCGAGGAGCTGGGTGAGACGCTCGAGTGTGCGAACTCCGGCGGCCTGGGGCCGGGCGGTAAGCTGAATCTTCTGAAGGCCGCCTTGCGCATGTTCCCCGTCCTTGGTGGATTCACGCTCACGACCCGCTCGGATGCGCCGCCCGGGTCCGGGCTGGGCAGCTCGGGTGCGCTGGGTGTCGCGCTGGTCGGGGCGCTGACCTGCGCACGCCAGGAACGTCTCGCCGAGCGCGACGTGGCGGAGCAAGCGTGGCTGGTCGAAACCGTCGAAGCGCAGATCCCCGGCGGCCGGCAGGACCAGTACGCGGCGGCGCTCGGCGGCTTTCACCGCCTGAGCTTCCGCGACTCTGACGTGGGCGTCGAGCCGCTGACGCTTGATCCGGCCTTCGCAGCCGCTTTGGAGCGCCAGATGTTGCTTTGCTACACGAACACGACTCGCGTCTCGGGCGACACCATCGCCCGGGTGATGAGCGCCTACGAGCGCGGCGATCGCAAGGTAACCGGCGCCTTGCGCGCGTTGAAGGACGTGGCGGCCGCGATGGTCGAAGCACTCCGCGGGGCGGATCTCGCGCGCGTCGGAGCCTTGCTCACCGCAAACTGGAAGCACCAGCAGGCGCTCGACACCGGCATGCGCACCCCCGACATGGCGCGCCTGGAACACGCGCTCGCGGGCGCCGGCGCGCTGGGCGGCAAGGCGGCCGGCGCCGGTGCGGGCGGCTCGATGTTTTTCGTGATGAAGGGTGACGCGCGCGCAGCCGCACCGGCAGCCGTGGGCGTGGGGGCGACCGTGCTGCCGCTGACCTGGGCGACCGAAGGAGTGCGCGCGTGGTGACTGCGGAAGAGCTGGCGGCGCGCCGGCGGGCCATCGGCGGCTCGCGCGATCTACAGGCGCTGCTCGGCCACCTGCTCGAGCGGGCGCGTCCGGTGCTCGAGCGCATGCCGTCCATCCCCGAGCACAAGGCGTTGCTCTCGACCGACGGCGGCGTGTGCCCGGAGGACGGGACCACATTGAGCTTCGATCCCTGGAGCCCGACGGCACACGGCTGTCCCAAATGCGGCAAGACCTGGACGGGCGAGCGGCACGACCGGCACTGGGCGCGCTCCCAACACCTCTGGCTGGCGGAGCGTGCCGCCCACCTCGCGACACTCGCGGCCCTTGGAGCGCGCGACGAGGCCCCCGCTGCGGCGCGGGCGCGGGATATCCTGATCGCCTATGCCGAACGCTACTGGCAGTATCCCAACCGTGACAACGTGCTCGGCCCCAGCCGCCTGTTCTTCTCCACGTATCTCGAATCGTTGTGGATATGCAACTACGTGGCGGCGGCCGTGCTCCTGCGGGGCGCGGGCCACCTCGACGACGCCGCGGCGCGGGCCGTAAGCCAGGTGGCGGAGGAAGCCGCGACGCTGATCGGCGACTACGATGAGACGTTCTCGAACCGGCAGACGTGGAACAACGCCGCGCTCGCCGCGGTCGCGGTGTGGTTCGAGGACGAAGAGCTCGCCCAGCGGGTCATCGAGGGACCGACCGGCCTCGTCGCGCATCTGATGCGCGGCTACGGACGCGATGGCATGTGGTACGAGGGCGAGAACTACCATCTCTTCGCTCTGCGCGGACTGTTGACGGGTGCGGGCTGGGCGCGGCTCGCGGGCGTGGACATGGCCGCCGACCCCCGGCTCGCCGCGAGACTGCAGCGCGCGCTGCGCGCGCCGGCGCTGTCCGCCCTCCCCGACTTCACGTTTCCAGCGCGCAAGGACGCGCGCTTCGGCGTGTCGCTCGCACAGCCCATGTCCCTCGAGTCGTGGGAGATCGGCCTGGCGCGACTCGGGATGACAAATGCGGGAAGCAAGACCGGTGACCTGCACGACTGGCTCGCGGCATTGTACCAAGCCCCAGCCCCGGCACCGGAGGTATTCGACTCGTATCTGCACGACGCACCCATCGCATCCCGCATCCCGCATCCCGTATCCCGCACCCGCCTCTCCTGGTGGTCGCTGCTCGAGATGTCTCCTGAGCTCTCCGGCGACGCCGCGGCATGGCGCCCTCAGACCGTGTTGCTCGAGAGCCAGGGCCTGGCGGTGCTCCGGGCCGATGATCGTTACGTGAGTGTCGAGTGCGGCCCATACGGTGGCGGTCACGGCCACCCGGACCGTCTGCACCTGACCCTCCACGCCGGAGGCGTCCACTGGCTCGCGGACCCGGGTACCGGCTCGTATGTAGCACGCGAGCTGGTGTGGTACCGGTCTACGTTGGCGCACAACGCGCCGCAGCTGGACGGCCGGCCCCAACCCACGGGCGACGCAAGCTGTGAATGTTTCGACGAGCAGGACGAATGGGCCTGGCTGCGGGGCCGTTTCGGTAACGTGGCGCGCACGGTCGTCGCGGGCCCACCCGCGGCGTACGTGGTGGACGTCGTGGAGCTTACGGGGCGCGAGGACCACGTCCTCGAGTTGCCGTGGCACCTCGCAGGTCGAGGAGAGGTCGACACGAAGGGCCGATGGGTCACCGATGAGATAGCCGATGAATTCGTGACGCGCACGGAGCGTTTCGTGCCGGATGCCGGCGGAGCGATTGTGATAAGGCACACCGCGCACCGCGCACAGCTCACCGCGCACCTGGCGTTCGAAGGGGAGCTGCTGCGCGCGGAAGGACCGGGGCCGGGGGGGGGGGCTAGAGAGCGGGCGCCGTTCTACATCGTGCGCGCCAAGGGCCGCAACGTGCGGATCGTCACGGTGCTGGAGCCCTGCGCCGCCGCGGCGGGGGTTCGTGCGGTCCGCTCGAGCGGCGACAGCGTGGAGGTGGAGACGGGGACCGGGACCGACCGGCATCGGTTTACAGGTGCGGAATGGACCATCGAGCACGCCGGCGGCGTTTCCCGGGTGCTCCGCGGCGCTCGTGAGATTCAGCCGCCGTTCACGCCCCTGCTCGGGCTCGACGCGCCGATTCCCGTGGTCGCGCCGGCGTTCCGCGTCGCTTCGCCGCCGCCGCTGGACGGCACGCTGGAGGGGTTTGAGCTCGCGGAGCCACTCCACCTCGCGCTCGAGGACCAGTACCGCCGCAGCGAGGATGCCTATCCGGGCCCCGACGATCTTTCGGCCGTCGCCTATGCGGCCTGGGACGAGAGGGCGCTCTATCTCGCCGTGGACGTGAGGAAGCCGGACCTCGTCGTGCGTCCTGCCGATGCTCAACCGCTGCGACTCGACAACGAACCGGACGATATCCATTCCGACGGGCTGCAGATCTACGTCGCCGGTGAGGACCGTGAGGGGCGCGCCGCCGGATATCTCATCGTGCCCGAGCAGGGCGACCGGGGGGACCGGGGGGACCGGGGGGACCTGGGGGGCCGGGGGGGCCGGGGAGGTCGGGGGGGGAGACTGCGCGTGCGGACGACGACCGACACAAACGGCGAGGGGAAACCCGACGCCGTGCGCGGCGGCTGGGAGCGCACTGACGCGGGATACCGCGTGACGGGCGGCATTCCGTGGCCGTCCGGCGTGCGCCCGCACGCGGGCGCGCGCGTGCGCTTTGACCTTATCATTAATGAAATGCTTCCCGGCCGGGTGCGGCGCGTGGGCCAGCTTGTTTGGAGCGGCGGTGGCGGGTGGGTCTGGCTGCGCGGCGACCGGCAAGATCCGGCGCGCTTCGGCGTGCTGGAGCTCGTGGTATGATCGTCGTCATCCTCCACGAGCCGCAAGATCTCGTCAACATCGCACACGTCGTGCGCGGCATGAAGAACTTTGGTTTCCGCGACCTGCGGCTCGTCAATCCGCGCGAATACGAGGCGTATCGCGTAGAGGGGATCGCGCACCAGACGCAGGACGTGCTGGCGCGGGTGCGCACGTACCCAACGCTGGCGGAGGCGCTCGCCGACTGCGTGCACGTCGTTGGGTTCACGGCCCGCGGGCGGACGGTCAAACGCAACCAGCAGCGTCCCCGCGAAGCCGCCGCCGAGGTCACGGCGCTTGCTGGCGCCGGTCCGGTCGCGCTCCTGTTCGGCCGGGAAGACAAGGGGCTGTCCAACGAGGCCCTCGACCGTTGTCATCGCATCGTGACGATTCCCAGCGATCCCGCCTACTCGTCCCTGAACCTCGGCCACGCGGTGATCGTGATGCTGTACGAGCTCGCGCTCGCGCGCGGGGCGGAGGCACTGCCCTTCAAGCCGCCGCGCCGCGCGGCCGAGCCCGCCGCGGTGGAGGAGCTGGAGCGGCTGTTCGAGGACGTCGCCCGCGCCCTCGCCACCATCGACTTTTTCAAGACGCGGAACGCCGACGGCATCATGCGCACGATGCGCGAGCTGGCGCATCGCACGCCCCTGGACGCCCGCGAAGTCAAGCTGCTGCGCGCGATGGCCATCGAAGTGGTGAAATACGGTGAGCGACTGGCGCGTTCCGGGCTTCACGTCGACCGGTAGCAAGCGGCCTGACGCCCTGTTCGGCCCCGACCCGGGCCCCGACGCGCCCGCGCAGCTGGTGCGCGCGTCCGGGTGCCGCGCGTGGGACCGGGCCGGCCGGGAGTACGTGGACTACATCATGGCGCTGGGCGCGGTCGCCCTGGGGTACGGCCACCCGGCGGTGAACCGGGCGGCGGAGGACGCGATCGCGGCGGGGGTCGTGGGGCCGCTCGCGCCGGTGGCCGAAGAGGAACTCGCCGAGGCGCTCGCGGCACGGATTCCGTGGCTCGAGCGCGTGCGCTTTTTCAAGACGGGGGCGGAAGCCGTGGCCGCCGCCGTCCGGCTGGCGCGCTTGGCCACGGGCCGTGACCAGGTCCTCGGCTGCGGCTACCACGGCTGGCTCGATTGGTGCCAGGGTGGAGCGGAGGGGGGGGGCATTCCCGCCGCCATCCGGGCGATGTTCACCGAGCTGCCCTTCAACGACGTCGCCGCGGCGCGCGAGATGATCCGCGAGCGCGGCCGCCAGCTCGCTGCGGTCGTCGTCGAGCCCGTCGTCGTGACCGAGCCGAGCCGCGAGTGGCTGGAGACAGTGCGCACGGAGACCGAGCGGATCGGGGCGGTGCTCGTGTTCGACGAGATCAAGACGGCCTTCCGCCTCGCCATTGGCGGTGCCGCCGAGCGCTACGGCGTCCGGCCCGATCTCACGGTGTTGGGCAAGGCGCTGGCGAACGGCTTTCCCCTCGCCGCGGTCGGAGGACGGTTGGACTTGATGGCCGGGGCCACCCGGACCTGGATTTCCTCGACGCTGGCGACGGAGGGCGTGGCGCTCGCGGCGGCGCGCGCCACCCTGGATGTGTTCGAGCGCGAGGACGTGTGCGGCCACCTACACCGCGTGGGCACGCGGCTCCTGCACGGGCTGCACGAGTTGCAGCGCCGACACCCGGAGGCCATCACCGCTGTCGCCGGCGTGGCCGAGATGTGCTTCCTGCACTACGCCACGGAGGAGCTGTCGCGCGGCGTGGCGCTCGGCGCGGCCAAGCGCGGCCTGCTGTTCAAGCGCACGGCGTACAACTTCGTCTCCCTCGCGCACGACGAGGGGACGATCGACCGCACCCTCGAGATCCTGGGCGAGACACTCCGCGGTACTTAGAAGGCCGTGACGATCGCTCCCCTGATCAGGAACACCACGATGTAGGCGATGATCACGACGGCCGTATATCCCATCGCCCGGTCTTGCGGCACCTTCATGACGATCGGCAGGCCGACGTACAACAAGTAGAGGCTGTACAGCAAGAAGATCAGACTAACGATCCCCAGCGCGGGAATAAGACCGAACACACCGCCCAGCCAGGCCGCCGTGCTGGAGTAAGCCGCCGCCTTGAGCGCCTGGACGTCGTTCTTCTGCCCACCGAAACCGGGTGCCAGCAGACTGATGAGCTGCGCCACGACGAAGACGCTGACCAGGGCGAGCACGTACGCGGCGACACCCCGGGTGATGGCTGTCGAGAGCGGTACCGGGTTGGTGAGGCTCGTGAACGCGATCCGCTGGCCGAACAGGATCATGCCGATCGTGCTGCAGATCGGTCCGATCGCCGCCAGCGGCAGGATGTACTTCCCCCACAGCTCGGCGGGTTTCGTGAACTCGGGGTCGATCTCCTTCCACGTGGCGCGTGGCTGGAGAAGGATGGATTTCACGCGGCTGGTCATCGTCTCCATTACAGCTCCCTCGGGCAGGTCGAGCACCAAGATAGGGGTGGAACGGCGCCGCGCCAGCTTGTCGTGGCATCGCGGTGCCTTGCCGTCTTGGCGTCTGGGCGTCTGGGCGTCTAGTATTTCGGCATGCTCGTGGACATCCACGCCCATTTCTATCACGACCGCACCCCGCGGGGGGATTGGCGCGAGCGGAACGCGAGCCGGCTCGCGGCGGGCGAGAAAATCGGTATCTCGGTGCACGTCGCGTCGGTCCTGGGCAGCTGGGGACTGACGTCGCCCGTCTATTTCCCCTCGCAGCGCGATGTCACCGCGGGGAACGACGCCCTCCTCGCGCTGCAACGGGCGCATCCCGGCAAGATCCGCGGCTACGTGTGCGTCAACCCGAACTACCGCGCGCATGCCCGCGCCGAAATCGTCCGCTGCCTCGACGCGGGGATGATCGGCATCAAGCTGGCGGCGAGCCGTCGCGCGGACGATCCGCTGCTCGATCCCATCGGGGTGCTGGCCCTTGAGCGCGGCGTCCCGATCCTGCAGCACGTGTGGCAGCACCGCCGCCACGACTGGCCCGGGCAGGAAGCATCGGACGCCGGCGAGCTGTGCACCCTCGCCCGCCGCCACCCGGACGTCGCCGTCATTCTGGCCCACATCGGCGGCGGCGGCGACTGGCTGCATTCGCTCCACGCCCTCGCCGACGTCGCCAACGTTTACGTGGATCTCTCGGGTAGCGGTGTGGACGGCGGGATGCTCGAGGCCTGCCTCGCAGCGGCGGGCGTGAGCCGGCTCCTGTGGGGCACGGACCTGACGATGGAAACCGGATGGGCCAAGCTCCGCTATCTCGAGACGCTCCTCAACAAGGACGAGATGGCGATGATCTGCTGGAAGAACGCCGCGCGTATCTTCCCGCGCGGCGCGTTCCCGGCCGACTGATGGCGGGGCGCATCGACGTCAACGCGTTCCTGGGCGCGTACCCCTGGCGCAAAGTCCCCGGCACCTCGCCGGAGGCCTTGATCAAGGCGATGGATCGCGCCGAGATAGACACGGCGTGGGTTACCCACCTGCCGAGCCTCTTCTGGCGCGACCCCACGGAGGGGAACGGCTGGCTGCTGGACACCGCGCGCAACGAACGGCGTTTCAAGCCCGTGCCGGTGGTTCACCCCGGCCTCGCCCAATGGGAGCAGGTGGTGGCGGATGCCGTGAACGCGGGAGCGCCCGCGGTGCGCTGCGACCCGCTGTATCTGGGTCTCGACCCCGCCGGCGGAGAAATGCGCGTGTTGGCCGTGGCATGCGGCGCGGCGCGGATTCCGTTGCTGCTCGCCGTGCGGCTCGAGGATGGCCGCCAACGCCACCCCACCGATCGCGTCAAGGATCTCCCCGCGGCGGCCGTGCGCGCGCTGATCCGCAGCGACGCGGATGTGCGCCTCGTCGTGACGCACGCCGACCGCAGTTTTGTGGAGGAGGTCCATTTCGGCTCCACGCCCGAGGAAGCCCGGCGCCTCTGGTGGGACATTTGCTGGATCTGGGGGCCGCCCGAGGATCACCTCGAGACGCTGCTCGAGACGGTTGGCGTGGAGCGATTCGTCTTCGGGACCGGACAGCCGCTGCGGATTCCCGAGAACAGCATCGCCAAACTCGACCTGCTGGACCTTTCTTCCGACCGGCGGAAGGCCATCGAGTCGGAGAACCTCCGCGCCCTCTCCGCGGTGTAGGACGGTCCGCCTGTCCGACCGTCCGGCCGTCCGACGCCGTCTCGAGTGGGGCCTCATTCCCGCCGTCCCCGTGCCGTTCCGGGGTTCCACGATCGACGCAGCGGCGCAGCGCGACTATGCGAGCTGGATGGCGGGCCAGAGTGTCGCCGGTGTGGCGGTCTGGGCCCATACCGGGCGCGGTCCGCACCTGTCCACCGATCAGCGGTGCGGTGTGCTCAGCACGTGGCGGACAGCACTGCCCGATAAGATCATTGTCGCGGCCGCGAACGCCGTGCCGATGGCACGGGAGGCGAAGCAGGGTGGCGCCGACGCGCTGCTCGCATTCCCGCGGCGCGACGAGGCGATTGCGTATCACGCCGCGCTGGCAGCGGAGCTGCCGGTCATCGCGTTCTATCTCTACGAGGCGGCCGGGGGCGTTCCCTACGATGACGCGACGCTGCACGCCATCCTTGAGCTGCCCGGCGTGATCGGCATCAAGGTCGCGACGCTCGATTCGGTGATGACGTTTCAGCGGATCGCGGCGCTGATGCGGGATCATACGGACAAGCTGCTCATCACCGGTGAGGATCGGTTTCTGGGCTATTCCCTGATGCTTGGAGCCCGTGCGGCGCTCACCGGTATGGGCGCGGCACTCACGGATGTGCAAGCGGCGCTGGTGCGCGCGTATCAAGACGCAGACACGCACGCCTTTTTACGCCTTTCCGCGCAGTTGGACGCCTTTTCTCAGGCGACGTTCAGTGCTCCCATGGAGGGTTACATCCGGCGCATGCTGTGGGCGCTCGCCGCGGACGGCGTGATTCCTGATGATGCCTGCGACGACCCGTGGGGGCCGGTGCTGTCTCCCGGAGAGCGCGAGACGGTTCGCCGTGCCGTGCGCGAGGCTCGTGGCACATGCTAGAGCGGCGCTCATTTCTCCAATCGTGCGCGGCCATCGCGCTCGGAGGCTTGGTTCCGATGAGCAAGCAACCGCACGTGGTCGTGGTCGGGGCGGGCGCATTCGGCGGCTGGACCGCGCTCTACCTGCTGCGCCGGGGTGCCCGTGTCACCTTGCTCGATGCCTGGGGGCCGGGGAATGCCCGCGCGAGCTCGGGAGGCGAGACGCGAGTCATCCGGGCGACCTATGGTCCGCGTGCGATCTACACGCGCATGGCGGCGCGGGCGCTCACGCTCTGGAAGGAGCATGAGCAGCGTTGGCAGCGACGGCTGTACCACGGAATCGGCGTGCTGTGGCTGGTCGAAAGCGATGAGCAGTACGAGCAGGCGGCCCTCCCGGTGCTGCGCGACGCGCGCATTCCGTTCGAAGAGCTGACGGGTGCCGAGGTGACGCGGCGCTACCCGCAGATCAGCTGCGAGCGAGTGCGCTGGGCCATCTTCGAAAAAGATGGCGGCTATCTCACGGCGCGCCGCGCGTGTGCCGCCGTGCTCGATGGCTTCCTCGCCGAAGGCGGCGCATACCGTCAACTCGCCGTCCAGCCGCTCCCCCAGGAGCTCCTGCGTGGGGGCGAGCTTCGCGGCGTGACCCTGTCGGACGGCACGACGCTCACCGCCGACCGGTTCGTGTTCGCGTGCGGTCCCTGGCTGGGGTCACTCTTCCCCGACGCGATCGGCGACCGCGTGCGCGCCACACGCCAGGAAGTCTTCTTCTTCGGCACCGCGCCGGGCGACCGGCGCTTCACGGAAGAGGCGCTTCCCGTCTGGGCGGATCACGGCACTCGGTTCATGTACGGAATCCCCGGCAACGAGTGGCGCGGCTTCAAGGTTGCGGACGATACGCGCGGGCCCGCGTTCGATCCCACCAGCGGCGAGCGGCTGCCCGGGGAAGAAGCCCTGCGCACGGCGCGCGACTACCTCGCGTTTCGCTTCCCGGGACTGAAAGGCGCGCCCTTGCTCGAGGCGCGCGTGTGCCAATACGAGAACTCGCCCGACGAGCACCTCATCATCGACCGGCATCCTGAGGCTGGGAATGCCTGGCTGGTGGGGGGCGGCTCCGGGCACGGCTTCAAGCACGGTCCCGCGGTGGGGGAGCTCGTGGCGGGGCTGGTCCTCAAAGACGGCGCGCCTGATGAGCAATTCAAGCTCTCCCGCTTCGCTCACTAGAGACTTCGAGCGGTTCCGGCGGGAGCTGCCGCGCGACTTTCCGGCGCACGTGCGCGAAGCCTACCGCATCGATCTCTCGGCGCGCTACCTCGGCGAGACAATCCCGCATCCCATCGGCAAGGGCTCCGGCCAGCTGTCGCTCAATGAGGGGCAGCTTGAGACCGACGCCGACGCCGGCCTGGCGTTCGCGGTGCTGAAAACCGTGATCGCCCAGGACGCCGAGGGAGCCCAAGCGATGGCGGCATGGGCGATCCACGAGACCAAGATGAAAGTCGAGCGGCGCGGCGACGGATGGACGGTCACTTGGAAGGGCAGGGGCTGGGACCGCTCGTTCGACGAGTATCTCGCCCTGGTACGTGTGGGCCGCGACTTCACCCGCGCGGGACGGCTGCTTGCAGTGCCCTCGGTGAAGTACCACCTGCCGCGACTGGATGAGCCGTTTCGCGATGCGGAGTACGCCTTCACGACGCGAGCGCTCGCAGCTGCGTGGGGCGATCCGCCGCTGCTCCTCGAGAAAGACTTCTCACCCACACTCGCCGGGGATCCGCTGGCGGATGAGAAGCCGCAGATCCGGCGCTGGCTGCGCGAGGTGCCGGACCGCGTGCGGGTGCACGCACCCGTGCGTCTCGCCGTGAAGGTGATGAATGCGCGGTTCGACGATGACTTCCAGATCGAGATGACCGCGGCAGCGAAGGGTGCGGATGCACTGGTCGTGTTCAACCGGTTGTTCGACCTCGAGCGAGCCGTGGCCTACGGGGGCCCGGAGTTGATGGAGCGCAATCTGCGTGTGCTGGCTCGGCTGACCCCGGGCGGCAGCCCGGGGATCCCCGACCTTTCCGGGACGGGTGGTATCTCGTCGGGTCGCACGATCGTCGAATACGCGCGGCGCGGCTGCTGCTCCGTCCAGTTGCACACCTTCTTTCAGCTTCCGCTCGAGGAGTACGCCGCGACGCACGGTTCCCGCACGGCACGCGCGCTGCACCAGCTCGTCTTCCATCCCGAACATGGCCTCATCGCCGCGATGCTGGACCTCGAGGCACGCGGCGCGCTGGAGCGGCATGGCGGTGAGCTGCGCTTTCTCGACCTGGGATCCGATGCGCATCGCCCGCGCTGAGCTCTACGAGCTGACACTGCCGCTGGTCGAGCCGTTCGTCATCTCCGGCGGCGCGATCGAGGAACGGCGTTCGCTCATCGTCGTGCTGCATGACGATGCCGGCCACGCGGGCTACGGCGAGTCCCCGCCGTTCCATCTGCCGTTCTACTCCGAGGAAACATTGGTTGGCGCCCGCGACTTGATCGAGCGGGTATTGTTGCCGCGGATCGTGGGACGCGAGTTTGACGGACTGCTCCCCGAAGCCGTGGATACTGCGCTGCGGGATGGCGTGCGCGGCAACTGGTTCGCCCGCGCCGGCGTCGAGACCGCCGCCTGGGATCTCGAAGCGCACGCGCGCGGATCCGGGCTCGCGGCGTTGATTGGTGAACGCTTGGGGATTCCGCCGGCCGGGGCCGTGGACTGCGGCGTCGCGCTGGGCATCCCGCCGGAGCGCCGGCCGGAGACGCTGACAAAATGGGTATACGAGGCGGTGCAGCGTGGCTACCGCCGCGTCAAGATCAAGGTCGCGCCTGGCTGGGACGCGGTGGCGGTCGCGGCAGCCCGGTCGGGAATGGCGGGAACAGCGCTGCCGTTGACGGTGGACGCGAACGGGGCCTACGAGTGGCCTCGCGACGAGACCGCGCTACGTGCCCTCGACGACGCGGAGTTGCTCTACATCGAGCAGCCCCTTGCCCCCGATGAGCTGGTCGGCCACGCGCAGCTCGCGCACACGCTGCGCACGCCCGTGTGTCTCGACGAGACGCTGCGCGATGCGCGTGCCGCCCGCCAGATCATGGCACTCGACGGCCCGAAAGTCTGGAACATCAAGGTGCACCGCGTCGGCGGCCTGAGTGAAGTGTGCCGCATCTACCGCCTAGCCGAGGAGTACGGGGCGCAGTTGTGGGCCGGGACGATGCCCGAATCGGGGATCGGATCCCAGGCCGCGCTGGCGGCCGCGGCGCTGCCGCGTTTCGTGTACCCCTCGGACCTCGAGCCGTCCTCCCGCTGGTTCGGCCGCAACGGCGACGTCATCAAGCTGACTATGGGGAAGGACGGGCGGATGGCGGTCCCGCAGCAGTCCTGCGCCCGGCTCCTGGATCCGGGCCGGTTTCGCGCCGCCGCGCGGCTCGTCGGGTCTTGACACGCCTATAGCTTTGGGGCGCGATGACTAAGCCCCCCGCCGGATACTGGGCCACGCACCTCTATCTCAGCCCACGGCAGCGGCCCAAGGTCGACCAGCCGGTTCGCGACCTCCCCCCGCGCGCCGCGCAACGATTCAAGAAAGCACGCGAAGAATTGCGCACCCTGCGGCATGTGACGGAGCAGGTCGTCTACCTCGGCACCACTTGGAAGTGGGTGTGGATGTACGAAGTCGGGGGGCGCAAGCTCGGCTATCTCCATCCGATGGCATCGGGCCTCAGCGGGACGTTCGTGCTGTCCGACGCGGAAGAACAGGAGATCGGTGCGACGAACGGCCTGCCCCGCGCGATCAAACAAGCCGTGCGCGACGGCGCCATGTTCGACGGCGTGCGCCACTGCTGGATGGAATTCCCCGATCTCGACGCCGTTGCGGCGTTCGTGGGCGTCGTCCGGCTGAAATATCAGCTGCTGGCGCGACCTGAATGACGCCTTGTGCGGCGTTCCCCGCCCAGGATAAATTCGGGGGCCTGCACGTCGTTGTTGGACCACACCGAACCGAACCACTGCTTCGCATTCGAGGCCATCTGCGTTCAGCTGCGGTCGTGGTGTCGCTGGTTCTCGCCCTCCCGCTAGCGGCCCAGACTCCTGCGGGTCGCTACCAGGCGCCGGTTGTCACCGACACCGGCGATCTCAAGGGTCCCCGGCAGCCGATCTTCTTCCGTCACGATATCCACGCCGGCGAAGACCAGATTCCGTGCATGTACTGCCACTATTCGGCCGCCGTTTCCAGTGAGCCGGGAATTCCGTCGCTGCAGACCTGCCTGGGGTGCCATGTCGTCGTAAGCGGCGGCACCCGCGCCGGCCTCGAGGGCGACACGGGGGCGGCGCAGGCCGAGCGGGCCCAGATCCAGCAGCTCCGCACCGCCTGGCGCGACCGGAAGCCGCCTGAATGGATCCGGATTCATGCGCTCCCCGGCTTTGTACGCTTCCCGCACCAACGGCACATCAAGGCGTTCGGCGCGCAGTCGTGCAGCAAATGTCACGGCGACGTGCAGCGCATGCCGCAGGTGTACCAGGTGGAGACGCTCCGCATGGGATGGTGCGTCCGCTGTCATGTGGAGAACAAGGTGAGCCGCGACTGCAGCGTGTGTCACTACTAGGCGGAGCGGGACAGCGATGACCGACGCGATCGATCGCAGACGCTTCCTCAAGGTCCTCGGCGTCACCGGCACCGGCGCGGCGGCGCTCTCGGCGTGCGGGATCGGCCCCGAACCCACCGAAAAGCTGATCCCCTATCTGATCCAGCCCGAGGATCAGATCCCGGGCATTGCAACGTACTACGCCACGACGTGCCGCGAGTGCGCCGCGGGATGCGGCATCCAAGTGCGTGTCCGTGAAGGCCGCGCCGTCAAGCTCGAAGGCAACCCCGAGTCTCCGATCAACCGCGGCCGCCTGTGCGCGCGCGGGCAGGCGGCGACGCAGGGACTGTACAATCCCGACCGGATCACCAGTCCGCTGGTGCGCAACGCAAGCGGCGTCTTCGAGGCGATCGATTGGGATGGCGCGATTCCGCAGCTCGGCGCCAAAGTGCGCGAGGCCAGCGGCAGAGGCACGGTCTTCCTCACGGGCGCCGAGGCGTCGTCGTTCGGGGACTTGGTGGGCGAGTGGATGGCGCAGGTCGGCGGCCGCCGCCTGAGTTACGAGCCGTTCGCCTTCGAAGCGCTGCGCGCGGGGAACCGCCTCGCCTTTGGCACGGGCACGGTACCGTCGTACGACTTCGCCAACGCGCGCTACCTGCTTTCGTTCGGCGCGGATCTCCTCGATACCTGGTTGTCGCCGGTCGAATTCCAAAACGGCTTTGCGCGCGCACACGCCTTCGACGCCGGCCGTCCCGCCTCGATGGCCAAGTTCGTGTACGTGGGTCCGCGGATGTCGCTCACCGGCATGAACGC
Organism: Gemmatimonadales bacterium; assembly: GCA_040901965.1. Taxonomy (GTDB): domain Bacteria; phylum Gemmatimonadota; class Gemmatimonadetes; order Gemmatimonadales; family GWC2-71-9; genus 20CM-2-65-7. The sequence continues at coordinate 356,536 of JBBDYB010000009.1, read as the reverse complement.
CGACGAGTGGGTAGCGACGCGGCCCGGCACCGAGGGAGCGCTCTCCCTCGCCATGGCGCAGGTGATCGTCAGTCAGCGCCTCGCGCCCCTTCCCGGCGACGTCGGCCGACTCGCCGAGCTGCTGGGGCGCCACACGCCGCGGGCGGTCGCCGCCGCCATCGGCGTGGAGCGGGAAGCGATCGTACGGTTGGCGCGCGAGTTTGCCAACTCGAGGGGCGGGCTCGCGGTTGCCGGCGGGATGGCGGCGCAATACCCGAACGGCGCCGAGATCGTCGCCGCCGTCAATATCCTCAACTATGTGGTCGGCGCCGTCGGCACGCGCGTGAAGTTCGGCGCCGACTTGGGCGTCGGCGAGACCAACACATTCGCTGACCTGGCGGCGCTGACGGCCGATATGGCCGCGGGCCGCGTGGCGGTGTTGCTCGTGCACGGAGCGAATCCCGCCCATTCGCTGCCCGGCGCGTTTCAGCAGGCGCTCGGCAAGGTCGGATTCAAGGTCAGCTTCTCCTCATACATGGACGAGACGGCCGCGGCGTGCGATCTGATTCTCCCCGACCATCACCCGCTCGAGCAATGGGCCGACAGCCGGCCGCGCGCCGGCGTGTACGCGCTGCAGCAGCCGGTGGTGCAGCCGGTGTTCGACACGCGACCCACCGGCGAGGTGATTCTACGGCTGGCCGGACGCTCGGGGGGGGGGACGTTCAAGGACTACGTCCAGGGCAAATGGCGGGAGCTGCACCGGCGCTTTGGTGCCGGGAAGAGCTTTGAGCAGTTCTGGTTCGACGCCCTCCAGCAGGGTGGCCTCTACGGCGATGCACCGGCGCGCGCCGTGCGGCTGGCGAATGGAATCGACACGGCGTTCTCGAGGGTCGCTCCCCCTGCGGACGCGGAGAGTGAGACGGGGGGCGAGGTCGATCAAACCGTCGTCGTCTTTCCACACCCCGTGCTGCATGACGGACGCGGCGCGAACAAGCCGTGGCTGCAGGAGCTCCCCGATCCGGTCTCGAAGATCGCCTGGCACAGCTGGGTGGAGGTACATCCCGACACGGCGGCCAAATGGGGCGTCGCCGCGGGCGACTTCTTGCTCCTCAAGTCGTCGTTCGGGGCACAGAAGTTCCCGGCGTGGATTACCTCCTCGGTGCGGCCCGACGTGCTCGCGGTCCCCACCGGACAGGGGCACACCGCGTTCGGCCGCTACGCCAAGGACCGGTCCGCGAATGCCTTCGAGCTCCTCGGCGTCCAGGCCAACAGCTACGGTGGGCGCAACTTCTCCGTGCGCGCGACGGCGACCAAAACGGGCGAGCACCGCAGGCTGGTCACGACCGAGGGCAGTCCGCGTGAACGCGGCGAGGGCACGGTCGAAGTGCTGAGCCTCGCGCGGGCCCGCTCGCTCCGCCCGGGCGATGCCCCGTTCCACCATGCGGAGACGCCGGAGTACGCGGCCGAAGCGGTCGAATGGTGGGCCGAGCGGCAACATGAGAAAGCCGAGCTGGGCGACTATCGCGGCGAGCAGCCCCGCTGGGGCCTGGCCGTGGACCTCTCGAAGTGCACCGGCTGCTCCGCCTGCGTCACCGCCTGCTACGCCGAAAACAACATCGCGACGGCGGGCGAGGAGCTGATGGAGCGCGGCCGCGAAATGTCGTGGATCCGTATCGAGCGCTATTGGCTCAGCGACGAACGCGGCGCGCCCTATGGAGCCGTCAGCTCGCCGATGATGTGCCAGCAGTGCGGCAACGCGCCGTGCGAGCCGGTGTGCCCCGTGTACGCGGCCTATCACACGCCCGACGGTCTGAACGCGCAGGTCTACAACCGCTGCGTGGGCACGCGGTACTGCTCCAACAATTGCCCGTACAAGGTCCGCTACTTCAACTGGTACAACTACGCGGAGCGGGGTGGGGAATGGGAAGCGTGGCCAGAGCCGCTGTCGATGCTGCTCAACCCCGACGTGACCGTGCGCGAGAAGGGCGTGATGGAGAAGTGCACGTTCTGCGTACAGCGGATCCGCGGCGCGCAAAACCAGGCGCGGCTCCAGGACCGCAATGTGCGGGACGGCGAGATCGTGCCGGCCTGCGCGCAGTCCTGTCCGTCGGAGGCCATCGTCTTCGGCGACTTGAACGACCGCCGCTCGGAGGTTTCCCGGCTGGCCGGGAACCCGCGCGGCTATCATGTGCTGGCCGGTCTCAACACCAAGCCCGCCGTCACCTATTTGGCTCGGGTCGTCGCCGCCGAGGCGCCGAGTCATGGCTGAGGCCCCCCGCCAGACCCAGCCAAGCACGCGCCTGACCTACGACTACGTCACGCGCACGATCGCGCGGACGATCGGCAATCCCACGCGAGGCTATTTCCTGCTGCTCGGCGCGGCCGTCGCGCTGCTCGCCGTCGGCATTATCACGCTCGTCTACCTGCTCCGCTACGGCCTGGGCCTCGCCGGCTATTCGCACCCGGTGTACTGGGCGGTGTTCATCACCTGCTTCGTGTTCTGGGTCGGGATCGCGCACTCGGGGACGCTGATCTCGGCGATTCTGTTCCTGTTCCGCTCGGGCTGGCGCACCGCGGTGTACCGGACCGCCGAAGCGATGACGGTCTTCGCGGTGATGACGGCGGGTCTGTTTCCGCTGATTCACATCGGACGCCAGTGGTACTTCTACTGGTTGATCCCCTATCCCAACGAACGCGGCCTCTGGCCCAACTTCAAGTCGCCGCTCATCTGGGACGAGTTCGCGATCGGCACGTACTTCACCGTGTCGACCGTGTTCCTGATCATGGGACTGATTCCCGACGTCGCGGCGATCCGCGACCTGGCGACCGGGTGGCGCAAGAAGCTGTACACCCTGACCTCCCTCGGTTGGGCGGGCACGAACGAGCAGTGGCGCCACTACACGCGCGGCTATCTCTACCTCGCCGCCCTCGCCACGCCGCTGGTGCTGTCGGTGCACAGCGTCGTGTCGTGGGACTTCGCGATGGCGATCGTCCCCGGCTGGCACGCGACGATCTTCGCGCCGTACTTCGTCGCGGGTGCGATCTACTCGGGCGTGGCGATGGTGATTACGCTGCTCGTGCCCATCCGGAAGGCGTTCCATCTCGAAGACCTGGTCACCATGCACCACTTCGAGAACCTCGCCAAGCTCTGCCTGCTCACCGGCTCGATCGTCGGCTACGCCTACGTCTGCGAGTACTTCATCGCCTGGTTCTCGGGCAATCCAAACGAGCGGGCCGCGTTCTGGTATCGCGCGTTCGGGCCCTACTGGTGGGCCACCTGGACGATGATCATCTGCAACGCGTTCCTGCCGCTGCTGCTCTGGTTCAAGAAGATCCGCACGAATCTCACGGCGCTGTTCGTAATCTCGATTTTCGTGAACATCGGGATGTGGTTCGAGCGCTACGTGATCATCGTGGTGTCGCTCGCCGGTGAGCCGTACGCGCCGTGGGCCAATGCGGTCTACAATCCCACCTGGGCCGACTGGGGCATCATGGCGGGGAGCTTCGGGTGGTTCTTCATGTGGTTCCTGCTGTTCGTGAAGAACTTCCCGGCGGTCTCGATCACCGAGGTCAAAGAAGTGCTGCCGCCGCCGCGGCGGGCCGTGTCGAGGGCAGCCCGGTGATCCCGCTGCCCAAGCCGCTGCACGACATCTTCCGGCCGCCGCCGACCCCCGGAGTGCTGGGCGTGTTCGCGCACCTGGACGCGACGCTCGAGGCGATCAAGAAGCTGCGCGCCGCCGGGCATACCGATTTCACCGTGTACTCGCCCATCCCGCGCCACGAAATCGAGGACGCGTTGGGCCAGCCGGTGAGCCCGGTTCGGATGTTCACCCTGATCGGGGGCATCGCCGGCTGTGCGTTCGGCGCGTGGCTGACGCTGTGGATGTCGTACGACTGGCCGCTCGTGGTCGGCGGAAAGCCCATCGGGTCGGTGCCGCCCTACGTCGTCATCATGTTCGAGATGACGATCCTGTTCGGCGCGCTGTCCACGATCCTCGGCATTCTCTTCAACTCGGCGTTCGCCGCCCGGCGCCTGGGGACGATCCAGAGCGACCCGCGGTTCACGAACGACAAGTTCGGCGTGTTCGTCCCCGCGGGGACCGGCACGGCGGGCAGCGTCGAGACGCTGCTCCGTGGCGCCGGAGCGGAAGAGGTGAAGCGTGGCTAGACCGCGCGGCGGCCTGACCGCCCTGACCGCCCTGACCGCCCTGACCGCCCTGACCGCCCTGATCGCCCTTGCCTGCAACCCCGACGACGTCGTCCACAAAGTCGGCTGGTTCGCCACGATGCGGCACCAGCGCAACATCAAGCCGTACGCGCGGCCGATCCCGCCGGTTGACGGCACGGTGCCCGTCACCGGAGGCGAGCTGCCGGTGACGCGCGCGAACGCCGACCGCTTGGCCAATCCGCGGACGCGCACCGCCGAATCGCTGAACCGCGGGCAATGGGTCTATGAGACTTATTGCCTCGTTTGTCACGGCGAGCGCGGCCGGGGCGACGGCCCGGTGTCGCTCGCCGGTGGTGGGCCGTTCCCCGGCATCCCGTCGCTCGTCGATGCTGCGCGCCCGCGCATGAGCGACGGTGCGCTCTACGGACTGATCGTGGACGCGCAACGGATGGGCCGCGGCTTGATGCCGCGTTACGGCGACAAGATCCACGGGAACGACCGGTGGGACGTCGTGAATTACGTGCGCAGCCTGCAACTGGTGGCCCGTGGACCGGGGGGGGGGGGCGCGCCGTGAGCGTCGCCATGGCGGGTCGTTCCGATCTCGCGCAGAAGGCGCGTCAGGCGCCCGTGGCGCGCTTCACGCTCGTCGGCGCGGTCGCCGTCGCGATCGGCGGCATCATCTTCGTGACCGGATTGCTCGGCGCCTATCCGGAGCGCACCTGGTGGGCCTACCATGCCAACTTCGTCTTCTGGGCGGGCTTGGCGCAGGGCATGGTGGTGTTCGCCGCGACCCAAAAGCTCGCCAAGGGCCACTGGTCCGGCGTCATCATCCGCTTCGCCGAAGCCGGCGCCGCGTTCACGACGATTGCCGTCGTTCTGTTCATCGGGCTGTTCCTCGGCCGCCAACACATCTTTACCTGGCTGCACGAGCCGCGTCCCGACATCGGCGGCTGGCTGACGGCCAAATGGTTCTTCCCGCGCAACGGGGCGATCCTGCTGGCGCTGTCGTGGCTCTCGTGGCGGTTCGTGCGGCACGACGTCGCGCCCGACGTGCGGGAGCTCGCCACGGGCGAGGTGGTGGATCGCAAGGAGGATGCGAGCCGGATCGCGCGCGAAGCGGCGTTCGTCATCCTGGCGTTCGCCTTCGGCTACAGCATGCTCGGCTACGACCTGGTGATGTCGCTGGCGCATAAGTGGGTCAGCAGCCTGTTCGGTGGCTTCTATTTCATGGGGAGCTTCCTTGCCGGCCTCATGATGCTCGCGGTGCTCGGCATCGTGCTGCGGCGCACGATGGGTTTGGAAGACATCTTCTCTCGCAAGCAGCAGCATGATCTTGCCAAGCTGTGCTTTGGATTCACGGTGTTCTGGGCCTACCTCATGTGGTCCCAGTTCCTCGTGATCTGGTACGGCAATCTTCCTGAAGAGACGTATTTCATCTTCTACCGACTGTACGGCGCGTGGCGGCCCATCGGTATCGCCGTATTCTGCCTCGTGTTTCTGATTCCGTTCATCGGCCTGCTCGGCGAGAAGCCCAAGAAGTACTCGCCCACGCTGCTCGGCTTCGCGATCGTGAGTCTCCTTGGGATCTGGCTCGAGCGCTACCTGGAGGTGGTGCCCTCCATCAATCATGGAGCGGGCCCGGCGATCGGCGTTCCCGAAATCGGCACGACCCTCCTGTTCGCCGGGCTGTTCCTTCTGTCCTGGGCATGGTTTGCGGCCCGCTATCCGATCATCTCGCCGCGACTCGCGGCCGACGCCTTGGAGCGGGAAGCGCACTAGGGGGTAGGTAAGGGAGCTTTTTTTGTCGATCCCTTACCTGGAGGAGAAATGCGCCTGACCCGTGCGATGGTTATTGCGTTGGCCGCTGGACCCTCAGCCTGCGGGAGCAGCACCGACTACGGCTCGAACCCTTCCTCGTGCACACCCAGCGCAACACAGATCTGCATGACCGCGGCGACGTACAACCCGACCTCGCTCACGGTGACGTCGGGGGCGACGGTCACGTGGCGCGATGGGTCCGGCATCGCGCATACGATTACGAGTGACCCGGGAGCGCCCGAGTCCTTCAACCTCAGCAGCAGCGGCGGCGGCACCGCGTCCAAGCAGTTCAACATGACGGGCACGTACAACTACCACTGCACCCTCCACGGCTCCCCCGGCACGGGGATGCACGGCACCCTCACCGTCAACTGACGGCGGCAGAGCGGGGCGTTAGCTTGTGAGCATGTCCCACAAGCCTGGCCCCGCGATGAACATTTGGCGCGCCGCCGCCGAGCTCGCCCGGGCTGGCACTTCGGGCGCGCTCGCGACCGTGGCACGCGTGCGCGGCTCCACCCCGGTTCCCGCGGGCACGAAAATGCTGGTTGGATCGGACGGCCGGTTGATCGGGACGGTGGGCGGCGGCTGTGTAGAAGCCGACGTCATCGGCGCGGCACTGGACGCCCAAGCGCACCGCCGGCCTGCCCTGGTCACTCATCGTCTCAATGCAGACCTGGCGGGCGACCTCGGGCTTTCGTGCGGCGGCACCGTGGACATCTTCGTCGAGCCTCTGGTCGCTGACGACGCCTATGTCCGGGTGCTCGAGGCGGCGGCCGACGCCGCCTCCGGACTGGTTCGCACCGCGGTGGCGTGGGATACGGGACCGGTGAAGACGTTCGAGCCGCTGCCGCCGGGCGGCTCGTCCGTGGCTGCCGCGACGCTCACCCGCGACGGCCGCTTCGTCGAGGAGCGGCTCATGCAGGCGCCGCGGGTCGTGGTGTTCGGGGCGGGGCACGTCGGCGCCGCGATCGCGCGGGCGGCGGCAGCCGCTGGATTTCGCGTCGTCATCATCGATGATCGCACCGAGTACGCCGACCCGGCTCGATTTGCGGACGGCATCGCCGTGCTCGCCGCCGATGTTGACGCCGCGCTGGCGCGCTACCCGCTCAGCCCCGCAGACGCCGTGGTCATCGCCACGCGCGGCCACCGCAACGATGCCCTGATCCTGGAGCGAGTCGCGACGTCACCTGCCGGCTACGTCGGTCTGCTGGGGAGCCGCCGCAAGAAGGTGGTCGTGACCAAGGGGTTGACCGCGGCGGGCGTTCCGGCGAAGACGCTGCAGCGCGTGCGCGTGCCGGTGGGGCTTGCGATCGGCGCCGTTACGCCCGAGGAGATCGCCGTCAGCGTGGTGGCCGAGTTGATCGCGTGGCGGCGAACCGGCGACTAGGGAAGCGGCTTCACCTGCTCGAGCAGCCGGTTCAACGAATCCTGCGACAGCGGCCCGGCGATCTCCACCCGCAGCGGTCCCACGAACCGCGCCAAGCGATCCGCGTTCTCTCGCTCCCTCAGGCCTGCCGCCTGCCGGTCGTAGCGCATCGGGGCGGGCGCTGCGTATCCGGCGACATCTGCCGTCGCCGGCCGCTGGAACAGCTGAATGACCGTCGCCGAATCGAGCTGCTGCTCGACCAGCACCGTCCCGTCACCGGCCGGGCTGCGCCGAATGACTCGCACCGCCAAACCCGGCACCCCGACGGGCTCGCTACCCAGAATCCGGCGGGCGGGCTCCCGGCGAATGATCGGCCATTCTGTGGCCACGAGGCGTCCACGCAGAGCCGAGAGATCGGCCGCGGCACTGGGCGGCGATTCCGCGACAGTGACAGACGGCGGAGCCGCGGCGACCGCAGGAGGGGCCGCGTCACGCGGCTGCGGCTGCGCCTGCTGCCGCATCGCGGCCTTGGCCTCCACCCCGCTGGTCAACCCGTCGCTCGGCCGGTTGGTCCGACTGAACTCCTGACGTCCCAGCGAGGCGGGAGCCTTGTCTTCTGGGGCCCGCGTCGCAGGGCGGTCCTCTTCGCGAGCCACGGCTGGGGACGCAGCGTGCGGGATCGCGGTCGAGCTCGGCCCGTGCAGGGAGTAGCCGACGCCGAGGGCCAAAACGACGGACGCCGCCCACGCGAGCGGCAGCCGCAGCCGCCACATCAGACGCGGCTGCCGTAGCTGATGGAGCGGGGGCGCGGGGCGCTCCGCAGGCTGGGCCAGACCCAGCAGCACGCTCGCCCGCTCGACCAGCGCGCGTTCTTCGGTGAGCCGGGCGCGGCAGTCCGGGCACCCGGCCACATGTGCCTCGAGGGCTGCCCGCTCCGTGCTGGGCAGCTCCCCGTCGAGGTAGGCGTGGAGCGCGCCGTCATCCACGTGCGACATGCTGTCCTCCCTCGATTCCGGCGTCATAGGCCTCTACCAGCCTCCGGCGCGCACGCGCCAACGTGGTTCCAATTGCGCCGCGGGCCAGTCCGGTGTGCGCGGCGATCTCGTCGTACGACATGCCCGCATCCCACAACAGCAGGGCTTCCCGGTCCCGCGGCGTCAGCTGATCGAGCGCCGCCCGCACTTGCGTGCGTTTGGTGTCGGCGTCGATCTCATCTTCGGGCGAGGTGCCCACTGTTTCCGGCTCGCTCTTGAGAAGCGTGAGATGCCGCCGCTCTCGCGCCGCCCGCCGGGCCTCGTCTCGGGCCATGTTGGCCGCGACGACGAACAGCCATCCCCGGGCGTTCTCCGGCTTGTGCACCAGCGCCCGGGCGAACGCTTCCTGGGCGAGGTCCTCCGCGCGCTCGGCATCCCAGACCTTGCGGTACAGGAACCGCACGAGCGCGCGGTAGGTGCTGCGGTAAACGTCGGCGATATCCTCGGGCACCGATCCCTCAACTCCGGAAGTCGCGCACCAGTCGCTCCAGCTCACCGGGCAGCCAGCGAGTCTTGCCGCTGGCTTCAATCTTGATGCTGGCGCGCCGCCCGGCCATCAACACGGCCGGTTCGAGCGCCGCGGCCTGCACCAGGTCCGGCAATGCCCTGAGCAGCGCAAAGTACGCGTCGCTATACGGCGCTACCGTCACGACGTGCAAGGAATCGCCGTGGCCGAGGTCCGTCCACGTGCTGTCCCGCCAGATGAACAGGCGGCCGCCAACTCGCTGCGTCGGGTTGATGCCCGATCGCGCCCGACGCATGTCATCCAGTTCCGCGGCGTCCAGCGCGGTCACGGTTACGGCTTGCAAGCTCGTCACGCCGCTCATCGCCCCCGCTTGGGACGACTTCGAGACGGCGTCCGCCCCCGCTTGGTCACGTGGCGCAGCTGGCGCGGAATCGAAGCTCCGCTCCTCCGCCGCCCGCCGCGCAACCACAGTCGGCTCCTGCACGAGATACGCGGTGTACTCCGTGAGGATTCCATAGCGTAGCGCCAGCTGCTTCAACGACTCCACGATCTCGCGCGTCTGGCCGCGCAGCCGGATCTCTCGGGACAGCGCTCCCACTTTTCGCGCCGCCCATAGCTGCTCGATGTACCGGGCGTCGCCGCTCTCCCGCTCGCCCACCGTGGTGCTGAACGCTTCCAGCCGCCCGTTGCGGCGGCCGCGCACCGTGACGGACCATTCGCCGCTGCGTGGTCCCCGGTATCTCCCGAAGACGACCATCTCATCGCCGGCGAAGAGATCCGGCAGGCTGCCGGGCTGCACGTCGTACACCTCGACGCCGGCTCCCGCGGATACGGTGAGGTCGGTAAGCACGGGACTCGCCACCTTGGCCGCCAGCGATGCCACAGCCCGTTCGATATCCTGTCCGGGCCGGATGTACTCCGTGGTACCCCGAGCCCGCTCCGTGAGCCGGTCGAGCAGGTACGTATTGACGTCGTCGCCGACGCCGAACGAGAACACGCGGAAGCGGCCGCGGCCCTGCTCGGCGCGCTCGGCGATGCGCTCGGGATCCGTCTCCCCCGCGCTCGCCTGCCCATCGGTGAGGAACACTACGACGCCGAGCGCCGGCTCGGCGGGGGCTTCGGCGAACGCCTCCGCCAACGCTCCGGCGATGTTGGTGCCGCCCTCGGCGTCGAGACCGTGAATCCAGGCCTCTGCGTCACGCCGCCGCGCCGCTGTCGCCCACCCTTCGGCATAGCGGCGCACGCCGCTCGCGAAGGCGACGAGGCGGAAGCGATCCCCCTCGCGCAGCGAGCCGAGCAGCTGGATCAGCGCCGCTTTCGCCTGCGTGATCTTTTCGCCGGACATGGAGCCCGAGACGTCGATCACGGCGACCACGTCCCGGCGCAAGGCCGCGGCATCTGCGGCCGCGCCAGGGGCCAGCAACAGCATGAAGTACCCGTCTTCGCCGATCGGATGATGCGGCACGAGCGACAGGCCGACGAGGCCGCGCGCGAGCGGCAGGAGCAGCTCGAAGTCTCCACCCGCGGCGCCATCGCCCAGGCTGACCTCGATCCGGTTTCCGGTACGATTGAGGCGCACCTGATGCGTTGGCGAGTACGGGTCCCCAAAGCGGCTGGCGCTGTCCACCTCGAGGCGGAAGCTCCGCGGCGCGCTCTGGCGACCGCGATCGCCGAGATAACGGAAGCGCCACGCGTCGCCGGCGCGGTCGAGGAGCTGTGTGTACTTGAGGGTGATCTTGCGAGTCTCGCCGGGGTTGATGGGAAATACGCGCGCGCGGATCAGGCCTTGCCCGGCGAGCTCGATGAGCGCGGGGTCGCGCTTCTGCCGGACGATGGACTCGTAGATCGCGCGAGCCTGCCCGGCGTCCATGGCCTCGCCGCGCAGCTCCTGGTCGCCCTGCCAGAGCGAGTAGCTCGAAAACACCGCTTCACCGGGGAGGGGGAAATGATAGATCCCTTCGTCCACGGCCTGTCCGGCGTTGCGGAACCACTCTTCGACGGTGACACGCGCCACGCGCCCGGCGATGGTGACCTGTACCGTGCTCCGGAGGCGCTCGATCCGCCCGTTGGGGATCGGCCGGATCGGGTCGATCCAGCCTTGAGCGAGAAGCGAGGACGAGAGCGTACCGATAAGGACGACGGCAAGTCCCAGCACGCGGCGCGGCGTCTGCATGGCGACCATCCGGTAAGAGACGCCATGAGAGACGGCAGAGGCGGGGGGAGTTGCACACCCCTCATTTGACCGCACACTGGTTGGGGCCGGATTCCAGTGCCTCCGCCTCCGATTCCGACACGTCCGCCAGCCCCAGATTGGCCTCTTTGATTGTGCGGTACGCCTCGGGGAAGTTGGTTCCGTGGTCTGCAATCCATTGAAGGAAGGTCTGCTCGTCCTGGATGGCGGCCGCGGGATTGGTGGCTGCAATCACGTCGAACCGCGCGGCGATCGCGCGATCGGCGCGGCGCTCCGCATCACTGGCGTAATGCGCCGGCAGGATCAGCAAGTCGCCGGGCCAGCCGTTGCGGGCGCGTTCCAGGCTGTGCCACAGCAGCTTGGCCCAGGCCTCGGCTTTGCCGGCCAGGTCGGGACGGCCGACCGATTGCACGAACAAGAAATCGCCGGTCAGCGCCAGCCCGTCATCGGCGACCAGGGCGACACTGCCGAGCGTGTGGCCGGGCACGTGCGCGGCGCGGAGCGTGGCGCGGCCGAAGGCGATCGCGTCACCGTCGGCGAGCGGCTGATAGGCGAGGCGGCCGGGTGTGGCGTCGTACGGGGAGACGGCGTCGTCCGCATGCAGGAAGTAGGGCACGCCCCACTGCGCCGCAGCGACGCGCGCGCCGCTCAGGTAATCGGCGTGCAGGTGGGTGTCCACCACGGCGGCGGGGGTGGCGCCCAGCTCGGCGAGCAGCGCGTCGTAGCGGGCGACGTGCCGGCCGGGATCGACGATCACGGCGTCGCCGTCGCTCACGAGGACGTAGCTGAGCGCGCCTTTGCCGACGCGGTCGAGCTGCACGACATGGGCGAGCGAGGGAGTGGGGGAGAGTCGGCGCGCGACGTACACCGTCTCCCATGCGGCCATGCCCCCCGTGACGGAGTAGGCGTCGAAACCCCGCTCGCGCAGGAACGCCGTCGCCTGTTTGCTCGAGTTGCCATGGCCGCAGATGACGGCCACCGGCCGGGCGGGATCGAGATGCAAGTCGCGCACGTCCGGGAGCGCGAAGATCTGCGAGTTCGGCAGCGCGTGAAACTCGAGCTCGGACCCGATCGCGACGTGGCCCTGGGCCACTTCGTCGGGAGCGCGCACGTCGAGCACCTGGACGGACTCCCCGCGGTCGAGCCGCTCCGCGAGCTCCTGCGGCGGGATCTGGGGGATCGACGAACCCGGCATATGCTCCGAAGAGTGAGGGGCGGTTAGTCGAGCGCTATTGTAACACCCAACATGACTGCCAGAGTGTTCTGCGCAAACGGAAAATCTCGGCGCTCTTTGAATGTCGTGAAGCTGATCTCCACGTGCCCATCCAACTCCTCGATCAGCGGAAACCGATAGCCTGCCGCGACGTTTGCTCCTGCGAATGCGAATCCGGCGTTTCCGGTCTGTTCGACGTAGCGAATGTTCCCCCCTCCGGCGACGTACCCGCCGCGGTAGATCGCCAGGTCGAGCCTGGTGGAGAGCTGACCGTCGAACAAGGTGTTCCCTTGCTGCTGCGTACGCTGCGCGTCGAACCCGGCCTCGAGAGCGAGTCTGCCGCGCAGCGGCACGACGATGGACAGCGCCGGTGGGGTAGTCGAGCCGGAGCCGGGGAGACCGACAACCGTCTCATGCACGTCGACATAGAATCCCAATGCGTTTCCATACAAGTGATTGCGGACATACCCTCCCGCCATACCGAGTCCCAGGCGCCACGGACGCGCCCGCGCGGAGGAGAAGTCGCTTGGGCGCGGGCGCCTTGCCGACCGTCCGACGAGGCGCCCAGAGAACCCCAGCAGCAACGCGTACACGTTGGCAGGCGCGATGGAGTCGGTCCCGCGCTGCGAAATCCATTGGGCCTCGATCCGAGCGGTCAGGTCGGATCCGAGCGGCTGGCGATAACCCAGGGCCGCAAGGATACCGGTTTGCACCTGACGGGCGTCGTCAACTTGCCTGTAACGAAGCATCCCTCCGGCGGCGACGTAGAAGCGCGAAGCGAGTGCGACATCAGTCCGGAAAGTCAGGCGTATATTGGAGCTCGAGGCGCTGGGAATCAGGCCGCTGGCCTCTTTGAAGGCCGCATGCGACGCCGCGATGGCGGGCTCGAGAGCCAGTCGAGAAGTGAGGGGAATGACGACGAACAGGGTGGTGTAGGCCGATCCAGTCCCCGGGAGCTCCCACCGATCTATGTAGTCGCGCTGGCCGGTGCCCGCGGGCTTAATGCGCGCAAACCCGCCCACGATGCCGATCTGAGGCGTCCACGCTTGTCCAGCAGCGGGCGCCGCGCCGAGGGTCGCTATCGCAAGGACGGCAATGAGCTTTCGCATCCGATCAAGCTCGTCGAATCAGGCCTAAGCGCTAGTGGTTTTGGCGGGACTCCCGTTTTGCGCGACCCCGTCTATATTCAGCGGCGTATTGTGAAACTGTTCACAAGCGACACCAGCCACCGTCTCGGGAGGACTCCAGCAATGCGCTTCGCTTTACTCACGGCCGTCGTCGCGGTCGGCGCGCTCGCGTGTGGGAAAAAAGCCGACCAGGACCAGACGCAGATGGCCCCTCCGGCCGCGCCCCCGGCCGCTACCGCGTCCGCCGGTCCGGTCGTCGAGGTCAAGATGACGGGCAACGGCAGCACCCGCGCGGACTACGAGCCGAAGACGCTTACGATCGCGCCGGGCACGACCGTGCGGTTCATCAACGTGTCGGGCGGGCCGCACAACATCGCGTTCTGGCCCGACTCGATCCCGGCGGGCGCCGCGGCCGCGCTCAACGCCAGCATGCAGAACACGATCGACAACCTCTCGGGCCCGTTCCTGACGCAGCTCAACGAGAGCTACGACGTGTCGTTCGCCAATGCGCCGACGGGGACGTACAAGGGATACTGCACGCCGCACCTGGCGCTCGGGATGAAGATCGCGATCAGGGTCCAGTAGCCTCTCGTAAGCGCGCGGCCCCGGGAAAACCCGGGGCCGCCTTGTTTTTCTCGTATGGCGCGCGCGTGGGCGCGAACAGTTACATTCGCCCGCGGCCCATGAGCACCCTCCTCGAGCGGCTCCGCGCCGCCCTGGCGCCCGAGTACGAGGTCGAGCGCGAGCTCGGCCGTGGCGGGATGGGGATGGTCTTTCTGGGCCGGGATACGGGTCTCGATCGGCTCGTCGCCATCAAGGTCCTCCGGCCCGAGCTCGCGAGCGCGCACGCGACCGAGCGGTTTGTGCGGGAGGCGCAGCTCCTCGCCAAGCTGAAGCACCCGAGCATCGTCCCCATTCACCACGTCGGCGACCGGCACGGCATTTCCTTCTATGTGATGGCGCATCTCGCGGGGGAGACGCTCGCTGACCGGCTGAGCCGCGGCCCGTTGTCCCTCCGCCAGGCGGTGCAGGTCGCCCGCGACATTCTCTCGGCGCTCGAGGCGGCGCACGCCCAAGGCATCGTGCATCGCGACGTCAAGCCGGACAACATCATTCTCGAGCAGGAGCGGGCCATCCTCACGGACTTCGGCATTGCGAAGTCCGAAGGAGCGCCGCCGCTCACCATCCCAGGGCAGACCCCGGGCACGCTCGAGTACATGCCGCCCGAGCAGGCGGCGGGCGGCGAGGTCACCGCACGCACGGACCTCTACGCGGTGGCGATGGTCGTCTACGAAGCGATCACGGGACGGCATTGGTCCATCCTGGCGCGCCCCGAGGCGGCAGACTGGTCCGGCGTGCCGCGGCGGGTGCGTCGCGCCTTGCGCAAGGCCTTGGCGTGGTATCCCGGAGAACGATTCGCGGACGCCGCCGCATTCCAGCGCGCGCTGTGGTCGCCTCGCCCGCAGCCGCTGGTGTGGCCCGCCGTGCTGGTATTGGGGGTGGCCGCAGCCGCGGTACTGGCGTTCATCTTTTGCGAGCCGCTCGGCTTCTGCACCCGCACCAGCTCGCCACTGCAGGTGTACGAGCTGATGGTCGAGCCGTTCGATGTCGCAGGGGCGACGCCGGCGCGGCTCGGCCGGGATCTCGCATTGATTGTCTCCGACAAGCTCGGGCTCTTCCCAAAACTTGCGATCGTTCCGCAGAACGTCGCCTTCAAGCGGCGCGAGTCTCCGCCGGGCACGCGGGCCCCGGTCCCGGTTCATGTCGCCGCGCGCGTCGGCGGCTCGGTCGTGCAGCGGAATGACAGCCTGCTGGTGCGCCTCGAAGTGCGCGACTCGCTGGACCGGCGCCTGTACAGCGCCGCCCTGGCCCGTCCTTCCGGGGCCGAGGTCGAGCTGGCGGACGATATCGTGATCCAGATCCTGCGCTGGTTCCATCCGGAGCTGTTGGTGAGATATGGGCCACGTCCGACGTGGGGGCTGAACTCGGCGGCGCTCGCGGAATTCCTGCAGGGCGAGGATGCGTTCCGCCGGGACGCCTGGAGCGAGGCGGCGCGGCACTTTCGGCAGGCGTTGCAGCTCGATCCCAGCTTTGCGCGGGCAGCCTGGCGTTTGACGCACGCGCAAAACTGGCGCCGCATGCCGCCGGGCGTGGTCTTGCGCGAGGTCCTGGCGCGTCAGAGCCGGTATCTCAATCCGCTCGACTCGTTGCTGATCGCGGCCGAGCTCGCCCCGCACGGCGAGCCGCGCTACCGCATCTATCAGCAGGCCCTCGCCGTCTATCCCCGGGAGCCGTACGCGCGACTGCTGTACGGATCGGAATTGATGCACCGGGGCCCACTGGCCGGCATTCCCCTCGATAGCGGTGCCGCGGTGCTCGAGGAGGCCGTCGCGCAGGACCCCTATCTCGCGCCCGCGCACGATCAACTCGTGTGGGCGCTGATCCGGCTCGGACGGCGGGACGATGCGCGCGGCGCGCTCGACCGGCTGAAGCAATTGCGGGGATCTGGGAGCGGCGACGAATCCGACCTGAGCATCGCGGCGAGCCTCGAGGTCGCCTATGCGGCGCGCTTCACTCCGGAGAGCCTCCCGCCGCTCCCCATCGACGTCGAGCGCGACCTGGCGCGCACTGCGCGTTTGGGATCGGGATTCGACGCTCCCGGCTTGCAGCTGGCCGTGGGCCGGCGACTGCCCGGCGGTCCGGGACACGAAGCGCAGGGACTGGCGCTCGTGGCGCTCGGCCGCCCGGCCGAGGCGTCGGCCCATTTCGACTCGGCGGCGACCGCGTTCGGGACGGCCGCGCGGCAGCTCGAGGCGTTGGAGTGGCGCGTGCTTCCAGCCGCGCTCGGCGTGCCCGCCGCGTCACCCGCGGACGTGGATCGAGGACGGCGGGGTCTGGCCGCCGCCGCCGCCGGCCGCGGCCCCATCGCGGCGCGCGCCGCCTGGGCGAGCGCGGTGGACGCGTACACGCGCGGCGACTCGGCCGCCGGTCGCCGCTGGCGCAGCCGGCTCCGCAGCCTCACGGCCGGCGATTCCGCGCGGGAGCGACTCGACGTGCTGCTCGCCGGGCTGGAGCTCGCCGCCCGAGGCAACGTGGCTGCCGCCCTCGCCCGCACCGCACCGCTCCTGCCCTTCGAGGAGGTGCAGCATCTGGGCGACCCCTTTGCCCGCGCCGTGCTGCATGCGAGACGAGCCGAGTGGCTCGAGCGCTCGAACCAGTCCGACGCCGCAGACCGTTCCTGGCTGTGGTACGAGAACTCCGACTTTGCAGGATGGCTCAGCGACACGCTGCAGGCGGTCGAGATCGACTGGGCGCTCGGGGCGTGGAGCCGCTGGCGCCGCGGCACCCTGGCGCTGCGATCCGGCAATGCACGCCAGGGCTGTCGCTATTTGGCGCGGGTCATCGAACTCTGGGCGCATCCAGAGCCGTCGTACGAACCCCTGGTCGCGGAGGCGTTGCAGCTGCGCGATCGAGCATGCCCGCGGTGATTCGCTGCCGCACGCTCGGTCCTGTGGATGTCAGCGTGGACGACGATGCCGCGCCGGCGGAGCTCTTGTGGCGCAAGAACCTGGCACTCCTTCTGTATCTCGCGCGTTCCCCCAAAGGCTCCCGCGCGCGTGACCACCTGATCGGGCTCTTCTGGCCGGACAAGCCCGAATCGGCGGCGCGTCACTCCTTGAACGAGGCGTTGCGCGTGCTGCGGCGCGCCACAGGCGAGGGTGGAATCGAAACGCACGCCGACCACATTCGCCTGGCGGCGGGCAGCGTCGAGCTCGACACCGAGCGATTCGAGCAGTTGACGGCGGCGGGCGACTGGGCGGCCGCGTGCGAGCTGCTCGGGGGTGAGTTTCTCGAAGGCTTCTCGGTGCCCGGCGTCTCCGACTTTGAGCACTGGCTGTCGGCCGAGCGGACGCTGTGGCGCGCCCGGGCGGTGGACGCGCTGACGCGGCAGGCCGAAGCGCAGCTGGGCTCGGGGCGGGCGACGGACGCCGTGGGATTGGCGCGCCGGGCCCTGGCCCTGGATCCCCACGCCGACGTGGTCATCCGGACCGCGATGCGCGCCCTCGCGTTGTCGGGCGACCGCGTCGCCGCCTCGGCGGCGTACGAGGCGTTTGTCGCGCGGATCGCCGCGGATGTCGGAGGGACGCCCGACGCCGAGACGCGGACCCTCGGCGAGCGCATTGCGCGCGGATCGCCGGGTGGGGGGGGGGCACCTCGCCGCCGGCCCGACGAACCCGCTCCCCGGGGCGCCGAGTCTCGGCGCGCCCCGCTCGTGGGGCGCGAGGCTGAGCTACAGCGGCTGGCGAGGGTCTGGGGCGACTGTCGCCGCGACGCGCGCGCGGCCGTCGCCCTCGTCACCGGTGATGCGGGGACCGGCAAGAGCCGGCTGGCGGACGAGGCGCGCGCGCGTGCTCAGCTCGATGGCGCCACGGCGGCGGTCGTGCGCGCCGTCGAGGCGGACATGAGCGAATCGTGGAGCGGCGTGTTTGCCCTGGCGCGGGGCGGGCTGCTCGATGTCCCGGGCGTCGCCGCCGCGCCGGCGCCGGCGCTCGCCGCGTTCGCGGCCCGGGTTCCCGACTGGGCCGAGCGCTTCGGATCGGCGGTGCGGCATGCCGACATGCTCCCTGCCGGTCGCGCGCTGCGGGACGTGCTCGGAGCCGTCACAGCGGAGCAGCCGGTGCTTTTGGTGGTGGATGACGCGCACTGGCTGGACCGCGACTCGCTGCTCGCGCTGGTCGCTGCGATTCGCGATCTGGCCACCGCGCCTCTCTGCCTGCTGCTGACACGGGCGCTCCAGCCGGAGCGTCCGGAGCTCGATGATCTGCAGTCGCGCGCCGGCCGCGACATGCCGGGCGTGGCCCTGCGACTGGCGCCGCTCTCCACGGAAGCGCTCCGCGAGCTCGCGCGCTGGGCTCTCCCGCACTACCGCGATGAAGAGTTGGACCGGGTTACTCGCCGCATCGCAACCGATTCGGCGGGCCTGCCGCTGCTCGCCGTGGAGCTGCTCCATGCCGTTGCCCTGGGGCTCGATCTCGATCGGACGCGACCGGCCTGGCCGCGACCGTTGCACACACTCGATGAAACCCTTCCGGGGGACTTGCCGGAGGCGGTCGTCGGGGCGATTCGAGTCGGTTTTCGGCGGCTCTCCCCGGCGGCGCAGCAGGTCCTGGCCGCGGTCGCGGTGTTGCACGAGCGGGTCACGCCGGTGGAAGTCGGCCGAGCGACGGGCCTCGGGGCTGGGGAAGTGGCGGCCGCGCTGGACGAGTTGGAATGGGCGCGGTGGCTCATCGCGGAGCCCCGCGGCTACGCGTTTCTGGCCCGCGTCGTGCGTGACACGGTGGAACGGGATCTAATCACTCCGGGCCAGCGGCAGCGCTTGCGCGACATGGCCTCCTAGGCGAACCTACTGGCCGCATGGCACGTTAGTCATGCAGGGTGCTCATCAACGACGTTCCATTCTCCCAGCTCGAACCGGCCGCGGAGCCGATTTCATGAAAGCGCTCAAAACGATTCTCCGGCGCAGCGTCGTCACGTTGGCAGCGCTCGTCGTCGCGGGAATCGCGTACGCCGCGTGGCAAAGCGCCGCTCCTGCCGCGACGCCCGCGCGCAACCCGCCGCCATCCGTGGACTGGAGCGCACTGCCGGCCGCGGTGGTCACGGTGGACGCCCGCCGGTCCGAGATCACGATCGAGCTGCCTCCGGTGGATTTGCCGGCGGTCTCGTCGGGTCATCACGGCGTCGATGTGCCCGCTGCGGTCGGCGAGTTCCCGGTCGGCGGCGCCATCTTTGGATTTCGCGCTGAAGCGGTGGATTCCGCCGGCCGTCTGCTTCCGCCGGCCGCGATCCATCACTTCAACGTGATGGACCCGGCCGACCGGGAGCTGTTTCTCCCGATTTCACGACGTCTCCTCGCCATCGGCCAGGAAACGGGTGTGGTCCGGCTTCCCCGACTCCTGGTCGGGGCGCGGTTCTGGCGCGGGGAACGGATCGTGGCCAACGCGATGCTGCACAATTCGACCGGCGAGGCGTATCGCGGCGTGCGCGTGCGCATGGTCGTGAACTACACGCCCGAGGGCCGGCCCTGGCCGTTGTTGGCTGGGGCGCCGTGGCAGCTCGACGTCGCGTTCCCCGTGGGCGACAAGTCATTCGACCTGCCGCCGGGGCGGAGCGAACGGTCCTATTTGGGGAGTCCCGCGGTGGCGGGCAGTCTGGTCGTGATCGGCGGGCACCTGCATGACTACGGACAGATCATCGAGCTGTGGGACGCGACGACCGGCGAGTTGATCTGGCGCGGCGAGCCGGCGCCGAGCCGGGACGGGAAACGGGGCGCGGTGCCGATCGCTAAACTGTACGGGCTCACGCGAATCGGCGCGCCCATCACGCCTGCCCATCGCTATCGCGTGCGGGTCGTGTATGACAATCCCACCGGGGGCGTGGTCCGCGCGGGAGGGATGGGTGTCGTCGCCGGGCTGTTCATTCCCGACCGCGGGGCCGTGTGGCCGAGCGCCGACCCCAACGATTCACTGTACCAAAAGGACCTGCGGCATTTCCTGGGGATGGCTCCCCCACGGGCGCGCGCTCCCGCGCAGGTGCACGGCGGTCACTAAGTGCTGCTACCGGGTTCCACCCGATAGTCTCCGACGCGCACGCGGCTCGGCGCGCCGGCTTCGGCCGTCTGCATGACCCCCAGCATCAAGGCCGCGACGATCAATCCCGCCAGCGCGTCCACCGCGTAGTGGAATTGACCATAGACGACGGCCAGGAGCAGGCCGCCGGTGAAGGGCAGGAGGATGAGCCCGAGCGCGCGCCAGTAGCGCAAGGCCATTCCGGTTGCCACGACGGACGCCGCCACGTGGGATGATGGGAACGCGGCGCCCCACGAGTCGCCCCGGTCGAGGAGCCAGGCGGCGAATCGGGCCGGTCCGACGTCGGTCGCGATGTTGTTGGCGGCGTCGAACGCGTACCGCGGGCCCGCGACGGGAAAGAACAGGAAGGCCACGTAGCACATGTAGAAGGTCGCCATCACGGCGAAGATCGTGTGCCGCGAGGCGTCGCGGCGGCCCACCATCCAGAGTCCCAACGGCGAGGCGTACAGAATCGGGTAGTAGGCGAGGTAGCACGCATGCAGCAGCCACGACAACACGGGGCTCGCCGACTCGCGGATCCACCGGTACGAGACCTGCGATCCGAACACCCAGGCCTCGAGCCGTTGGATGAGCAGGTCGTTCTGGAAGCCGGCGTCGAGCGTCAGCACGCCGATCTCGCCGTATAGGGCGCCCAGCAGCAGCATCGGGTACCAATCGCCCAGGAAGCGGCCCACCGGCCCGGCGGTGCGCGCGCGCGGGGCCAGCACGACCAGCACGACGATCAGGGCGTGCGCCGCGAGCAGCCATGGCCAACCTGGCAGCACGTCGCCCCGGAATGAGAAGAGCACGGCCCCCGTCGCGATCGCGACGTAGGCGAACGTCGCAAGGTCGATGGCCGTGAAGCCTCGCCACAGTATCTGCCCTCCGCTCCACTTGCGGCCCGTCAGAGCCATCCCACCTCCCGGTACCAGTCGGCGGCGCGGCGTAGGCCCGTGTCGAGGCCGATCTCGGCACGCCAGCCGGTATCGCGCGTGAGCGCGTCGCTCCGGCACGTCCACGCCGGGGCGAGGTATTCGTTGCCCTTATCGGCCGACAGCAAGGTGGCGCGCCCGGCGAGATGCGCAAGGGCACCCACCGTCCAGAGCACGCCGCGCGCCACCAGGGGGGGGACCGGCAGGACGCGCGGAGGGCTCATGTCCAGGGCCCGGGCGCACGCGAGCACGAGCTCGCGGCTGGTCGTCGCCGCGCGGTGAGCGGCGAAGTACAGCCGGCCGGCGGCCGCCGGCGCCGTGGCGGCGGCGATCAATGCCCGCGCGAGGTCGGCGGCGTGAATCACCGACAGCTCCTGCGATCCATCGCCGAACACCGGCACGACGCCGCGCTGAGCGAGCTGGAAAATCTTGAGCGTGCCGCGGTCCCACTCGCCGTACACCACCGGCGGCCGCACGATGGTCCAGGGCTGCGACATGGCGCGCACCAGGACTTCCGCGGCGAGCTTCGATCGCCCGTAGTCGGTGACCGGCGCCGGGGGGCGGGTTTCGTCGATCGGCTGACCGGGCGCGGTCGGGCCCGCGGCTGCCAGGGACGACACGAGCACGAACCGGCCCACGCCCTGTTCTCCGGCAGCTTCGAGGACGTTGGCCGTGCCGTCGCGGTTGGTCGCCATGAATTCGACGGCGTCCCGGGCCGCGATCTTCCCCGCGACGTGGAACACGATGTCCGCGCCGGCGCACCCCTGCCGCAGCGCGTCCGCGTCATTGAGATCCCCGCTTACGAGCCGCACATCGCTTCCCCAGCCGAGCCGTTCGGCCAGCGCGGGCCGCCGCACCAGAGAGGTGACGGAGTCCCCGCGGGCGCGGAGCGCGCTCACCAGGTGGGCACCCACGAACCCGGTGCCCCCGGTCACGAAGACGTTCACAGCGGCTTGTCGTAAACGCGGTAGACCTTGGACCGGTGGAAGCCGAGCTGCTCGGCGGCCTTGGTCATCGGCGCGTTGTCCTCGAGGATCCAGCCGCCTTCGCCCTGCGGCATCCCGTGCTTGACGCAGTTGTTCCACACCCAGTGGTACAGCACGCCGTCGATCCCGCGACCGCGGAGCTCGGGGATGACGCCGAGCAGCAGCACGCGAGCGCGGTGGATCCTGCGGGCATGCCACAGCACCTTGAGGATCCCGGGAAACAGCCGGCCGGATCGGTTGTGCAAGAGCGCGAGATTGAAGTCGGGCAGGCCGATGCCGAACCCCACGACTTCACCCGCGCGCTCGGCGAACACGACGAGGTCCGGCACGACGATGGGCCGCAACTGCTTGGCGAGGTGGTCGATCTCCGCTTCTGTGAGCGGCACGAAGCCCCAGTTTTTCTCCCACGCCCGATTGTACAACGCTTTGACGAGCTCGACTTCGGCGGTGAAGCGCTTGATGTCCAGCGGGCGCAGCGTAATGCCGGCCCGCTCTGCCACCCGCCCGGCGAGACGCAGGAGCCGCTCGGGGGGAGCTGCGCCACCCCCTTCGTACGCGAGCAGGTCTTTGGCCTTCGTAAACCCGTACCGCTGGTGCAGGCCGCGATAGTACGGGGGGTTATACGACATCATCAGCGAGGGTGGCATGCCGTTGTTCTCAATGAGCAGGCCGCACTCGTCGTTGATCGACGGGCTCATGGGGCCGCGCATCGTGTCGAAGCCCCGCGTGCGAAGCCAGGCGGCGGCCGTGTCGAAGAGCGCATTGGCGACGCCCGCGTCGTCGATGGATTCAAAGAAGCCGTAGAAACCGACTTTGTCTTGATGCTCGCGGTTATGCGCATCGTTCTTGATGGCGCCAATGCGGCCGACCGTCCGACCGTCGGACCGTCTGACCGCCAGGAAGTACTGCGCCTCGGCGTGCTCGAAGAACGGGTTCTTCCCGGGAGAGAGCAGGGTACGAACGTCCCGCCGGAGCTGTGGCACCCACAGCGGGTCATCCCGATAGTGGTCGTAGGGGAAGGCGATGAAGCGATCGAGACCGCGCCCGTCGGAGACGGGCACGATCTCCACTGCGGTCAGATAACCCCCAGCTCTTTTCCGAGGCGGCCGAAGACCTCGAGGGCGAGGTCGATCTGATCGGCCGTATGAGTCGCCATCAGGCTGGTCCGCAAGCGGCACTGTGACGGCGGCACGGCGGGCGGCACCACCGGATTGGTGAACACGCCCGCATCGAAGAGCTGGCGCCAGAACAGGAACGTCTTGTCGAGCGGCCCGATCAGGACCGGTACGATGGGCGTCTCGGTCGGCCCGATGTCGAAGCCGAGCGAGCGGAGGCCTTCCTGCAGGCGGACGGTGTTCCGCCACAGCTGCTCGCGCCGCTCCGGCTCGCGCTGCAGCACATGCAGCGCCGCCAGCACGCCGGCGGTGTTGGCCGGAGGGAGGGCAGCCGTGAAGATCATCGGGCGCGCGTGGTGGCGCAGATAATGAATGACGGAGTCGGTCGCGGCCGCGAAGCCGCCGATCGAAGCCAGCGACTTGGAGAACGTCCCGACGATCAGGTCCACTTCGTCCACGACGTCGAAGTGGGCGGCGGTGCCGTCGCCGTTGGGGCCGAGCACGCCGACCGAATGGGCGTCATCGACCGCCAGGGCGGCGCCGTACTTCTGGCAGATCCTGAGCAGGCCCGGGACGTCCGCGATGTCGCCTTCCATCGAGTAGATGCCGTCCACGATGACCATGGTGCCGGTGCCCTCTGGCAGCCGCTGCAGCTTCCGCTCGAGGCCGGCCAGGTCGCCGTGGTTGAAGCGCTGGGTCTCGCCGTGCGCCATCTTGGCGCCGTCGACGATCGACGCATGATCCAGCTTGTCCAGGAAGACCACGTCGCTGCGGCCGACCAGGCCGGAGATGACGCCCAGGTTGGCCTGGTATCCGGTGGAGAAGACGAGGCAGGCTTCCTTGCCGAAGAACTCCGCCAGCTCGGTCTCGAGCTGCTCGTGCAGATCGAGCGTGCCGTTGAGGAAGCGGCTGCCGGTGCAGCCGGAGCCGTAGCGCTCCAGCGCCGCTTTCGCCGCTGCCAGCACCTCCGGATGGTGCGTGAGCCCGAGGTAGTTGTTCGAGCCCATCATGATCCGCTCTTTGCCCTCGATGACGACGACCGTGTCTTCGGAGCGGGAGATGGGTTTGAAGTACGGATACATCCCGGCAGCCTGGACCTCGCGCGCCCGGGTGAAGTTTTTGCACTTGTCGAACAGCGCGATGTGCTGCAGGGTCTCTGTGCGCACGCGGCCTCAAATCCTATGGTAGGCGGTGGTACAGGTTAGCCCTGCCGCCGGAAATTGGCAAGGGTGAGTGGCTATGAGAGTTAGCTACGGTGGTGGAGGCCCGCGCGTTTCAGCGTGTGAGGCGCGGCACAGCTTCCCCCGCCGAGCCTCCCTAGCCTAGATTGCGGGTGCGCGACCGCGCTTTCGATCCCCCCGGAGGTCTTCGGTGATACCACGCGTCGTCAGATTCATGGGCGCTGCAGCCCTGTGTCTCATTGCGTTTCCTGCTGCATCCCCTGCACAGAGCCAGATGCATCCCCGGTGGGAGATTCCCGGGTTCGATTTCCGCCCCAATGGCGGCTGGCGCGTCAAAGCACGGCGCGTGGCTGAGGTCCGCAAGCAGCTGCTCGCGAGCCGCAGCTTTTCCGCGCTCAATGCGCCGATGGCCGATGGCACCTCTAGGTCGCTGACCCCGGCCGCCGTCACCGGGACGCAACTCGTCCCGGCGCTGATCTTCGGCTACAAGAACACGGAGTCGCAGTTCATGCGCGACCCGACCCAGTACAGCACGCTGCTGTTTGGCAGCACGCCGCCCCCTGGAAATCCGTACACCGTGCGCACGTTCTACGAACAGATGTCGAACAACCTGCTCAGTATGCAGGGCCAGGTCCTCGGATGGGTGCAGCTCGACTCCAATGAGGTGTTTTACACGGGGACGCCCCCCTGCAGTGGGAATCCGTTCGGCACAACGAACTGCAACGGCATCTTTAGTACGGCCGCGGTGCAGTCGATGCAGAACGGCATGCGGGTGGCGTTGGGGCGCGTCGACGCGACGGTGAGCTTCGGGCAATTCGACAACGACGGGCCCGACGACCTCCCCAACTCCGGGGACGACGACGGCTATGTGGACATGATCATGTTCGCGCACGCGACGCGCGACGGCGCGTGTGGGGGCGCGACCAATAACCACATCTGGTCCCACCGCTTCGTGCTCGTCAATGCCACGCAAACCGACTATGAGGATTACGTCACCAGCGATGCGTCGCTCAAGGCCGGCTTCGGCAACATCCGCATCAGCGATTACTTCATGGCGAGCGGCCTGGGTGGGAATGTGACCAGCTGCGACAGCACGCAGATCATGCCGATCGGCACGGCGGCGCACGAGTTCGGCCACGCGCTCGGCCTGCCCGACCTCTACGACACCGGGGGCGACACCGAGGGCATCGGTCAGTGGGGGCTGATGGGGTCCGGGAACTTCACGAGCCCCGCAAGCCCCGCGCGCTATGAGGCGTGGTCGCTCAACGAGCTGGGTTGGGTCTTCGTGCAACCGCTCACCGCGACCGGCACGTATCACCTCGGTGCGGCGCCCATCTCAGACACGGCGTTCTTCGTCGACGTGCAGGGCGCGAACAGCCGCAACGAAAGCTTCCTGATCGAGAATCGCCAGTGGTCCCAGGCGGACACAGCGGTGATCCGGATCCATTGCAGCCGCTCGGGCAATCTGTCGCCATGCCCCCCGCCCGGCGGCGGCGGGCTCCTGATCTGGCATATCGACGGGGCCAAAGTGGCGTCGAGCGGGTTTCACGCGGGCAATAGAGTGAATACGGGACCGATTTTTGGCGTGAAGCTGATGCAAGGCGACGGGCTGAATCAGCTGAACGATCCGGCCGCGACGGCTCCGCGGCGGCGCGGGGATGCCGGCGATCCATACCCGGGCGTGAGCGGCAATACGGTATTCTCGTTCCGGACGAATCCCGCGGCGCTCAAGAATGTGGACAGCAGCTTCGTGGGATTCGCCGTGGACTCGATCCGCCAGGTCGAGACCGGGGGCGAAATGACGTTCCGCTTGCGCTTCGGGGCGTTGACCACCGTCCAGGCGAACTTTCCGGGCGTCGTGGTGCAGGTGGATGGATCGCCCTACAGCGTGTTCAAGGACCTCTTGGAGGAGGGCTCGAGCCATACGGTGAGCGTGGCGGATACACAGCTCTCCAGTGACGAACGCACCCGGTTTCGCTTTGACTCCTGGTCGGACGGAGGCGCGGCCACGCACACGATCACCGGAAGCCTGGCAGGTGGAACGCTGACGGCGAACATGAACCGCGATTTCAAGCTGGTCGCGACCGCCGGTAGCGGCGGGACGATCGCGGCCGACACGGCCGTCAATCTCAGCGGCGACTTCATTCCGCAAGGGCGTGACGTGGTGCTGACCGCTTCGGTCACTACCGCGCCCCAGTTCTGCGGTTGGTCGGGGGCGGACACGGCATCGAACAGCAACCCCCTCACGCTGCCGATGGAACGCCCTTTCTCGGTCCTCGCGAGTTTCGGCACGAGCGCCGCGATCACGTCGGCGGCGGCGCGGCCGAACGGCGTGATGGGCGCCGCGTACAATGACCAGCTAGAGATCAGTGGTGGGAGCGGCATAATGGTGTGGAGTGTGACGGGGGGCGCGCTGCCGCAGGGCGTGACCCTCGATCCGGCCACGGGCGTCCTCTCTGGCTACCCGCGCCAATCGGGGGATTTTTCCTACCAGGCGACCGTCACCTCCTGCAGCACCGTGAGCCAGACGTTCACGTTCTCCGTTTCGACGCCCACGCTGGCGACCGCGGATGTCGTGACGCAGCTCCTCGGGCCTGCCGCGCCGCTCAACGCCGATGAGGTGCGCTATCTCGACTACCTCGGCAACAACAACACCCAATTCGACATCGGCGACTTCCTCGCCTGGGTGAAGGCGACCGGCGCGCCGCCGCTGAGTGCGGCCATCCTGTCCACGATGCGTGCGAAAGGAGGCCGGCCATGAAGCGGCTCCTCGGTATGGCGATGCTCGCGATCGTGGTGGCGGGGGGATTGAGCTGCGGCGATACGACCGCCCCCAGCGGGCCCGGGACGCTGCAAATCCGGCTGACGTCGCCGAACTCCGGCGCCGACTCGGCGATCGTGCTGACGATCACCGGCCCCGCACCGCTCACGAGCGCGACGGCGGGCGCGGGACTGCGGTTGTTCTCGCAACCTCTGGGAGGCACCACAACCCGCTTTGCGATGACCGGGCAGCTAAACGGCGGGGCGACGATTCTCACGATCGGCGTCGCGGATATCGGTGCGGTCAGCCAATACGCGGGGACGATTCAAGGCGTCGCGACGCCCACGTATCAGCTGCGACCAACCCTCAGCGGGTATGCGCTGGCGGTGATCCGCTAGCCGGCGTCGGTTTTTTCGAGCGACTCCCAGGCGCGCACCGCCTCGTCCTCGACCCGGCGGCGTAACTCCTGATAGACGGCGAGGAGCCGCCGGCACTCCTCTGTGAGCGTGGTGGCGCCGCCGCCGGGTCCTCCGGCGCGCGAGGTCACCACCGGCCGTCCGATCGCCTTCTCCATATGCTGAATGGCGCTCCACGCCGTGCGGTAGCTGATCCCCGCTGCGGCCGCCGCGTCCTTGATCGAGCGCACGCGTTCCACCGCGTCGAGCAACCGCGCTTCGCGCTCGCCGATCACGGGCACGCCGCGGCGCATGAGGGTCACGGTTGCTCTGGGGACGAGATCAGGGAACGGCATAACGACCTCCTACGGTCCGGCGACCGGCGCGGTGCACCCGCCCGGGAGCGGCGCGAACGCCGCCCCGTCCCCGGGCAGCCGGAGCGCGAGCAGCCGGGCGCGCCAATCGGTCAGCGCCCAGGTCGCGAACCGCGTCCCGCCGGGGGGGGGCTGCGCGGATGTCGATCGGATCACGTACAGCGTATAGGGATTGTTGAGGGCGGAGTCGGCGGTGAACACGACGCGCAACGAGAGATCCGGGAACCGCGAGAACGTGGGCACGTCCGCGAGCGCGTAGGCGCCGCGCTCGTCGGCGATGCGCAGCGTCCCCGCCTGGTCCACGCCCGCTTGCACGTACCAGCCGTCGCCCCGTCCGGGGGGGGGGGTCAACCCGGCAGCGGTCCACAGGTCCAGCTCCTTGACATGGGTCCCAGAGGAGTCTCCCCGCGACACGAACGCCGAGCGCGCCACCGCGATCCGCTGGAATGCTGCGGCGGCGCTCGGCGCCGTGGCGACGCGCGCCGGGTCGGCGCGGGGCCCCACGATGGCGAAGCGGCTCGCCACGAAGGGGCACCGCAATGCGGCGCGCCCCGGCGCGATCAACAGCCGTTGCTCGAGACTGGGCGCGTGCGTGAGCACGACGTCGAGGTCCCCCGCGGCGGCCGAACGGAGGATCTGGCCGGACGCGCCGACGACGATCCGCAGCGGCAGCGACGGCCGCAGCGAGTCCAGCAGCGCCAGCGCGCCCGACTGCTCGACGGTATAGGTCGTCCCAAGCCGCAACGGAGGTGGGCGCGTTTCGCTGGTGCACGCCCCCACAGGAGCGCACATTAGCGCGATCGCGCCTCCATTGAACAGGAGCAGTCCTGTGCGTCGACTTACATTCACCATCCCCCTCCTCCTCTTGCCGTATGCCGCAGCGGCGCAAGGGTTCCAACTCACGGTGGAGAATATCATGCGAGGCCCGGCGCTCGTGGGGACCGCTCCCACGAATGTGGAGTTCGGCGCCGATGGCCGGTTCGTGTATTTCCGCTGGCGCGCGCCCACCGTGGACACCCTCGATCAGCATTACCGCGTGAATGTTGCAGGCGCGCCACACCTCGAGCGCCTGCCCCGCCACGCGATCGACACGATCCCGCGGGCGAACGGTGTGTGGTCCCCCGACCGCCGGCGACGGCTCGTTGTCCTCAAAGGGGATCTCTGGCTCATCGAGCGCGATGGCACGAAGCGCCGCGTCACGCAGACTCCCGGCGCCGAGTCCGCTCCGGCGTGGTCCGGTGATGGCCGCACGGTCTACTTCACGCGGGAGGGCAATGCCTGGGCGCTCGCTCTCGCCGCGGGGGGGGGCCGCTTGGTGCAGCTCACCGACATCCGCTCGGGCGCCCCCCCCCCCCCGCGTCGGCCGGCGGATCCCGTCGGCCAGACGAAGGAGCTGCGCGACGAGCAGCGAGCGCTTTTCGATTTCATCCAGCGGCAGGTCGCCGAGGAGCGGGTGCGTGCCGACACGGACACGGTGGCCACGGTGAAGCCGCTCTATCTGGCCGATCGCCGCAGCGCGACGCGGCTCCAGGTGGCTCCCGACGGCCGGTTCGTGCTGGTGACGGTCACGGAGCGGCCACGCGGAGACACGACCGAAGGCCGGCCCGTGCAGATGCCGGTGTGGGTAACGCAGTCCGGTTACGTGGAGACGCAGCAGATCCGGACCAAGGTCGGCGACGCACAGGCGCGTCAGACCGCCGCGGTGATCGAAGTGGCGACCGGCAAGGTCACATGGATCGCACGCGACTCGACGACCGAGAAGCGAGGCACCGATGCCGTGGGCGTGGGCTTCTCGGCGTCGGGCCGCCACGCGCTCGTGCGGATCATGAGCCGGGACTATGAGGATGCCTGGCTGGTGGTCGTGGACTTGCCGTCGCTCGCCCGGCGGGACGCCGCGCACTTGCATGACGACGCCTGGCTCGACGGGCCACTCGGCGGCGTCGCCGGTTGGATTCCGGGAACGGAAACGATTTACTACGGCAGTGAGGAGACCGGGTACGCCCACCTCTACACGGTGCCCGCGACGGGCGGCGCAGCCACGGCGCTGACCAGCGGGCCGTGGGAAGTGCAGCAGGCGGATCCGTCGCCCGATGGGCGCAGCTTCTATCTCCACACCAACGAAGGCGATTTCGGGCAGGTGCACTTTTATGTCGTGGACATCGCCAGCCGCCGTCGCACCCGGCTGACGTCGGCCGAGGGCCGGCAGGACGTGGTCGTCTCGCCCGACGGGCGCACGCTGGCCGTCCTGCATTCGACTGCCAACCATCCGCCGGAGCTTTACGTCCAAGACGCCCGATCCGGCGCGGCGGCGCGCCGCGTGACGGAGAGCACGACGCCCGAGTTCCGGAGCTACGACTGGATCGCGCCGGAGATCGTGATGATTCCGTCGGAGGGCGGGGGGGGGGGCCAAGTACCGGCGCGGCTGTACCGCCCGCGCGGCGCACCGGCGAATGGCGCGGCGGTCATCTTCGTCCACGGCGCCGGCTATCTCCAGAACGTGCACAAGTGGTGGTCGAGCTACTATCGCGAATACATGTTCCATCATCTGCTCGCCGCGCGCGGGTACACGGTGCTCGACCTGGACTACCGCGGCAGCGCGGGGCATGGGCGCGCCTGGCGCACGGCGATTTACCGTCACATGGGCGGGCTCGACCTCGAGGATCAGGTGGCGGGCGCGCGCTGGCTGGTGGCGAACATGGCGGTGGACTCGGCCCGCATCGGGATGTACGGGGGAAGTTACGGCGGGTTCATCACGTTGATGGCGATGTTCACGAAGCCGGGCCGGTTCGCCGCGGGCGCCGCATTGCGTCCGGTGACTGATTGGGCGCACTACAACCATCCTTATACCGCCCGGATTCTGAACGAGCCGCAGACCGATACACTCGCGTATCGCCGCTCATCACCGATTTTTTTCGCGGCGGGACTGCGGGGGCATCTGCTCATTTGCCACGGGATGGTAGACGACAACGTGCACTTCCAGGATACGGCGCGGCTCATCCAGCGACTCATCGAGCTGGGGAAGGACAACTGGGAGGTGGCGGTGTATCCGGTCGAGCCGCACGGATTCAGGCGGGCAGATAGCTGGACGGATGAATATCGGCGCATCCTCAAGTTGTTTGAACTGACCATAGGAGGCAGGAACTAGGCAGACGCCGAGACGCCTAGACGCGCAGCGGTGTGCAGGAGGGAGTGCACAGGACTGCCTAACTGCTTACTCATCCCTCTCCCCCCCTAGGCGTCTGAGCGTCTCGGCGTCTGCCTATTCACTACCCGTCTATCACCTATGTCCCTATTTTCGGTGAGGGGGGCGGTAGCTCAGTTGGGAGAGCACCTGGTTTGCAACCAGGGGGTCGTGGGTTCGAATCCCATCCGCTCCATTACTCAAACCACCGGCCCTGCAGCGAGTTCCGCTGTGGGGCCGTTTTCGTCCCCTGAGCGGTGCTGTGAGCAATGCTGTGAGTTTCTGCCGCCGCTAGCGACTTACGACCCGCTGAGTCGGGTGCAGCACCACCTGTCGCACCGTTTCGGCGTCCGCCTGCTGGTAGGAGCTGAGTACGGTCCGCTCAGTCCGCCACCCACCCGCGAACGCCACATCCTTGATCGGGTAGCCCTTCCGCTCCGTGGCCCACTTCCGGCGCAGGGGAGTGCCACATTCCCCCAGGCTGGCGGCTAAGGCCGGCCAACTGATAGGCCTTCCTGAGCCAGCCGTCGAGCACATGGCGACCGCACGATTGCATCGGGTTCTTCGGGGCAGGGAAGACCGCGGTGTTGCCGATCGTCTGCTGCCCCCGTTGAGCGGCCGAGAGCGCCTGCTTTACGGCGTCGCCCATCGGCACCACTTGCTCGTATCCTTTTTTGTCATTCGCCGCACGCCAGCGGATCGTTCCAGCGTCGAAATTGACGTCATCCCAGAACAGGTTCCGCCACGCCGAAAGGCGCCTACCCGTGCCTTCTGCGACGATCAGGGCCAGCTTCAAGAGCGGATGAACTCGCTCTGCCACTTCGAGCAACTTGAGATACTCGTCGTGCTGCATTACGGGCCGTTTGGGGTTTTTCTCGCTCGGCAAGCGGACTTCGATCAGGGGATTCTCCTTCAGCAATCGCTCCCCGTTCGTCTTCCGCTCCCGCACGGCCCAGCGAAGCGCTCGTAGCAGCATCTCCAGATCCGCCCCGATCGTCCCGGTCACCCACTGGGCGGCACTTCCCTGAAGGTGCTAGGCCCTTGGAGTTTCTTGACCCGCTGCACTTCGGATAGCGGAATTGCGGATGGGTGGCCACGGGTCTTAAAGTACCGAATCTTCCCCGCTCGAACCTATGTGTTGAGGTCATCAGGCTCACGCCAAGCAGGGTCGCGGCGACAGCCTGGTCCACTATGCCCTTGGCCGGAACGCGCCATTCGTACTACTTGTCAACGATGCGATTTCGAATCGTGCCCCGCCTCGGAAAGCCCGGCGGGTTCCTCCCGAAATCTCGAGGCGGTCTTCCGGGGAGCGATGAGCCATGACTCTGCAAGTTATTGGCAGGTCGTTAATTACAGATTGGAATCCAACCTGATGGGCCCTGTTGACGTGGTTCTCTCTGTCTGTTTGCCGAAACGCCCCTGCGCAAGACCGCCCCGTCGTGCCGCAAAAACGCCCTTGCACCGTTTGCGTTCAAGACTTAAAGACTGAGATACCCACGGGGTGCCATGCCATGGCCTGCGGTGTCCGGGCTTCCTAGGTCTGGGGTAGGTCTGGGTGTGTACAGACTGGAGCCGCGACGGTGCCTACGCAGCAACTGCTCACCTTCGAAGTCGGTGGTAGCCGCTTTGCGCTACCGGTCAGACTGCTGCACGACGTCGTGCGCGCGGTGGCGATTGCCCCGCTGCCCAAGGCGCCCCCGATCGTCGAAGGCGTGATCAACGTTCGGGGCACCGTCGTCCCGATACTCGACATTCGGCAGCGTTTCGGCCTGTCGCCGACTCCGGTGGCGCCCGAGCAGCACCTCCTCATCGCGCAATCCGGCGGCAGAGTCGTGGCGCTCCGGGTGGATCGCGCCGTCGACCTGTTCTCCGTGGATGAAGCGGCGATCGAATCCGCGGCGCGTGTGGTGCCGGGGGTCGAGTACGTCGCGGGAATCGCGAAGCTGCCGGACGGTCTCATCGTGATCCACGACCTCGAGGGGTTCCTGTCTCTGGAGGAAGCCGGGCAGCTAGACGTGGCGGGCGACGCCGCCGCCCGGCGGAAGGGCCGGTGATGAGCCTGCGCGTTCTGTCTGCACCGGGGCTTGGCGAGACCGCGGCGGCGCTCGTGCGTCACCGGACCGGGCTCGTCTTCAGTGAAGCGCGCCGTGCCGCGTTCGAAACGGCGCTCGCCACGGCGATGCGCCGGGCGAGGCTGAGCGATCCGGAGGCCTATCTCGCTCGGCTGGCGGTTGAGCCGCCGCTGCTCGACGATCTGGTGGCCGGCATCACCGTGGGCGAGACGTACTTCTTCCGCGAGCCGCGGCAGTTCGCCGTCATCCAGGACGAGGTTGTGCCGGGGTTGCTGTCGCACCGGCCGCGCGACCACCCGCTGCGCATCTGGAGCGCCGGGTGTGCGACGGGGGAAGAGCCGTACACGCTGGCGATCGTCTTGCGCGAGCAGAGGCTGGAGGGGGCGGCGCACATCGTGGCCAGCGATCTGTCGCGTGCGGCGCTCGCCCAAGCTCGCCGGGCCCGCTACACCCGGTGGTCGCTGCGCGGCGTGCCGGATCAGGTCGTGCGAACCTACTTCGAGCACGTGGACGACCGGTTCGCGCTGGCGCCCGCCGTCCGCGACGCGGTCGAGTTCCGCTACCTGAACCTCGCCGAGGACACCTACCCCTCCCTCCCGACCGGCATCTGGGGGATGGACCTGATCCTCTGCCGCAACGTGCTGATTTATTTCGACGCGGAGACGGTCGCCCGCGTGGCGCGCCGGCTGATGGACTCCCTGAGCGACGACGGCTGGCTCCTGCTCGGCGCGTCCGACCCGGCGCTGTCGGACCTGGTCTCCTGCGACGTGGTGGTTACGGGCGCTGGTCTCGCCTATCGCCGGCCGGGTCGCGGCGCCCTCCGCCCAAGCGCGACGGCCGTTGTCACCCCCACGTTCGCCCTCCCTGAGCAGCCACCGCCTCCGCCGGTTCGGCCGCCCGCGGGCGAGCCGGCGGGGGTGGTCGCGGCGGACGCACCGTCGGACGATCCCGAGGACGTTGCCCGCGCGTATGCCGAGCGGGACTACCAACGCGCGGCCGAGCTGGCGGGCCGGTTCGTGCAGCGCGACGGCAGCGATCCGCTCCTGTGGATCGTGCTGGTGCGCGCGCTCGCGAACCGGGGCGAGCTGGAGGCGGCAGGCCGGGCGTGCGCCGCCGCGCTGGATCGGCACCGCACCTCGGCCGAGCTCACGTACCTGCACGCCGTGCTGCTCGCGGAGGCCGGCCAATACGCGGACGCCGCAACAGCGGCACGGCGCGCGCTCTACCTGGACCGGGGGCTCGTCGTGGCGCACCTGGCACTGGGCGGCGCGCTGGCGCGGCTCGGGGATACCGATGGCGCGCGCCGCGCGTTCCGCAACGCGGAGCGGCTGCTGGCGGCCATGCCACCAGGGGCACTGGTCCCGGCCTCCGACGGGGAGCCTGCGGGGCGGCTCGCGGAGATGGCGCGGGTGCAGCTGCGGCTCCTGAGCGAGGTGGCGGCGTGATGGCCGCTCGTCCGAAGGCACCGCGTGGGCCGGTGGACTGGGCCGAGATCCGCAGCCGCGTGGAGGCGGCGGGGCGTGCGGTGGCTGGCGAGACGACGATGTCCCCGGAGCGCGCGCGCCAGGTGCTCGAGGAACGGGCCCGCGCGCTGGCGCGGCCCGCGACACCGCCGCCGGCCGGTGACACCCTGGAGGTAATGACGTTCGCGCTCGCCAACGAGGTGTACGCGGTCGAGTCGCGCTACGTGGTCGCGGTGTTCCGGCTGCAGGAACTGTCGCCGCTGCCCGGGGCGGGACGCCCGGTGTTTGGGGTGACGGCCTGGCGGGGGGAGCTGCTCACGATCCTCGACCTCCGCGCGGCGCTCGGTCTTTCGGTCACGGCGCTCAACGACCTGAGTCGGGTGATCGTCTTGGGCGAGGAGCGGCCGGCGTTCGGGATCCTGGCGGACGCCGCGCGCGAACTCGTTAACCTGCCGGCGTCTGCGGTGCGGGAACCGCCAGAGGGGGTCGCCGCGCAGCGGGAGTACCTGCGCGGGGTCACCCCCAACGCGGTGCTGGTGCTCGAAGCGACCAAGCTGTTGCAGCTCCACGGGTGAGGAGGAGTCTATGCGCTGGACGGTGAGTCGCCGGATCGCGGCGGGGTTCGCGATAGGTCTGAGTCTCGTCGTCGTGGTGGCGCTGGTGGGCGTCGTGGCGCTGCGGGGGGCGTCGGGGGCCTATCGAGCGGCCCTGGATCAGGAGCGGCGCACGCTCGTCCCGGCGCTCACGGCGCAGGCGGAATTCCGGCGCGCCATCGTGGACTACCTTGGGTTCCTGGTCCAACCGAACGAAGCAGAGCTGCGCAGCCGTGACAGCACCCTCGCCTTGAGTCGCGCGCTGCTCGAGCAGCTGCGCGACTCCGCCCATACTCCTGAGAGCCGGGCAATCTGGACGGAGGTACTTGGCGCGGTGTCGGAGTGGGACGTGGCGTCGCGGGCATCCCTGGCGGCCGCGCGGGCGGGGCGCGCCGCCGAGGCGCTGCGCATCCGGGAGGCGCGCACCGGCCCAGCCCGCGACGCCGTGCGGGCGGCGATCCAGCGCGGCATCGAGCGGGCGGAGCAACGGACCGATGCCGCCATCCTCTCGGCTGAGGGAACCGCGGCCCGGATGCAGACCGTGCTCCTATTGGGAGGCCTGCTCGCGCTCGTGGTCGGCACGCTCGCGGCGGTGATCCTGAACCGCGCCGTGAGCGGCCCACTCCGGGAAACCACCGGTGTCCTCGCCTCGAGCGCGGCGGAGATCCTCGCGGCCACGACGCAGCAGGCCTCGGGGGCGAGCGAGACGTCGGCAGCGGTGACGGAGACGGTGGCGACCGTGGACGAGGTGGCTCAGACGGCCGAGCAGGCCGCCCAGCGGGCCAAGGCCGTGGCCGATTCGGCGCAGCGGGCGGCCGAAATCGGCAAGGCGGGGCGCAAGGCGGTCGAAGAGTCGACCTCGGCGATGACGGCCGTGAAGGAGCAAGTGGAGTCCATCGCCGAGAGCATCCTGGCCCTGGCGGAGCAGGCGCAGGCGATCGGCGAGATCATCGCGACGGTGAACGACATCGCCGAGCAGACGAACCTCCTGGCGCTGAATGCGGCCGTCGAGGCGGCGCGGGCGGGGGAGCAGGGCCGGGGGTTTGCGGTGGTCGCGGGCGAGGTGAAGAGCCTGGCGGAGCAGTCGAAGAAGGCGACGGTGGAGGTGCGGCGGATCCTGGGGGAGATCCAGCGGGCGACGAGCGCGGCGGTGATGACCACGGAACAGGGGACGAAGCAGGTGACGGCCACGGCGAAGCAGGTGACGGAAGCGGGCGAGACGATTCGGACGCTGGCGGACGCGGTTGGGGAGGCCGCGCAGGCGGCGGCGCAGATCGTGGCCTCGGCAGGGCAGCAGGCGGTGGGCATGACGCAAGTCCGCCAGGCCATGGGCAACATTCACGAGGCGACCCAGCAAAACCTGGCCTCGACCAAACAAGCCGAGCGCGCGGCCCAGGACCTGAATGCCTTGGGGACGAAGCTCCTCGCTCTCGTGGGCGGGAACCGGCACGCGCCAGCGCGGCCGGCGGCGAGATGAACAAGGATCAGCTGGCCGCGCGGCTGCTCGTGACGTTCACGGCCGAGCTCGACGAGCAGGTGCGTACGATGAACGCCGACTTGCTGGCGCTCGAAGCCGAGCCAGCCGCCGCCGAGCGCCTGAAATCCCTCTTCCGGGTGGCCCACACCCTCAAGGGCGCGGCGCGCGCGGCCAGCGTGCCGCCGGTCGAACATGCGTGTCACGCGCTGGAGACGCTCTTGGCGCAAGCGCGCGACGGGAAGCTGACGCTCGGACCGGAGGAATTCGCGTTGCTCTTCTCCGCGGCCGACGCCCTCGGGGACGCGGGCACGCGGCTGAAGGCCGGTCGAGACCTCGCCGGCTCACCCCTCGCCGCTCTGCGCGACCGGCTGGGCCGGGAGCCCGGAAAGGGGCAGAAGCCCACGCCGAGCGCTCCCCCCCCGAGCCCGCCCTCCTCGGGCGAGCGCGGCGACGGCCAGGTGCGGGTCCACGCGGAGAAGCTCGACGCGTTGCTCGCCGCCACGGGGCAGTTGCTCGTCACCGGCAGCCGCGTCGCGAGTCGCCCGGCAGAGCTGCAGGCGCTCCACGACGTGGCCGCGCGCTCGGCGACGGAGTGGAGCCGCACCGGCCGCCGGCTCCGCCTGGCGCTCGAGCGGTCGGCGGCGCCAGCCGCGCTGATCCAGGCGGTCAACGGGATGGAGGAGAACCTCCGCCACGTCATCCAGGAGACGGGCCGGCTGGCCACCGGCGCGGCGGCGGACGCGCGAAGCCTCACGCAGGTGACCGACGAAGTCGCCGACCGGGTGCGCCGGCTGCGCATGCGTCCCTTCGCCGAAGCCTGTGAGGCGCTGCCGCGCGCGGTGCGCGACCTCGCCACCACCGCCGGTAAGGAGCTGGAGATCGAGGTCCTCGGCGGAGACGTGGAAGTGGATCGCGCGGTGCTGGACGGCCTGCGCGATGCCCTGCTGCAGCTCGTCCGGAACGCGGCGGATCACGGGATCGAGCCGCCAGCGGACCGCGAGCGGGCGGGAAAGCCGCGGCGGGGCAAGGTGACCGTGGCGGCCGCGCTCAAGGGCGACCGGCTCACCGTCACGGTATCCGACGACGGCGCGGGCCTCGACGTGCCGGCCGTCCGCGCCCAGCTCGAGCGGCGCGGGCTGCCGGTACCCGGCGATGAGCGCGAGCTCGCGCGCACGCTGTTCGGGGGCGGACTGTCCACGCGGGGCGACGTGACGGCGATCTCGGGCCGCGGGGTGGGGCTGGACATCGTGCGGGCGGCGGTCGCCCGGATCCGCGGGAGCGTGGACGTCACCTGGGTTCAGGGACGCGGCACGACGTTCACGCTCGAGTGCCCGCCCACCCTGGCCACCATCCGCGCGTTGCTCGCGGCCGTGGGTCCCCAGATCGTTGCGGTCCCCACGACCCACGTGGAGCGGCTGCTCCGGGTCCGGCCGGAGGAGATCAAGCACGCCGAGGGCCGCGATGTGATCGCCACTCCCGAGGCTCCGGTCCCGCTAGTCTCGCTCGCGAGGCTTCTCCCGCCACTGGTCGAGCGGCCGGCGGCCGGTCCCCTGGCCGTCGTGCTGCTGCGCGCTGGGGAGCGGCGGCTGGCGGTCGTCGTGGACGAGCTGGTCGCGGAGCAGGAGGTCGTGCTGCGGCCGGTGGGGCGGGGCGACCACCCGCTCCCGCACATCAGCGGCGCGGCGATCCTCGGGACGGGCCGGGTCGCGCTGGTGCTCAACCCCGCGAGTATCGTCGGGGCCGGCCTCGGCCTGGGCGCAGGACCGGGGCTCACCGTTGCGGAGACGAAGCCGGCTGGCCCTGCAATGCGGCGGATCCTCGTCGTGGACGACTCGATTACGACGCGGACGCTGGAGCAGAGCATCCTCGAAGCCGCCGGCTACGACGTGCGCACGGCGGTGGACGGCGCCGACGGGTGGAAGGTGCTCCAGGAGCATGGCTGCGACCTCGTGGTCGCCGACATCGAGATGCCCCGGATGGACGGGTTCGGGCTGTGCGAGGCGATCCGCGGATCCAAACGGTTCAAGCAGCTGCCGGTCGTGCTGGTGACGGCGCTCGAGACACCGGAGCACCGGGCGCGGGGGCTCGAGGTCGGGGCCGACGCCTACATCGGCAAGTCGAGCTTCGACCAACAGAACCTGCTGGACACCATCGGCCAGTTGCTGGGATAGGGGGACTCAGTGATCCGCGTCGTGGTCGCCGAAGATTCGCTCACCGTCCGCGAGCTGCTGGTCGAGATCCTGGAGAGCGACCCGGACATCCGGGTGGTCGGCCAGGCGAAGAACGGCGCCGAGGCGGTGGAGCTCGCGACCCGGCTCAAGCCCGATCTCGTCACGATGGACGTCCACATGCCGGTCATGGACGGCTTCGAGGCCACCAAGGAGATCATGGTGCGGGCGCCGGCGCCGATCGTCCTCGTGTCTTCCAGCGTGAGCCGGGAAGACGTGGAGCTTTCTTTCGACGCCATGCGGGCGGGCGCGTTGATGGTGGTGGCGAAGCCCGACAGCCCCCAATCGGCGGTGTTCGACGGCCGCCGGGAGCAGTTTTTGGCGATGGTGAAGGCGATGTCCCAGGTAAAGGTCGTGCGCCGCTGGGCGCCGCGGACGCAGGTGGTGACGCCGCCCGTGGCACTCCGTCGGGCGCGGGGCGCTCGGCTTCGCCTCGTCGCGATCGCCGCCTCGACGGGAGGGCCGGCTGCCCTGCAACGGATTCTTGCCGACCTCCCGGGCGACTTTCCCGCGCCGATCCTCGTGGTCCAGCACATCGCGACGGGCTTTGTGGCGGGACTCGCCGGCTGGTTGAGCGGGAGCTGCAACCTGCGCGTAAAGGTGGCCGAGGCCGGCGAGCCCCTGCGCGAGCGCAGCGTCTTGCTCGCTCCGGACGACCGCCACCTGGGCGTGAGCAGCGACGCGCGCGTGGTGGTGACGGACGCGCCGCCCGTCAACGGGTTCCGTCCTTCAGGGACCTACCTGTTCGAGTCGGCGGCGCGGGCCTACGGTGACTCGGTCGCGGCCGTCATCCTCACGGGCATGGGAAGCGACGGGGTCGAGGGTCTCAAGGTGATCAAGGCGGCGGGGGGGCAGGTGCTCGCGCAGGACGAGGCGACGTCCGTGGTGTACGGGATGCCCCGCGAAGCAGTAGCGGCGGGGGTGGTCGAAGCCGTGTTGCCCGTGGACGGTGTCGCCGCCCGGCTGGTGGAACTCGCCGTGGGACCGGGCCGTGCCAAGGGGCGGGCGCCATGAGCGACCGAACGACGCCGATGCGCGTCCTCGTCGTTGAGGACAGCCCGACCCAGGCCGAGGCCCTGCGCGCGGACCTGGAGGGCGCAGGATACGAGGTCGAAGTCGCCGCGAGTGGAGAGGAGGGGATCGCCCGCTTCGACCCCCAGCGGTTCCACGTCGTCATCAGCGACATCGTCATGCCGGGCGCGGTGGACGGCTACGAGCTTTGCCGGCGCATCAAGGCCGGAGCGGGCCGCCACATTCCCGTTATCCTGCTCACGAGCCTCGCCGATCCGCTCGACATCATCAACGGGCTCGAATGCGGGGCGGACAATTTCCTCACCAAGCCCCACCAGCTGGAGCATCTCCTGGAGAGGCTGCAGTTACTCCTCGCGACGAGACAAGCCCGCACACTAGGCCGCCTCCAGGTCGGCGTGGAGGTGTTCTTCCTTGGCCGGAAGTTCACCATCAGCTCGGAGCGGGAGCAGATCCTCGACCTGCTCATCTCGACGTTCGAGGACGCGGTGCTCCAGAACCGGGCGCTGCGGCAACGCGAGGAGGAGCTGGAGGCGGCGCGGGCCGAGCTGGCGCGGTACGCCGGGTCGCTTGAGCAGCGGCTCGAGAGCGTGCTGAACAACGTGCCCGACGTGGTCTTCAGCATGAACGCGGACGCCACCGAGCTCCAGTACGTCTCTCCCGCTTGCACCCGGGTCCTCGGCATCGGTCCGGAAGAGCTCGTCGCCGACATGACTCGGTGGCGGGCCGCGATTCATCCGGAGGACGAGGGGCGGGTCGTCGCATCTTACACGCGCGCGATAGAGGTTGGTCGGCCTGCAACCGTGGAGCACCGGATCCGGCACGCGGATGGCTCGGTGCGCTGGATCGAGGGGACGCTCGTTCCTGTGGCCGACGTCCATGGTACGGTGGTCCGACTCGACGGCGTCGCGCGCGACGTCACGGAGCAACGAAAGCTCCAGGAGCAGTTCCGGCTGGTGCAAAAGATGGAGGCCGTCGGGAGGCTGGCGGGAGGGATTGCGCACGACTTCAACAACCTCCTCACCGTCATCACCAGCTACTCCGAGATCCTACTGGAAGATCTTGCCCCCCAGGACCCGCGGCGAGGAGACCTGGAGGAGATCCGCAAGGCGGCGGCCAGTGCCGCCGGGCTTACGCGCCAGCTGCTCGCCTTCAGCCGCCAGCAAGTGCTCGAGCCCCGGGTGTTGGATGTGAACGCCGTCCTGGCCAGCGTCGAGAAACTCCTCAAGCGGCTGCTCGGCGAGGATATCGACCTGGTCGCGGCGCTGACACCGCAGCTGGGGGCGGTCAAGGCCGACCCCGGACAGCTCGAGCAGGTGATCGTGAACCTGGCGGTCAATGCTCGGGACGCCATGCCCGACGGAGGCAAGCTCACAATCGAGACGGCGAACGTCGATATGGACGAGGCCTACGTACGGGATCACCCGCTGGCCAAGCCGGGTGAGTATGTGATGCTGGCCGTGAGCGACACCGGGGTCGGCATGGACGAGCAAACCCAGCGCCGCATCTTCGAGCCCTTTTTCACGACGAAAGAAGCGGGCAAAGGCACGGGCCTCGGCCTCGCGACGGTCTACGGGATCGTGAAGCAGAGCGGCGGCTTCATTTGGGTATACAGCGAGCTCGGCCACGGCACGACCTTCAAGATCTATCTGCCGCGAGTCGATGAGCCCGTGGAAGCGGTGACGCCGCCTGCCGCGCCCAAGGAGTCTCTGCTGAGCACAGAAACGGTGCTGTTGGTGGAGGATGCGGCCGCGGTCCGCGCGGTGACGCGCCAGGTGCTCGACCGGCTCGGCTACACCGTCCTCGAAGCGCCGAACGGTAAGGCCGCGTTGCATCTGGCGACCAAGCATCATGGCCCCATCCATTTGCTGTTGACGGACGTGGTCATGCCGGAACTTGGTGGGCGCCAGCTGGCCGAGCAGTTGACCGCGCTGCGACCCGAGCTGAGAGTGCTGTACGCGTCCGGTTACACCGACGATGCCGTGGTGCGCCACGGCGTGCTCAAGCCTGGCATCGCGTACCTCCAAAAGCCCTTCACCCCTGAGGTCCTGGCGCGGAAGGTGCGCGAGGTGCTTGACTCACCCCAGGGGCCTGACCCTTCGCACGTCCGAGCGGGTTGAGAGTTCGCGATGGCCCGGATCCTCGTGATCGACGACGATGGGCAGGTCAGAGGCGCGATACGCCGAATCCTGGAGCGCGCGGGCCATACGGTGTTGGACGTCGCTGATGGCGAGGCGGGGATTCGCGTGTACCGAGAGCGGCCTACCGACCTGATTATCACGGACATCTTCATGCCCGAGCGGGATGGGATCGAGACGATCCAAGAGCTGCGCCGCGAGTTTCCCGGAGTAAAGATCATCGCGATCTCGGGTGGAGATCGAACGCGCACCATGGACTTGCGGAGGGACGCTGAACTCTTCGGGGCTTCGCGGACCCTGGGGAAGCCGTTCGAACTCAATGCGCTGCTCACGGCGGTCAGCGAGCTGCTGGGGGAGCCCCGTCCGGGGGTCTAGGCGGCGAGTCGCGCTGAGGGGGTCGCGCGTGTTGTGAGCTGCGTTGTGAGTTTCGTGCTACTTCCTACGTTTTCGACTTGCCGAGTTACGACTCCGATGCCCAAAACACCGCGTAAATGCCACATTTCGTCGTAATTCGCTCGGTGCGAGATCTGCTTTGCAACCAGGGGGTCGTGGGTTCGAATCCCATCCGCTCCATTTGCATTCCCCCTAATTCCCGGAGTCTTCCGCATGCGTCTGCTCCCAGACCCGGTCGAGATCGCCGTGGAAAGCAACACACAGCCGCCGGCGGCGACGACCGACGGGCCGTACGCGTCGTTGCCTCACCTGTCCGTCGCGATGAGCGCGGCGGGCTCGAGCGACCCGGACGGCGACGCGCTCACCTACGCGTGGAGCTTTGGCGACGGAGCCGGGGCAACCGGCGTCGCCGTCACGCACCGGTATGGAGCCGCAGGGATCTACCGGGTGCGGCTCATCGTCACCGATATCCGAGGGCTCGCAGATACGACCTTCACTAGTGTGACGATCATCACACCCTTGCGGGCCATCGAAAACGCCAGGCCGCTGGTTG
Source organism: Gemmatimonadales bacterium (assembly GCA_040901965.1). GTDB lineage: Bacteria > Gemmatimonadota > Gemmatimonadetes > Gemmatimonadales > GWC2-71-9 > 20CM-2-65-7. The sequence goes on along the minus strand of JBBDYB010000009.1, from coordinate 313,677 downwards.
ACGCGCTTGTGGCCGACGAGGTCCTGGACGCCAGCGACGGCAAGTGGTTGAGCAACAAGCTGGGCGTGGCGGCGATGCTGCTCGCCCGGGACCTTCCCATTCCGACGCTCAATCAACTCGAGGAGGTGCTGCGGCGCCTGGAGGGGAAGGAGGCGCAGGTGTTGATCGCTCTCGTCACCCAGGTGATTCAGTCGCTGAAAGCCGGGAGTTAGGCGTATCACCCGTAGGAATTAAGTCGATGGTCCGATGTCCCGGCGCGGCTGCCCCGTTATGGTTGGGTGTCTGGAGAGAAGCGGGGTGTACAATGGCAGCACCGGTTCTGCTGATTGATGATGATGACGCGCTGAGGGCGTCGCTCCAGGAATTCCTGGAGCATGAAGGTTTCTTGGTCGTCACTGCGCGTGATGGCCAGAGAGCCCTCGACCTGCTCCGCAGCGGCGAGCTTCCCGCGCTGATCCTCCTGGATTTCATGATGCCCGTCATGAATGGCAGCCAGTTTCTCGCGGTGAAGCAGCGTGAGCCCCGCTTGCGGAATATTCCGGTGGTGATGCTCTCGGCGTGGACGCGCGAATGGCCGGGACAAGCGATGGGAGTGGAGCATGTGCTGTCCAAGCCCATCGATCCGCAGCGTCTACTCGTCCTGATAAACCGCTACTGCGAGAGAAAAGCGCTCGAGAGTCAGCGGTAGTCCTTTCTGGACGTCGCGCCGTATTTGCCCGTAAGTTTCCCGCCGTAGGGTTTCTCCACCAGCCCAGACCCGCTACGGGAGACTCACGATGCGTCGTACTCCGGCTGTTCTCCTGTTCGTCGCCGCTTTCGTCCCCGCAGCCGCAGCCGCTCAGACACCGCCCACGCCTTTGCGCATCGCCGCCAGCACCCTGGCCTCCGTCGAGGTGCACCTCAATTCGCGTCGCATCGGCAACCAATGGTACGAAGAGGATGCCAGTCTCTCCGGTCCGTCGCGGATAGCGATTACGTACGGCCAGCCGCACGCCCGCGGGCGCCGGGTGGAAGGCGGGCTGATCCCGCTGGACACAGTGTGGCGCTTCGGGGCGAACATGGCCACCACCCTGCACACCGATCTCGATATCACGGTCGGCGATCTCAAGGTGCCGCGCGGCGACTACTCGCTGTTCGTCCTCTACACGCGGGCGGGGTACTCGCTCATCGTGAACCGCGGCACGGGGCAGTGGGGCAGCGACCGCGACCCGAGCAAGGACATCGGCCGCGTCGCGCTCGCGAGCCGCACCATGGCGGAGCCGGAGCCGTCCCTCTCGATTTACCTCGTTCCGGATTCGCCGCAGCCGGGGACGGGCTACGCCGATCTGCGCGGCGTGCTGCGCATCACGTGGGGCTCCACCGAGCTGACGACCGGATGGCGCATCGACCAGTGACCGAGCCCGACCTGCGGTATCCGATCGGCAAGCACACCCTCGGGTCGAGCCTTACGCCGACCAAGCGGGCGACGTGCATCGAGCAGATTGCGGCGGCGCCCGCGGGCTTTCGCCGCGCGGTCGCCAATCTGACGGATGCGCAGCTCGACACGCCGTATCGGGCGGGCGGGTGGACGGTGCGCCAGCTCGCGCATCATCTGCCCGACAGTCACATGAACGCCTACATCCGCTTCAAGCTCGGCCTCACCGAGGACGCGCCCACGATCAAACCGTACGAGGAGAAGGACTGGGCCAAGACGGCGGAGACGCGCGCGCCCATCGCGGCGTCGCTCGACTTGCTCACCGCGCTGCACGATCGCTGGGTCACGCTGCTGCGCGCGATGACGCCCGCGGAGTTCGCGCGCCCGATCAATCATCCGGAGCTCGGGAAACTGACGCTCGACGGCCTGCTCGGGATGTACGCGTGGCACGGTCGCCATCACACGGCGCACGTCACCGCGTTGCGCGCGCGCATGGGGTGGACGTAGGAGACGCCAGGATGGTGGATTTCGCGGACGACAACTTGGACGAGGAATTCCCTCTCGGCGACGGGACTGCCGAGACGGAGGGCATCGTCATGTGCCCGTACTGCGGAGAGCCGAACGAGATCGGCCTCGACGCGGGCGGGGGATCCTATCAGGACTATGTCGAGGACTGCCAGGTCTGCTGCCGGCCCTGGCGGGTCACGGTGTCCTATGATGACGAGGGGAACGCCCAAATCACGGCTGCTCCCCTCGACGACTGAAACGGGCGCTGGTGCGGATCCTCCTGGTTGTTACAACGCCGCTTCGTACCGCCGGCCCACCTCGGGCCAATTCACGACGTTCCACCACGCCGTCACGTACTCGGGGCGGCGGTTTTGGTATTTGAGGTAGTACGCGTGCTCCCAGACGTCCACCCCCAGGATCGGCACCTTGTTGTCCATGAGCGGGCTGTCCTGGTTCAGCTTACTGAAGATTTCGAGCTTGCCGTCTGCGACGGTGAGCCACCCCCAGCCGCTCCCGAAATGGCTTACTGCCGCGTTGCTGAGGAGCTCCTTGAGCTTGGTGAAGTCGCCGAACGTCCGGTTGATCGCGTCCGCCAGCGCGCCCGCCGGTGCGTTGTCGGCTTTGCGCGGGGGGGGGGCCATGACGGTCCAGAACAGCGAATGGTTGTGGTGGCCACCGCCGTTGTTGCGAACAGTGGTGCGGATGTCCTCGGGAACGGAATTGATGCCGCCCAGCAGCTCCTCGAGGCTCTTCGTGAACAGCTCCGGATGTTTGGCGAGTGCGTTGTTGAGGTTCGTGACGTAGGCTTGGTGATGCTTGCCGTGGTGGATCTGCATTGTCTGGGCGTCGATGTACGGCTCGAGCGCTGCAAAGTCGTAGGGGAGGGGGGGCAGGGCATGCCGCGTCTCGACGCCGGGCGCGGCGGCTCTGGGTTCTTTCACGTGTGTCATCTCCGTCAGTCCTTCGGATGTGTGCCTCTCAAACCCCGCAGCGCACGGGGCGGTTCCTTCGCTTGCACGGCTTGGCCCGGCGCATATCTTGCTCCCGGCTCGTCGCTCCTCCCCCCTCTTGGAGGCCCGGATGTCCGAGTTTCTGCTGCGCTGGCTGCATTACCTCGCGGGAATTACGTGGATCGGCCTGCTGTATTACTTCAACTTCGTGCAGGGCCCGTTCTTCGCCGAGGCGGATGCCGCCACGAAGAGCGCCGCCACGCAGAAGCTCGTGCCGCGCGCCCTATGGTGGTTCCGCTGGGCGGCGCTGTTCACCTTCCTGACCGGCGTCGCCATCGTGGGAATGCGGTTTGCGGCCGCGACCGACCATGCGGCGCTGATGTCACATCCCTGGACCGTGACCATCCTGACCGGCGGCCTGTTCGGCACGCTGATGCTCCTCAACGTGTGGCTCGTGATCTGGCCCAAGCAGAAGATCGTCATCGCGTCGGCCGTCGCGGCGGCGGGCGGAGGGTCGGCTAATCCGGCGGCGCCCGCGGCCGCCCGGCGGGCGTTCCTCGCGTCGCGCACGAACGTCGTGTTCTCCTTCCCGATGCTCCTGTTCATGGGCGCGGCGACCCACATGCCGCCGACCGCGGTCACCAATCCCATGGGCTATTGGCTCGGCGTCCTCGCCCTCGTCCTCGTGCTCGAGGTCAACGCGCTCGCGGCGACCACGGGGCCGACCACCAAGCCGATCGAGAAGATCCCGGGCGCCATCACGACGGGATTCGTGGTGGCGGCCATCGCGTACGCGCTGGTGCGGTGGTGTCTATCGGCCTGACGGCCTAGCCGATGGCGTCTGTCACACTCCGCCGCCTCAGTAAGGTGTTCGACGGCGGGATACAGGCGTTGCACCATCTCTCGCTCGACGTGCGGGACGGAGAGCTGCTCGTCCTGCTCGGACCGTCGGGATCGGGCAAGACGACGGCGCTCCGCTGCATCGCCGGTTTGGAAGAGCCGACCTCCGGGGACGTGCTGATCGGCGACCGCTTGGTCACGCACACCCCTCCGGCCGAGCGGGATGTGGCGATGGTGTTCCAGAACCACGCCCTGTACCCTCACCTGAGCGTCCGCGAAAACATCGCCTTTCCCCTCGAAATGCGGCGCGTGGGGGACGCGCAAATCGCCCGGCGCGTCGTCGAGGCGGCTACGCGCCTCGGGCTCGAGGATGTCCTCGACCGCCGGCCCGCTCAGCTGTCCGAGGGCCAACGGCAGCGAACCGCCCTGGGCCGCGCTATTGTCCGCGGGGCGCAGGCGTTTCTCCTGGACGAGCCGCTGTCTCGCCTCGACGCGAAGCTGCGGATCGAGCTGCGCGCCGAGCTTCTGGCGTTGCACCGCACACTCGGCGCCACGATGATCTACGTGACTCACGATCAGATCGAAGCCATGACGATGGGGCAGCGGATCGCGGTGCTGTCTGAGGGCCGCTTGCGCCAGGTCGGCACGCCGGCGGAGGTGTACGAACACCCCGCGGATGTCCACGTCGCCCGGTTCGTCGGCAATCCGGGGATGAACGTGCTCCAGGGGCGGGGACGGGGGATGGGGGAAGAGGGAAGGGTGATCGAAGCGGGCAGCCTCGTGATACCAGTCGAGCTATCCACGTATGAGGGAGAGCTGCAGCTCGGTATTCGCCCGGAGCACGTCGGTCTGTGCGCGGTAAACAGGGGAGTCGGCAACGCCGATGTGCTGGTCGTCGAGCCGCTGGGGAGCGAGACGCTCGTCCATCTGAACGCTGGGGGCCAGGCCCTGGTGGCGCGCCTGCCCGGGTTTGTGGACGTGCGCGTAGGCACGCGCGTGGGCGTAAAGGTGGATCGGCGCCGCTTGTACCTGTTCGACGCTGCGGGAGCGCCGCTCGCGTGACCTGGCGCGGGTGGGCCGTGGCGACCACTGCGGCGGCCGTTGTGGCCGCGGCGCTGACGTTGAGCGTCGCGCGCTGGGCCGAAAGCCGCTATGAGCGCGCCTTTGCCTTTCGCATTGCGACGACGACGGCCGACTACCTCGCGGCTGTGACGCCGTCCCCGCTCACGCGCCGCGGATCGCCCCCCCCCCCAGTCACGGGGTACTACCTCCCGCAACTGCTCACACAGGCGAGGGCGCTGCAGACCCTGCCGGGTCTGACGTCGGATGTCGAGGTGTATCACGGGACGGCGCCGCTCGTCGATGCGACCGCACCGCCGCTGTTTCCCGACGATCTGGAGCGGCTCGCCAGCGAGGGCCGGGCCTGGCGGGACGGCGTCGCGCTGGTGCCGCTCAAGGACCGCCATAACCAGGACGTCGTGGGTGCCGTCGCGGTTCGCCCGCGACCCACGCCGCGCGGTCCCCTTCCCGGAGGAATGGGCTTTGCGTTCCCCGCGGCCCTGCTCGCCGTGGGTGGGGCGGCGGCGATCGCATTCCGGCAGCGCCCGCTGCGTCGCGGCGGCTATGCCGCAGCGGCGCTGCTCCTCGCGATTGCCGCATACGCGGACGTGCGTGGGGCCGCGCGCCGCAGCGCCGATCGCTGGCTCCACGACACGCGCTTGTTGATACAGGAAGCGGCGACGCGCCTCCCCGCGCCCCGCTCGAGGGTCGCGATCCCCGATCTCGTCTCGCTGATACGCGACGCGGAGCTCGTCCCGGGAGAGCCGGCCGAGTCGGCGCCGCGGCGCCTGCGCATCGACGGCAAGCGGCGCGCCGTCGTGGCGGTGCTGATCGGCCCGGGCCGCTGGGTCGAGCTGCGCACCGTGCCGGCCGAAGCCTACACCGCCGTCTGGCTCGTCGTGCTACTCGGCTGCGCGTTCCTGGGGCCGCTCGGGATCCTGGCCCTGCGTTGGGCGGAGCGCACGCCCCGCCGGCAGCGGCGCGAGGCGGTGATTGCCTGGGGATTCCTGTCGCCGGCCGGGCTGCACCTGGCGCTCTTCTCCCTTGGGCCCCTGGTGTTCGCGCTCTATCTGTCGCTGCATCGTTGGGGGCGGGAACCGGTCGAACCGATCCGACCGTTCGTGGGGTTGGCGAATTTCGCGGCCGCGCTGCGCGATCCGCTGACGTGGACCTCGCTGCGCAACACCGCGGTCTATTCTCTCTATGTCCCCGTCTCGATCGCCGTCGCGCTGGCCATCGCGCTGGCGCTGCGCGGTTATCGGCGTGGCTGGGGCGCGCGTGTCCTGCGGGCCGCGTTTCTGCTGCCGTATGTCTCGTCGGTCGTGGCGGTCGCGCTCGTGTGGCAGCGCATCTACCAAGCTGGATCCCTCGGCCTCGGCCGCGTTGACTGGCTGAGCAACCCCAACACCGCCCTGCTCGCGCTGATGCTGCTGGCGCTCTGGGCGCACGTCGGCGGCCAGATAGTGGTGTTCCTCGCGGGGCTCGAGAGAATCCCCGAAGCGTATCTCGATGCGGCACGGATCGACGGTGCGAACGCGTGGCGTCGCTTCTGGCGGATCACGTTCCCGCTGCTGCGTCCCGTCACGTTGTTCGTACTGGTGACGGGAATGATCAGCGCCTTCCAGGTCTTCACGTACGTTTACGTGCTCACGCGCGGGGGAGGGGGACCGCTTCCGCAGCACACGACCGACGTAGCCGTCAGCCGGATCTACCAGACCGCATGGGGATCCCAGGACTTTGGTGGCGCCAGCGCGCTCTCGCTCCTCTTCTTCCTTTTAATGGTGGCCTTCACCTGGGCGCAGCTCAGGCTGCTGGGGAAGCAGGTGGAGCATGCGTAGCCGCCGCTGGTTGCGCGCGACGATCCTCGGCCTGCTGGCGTTCGCCATGGTCGCGCCCTTCCTCTATATGGTGTCGATCTCATTCATGGGTGAGACTGAGCTGCTGCGGTGGCCCCCGCCTCTGCTGCCTGCCGACCCCCAGACCGGGAACTACACGGCCGTGCTGCAGGCGTTGCCGTTTGCGCGTCTGTTCCTGAACAGCGCCATCCTGGCGGGCTGCGTCGTGGCTGCCCAGGTACTTACGAGCGCGGCCGCTGGATACGCCTTTGCGCGGATGCGGTTCCCGGGACGCGACCGCGTCTTTCTCGCCTTCCTGGCCACACTGACGATCCCCGCCATCGTGCTCCTGATTCCGCGCTTCCTGTTCGTCGAGGCGATAGGCTGGGTGGACACCTACGCGGGGCTCATCTCGACTGAGCTCGTGTCGGTGTGGGGCATTTTCCTGATGCGCCAATTCTTCCTCACCCTCCCGCGGGAGGTGGAGGACGCGGCGCGGCTCGACGGGGCAGGGGAGTGGGCGCTGTTCTGGCGGGTAATGCTGCCGCTGGCGAAGCCCGCCGTGGCCGCGCTCGCCGTGCTCGCTTTCCTCGACCAGTGGCGAAACTTCCTGTGGCCGTTGATCGTGACGCGATCGCCGGAGATGCAGGTCGCCGAGGTGGGGCTCGCGAACCTCCATGCGCTGTACGCCACGAACTGGCCGTATCAGATGGCGGCGGCCGTCATGGTAACGGCGCCGCTGCTCGTCGTCTGCTTGATGGGCCAGCGCTACTTGGTACAGGGACTTCGGGTCACGGGTCCCAAATAGTCCTCAACGTCTCGCAGCCTGCCGGAAGCTCAAGCTCCAGCTCAAGTCATTGGCATTACCCGCCGGCCACTCGATCAGCACGTGCCCGCTCTCTAACCGCCGCACGGTGCACGGGACATTTGCCTTGCACACGCCTGGCCGGAGGCCCCGCGGCACCGCGACCGTCACAGCGTATGGCCGGCCGTCCAGGTTCACCGACTTCACGCTGAGTGTGCGCGTCGCGCCGACCCATCGCTCTTCCGCAATGTCGATGGTCCCCTGAATGACGTGCCGCGTCGTGCCGATCACCTGGGGCCGGGCCGCGGCTGCGCGGAGTGCGACGGTCAGCGTGCGGTGAGGGGCGATGGTCGCCGTGAGGGTTTGCTGCACGTCCGCCAGGGGGCGTTCCGCCCACACGTCATAGGCCCCAAACCGAGATCCTGGAATCCCCAGACCGGCAACGATCCGCGAGATGGTTTGGGGCTCGTCTTCCCAGTTCACGAGCACGACCGTCCACCAGCGCGAGGCGCCTTCGACGACCCAAGTCGCCGCGGGCCGATCGCGGCGTACGCTCCAGAGTCCTCCCGGGCCGCCGCTGTCGGTCACATGCATGGCGAGCACGTTCTCGCCGCCCCAGTTGAGCGCGTCCGCGGGTATTGAGTAGCGGCGATACGCGCGCCAGCCGCTGGTGCCGCCGACCTTCACGCCGTTGACGAACGTCTCATCCACATCATCGACTTTGCCCAGCTCGATCCATACCGATCGTCCGTCCGTCCGGCCGTCCGACCGCCCGGTGGGGAGGACGGGAAGGGTGAATCGAGTCCGGTACCAGGCGTCGCCGTCATAGTCCGCGTGGCCGGATTGCTCCCAGCGGAGCGGGACCGGGATCGTTTCCCACGCGTCGTCGTCGTAGTCGCGGGCCGCGTAGCGCGGGTCGTCACCGGTGCGGAATCGCCACGGACCGCGGAAATGCACGACTGTGTCGCCCGCGACGAGTCCGGGTGCGAGCGCGCTCTCTTCGACCTGCGTCCCCACCGGCCGTCCGGCGATCCCCGCGACCGGCAGCGTCTTCTGGATCAGCGGCAGCCGCTCAGTCGGGAGCTTGGGAAGATTGTCGGAGAGGATGTTCATGCCGCCGGACACAGCCACGATGGACGCCCACACGCGGGCTTCGTCGAGGGTGAGCGGCGGGCGCACCACCAGGCAATCAGGATCGTTCAGCCACACGGACCGGTGGTAGAAGCTGCGCAGCGCGGCGGCGCGGGCCGGCGCCTGTATTCCTCCCCAGCTCGCGCCCACGTCCTCACCAATGCGCATCCCGTTCACGAGCCCGGCAGCGTGTTGCAGCGGCGCGCCGCAGCCGAGCAGGAACGTTTCGGTGCCAAGGCCATCGCGGATCGCGGCCAGGCCGCGGCGATAGGCCTCGGCGTGTGTGAGGCCGCCGTAGTGCCCCCCCCCCCCGCCGGCGCCCGCCGTCGCCCAATGGAGGAAATCGACCTTCACGTAGTCGTAGCCCCAATCGCGCACGACCCGCCGCGCCAGATCGTACAGCCACTGTTGGACGCCGGGATGGGCGCCATCGAGCGCAAACACCCGGCCTCCCCAGGACTCGCGCGTGTCCACCACGAGGGGCGCACTCTCCGGACCTGCGCTCTTGAGGAGCCACGCGGGGTTTGCCGCCGGCATCCCCGATTGCTCCGCCACGGCAAACGGCGCGATCCAGAGTCCGGCCTGGAATCCCGACGCGTGGATGCGGTCGGTAAGCCAGCGGTGGCCGTGCGGGAATTTGGAATTGGCCTCCCAGTCGCCCGCGGCCCGCTGGTATCCGTCGTCGATCTGCACGTAGCGAAGGAAGCGGCGGTCGAAATGCGTCGCGCAGAACTCGAGATTCGCGAGCACGTCGGTTTCGGTCACGTCGGCGCCCAGCTCGTACCAGGAGCACCAGCCCGTGGGAGCGGCGAGGGCGGCGACCCGCTCGCGATCCACCGAGGATGTCGGCATCGCGACGGCGCTGAGCGCGGCGAAGCCATCTCCGTCAGGGAGATAGGCGAGCCGGAGTGTGGCGGCGTCGCCCTCGGGTCGCACCGGGCGGGCGGGGGTCCACTCAGTGACCGCATCCAGCCCGCCCCCGGCGTCCGAGGCGAGTTTGACTCTGGCTTCCCCCGGCTCGCCGGGGTCGAAGACGATGCCCAGACCATGCTTCTGGCGCGTCAGGCCGAGTGCTGCATAGCTCGTCAGGTCGGCGGGCACCGTGGCGACGCTGCACGGGCTCCACGACTGGTAGCCGTTGACGAGGGCCAGCAGCGGGCCCTCTCCCGGGAGCACCTGCGCCTCCGGCGCCGCGAAGAAGCGCACGCCCCGGATTGTGGCAAGCACACGATCCGGGTACACCGTGACGGTGATACTGCCCTGAGCGCTGGCGGCGGGACTCGGGTCCCAGGCGGCGAACTCCGCCTCGATCCAGACCCCGGCGGCGCCTGTTTCCGGGGGGACGGGCGCCCGGCCGCGGATGACGAGCGATTCACCGCCGGGCGGGCGGCGATTTCCTACGCTGATATCTTCCAGGTCCGCGAGCGTGGCCAGCGTTTCGCCGACCCACACGCCGAGCGTTGCATTACGGAGCAGCGGAACGGGCTGGGCGGCGCCATGGTACCACAGCGACCAACGGCGCTGCTCGTCGAGGTCGAATCGCAAGCTGCCGGCCGCGGGCGTCCGCGCGCCGGACGCGGAAAGGTGAAATGGGCGCCACAGCGCGGCGGAAGCCGCTCCACTCAGGAGAACGAACGTGCGGCGGTCCATGACATCAATGTTGGTGGCCCTGGGAGCTTTGTCTACGCCGCTCGTCGCGCAAGTAGAGGCGCCCCCGCCCCCGCCCCCGCCCGTGCCCCCGGCCCCCGGCCCGCGCAGTGCGATCGGGTTCGGCTTTGCCGCGACGCTCGGTGGCGGGTGGCAGATCGAGAGCGGCGAAGTGAGCTACGTACGCCCCTTCGGCAACGGAGCCATCGGCGCGCTCTCGTTCGGCGCCCGCGTGGGCGCATTCATCGACGAGGGCGCGATTCTCGGCGGCACGCGCGGGTTCGTGTTCGCCCCGACGCTGGCCCTGCGGACCGGCACCGCCTCACTCGCCCAGATTGGGGATGACCAGACGGCGACCGCGATCGGATTCGACGTCACATTGGAAGCGAGCGGATACCTGGCGTCCAGCTCACCGCTGCCGCACGGATCGCGCTGGGGCGCCGTCGCGCTGTTGCCGGGCCTGCGCGTGGGGAGCGGCGACGGACCGCGCTACGGGTTCGTGATCGGCCCGACGATGTTCTTGGGGAGCGGAAAGTCCACCGTGCGGGGCCTCCTGGCCTTCCGCGCCGAGGCGCCGCTGGCGCGCCGGGAGCGCCGTCCCTAGGTTAGCGGCCAATGGTCGCTCCTCCACTTACCTCGGACCATCCCGGCCTCGAGGTACTCGCCGAAGTCGCACGAGTGTTAGCCGCCGGCCCGCCCGGCGAGGAAGGGCTGGGCGGGGTGGTCGGCGTGTTGCGGCGCGGCCTGGCCCTGCGCCGCTGCCGGCTGTGGCTGCGGTCGGCCGACGGGGCCCGCTATGTACCCATCACGAGTCCCGACGATGAGACGCAGCTCCCCGGCTTCACGTCCGCCGTGGCCGAGTGGGTGGCCGCCGGGCCACACCGCGAGGAGGTTCCGGGCGGCACGCTGCTGCGCCTGCCCCTGGTGCACGAGGATGAGCCGCTCGGCTGCTTCGAGGTAGTGATTCCCCAGGGTCGCTACGAGCGCGTGGGGCACGACGTCCTGGTCGTCGTGGCCCAGATGCTGGCCCCGGTGCTCGCCGCGACGGAGCTGTCGCAGGACCTCGCGTCGGAAGTCGCGCTGCGCACGCGCGAGCTCGAGGCGCAGCGCAACTTCGTCGCCCGCATCATCGACTCGCTCCCGGTCGGCTTGTACGTGATTGACCGCGCCTACCGGATCCGCGCGTGGAACCGCAAGCGCGAGGCGGGGACCCAAGGCGTGTCGCGCGAGGACGCGTTGGGGCGCGAAGTGTTCGAGGTCCTCGACCGGCAGCCCCGCGAGCTGTTGAAGCAGGAGTTCGACCGGGTGTTCGAGACCGGCGAGATCCAGCAGATGGAAATGGATTCGCAGGCGACCGGCGAAGCCCGCCATTACCGCATCACCAAGATCCCGATGCGCCTCTACGACGACGAGATCTCGCACGTCATCACGATCGGCGAGGACGTGACGGCCTGGCGGCAGGCGCAGCAGCGCCTTTCGCAGAGCGAGAAACTCGCTGCCGTCGGTCAGCTCGCCGCGGGCGTGATGCACGAGATCAACAATCCGCTCGCGACGATCCTCGCGTGCTGCGAGGCGCTCAGTCTGCGCGTCGCCGATCTGCTGCCCCCCGAGCGCCAGGCGCAGGAGGAGTATCTCCACATCATCGATACGGAGGTCCAGCGCTGCCGGCGGATCGTGGACGGCCTGCTCGACTTCTCGCGCCCCAAGACGGGCCACAAGACCCCGACCGACATCAACGCCGTGATCGAGCAGACCCTGTTCCTGCTGAAGCATCACGGGCGCTTCAAATGGCTCAACGTGGAGCGGCACCTCGCGGCGGCGCTCCCCGCGTTCCTCGCCGACGCCGAGAAGTTGGTGCAGTGCTTCATGGCGCTGATGCTCAACGCCATGGATGCGATGAACTCACGAGGCGTGCTCACCGTGCGCACGCGCCTCAACCCGCAGCGCCAGGACGAAATCCTGGCGGAGTTCATCGACACCGGCGTCGGGATCAAGCAGGAAGATCTTTCCAAGATCTTCGAGCCGTTCTTCACCACCAAGCCGCAGGGCCGGGGCACGGGGCTCGGCCTGTCGGTGGCGTATGGTATCGTCGAGGAGCATCGCGGGCGCATCGAAGTGGAGTCGCAGCTGGGGATCGGCACCAACTTCAAGGTGTTCCTCCCGGTCGGATGAAAATCCTGGTCATCGAAGACGACAAGACGGTGGGGGAATACGTCCGGCGCGGATTGGACGAGGCCGGGTATCACGCCGAGCTCGTCGGTGATGGAGACGAGGGTCTGCGGCGGGCGAGCGGCAAGGGCGCCCACTACGACCTCATCGTGCTGGACCTCCGCTTGCCGAAACTCTCCGGGATCGACGTCCTGCGCACGCTGCGTGACCGCGGCGTCGGCCTGCCGGTGCTCGTCCTCACGGCCCAGGATGCGGTGGACTTCAAGGTGCAGGCGCTGCGGATGGGCGCGGACGATTACGTCACGAAGCCGTTTGCGTTCGAGGAGCTGCTGGCGCGCGTCGAGGCGCTCGGGCGCCGCCCCAAAGAGATCGCGCCCCCCACGTTGCGGGTCGCCGGGCTCGTGTTCGACACGGGGAGCCGGGAGGTGACGCGCGACGGCAAACGGATCGAGCTCACGCCCAAAGAGTACGCCGTCCTCGAGTACCTGATGCGCCATCACGGGCGGGTGATGTCGCGCACGCTGATCACCGAATACGCCTGGGACTACCACTTCGATCCCGGGACGAACATCGTGGACGTGGTGATCACGCGTCTCCGGAAAAAGATCGACCACGGGCGTGAACCCAAGCTGATCCACACGGTGCGCGGCGTGGGCTACGTGGTGCGCGCGTAACGTGGAGAGCATTCGCGGGCGGTTGACCATCTGGTACGCCACCGCGCTCATCGTCAGTGTCGCGGTCTTTGCCGTCGTCCTGTACTTCTCGCGCCGCACCGCCACCTATCAGGATCTCGAGCGCCGCATCCAGTCCGAAGCCGACCTGACCGCCGGGATTCTCGCCGAGAGTTACCGCGCGCGCGGCGTGCTGGTCGAGAAGGACACGGCCGGCCGGCCGGTGCTGACGCCCGAGGTCGCCGCGGTGCTCGAGGTTGTTCCCGATTTCCTGCTCGTGACGAGTCGGGACGGCCGGCTGCTGTTCGCCTCGCCCGATGCCCGGGCGCTCACATTCGCGGAGTTCGAGCAAATCAACACGCTCGCCGCGCCGCCACCCGGACCGGCGACCCATGTGACGGGCAAGTATCGCATCAAACCGAACGGGCCGACGCTCCATTACGTCGTGCGCCCGGTGCCGGACGCCGGCGACCAGTTCGGCGCCATCTTCGCCGGCGCCGACACGCGCACCGCGGAGCTGCGCCTCGAGCAGCTCCTCTCGACGCTCGTCATCGCCTTCGTGGTCGGGATCGTGCCCGCGGTGCTGGTGGGGCGCTGGATCGCGGGACGGGCGCTCGAGCCGGTGGACCGTATGATCACGGAGGTGCGCGAGATCACCGACGGCCGCAGCCTGCACCGCCGGCTTGCCTTGCCGATGGAGCGCGACGAGCTCGGGCGCCTGGCCGAGACGCTGAATCAGATGATGACGCGCCTGGAGCGCAGCTTCGCCGCCCTGCGCCGCTTCACCGCGGATGCGAGCCACGAGCTGAAGACGCCCCTCACGGTCGTACGGGCGGGCGTCGAGCGCGCCATCACGCGGCCGGATCTGCCGCAGGAAACCCTCGCCGCGCTTGAGGAAACGCTCCAGGAGGTGAATCGGATGACCGAGCTGCTCGACGCGTTGCTGACGCTGGCGCGCGCCGATGAGGGCCGCGCCGATCTGCATCGGGAGCCCGTCGACCTGCGGGCGATCATCGAGGAGGCGGGCGAGACCGGCGAGCTGCTGGCGGAGCATGCGGGCGTCACCATCGAGATCCGCATGCCGCCCGATCCCCTGGTGCTGGCGGTGGACCAAAGCCGCATGCGCCAGCTGGCGCTGAACCTGATCGAGAATGCGGTGAAGTACACCCCGCGGGGGGGCCAGGTGTCGGTGGAGCTGGGCGCGAGTGATGGTCGGGTGCTGCTCACGGTCGCGGACAGCGGCATCGGGATCGCGCCCGGCGACCTGCCCCACATCTTCGACCGCTTCTGGCGCGCCGACTCCGCCCGCACGCGCACCGGAGAGCGTCCCGGGACCGGCCTCGGCCTTGCCATCTGCAAGTGGATCGCGGAAGCCCACGGCGGCACGATCGAGGTGCAAAGCCGGCCGGGGCGGGGCACGACGTTCACGGTCGCGCTGCCGCAGGGGGATACGGCCTAGGGAGTTTCAGCCCCGCGGCACCGATTGACTTTCCCCCACACTACCCCTCAGGTTTCCGGGGCGATGACTCCCGGCCTGGTCTTGACGGCCCTCGCTGCTGTTGTGCAGCAGCCCTCCCCGGTGCCGGCCTCCGTGCGCGACACGATCGTGTGCGGAACCCCGTCTGATGCCGTTCCCACTCCAGGACCATGCGCGTTGGAGCGCGGCACCTTGCTGCTGCAAGCCGCGAGCGCGCAGATCGCGGCGCACAACTTGGACAGTGCCGCTACGCTGCTGCGAAGAGTGGCGGAAGCGCCCGCTCACACCGCGGCCGATCGCGTCAAAGCGTGGGTGCTGCTCGGCGTCGTCGGTTTCTACACGACCGGTGACTCGGCGGCGGCTTCCGCCTTCCGCCAGGCGCTGGCGCTCGATCCCGGCCTCCAAGCGGCGTTCGACCAGTTCGACCCGGCACTCACCCACATCCTTGCTGCCGAGCGTGCGGCGCTGACGAGTCCCGCCCAGCCGCCGCCGCCCGCGGCGGCCCCGGCCGTGTACGACTGCGTTGGGAAATGTCCGGAGGGCGTGCGGCCGCCACAATTCACGTTTTTCCCGCAGCTTCAGATCATGGATGCTTCTGTGAGCGTCTACGACACCCGCATGCGCACGTATCTGACATTCAGGGCGGTGATCAGCGCGGATGGTATCCTCGAGCCGGAGACACTCGAGGTGTCGGGCGGGACGGCGCGGCGCACGGAAGAGGAAATACGCCGGGGTCTGGCCCAGGCGCGGTTCGCGCCGGGGCGCGCCGACGGCATCCCGGTCCGCACCCGGGTCACGCTGCGCTTCGATTTCGAGGCGGAAGGATCGAGCTGGATCAAGTACACCTACCGGGTGATGGCTCGTCGTTGACGCAGCAGTAGACCCGTAATCGTCACCTCTCGATAACCGACCTGTAATCCGTCCACCACGCCGCGTTCAGGCACGCATGGAATCCTTCTGGGGCACTCTTCCAGGAGGGCCGCTCCCCGCCTATCCCGAGCTGCTCCGCCAGGCGGGGATCAGGGGGCAGGTAGTGCTCGAGGCGGTGGTCGATACGGCGGGCCGGGTGGAGCAGGGGTCACTGACCGTCGTTTCCGCGACCAATCCCGGGTTCGTTGCGCCGGCGCGACAGGCGCTCGCGGCCACTCTGTTCCGTCCCGGCCGCGTCCATGGACGCGCGGTGCGCGTGCGGGTCCGGATTCCCGTCGATTTCACGCTGCGGAGCGGCACGGGTCCTGGCGGTGACGGGCGGGCGAAGGCTCACTCGGCTGTCATCGTTTTGTAATCTTCGCCCCACTAGCGGGTTCGTCGCGCAGGGTACTATTACTTAGCCAACGAGCCTGGAGGCTACGACGTGTTCGATCATCTGATTGAGTCCAACCGGAAGACCGACAAGAAAGGCGCATTCGGCCTGGGTGTCGTGTCCCTGGTAGGGCACAGCCTACTCGTGCTGGCGGCCGTCATCGCCACCATCACCGCTGGTCAGGCGTCGGAGGAGACCGTGATAGATACGGCCTTGGTCTTCCTCAATCAGGAAGAGCAAAAGAAGCCCGAAGAGCAACCGCCGATTCTGGAGGTTCCCCAGCTCAAGGGCTTTCAAACGGTCGTGGCACCGACCGACATCCCGACGAACATTCCGCCGATCAATCTGCAAGAGCACTTTGATCCCAAGGACTACACCGGCACCGGCGTCGAGGGCGGCATCGGCGCGGGCATCGTGCCGTCGTCCGATCAGGTGTTCATGGAGTCGGTGGTGGAAGAGCGGCCCGAGGTGCTCTCGGGCCCGTCGCTCGTGTACCCCGACCTGCTGCGGCAGGCGGGCGTGCAGGGGCGGGTGGTCGTGCAAGCGATTATCGACACCAGCGGCCGCGCCGAGCCGCCGTCGGTGAAGATCATTCAGAGTCCCAATCCCGGATTTGATCAGCCCGCCAAGCAGTACGTGCTGCGCGCGCTGTTTCGTCCCGCGCGCGTGCATGGGCGGGCGGTCCGGGTCCTGGTCAATCTGCCGATTGACTTCAAGATCAAGCGGTAGTCCGGTCATCACGCGCAGCGCGCACTCGAGGGAGCCAAGATGAGTTACGCTGAACTATGGGCATCAATGGGGCTGTTCGCCAAAGGCATCGTGCTCGTCATGTTCATCATGTCGGCTTGGTCGTGGGCGGTCAGCATCTCCAAGTGGCTGTACCTGCGGAAGTCGCAGCAAGAGACGCGCAAGTTCGCGCCTGAGTTCTCGCGCTATCTGCAGGAGGAGCAGCTCGATGGCGCCATCGCGCTGGCGGAGAAAAACAAGAAGAGCCACGTGGCGCGGGTCTTGGGCGAGGCGCTGTCCGAAGTGAAGCCGCTGCTCCGCGACCGGGCGACGATCACGGCAGCCGACATCAATTCCGCGGAGCGGGCGGTCGAGCGGCAGATGCTCATCATCACCGCCGAGCTGAAGCGCGGTCTCGGCATCCTGGCGACGACCGGCGCGACGGCGCCCTTCGTCGGCCTGCTCGGCACGACGATGGGGATCGTCACCGCGTTCCAAGGCATGTCCGCGGCGGGCGGCTCCGGCTCCCTGGCGGCGATCACGGGCGGCGTCGCGGAGGCGCTGATCACCACGGCGTTCGGTCTGCTCGTCGCGATCCCGGCGGTGTGGCTGTACAACTACTTCAGCACCAAGATCGACTTCTTGACGGTGGAAATGACCTACACGTCGAAGGAGCTGATCGACTACCTCATCAAGAGCGTCGGCAGCGAGTTCGGCCGGTCCATCTTCACCAAGGAGTTCCAGACGCAGAAGACGTCGCAGACCAGCGGCCCGATCAAAGGATAGCTGAGCCATGTCGATGTCCAAGTCGAGCGGCAGGTCGGTCGTCGCGGCGGACATCAACGTCACGCCGATGATCGACGTGATGCTCGTGCTCTTGATCATCTTCATGATCGTGACGCCCGCGATCACCGCCGGGTTCCAGGCGACGCTGCCGCGCGCGACCAACCCCGAGTCGGCCGAGGAAGCCGAGGGCGAGATCCGGCTCGGCATCGATCGCGAGGGTAGATTCTACCTGGACATCACTGGTGCCAGGGGGGTGTACACGGGGCCTCGCTACATCAGCGACGAGGATCTGCCCGGCCAGCTTACGTCGGTGTACGCGGCGCGCACCGTGGACAAGATCCTGTACCTGAAAGCGGATGAGGGGATCGAGTTCGGGCGCGTGCAGACCGCGCTCGAGATCGCCCGCAAGGCGGGCGTCCGCGTGGTCGGGGCGATCGCCGAGCAGGAACGCACGGCCCGTCCGGAAAGGCATTAGCCCATGTCCATGGGAAGCGGCGGCTTCGGCACGGGCCTTAGCTCCGATATCAACGTCACGCCGATGATCGACGTGCTGCTCGTGCTGCTCATCATCTTCATGATCACGCTGCCGCTCTCGCGCCGAAACTTCGTCGTACAGGTCCCGCCGGAGCAGCGGCAGCAGCCGCGGCAGCGCCAGCAGTCTAGCGACCAGATCGTGCTCGAATTGAAGGCGGACGGTTCGTACTCGATCAACACGCAGCCGGTCACATTCGAGCAGCTGGACGCCAAGTTTCACGAGCTCTACGACCAGCGGCCCGCGAAGCTGTTGTTCATCAAGGCCGCGCCGAACCGAAAGTACGGTGAGATCGTGCGCGCGATGGACGTTGCCCGCGGGGCCGGCGTGCAGGTGATCGGCTTCACCCCCGTTGACCAAGCCGCGGGCGCGGCGCGTTAAGGGGTCGCGACTCTCCAAGACACGCGGGGCGCGGCGACAAGTCGTGCCCCGCGTTTCGTTCTGGTGTATCTATTAGACCGTGACCGGAACCACGCGTCCCGCTTTTGATGCCTACGCGCTGCCGCTCCCGCGGCGCCGCGCGGGGCCGGCCGCCGCCGTCTCGTTCCTCGCGCATGTCGCTATCGCCGTGCTCGTGCTGTGGCGGGGTGCCGCTCTGTTCGAGAGTGGCGGTGGCGGCGGCACGGGTCCACGCGGTGGTGGCGGCGGAGGCGGGCGGCCGGCCGTGAGCTGGTTCGCGCTGCCCGCGCCCTCCAGACCACAGGCACAGGAGGTTCCCGCCGCGCCGGACGTCACCGTGCCCATGCTCGCAACGCCCGTTCCCGAAGCGGTGAAGATCGATGTCCCCCTGGCCACGGTTCTGACCCCCCCCCCCGCGCCAGTGGGTACCGGCGGCGGTACGGCGGGCGGGCCGGGGCAGGGCCCGGGCACCGGCGGCGGGAAGGGAACCGGCACCGGGCCCGGCGCGGGCGCCGATTCGGGCTCTGGCTCGGGCGGCGATGCGAGTTACATTTTCCCCGCCTCGCCGCGGTGGACGATTTTCCCGCCGCCCGGCGCGCCCCGCGAAGCGCGGGGGCGGCGCCACGAGGTCCGGTTCTGGGTCACCGCCGAAGGCCGGGTCACACGGGTCGAAGTCACGCCGCCGATCAAGGACGCCGGATACCGCCGCGAGTTTACCGAGCGGATGATGGGGTACCTGTTCAATCCGGCGATGACCCGCGATGGGCGGCGCGTCGATTACGTCGCCAGCGTAACCGTCATCCCGTAACGTTCGCCGTCGCACACTGAAAACAGGCGGTCCAATGCATCAGCTGTTCGCCCGCAAGTCGGCGGACCGGCTCCTGGCCGAAGCCCAGGCGCCCGAGCGGCAGCTCAAACGCGTGCTCGGCAAATGGGACCTGACGGCGCTCGGCATCGGCGCCCTGATCGGGGCCGGCATCTTCGCCTCCACGGGCTCGGCAATCGCCGGTGGGGCGGATCACGTGGGCGCCGGTCCCGCCATCGTGCTGTCGTTCCTGATCACCGCGACAGCGTGCGGTTTCGCCGCGCTGTGCTACGCCGAGTTCGCGGCGATGGTCCCGATCTCGGGATCCGCCTACACGTACGCGTACGCGTCGCTGGGCGAGCTTGCCGCGTGGATCATCGGCTGGGACCTAATCATCGAATACGCAGTCGGTAACATTGCTGTAGCGATCTCATGGGCGGGCCATTTCCGGGAGCTGCTCGGGAACTTCGGCATCACGCTCCCGGCGTGGCTGACGATCGACTACCGCACCGCCTATCAGGCCGCCGAGGCCCTGGCGGCGGGCGCGACCGACCCCGCCACGGCGTATCTGGCGTCGGCGGTGAGCGGCGCGCCGCATCTCTTCGGGTTCCCGATCATCGTCAACATTCCCGCGGTCGCCATCGTCGCACTGATCACGGTCGTGCTCGTATACGGCATTCGCGAGTCGGCGACGACCAATTCCGTGATGGTGCTCGTCAAAGTGGCGGTCGTGCTCTTCTTCATTGTCCTGGGAGCCTTCTTCATCAGACCCGAGAACTACACGGCCTACGGCGGCTTCGCCCCGAACGGCTTCAAGGGGATCACCAGCGCCGCGGCGATCATTTTCTTCGCGTACATCGGGTTCGACGCGGTTTCCACGGCGGCCGAGGAGACGAAAAACCCTGCGAAGGACATGCCGTTCGGCATCATCATGAGCCTGCTCATCACTACGGTGCTGTACATCCTGGTGGCGCTCGTGATGACGGGGATGGCGCCCTGGCGCCAGCTCGGTACGGCGGAGCCGATGCTCACCGCCTTGCAGGAGTCCGGAAGTTCGTCGCGGATCCTGGAATTCGGTCAGTTCGTGGTTGCGCTGGGCGCCGTGTTCGCGATGGCGTCCGTGCTACTCGTCTTCCAGCTCGGGCAGCCGCGCATCTTCTTCTCGATGGCGCGCGACGGGCTGCTCCCGCCCTTCGCGGCGAAGGTGCATCCGCGGTTCCGCACGCCCCATGTGACGACGATTCTCACGGGCATATTCGTGGCGGTGTTTGCGGCGTTTGCGAATATCGACGAGGTCGTGCAGCTCACCAACATCGGAACGCTGTTTGCTTTCGCCGTCGTCGCAGGGGGCGTGCTGATCTTGCACTACCGGGAGCCGCACCGCCCCCGGCCGTTCCGCACGCCGTGGATGCCGTTCACGCCGATCATCGCCATCGGCGCCTGCGTGTTTCTCATGATTCAGCTGCCGCTCGTCACATGGATCCGGTTTCTCGCCTGGCTGGGGTTCGGGCTGCTGCTTTACGTCGCCTACGGCTATCGCCACAGCCGCCTGCGCGTGCCGGGAGGCTCACCCGGGGGGCCCCCGAGGGCGGCGAGCTAGGGCGCGAGCAGCTGCGCCGCGAGCCGCAAGGCGCCTGCGGGGGCGTCCACGGGTCCGTTTGCATTCGCGAGACGGGCCCGCGGCACGTCGGCTCCAAGCATGGCGCGCAGAGCGTCCAGCAATGGCGAGCCCGGGCTCAGCAGCCCGCCCGCGGTTGCCACGGGCACCGCCTCGGTGCCGGAGAAATGGCGGATCAAGATGCGCACGAGCTGGGCCAGCTCCGCGGCGGCATCGAGAATCGCCCGCTGGGCCACGGCTTCGCCCTCGCGCGCGGCGTTCAAGACGTGCGGCGCGAGGGCCGCCACTTGCCCCGGGGTCGCCGTCGCCGTCCAGCGGATCAGATCGTCGAAGGTTTGCAGGCCGAGCGCGACGAGCAGGCGCTCGAGCAGCGTGGACGACTCCTCGCGGCCGTCGTGCGCGCGCGCCGCCGCGGCGAGTGCCCGACGCCCCAACCAGTATCCTCCGCCTTCATCCCCCAGCTGCCACCCGTGGCCGCCCGCTCGGTGCAGGTTGCCGTCGGGCGTTCGCGCGTAGGCGATCGACCCCGTACCCGCGCTCACCATGATCCCCGCGCCATCCCCGAACGCCACAGCCAGGGCGAGCTCGACGTCGCCGCGCACGTCGACCCGCTCGGCAACGCCCGCGGCGAGGATTGCGGCGGCGAGCGCTTCCCGCTCGGGCGCCCGGCCGGCGCCGGCCGCCCCGACGAGTGCCACCGCCGCCGGGAGCGACACGCCCGCCTGCGCGGCGGCCCGCCGCGCCACGTCGAGAATGACGGCCGCCGAGCGCTGTGCCCCTCCCGGCTTCATGGCGGACCCGGGGCCGTCCGCCCGCGCCAGCACGCGGGCATCGCGATCGCCGAGCGCGACGGTCGTGTGCGAGCCGCCCGCGTCGACGCCGAGGAGGACGACGTCGGACGGCCGGACGGTCGGACGGTCGGACGGTGCGGTCATCCCGACATCGCCTGCTGTCCGACAGTCCGACGGTCCGACTGTCCGACGAATGAGGACAGCATCCCCACGACCACCGTCACCGCCGTCCCCAGCGGCACGTACCACGGCCAGGCGAGGCCGGGCAGGAGGCGTCCCGGAAATCCGAGCACGACCGGAACCATCACCGCGACGGCCGCGATGATGGCGATGATGACGTCCACCTGCCGCGCCCGCGGCCACAACCCGCCGAGCACGTAGGAGCCCAGCAGGCCGCCATACGTGATCGAGGCGATGGAGAGGGCGAGGACGACGACGGGAGTGTCCCGATCCTTGACCAGCATGGCGCCCACCACGAGGATAGCGGCCCACACCAACGTCATCCCGCGGCCGACCTTGAGCAGGTGCTCGGGATCCCGGCGGCCCGTCAGCGGCACGTAGAAATCGTAGGTCGTTGCCGACGCGAGCGAGTTCAATGCGGCTGCGACCGATGCCGCCGCGAGGATCGCGGCGACGACGAGACCCGCCAAGCCGGGAGGGAGGTGCTCCAGGACAAACGTCGGGTAAATGGCGTCGCTCGCCAGGTCCGGCCGATCCGCTCCGGCCAGCCACAGGCTCGTTCCGACGAGGAGAAAGAGCGCGAACTGAGCGATGACGAACACGCCGGACCCCACGAGCGCGCGCTTCGCATCGCGCAAGCCGTGCGCTGCCAGCAAGCGCTGGACCAAGAGATGGTCTGTCCCGTGCGACGCCGCCGACAGCAACGCGCCGCCGATCAGGCCTCCCCACAGCGTGTAGGTGATCTTGAACGAGAACCGCGGATCGATCACGGCAAGTTTCCCCGCCTCCCACGCGCGCCCGAAGGCGTCCCACCCCCCCGCGAGGTGCGTCGCGACGATCAGCGTCGCGATGCCGCCCACCAAGTACACGGCGAGCTGCAGCACGTCCACCCACACGACGGACCGCAGTCCGCCGATCCAGGCGTAGAAGATGGTGATGACCGCCACCGCCAGAATGCCGGCGGACATGTTCCACCCGGTGATCACCGCCAGCGGAATCGCCGTGGCGAAGAGCCGGACGCCCTCGCCCATGGCCCGGGTGACGAGGAAGATGCCGGCAGCGGCCCGGCGCGCCGCGGGACCGAAGCGCTGCTCGAGGCGCTCGTACGCCGTTTCTTGCGTGCCCTGGAAGTAGCCGGGGAGCAGGAACGCCGCCACGCCGATGCGGCCCACGAGGTAGCCAAACGACAGCTGGAGGAACGTCAGGTCGCCGCGCGCCGCGATGCCCGGCACCGAAATGATCGTCAGGGCCGATGTCTCAGTGGCGACGATCGAGAACATGATCGCCCACCAGGGCAAGCCGTGCTGGCCGAGGAAGTAGTCGGCGGCGTCGCGCTGGCGGCCGCGGAATGCGACGCCCACGGCGAGCACGAGCCCGAAGTAGGCGATGATAACGGCGACGTCGAGTGGACGCACTCAGGCTCCGGGAAAAGCAACGGGCCCGCGCGTGCGGGCCCGAAGTACCGAATCAGGAAGGATCGACGCCACTCAAACCGTGAAGGACGACCCGCAGCCGCAGCCGCCGGACGCGTTCGGATTCTCGAACGCGAAGCCGGATTCCTGGAAATTGCTCTTGTAGTCGATGACCGTGCCGTTCAGGTACTGCACGCTGAACTCGTCCACGAACAGCCGCACGCCGGCGCTCTCGACGACCACGTCGTCGGCCGCAGGCTGCGCTTCGACGTTCAGGCTGTAGCGGAACCCCGAGCACCCGCCCGGCAACACGGCCACGCGCAGCCCGGCGGCCGCCGGAGCGACCTTCTCCTCGGCCAGGAACTTTTTGACCTCTTCCCCCGCCCGATCGGTGAGCGTGAGGGCAACGGACCGTTGTGTCGTGCTCATCACTATCCTCCTGTCTCGGCGCAACTTAGGGGGTCGTGGCCGGGCTGTCAACGGTGCCCCCCGCTTGCCTCGCTGGCGCGCATCCCCCCAATTGATGGCCCTATGCAACTCACGTTCGCCGACTGGCTGATCATCGGTCTCTACTTCGCGTGCAACATCGCGATCGGGTTTTACTACAAAGCGCGCGCCGGCAAGAGCACCAGCGAATTCTTCCTCTCCGGCCGCAACGTGCCGTGGTGGCTCGCCGGCACGTCGATGGTCGCGACGACGTTCGCGGCGGATACGCCCCTCGCGGTCACGGGAATGGTGGCGCGCAACGGCATCGCGGGCAATTGGCTGTGGTGGTGCTTCGTCGCGAGCGGCATGCTGACGGTGTTCTTCTACGCCCGGTTGTGGCGGCGCTCCGGCGTGATGACGGACGTCGAGTTTGCCGAGATTCGCTATGCGGGGAAGCCCGCCGCCTTTCTGCGCGGCTTCCGGGCGCTGTACCTCGGCATCCCGATCAATTGCATCATCCTGGGCTGGGTCAACCTCGCCATGGTGAAGATCCTGCAGCTGATCTTCGGCATCGGGAAGGTCGAAGCACTGGTGATCGTGCTCGGGCTGATCGCGCTCACGTCGGCGATCTCGACGCTCTCCGGTCTATGGGGGGTGCTCGTCACCGACCTGTTCCAGTTCGTGATCAAAATGGGCATGGTGATCGTGCTTGCCGTGTTCGCCGTGCAGGCCGTGGGCGGCATCGACGCGATGAAGGCGAAGCTGGTCGAGGGCGGTCGCGGCGACGTCCTGAGCTTCGTCCCCGACGTGAATTCGGCGTGGATGCCGATGCTCACGTTCCTCGTGTACATCTCGCTCAACTGGTGGGCGACCTGGTACCCGGGGGCCGAGCCCGGGGGGGGCGGGTACGTGGCGCAGCGCATGTTCAGCGCCAAGGACGAGCGGCATTCGCTGCTCGCCACGCTCTGGTTCAACATCGCGCACTACGCGATTCGGCCGTGGCCCTGGATCCTGGTGGCGATGGCGTCGGTGATTCTCTATCCCGACCTCGCCGATCCGGAAACGGGCTACATCCGGGTCATGATCGACCATCTGCCGTCGTCGCTGCGCGGGCTCATGGTGGCGGCGTTCGCCGCCGCGTACATGTCCACGATCGCCACACAGCTCAACTGGGGCGCGAGCTACCTGGTCAACGACTTTTACCGCCGCTTCGTGAAGCGCGACGCCGACGAGCCCCACTACGTGCAGGCGTCGAAGTACGCAACGATCCTCCTCACCGTGATATCGGCGGTGGTGACGTTTTACATGGGCTCGATCGCCGGTGCGTGGAAGCTCCTGATCGTGACCGGAGCCGGCACCGGCGCGGTGCTCCTGTTACGCTGGTACTGGTGGCGCATCAACGCGTGGAGCGAGGTCTCCGCGATGGTCAGCGCGTTCCTGGTCTCGGTCCTCTTACAGACCGTCGGCGGCTTCGACACCGACAAGCCGCTGGACTTCGCCTGGATGATGATCATCACCGTGAGCGTCACGACGGTCGTCTGGCTCGCGGTGACGTTCCTCACGGCCCCGGAATCGCGCGACACCCTGGTCGCGTTCTACCGCCGCACGCGGCCGTCGCGCGCCGGCTGGGCGCCGATCGCAGCGTTGGCCCCCGAGGTGAAGGTCACAGCCGATGGGCTTTCGAACCTGATCGACTGGGTGGCGGGGTGCGTGCTGATCTACGGGGTGCTGTTCGGCGTCGGGAAGCTCTTGCTTCACGAGACGGCCATTGGCTTGCTGCTCCTCGCGCTTGGCTTGCTCGGCGGCTTCGTGATCTACCGGGATCTCACGCGACGGGGCTGGGCTACCGTAGTGGAGTAACCGCCTCGACTACGAGGTCGGCGACGCGGCGGCGGACCTGCAAGATCTTCGTGTTGGCCCGCGTGGGGTTCACGCGGTTCGTGAGCAGAATAATGAAGAGGTCCTTCTCGGGATCGATCCAAACCGAGGTGCCGGTGAAGCCCGTGTGGCCGAACGCGCTCGCCGACAGCTTGGTGCCGGCGCTCGAGTTCCGCGACGGGGTGTCCCAGCCCAGGGCACGTGAGGTGCCGGGCGGCAGGTCTTGGCGGCGGGTAAACTCAAGGACAAGCGCAGACGGCAGGTGGGGTCGGCTAACCCCGGGGCGCCGCCCCGGGGTCAGCCGGGCTCCCCGGAGCTCCAGCAGCCACTGTGCGAACCGCGCCAAATCCCCCGCCGTGCCGAAGAGTCCCGCGTGCCCCGACACCCCGCCCAGCCTTCCCGCGTTCTCGTCGTGCACCTCGCCGCGCAGGACGCGGTGGCGGAATGCCGAGTCGTTCTCGGTGGGCGCGATCCGTGAGCGCCAACTCTGGGGCGGCAGGAAACGCGTCGCGTGCATTCCCAGCGGACCAAACAGTCGCGTCTCGAGAAACCGATCCAGCGGTTCACGGGCGACCGCCTCGACGGCCTGGGTCAACACAATCGCGCCGAGATCGGAGTAGACGAACGTGCCCCCCGGCTGGTGGAGCAGGGGCGTCGTATCGACCAGCATCAGCGCGTCCTCGCGAGATGACGCCTCGCGATACAATGGCCGCCATGCCGGGAGACCCGACGCGTGCGTCAGCAGATGCCGGATCGTGACGCGCTCCTTGCCGGCGCCATGGAAGGCGGGCAGGTAACGCTGAACGGGCGCGTCGAGATCGAGCGTGCCGGCGCTCACGAGCATCATCGCGGCAGTCGTAAGGCCAACGACCTTCGTCAGCGATGCCATATCGTAGATCGTCTCGCTGGTGACGGGCTGCGGATCGTCGACTCCGTAGTGCCCGATCGCCTGGAGCAACAGGATCTGATCGTGACGGCCGACGGCGACCACAGCGCCCGGAAACGCGGTGTCCACCTGCGAGCGCAAGTAGCGGAGGACAGGATCGAACCGCGGATCGACGGCCGGCGATGCGGCCACGGGCGTGCTGCGACCCGCCGGCGCGCAGGCGCCCATGATTGCGACCGCAGCATACGCCGCGGCGCCGAGTCTCACGGAATGATGATCCGCGCGGGGGGGCGGGGCGGCGGCAGGGTCGAGTCCGGGAGCGTGACGCCATGGCCGATGGGGTACGCCGGTGGGATCCGAATCGGGAGCTTGCCGCGAATCGGGGACCAGCCGAGCAGCGCGCGGCCCGCCGCGCGCTCGGCGGCGCGCACGCCGCTCCACGCGATGACGTACGATTTCACGGTCGGCGTCTGGTTCAGGAGGTACGGGCTGCCGAGCGACACCAGCACCGTGGACTTGGTCGCGTCCGTCACCGTGATCAGACGGGCCAGCGAATCGGGGAGCGCGATGTGCCCCTTCCACGAAATCGGCCGCACGTTGGCCGCGAAGACCACGGTCGGCGCCCGGGCAATCACGACTCGCGCGGAGTCGTAGGAGAGCGTGCCCGACTGGGGCCACAGCCGGAAAAAGCTGACGGTGTCGCCGCCGAGGCGCAGCAGCTCCAGCATGCGCTGGCCCACCGTGCTGTTCAGCTCGTCGCCGTAGGCGATCAGCGCGATGCGGGTGCGCGTCGCCCGCAACCGGCGGATCGTGCCGGCGGTGTCGCGCACGAGCGTGAGGGCGCGCTGCGCGACATCGTCCGCGGCGTCCTGGAAGGCCTTGGCGCCGACGATTCGCGGGATCGAGTCGAGCGACACGGTGCGCTGCGCGAACAGTCCCAGACGGTGCTTCGCTTGCAGGACGCGGCGCACCGAGGCGTCCAAGCGGGCGGCGGAGATGCGGCCGCTGGTGACCGCGGCCGCCATCGCAGCGATCGCCGAGTCGGGATCGGCGGGCATGAGGAGCAGATCGGAGCCCGCCGTGAACGCGCGGACCGCGGCCTCGCCCGCCCCGTACTTGGCGACGATGGAGCCCATCATGAGCGCGTCGGTCACCACGATGCCGCGGAAGCGGAGCGAGTCCCGGAGCACGCCCGTGAGCACCGCGCCCGACAGCGTCGCGGGATCGTCGCCGCCCGTGAGCGCGGGGAACGCGATGTGGGCGCTCATCACGATCTCGGCCCCGGCGTCGATACCGGCGCGGAACGGCACCAGCTCCAGCGTGTCGAGCCGGCGGTAATCGGCGCGGATCGTCGGGAGGCCGATGTGCGAATCGAGATCGGTGTCGCCGTGTCCCGGGAAGTGCTTCAAGGTCGCGAGCATCCCGTTGTCCTGGAGCCCGCGCACGTACGCGCGCACGAGCCGCGCCACCGCCCGGGGATCCTCGCCGAACGACCGGATATTGATGATCGGATTGAGCGGATTGTTGTTGACGTCCGCGGCGGGCGCGAAGTTCACGTGAATGCCGACGGCGCGCCCCTCGCGCGCCGCGACGCGGCCGATCGTGTAGGCGTCGCGCTCGTCGCCGGTCGCGCCGGCCGACATGATCATGGGAAACGCGGTCGCGCCGATGACCCGCATCCCGGCGCCCCATTCGAGATCCGCGGAGATCAGCAGCGGCAGGCGCGAGCGGCGCTGCAGCGCGTTGAGCTTCGCCGCGATGTCGAACGGCGACCCCACCGAGATGATGATGCCGCCCACCTCGAGCGTATCGACCCACCGCGTCGCGATTTGGAAGGCGGAATCGTCGAGGGCGGTGTAGTTTCCGGCAAGCCACGGGACGACGAGTTGGGCGATCTTCTGACGGAGGGTCAGGCCGGCAAGCACCGCGTCCACCGCCGGCTGCGGCGCGGGGCGCGTGGTGGCCGTTCCTCCGGCACAAGCGGTCAGCAGAGCGACTATAAGGAGTCTATGCGCGCGCATCGTCTCGTGTGGCTGGTTTGTGGGTTCGCCGGCAGCGCCGGGGGATGTACGCCCGGCACGGCCCTCACCCAGGTCCGGCCCGGCATCGAAGTCGTCGTCTCGGATTCGGTGCGTCTCATCACGGGCAAGCGCCTGGGGCTGCTCACCAACCACACCGGCGTGGATCGACAGGGCCGCCGGGATGTGGATGTCTTGCGTGCCGCTGCCGGTGTACGGCTCAGCCTGCTGTTCAGTCCCGAGCACGGGTTCCGCGGCACGGAAGACCGCTCCGGCCTGCCCGACGAAACCGACTCCAGCACGGGTCTCCCAATCTATAGCCTCTATGGGGGCTCGCGCACCGCCGCGCGCACGGCGCTCGACTCCATAGACGTCGTGCTCATCGATCTCCAGGACATCGGCGCCCGGTATTACACCTACATCGCGACCGCGACGCAGCTGATGCGTGCGGCGGCCCGCGC
The DNA here is from genome assembly GCA_040901965.1 of Gemmatimonadales bacterium. GTDB lineage: Bacteria > Gemmatimonadota > Gemmatimonadetes > Gemmatimonadales > GWC2-71-9 > 20CM-2-65-7. The sequence goes on along the minus strand of JBBDYB010000009.1, from coordinate 284,951 downwards.
GGGCAAGCGCGTCATCGTTCTCGACCGGCCCAATCCGATCGGGGGGCGGGAGGTTCAGGGGAACGTTCGCGCCCAGCCCGGCGATCCGGACTCCACACTCGTCGGCTTCCTTCCGGTGGCCATGCGGCACGGGATGACGATCGGCGAGCTGGCGCGCATGGCGAACGAGGTGTTGGCCATTGGTGCCGATCTGGTGGTCGTGCCGGTCGCGGGATGGAAGCGCGACATGCTGTACGACAAGACCCGTCTGCCGTGGGTGAAGCCGTCGCCGAACATGCCGGACCTCGAGAGCGCGCTGCACTATCCCGGTCTCTGCCTGTTCGAGGGCACGAATGTCTCCGTCGGCCGCGGGACGGGCTTCGCCTTTCAGGTGCTCGGCGCGCCGTGGCTCGATCCGGAGGCGGTCATCAGCCGCCTGATGCAGCCGCCCGATTGGCGACGGGCACGGGGCTGGGCGCTGGCCGGGGTGGAAGTCACACGCGCCGTCTTCACCCCGCGCGGGCCCACCGACGGGAAGTACGACGGCGAGGAGCTGTGGGGCCTGCGCATCCACGTGCTCGACCGCAAGACCTATGATCCCACGAAGCTCGCCGTGGCGTTGTTGGCCGCGATTCGCGCGACGCACCCACGCCAGCTGCAGTTTCGGGCGGAGCGGTTCGATGGGCTGGCGGCGGGTCCCGAATTGCGGCGGGCACTCGAGGCGGGGCGGCCGGCGTGGGAGATCTGGGGCACATGGGAAGACGATCTCTCCCGCTTCCGCACCGCGCGCGCCAAGTACCTGATCTACTAACGTGACGACATTCCTCAACCACGGAGTCACCATGAGAACGCTCACCCTCGGCGCCCTCGCTGTCCTTTCGCTCGCCGCCCCTCTTTCCGGTCAAGCGCCGCCGGCGGCTCCGGCTGGCGTACGCGGCGAGATCCTGGCGCAATTCGACGACGCCGCCACGAAGCTGCTGCAGCTCGCCGAAGCCATCCCGGCGGAGAAGTACGTGTGGCGCCCCGCGGCCGGCGTCCGCTCGGTCAGCCAGGTCCTGATGCACGTCAGCGGCGCGAATCCCTTCATCCTCGGCATGGCGGGCGTACCGGCACTGCCGGGGTTCCCGCCGGATGCCGAGAACACCGTCACCGACAAGGCGCAAGTGATCGAGCAGCTGCGGCGGTCGTCTGAATACGTGCGTGCCGCCATCCGAGGCATGCCGGACGCCGATCTGGATAAGCCCGCGACATTGTTCGGTCGTCCCAGCACCAAGCGCAATATCCTGTTGCTGACGGCCACGCACGCGCACGAGCACCTCGGCCAGTTGATCGCGTACGCGCGTTCGAACGGCGTCGTACCGCCGTGGTCGCGGGCGGGCGGGGGCGGGGGCGGGGGCCTGTAAGCGACTAACGCACCCAAACCCTTGCGCCGGGAAGCGCTTTGGCGCTTACCGCCCCTTGCTCGGGCGATTAGTTTCCCCCCGGCAATGAACGTCATTCCCCAGCGCGTGAAGGACGGGTTCGTCGGGTTGACTGCGCCGCTGGCGCGCGCCCTCATTCGGGGCGGGGTCCATCCCAACGTCATCACGACGCTCGGCACGCTGGTGGTGATCGCCTCGGGCGTCGCATTCGGGTTCGGGGACATCCGGTTGGGTGGTGTGCTGCTGCTCACCAGCGGCGTGTTCGACATCCTGGACGGACAGGTGGCGCGCCAGGGCGGGATGACCACGACGTTCGGGGCGTTCTACGATTCGACGCTCGACCGCGTGGGAGAATCAGCGGTGTTCGCCGGCCTCGCCATCTACTTCCTGCGCGGTGGGCTCCCGCCCGACCGGGTGACCCTCGGGGTCGCGGCCGCGCTGGCCGCGCTGGCGGCGTCGCTGCTCGTGTCGTACACACGCGCCCGCGCGGAGGCCCTCGGCGTCGAGTGCAAGGTGGGCATCGCGTCCCGGGCGGAGCGCATACTGCTGTTGGGGCTGCCCGCGGTGTTGTTTGGAGGCGGACCCGGCCGCAATGGGATATTGCTGTTCTGGATCGTCGTCGTGCTCGCGCTCGTCTCCGCGATCACGGTGGTCCAACGGGTCGTGCACGTCGCGCGCGTGGCGAGCGGCGCGGCCCGGCCCCCTCCGGTCGCGAGGCGTGAGACGCAGCCTGCAGTCCCGGCAGCCCGCCGGAAAGGACATTGATGGTGCCGCAGCAAGCAGTGGGGACAGGGGGGGGGGGCCGCGAGATCGCGCCCGCGACGGGAGCCCTCGGAGTGATGCTGGTCGGCCTTGGAGCCGTCTCGACGACGTTCATTGCCGGCGTGGAGAACGTCCGGCGGGGCCGCGCGCTCCCGATCGGCTCGCTCAGCCAGATGGCGACGATCCGCCTCGGCAAACGCACCGAGAAGCGCGCTCCCAAGATCAAGGAGTTCGCGCCGCTCGCGGAGCTGAAGGACCTGGTCTTCGCCGCCTGGGACCCGATTCCCGACGACGCCTACACCGCCGCGGTGAAAGCCGGCGTCCTCGAGCGCCACGATCATCTCGAGCCGATCAAGGACTTCCTCCAGGGCATCAAGCCGCTGCCCGCGGTGTTCGACCAGTTCTACGTCAAGCGGCTCCAGGGCACCAACGTCAAGCGCGGCAAGAACAAGCGGGATCTCGCCGAGCAGCTGCGCGCCGACATCCGCGCCTTCAAGAAGCACGCCGGCGTGGACCGGATCGTCATCGTGTGGTGCGCTTCCACGGAGGTGTTCCTCACCCCCGGACCGGCGCACCAATCGCTCGCGGCATTCGAGAAGGCGATGGAGCAGAACGACCCCTCCATCGCGCCCTCGATGCTGTACGCGTACGCGGCGCTGATGGAGAACATTCCGTTCGCGAACGGCGCGCCGAACCTGACCGTCGACCTTCCCGTGATGGAACAGCTCGCCGAGGAGCGCAAGGTTCCGATCGGCGGCAAGGACTTCAAGACCGGCCAGACGATGATGAAGAGCGTGCTCGCGCCGGCGTTCAAGGCGCGCATGCTCGGCCTCGCGGGGTGGTACTCGACCAACATCCTGGGTAACCGGGACGGCGAGGTGCTCGACGATCCGGAGTCGTTCAAGACCAAGGAAGAGTCGAAGCTCGGCTTGCTCGAGCACATCCTGCAGCCCGAGATGTATCCCGAGCTCTACGGCAACGTCTACCATAAAGTCCGCATCAACTACTATCCGCCCCGCGGAGACAATAAGGAGGGCTGGGACAACATCGACATCTTCGGATGGCTCGGCTATCCGATGCAGATCAAAGTCGATTTCCTCTGTCGCGACTCGATCCTGGCGGCGCCCATCGTGCTCGATTTGGCGCTGTTCTTCGACCTGGCGAGCCGGGCCGGCCTCTCCGGCATTCAGGAGTGGCTGTCGTTCTATTTCAAGAGTCCGCAGACCGCCCCCGGCCTGTACGCCGAGCACGACCTCTTCATTCAGCACACGAAGCTCAAGAACACGCTGCGCTGGATGATGGGTGAGGAGCAGATCACGCACCTCGGCGTCGAGTACTACGAGTACGCGGACAAGTAAGCGCTTTCCCTCTGGAGTTCCTGATTCGCCACCGACGCTCTAGGAGATCCCGTCGATGACGTTGCCGATGTTTGCCGCCCTCCAAGCCGCCCAGCATCCCGCCGGAGGCGAAGCCAGCCTCGTCCTGCCGGACCTCGATCAGGCGACGTTTCTGGGCGGAATCGGGGGACGGCCGCTGCTGCTCTGGGGGCTCGCCATCTGCGCGCTCGGCTTGTTGTTCGGGCTCGCCGCCTACACGCAGCTCCGCAAGCTGCCGGTGCACCGGGCGATGCTCGAGATCTCCGAGCTGATCTACGAGACCTGCAAGACCTACCTGATCACGCAGGGTCGGTTCCTGCTCATTCTGTGGCTCTTCATCGGGGCCATTGTGGCGCTGTATTTCGGTGCGCTGGCCCACACGGTCGATGCCACCGGCGCGGCGGTGCGCGGCTTTCCGGCCATCAAGGTGATCGTGATCCTGCTGTTCAGTCTGATCGGCATCGCGGGCAGCTACGGGGTCGCGTGGTTCGGGATCCGGGTGAACACCTTCGCGAACTCGCGTACCGCATTCGCCAGCCTCAGCGGCAAGCCATATCCGTGCCACGCGATCCCCCTCAAGGCCGGGATGAGCATCGGCATGCTCCTGATCAGCGTCGAGCTGCTGCTGATGCTGTGCATCCTGCTCTTCATTCCGGGCGATTACGCGGGCCCCTGCTTCATCGGATTCGCGATCGGCGAGTCGCTAGGCGCGGCGGCGCTGCGGGTGGCGGGAGGCATCTTCACGAAGATCGCCGACATCGGTGCCGACCTCATGAAGATCGTCTTCAAGATCAAGGAGGACGACGCCCGCAACCCCGGCGTCATCGCGGACTGCACGGGCGATAACGCCGGCGACTCCGTGGGGCCAAGTGCGGACGGGTTCGAGACCTACGGGGTCACGGGCGTCGCGCTCATCACGTTCATCCTGCTGGCGGTGCACGATCCGCTGGTGCAGGTGCAGCTGCTCGTGTGGATCTTCGCGATGCGCGTGATGATGATCGTCGCCTCGGGGCTCTCGTATTACCTGAACGCCGCGGTCGCCAAGGCGAAGTACGCGGCGGCCGATCACATGAACTTCGAGGCGCCGCTGACGTCGCTGGTGTGGCTGACGTCGATCGTCTCGGTCGCGCTGACGTTCGGCGCCTCGTGGCTCCTGATTCCCGACATCGGCGGCGATCCCACGCTGTGGTGGAAGCTGTCCCTGGTGATCACCTGCGGGACGCTCGCCGGCGCGATCATCCCGGAGTTCGTGAAGGTGTTCACGTCGGTGAAATCCGCGCACGTCCGGGAAGTCGTGACGTCGTCGCGCGAAGGCGGCGCGTCGCTGAACATCCTGTCGGGCTTCGTGGCCGGGAACTTCAGCGCCTTCTGGCTCGGTATGGCAATGATGGTGCTCATGGCGATCGCCTACGGGGTGAGTACGACGGGGCTGGGCGGACTGATGCTGGCGCCCGCGGTGTTCGCCTTCGGCCTCGTGGCCTTCGGATTCCTGGGCATGGGGCCGGTGACCATCGCGGTGGACTCGTACGGGCCGGTCACCGACAACGCGCAGTCGGTCTATGAGCTGTCGTTGATCGAGCAGGTGCCCAACATACGCGCCGAGATCAAGAAGGACTTCGGTTTCGATCCGAACTTCGCGCGGGCCAAGGAGAACCTCGAGGAGAATGACGGGGCGGGGAATACGTTCAAGGCCACCGCCAAGCCGGTGCTGATCGGCACCGCGGTGGTCGGCGCGACGACGATGATCTTCTCGATCATCGTGGCGCTCACCGGCGGGCTCAAGCCTGAGCTGCTGGCGAATCTGTCGATCCTGCATCCGCCCTTCCTGCTCGGCCTCATCACGGGCGGCGCGGTGATCTACTGGTTCACCGGCGCTTCGACGCAGGCCGTCACCACGGGCGCCTACCGCGCGGTCGAGTTCATCAAGGCGAACATCCGCCTCGAGGGAACGACCCGGGCCTCGGTGTCCGACAGCAAGAAGGTCGTGGAGATCTGCACGCAGTACGCCCAGAAGGGGATGTTCAACATCTTCGTAACGGTGTTCTTCGCGACGCTCGCGTTCGCGTTCGTCGAGCCTTACTTCTTCATCGGCTACTTGATCTCCATCGCCCTGTTCGGCCTCTACCAGGCGATCTTCATGGCCAACGCCGGCGGCGCGTGGGACAACGCGAAGAAAATCGTGGAGACCGAGTTGAAGCAGAAAAGCACGCCGCTGCATGATGCCACGGTGGTCGGCGACACGGTCGGCGATCCGTTCAAGGACACCTCGTCGGTCGCGATGAATCCGATCATCAAGTTCACGACGCTGTTCGGCCTGCTGGCCGTGGAGCTGGCGGTGTCGCTCACCGTCGAGCGCGGGACCACGTTGACCCTGCTGCTCGCGGGCGCGTTCCTGTTCGTCGCGCTGGTGTTCGTCTGGCGGTCGTTCTACCGCATGCGGATTGAGACTCCCGCGCGGGTGAAGACTCGCTAGCGACGGCCGGATGACCCCCGCCCAGATTGCCGTCACGGCGCTCGGCGCCGCCGCCATCATCTGGGTGCTGTGGTACTTCCTGTTCTCCCGCGGGACCGCCGTGGCGGCGACCGCCGGCGCGAGCGGGGTGCAGGAAGTGCGGGTACTGGTGAAGGGCGGCTACACGCCCGACACGATCGTCGTCCAGGCCGGGAAACCGGTGCGCCTGCAGTTCTATCGCGATGAGACCGCCGACTGCTCCGAGCGCGTCGTATTCGAGCGCTTCGGCATCGACCAGCAGCTGCCCGCGTTTCAGACGACCACCGTCGAGTTCACTCCCGATCAACCGGGCGAGTATCCCTTCCGCTGCGGCATGAGCATGCTCAAGGGGCTGCTCGTCGTGGAGCCCGCAGGCGACCGTCGTGCGGCGTCGTCGCCGCACAAGTTCCATAGCCCCTCCCCGGCCGCGTGAGCAAGACCCGCATCGTCCTGCCCATCGAGGGGATGACCTGCGCCAGCTGCGCCGCGACGGTGCAGGAGGCCCTGGCCGGCGCGAGCGGCGTGACAGCGGCGGGCGTCAACTTCGCCACGAACAAGGCGGCGATCGAATACGATGACGCTCAGACGAACGTCAGCCTCCTCATCAAAACGGTGCGCGAGGCTGGGTACAACTCCGGCAAGGCCAGCGTCACATTCGCCGTCACCGATCTTCACTATGCCCCGAGCGTGGCGCCCCTGGAGCGCGCGCTCGCCGGGGTGCGTGGCGTGATCCGCGCGGTCGCGAACCAGGCAACCGAGACGGCGACGGTGGACTACGTGCCCGGCGTCGTGAGCGCCGAGGATCTCGAGCGTGCCGTCGAGAGCGCGGGGTTCACGGTGGCCGCCCCCATTGCCGCCGAGGATCCGCTGGAGCGCGAGCGCATCGCGCGCAGCCGGGAGATCCGCACACTCGCCTGGAAATTCGCCCTCGCGGCAAGCGTGGCCGTCGTCGCGATGATCGGCTCGATGCTGCTCACGGCCGATCGCCCGGCGGGCGATCACGGCACTATGAAACAGGTCGATCTCCTGGGACGTCTCCTCATGCCGGTCGCCGTCGGGCTGCGCGACTGGGTGACGGCGCAGGGCTGGATCCTCGATCTGGACTGGGTGAAGCGCGGACTGGCGCTGCTCACGCTCCCGGTCCTCGTATGGTCGGGGCAGCAGTTCTACAAGGGCACGTGGAGCGGCTTCCGCCACCGCACGGCCGACATGAATACGCTGATCGGCGTGGGCACGGGCGCGGCCTACCTGCACTCGCTCGCGGCCACCGTCGCTCCCGGCCTGTTCCTGCAAGCGGGCCTGCCCGCCGACGTCTACTACGAAGCCGTTGCCGCGATCATCGCCTTGGTTCTGCTCGGCCGCCTGCTCGAAGCCCGCGCCAAGGGCCGCACGTCGGAAGCGATCCGCCGGCTGGCGGCGCTGCGCGCCAAGTCCGCCCACGTCGTGCGCGAGGGCAAGGAAACCGACATCCCCGTGGAAGCGGTCGTCGTCGGCGACATGGTCATCGTCAAGCCGGGCGAGAAGGTCCCGGTGGACGGCATCGTGACCGAGGGGGCGTCGGCGGTGAACGAGGCCATGCTCACCGGCGAGCCCATGCCCGTCGCCAAGAAGCCGGGCGACGAGGTGATCGGCGGCACCATCAATACGACCGGCAGCATCACGTTCCGCGCCACGCGCGTCGGCAAAGAGACCGCGCTCGGCCAGATCGTGCAGCTGGTCGAGGATGCTCAGGCCACCAAAGCCCCGATTCAACGGCTTGCGGATCGCGTCGCGGGCGTGTTTGTGCCGATCGTGATCGCCATCGCCATCGCCGCGTTCGTCGCGTGGTTCGATTTCGGCCCGCCGCCCCAGGCGCGGGCGCTGGTCTTCGCGACGGTCGCGTTCGTGACCGTGCTGATCATCGCTTGCCCCTGCGCGCTCGGCCTCGCCACGCCGACGGCGATCCTCGTCGGCACCGGCAAGGCGGCCGAATACGGGATCCTGATCCGGAGCGGGGAAGCGCTGGAGAAGCTGGCCAAGGCGCGGACGGTGCTGCTCGACAAGACCGGCACGCTCACGGAAGGCAAGCCGACGGTCACGCACATCGTCACGGCCAAGAAACCCGACGGCACGCCCATCAGCCCGGCCGACGTGCTCAAATGGGCGGCGTCCGTCGAGCAGCGCTCCGAGCATCCGCTGGCCCACGCGATCCTCAAGGCGGCGCAGGACAAGCAGGTCGCGCTCCTCCCCGTGGAGAAGTTCGCCGCGATGGAAGGGCGGGGCGTGCGCGGCACGGTGGACCGCCGCATCATCGAAGTGATCTCGCTGCGTCATGCACGCGAGCGCAGCCTCGAGCTCGGCTCACTGGGCGGCGATGCTGACCGCCTCGCCGCGCAGGCCCGCTCCCCGGTGATCTGCGTCGTGAACAACACTGTGTACGCCGTGATTGCGATCTCCGACCCTCTCAAGCCGACGTCGAAGGCGGCGGTGGAGCAGCTCAAGCGCCTCGGCCTCCCCGTGGTGATGGTGTCGGGCGACTCCCGGAAGGGCGCCGAGGCCGTCGCCACGGAGGTGGGCATCGAGGAAATCCTCGCGGAGGTCCTGCCGTCGCAGAAGGCCGACCTCGTGAAGAAGCTGCAGCGCCAGGGGAAACACGTCGTGATGGTGGGAGACGGGATCAACGACGCGCCGGCGCTCGCCCAGGCCGACGTCGGGATCGCGATCGGGACGGGCACCGACATCGCCATGGAGGCGTCGGACGTGACGCTGATCCGCGGCGACCTGCGGACCGTGGTCACCGCCATCGATCTGGCGCGCCGCACGATGCGCACGATTCGCTGGAATCTGATTTGGGCGTTTGGTTACAACGTGCTGCTGATTCCGGTCGCGGCGGGCGTGCTGTATCCGTTCACCGGCTGGCTGCTGTCGCCGGTGCTCGCGAGCGCGGCCATGGCGTGGTCGAGCCTGTCCGTCGTATTGAACAGTCTGACGCTGCGGCGTTTCAAGCCTCGCGGAGCTTCCTAACGATGCGGTATTTCCATAGAACGAGCGCGAGTCCCGAGCAGGTGCTCGAGGTGGCGAAGAGCTTCTTCGGCGGGCGATTGGCCCCGGCCGAGGAGACGCCGCGGCGGCGCGCCTATCACGGCACGCTGGGCCGCATCACCATCAGCGCCCGGCCCGAAGGCGGACATTACACGTTCGTCGAGGCGGCGACGGATCAGGTGGGAGAATCGGAGCTGGACAGACTCGCCAAACGCTTTCTCGCCGAAGTGCACCGGCTCGTCGAGCCGACACACGTGATGCGCGGCGCCTACTAACTGACGGGCCTTACGGCGTGTGGCCCACCCCCATGTGACCGTTGAGGATCGAACCCGTCATCTGCTTCCGACGCACCAGCACGATGCGTTGCTCGAGCAGGGTGCGGCCGACCCATACCACGTAGTCACCGCACATGATCGCGTCGACGGCGTAGCGTGAGAGCCCGAAGGACTGGGCGTCCGAGGTCGCGACACGCGTCGAGGGGAAGAAATACCAGCAGCGCTCCCCGGTGGGATGGGTGTGGATCACGCCCACGGTGCCGGTCCATCCCGCGTCCTCGCACGACTGGCGCGGCGACACCCAGGTGGTCGTGGAGTGCGAGGGCTCGACGTCCGCCGGCGCGATGCGGTGAACCACGACCGTGCCTTCCCGGATCTCGCCGATCATGCACCCCATGAACTCGGTCCGCAACGACCGCTGCTGCAGCACGAGGAGCCGCCGCGCCTGATCGGAGAGCACCAGCGCGTTCACGATCGGGAGCGACACCGCCGCGGGGGCGGGGCTGTGATTCCCCGTCGCCAGGGTGGTCAGAACCGTCGCGATCGCCACTCGGCGAAGCATGGGACGCGTCAACCAGCGGATGCCAGCTTTCATTCTTCCAGCAACACACGGGCAGGCACGACGCCTGCCGCTGTGGTCCTCCTGGGTCCTTCACCAAAGCAAGACGCGTACCCGAGCGCACCGGTAACCGGTCGGGCGGTAACTCGTTGGGAAATTGAGGGATTGAGGATGCTGCGGGAGTGATGCACGTCACCCCCGTCCTGAAAACTGCCTGCAGACGGCCATTTCTCGGGCGTGTTGGCCTCCCTTGACACCCCTCCGGGGGGCGGGCAGGTTAGCCCTCCATCAATACGGTCAAGCGCGAGCTACCCCCTCGGCGGGGACTGCGTGATTCCGCGAATGTCGCCACGCTGCTCCAATTCCGCATTGGTAGTTAATCGATGATGCTTGCGTCAACCACATTCGCATCGGGAGGACGCCATGGCAGCGGATTTCTTCATCGGCGAATCGCTGGTGGGTGAGGGGAATGAAGTCGCGCACGTCGATTTGATCATCGGCTCGAAGGGGGGCCCGGCCGGGAGCGCTTTCTGCCACGCGCTCTCCAACAACAAGGATGGTTTCACCACGCTGCTGGCGGTCGTCACCGCCAACCTGCCGGCCAAGCCCGACACGCTCCTCTTCAACAAGGTCACGATCAAGAACGCCGCGCAGGCGGTGCAGATGTTCGGCCCGGCACAGGCGGCGGTCGCCCGCGCGGTGGTGGATTCGGTCGCCTCCGGCGTCATCCCGCGCGAGCGGGCTGACGATTACTGCATCCTCGTCGGCGTCTTCATCCACTGGGAAGCGAAGGACAACAACAAGATCTTCAAGTACAACTACCAGGCCACCAAGGAATCCATCGAGCGTGCCCTGAAGGGACAGCCCAAGATCGATCAGGTCATCAGGGACGCCAAGACCGCGAAACATCCCTTCGCCGGCGGCGCGGACGCCTGACGTCCGAGGGCGTGCGGCTGCGCAAAGTCTTGGTGCAGCTCGACAGCTCCCGGCTCCCGAGCGTGTTCGACCGGGTTGTCGCCGTCGACGCCGGCGCCGATGAGGTGCTGAGCTACGGCGGCGTCGCCGAGGCCGACGTCCGCGATTTGATCCACGGTTGCATCTTCACCCGTGGGCCCAAGGACCTGAAGAATACCGCCGTCTTCATCGGCGGTGCGGACATGACGGCCGGCGAGCAGTTGCTCGCGGCCGCCCGCCGGGCGTTCTTCGGCCCCTTCACGGTGTCGCTGATGCTCGACTCCAACGGGTCGAACACCACGGCCGTCGCCGCGGTGGCGAAGATGGTGCAAGCGGCAGGCGACGTGCGCGGGAAGCGGGTGCTGATCGTCGCCGGGACGGGACCCGTGGGGATCCGGGCGGCGGGCTTGTTCGCCAAAGCGGGGGCGGAGGTGATCATTACGTCCCGCCAGGCCGAGGCGGGCGAGCGGGCGCGCGATCTCGTGGTCAAGCGGTTCGGCGGGACGGTACGCACGGTGACGATGGCGAATGCGGGTGAGGCCGTGGGCGCGTGCCAAGACGCGGAGCTAGTGCTCAACGCGGGCCCCGCGGGCGTGATGCTCGTGCCGAAGCAGGCATGGGCGAACCGCCCGGGCTTGAAGGTCATCGCGGACGTGAACGCCGTTCCTCCCCTCGGCGTCGAGGGCGTCGACCCGATGGACGACGGCGTCGTGAAAGAGGGCGTGATCTGCTTCGGGGCGCTCGCCATCGGTAACCTGAAGATGAAGGTGCACAAGGCGTGCATTGTGCGCCTGTTCGAGCGTAACGACCTCGTGTTAGACGCCGAGACGATCGCCGACGTCGCGCGGGAGTTGATCGCGCGGAAGTCGTAGCGCCGATGCCCAGAGTCATCGGCATCGATCCCGGGACCGTGACGATCGACCTCTGCGGCCTGGAGGACGGCCGGGTCTTCCTCGACCGCTCGTTCCCGACCGCCGAGGCAGTGGCCGATCCGGCGGCCATCGTCGCACTGCTGCGCAACGCCGGGCCGCTGGACCTGATCGCCGGCCCCTCAGGGTACGGACTGTCCGTCACGCCCGCCGCCCAAGCGACCGACGAGGATCTTCGGCTTGCGTTTCTCGCCGCCGAAGGAGAGTCTGGCGGCATCGGCGGTCTCCGGGCGCTCGCCCGTGCACTCGCGCGATCGGGGTTGCCCGTGGTGTTCACGCCGGGTGTGATCCACCTCCCGTCGGTCCCCGCCCATCGCAAAGTGAACCGCGTCGACATGGGTACAGCGGACAAGGTCTGCGCGACCGCCCTCGCGATTGACGAGATGGCGCGGCGCGCCGGACGCCCCGTTGACTCGGTGTCGCTCGTGCTGCTCGAGTTGGGCGGAGCGTTCACCGCGGCGGTGGCGGTGGAGCGCGGCCAGATCGTGGACGGGTTCGGCGGCACGTCGGGGCCGCTCGGGTTCCGCGCGGCCGGCGCGCTGGATGGTGAGGTCGCCTTTCTCGCCGGCACGATCTCGAAGGCGATGCTGTTCGGGGGCGGCGCGGCCGCCGTCGCGGGATGGGACGGTGAGGCCGCGTCACCGGAGCGCTTCGCGCAGCCCGCCACCCCACGGGAACGGATCGCGTGGGAGGCGTTCGTGGAGAGCGCGACGAAGGCCGCGACGGCGCTCGCGACGTCGGTGCTTCCATCGCCCCAAGAGTTCGTGCTCTCGGGACGGCTAGCGCATGTCGAGGCGGTGCAGCATGCGATCCGCGAGCGACTCGGCCCCGTCGGACCGACGCGCTTGCTGGAGGGATTCGCCGCCGTCGCCAAGGAAGGGGCGCAGGGCGCCGCGCTGATCGCGGATGGCTTGGCCGGCGGGAGGCACCGGACGCTGGTCGAGTTGCTGGGGATCCGCGCGGCGCGCGGCACGGCACTCGACCACCTCTTTTTCATCACTCCCGCGCGGGCGCGCGCGCGCTTGGTGCGCGCCTGACGATGCCGCGCGTGCTGATCGCCGGCGTCTCGACGCGCGCGCTCGCCGAATCGGCCGCGCGGGCCGGGTACCGTGTGCTCGCCGTTGATGGCTTCGGGGACCTCGACCTGCGCCACGTCGCGGAGGTGAGGCTCGCGCGCGACGCGCGCGACCGCGCCTCGCCCGGCGCCGCGGTGCGCGTGGCGCGGGGTGCCCAAGCCGAGGGCGTCGTGTACGTCGCGAGTTTCGAGAACCACCCGCGCGCCGTGCGGCGCCTCGCCGCGGGGCGGGCGCTCTGGGGCAACCCGCCGGAGGTGCTCGAGCGGGTGCGCGACCCGCTCCTCGTCGCCGACACGCTCGCGCGGCAGGGCCTGGCGACGCCCGCGGTGCGTGCCGGCGCGCCGCGCTCCGGGAGAAGTGGGGGGGGCGGGGGGGGCGGCCGCTCGTGGCTCGCCAAACCGCGGGCGTCGGGGGGCGGCTCCGGCATCGTGGCCTGGCGCCCCGGCCGGCGCGCGCCGCGCGACCCCTATTTCCAGGAGCGGATCGCCGGGGTCCCGGGCTCGATCGTCTTCGCGGCCGATGGCCGTCATGCCGTCCCGCTCGGCCTCTCCCGTCTGCTCGCCGGTGAGCGCGCCTTCGGCGCGGCGGGATTCCGCTACTCCGGCAGTATCCTGGTGGGGAGGGGCGACCCCGCGTTCACCGACGATGAGCGCCTCTGCGCCCGCGCCATCGGGCTCGCAGAGGCGATCACGCGCGCGTTCGGCCTGGTCGGCGTGAATGGGATCGATTTCATCGCGCGCGACGGCACGCCCTTTCCGATCGAAGTGAATCCGCGCTACACTGCCGCCATGGAGCTCGTCGAGCGCGCGTACGGTCTCTCGATCTTCGACATCCATGCGCGCGCCTGCGCCGGCCACCTGCCCGCGTTCGACCTGGCCGCGGCACGACACGCCCCGCTCTCCCCCCCGAGGGCCATCGGCAAAGCGATTCTCTACGCCCGCGGGGACGTCGTCCTCGGGGATACGCGCCCCTGGCTTGAGGACGACAGCGTGCGCGACGTCTCGGCGCCGGGCCAGCGCTGCCGGCGCGGGCAGCCGATCTGCACGATTTTCGCCGCCGCGGGAGACGCGGTCGAGTGCCGCGCAGCGCTCGGGCGCCGCGCCGCCGCGCTGTACGCGGAGCTCGAGGCCCACCGCTCCGGTGCGAGGAGCGCGTGAGCGCCGAGCAGGTCGTCGAGCACGTCACCTGCCTCGGCTGCGGCTGCGCCTGCGACGACATCGCGCCGCTCGTGCGGCAGAACCGCATCGTCGAGGCCCGCAATGCGTGCCCGCTGGGGCGGGCCTGGTTCGGCGATGGTACGGTGCCGCAGGAGGCGCGCGTCGGGGCGCACACGGTCTCGCTGGAGGCAGCCCTGACTCACGCCGCAACGATCCTCACGCAGGCGCGCCGGCCGCTCGTCTACCTCGCCGCGGAGCTTTCGTGCGAAACGCAGCGGGCGGCGGTAGGCATCGCCGATCGGTTGCGCGCCGTGCTTGACAGCGCCACGTCTGAGATCGCGGCGGCCGTGCTCGCGGCTCAGCGCCGCGGACGGGTCGCCGCGACGCTGGGCGAGCTCCGCCAGCGCGCGGACCTCGTGGTGTTCTGGGGCGTCGACCCCGCCGAGCGCTACCCGCGCTACACCAGTCGCTATGCCGTCGCGCCGGGCGGGCTCCAGGCGCCGATCCGCACGGTCGTGGCGGTGGACGTCGGTGGTCACCGCGGGCCGGGGGACGCCGACGCCCGTGTCATCATCTCGGCGGACGTCGAAGTCGACGCGCTCGGCGTGATGCGGGCGATCGCGCGGGGCCATGCGTTGCCGGACGTGCCTGCCCTCCGCCCCGCCGTCGAGCTCGCGCGCCGGATGATGCAGGCGCGGTACGTGGCGCTGGTGCATGACGCGGAGCCTGACGGGACTCCGGCCGACCCCGACCGAGCCGAAGGGCTCATCGCGCTTGCGCAGGCGCTGAACGGCCCGACGCGGTGCGCGCTCTCGACGCTCCGCGCCGGGGGCAACCGCTCCGGGGCGGATGCCGTGGTCACCTGGCAGACCGGATTCCCGTGTGCCGTGGACTTCGGCCGCGGCTACCCCTCCTATCGACCGCACGATGGCGCCGCCGCGCTCGTCGCCCGTCGGGAGATCGATGCGACGCTCGTGATCGGCTTGCCCGGTTCGGTGCCTGAGTCCGTGGCGCGCGGCCTTGCGAGCGTAGCGACGGTGGCGATCGGCCCCTTTGCCAGCGCCGCGGCGTTCGAACCGGCCGTGGCCGTGGACACGGGCGTGGCCGGGATCCACGAGGGGGGGATGGCCTTCCGCATGGACGACGTCCCCCTGCCGCTGCGCCCCTCGGTCGCCGGCCCGCCAGCCGCGGCGGTCGTGGTGGGCGAGCTCGCCACGAGGCTCGTGTCCCCATGATGCGGGCCGAACGCCTGCGGATCACGGGCGGCACGGTGTACGATCCCGCGAACGGAGTCGCCAGCGTCGTGGGCGACGTCTGCATCGAGGACGGGAAGGTCGTGACTGAGCTGCCGACAGGTGCGCCGCGACTGGATGCGAGCGGCATGATCGTGATGCCGGGCGGCGTGGACATCCACTCGCACATCGCGGGATCGAGCGTGAACCACGGGCGCCAGCTGCAGCCAGAGGAGCACGCGGTGGATCCGGTGCCCGCGCCGAGGCTCGACGACCCAGACGGGGAAGGGGGGCAGCCCACGCGCTCGGGGACCGGCGGCACGATCCCGAGCACGTTCACCACGGGCTATCGCTACGCCGGGCTGGGCTATACGACCGCGATGGAAGCAGCGGTGGCGCCGCTCTTCGCGCGCCACGCGCACGCGGAGCTCGATGACACCCCGATCATCGACGCCGGGCTCTTCGCTCTGCTCGGCAACGACGAGTACCTGTTTCGACAAATCGCGGCTGGCGAGGGGGCGCGCGCGCGGGACTACGCCGCGTGGGTGCTGCGCGCCGCCGGAGCGTACGCGATCAAAGTCGTCAACCCCGGTGGCGTGGAACTGTGGAAGCGCGGAGCACCGCCGCGCAACGTCACCGGACTCGACGACCCCGTCGGCTCGACGGCCGTCACGCCCCGCCGGATCCTCGAGACGCTGACCAATGCGGGGAACGAGCTCGGGCTGCCGCACCCCGTGCACATCCACTGCAACGCCCTGGGCCAACCGGGGAACGCCGCGACGACGCTCGAGACGATGCAGACGCTCGCGGGTCGGCGCGCCCATTTCACGCACCTCCAGTTCCACAGCTATGGCGGCGGCCGTGACAAAGGCTGGCAATCGGGCGCGAAAGACGTGATCGAGTACGTCAACGCCCACCCCGAGGTGAGTGTGGACGTAGGCCAGGTGATGTTTGGCCCGGCGACCACGCTGACGGCCGATGCCCCGGTTGGATACCTGCTCCACGCGAGCAGCGGTCGGAAGTGGGTCAACGTGGACGTCGAGCTCGAGACGGGCTGCGGCATCGTGCCGTACGTCTACAAGGAGAAAGCCGCCGTGGCCGCGCTGCAGTGGGCGGTGGGGCTGGAGCTGTTTCTGCTCGCGACCGACCCCTGGCGCGTCGTGCTCTCGACCGACCATCCGAACGGCGGTTCCTTTCTATCATATCCCGAGCTGATCCGGCTGCTGATGGATCGCGCCTACCGGGACGAGCAGATCAAGCGCGTGAACGCCAAGCTCCTGAAGGGCAGCGCGCTCGCCGACGGACTCGCTCGCGAGTACACGCTGAACGAGATTGCCATCATCACCCGCGCCGGGCCCGCGCGGCTGCTCGGTCTCACGGAGAAGGGCCATCTGGGCCCGGGGGCGGACGCGGATGTGACGATCTACGCGCAGGGCGGAGACGCGGCGACGATGTTCGCCACGCCGCGCTACGTGCTCAAAGGGGGAACGTTGGTGGTCGAGGAAGGGCAGCTCCGCCGCGCCCCGGCGGGCCGCCGTCTCGCGGTGCGGCCCGAGTACGACGACGCGGTACTACCGGATCTCAAGCGCTACTTCGACCAGTACGCCAGCGTCTCGTTCGAGAACTATCCCTGCGCGGGGAGCGTGTGACGTGCAGATCGACGGGGTGACGATCGCGGACACCTTCGCCGAAGCGTTCACGATGCGTGCCGCACGGGTCGTGATTACGGCCAAGAACGCGCGCTGGGCGCGCCAGGCGGCCACGACGATGACCGGCTTCGCCACGTCGGTGATCGGCTGCAAGTGCGAGGCGGGGATCGAGCGCGAGCTCCCGGAGCACGAAACCTTGGACGGGCGCCCGGGCGTCAGCGTATTGCTCCTGACGATAGACAAAGACAGCCTGCCCCAGCGCCTGATCGAGCGGCTCGGGCAGACCGTTCTCACCTGTCCCACCACGGCATGCTTCGACGGGCTGCCGGACGCGCCTGACCGGCTGCGTGTCGGGAAGGCGCTGCGCGTGTTCGGCGATGGATTCCAGGCGAGCAAGGTGATCGGTGGCCGGCGCTACTGGCGCATCCCGGTGATGGAAGGCGAATTCCTCGTGGCCGAGACGTTCGGGATGCAGAAGGGCGTGGGCGGGGGCAACTTTCTCATCCTCGCCGAGGACGCGGACAGTGCGCTCGCCGCGGCGGAGGCGGCCGTGGAAGCCATGAGCCAGCACCCGGGCGTGATCCTCCCGTTCCCGGGTGGGGTGGCGCGCAGCGGCACCAAGGTTGGCTCGAAGCGCTACGCCAACATGATCGCCACCACGAACGACGCTTTCAGTCCTACGCTCCGCGCGATCACGGAGAGCGAGCTTCCCGACGGCGTGAATAGCGTGTTGGAAATCGTGCTGGACGGCCTGGACGTGCCGTCCATCGAGGCCGCGATGCGCGCCGGGATCCAGGCAGCCTGCCGCCCCGGCGTGCGCGCCATCTCAGCGGGTAACTACGGCGGGAAGCTCGGCCCCCATCACTTCCCGCTGCGCCGCATCTTGGGCGCCGCTGCTCCGGCATGAGCGACCAGGTGGTCCTGACGCTACGCGCGCCACTCGCGCACCGGCTCGAGGCGGACGCGATCGTGCCCGATCGCTTCCCGGCGCTCGGCGCGCGAGCAATCGCCGCGTTGCCGGTTTGGTACAGCGGGCGGCCCGCGGCATTGGGCGATTTCTTCACCGTGACCGGCGAGCGCTCGGAACGCGTGCTCGTGCAAGGCGACCTCGCCTGGGCCGTCGGGCTGGGGGCGGGGATGGTGGGTGGGGAGCTCGTGATCGAGGGGGCCGCTGGGCGCGACGCGGGCGCCGCCATGGCCGGGGGCGTGATCGAGATCCGCGGTACCGCGGGCGACAACGCCGGCGGCGCGCTGCCCGGCGCGTCGCGCGGCATGACCGGTGGGGAGATCGTGATCCGCGGCACGGCCGGAGTCGACACCGGCGCCCGGATGCGGCGCGGACTGATCGCCGTAACCGGCGACGCGGGGCAGGGGACGGGGCGCGGCATGATCGCCGGCACCGTGGTGATCTTCGGAGCGGCCGGCTCCGGCACAGGACGGTGGATCAAGCGGGGCTCGATCGTCAGCTTCGGTGCGCTCGTGCGTCCGGCATCGTTCCGCTACGCCTGCACGTACCGTCCTCCGCACATTCGCTTGCTGCTCCGCTATCTCGCGACTCGCCACAGCCTGCCCGTGACCGAAAGTCAGATCGCGGGCCGCTATCACCGCTATAGCGGCGATCTCGCCGAACTCGGCAAAGGAGAGATCCTCGAATGGGCGGGCGCTTGAACGAGCGTGCCTGGACGATCGCCGACCGCATGGTGGCCCAAGCCGATGAGCTGCGCGTGGCGGCGCGTACGCTCGGCAACGGGGCCCGGGTGATCGACGCCGGCATTGACGTTCCTGGCGGTTACGGCGCCGGCCTCGCCCTCGCCGAGATCTGCATGGGCGGGCTTGCGCACGTGACGTACGCGCCGCTCGCGATCGCCGGTGAGACGTGGCCCGGCGTCCAGGTCTGGACGGACCACCCGGCGGTGAGCTGCATGGCGTCGCAGTACGCGGGCTGGGCGATCCACGTCGAGCAGTTTGTGGCCATGGGGTCGGGGCCGCTGCGGGCGCACGCGCGCGTGGAGCGGGAGCTGTTCGGCAAATTGGGCTACGAGGAGCGGGCGACGCGCGGGGTGCTGGTGCTCGAGACCCGCACCCCGCCGACGGACGCGGTGGCGGCCTGGGTGGGACAGAAGGCGGGGCTCGAGCCCGCGCGGCTCACCTTCGTCGTCGCGCCTACGGCGAGCGTCGCGGGGGGCGTACAGATCGCGGCGCGCATCCTCGAGACGGGACTCCACAAGATGGACACGCTCGGGTTCGGCCTGAAGAAGATTCTCGGCGGAATCGGAACGGCACCGGTCCCGCCCGTGGCGAAGAACGATCTGCGCGCCATCGGGCGCACGAACGACTGCATCCTCTACGGCGGACAAGCCCACTACACCGTGCAGGCCGACGACGCCGAGCTCGCCGCGCTCGTTCCGCAGATCCCGGCATCCGCGTCGCGCGATTACGGCACGCCGTTCTACGAGATCATCAAGCGCTACGATGGCGCCTTCTACAAGATCGACCCGCTGCTGTTCAGCCCCGCGGAGGTGTGGATGACGAACGCCTCGAGCGGCAAGACGTATCACGCGGGGCGTCTGAATCCCGACGTGCTGCGCGCGTCGCTGCACGAGAGCTGACGCGGGCCCATGCGCATCGCGATTCTCGCCGCGCGGCAGGGCTGGCACACCGACGAGCTCTGCCGCGCGCTGGCCGCTCGGGGACACGCCGGCTGCGTCCTTCCCTACGAGGCGCTGGTGGCGCGCTTCGAGAGCGCGGGGGCGCCGCTTTTCGCCGCGGCGGGAGAAGATCTCGGTGCCTGCGACGCCGTGCTCGCGCGCATCGTGCCCGCCGGCTCGCTGGAGCAGATCATCTTCCGGATGGACTTGCTGCATGCGCTCGAGGAGCGGGGCGTCCCCGTCATGAACTCGCCCCGCACCATCGAGCGTACGGTGGACAAACTGTGGACGACGGCGATCCTCGAGCGGGCGGGGCTCGCGGTCCCCGAGACGGTCGTGTGCGAGAGCATGGATGAGGCGATTAGGGCGTTTCGCGCGCTCGGGGACGTGATCGTGAAGCCGTTGTTCGGCTCGATGGGGCTCGGGATGGTGCGGGTGAGCGATGAGGACGTGGCATTCCGTGTCTTCCGCGCGCTGGAGGCGATCCGCGGCGTGTATTACATTCAACGCGCGATCGATCACGACGGCCGCGACGTGCGCGCGTTCGTCGTTGGGGGACGGGTGATCGGCGCGATCGAACGCCGCGCCTCCGGCTGGCGCACCAACTTGGCGCGAGGCGGCCGGGCGCAGGCACTGATGCTCGACGCCGAGCGGTCGACGCTCGCGCAACGCGCGGCCGAGGCGGTCGGCGCCGAGTACGCGGGCGTGGATCTACTCCCCGCGCGGGACGGCACAGTCTACGTCCTCGAGGTGAACGGGATACCGGGATGGCGCGGCCTGCAGGAAGCCACTTCCGTCGACGTCGCCGCAGCGATCGTCGAGCACCTCCTCGGGCGCCTGGCGCGCCCGTGACGGCTGCCCTCTGCCCGGAGGAGGTGACGGCCGCGGCGCAGCTCGCCTGCCTGTTGGAGGTCAGCGCCCCCAAGCCCGGAAACGTCACACCCACGGCCGGCTTCCAGGACGCGCGATATGAGGACTACCTCGCCAGCGCGATCGCGATCGGTCCCGCCATCGCCGCCGCGGGGACGCGGCCCCTCGGCGAGACCATCCGGGCGGCCGTAGCCGTCACGAGTCGCTGGGTGCCGAGCAACACGAATCTCGGGATCGTCCTGCTCCTCGCCCCGCTCGCCCGTGCCGCGCTCCAGCCCGGGGCGGAGCCGCTCCGCACGCGACTGTCGGTCGTGCTCGCCCAGACCACGGTGTTCGACGCGGGCGAAGTGTACGCCGCCATCCGGCTCGCGTCGCCCGGGGGATTGGGCCGGACGGCGGAGCAGGACGTCGCCGGCGAGCCCACGGTCACCTTGCGGGAGGCGATGGCGCTCGCAGCCGGGCGGGACGCGATCGCCCGCGAGTACGTCACAGACTTCGCGACGACCTTCGAGATCGGCCATCCGGTTTTGCGGGGGGCGCTGGCCGCCGGCCAGAGCTGGAGCGATGCGACGCTCGAGACCTATTTGACGCTGCTTGCCGCAGCGCCCGATACGCACATCGAGCGCAAGCTCGGGGCCCAAGCGGCTGCCGATGTGCAGGGGCGCGCGCGCACCGTGCTGGCGCGCGGCGGCGTGCGCACACCCGCCGGGCGGGATGCCGTCGCTGCGCTGGACGGCGACCTGCGCGACCCGCGGAACACGCGGAATCCCGGTGCCACCGCCGATCTTACGGCTGCAGTACTCTTCGTGGCGCTGCTCGAGGGCGCTTGGCGCGAGCGCGGGGAGGGGACGCATGACCGGCCGTAGCGAGTTCAGGGTCGCGGTGTCGAAGGACAACCTCATCTTCGCGTCCGCTCATTTCATCACCTTCCCCGGTCACCGCTGCGAGACGCTGCACGGGCACAACTACCGCACGCGGGTCGTCATCGAGGGCGAGCTCGATCCCGAAGCTCACTTCGTCTTCGACTTCGTCGAGGTCAAGCGCCTGATGAAGCGGCTGACGGACGAGATCGACCACAAGGTATTGCTGCCGCTCCACAATCCGAAGCTCCAGATTTCCGAGCAGGACGACGCCGTGATGGTGTCCTACGAGGGTCGACCCCGCTACCGGTTCCCAAAGATCGACTGCGCCCTGCTCCCCGTCCCCAACACGACCGTCGAGATGCTGGCGCAGTATCTTGCCGGGCGTGTGCGGCAGGAGCTCGCGGCCTCCGGCGCGGTGCACCTGCACGCGATCGAGATGGAGATCGAGGAGACCTTCGGCCAGTCCGCGACCTATCGTGAGTCGTTGGGGTGACGCCGAAGATCGCTGGCCGTCAGCCGCCCATCGTGCAGCGCCGTGGCGACCAGCACCGCATCACACCCCGCCGCGGCCAGCCGCGCGAGATCCGCTGGTCCGGCCACCCCACCGCCCGCGAACAGCTCGACGTCCCGCAATTCGCCTCTCAGCCGACGCACCAGCTCCAGATCGACGCCGGCGCCGGTGCCTACGCGGGCGAGATCGAGCACGAGCAGCGCGCGCACGCCGGTTGCCGCGGCACGCCGGGCGAGCTCCAGCGGCGTTCCCCCCTCCCCGTGTGGCGCGCCCGGGCGCACGAGCGGGACGCCGCCACGCAGGTCGAGACTGAACACGACGCGCGCACTCCCGAGCCGACGAACGAGCGCCTCGAGCTGCGCGAAGGCTTCGAGCGTCTCGAGTCCCACCACCACCCGGTCGGCCCCGGCGGCGAGGGCCTCCTCGGCGCGCTCCACGGTGGTCGTCGCGACGTCGAGCAGCGCCCGCCCGCCGAGGTCCGCGAGCGCGCGCACGAGCGGCCACTGCGGGGCGCCGCCGCCGATCGCATCCAAGTCCGCCACGTACCACTCCACACACCCCAGCAGGTCGCGAAAGGCGCGCGCGAGAGCCAGCGCGTCGCCCTCGCCGGACGCCAGCACCGAGCGCACCGGCGCGTAGGTGGCCCGCTCGCCCCGCCGCGCCGCCACGGCGCGTCCCGCCATCAGGTCCAGCACGGGCGTCACACGCACAGCCCGACCCGGACCGCGCAGCGATGAGATCGATCGTCGGCTGGGACATCGGGGGAATGAACACGAAAATGGCGCGCGTCGTCGGCACCGACGTGGTCGCAACGGGCGTCCGCCCGTTCGCCATCGAGCGCGATCGCGCCGCGCTCGCGCCCCTGCTCCGCCAGCTCGCCCGCGGTGCGGAGGCGCAGGCCGCCGACGTGCATGCCGTGACGATGACGGCCGAGCTCTCGCAGGTGTTTCGCACCAAGCGTGAGGGGGTAGGGTTCGTGCTCGACGCCGTGGACGCCGCGTTCCCGGGCACTTGCGTCCGTGTCTTCACCGTGGACGGACGCTTTATCGCCAGCGACGTCGCGCGTCGCGAGCCGCTCGCCGTGGCGGCGGCGAACTGGGCGGCGACGGCGCGGCTCGTGGCCCGCACGCACCCCGACTGCATTCTCGTGGACATCGGCTCCACGACCGCGGACGTTATTCCCATTGTGGGCGGTGAGGTCGTCGCGAGGGGCCGCACGGACCCCGAGCGGCTGCGGGAGGGCGAGCTCATCTATACCGGCGCGCTGCGCACACCGGTCGAGGCGATCACGCCGGCGGTCGAGCTCGACGGCCGCCCCACGGGCGTCTCGGCCGAGGGATTCGCGATCGCGGCGGACGTGCATCTGTGGCTCGGGGCGATCGCGGCGGAGGACTACACCTGTCCCACGCCCGACGGCCGGCCCGCGACGCGCGCGTACGCGGCAGAGCGGCTCGCGCGCGTCATCTGCGCCGATCGGGAAATGCTGGACAACGCCGCGATCGACGCGATCGCCGCTCGGGTCGCGGACGCGCAGGTGGACCGCGTCGCCGCCGCCATGGACGCGGTACGTCGCCGTCACCCCGCCCTCCGGCTGGCCGTGGTCACCGGACTCGGCGAGTTCATCGCGGTCGGCGCCGCATGCCGCGCCGGGCTCGGCGTCGTCTCCCTGTCGGGCCTGCTGGGGCCAGCGGCGCGGCACGCGCCGGCCGCTGCCGTCGCGCTGCTCTGCGCCTCCGCGGAGCTATCCCCGGTATGACGGACGGCTCCCCCCCAAGCGTGGTGTACGCGGTTGTGAAACTCGGCGGCGGGCTGCTGCGCTGCAGCGGCGCCTTCGAGCGCGTCACGAGAGCGCTCGCGGCGTTCGGTGGCGGCCGGCCGTTCCTCGTCGTGCCCGGAGGAGGACCGTTCGCCGACGCCGTGCGCGAACAGTGCGGCCACGTCCAGATGGACGCGGACACCGCGCATTGGATGGCGATCCTCGGCATGGATCAATATGCGCACGCCATCACATGCCGCATCAGGCGCGCGGCGCTGGTGGAGCGGGAACGGGACATTCCGGTGGCGCTGGCCGCGAGCCGGATCCCGGTCCTCGCTCCGTACCAGTGGCTCCGGGCCGTCGACCCGCTGCCGCATTCCTGGGACGTGACGAGCGACAGCATTGCGGCGTGGCTCGCCGGCGCCTTGGGCGCCGCGCGCCTGATCCTCCTGAAGCCTGTCGCGGGCGATCCGATGAAACTCGCGGATCCTTATTTCCCGCGCGCGCTCCCGCCCGGCGTGCAGTGTCAGGTCGTAGCCCCGGATGACCTGGCGGCGCTCGACCGTGCCCTAGGCGACGGCGGCAGCGACCAGGGCTGAGAGCGCCGCCACGCGCGCGACCGACACACGTCTCGTGCGACCGCCGTCGCAGGCGGCACCGCGCACGCCGACGATGTCCGCACCCAGCGCTAGCGCGGTGCGCAGGCTCGGTTCGCCCAGGCTGCCCGCGAGAGCGGTGAATAATCCGGCCGCGCGCGCCGCGGCGAGCCACCGCCCGACACGCGCGACGTCAACGAGGTCGAACAGGCTGCCCTGGTCCTTGAACGCCGTATCGAGCAGGACACCGCGCGCGCCGGCGGCAGCGGCGATGTCGGGGACCGCGAGCGGCGGCAGGCTCCCCACCCGGGAGGCGTCGGCGTAGGCGACGAGCACGAGCTCCGCGCCGCCCTCGGCTGCTCCCTGGGCGGCCCAATGGGCCAGCGCCCGCGCGTGCCCCGCGTCGCTCACGTCCCGCAATCCCACTTTCACGTAGGCCGCCCCGCGCGCCGCCGCCAGGCGCGCTGCCCGCGCCACGACGCGCTCGGCCACGGCGTCGCCCAACGCCGCGCTCACGGGGATGCTGGTCGGGACGGCGGCGCGGATGTCAGCCAACGTGCGCGGGGTGACCGGTCCGAGCGCGCCGCGGCGCGGGTCCTTCGCATCCACGATGTCCGCGCCGCCCCGGACTGCGGCCTGCGCTTCGCGCACGTCGCGCACGCTCACCAAGAGGCGCATCGCGCCATCCTCCCTTGTCGCCCTCAGGAAACCGCTGATAGGTTACGGATCGGGGTAGGGGATGTCAAAACGCCGCGGCCGGGAGAAAGACGGTTGTCCACCACTCGCGGCACGCTCCTGTCGCTCGAGGGAAAGACCGTTCTCGTCACCGGCGCGTCGCGGGGCATCGGTCGCGCCATCGCGCTCGCGTGCGCCGAGGCCGGGGCGAACGTCGCGCTGACCTACCGCTCGAACGCGCGACAGGCCGAAGAGGTGGCGGCGGCGGTCCGCGCCCTCGGTCGGCGCGCGCATATCATGCGCGCCGACATCAGCCGCCCCGAAGATGTGGCGACGCTGGGGCCCGGCGCGCGGGACGCCCTTGGCCGGGTGGACGTCTGGGTGAACAGCGCCGGCGCCGACGTCCTCACCGGCGAGGCGCGCCAACTCTCCTCCACCCAGAAGCTCGATCTGCTGCTGGCTGTGGACCTGCGCGGCACCGTGCTCGCCTCTTGGGCCGCGGTGGAGCTGATGCGCACGCAGGCCGGGCCCGGAGGGGGGGTTATCCTCAACATGGCTTGGGACCACGTCGTCGCGGGTGGCATGAAGGGCGAATACGCGCAGCTCTTCTGCGCCGCCAAGGGCGGCGTGTACAGCTTCTCGCGCGCGCTGGCGCGCACAGTCGCCCCGGCGATCCGCGTGAACGTGCTCGGGCCGGGGTGGATCGAGACCGCGTATGGCGCGGGGCTCGATCCGGACCAAAAGGCGCGCATCGGGGCGTCCGTGCCGCTTGAGCGGTGGGGCACGCCGGAAGACGTGGCGCACGCTGCGGTCTTCCTCGCCTCGGATGCCGCGGCGTACATCACCGGGCAGATGCTGATGATCAACGGCGGCGGGGTGATGTAGCGCCCCGCAAGGGAGGAGCTGTCATGACGACGAAGAAAGAGCCGACGTACGACGAAGCGCAGATCCAGGAGAAGCTCAAGGCCTTGCCGGGCTGGTGGTACGAAGACGGGTGGATCCGCCGCACCTACAAGACCGACGGGTGGCCGATCACGCTGATGCTGGTGGGCGCGATCGGCTACGTGGCCGAAGCCGCCAATCACCACCCGGACCTGGCTGTGACCTGGGCGCGCGTGATCGTGAAGCTCCAGAACCACGCGGCCGGCGGCATCACGGACAAGGACTTCGAGCTCGCGCGCCAAATCGATGCCACGGTGCTGTGGCGGCCGCAGGGCGGGGCGCTCGTGGGCACGCCGAGCAAGTTCGTGCGCTCCGGCGATCCTCGGTGACCGCGGGTTCCCCCGCTCTCCCGCCCACCCCCCCCACGCCGCGACGCGTGCTGTTCGTCACGGGGCGGCTCGCCGAGCCCGCCCTGCGGCGAACGCTCGCCGACATGGCGCCGGCCTTTGCCTGCGAGGTCGCCGTCATGAAGATCACGGTGGCGGCCTTGATGACGACACCGTGGATCGCGCGATTCCTCGAGGTCCCCCCTGACACGGACCTCGTGCTCATCCCGGGCCTGTGCGAAGGTGACCCCGCGGTGATCGCCGAGAAGACCGGCGTGCGGGTCGAGAAGGGCCCCAAGGACCTGCGGCAAATCCCGGCCTACTTCGGCCGCCCCCAGCCGGCGGGCGACTACGGCGCCTTCGACATCGAGATCATCGCCGAGATCAACAATGCGCCGCGGCTCACGCGCGAGGCGATCCGCCGCGACGCGGACTATTACCACGCGACCGGCGCCGACGTGATCGACATCGGGTGTACCCCGGGGCGCGACTTCCCCGACCTCGGCGACGTGGTGCGCGAGCTCGTGGGGGCCGGGATGCGCGTGAGCGTCGATTCGTTCGATCCCGGAGAAATCCGCACGGCGGTCGCCGCCGGCGCGGAGCTCGTGCTCAGCGTGAACGGCTCGAATCGTGAGGTCGCGCGCGAGCTCGCGGGAACGAAGGCCCGGGTCGTCGCCATCCCCGACTTCGGGACGGGACTCGAGACGCTCGCGCCGACGCTCGAGGGGCTCGAGCGCTGGGGCGTCCCATACCTCATCGACCCGGTCATCGAGCCGATTGGTTTCGGGTTCATGGCGTCGCTCGAGCGCTTCGCCGATGCGCGTCGGCGCTATCCGGCGGCGCCGCTCCTCATGGGCATCGGCAACATCACCGAGCTCACCGCCGTTGATTCGACCGGCGTGAACGCGCTGCTCATCGCCATCTGTCAGGAGCTGGGGGTGCGCGCCGTGCTCACCACGGAGGTGATCCCCTGGGCGCGGGGCGCGGTGCGGGAGGTGGACATCGCCCGGCGCCTGATGCATTACGCCGTGACGCGCCGGGCGCTCCCCAAGAACGTGGACGACCGGCTCGTCACGCTGAAGGATCCCGAGGTCTTATCCTACAGCGAAGCAGAGCTGCGCACGCTGCAGCGCGCCGTGACGGACCCGAACTTCCGCATCTTCGCGGACGGCGCCACCATCACGATCTTCAACAACACGATCTTCGCCCGCGGCACGGACATCGACGAGCTGTTCGCCCGGCTCGACGTGGACGAAGCGACGCACGCCTTCTATCTGGGGCGCGAGCTGATGAAGGCGCAGATCGCGATCACACTGGGCAAGACCTACCGGCAGGAAGGGCAGTTGCAGTGGGGATACCTGACGCCGCCCGAGCAGCCGTCCCGGCACGTGAAGCTGACGCAGCGCTCCAAGCGACGGCGCTCACCCGCGAAGGGAGGCCGGTGAGCGAGCAGGCCCCCCCCCCGCTGGTCGAGGAGCTCACGGACGTCCCCGACCCGCTCGACACCTGCGTCCGTTTCGCCGATCTCCCCTACGTGCTCTTGCTCGACAGCGCCGCGAGCGCGGAGCGGTTGGGCCGGCATTCGTTCCTCGCGGCCGATCCCGCCGTGGTCGTGCGGAGCAAGAACGGGCGCACCGAGCGCGCGGACCAACGCAGCGGCGGGAACTGGTCGCCCGTCGCGTCCGACCCGCTCGATGCCGTGCGCGAGCTGCTCGCGCCCCACGCCGCCGCTCCCGTGCCCGGCCTGCCGCCGTTCCAGGGCGGTGCCGCGGGATACATCGGCTACGACTGGGGCGCCCGCCTCGAGCGGATTCCGCGGCCGCGCTACGACGATCTCGCCGTGCCGGACGTGCTGCTCGGGCTGTACGACTGGGTCATCGCGTGGGACCACCAGGCGGGGCGCGCGTGGATCGTCTCCACGGGGCTGCCGGACCGGGACGGCGCGCGCCGCGCCGCGGCCCGGCTCGAGTGGGTGAGAGCGCGACTGAAGGGGCGAGGAGGCGCACCGCCGGCTCGGACGGTCGGACCGTCGGGCCGCAGCGCCCGGCAGCGGGCGCCCGCCTATCCCGTCACTGACACGCCGGTGGCGGTGGAGATCGGCCTCCACTCGAACTTCACACGCGACGGCTACCTCCATGCCGTGGCGCGCGTGGTAGAGTACATCCATGCGGGCGACCTCTTCCAGGCGAACATCTCGCAGCGTCTCGAGGTCAAGCTCGCCGAGCCGCCGCTGGCGCTCTATCGCCGGCTGCGACAGCTCAACCCCGCACCCTTTGCCGCGTATTTCGACTGCGGCGACTTGATCGTGGCGAGCTCGTCCCCGGAGCGCTTCCTCCGGGTGCACGAGGGCCGCGGCGTCGAGGCGCGCCCCATCAAGGGCACGCGGCCACGGGGGGTGAGCCCCGAGCACGACGCGGCTCTGGGCTTGGCACTCACGGAGAGCGAGAAGGATCGCGCCGAAAACGTGATGATCGTCGACCTGCTGCGCAACGATCTGTCGCGCGTGTGCGTGCCGGGGACGGTCCGCGCGCCCGCGCTCCTCACCCTGGAGCACTACGCCACGGTCCACCACCTCGTCTCAACGGTCATCGGGGAGCTCGCGCCCGGGCATGACGTCGTGGATCTGCTGCGCGCGGCGTTTCCCGGCGGCTCGATCACAGGGGCCCCGAAGATCCGGGCCATGCAGATCATCGCGGAGCTCGAGCCCACGCAGCGCGCCGTGTACTGCGGCTCGATCGGATATCTGTCCCGCACCGGCACGCTCGACACCAGCATCGCGATCCGCACCTATCTGATTCTTGGGGACGACGTGTATTTTCAGGTCGGCGGCGGGATCGTAGCCGATTCGGATCCCGAACAGGAGTACTGGGAGACGTTGCATAAAGGGCAGGGGCTCGTAGCGGCGCTCGCGTGCGCCCCCCCCCCACCCCCGACGCGATGACACCGTGATCCTGCTGATCGACAACTACGACTCCTTCGTCTACAACCTGGCGCGGTACGTCAACGAGCTGGGGGAGACCCCGCTCGTGGTGCGTCACGACGCCGTGACGGTGGACGCGATCGCGGCGCTCGCGCCCACGCACATCATCATTTCGCCTGGCCCCTGCTCCCCCGCGGAGGCGGGCGTCTCGACCGACGTGGTGCGCCGCCTGGGCCCGACGATCCCGATCCTCGGCGTCTGCCTGGGCCATCAGTGCATCGGCGCCGCGTACGGGGCGGCGATCGTCCGCGCCCGGACGCCGATGCACGGCAAGGCGTCCCGGATTCAGCACGACGGCCGCGGCCTCTTCGCCGGGCTGCCGAACCCGCTCCGCGCCGCCCGCTACCATTCGCTCGTGATCGCCCGGGACGCGGTGCCTCCGGACCTCCGCGTCACGGCCACGGCCGAAGACGGCGAGATCATGGCCGTCGAGCACGTCCGCCACCCTGTCATCGGCCTCCAGTTCCACCCCGAGTCGGTGCTGACCGACTACGGCTATTGGCTGCTCGACCGCTTCCTCGGCGGCGGCCGCTCGCGGCTGGCCGACTTGCCGACGCGGGCCGATCAGGCGCGTCCGGCGCCGCCCGCCGACGCGTTCGTGCCGCCGCCCGTTCATCTGGTGCACTGAGCTCCGGTGCGGTCCGCCCGTTGCCACCCGTGATCATCGAGTCGATTCTTACCACCATGAACGACCGCGGCCGCGTCAACTTCGCGCCGATGGGCGTCGAGTGGGGGGAGGACGTGATCGTGATCAAGCCGTTCCTCGAGACCACGACGTTTCAGAACCTCCGTGAAACGCGCGCCGCGGTGGTCAACCTGACCGATGACGTGATGCTGTTCGCCCGCGGCGTGATCGCGGACGCCCAGTTCCCGGCGGTTCCCGCGACGGCGGTGCGGGGCGTGGTGCTCGAGGCTGCCTGCTTCTGGCGCGAGGTCGCAGTGGACACGATCGACGACACGCCGCCGCGCGCGCGCGTCGTCACGCGGGTGGCGCATCGCGGCACGCGCCGGGAGTTCCTCGGCTTCAACCGCGCACGTCACGCCGTGCTCGAGGCGGCGATCCTCGCCACGCGGACCCATCTGCTCCCGCCCGCGCAGATCCGCGACGAGTTCGCGCGGCTGCAAGTGATCGTCGACAAGACCGCCGGCCCTCGGGAGCGCGACGCGATGGCGCTCCTGACGGCCTACGTGGAGACGGCGCCCCGGCCCGCCACAACGTGAGTGACGCCGTGTTCGTCGAAGCGCCCGCGCGACTCCACTTCGGGATGCTCGATCTGCGAGGCGACCTCGGTCGGCGGTTCGGCGGCATCGGCGCCGCCGCGCCGGCCCCATCGCTGCTGCTCGAGGCGACGGCCGCCCCGGACCTCCGCGCCGAGGGTCCCGATGCCGACCGCGCACTCGAGTTCGCGCGCCGCTGCGCGGCGTTCCACGGGCGATTGCTGGGCGCTCGGCTCCGGCTGCATCGCGTCATTCCCGCGCACGCCGGCCTCGGCTCGGGGACCCAGCTCGCGCTCGCCGTGGCCCGCGCGCTGGCCGAGCTCCACGGCTTGCCGACCGAGGTGACGGCCCTCGCGCGTGCGGTGGGGCGGGCGCGCCGCTCGGCGATCGGGACCTGGACGTTCGCCCACGGCGGCTTCGTGCTGGAAGGCGGTCGCCGGACGGACGGCGAAGAGCCCGCACCCCTGCTCGCCCGGCTGCCACTGCCCACCGCGTGGCGCGTCGTGATCGCCGTGCCGGGCGGCGCGCCGGGCCTGTCGGGGGAGGAGGAGGCTGCGGCGTTCGAGCACCTCCCGCCGCCCGACGCGCGGGAGGTGGCGCGCGTGGCCCACCTCGTTCTGATGCAACTCCTTCCCGCGCTCGCTGAAGCGGACCTGCCATCATTCGGCGCCGCCCTGTCAGAAGTGCAGGGCCTGACCGGGGGATGGTTCGCTCCAATCCAGGGAGGCGTGTTTGCGCCGGGTGAGAGCGCGGCCTTGGTCCAGCGGCTGCGAGACTGGGGGGCCGCCGGGGTCGGCCAAAGCTCTTGGGGCCCGGCCGTTTACGGCATCGTCGCCGGGGAGGCCGAAGGCCGCACGCTCGCCCAGCGGGTCCGGTCAGTCCTCGGCGCGCAGGGCGTCGTCTTCGAAGGCGGGGGTCGCGCGGAAGGGGCGCGAGTCTGGCACGGAGGGGCTGTGAGGGCTTAATCCCATGGGTGATTGACAGGCCCCGAATCTGGGGGTATGTCCCTTCGATGACCGTTTCCTGCTCTGAACGCGGGCCTCCAAGCCCCGCCGCGGAGCCTCAATGATCGGCTCCGCCGCGAACTCCGCCATTCTTCCGTCCTTTCACCTCTAGCAGAGTGTGCCTATGAACCGTACACGCGTGGTATCCTGTGGAATCGCCGCCGCGTTGTCGTTGGTCGTGGTGGCCGCCGCCGGCGCACAGGACCTGACGAACCCGGCCCCGGGCCAGTGGCTGTCGACGGGGCGGACGTATGACCTCCAGCGCTACAGCCCCTTGAACCAGATCACCACGGCGAACGTCCGCACCCTGAAGGCAGCCTGGACGATGTCGACCGGCGTGCTGCGCGGGCACGAGGGCAACGCCCTGGTGGTCGGCAGCGTCATGTACATTCACAGCGCGTTCCCGAACATCGTGTTCGCGCTCGATCTCACCAAGCCGGGCGCGCCGATGCTGTGGAAGCACGTGCCGGACCAACCAGCCGATGCCATTCCAATCGCGTGCTGCGATCTGGTGAACCGCGGGGTCGCCTACCATCCGAGCGGGAAGCTGTACATCCAGCTGCTCGCCGGTGAGCTGTTGGCCCTCGATGCAAGGACGGGCAAGCAGCTGTGGCGCGCCAGGCATCCCGATCGCTCGCCCTCGGGCCCCGAAGCGACCGACTACAAGTCGGGCGCCACGATGACGAATGCCCCGATCGTGATCAAGGACATCGTGATCGCGGGGATTTCCGGCGGTGAGTTCGGCGTGCGTGGTCGGGTCTCGGCGTTCGACGCGAACAGCGGCCGGCACCTCTGGACGATGTACAGCACGGGTCCGGATGCGGAAGTGGGCATCGAAGGCGACGCCAACGCAAACTATGCGTCGCACCGCGGTCGGGACCTCGGCGTCTCGACGTGGCAGGGTGACGAGTGGAAACGTGGGGGCGGGACGACCTGGGGCTGGTATTCGTACGACCCGACGCTGAATCTGCTGTACTACAGCGTCGGCAACCCGGGCACCTGGAACCCCGATCAGCGGCCGGGCGACAACAAGTGGTCGATGACGATCTTTGCCCGCACCCCGGAGACGGGGAAGGTGAAGTGGGCCTACCAGATGACGCCGCATGACGAGTGGGACTACGACGGCGTCAACGAGAACATCCTGGCTGACCTCACGATCGGCGGCCGGCCCGTCAAGGCCCTGGTGCACTTCGACCGCAACGGCTTCGGCTACACGCTCGATCGCACCAACGGCAAAGTGCTCGTCGCTCAACCCTTCGGGCCGGTGAATTGGGCCTCGAGGATCGATCTGACGACCGGCCTGCCGGTGCGGAACCCGGAGTTCGGGACCACCGCGAAGAAGAACACCAGCGGCATCTGCCCCGCCGCGATCGGCTTCAAGGATCAGCAACCCGCAGCTTACTCTCCACAGACCGGACTCTTCTACGTCCCCGCGAACCACATCTGCATGGACTACGAGGGCGTGGAAGTGAAGTACGCGGCCGGCCAGCCGTATGTCGGCGCGATCGTGCGGATGTATCCGGGTCCGGGCGGCCACCGGGGCCGTTTCATCGCCTGGGACGCCACGACCGGCACCGTCCGGTGGGAGATCAAGGAGCAGTTGGCCGCCTACGGCGGCGCGCTGGCGACGGCGGGCGGCGTGGTGTTCTACGGCACGATGGAAGGCTGGCTCAAGGCCGTGGACGCCCGGACCGGCGCCGTGCTCTGGCAGTTCAAGACCCCGTCGGGCATCATCGGCAACCCGATGACCTACACGGGGCCGGACGGCAAGCAGTACGTGGCCGTGCTCTCCGGGGTCGGCGGCTGGGCCGGGATCGGCGTGGCCGCAAACATTGGGCCCGAGGATCCCACCGCGGGGCTGGGCGCGCTCGGCGCGTTTGGCGACGCGGGCAACTACAGCAACCAAGGCGGTGTGTTGACGGTCTTTGTGCTGCCGTAACGCAGGACGGTAGTCGGTGGTAGCGCTGTCCCCCCCGGTGCGGGAGCGAACACGGCTTCCGCACCGGGTGTAGTATCTGGCCACTACGGTGAAATCTTCCTTACCACTTTGGGAGACTGATGGGTCGTAGACCCGACAGGCTGGTGGGCATCCTGCTCTGTGCAGCGTCGCTTGCTCTCGTGAGCGGCGCCCTTCGTGCCGGCCCGCAAAACCCGAAGCAGCTCCGGGTCTGCGCCGACCCGGACAACCTCCCCTTCTCTAACGAGCGCCAGGAAGGGTTCGAAAACCGGATCGCGCAGTTCCTCGCCCAGGAAATGCAGGCCACGGTCACGTACACGTGGTGGCCGCAGCGTCGCGGCTTCCTGCGCAACACGCTCCAGGCGCGGTCGTGTGACGTGCTCATCGGCGTGCCGAAGGAATACGACCCCGTCTTCACGACGAAGCCCTACTACCGCTCGACGTACGTGCTCGTGTATCGGCAGGACCGCGACCGGGGCATCCGGTCGCTCGACGATACGGTGCTGAGGCATCTCAAGATCGGCGTGAACCTCATTGGCGACGACTACCAGAATCCGCCGCCGGCGCAAGCGCTGGCCGCGCGCGGCGTGGTCGGCAACCTGGTGGGGTTCGGCACGTTCTACAGCGCCGAGCAGCGTCCCCAGGCGATCCTCGGCGCGGTCGCCCGGGGCGACGTGGACATCGCGATCGTCTGGGGACCGCTCGCGGGATACTTCGCGCCCCGGGAATCGGTGCCGCTCGCGATCGTCCCGCTCCCGGACTCTGTCGATCGCAGCGGCCTCCCGATGGCGTACGACATCGCGATGGGAGTGCGGCGCTCGGATCGCGCACTGGGCCAGCAACTCAGCGACATCATCTCGCGCCGGCAGGCGGAGATCGCGCGCATCCTCGAGGAGTACCACGTCCCGATGCTCCCGCTGGCGCGCGCCGCGAGCCCGGGCGGTGGGGCGGCTGGCAGTCGCGCCCCAGCGCGCAGAGACACGGCTGGCACTCGGGCCACAGCGGACAGAGACCCGGTACGCACGGTACGTGACAGCCTGCTCGCGTCCGACGAGGAATACCAGGGCTGGAAGTGGTTCCACGTGTACTGCTATCGCTGTCATGGGACGGACGCTTTGGGTAGCACGCTCGCGCCCGATCTCCGGCATTCCGTGTCGTCACAGGGGAGCGCGACGCGCGACGCGTTCCTCACGACGGTGCGCGACGGACGGATTGCGAAGGGCATGCCGTCCTGGAATGCCCTCCTGAATCAACGACAGATCGACGAGCTCTACGCCTACGTGAAGGCGCGGAGCGAGGGCCGCCTCGCCCCGGGCCGCCCCCATCGGGCGTCGGACCAGTCACCGCCGTGAGCCGGTCCCTCGTGGCGATTGCGGCGCTGGCCGGCGTCGTGATCGCCGCGGCCGGGATGTCGCCTCGCCCGCCCGCGCGCTCGGTGGCCGTGGTGGAGTTCCTCGTGGTGGACGTGAGCGGGCGCCCCGATGTGGGGGCGATGCGCGCCCGGCTCGCCGAGAGCGGCATGAGCGCCGAGGGGTGGCTGGCGACGCACCTCGCCGCCACGGGTGACTACACGATCCTGGATGCGTCCCGCGTCGCCGCCGGGCTCGCGTCGCTGGGGCTCGACCCCGCCCGGTGTCAGGATCCCGCCTGTCTCGTCGATCTGGGCGGTGCACTCGGCGTTGACCGCGTGGTGGCCGGCCGGGTGAGCAAGCTGAGCAACTTGATCTGGTTCCTCTACGGCACGATGGTCGACGTCCCGCGAGGCCAGGTCCGCTATCGCGACGAGCTCGAGATCAAGGGGAACATCACCGACCTGCTGCCCAAGGGCATGCTGGCGCTCGCGCGGCGCCTCGCGGCGAGCGACCAGGCGCCCCGCCTCACCCGCGACCAGGTGCTGGCCGCGCTGGGAAACGCCAGCGCGCATGCTCCCGCCGACCTGTCGGGCAGCGATCTGTCGGGGCTCGACTTGAGCGGCGTGGAGTTCAAGCGGGCGATCCTGTCGCGCTGCCGGCTGGTGCAAACCAACTTCGCCGGAGCGAACCTGTTCGCCGCGCAGTTGGAAGACGTAGAAGCGACGGACGTGAACCTCGCGGCCGCCGTGCTCGACGTGGCCGTGCTGCGAGGCGCCGACCTCCGCCGCGCCAATCTGCGCGGGGCGAGCCTCTACGGCACGATCCTCACCGGCGCCGATCTCACCGAGGCGGATTTGAGCGATGCCCGCCTGATCGCGGCGGCGACCAACGTCCGGCTTGCGCGCGCCAAGCTCGTCGGCGCCCGCCTGGGCGCGGACCCCGGCAACCAGCCGATGGGCGTGATGCGCACCGATCTCACGGGCGCCGATCTCACGGACGCCGATCTGCGGGGGGCCGACCTGCGGAAGGTCAACCTCACGCGCGCGAACTTGACGGGCACCGACCTGACGGACGTGAACATCGCGGGCGCGGTGCTGAACGGCACCGTGCTGCGCCGCATCCGCGGGTGGGACCGGATCCGGGGCCTGGACAGCGCCCGCAACATCGAACAGGCCATCTTCCAGGAACCGTGACCCCTGACGGCCACCGTGGCGGTCGGGGAGAAGCCGTACGACGTGCTGTACGTGCCGCCCGCTCCTCCGGGCCCCTCATCCCAGCGGTAGCCGCGCCCAGAGGGACGCCGGGCGGTTGACGCGGAGCCAGCCGTCCAGACCCCACTGGCGCCCCGCACGCGCCGCAAAGAATGCCACCATGCAGACCGTGAGCAGGAGGTGGAACCCTTGCTGGTTCGGCGTCATCCACTGCGTGGCGAGGCCGTAGTTCACGACGAGCACGAGCCCGATCGCCGCGGCGAGCGATGTGAGGAAGCCGAACGTCAACCCGAGCCCGACCGCCACCTCCCCGAACGCGGTGAGGTGCGCGAACAGTACGTTGTGTGGGATCACGGTGTTCTGTAGAAACTCGCGGACGAATCCGATCGGGTTGCCGTCGGCATACCGCGCCACCAGCGTGGGCATGGTGTGGATCCACCGGTCCGACGCCGTGGGGACTGGGAGCACGCCCCAGGCGAGCGTGATGCTCATCTTGGTCCAGAGGGCCTTGAGAAACCAGACTCCGACCGCGATTCGCAATACGGCCAGCCAGCGCTCGGCGTACCGCATGAGCTGATCCGGACGTGCTTCGACGGACATCGAACGAGTCCTCCGCAAAAGGGCCGTGTATCGCACCGTCCATTCACTGAACCGCTATCCCGCGAGCTTCGCGCCGTACCCCTCCTCCTGCACCGCGCCGATCAGCTGTGCGGTCGTTACTCGGTCGTCGTCGAAGTCCACCTCCGCTTCACCGTCGGGCAAGTCGATCACCGCCGTGTACACGCCACTCACGCCCTTCAATGCTTTTTCGACCTTGGCCTGACAGTGGCTGCAGGTCATCCCCGTGATGCGCAGTTTGACGTTGGCCATGCTGCTACTCCCTTTCACCCCGGGCCATGGGCCCGGGGTCAGCTTGATTCTGCTTCTACCTCACGCCAAGTTTCACGCCCACTATAATTTACGACATGGACTCTCGCGCCGCGCGCGCCGCGTCAGCACCCCCCGTCCCGGCGGTTCCCGCCACCCGGCCGACCGCCGCCCTGCCGGCGGAGGCGGGGGGGACGGGGGGGGCCCTCTCGCGCGACCAACTGCTGGAGATTTACACCTACCTGCGCCTCACCCGCACGCTCGAAGAGCGGCTGGTGGCGCTGTATCGCCAGAGCAAGGTCATCGGCGGCCTGTTCCGCTCGCTGGGCCAGGAGGGGGAGTCGGTGGCCTCCGCCTATGCTCTGGAGCGCGGGCGCCACAAAGACATCCTCTCGCCCTTGATCCGCAACCTCGGCTCGCTCCTCGTGATGGGGGCCCAGCCGGTCGAGATCCTGCGCCAGTACATGGCAAAAGCCGAAAGCCCGACGCGCGGCCGGGAGTTGAACGTCCATTTCAACGACCTGGAGAAGGGTTATCTCGGTCAGATCTCGCATCTGGGCGACATGATCCCGGTGATGGCGGGGATCGCGCTGACGTTCAAGCTGCGGGGCGAGCCGCGGGTGGGCCTGGTCTACATCGGCGACGGCGGCACCTCGACCGGGACGTTCCACGAGGGCCTCAACTTCGCCGCCGTGCAGCGGCTGCCGCTCGTCGTGATCGGTGAGTACAACCACTGGGCATACTCGACCCCGCCCGCGAAGCAATTCGCCGTGAAAGACCTCGCCGAGAAGGCCAAGGGGTACGGGATTCCCGCCGTGACGGTGGACGGCAACGACGTATTCGCGGTGTACGAGGCGACCAAGTTTGCCGTGGAGCGCGCGCGCCGGGGCAAGGGCGTCCACTTCAT
Organism: Gemmatimonadales bacterium; assembly: GCA_040901965.1. GTDB lineage: Bacteria > Gemmatimonadota > Gemmatimonadetes > Gemmatimonadales > GWC2-71-9 > 20CM-2-65-7. Next base: position 247,387 of record JBBDYB010000009.1, on the reverse strand, counting down.
CGAAGTGAAGACGTATCGCCGCAAAGGACACGCCGAGCACGACGACCAGCCCTACGTGCCGAAAGCCGAGCTGGAGCGCTGGGCGGAGGAGAACGATCCGGTCGATCGCTACGTGCAGCGCCTGCTCGGGGCCGACCTGGTTGCCGAGGGGGACCTGAAGGACATCGACGAGCGCGTGCGGGTCGAGGTGGACCAGGCGACGGATGCCTGTGCGGACGAGCCGCTTCCCGCGGGAGAGACGGCGCTGCCCGACGTGTATGCCGATCCGCCGGCGGCGGACAAGCTCTGGTTTCGGACGGTCTGATGCCGGAAGTCACGTTCCTCGAGGCGCTGCGCCAGGGATTGTGGGAGGAGATGGAGCGCGATGAGCGCGTCTTCATCCTGGGCGAGGACGTAGGCCTGTACGGCGGCGCGTTCAAGGTGACCGACGGGTTTGCCAAGCGCTTCGGCGAGTCGCGCGTGATCGACACGCCGATCTCCGAGGCGGCGATCGTCGGTGCCGCCGCCGGAGCGGCGCACATGGGCCTGCGCCCGGTCGCCGAGATGCAGTTCATCGACTTCATCTCCTGCGCCTACGACATGCTCACGAACTACGTCGCGACGGCGCGCTACCGGGCAGGACTTTCGACACCGATGGTGGTGCGCGGGCCCTGCGGCGGCTACGTCAGGGGCGGCCCGTTCCATTCGCAAAACCCTGAGGCGGCGTTCCTCCACACGCCGGGGCTGAAGATCGTGTATCCCGCGACGGCGCGGGACGCCAAAGGGCTCATCAAGGCCTCGATCCGCGATCAGGATCCGGTCCTCTATCTCGAGCACAAGTGGCTGTACCGCCGCATCAAGGAGCAGCTCCCCGAGGGAGAAGTCCTCACGCCGATCGGCGAGGCCCGGTTGGCGCGGGAAGGGAAGGACCTGTCGGTCATTACGTATGGCGCCACCGTATGGAAGGCGCTCGAGGCCGCCGAGCTGCTCGAGAAGGAAGACAATCTTGCCGTCGAAGTGCTCGACCTGCGCACGCTGCTGCCGATGGACGACGCGGCCATCGTGCGCACGGTGAAAAAGACGAACAAGGTGCTCATCGTCCACGAGGACACGCGTACGGGCGGCATCGCCGGCGAGATCACGGCGCGCATCAACGAGCAGGCGTTCGAGTGGCTCGACGGGCCGATCATGCGCGTGACGGCACACGACGTGCCCCTGCCGTACGCACCGACGCTCGAAGATTTCGTGTTGCCCCAGACGGACGATATCGTGAAGGCCGCGCGGTGGCTCGCGGCGTACTGACGGAGAGACAATGGCTCGCATAGACGTGCTGATGCCGCAGATGGGGGAATCGATCGCCGAGGGCACCTTGAGCAAATGGCTCAAGAAGGTCGGCGACGAGGTGAAGCGCGATGAGCCCCTATTCGAGATCTCGACCGACAAGGTCGATGCCGAAATCCCGGCGCCCGCCGCGGGCGTCTTGGCCGAGATCAAGGTGCAAGAGGGCCAGACGGTACCGGTGCAGACGCTGGTCGCCGTGTTGGAGACTGAAAAAGGCGCGGCGGCACCGGCGCCGTCCAAACCCGAGCCTCCGAAAGCCGCTTCCAAGCCTGAGCCTCCCAGAGCTGCTGCGCCTGCTGCGCCGGCTGCGCCAACCACCCCCGTCGCGCCAGCGGTGAAGCGCAGCGACGGTGACGGTGGTGGGGTGCAGACCGCCGAAGAACGGTTGCGCACCAAGTCCACCCCGCTCGTCCGCAAGATCGCGGCTGAGCACCGCGTGGACATCTCGCGGATTCCGGGCAGCGGCTTCGCGGGCCGCGTGACGAAGCAGGATATCCTGGGTTACATCGAGCGTGCCCCCACCACCCCAGGCCCCAGGCCCCAGGCCCCAGGCCCTGCCGGCGGCGTAGAGCACCCCAGCGTCGAGCCGTGGCCCGGCGACCGTGTGGAGCCGTGGTCGAAGATCCGCAAGATCACCGCCGATCACATGGTGACGTCGAAGCGGGTCTCGGCCCACGTGGCGAGCTTCTTCGAGGTGGACTTCACGCGGGTGGCCCAGCTCCGCGCCAACGCCAAACAGTCGTACGCCGACCGCGGGGTGAACCTGACGTTCCTCGCGTTCATCGTGAAGGCGTGCGCGGAGAATCTCCGCAAGCATCCGGTCGTGAACGCCGCGGTCTCCGGCGACAGCACGATTTACCGGAAGGACGTCAACATCGGGATCGCGGTCGCCCTCGATTGGGGGCTCATTGTCCCCGTGATCAAGCACGCCGATGAGCTGTCGCTGATGGGCATCGCGCGCGCGATCAACGACCTGGGTGAGCGCGCCCGCACCAAGAAGCTGTCGCCCGACGACATCCAGAAGGGCACCTTCACGATCACGAACCCCGGCGGCTTCGGGCCGTTCGCCGGGATCCCGATCATCAACCAGCCCCAGGTCGCGATCCTGGGCGTCGGTGCGATCGAGAAGCAGCCCAAGGTCGTCACGGCCGCCGACGGGACGGACAGCATCGCCATCCGGGTGATGGGGATGCTGACGATGTCCTACGATCACCGCGTCGTGGACGGCGCCGAGGCCGACAAGTTCCTGGCCGACGTCAAGAAGATGCTCCAGGAGTTTCCCGAGGGAGCGGTGTGAGCATGGCCCCCCCCCCCCCCAAAGTCCTGACGGCCGCGCGCGTGCGTGTTTCCGCAGCGAACGAAACGGAGTATCTGAACACGCTGCGCGAGCTGAGCCAGTTTGCGGAAGCCCGGGGGCAGCGCATCTGGCTGTTCCGCAACGCCAAAGACCCACGGCTGTTCATCGAGTTCTCGGAGAGTCCCACGGAGATGTCGCATCGCGCCCAAGCCTCGCGCCTTCCCGAGGAGATCAAGCTGGAGACGCGGCTGCAGAGCCTGGCGACCTACGCGCCGGACGCGTGGGAGCTGTGGAGCGAAGTTCCCGTCACGTCCACGTCGCGGGCATAGCGTCATGGCCAGACGCATGATCGAAGTGGACGGCGAACGTTGGGAGGTCTTTCCGTCGGGCCGGGTGACCGCGTACGGCCGCGACGAGTTCGGCCTGATCTTCGAGCGCGGTACCGGTCCGCAGCGCCGCCTCCGGGTCACGCGCTACTCCCCTCTTGGCGCCCGCTCGCCCGAGCGCGCCTTCGCCGAGCTCAGCGACCGCGAGCTGGTCGAGCTATTCCGCCAATCCCAGCCCTCCTGGACCGCACCCGAGGCCGCCTACGCCGCACATTGACCTCCATTGCCACTCCACCGCGTCCGACGGGGAGTGTTATCCACCGGAGGTCGCGCAGCGCGCCCGGGCGGTCGGCCTCACGGCGATCGCGCTGACCGATCATGACACCACCGACGGCGTCGCGGACGCGGCGCACGAGGGCGCGAAGCTCGGAGTGCGCGTGATCCCGGGTTGCGAGTTCAGCGTGCGGGCCCCGTGGGGCGAGCTCCACGTGCTGGCGCTGTTCCTTCCGCCCGACGACGAGCGGCTGCAAGCCTTTCTGCGCGACACCCGCGCCGCCCGGCGTCGGCGCGGCGAGCAGATCGTCACGAAGCTCCAGCAGCTCGGCGTCGCGATCGAGATCGACGATGTGCGGGCGCAGGTGGGAGGTGGCGACGGCGCGTTGGGCCGGCCGCATGTCGCCCGGGCGCTCGTGGACAGCGGCGCATGTGACGATATCAGCGACGCGTTCAAGCGCTATCTGGGCCGGGGCCGGGCGGCGTACGTCGAAAAGCCCCTCCCGACGCTTGCCGAGGTCACCTCACTCGTGCACAGCGTCCGGGCACTCACCGTGGCGGCGCATCTTGGTGACCACGGTACCGAAGGGCAAATCCGCCAGTTTCAGGACCAAGGGCTCGACGGCATCGAAGTGCGCCATCCCAGCCATCCGCCCGTGATCGAGCAGCGGCTCACCCGCATTGCGGAGCGGCTCGGTCTCGCGATCAGCGGCGGCTCCGACTGGCACGGTGACAGCGAATACGGCACGACCCACGCCGCGCTCGGCGCGATGCAGGTGCCCGACGCGTGGCTAGACCAGCTCGAGCAACGGCTCGATGCAACGGTAAGGAAGGGCGCATGAGCGAACCGCTACCAATCGGCAGCAGCGCGCCGTCCTTCAGCGCGCCTGCGTCCGACGGCCGTACGTACGGGCTGGCCGACCTCCTCACGGGCGGCCACGTGGCGCTGATCTTCTATCCGGGGAACAACACTCCCGGCTGAAACCGCCAACTCTCCGCCGTGCGCGATGAGATAGCGAAGTTCACAGCAGCCAGCGTCCAGCCGTTCGGCGTCAATCCGGCGAGCGTGGAGAGCCACCAGAATTACGTGGAGAAGATGCGCTTCAACTTCCCGTTGCTTGCGGATCCCGACCGGACGATCGCGCGCGCGTACCACGCGCTGAAGGACGACGGCAAGGGCATCCAGCGCACCGTGTACGTGATCGGCCGCGATGGCACCGTACGCTTCGCGCAGCGCGGCGCCCCGCCCGTGGACGAGATTGTGGCGCCCGTCGCCGACCGTGCCCGCTGACTTCCACGGCAAGGTCGCCCTCGTCACGGGGGTGGGGCGGGTCGGACAGATCGGGCACGCCGTCGCGCGCGGATTGGGACGGGCGGGCGCCAAGCTGCTGCTCGCCGACGTCAATGCCGTCGGCCTGGCCGACCGGGTCAAGGAGTTCGCGTCCGAAGGCATCGCGGCCAAGGCCTCGCCCGGAGACTTGACCCAGCCCGAGGCCGCGCGAGCGGCGGCCGCCGCCGCACAGTCGCACTTCGGGGGCCTCGACGTGGTCGTCAACGTCGCCGGCGGCCTGTTCAGCTACGGGCCGTTCACGGAGGTGAAGCCCGATGCGCTCGATCGCGAGCTGGCGGTCAACTTCAAGACGGCGTTCTTCACCTGCCAGGCTGTCATCCCCGTTCTCCTCGACCGCCAGGGTGGGGGGGGGTCGATCGTCAACTTTGCTTCGATTGCCGCCGTCCGCTCGCTCATGCACATGTCCGCCTATAGCGCGGCCAAGTCGGCCGTTGCCGGGCTCACGCGCGCGCTGGCGCGTGAATACCGCGACGCGGGCATTCGCGTGAACGCGGTCGCGCCGGCCACGGTGCGCACCGCGGACAACGTGGCGCAAATGCAGGCTGACCCCAAGACGCCGCTGGTTGAGCTCGAGGAGGTCGTCAACACGGTGCTGTTCCTGGCCAGCGACGAGGCGAGCGCCATCACGGGGCAGATCGTGCCCATCACCGGGAAAGCCTACTAGCGTGCGGCTCGAAGGCACGGGCGCACTCGTGACGGGCGCCGGGCGCCGCCTGGGCCAGGCGATCGCAATCGGCCTGGCGCGCGCCGGGTGCGACATCGCGGTGCATTACCACGGATCAGCCGAGGGGGCCGAGGAGACGGCGCGCGCGGTCCGCGGGGCCGGCCGCCGGGCCGAGCTGCTGCGGGCCGACTTGAGCGACGCCGCCGCCGCGAGAGGGCTCGCGGATCAAGCGGCCCGCGTCCTGAAGCGGCTCGACATCGTCATCAACTCGGCGGCCATCATGGTACTCCAGCCGGTCGAAACGGTGACGCCGGAGACGTGGGACGCTACGCTCGATCTCAATCTGCGCGCGGTGTTTTTCGTGTCGCAGGGCGCCATCCCCCATCTGCGACGGGCCAAAGGCAAGATCGTCAATCTTGCCGACGTCGCGGGGCTGGAGCCGTGGCCCGCGTACGTGCCGCACGGCGTCAGCAAGGCGGGTGTCGTGACGCTGACCAAGGCGCTGGCCCGCGCGCTCGCGCCCGACATCGCGGTCAACGCCGTGGCCCCCGGGCCCGTGCTGCTCCCCGATCAGTGGGACGCGGCAACGCGGGAGCATATTCGTGCGACGACGCCGCTCGGCCGCCTGGGCGAGCCCGCCGACGTCGTGGCCGCGGTGCGGTTCCTGCTCGCCGATACCGATTTCGTCACGGGCACGGTACTCGTCGTAGACGGCGGGAGGCTCATCCGCTGAGGGACGTCATCGTCGTGGGAGGCGGGTGCTACGGCACTTTCTACGGGTCCCAACTCCAAAAGGCCAAAACTCGCGGCAAGGTCGATTATCGCACCGTAGTGATCGTAGATCGCGACGAGAACTGCCAGGCTCGCCGCGAGCTGGGCGATGCGCCTGATCGGGAGTTCGTCACGTCGGACTGGAGCGGGTTTTTCGATCGGTTCCTCGCGACCGTGCGGCCGTCCGACGCTCCGACCGACGATTTCATCGTGCCGTCGCCGCACATGCCGCATCTGATGTTCGAGTGGCTGCTGCGGCGCGCGCGTGCCCGCTGGCCGCGCCGGGCCGTTGGCGTCGAGCCCGTCCCCGGCGATCTCGGCACGCCCTACGATCGCGCCGGCGGTGGGCCGGACCAGGCCCGCTACGTCTCCTTCGCCGACTGGATCTGCCCCACGCACTGCATCGAGCCCGCGCTGTGTCCGGCCATCGGCGCGCCGCGCACGTGGGAAATGGCGGATGCGGTGCGGGGACTGGCGCAGCGCCTGCGCCAGGGCGGCCGCCCTGTCGCCGGGCCGGCGCTGTTCGTCTGCAAGCACCATGTCTTCGGGGTGGGGACGTTTGCCGCCGATGCCGTGCGCACGGGCGACCGCCTCGTGGAAGAGGCCGGTGCGAGCGGAGCACCGGCCGAGGTGCTGGTGGGGACGATCTCGAGCTGCCATGGCGCACTGAACATGTTGAGTCTCGGTGCCATGCCGTCAGCCATCAGCCGTCAGCCGTCTGTGGTTACCGATGGCTGACGGCAGACAGCTGATGGCCGCGGATGAACGTAGCCGGTACCTCGAACATGCCCGGGAACTCTTTAACCGCGGGGAGTATTGGTTGGCGCACGAGGCGTTGGAAACCGTCTGGCGTTCTATTATTAAGGAGGACGAAGCGCGGGTCATGCAGGGGCTCATCCAGGCCGCCGCCGCGCTGCTGCACCGTGCCCGGGGCAACCGTCACGGCACGGTGGTGGTGGGAGCGGCCGCCCTCGGCAAGCTCGCCGGCCCGCAGCAGGCCGCCATCGAGTTCGACACGGTGCAGTTCCGCGCCCAGTTGGCGCGGGCCCTGGCGGGAGAGGGCGATCCCCCGCGATTGGAATTCAGAGCACATGTCTGAGAACAGCAAACGCGAGCACGACGTGATCATCGTGGGCGCTGGCCCGGCGGGCCTGTGCGCCTCGTTGTACGCGGGCCGGGGGATGCTCGATTCGCTTACTATCGAGCGCGGCGCGCCCGGCGGCGAGCTACTGAACACCGACTTGATCGAAGACTACATCGGCTTCGAAAGCATCAAGGGGTGGGATCTCGCGCAGAAAATGACGGATCACGCCAAGAAATTCGGTGCGCGGATCGTCACGGACACGGTCGAGCGTATCCGCAAAGGTGCCGACGGCTGGTTCGACGTCCTGACCGCGAAGGGCGACACCTACCGCAGCCAGGCCGTGATTCTGACCGCGGGCGGCACTCCCGTGAAGCTCGGTGTGCCGGGCGAGAAGGAGTATGCCGGCAAGGGCGTGTCCTACTGCGCGGTGTGCGACGGCGCGTTCTTCAAGGGTGAGCGGCTCGCGGTCGTCGGCGGCGGCGATGCCGCCGTGGAAGAGGCCGACTACCTGACCCGGTATGCCAGCAAGGTGCACCTCGTGCATCGTCGCGACGACTTCCGCGCTTCCAAGATTCTCCAGAAGCGTGCCTTTGCGAACCCGAAGATCGAGGTGATCCGCAATACGACCGTGCCGGAGATCGTCGGGAACGAAAAAGGGGTCACGCACGCCGTGTTGCGCGACAACGAGACCGGCGAGCATTCCAACCTGGATGTCGGGGGGGTGTTCGTCTTCGCCGGCTTCAAGCCGAACACGCAGCTGGTCGAGGGCCACGTGGACCACGACGCCGGCGGCTACTTCATCACCGACAACCGGATGATGACTTCCATGGCCGGGCTGTTCGCCGCGGGCGACGTGCGCAGCCAGCTCACGCGCCAGATCACGACGGCCGTGGGAGACGCAACGACCGCCGCCATCGCGGTCGAGAAGTATCTCGCCGCCTTGCGCGAGCAGCAGGTGGTGGGCGGGGGAAGCAGTGGCGGCGACGGTAAAGGCAAGAAATGAAGATCGTGGCGATTCCGAACGGCATGTTCGCCGAGAACTGCTACCTCGTGGTGGACGAGGACGCCGGCGAATGCGCCATCGTCGATCCCGGGGAGGAAGCGGGGCTGATTCTGCACAAGGTCGAGGCGACCGGAGCGAAGCCGGTCGCCATCTGGCTCACGCACGCGCACCTGGACCACGTCCTGGGGGTCCCGAAGATCGTGGCGGAGACCGGGGCGCCGGTTTGGCTCCATCCCGCTGACCGGCCGTTGTACGATGCCGTTCCCCAGCAGGCGACTTGGTTCGGGCTCCCGGCTCCGCCCCACCTCCCGGCTCCCGACCGGTCGTTCACGCACGGTGAGGCGGTGCGCGTCGGCGCGCTGCGCTTTGATGTCCGGCACACCCCCGGCCACTCGCCCGGCAGCGTGTGCCTCGTCGCCCCCGAGGCGGGGATCGCGCTCGGCGGCGACGTGCTGTTCGCGGGCTCCATCGGGCGGACGGATCTGCCTGGCGGGGACTTCGAAACTCTGATCGGCAGCATCGAGCGCGAGTTGCTCTCGCTCCCCGACGACACCATCCTGTACAGCGGACATGGACCCGAAACGACCATCGGACGGGAGCGCCGCTCGAATCCCTTCCTCACCGGCGCGTACCGCCTCGCCTGAGTCCCCCACAGGGACGCGCCGCCCCGCGTGCATGCGGTGCGGCGCCGAGGTGCAGCCCAAGCCGTGGGGATGCAGGAATCCCTGCCCGAATTGCGGGTTCAACTACCCGCTCGGCGACTGCTCTGACTGATATCCGCGTGACGTTTCTTCCGGACGGGGCCGAGGTGCGCACGGCCGGCTTGCCGAACGCCGGGCACACCGTCCTGGATCTCGCCGACCGCACGGACACGCCGCTCAAGACCGTCTGCGGCGGCGTGGGGAACTGCACGAGCTGCCGGGTCCGCGTCGTGTCGGGCGATTGGCCGGCGGCGCGCATCGACCACGCGCGGCTGGGCCCGTTCGGGAATCAGGGTTGGCGCCTGGCCTGCCAATTCGTGCCGCGCGGCTCGCTGACCGTCGAGCGCCCCCCCCCCCCGCTTTGGCGCTGGACGATCTGTGAGCCACGTCCTCGCGATACTCCTGCTCGCGCTCGATTGCGCAGCCCGCGCCTGGCGCATCCAGCTCGCCACCTGGGCCGCCGGCGGCGGGCTGTCGTTCCGCGACGCGCTGCGCCTCAACCTCTACGGTGAAGCGGCGGCGACCCTGACGCCGAATCGGCTGGGCGGCGAGCCGGCGCGGTTTCTCGGGATGACGTGGTCCGGCGTTCGCCCCGTGACGGCGCTCGTGGGGCTGGGCGTCGAAGTCGCGGCGGAGTGGCCCGTGTTCGGACTCGTCGCAGTCGCCCTCGTGGGTTACTACGTGCCCGATTGGAGTCAGGCGGCGGACCAATGGCTGGGCCGCAACCTGGCACGTGACCTCCTGACGATCGAGCTGGTGGCGCTGGCCGTGCTGTTGATCATCTGGGTGCTGCAGCGCTTCGTGCGGCCCGGAGCCATCCGGCACCGCGTGCGGCGGCAATGGCGGGTCGCGCTCGCGCACGTGCGGCGCGCCCCATGGTGGGTGCTGATCGCGGGCGCCTTGCTGACCGTCATCAGCCTCGCCGCCCGCGCGCTCATCTTGCCGGCCCTCGTGTGGGGCCTTCCCGATGCGCCGCCGTTCGGCGTGATGTTTTTCGGGGCGCTCGCGCTGCTCCACGCGCCGTTGGTGGTGCCGCTGCCGTCAGGCGGGGGCGGCATCGAGCTGGCGTTCCTATCCGGGTTCGCCGGGGACTTTGGCCCCGGGCACCAGGTGACGATGCTGCTGTTGTGGCGGTTCTACACGACGATCTTGTTGACCATTCTCGGCATCTATCTGCTCGTGCGTACGCACGGCACCGCGGCCGCCAAGGAGCTGCTTACCGTCGGCTGGTTCCGACGGCGTTAGGACGGAGCAGGCGGCGGGGCCATGGCGATCAGCACGATGGTGCGTTCGTCGGCACGCTCGACGCCGTGGGGAACGCCTGCCGGCGCCACGATCAAGTCTCCCGGGCCAGCGCCGACGATGCGTTCGCCGACGACGAAATTGGCCTTTCCGCTCAGCACTACATAGAATTTGTCGGCGCCGGCGTGCGTGTGGACCGCCTGCGCCTGACCTGGCTCGAAGCAATTGAGGCCGACGAGCAAATGCTCGGAACGAAAGCAGTCGACCTTGGTCATGGCGCCGGCGCGGAACGCCGCGCGCGCGGGCAAATGCTGGATCAACTCTCGGGGCTGCATGGGTGATTCCTGGCTCCAGACGGACGGCAGTCGGACGGAACGGAACGGGGCGATGAGCGCAACGCGCGTCGAACGCGATCCTCTGGGGGAGCTGCCCGTACCCGCCGATGCCCTCTGGGGCATTCAGACCGAGCGGGCGCGGCACAATTTCCCCATCTCCAATCTGCGACCCCTTCCCGTGTTCGTCGACGCCGTCATCTGGATCAAGAAAGCCGCCGCGCTGACGCACCGGGATACGGGCCGCCTTGACAAGAAGCTCGCCGACGCGATCATCCGCGCCGCCGACGAGGTGCTCGCCGGTGGGCACCGCGAGCACTTCGTGGTGGATCCCTACCAGGCCGGCGCCGGCACGTCTCACCACATGAACTGCAACGAGGTGCTGGCGAACCGCGCCAACGAGCTGCTGGGGGGCAAGCGCGGCGAGTACAAGCCCGTGCATCCGAACGATCACGTCAACATGGCCCAGTCCACGAACGACGTGATTCCCACGGCGATCCGGCTGGCCGCCTTGTCGCAGCTGGCCGGTCTGACCGAGGCCCTGACCCGGCTGGCGCGCGCGTTCCTCGCGAAGGGCAAGGAGTTCGACGGGATCGTGAAGTCGGGGCGCACGCACCTCCAGGACGCTACCCCGGTGCGCCTCGGCCAGGAGTTCACGGCGTACGGCCATACCGTAGAGCGCAATCGCGAGCGCATCGCCCGAAGCGCCGACGATCTTCGCGATCTGGGCATCGGAGGGACGGCCGTAGGGACGGGGCTGAACGCCGAGCCGGAATACCCCGGGCGCATGGTGCAGCACCTGCGGGCGATCGCCGGACTCGACCTTCGCGAGGGCAAGGACCGCATGCAGCTGATGCAGTCGATGGGCGACCCGGCGGCATTCTCCGGGGCCCTGCGTACCTACGCCGCCGATCTCGGGAAGATCGCGAGCGACCTGCGCCTTCTTGCATCGGGGCCGCGCACCGGCTTCGCCGAGATCCTCCTGCCTCCGGTGCAGCCCGGCTCGAGCATCATGCCCGGCAAGGTGAATCCCTCGATCCCGGAAATGGTGAACCAGGTCTGCTTCCAGGTGATCGGGAACGACGTGACGGTCGCGACCGGCGCGGAGGCGGGACAGCTCGAGCTGAACGTGATGATGCCGCTGATCGCGCACAACCTGCTGTTCTCGACGATGATCCTCACGAACGCGACCCGCGTACTGGCGGAGCGGTGCGTGGAAGGAATCCAGGCCGATGCCGCGCAGTGTGCGTACTGGCTGGAACGGAGCCCCGCACTCGTGACTGCGCTGGCGCCGAAGATCGGCTATGCCGAAGCGGCCAAGCTGGCCAAGGAAGCGGTCGCGAAGAACGTCACGGTGCGGCAGCTCGTGATGGAGAAAGGACTGTTGAAGGGGAAGGAGCTGGAGGAGGTGCTGGACGTGCGGGCGATGACGGAGCTCGGCGTGCCAGGCGAGCGGAAGTGACTCTCACACGGGAAGAGGGAGCGCACGTATGAACTGGATCGTCGCTGGACTGATCGCAGGCGTGATCGCGTACCTCGTGGATTGGCTGATGTGGGGCAAGGTGTTCGTGAAAGGGATGGATGCGTTCGTCACGCCGATGTCCCCCGAGGAGATGAAGCGGTTCATGGGGCCGGCAATGGCCAAGTCGGCCGTCCTGGCGCTCGTGTTCGGCGTGCTGTTCGCCTACCTGTACGCCAGATTCCGGGTCAGCCTCTGGGTGGAGGGCGGCGGGCCGCTCGCCGGAATGGAGTTCGCCACCATCCTGTGGATCTCGCTGTGTCTCGCGACGTTCGGCAGCAGCATCTGGTACGCGAGGGTTCGACCGCTGAACAAGGCGACGTGCTGGGCGTGGCTCGCCCGCATGAACGCGGCCGGGATCGTGGTCGGTTTGCTCATGAAGTGACCGCAGTCACGGCACCGGCCCGGCCCGCAGGGTAGAAGTCATCCCATGAGACCCCTCGTGCTGGGCCTGGCTGTGGCTGCGCTGGCCCTTCCTGACGCCGCCGCGGCTCAGCGCCGCGCGCGCATCGGCCCCACCGTTTCCACGATCTCCATCGAGGACGGTTCGGGCACCAGTCAGTCCTTCACGTCGTTCGGCGGCAGCTTCGCGTTCCTCTCCGGCGACGACGGCGAGATCGGCGTCGCCGTCAATCGCTACGGGGATCTGTCCAGCAACACCTGCGTGCGCCAGATGACGTTCGTCGGTGTGGAATCCAACTACTATCCTGTCGGTCCGAAGGGCATCGCGCCCTTCGCGTCAACGGCGCTCGGACTGGCGCGCGTCACCGATCAGGACGTCGGCTTGCTGGGCATCTGCACCTCCGCCCAGCCCACGAGCGAAATCGGCTTGGGGTTTGGACTCGGGCTGCGCCTGAATGTCGGCAATCAAGTGGCTGCCCTCGTCGAGGGCCGTTTCTTCCAGGTGCCCAACAGCGCGATCCAGGCGCTCGAAGGACGCGCGAACGTATCGCTCGCGTTCGGGAAGCCACGCCAGACGCAGCTGCTGAACGGCACGCTCGGTCCCGCGGTCGGCCTGCTGCTGCGCGTCGGCGGTCCCATGGAAGGCCGGGGCCCCACGTTGGGTGTTCGCTTCCGTCGCGACACGAAGAAAGCGGGCGTACTGGGGTTGCAGATCGATTACGCGCCCCTGCGCGTGACCACAGGCTGCAGCAGCAACTGCGAGCCGACCGCGGTGCTGTTCGCCCCCGGCTACGAGCCCTCGCTCTACCCGGCGTGGGGACGCATCTACGCCGATATCGGCGTGCTGATCGCCGGCTTCCCGTCACTGGGTGCCGATCGCGGCGTTGCGCAGGGCGCCCATGGAGGGCTGGGCGCCGACATCCTCGCGGGCCAGTCGCTGATGGTGAACGTGAACGCCCGCGTCCTGTGGTTACAGCGCAACGACCGCAGCAACGCGTTCCTGCTGCAGGGGGGCGTGAGCATCAGCCCGAGGGTCCAACGGCCCATTGAATCCCGATAAGCCTCCTCGCATATTCCCACCATGCGCGTCACCACCTGGGCGGAATACGGCTTAATCGTCTCGATCCACCTCGCTAAGCGTTCGGGGCAGGGGCCGGTCGCGGCCCGCGAGCTGTCCGAGCAGGAACGCCTCCCTCACGATTACGTCGAGCAGATCCTGCTGCGCCTGCGGCGTGGCGGGTTGGTGGATTCCGTTCGGGGAGCGAAGGGCGGGTACCTGCTGGCGCGCGAGCCGCAGGCCGTCAGCGTGAAAGACGTCATCGAGGCGTCGGAGCACGTGACGTTCGAGGTCAACTGCGACCTCCATCGCGTGGACGACGAGCGCTGCGATCCCGGTACCGCCTGCAGCATCCGGCCGGTGTGGCGGTTGCTCGAGCGGCGGATCAACGACCTGCTCGCCGGCATCTCCCTCGCCGACCTGATGCACGCCGAGCCCGAGGTGTACCGGATCGCCGGGGTCGCGGCCGGAAGTTGACCATGCCGGTGGCCCCCCCCTCGCACCGGGTGCCGCCCCCTTCGTCGCTGTCGCACGAGGAGCTCCTCCGCTACTCGCGCCACCTCACCCTCCCGGAAGTCGGCCTCGAAGGTCAGGCGAAGCTGCACGCCGCCCGCGTACTGCTGGTGGGCGCGGGCGGGCTCGGATCGCCCGCTGCGCTGTATCTGGCCGCGGCGGGCGTGGGCACCCTGGGCCTCGTCGATTTCGACGTCGTGGATCGCAGCAACCTGCAACGGCAGATCCTCCACGGCACGTCCGGCATCGGTACCTCCAAACTCGACTCGGCGCGCGAACGGCTGCGCGACATCAACCCCCATGTGCAGGTTGAGACGTTTGCGGCGCGTCTCACCTCCGCCAACGCGCTGGAGATGTTCCGCGGCTTCGACATCATCGTTGACGGGTCCGACAATTTTCCGACCCGGTATCTCGTGAATGACGCTTGCGTCCTGCTCGGGAAGCCCGAGGTGTACGGCTCCGTGTTCCGGTTCGACGGACAGGCGTCGGTGTTCTACGCGAAGCAAGGACCCTGCTACCGCTGCCTGTATGCCGACCCGCCGCCCCCCGACCTCATCCCATCATGCGCGGAAGGCGGCGTGCTCGGCGTGCTCCCGGGTATCATCGGCTCGATTCAGGCCCTCGAAACCATCAAGCTGATCGTCGGCGTGGGCGAGACGCTCGTCGGGCGCTTGCTGCTGTTCGATGGCCGCAAGCTGCACTTCCGGGAGCTCACGCTCGCGAAAGACCCCGACTGCCCGGTCAGCGGCACGCATCCGACCGTGACGGCGTTGGTCGACTACGAGGCATTCTGCGGGGTCGGGGGACGGGGGATCGGGGATGGGACGGAGATCGCGCCAATCGACTTGAAGAAGGAATGGACCCGCAACCCATCCCTGGTGGTGCTCGACGTGCGCGAACCCCACGAGGCCGCGATCGCGCGGATCGCTGGGACCCGGCTCATCCCGCTGGCGGAGCTACCCGGGCGGCTCGACGAGCTGGACGGGCGAGCCGAGATCGTGACGCACTGTCACCACGGCATTCGGTCCATGAAAGCGTTGGAGATTTTGAGGGGCGCCGGCTTCTCGAAGGTGCGGAGCTTGCAAGGCGGCATCGACGCCTGGAGTGTGGCCGTCGACCCGGAGGTGCCGCGGTATTGAGTGCCGAAGGGGGGACTCGAACCCCCACGGGCTTGCGCCCACTGGCTCCTGAAGCCAGCGCGTCTACCAGTTCCACCACTTCGGCCCGTGTTCCGCGGAACGGCAAATCTAGAACGTTGTATAACCCCAAGTCAACGCGTATCTTGCCCTTCACATCGTGGACAAAATCTCCATCGCCAGGAATCCGAAAGCACGGCACGATTACCATCTCCTGGAAACGTGGGAGGCGGGCCTCGTGCTGACGGGCACGGAAGTCAAGTCGCTCCGCGATCGCAAGGCGAGCCTCAGCGAAGCGTACGCACATGTTCGGAACGGCGAAGTCTGGCTCGAAGGCATGACGATCTCGCACTATGGCCCCGGCAGTTACAACAATCCGCCGCCCGCGCGGTCTCGCAAACTCCTGCTTCACAAGCGTGAAATCCGCAAGCTGCTCGGCGCCACGACCCAGAAGGGCCTCACCGTCGTACCGCTCGAGGTCTACTTCAAGGATGGACTCGCCAAGGTTGCCATCGCGCTGGCGAAGGCCAAGAAGGCGCACGACAAGCGCGAGGACCTCAAACGGCGCGTGGCCGAGCGCGAGATGGCACGCGTTGTGAAGGGAAGACGGACGTGATGGTCTTCCTGTTCGTGATCGCCGCACTGCTGCCACAGCAGGTGTTGATCGCCACGCCCCGCGGCCAGGCCAACGTTCCGGTCACCACCGAGCGCGGGGCGGCCGCCGTGGCCGCCGTCTTGCTCGCGCCACCCCTCGGACTGGTCGCCTCAGTGGACGGGTCGGCCGTGCAGGTGACGCTCGGCGGCCGGGCGTTCGAGTTCGAGCTGGGTGCCCCGTTCATGCGCTCCGAGGGGGTAGCCTATCCGCTGGTGGGTGCCCCCTACGTCGCCCGTGACACGCTGTTCCTGCCGCTGCACTGGCTCACGGATCACGTACCGCGCCTGCTGGTGGGTCGCTATCGCTGGGATCCCGGCCTGGCGCGGCTCGATGAAATGTCGGCACCGATTGTGAGCGCGCCCGCACCGACCCCCGTTCTTCCCGCTCCCAATCCCCGCACCGGATTGCGCCTGGCGCACACCATCGTCGTGGATCCAGGCCACGGAGGGGTGGATCCGGGGAATCCCGGGCTCCACTTCCCGGGGCGCCTGACGGAGAAAGACATCACGCTGGGCATCGGGCGGCTGCTGCGCGCGGAGTTGGTACAGCGTGGATTGACCGTGGTCCTCACGCGGGCGACGGATACCCTCGTGGACCTCGCCGACCGCCCGCTGTTCTGCCGCGCTGACTGCGACCTGTTCGTCAGCATCCACGTGAATGCAATGCCCGCCGGGCGCCGCCAGACGCTGGTCAACGGTGTGGAGACCTATTTTCTGTCGGATGCGAAGACCGAAGATCAGAAGCGCGTGGCGCAAATGGAAAACGATGCGCTGCGGTTTGAGACCGCGGCTACCATCGACGGCCCACTCGCATTCATCCTCCGCGATCTGCAGTTGAACGAGTACCTTCGAGAATCGGCGCGACTCGCGGAACAGGTCCAGGGCCGAGTGGCCGGCGTCCATCCCGGCGAGAATCGCGGCGTGCAGCAGGGCCCGTTCCTCGTCCTCGCGGCGGCACGCCGGCCGGCAATCCTCGTCGAAGCGGGCTTTGCCACCAACCGGGACGACGGTGCCTTCCTCGCGTCGCCCCAAGGCCAGCGCAGAATCGCCGCCGCGATCGCGGACGGCATCGTCGCCTACCTGCTCGAGTTCGAGCGCAGACTCGCGGTGGGCGGACCGGCGCGATGACACACACGGGTATCTGGCGGCGGGGATCGCTGGGACTCCTCGCGGGCCTCGGCGGCTGCGCCTACTACAACGCGATGTGGAGTGCCGAGCGCTACGCCAAGGAGGCGCAGCGGCTCGAAGCGCGCGGCCAGGAGAGCGAAGCGCGCTCGCAGTGGTCGCGCGCGGCGGTCAAGGCCGAGTCGGTCGTCGCGCGCCACCCCCGCAGCCGCTGGGCGGACGACGCCCTCGTGCTACAGGCCGAAGCGTTGGCGCGGGCGGGGTCGTGTGCGGCAGCGGCCGCCCCGATCGCCAAGGCCCGCGCGGCCGCGCGGGAAGCGCCGTTGCGCGAGCGGGCGGGACTCGCGCTGGCGCATTGCGCGCTCGCGGCCGGCCGGCCCGTCGAAGCGGAGGAGGCGCTGGTGGAGGCGCTCGCGTCGGAGCACGGCGGCCGCCGCTCGCGCGCGGAGTATTTGGCGGGACAAGCCGCCGCGGCGCGGCTGGACTACGATGGCGCGGCGGAGCATTTCCAGCGCTCTCGCGAACGCGCGGCGCTGCTCGGGCGCGCCCGCGCGCTGCTCGCGGCGGGCCGGGCCGCCGACGCGTTGGGCTTGATCGACACGCTCGCGGGCGCGTCGCTGCGCGAGAGCGAGCGGACCGAGCTGCTGGCCGACGTCGCCGCGGCAGGCGGTGCGGAAGCGGCGTCCGGGGCGCTCGACCGGCTGCTCGGGGGGGGGGGCGGGGGGGGCGGGGGGGGGCGCGGCTGCCGTTCGTGGAGCAAGCGCGCCTCCTGATTGCCGACGGCGATCGGCGCCTGCTGCGCGGCGATCACGATGCGGCGGCGGCGCGCTATGGCCGGGCGGCGGCGGTGGCCCCCGCGGCCTCGAGCGAAGCCGGAATCGCGCGGGTGCGCGCGCAGCGCGTCCTGGTGGCGCGCGCGACGCATCGCAACGACCTCGCCCCGGTGATCACGGAGCTGACCCGCATGACGGCCGCGGAGGCAGGCGGGGCGCTGGGAGGGCAACCCCTGTTGGAGCTCGTCCAACAGGCAGTCGACATGCCCGCAACGCCGGGGGCGCGGTTCCGTGCCGCCGAGATCGCGCGCGATTCCCTGGGAGCGCCGGCCTTGGCGGGACAGTTGTTTCTGGACGCGGCCGCGGCCGACTCCGCATCGCTGTTCGCTCCCAAGGCGCTCGTGGCGGCGCTGGCGTTGCTTCCCGACCGCCGCGATTCCATCGCCGCCCTGCTCGATACGCGTTATGCCGCGTCACCTTACACGCGCGCCTTCCACGGGGAAGCAAGCGTCGCATACGCGGCGGCCGAAGACTCGCTCGCGCGCGAGTTCGGCGTCCAGGTTGCGCGCTCGACGCCCCCGGCCGGCGCGCGGTTCGATGGGCCGCGCACGGGGCCGCTGGGGCCATGGCTCGATGACCTTCCCCGCGCGGCTGTGGATGCCGTACCCCCGCTACGCCAGCCCCGTCCAGCGGACCGTCCCCCACGCGACCGGCCGGGCGTGCCGGAGCGGCCGTGAGCGCAGTCGAGCTCTTCGGCGTCCGCTTCCAAAATCCGATTCTTCTAGCCGCCGGCACCGCCGGATTTGGGCGGGAGCTCGACCACGTCATCGATTTGGATGCGCTGGGCGGGATCGTGACGAAGGCCGTCACCCCGGAGCCGCGTCAGGGGCACGCCGCGCTGCGGGTCGCAGAGTTCCGGGGCGGCATGCTCAACGCGGTCGGTCTCGCCAACCCCGGCGTCGAGCGCGTCGCCGAGCACGAGCTGCCGTGGCTCGCCGGCCGCCTGCGGCGCGCGCGGATCATCGTGAACGTGGCCGGCGCCACCGTCGGGGACTATGTCCGCGTGATCGAGCGACTCACGCCGCTCGAGGCCGTCGCCGCGTTCGAGATCAACGCCTCCTGCCCAAATACGAGCGCCGGCGGGCTCGAGTTCGGCTCCGAACCCAGCGGGCTCGGTGCGCTGGTGCGGGCGTGCCGGCGCGTAGCCACGCGGCCCCTCACGGTGAAGCTGTCGCCGGTGCTGGCCGACATTCCCGGAATGGCACGCGTCGCCCGCGATGAGGGCGCGGAGGCGGTGAGCCTCGTGAATACGATGCCCGGGTTGCTTGACCGGCGGCTGGGCAACGGAAGCGGCGGATTGAGCGGGCCGGCGCTGCTGCCGGTTGGCGTCCTTGCCACGCGACGGGTACGGGAAGGTGTGGGGATGCCCGTCATCGGCGTAGGCGGCGTCCGTACGGCGGCCGATGCGCGAGAATACCTCGCCGCGGGCGCGTCGCTCGTCGCCATCGGGACCGCTGCGTTGGCCGATCCGCGGGTGCCGGAGCGCATCGCGCGTGAGCTGGAGAGTGGGCAGGGGCGTGGCTGAGCTGATCGTCGCGTTCGACATGACGAGCGGTCGCGAGGCCCTGGCGCTGGCGAAGCGGCTCAAGGGTCTCACGTGGGCAAAACTCGGTTCGATCCTGTTCGTGCGCGAGGGCCCCGCGCTGATCCGTGAGTTCACGAGCCGGGGCCTCCGCGTATTCCTCGACCTCAAATGGCACGACATTCCCAGCACCGTCGCCGGCGCAGTGAGTGCGGCACGAGAGCTCGGGGTCGCCATGGCAACGGTGCACAGCTTCGGTGGGCGCGCGATGTTGACCGCGGCCGTGCGCGCAGCGGGCACGGACCTGGCGCTCGTCGGCGTCACGGTGCTGACGTCCCACGACGCCCCCGAGCTCGAGAGCGTCCTAGGGCGCGGCGTCCCCGACATCGGCTTCGAGGCGGAACGGCTCGCGCGCATCGCCCAGCAGGCCGGCCTGCGCGGGGTCGTGGCATCGGGTCACGAGCTCGGCTTGCTGCGTGAAGCGCTCGGCACCGAGCCGTGGATCGTTGTGCCGGGGATCCGGCTCGCCGGCGAGGCGCCAGGGGATCAAGCGCGGACCATCGAGCCCGCCGAGGCGGTTCGGCGCGGCGCCACGCACCTGGTGGTGGGCCGGCCGATTACCGAGGTGCGAGATCCCGTGGCCGCATACCGGCGCCTAGTCGAAGCGTTGGGTGGAGGGTAGTAAGGAGACCTATGAAGCCCCCCTGGCGCTGGCTCCCGGTCTGCGGTTTCGCCCTGCTCGTACCGGCTGCGGGCCGAGCGCAAGCGACGCTGCCTGAGGCCGCCGAGCGCGCAAAGCAGGCGTTGCTGGCCCACGATCCACAAGCGCTTGTCGGGCAGAGTTCTAGCCTCGTCCTCCAGATCCCCGGTGCCGACCCGTCTTCGCCGCTGGGGCGCGCGCAGGCCATCGCGCTGCTGCGGCGCTACCTGCGGCCGGCCGAAGAGCGCGGCATCGACGTGACGGCGATCCGGGAGGTCGAGCCGGGGAAAGGCTTCGTGGAGTTAACCCGTCGCTACGTCGTCGCCGGGACGACCGAACTGCGGTACGAAACGTTGTTTCTGGGGTTCCGGCTGGTGGGTGGGGAATGGCGGCTTGCCGAACTGCGTAGTGCGCCGTAATCGGTGGTGGTCCAGTTTCAACCGTTACAAACGGGCGGGTAACGGGCTAACTGGTTATCTTGGCTTGTGCCCATGTACGACCGGAACCGTGGACGAGACAGCCTCATCGCGCTCCTTATCTTCGCGGCGCTTCTCGCCATCATTCTCAACGGCTGATGTCACGCCCAACCAAGCTCCGCCATGACGTGAACGAAATCGCCTTCCGAACGGTCCAGGCGGCGACGGGTCAGGCCGCCAAGCCTCAGCCGGCTGGAGAGCAGGGACACACAGCGGCGGTTGAGCGGGGTCGCAAAGGCGGCAGGGCAGGCGGGAAGGCTCGCGCCGCGAAGCTCACCCCAAAGCGGCGAGCGGCGATTGCCCGCAAGGCAGCCAAGGCCCGCTGGCAGGGCAGAACGTAGCTTCCCGAACACCACCCGAAATCGAATCAAACGCTTGCTTTCGCCGCAAACGCCATTAGTTTTGTCTCCGGGAGAAGATCATAAACCACGGAGGCATCTATGGCTGAGAAGGCTGAGGCTGTCGCGTCCCCCCAGGTCGCGAAGCCCGAGAGTGGCGCGAAAGCGCGCCCGATCAAGACCCTACCCACCGATCGCATCAAGTTCGACAAGCAGCTCGACCTACTCCGCGCCTACGCGGCGATCAGCGGGCCGACACTAAAATCCGTCTCCAACAAAGACGTGGCGGGCGTCGTTGAAATGGTCGCGTCCACCGTGTCTATCTCCAACAAGTTCTTCTCGGAGATGGGCTTTTTATTGGCGGCCAGCGACGGGGGCTATACGCCCGCGTCCGACGTGGTGAGCTACGTCAGGGCCTACGAATGGAAGCCGGAGACGGCGGCCTACAAGCTCGCTCCCACCATTCTGCGGACATGGTTTGCGGAGCGATTGGTCCCGAAGCTTCGTTACCGGCAGATGGACGAGGCGGAGGCAATTACCGACCTAGCAGAAGAGGCGGCTGCCAGCCAGGTCTATCAAAACCAGCTGAAAATTCTTCTAGACTACCTCACCGCTTCCGGCATCATCGTCCGGGAAAACGGTCGGGTCAATCTGGGGCCTCAGGCGAATGCCGTGGCATCCGGCAATGGAACGGCCGCCACCACGGCGGGGGTGCCGGATGCACCCCGGCCCGAGACCGCGGCCCCTCCCAAGGGGAAGGGAGCAGCGGTTTCCACCGTGTTCAACGCTCCCACGGAAGGCGTCGTTGAGTTTCACGTAAGCGTCCGGGTGGATATGTCGGAGTTCAAGGGATGGCAGGGCGATCGTATCGCCGCGTTCTTCGGTGGCATTGCTCAGGTCTTGGCGGCGAAGGGCAAGATCGAAGAGGACGCTTCGACCTGAGATAGCAGAAAAGCAGAACGGCCGGGGGAGGCATCTTGGGAGAAGACCGCCCCGGCCGTCTGCTTTGTGTCGTCGCCTTGGTGGGGCCGCGTCTGGTGACCAGAACCGGGCTTACCATCCTGCGCTGTGGGGTTCGACTCCCCAGCGGTCCACAAGGCTCTGCGACAGGGGTTTTACCCCCTGCGCGCCATGAGGTTACCCACATCAATCGTACTCGTCAACAGCGCGGTAACATCAGTAAACGCGGCGTTTACCGCGATTGGGTCCGCGTGCCGCGACTGGGCACTCATACGCTATTGACAATGCTTGACCATTTGACTAGTTTGATTGTTACAATGAACATTCTCCCGCTGTCCAAGCAGGCCGCCATCCTGAAGGCCCTCACGGAAGGGGCTTCGATTCGGGCCACCGCCCGCATGGTCGGGGTTTCCAAGACCACCGTGCTGCGGCTCTTGGTCGAGGCCGGGGAGTTGTGTGCGATCTACCAGCACCACAAGCTCCGCAATCTTCCGTGCCGGAGGATTCAGGCTGACGAGATTTGGGCGTTCGTCGGCGCGAAACAGCGTAACGCCAAGCGCCCCGGCGACGGCGATATCTGGACATTTACGACGATGTGCGCTGACACCAAGCTCATGGTGTCCTGGCTGGTAGGCGAGAGGTCCTTGGACAACACCCACACCTTCATGGAGGACACCGCCTCAAGGCTCGCCCATCGGGTTCAGTTGACCACGGATGGGCATTTCATGTACCTGACCGCCGTCGAGGACGCCTTCGGATGGCAGGGCGTGGACTACAGTCAGCTAATCAAGCACTACTCCGCCGACCACGGTCCGGGCGGTCGGTACAGCCCGCCTGTGTGTACGGGGGTCGAGCGTAAGACCATCATGGGCCATCCTGACCCCTCCCACGTTTCGACCTCCTTTGTGGAGCGCCAGAACCTGACGCTACGGATGCAGGCGCGGCGCTTCACCCGCCTGACCAACGCCTTCTCTAAGAAGGTGGAGAATCACGCTCACGCCGTCGCCCTTCACTTCATGGTCTACAACTTCTGCCGGTCGCACGGCACTCTCACGAAGGCCGCGAAGGGCGTGCATACAACACCGGCTATGGCCGCTGGCGTAACGGATCACGTCTGGACGGTCGAAGACTTGGTGGGGCTGTTGGACCCCGAAAAAGTGTTACAATGAAAATGGACCATTACCGCCGTAATCGCGCCCCTTGCGTGAAGTTACGGCCCCGTCTATTGTTCACGGCTCAACCAGAATTTTTTCCGGAGAAGCCCTTTTGAAGGTACGCTCCAGCGTGCGCCCCATTTGCGAGCACTGCAAGGTGATCACGCGCCGGGGGGTCATTCGCGTGATCTGCAAGCGCAACCCCAAGCACAAGCAGCGGCAGGGTTAGCGCATGGCTCGTATTGCAGGCGTGGATTTGCCGCGCGACAAGAAAATCCAGTACGCCCTCCCTTACATCTTCGGCGTGGGCCCGAGCAACGCGAAGAAGATCCTCGCGGAGACGGGCGTGAGTCCGGACGCGCGCGTGCGCGACCTCCGGGACGCCGAGGTGGCGCGGCTGCGGCAGGTGATCGAGCGGGATTACAAGGTCGAAGGCGCGCTGCGCACCGAGATCGCGATGAACATCAAGCGGTTGATGGACATCGGCACCTATCGCGGCACGCGTCATCGCAAGAATCTGCCGGTGCGCGGCCAGCGCACGCACACCAATGCGCGCACCAAGAAGGGGCCGCGGCGCGCGATCGCGGGGAAGAAGAAGCCCGCGTTGAAAAAGTAAGGCACATGGTCCAAGCGAAACCAGCGGGCGCCAAGCGCGCCAAGAAGGTCGTCGAGGCGGAAGGGATCGCGCATATCACCGCGACGTTCAACAACACGCTGATTACGATCACCGATCTGCAGGGCAACGCCATCACGTGGGGCTCCTCGGGCAAGGCGGGCTTCAAGGGTTCCAAGAAGTCCACGCCGTTCGCCGCGACCGTCGCGGCCGAGCAGGCCGCGCGCGAGGCGCTGAACCTGGGCGTGAAGCGCGTGCACGTGCGCGTGCAAGGGCCCGGCTCCGGCCGCGAGTCCGCGATTCAGGCGCTCGCCAGCGCCGGCCTCCAGATCCGCTCGATTCGCGACGTGACCCCGATTCCTCACAATGGGTGCCGGCCGCCCAAGAAGCGGCGGGTCTAGTCCATGGCGCGTTATACGGGTCCCGTCTGCCGGCTGTGCCGCCGCGAGGGTACGAAGCTGTTCCTCAAGGGGACGCGCTGCCTCACGGAGAAGTGCGCCGTCGAGCGCCGCGCGTACGCCCCCGGCCAGCACGGCCAGTCGACCGGTCGCCGCCGCAAAGCGTCGGAGTACGCCAAGCAGCTGCGTGAGAAACAGAAGGTCAAGCGGATCTACGGCCTCTCCGAGCGCCAGTTCCGGAACCTGTTCGAGCGCGCGATCAAGGAGCCGGGCGTGACGGGCGAAGCGCTGCTCGTGGCGCTCGAGAGCCGCCTCGATAACCTCGTCTATCGCATGGGCTTCGCGACGTCGCGCAAGCAGGCGCGCCAGCTCGTGCGCCATCGGCATATCCTCGTCAACGGCCGCGTGCTGGACATTCCGTCCTATCGCGTGCGGATCGGGGACGAAGTGAAGGTCGCCGACGCGAGCCGCGAGCTCGTGGTGGTGAAGGTCGCGCTGGAGCAATTCGGGCGCGGACAGCCGGTTTCATGGATTCAAGTCGACACCGACAAGGCGCTCGGGAAGATGACGGAGCGGCCGACCCGCGACGCCATCCCGATCGCCGCACAAGAACAGCTAATCGTCGAGCTCTATTCCAAGTGATCAATACTCTTGATTTGACGGGGTTGGTCCGCCCGCACCTGGTCGAGATGACCAAGCGCGAGGACAACCCGAATGCCGCCGAGTTCCGCCTCCAGCCGCTGGAGCGGGGCTACGGCTATACGCTGGGCAATTCGCTGCGCCGGCTGCTGCTGTCCTCGCTGCGCGGGGCTGCGGTCTGGGCCTTCCGGATCGATGGCGTCGTGCACGAGCACCAGACCATTCCCGGCGTCGTCGAAGACGTGCACCAGATCATCCAGCGCCTGAAGCAGCTGACGCTCGTACTCGCCCCCGAAGTGGACGAGGCGGTGTTGCGGTTCAAGGTGGAGAAGGCGGGGCCCGTATACGCCCGCGACCTCGAGCAACACGGGTCGGCCACGATCGTGAATCCCGATCAGCTCATGTTCACCGTGCAGGACGACCGCGACATCTCGGGCGAGCTGTACGTGAATAAGGGCCGGGGCTACGTCGAGGCCGAGCAGCATCCGGTGGACCGGACGATGCCGGTGGACGTCGTGCGTATCGACTCGATCTACAATCCGGTCCGCCGCGCCAACTTCACCGTGGCGGAGACGCGCGTCGGCCAGCGCACTGACTACGACCGGCTCACGCTCACCGTCGAGACCAACGGCACGATTTCGCCCGAGGACGCGGTCGCGTACGCCGCGACGCTCGCGCAGGAGCATTTCCGCTTCTTCGTCGATTTCGGCAAGGTGCCGATCGTTTCGGGCGAGCCCGCCGGCAACGGCGGGACCGAAGGCGGCCGGCTGCGCAACGTGCTGGATCGCGCCATCGACGATGCGGGATTGTCGGTGCGGTCGGTGAACTCGCTCAAGAACTCGAACATCCGGACCCTCGGCGACCTGGTGCGCTACAAGGAAGACGATCTGCTCAAGGTGAAGAATGTGGGCGAGAAAGCCCTGGGCGAGATCGCCGAGCTGCTGCGTCGCGAAGGACTCAACTTCGGCATGCAGCTCGAGGAGTCGGACGGCGGTGACATCCGTATCGTGGACCCCGGCACGGCGCCGCAGGCGCAGCTGACCGGCGGCGAGGACGAGTAATGCGGCACCGCGCCAAAGGCCGCCAGCTCTCGCGCACGTCGAGCCACAAAAAGGCGACGCTCAACAACCTCGCCACGAACCTGTTCAAGCATGGCGGGATTCGGACGACCGTGGCGAAGGCGAAGGAGCTGCGGCCGTTCGCCGAGCGGCTCATCACGCTGGCGCGGCGCGGCGACCTCCACGCGCGGCGGCTCGTCGAGCGGCGGCTCAAGGACCGCGATGTGACGCACAAGCTGTTCGCCGACATCGGCAAGCGCTTCGCGGCGCGGCCGGGAGGCTACACTCGCATCGTCAAGCTGGGCCACCGCGTCGGCGACGGCGCCGATGTGGCCCTGATCGAATTGCTGAGTGAGTAAAGCAGCGACGGGGGGTAGGCACTACGACAGGGGGACCCCGGCGGGTCCCCCTGTTTCGTATCGGTCAGGAAGCTTTCGCCACCTTGTTGGACTTGATGCAGCGCGTGCACACGCGGATGCGCTTCACGGCGCCATTCACGAGCACCCGCGCGGTCTGCAGGTTGGGATACCAGCGGCGGTTCGTCTTGTTGTTCGCGTGGCTGACGTTGTGCCCGGTGATGGGGCCCTTGCCACAGATGTCACACACTCGAGCCATAGGCCGTCCGACCAAAAATGAGTGAACCAGGCGTCGCAAAGAGGGCTAAACCTAAACAGGACACCGTGGAGCGGCAACCCCGCAAGACGGCGGTCATCACCGGCGTCACGGGGCAGGACGGCTCCTATCTCGCCGAGCTGCTGCTCGCCAAGGGCTACGAGGTAATCGGCGTCGTGCGCCGCACCTCGCACGACTCCTACGAGCGGATCGGGCACCTCATCGACCGGCTCCACGTCGTCGCCGCCGACCTGCTCGACCAACACTCCCTGACGACTGTCATCCGCGACGCGAAGCCCGACGAGGTCTACAACCTCGCGGCCCAGAGCTTCGTCCCCACGTCGTGGAACCAGCCGGTGCTGACCGGCGAGTTCACGGCGCTGGGCGTCACCCGGTTGCTCGAGGCGATCCGCCTGGCGCACCCCCAGGCCCGCTTCTACCAGGCCAGCTCGTCGGAGATGTTCGGCAAGGCGGTCGAAACCCCGCAGCGGGAGACGACGCCGTTCTATCCGCGCTCGCCGTACGGCGTCGCCAAGGTCTACGGTCACTGGATCACCGTGAACTACCGGGAGTCCTACGGGCTGTATGCCGTCAGCGGCATTCTCTTCAATCACGAGTCTCCCCGGCGGGGGCTCGAGTTCGTCACGCGCAAGGTGACCGATGCCGTCGCGCGCATCAAGCATGGCAAGGCGAGCGAGCTGCGCCTCGGCAATCTCGAAGCGGGCCGCGATTGGGGCTTCGCCGGAGACTACGTCGAGGCGATGTGGCGGATGCTGCAGCAGCCCGAGCCGCAGGACTACGTCGTCGGCACGGGCGCGAGCCACACGGTGCGCGACCTGTGCGCCGTGGCGTTCGCGCACGCGGGCCTCGACTGGCAGGAGTACGTGAAGGTCGATCCCCGCTTCGTGCGGCCCGCCGAGGTCGATATCTTGCTCGCGGACGCGGGGCGCGCCCGGCGCGAGCTGGGTTGGGCGCCAAAGGTGAGCTTCGAGGAGCTGGTGAAGCTGATGGTGGACGCGGATCTGGAGCGGCAGGCGTGAAGGTTCTGGTGACCGGCGCGGACGGCTTCGTCGGGCGGTGGTTGATCCGCCGTTTGCTCGACGACGGCCGCGAAGTCTACGGCGCTGTCCGTCCGTCCGACCCGCCGCGCAACGACGGCCTCACCCCCGACGAGCGCGCCCAGGTGCGCTGGCTCCCGCTCGAGATCAACGATGCCGAGTCGGTGCGGCATTGCGTGGACCATCCCTACGACGCGGTCGTGCATCTCGCCGCGGTCGCCTCGGGCGCCGCGGCCCTGCGGGATCCCGGGGCCGCCTGGCAGGTGAACGCGGCGGGCACCGCGCGGATCGCGCACGTCCTCGCGGAGGCGCGGCGCAAAGACCGCGCGGACCCCGTCGTGCTGATCGTCTCGACCGGCGAGGTGTACGGGCGGGGAACCGCGACGCCGCGGCGCGAGACGGACCCCACCGCCCCCTGCTCCCCGTATGCGGCGAGCAAGCTGGGCGGGGAGGAAGCCGGCCTCGAGGCATGGCGCCGGGCGGGACTGCGCGTCATCGTCGCGCGCGCCTTCGCGCACACGGGCCCGGGGCAGGACCCCGGCTTTGTCGTGCCGGCGTTCGCGCAGCGCCTGCGGTTCGCCAAACAGATCGGCGCCCCGGTGGTGAAGGTCGGTAACCTCGAGCCCATCCGCGACCTGCTCCACGTGCAAGACGTGGTGGATGCGTATGTCCGGCTGCTCGCGCAGGGCGAGGCCGGCGAGATCTACAACGTCGCGTCGGGGCAGGGCGTCAGCCTGAAGGACCTGTTGTTCAGGATGGCGGAGCTGCTGGGCGTACGGCCCATTCCGGAGGCCGATCCCGACCTGCTGCGTCCCGCCGATATCCCCCATCTGGTCGGGGATGCCGCCAAGCTGCGCGCGGCCACGGGCTGGAGCCCGCGCCGCTCGCTCGACGATACCCTGCGGGACGTGCTCGATGCCCAAGCGGACTGACCTGCACCGCATCCTGTTGCTCGGGTCCGGGCCCATCGTCATCGGGCAGGCGGCGGAGTTCGACTATTCGGGCACCCAGGCAGTGAAGGCCTTGAAGGAGGAAGGCTACACGGTCGTGCTGGTGAACTCGAACCCGGCCACGATCATGACCGATCCCGAGCTCGCCGACCGCACCTACATCGAACCGGTCACGCCCGAGTGGGTGCGCAAGGTGATCGAACGGGAGCGCCCCGACGCCCTCCTCCCCACGATGGGGGGTCAGACGGCCTTGAACGTGGCGATGGCGCTGGCCAACGACGGCACGCTGGCCAAGTACGGCGTCGAGCTGATCGGCGCCAATGCCCGCGCCATCCGCATGGCCGAGGACCGCGCCGAGTTCAGCGCCGCGATGCGGCGCATCGGGCTTGCCACCCCGCCGGGCCGGACCGCCACGTCGGTCGCCGGCGCGCTCGAGGTGGCCGCCGAGGTCGGCTATCCCGTGATCATCCGCCCGTCGTTCACGCTCGGGGGCACGGGAGGCGGCGTGGCCTACAACCGCGCCGAGCTCGAGGAGATGGTCGAGCGCGCGCTCGAGCTGTCGCCGGTGCACTCCACGCTCATCGAGCGCAGCGTGCTCGGCTGGAAGGAGTTCGAGCTCGAGGTCATGCGCGACGGCCGCGACAACGTCGTGATCGTCTGCTCCATCGAGAACCTGGACCCGATGGGGGTGCACACCGGCGACTCGATCACCGTGGCGCCGGCGATGACGCTCACCGACCGCGAGTACCAGCGGATGCGCGACGCCGCGATCGCGATCATCCGGGAAATCGGGGTCGAGGCCGGAGGCTGCAACATTCAGTTCGCCGTCAATCCGGCCGACGGCGAGATGCTGGTCATCGAGATGAACCCGCGCGTGTCCCGGTCGTCGGCGCTCGCCTCGAAGGCGACGGGTTTCCCGATCGCGCGCATCGGTACGAAGCTGGCGGTCGGCTACACGCTCGACGAGCTGCCGAACGACATCACGCGCACGACGCCCGCCTCGTTCGAGCCCGTGCTCGACTACGTGGTCGTGAAGGTGCCGCGCTTCGCGTTCGAGAAGTTCCCGACGGCCGACTACCGCCTCACGACACAGATGAAGTCGGTGGGCGAAGCCATGGCGATCGGCCGTACGTTCAAGGAAGCGTTCCAGAAGGGACTGCGCGCGCTGGAGATCGGCCGCCCCGGCTGGGTGGCCGGCGCTACGCTCGCCGATGACCGGCTCACGAGTGCGTCACCCGAAGACCTGCGGGTCGCCCTGCGAACGGCAACGCCGGAGCGGATCTTTCAGATCAAGCATGCGTTCCTGAGCGGCCTCACGGTGGACGACGTCGCGCAGGCATCCGGCATCGATCCCTGGTTCCTGTTCCAGCTCGAGGAGCTGGTCGAGGCCGAGCGCGAGTTTGCCGCGCTCGCGGCGGTCGGCCGGCCGGAGTTGAAGCGGATGAAACGGATGGGCTTCTCCGATCGCCAGCTCGCCGTGCTGCGCGACACCACCGAGACCGCGATCCGCGAGGAGCGCTGGGCCCTCGGCATCCACCCCGCGTACAAGACCGTGGACACGTGCGCCGGGGAGTTTCCGTCGGCGACGCCCTATCTCTACTCCTCCTACGACGAGGAGAACGAGTCCGAGCCGTTTGGGGACCAGGGCATCGTGATTCTGGGCAGCGGCCCGAACCGGATCGGGCAGGGCGTCGAATTCGACTACTGCTGCGTGCGTGCCGGCCTGGCGTTCCGCGAGCTCGGGTTCAAGACGATCATGATCAACTCCAATCCCGAGACAGTGTCGACCGACTTCGACATCTCGGACAAGCTGTACTTCGAGCCGCTGACGTTCGAAGACGTGATCGAGATCGTTCGCTGGGAGCGGCCCAAAGGCGTCGTCGTGCAGTTCGGCGGCCAGACGCCGCTGCAGCTCACGGAGCCGCTCGAGGCCGCCGGCGTGCCGATTCTCGGCACTTCGCCCGACGCGATCGACATCGCCGAGGACCGGGAGCGCTTCGAGCAGCTGGCGCGCGAGCTCGGCGTCATGCAGCCGCCCAACGGCATCGCGCGCTCGGTGGAGGAGGCGGTGGCAGTCGCCCAGCGCATCGGGTACCCCGTGCTCGTGCGCCCGTCGTACGTGCTCGGGGGCCGCGCGATGGAAATCGTGTACGATGACGGGTCGTTGCGCGACTACTTCGTGAAGGCCGCCCGTGTCGCACCGGAACACCCGGTGCTCATCGACCGCTTCCTGGAGGATGCCTTCGAAGCCGATGTGGACGCCATCGCGGACGGCGTCCGCTGCGTGATCGGCGGGGTGATGCAGCACATCGAGGATGCGGGCGTCCACTCCGGCGACTCGGCGTGCGTGCTCCCCCCCTATCTGATCGGCGACCGCCAGCTGGAGGAGATGCGCCGCTCCACCCAGGCCCTGGCAAAGGCCCTGGGGGTCGTCGGGCTGATCAACGTGCAGTACGCCATCAAGAACGGCGTGGTGTATGTGTTGGAGGTCAACCCCCGGGCCTCCCGGACCGTCCCCTTCGTCAGCAAGGCGACGGGGGTGCCCCTCGCAAAGCTTGCAGCGGCGGTCATCGCCGGGCGGACCCTGGACGAGTTGGGCCTTCCCGATGAGCTTCCCGTCGCCGGGGTAGCCGTGAAGGAGGCCGTCTTCCCCTTCACCAAGCTGCCCGGCGTGGATACCGTGTTGGGGCCGGAAATGCGGTCCACGGGGGAGGCGATGGGCCTCGCCGACAGCTTCGGGATGGCTTTCGCCAAGGCGCAGATCGCGGCCGAAGGCAGTCTCCCCCTCGAGGGCGCGGTGTTCGTGACCGTCAACGATCACGACAAGCCGACGGTGCTGCCGATCGTTCGCCGCTTCCACGAGCTGGGGTTTCGGATTCTCGCGACGGAAGGCACCGAGCGCTACCTGCGTGGGCGGGGCGTGCCGGCCGAGCGGGTGCGGAAGGTGCACGAGGGGCGGCCGAACGCGATCGACCTGATCGTGTCCGGCGAGGTGCACCTGTTGATCAATACGCCCCTGGGGAAGTTCACGCAGGCTGACGACTACGCCATCCGGCGCGCCGCGCTGGTGCACCGGGTGCCGTACACGACGACAATGTCCGCGGCCAGTGCCGCGTGTGACGCGATCATTGCGCTCCGCAGCCGGACCGGGAGCGTCAGGAGCCTACAGGAATGGCACGAAAAGGCGAACGTCGAAAAGGCAGCTCCGACCGGCGGACATCCAGCGGCGGCAAGAGCGTAGCCAAGGCCAAGCCGGCGCCCGCGCCGCCTCCGCCGCCCAAGATCAAGTTCCGCGGCAAGCTGCTCGAGAATGAGTTGCTCGCGCGCTACACGACCTGGCGGCTCGGCGGGCCGGCGCGCTATCTCGCCCTCCCGGCCGACACGGAAGATGTGGTGCGCGCGCTCGAGCTGGCGCGCGACCGCGGCCTCCCCTGGCTCGTGCTGGGCCTCGGGTCGAACGTGCTCGTCAAGGACGGTGGCTTCCCGGGCGTCGTGATCCGGCTGGGCAAGGGGCTCGACCGCTTCGAGATGAAGGGCGCGACGGCGATCGTCGGCGCCGGGACGCCCACGCCGATCCTCGCGCGCCGCACCGCCGAGGCGGGGTTCGCGGGCGTGGAGCGCTTCGTCGGCATTCCCGGGACGGTGGGCGGCGGCATCTACATGAACGCCGGCTGCCACGGCGCCGAGTTCGCCGAAGTCGTCACCGAGGTGACCGTGATGGATGCGCGCGGGAAGGTCAAACAGCTGTCGCGCAAACAGATCTCCTTCAAGTATCGCGCGAGCAACATCGAGGGGATCGTGCTCGAGGCGAAGCTCGGGCTCGGCGAGGAGTCGCCCGCCAAGCTGAAGGAGCTCCAGGGTAAGCTGTTCCGGTGGCGCAAGGTCGGCACGCCGTTCGACCAGCCGTGCTGCGGCTCCACGTTCACGAATCCCAGTGGCACAAAGACGGCCGGAATGCTGATCGACGAGTGCGGCCTGAAGGGCTACACGGTGGGCGACGCGCAGGTCTCGACGCTGCATGCGAACTACATCATCAACAAAGGCACCGCGACCGCGGCCGACGTGCTCAAGGTGATCGAGCACGTGCGCAAGACAGTGGCCAAGAAGACCGGGGTCACGCTGGAGCTCGAGTGCAAGGTGATCGGGGTCTAGATGCCCCCCCCCGGGTATTTCGCCCATGAGTCGAGCTATGTCGATGACGGGGCGGTGGTGGGGAACGGCACCAAGATCTGGCATTTCTCCCACATCCTGCCCGGCGCGGTGATCGGCGAGCGCTGCAACCTCGGCCAGAACGTGGTGGTGATGCCGGGCACGCGGATCGGGAACAACGTCAAGATCCAGAACAACGTGTCGATCTATGAGGGCGTCGAGCTCGAGGACGACGTGTTTTGCGGGCCCTCCTGCGTCTTCACCAACGTCGTCAACCCGCGCAGTCACGTTTCCCGCAAGCACGAGTACCGCCCCACGCTCGTCAAGCGCGGTGGATCCATCGGCGCCAACGCGACGATCGTGTGCGGCGTCACGCTCGGGGAGTACGCGTTCATCGGCGCGGGCGCCGTGGTCACCGCCGACGTTCCCGCCTACGGCCTGATGGTTGGCGTTCCGGCCCGGCGCGTCGGGTGGATGTGCCAGTGCGGGGAACGCCTGCACCTCACCGGCGGACGTGCGAGCTGCGCCGTCTGCGGGGCCGGCTACGAAGAATCCGCCGGCGCGCTGCAAACCGCCCCTCCACGCCCGCGCAAATCGTGAACGTACCGATGCTCGATCTCGTGGTGCAGTACGCCGCGATCAAGGACGAGGTGCTCCCCGCCATGATGCGCGTCGTCGAGGCCCAGCAGTTCATCATGGGACCGGCGGTGCCGCAGCTCGAGGCGGAGGTCGCGCGCCTGTCGCGCGCCAAGCATGGCGTGGGATGCGCGAGCGGCACCGACGCGCTGCTGCTCCCGCTCAAGGCGCTGAACCTCCAGCCGGGCGATGAGGTGATCACCACGCCCTTCACGTTTTTCGCCACCGCGGGAGCGATCCACAATGCGGGCGGCAAGCCGGTGTTCGTGGACGTCGAGACCGACACCTGGAACATCGACCCGGCAGCGGTCGAGCGCGCGATCACACCGCGGACCCGGGCGATCATCCCGGTGCACTTGTATGGACAGATGGCGGCGATGGAGCGGCTGCTCCAGATCGCGCAGCCGCGCCGCATCCCGATCATCGAAGATGCCTGCCAGGCGATCGGCGCCCGCCGCACGATTGACGGCGAGTGGCGGGCAGCGGGGGAGCTGGGCTGGGTCAGCGCCTATTCGTTTTTCCCGAGCAAGAATCTCGGGGCGTGGGGCGACGGCGGCATGATGGTCACGTCGGACGACGCGACGGCCGAACGGCTGCGCAA
This sequence comes from Gemmatimonadales bacterium, assembly GCA_040901965.1. Lineage (GTDB taxonomy): Bacteria > Gemmatimonadota > Gemmatimonadetes > Gemmatimonadales > GWC2-71-9 > 20CM-2-65-7. The sequence goes on along the minus strand of JBBDYB010000009.1, from coordinate 213,920 downwards.
GCTGCGGCTGCACGGCGGCGCGAAGCAGTACCACCACGACGAGGTCGGTACGAACTCGCGCCTCGACACCCTGCAGGCTGCCGTGCTGCTCGCCAAGCTGCCGCACCTCGCGGGGTGGTCGGCCAAGCGGCGGGAGCACGCGGCGTACTACACGAAGGCCTTGCGGGATGTCCCCGAGGTGCGGCCGCCGGTCGTGAGCGACGCGAACGAGCACATCTTCCACCAGTACACGGTCAGCGTCGAGCGCCGCGATGCGCTGCAGGCACATCTAAAGAAGGAAGGGATCGGTCACGCCGTCTATTATCCGGTCCCGCTGCACCGCCAACCCTGCTTCGCGCATCTCGGCTATCAAGAAAGCAGCTTGCCGCGGTCCGAGCAGGCGGCCCGCGAGGTGCTGTCGCTGCCCATCTATCCCGAGCTCACCCGCGCGCAGCTGGACCGGGTGATCGAAGTGATCCGTGGGTTCTATCGGTGACGCGGCTCAAGGTTGGGGTAGTGGGCGCGGGCGCCTGGGGGAGGAACCACGTCCGGACCGTGGCCGGCCTCGCGGAGGCGGAATTGACCGCCGTCTGCGATACCGATCCCAAGACGCGGGAGCGCATCGCCCGCCAATATCCGGGGGCCCTGGTGACGGGAGACCTGGGGGCGCTGCTCAAGGCGGTAGACGCCGTGATCGTGGCGTCCCCGGCCGCCACACACGCAGCGGTGGCGCAGCAGGCGGTGAACGCCGGGAAGCCGGTCCTGGTGGAAAAGCCGTTCGCCTTGAACGTCCGGGACGCGGAGGCGGTGGCCCGGAGCGGGGTGGAGCGGGGGGTGCCGGTGTTGGCGGGCCACCTGCTGGTCTATCACCCCGCCGTGGAGCGGCTGCGGGCCATGGTGCAGGCCGGCGACCTGGGTCGGGTCTTCTATCTGTATGGACTGCGGGTGAACCTGGGGCAGGTTCGCAAGGACGAAAACGCCCTGTGGAGCTTCGGTCCCCACGACGTGTCGGTGGCACTTTACTTGCTTGGGGAGCAGCCCGTACGGGTCGCCGCCCACGGCAAGAGCTATCTCCAGCCCGCAATCGAGGACGTCGTGTTTCTTACGATGGAGTTCGCGAGCGGGGTGCTCGCTCACGTCCAGTTGTCGTGGCTCGACCCCCATAAGGAACGGAAGCTCACCGTCGTGGGGGCCAAGAAGATGGTCGTGTTCGACGACATGGAGCCGCGCGAGAAGCTGCGCATCTATGACAAGGGTGTCGACCGGCCGCCGGAGTACGGCTCGTTCGGCGAGAGCCTGGCGATTCGCGAGGGAGACATTTTTATTCCTCGTATTCCGACGGTCGAGCCGCTCGCCGCTGAGCTGGCGCATTTCGTCCGCGCTGCGCGGGGCCTGGAACCGCCGCGCGCGGGTGCGGAGGACGGCGTGCGCGTCGTCCGTGTACTCGAGGCTGCCTCGCGCTCGCTGGCGCGCGGCGGCGCCCCGGAGGTCCCGTGACAACCACCGCCGCAGCACCTACCACCGTTGACACTCTGCTCGCGAAAGCGAAGGAACGCACGGCGCTGTTCGGCGTCGTGGGCCTCGGATATGTCGGATTGCCGCTCGCGATGGAGCTCGTCCGGGCCGGCTACCGCGTCCTCGGCTTCGACGTGAATCCGCGCGTCGTCGACGCGTTGAATGCCGGACGGTCCCACATCCAGGACGTGCCCGCCGTGACCGTCGCCGACGCGGTGCACGCCGAGAAATTCTCGGCCACCGCGGACCTCGCCCGGCTCAAGGAGCCGGACGTCATCTCCATCAGCGTCCCCACGCCCCTGTCCAAGACCAAGGACCCGGACGTGAGTTACGTGCTCGCGGCGACGGAGTCCGTGAAGCGGGCGCTGCGCCGCGGCCAGCTGGTGGTTCTCGAGTCGACCACCTATCCGGGGACGACCCGCGAGCTCATGTTGCCCGCGCTCGAGTCCACGGGCCTCAAGGTCGGTGAGGATTTCTTCCTGGCCTTCTCGCCCGAGCGCGTGGATCCCGGCAACGAGCGCTTCAACACCCGCAACACGCCGAAAGTCGTGGGCGGGATCACCCCGGCATGCCTGAAGGTGGCGGTGGCGCTGTACCAGCCGGCGATCGACCGGTTGGTGCCCGTGTCGTCGCCGGAGGCCGCGGAGCTCGTCAAGATTCTCGAGAACACGTTCCGCAGCGTCAACATCGGGCTCGCGAACGAGATGGCGATCGTGTGCGACAAGCTCGGCGTGGACGTGTGGGAAGTGATCGAAGCCGCGGCCACGAAGCCGTTCGGGTTCATGAAGTTCACGCCCGGGCCGGGGGTCGGCGGTCACTGCATCCCGCTCGACCCGCACTATCTCGCCTGGAAGATGCGGACGCTCAACTACAAGACCCGGTTCATCGAGCTCGCCGGTGAAATGAATGCGGAGATGCCGGAGTTCTGGGTGGGGAAAGTGGTGGACGCGCTCAACGAGCAGGGAAAGGCGGTGCGCGGCAGCCACGTGTTGCTGGTGGGCGTCGCGTACAAGAAGAATATCGACGACATCCGGGAAAGCCCGGCGCTCGACGTGATCCGCCTCCTGCACCAGCGCGGCGCCGAGGTCTCGTATCACGATCCCCACGTGCCTACGCTGAAGGAAGACGGGATCTCGCTCAAATCCGTCCCGCTCACCGCCGAGACGGTGAAGAAGGCCGACTGCGTCATCGTCGTGACGGATCACGCGACGGTCGATTACAAGCTGATCGCGCGGCACGCGCGCGCGGCCGTGGACACGCGGCACGTCCTGCCCGCGGCTGGACCGGGCGCGTGAAGGTCGCCGTTGTAGGAACGGGGTACGTCGGGCTGGTGGTGGGGGCGTGTCTCGCGGAGACCGGCAACGACGTCGTGTGCGCGGACGTGGACGCCGCCAAGATCAAGGGACTCAAAAAGAGCAAGCTGCCGATCTACGAACCCGGCCTCGAGCCGATCGTGCTCCGCAATCAGCGCGAGGGCCGCCTCACGTTCACGACGGACGTCGCCGATGCGGTGGAGCGCGCCGAGGTCGTGTTCATCGCCGTCGGCACGCCGCCGGATGAGGATGGGTCGGCCGATCTGCAACATGTGCTCGCCGTGGCGACGACCATCGGCCAGCACATGAACACGCCCAAGGTCGTGGTCACCAAGAGCACCGTGCCCGTGGGGACCGCGCAGAAGGTGCGGGCGCAGATCGCCCGCGAGACCAAGACGCCCTTTCATGTCTGCTCCAACCCCGAGTTCCTGAAGGAAGGAGCGGCGGTCGAGGACTTCATGAAGCCCGACCGCGTGGTCGTCGGCGTGGATTCGCCCGAGGCGGCACGGGTGATCGAGGAGCTGTATGCGCCCTTCGTGCGCACCGGCAATCCGCTCATCGTGATGGATATCCCGTCCGCCGAAATGACCAAGTACGCCGCCAACGCGATGCTCGCCACGCGCATCTCGTTCATGAACCAGATGGCGCGGCTGTGCGAAGCGGTGGGGGCCGACGTTACGCAGGTGCGGCGGGGCATCGGATCGGACCGGCGGATCGGGCAGGGGTTTCTCTTCCCGGGCCCAGGCTACGGCGGCTCCTGCTTCCCGAAGGACGTCAAAGCCCTCATCCGGACGGCGTCTGATCAAGAGGTGCCCCTCGACATCCTGACCGCCGTCGAGACCGCGAACCAGCGGCAGAAGCAGGTGTTGCTCGAGAAGCTGCAGCGCCACCTGGGCGACCTGAAGGACCGCACGATTGCGGTGTGGGGTCTCGCGTTCAAGGCGGAAACCGACGACGTGCGCGAGAGTCCCGCCCTGGTGCTGGTGGAAGCGCTGCTCGCGGCCGGCGCGCGCGTGCAGGTGCACGACCCGGCCGCCATGGAGTCGGCGGCGCGGCATCTCGGCACTCGGGTCGGCTACGCGGCGCACGCCTTCGACGCACTCCCCGGCGCCGATGCGCTCGCCATCGTCACGGAATGGCTGGAGTACCGCAATCCCGACTTCGCCAAGGTGAAGCAGCTGCTGCAGCGCCCGCTGATCGTAGACGGGCGCAATTTGTACGATCCGCTCAAGATGGGCCGCCTGGGATTCACCTACGACAGCATCGGCCGCCCGCTCGGATGCGCGTCCTCGTAACGGGCGCCGCGGGATTTCTTGGGTCGCATCTGGTTGACCGGTTCCTCGGGCTGGGATATCAGGTCATCGGGATGGACAACCAGCTCACCGGAAACCCCGGCAACCTCGCGCACGTCGCCAGCCATCCCAAATTCGAGTTCACGCGCCAGGACGTCTCGACCTTCATCGAGGTCGAAGGCCCGCTCGATGGCGTGCTCCATTTCGCGAGCCCGGCCAGCCCCGTGGACTACCTCGAGCTGCCCATCCAGACGCTCAAGGTCGGCGCGCTCGGCACGCACAAGGCGCTGGGGCTCGCCATGGCAAAGCAGGCGCGCTTTCTGCTTGCCTCGACGTCGGAAGTGTACGGCGACCCGCTCGTGCATCCCCAGCCGGAATCCTATTGGGGCAACGTCAATCCGGTGGGCCCGCGCGGCGTCTACGATGAGGCCAAGCGCTTCGCCGAAGCGCTCACCATGGCCTACCATCGCTATCACCGGCTCGACACCCGCATCGCGCGCATCTTCAACACCTATGGCCCCCGGATGCGCCCTCACGACGGTCGCGTGGTGTCGAACTTCATCGTGCAGGCGCTGCGGGGCGAGCCGCTCACCATCTACGGTGACGGCTCGCAGACGCGCTCGTTCTGCTACGTGGACGACTTGATCGACGGCATCGTGCGCCTGTTCGAGCGGGGGACCGCCGAGCCGACGAACATCGGCAACCCGCACGAGTTCACGGTGCGGCAGCTCGCGGAGCGGGTCCTCGCGCTCACCGGCAGTAAAAGCCAGATCGTCGAGCGGCCGCTGCCGGTGGACGATCCCCAGGTCCGCCAGCCCGACATCACGCGCGCGCGGGAGGCGCTGGGCTGGGAACCGCAGGTCGCGCTCGACGACGGACTGCGCCGTACCATCGAGTACTTTCGTGGCGTGGTGGCGCGCGAAGGCGGGGCAGCGCGATGAGCCCACGGTATCTGGTCACGGGAGTCGCCGGCTTCATCGGCTCGCATGTGAGCGAAGCACTGCTCGCGCGCGGGCACGAAGTGACCGGGGTGGACAACTTCGACGCGTTCTATTCGCGCGAGGTGAAGGAGCGCAATCTCTCCGGGTTGCGCGGCATACGCGGCTTTCGCTTCCTGGAGGCCGACGTGGCGCGCGACACGATGCCGCTCGACGGCGTCGAGGCGGTCATCCATCTCGCGGCGAAGCCGGGGGTCCGGCCGTCCCTCGAGGACCCGGGCGCCTACATGGAGGCGAACGTCACCGCCACGGCCCGGTTGTTCGACGCGGCCCGGCGGGCGGGCGTGATGCGGGTCGTGTTCGGGTCGTCGTCATCGGTGTACGGGAACGCCACGCCGGCCCCGTTCGCCGAGGACCAGCCGGCGGTCTCGCCGATCTCGCCGTATGCGGCCAGTAAACGCGCCGGGGAGCTGCTCGCCCATGCGTTCGCGCACCTGTACCCGATGCGGATCCTCTGTCTCCGCTTCTTCACCGTGTACGGGCCGCGCCAGCGGCCCGATCTGGCCATCCATAAGTTCACGGACCTGATTGCCCGGGGACGGCCGGTGCGAATGCACGGGGATGGGTCCAGCGAGCGCGACTACACCTATATTACCGACGCGCTGGACGGCATCCTGGCGGGGCTGGAGTGGACGGGGCGGGCGGCGCCGGGCACGATGGAGGCCGTGAACCTGGGTGGCGGGGCGCGCGTGCGCCTGGACCGTCTCATCGCGCTCATCGCCGCGGCGCTGCGACGCGAGGCGCTGATCGAGCGGCACCCCGACCAGCCGGGCGACGTCCGTCTGACCGATGCCGATCTCGCCCACGCCGGGCGGGTGCTGGGCTTCCGGCCACGGGTCGGTATAGAGGAAGGTATCCGCAACTTCGTACGCTGGTACGAGGAGACCCATGGACGTCAGTCCTGAGCGTCTGGTCGAGCAGGCCAACGAGCGGTTTCAGCTTCAGGACTACTACGGCGCAATTCATCTCCTCGAAGAGGTGATCGGCACGGGTCGCGCCTTTGCGGACGCGCATCACCTGTTGGGGCTCTCGTATTCGCTCGCGGGCCAGCCGGAGAAAGCGCTCGAGCAGCTCGATCGCGCCTTGGCGCTCAACCCGAACTACATCGAGGCCCTGATTCACCGCGCCCTGGTGCTGAACGAGCTGGGGCGCGAAGAGGAAGCGAACGCGGTGCTGCGGCGCGCGCGTCAGGTCGGCGCCGAGAAACGCGCGGGGTTCCCCGGACACGTGGCGGCGAAGCTGGCCAACCACCACGCCGCGCTGGGCGAGGCTTACGTGGAGGCCGGCGGATTGAACGAAGCGATCGCGCAGTACGAGGCGGCACTCGAGCTGGGACCCGGATTCCACGATCTGCGGTATAAGCTGGGCCGGTTGCTGCTCGAGGCGGGTCGGGCGCTGGATGCCCACGAGGAGTTTCAGAGGATTGTGCGCCAGCGGCCCGCGTACCTGGATGCCGCGGCCATGTTGGGCCTCGCCTGTTATCTGGCGGGCGACGGACTGGCGGCGCGTGCCGTGTGGGAAGAGCTGCGGGCGCGCCGGCCGGAGGATCCTCGGGTGGAGGCGTATCTCGCGATGCTGTCCCGATCTGACGTGCCGCCCACCCCTGCGCCACCGCCCGCCGTCGCTCCGGCGTCCAAAGCCTCGCCGCGGAAGAAGAAGAAGTGAGGCGCCTCGCGGCGCTGACCGTGGCGCTCGTGCTCGCCTGTACGCGCAGCGCCGCCGACCACGAAGAGCTCGGCGACCGGGCCTACGCCGCCGGCTCGTATGCGGACGCGCTGGCGGAATACCAGCTGGGGCGCAAAGCCAATGCGGGCAGCTCGGCGCTCCTCGCCAAGGTAGCGGCGGCGGCGATGCACGCCGAGGATTACGAGCTGGCCGCGGCGTCATATCGCTCCCTCGCCCGTCGCGATCGCTCGCGCGTCGAAGAGGCCGCCGACGGCCTCGAGCGGGTCGCGCGGGCGGCATTGGCGGCGAATGATCGCACGGCGCTGGCCAGCGCGCTGACTGGACTGCGCCAGATTGCCCCCGGCCGTCCGCTGGGGCGCTACGTCGTGCTCGCGGCGCTCGATGCGGTGGACCGGGGCGATACGGCGGAGGCGGCGGCCCTGCTGCCCGCCGCGGCGGCCTCGGCATCCGACGCCGCCCGTGGCGACTCGTTACTGTTCGTGTACGGCAGGACGCTGGTGCGCATGCGCGATTGCAGCATGGCGGTCCGCGTCTTCGAAGGCGTGATCCGGCGGCAGCGCGCCCTAGCAGTCGTCGAGACGGCGCGCGAAGGATTGGGGTTGTGTGCGCTCGTCGAGGGCCAGCGCGCTCTGGAGCAGGGGCGGCCGGCGGACGCGGAAGGGTGGTTCCGGCGCGCGACCGCGCCCGGGGCGTCCCCCGACGTCGTCCGCGGCGGCTTCCTCGGTCTGGGCGACGTGCGGCTCGCGCAGGGAGACGTCGCCGGGGCGCTCGACAGTTATCAGCAGGCGCTGGTGGGGGGCACGCCGGGCGACACGATCGCGCAGCGGGCCCAAGAGAAGCTCAACGCGTTGGGGAAGGCTGAACCGGAATGATGATGCGACGGCTGATCTGGATGATGGCCGCTTGCGCGCTGCCGCTGAGCGCGGGGGTGGGGGTGGGGGTGGGGGCATGCCGTCCCCAGGCGCGCGTGCAACCCGTGGTGCAGCCCGAAGCCGAGCTGGGGCGCGCGCTGACGCTGTTCCGGCGCGGCGATTTCCGGCGGGCGCAGCTGATCCTGCAACGGTTGACCTTCGAGTTCGGGCCCAGCCAGCCCGAGCTCGCGCAGGCGCGGTACTTCCTGGCCGAGTGCCACTTCCAGATGGGTGACCGTGTCCAGGCGGCCGCGGAATTCCGCAAGGTGGCCGATGAGTTCCCGGCCAGCGAATACGCGCCGCTGGCGCTGCTGCGCGCCGGCGACTCCAACCTGCGGCTGTGGCGGCGGGCCGAGCTCGATCCGACCTATGGCGAGACCGCCCTGGCGATCTATCAGGAGCTGACCGGTCGCTATCCCGACACCGACGCGGCGACGCGGGCGCGGCCCCACGTCCGGCGGCTCGAGAATCAGTTTGCGGAGAAGACGTACAAGAACGGGCTGTTCTATCTGAAGCGGAAGGCGTACGATTCCGCGATCATCTACTTTAAGGACGTGATCGCGAACTTCCCCAACACTCAGCGGGCCCCGGACGCGCTGCTGCGTTTGGTGGACAGCTACCGGGCCATCGGCTACACGCAGGAAGTGCAGGAGACCTGCGCGCACCTGCGGCGTTTCTACCCGCAGGCTTCGGGGCTCGACCGGACCTGTCCGGCCACCTCCGACTCGACCGCCACACAGTCCTGACCCGCGTGGACGCGCTGTTCGGGGGCTCCTTCGACCCCGTGCATGTGGCGCACTTGATCGTGGCCGAGGCAGCGGCGGACGCCCTGGGGACGACGGTCCGCTTCCTCCCAGCCCGCGAGCAGCCGTTCAAGCGGGCCGCCCACCAAGCGACTCCCGAGCAACGGGTGGAGATGCTCGAGCTGGCGGTGGCCGGGAATCCGCGGCTCCAGGTGGAGCCGATCGAGCTCGAGCTCCCGGTGCCGTCGTATACCGTGCGCACGCTGCGGGCGCTGGCGGAGCGGGCGCCAAGAGGGGCGAGCGCGGGGAACCGCTACACGTTATTGCTAGGGGCGGATGCCGCCCGGGATCTGGCGGCTTGGTGGGAAGTCGAAGCGCTGCCGGGCCTCGCCGATATCGTCGTGTTCGCGCGGCCGGGGGCAACCGTCATTCGGCATCCGCTGATCAGCCGCGTCATTCCGGTGCCCGTGATCGACCTGTCCGCCACGCAAGTGCGGGAGCGGGTCACGCGCGGGCAGTCGGTTCGTTATCTGGTGCCCGAGCCGGTGCGCGAGTACATCGCCGCCCACGGGCTGTATCGCTAGGGACGTCATGGCCAATCGCCTGTTCACGAAAATCTTCGGGACGCGGTTCGACCGCGAGCTGAAGCACATCCAGCCGATCGTGGATGCGATTCACGAGCACGAAGTGCGCCTCAAGGAGCTGACCGACGGCGCGCTGCAGGCGCAGACCGCCAAATTCCGGGAGATCATCGCGCAGCGCACCGGCGCGCTCGCCGCGGAGGTGGAACGGCTCAAACAGGCGAAGCACGAGTGTCCCGATCCCGCCGAGCGCGCTGAGCTCGGCGATCAGCTCGCCAAAGCGGACCGCGCGTTCGTCGCCGAGCTGCAGCGCACGCTCGACGAGCTCCTGCCCGAGGCATTCGCGACCGTGCGCGAGGCCTCGCGCCGCCTCCTGGGGTCCGAGGTCGTGGTCACGGCGCATGCGATGAAGTGGGACATGGTGCCCTACGACGTGCAGCTGATCGGCGGCATCGTGCTGCACCAGGGGAAGATCGCGGAGATGGCGACCGGGGAAGGGAAGACGCTCGTCGCCACGCTGCCGCTCTACCTCAACGCGCTCGCGGGTCGCGGTGCCCACCTCGTCACCGTCAACAACTACCTGGCGCGGCGCGACTCGCAGTGGATGGGCCACCTGTTCAAATGGCTGGGGCTCACGGTCGGCTGCATCGACGACACGCAGCCCTCCACGCCGGAGCGCCGTGCCGCCTATCTGTGCGACATCACGTACGGGACGAACAACGAGTTCGGGTTCGACTACCTGCGCGACAACATGGTGTTCAGCCTGGAGCAGCGGGTCCAGCGCGGGCATGTGTACGCGATCATCGACGAGGTGGACTCGATCCTCATCGACGAGGCGCGGACGCCGCTGATCATCTCCGGCCCCGTGGGCGCCGAGTCGGACGAAAAGTACGCGCAGTTCAACGCCCAGGTGGTGCAGCTCGTCCGCAAGCAGACCGCGGTGGTGAACGATCTCATCGCCCGCGCCGAGCCGCTGCTCGCCAACCCCGACAGCCAGTACGATGCCGCGGTGCTGTTGTACAAGGCGCGGCTCGGCACGCCCAAGAACAAAAAGCTGTTGAAGCTGCTCAACGAGCAGGGCGTGAAGCAGCTGGTGCAGCGCGTCGAGCTCGACCGGCTGGCGGATCGCAAGCTCCCCGCCCGCGACCAGAAGATGCGGCACGTCGAGGACGACCTCTACTTCGTGATGGACGAGCGGGGCCGCTCGGTCCACCTCAGCGACAAAGGCGTTGAGACGATGTCGCCGCAGGACCCGGCGCTGTTCCTCGTGCCCGACATCTCCCATGCCGTGCACGAGATCGAGCACGACGAGCAGCTCTCCGCCGCCGAGAAGATCGAGCGCCGCCGCGCCGTCGAAGCCGAATACGCCACCAAGAGCGAGACACTCCACATCATCCACAAGCTGCTCCAGGCGCACGCGCTCTACGAGAAGGACGTCGAGTACGTCGTCCAGGACGGCCAGGTGTTCATCGTGGACGAGTTCACCGGCCGTCTGATGCCCGGCCGCCGCTGGTCGGACGGGCTGCATCAGGCGGTGGAAGCGAAGGAGGGCGTGACGGTGCGCGAGGAGACGCAAACCCTCGCCACGATCACCATTCAGAACTACTTCCGCATGTACGAGAAGCTCGCGGGCATGACGGGCACCGCCGAGACGGAAGAGACCGAGTTTCACAGCATCTACAAGCTCGCCGTGGTCGTCATCCCCACCAACCGGCCGGTCCGGCGCGTGGACAAGCACGATCTCGTCTACAAGACGCGCAAAGAGAAGTATGACGCGATCATGGAAGAGGTCGAGCGGCAGCATAAGCGTGGCTTGCCGGTGTTGGTCGGGACGACGAACGTGGAGGTCTCGGAGACGCTGGCGCGCCTGCTGAAGCGGCGGGGCCTAAAGCATGAGGTGCTCAACGCCAAATTCCACCAGCGCGAAGCGGAGATCGTCGCCCAGGCCGGCCAGCCCGGCTCGATCACGATCGCGACCAACATGGCGGGCCGCGGCACGGACATCAAACTGGGCCCCGGCGTCAAGAAGTGTCAGGTCTGCGGCATCAAGGCGCGCGAGGCGCCGTTTGGCCAGCTCGTGGAGAAGGCCGACCTGACGGCGGAGCAGATCAAAGAGCTCAAGTGCAATGAGGATCCGCCCTGCGGGCTGGTGATCATCGGCACCGAGCGTCACGAGGCGCGGCGCATCGACCGCCAGCTGCGCGGCCGTTCCGGCCGTCAGGGCGATCCGGGGCAGAGCGTCTTCTACATGTCGCTCGAAGACGACTTGATGCGCCTGTTCGGCTCCGACCGGATCGCGCGCATCATGGACCGCACGGGGGCCGAAGAGGGCGAGGTCATCACCCACCCGTGGGTGACGGCCGCGATCGGCCAGGCGCAAAAACGGGTCGAGCTCCAGAACTTCCAGGCGCGCAAGAAGCTGCTGCAATTCGACGACGTGATGAACAAGCAGCGTGAAGTGATCTACTCGCGGCGCCTGTACGCGCTCGAGGGCGGGGAGGAGCTGAAGGCCGAGGCGCAACGGATGATCGACGCAGCGGTCGAGCGGCTCACCGACAGCATCCTGGCCCAGTACGATGATCCCGCGCAGTGGGACCGCCCGCTGATCGAGACCGAGTTCCTCCAGAAGTTCTTGGTCTCGATTCCCAGCGTGACCGATCCCGCCGTCATCAAGGATCGGGACGACCTCGCGCGCGCCGCGCAGGAGGCGGGACGGGCGGCGTTCCAGGCGAAGCTCGGCTATCTCCGCGACGTCGAGACGAAAGTCGGCGCGGCGAAGCTTGCCGAGCAGGCGCTCTCGCACATCACCCTCGGCGTGATCGACGAGAAGTGGAAAGACCACCTCTACGACTTGGACCAGCTGCGCGAGGGCATCTACTACCGCGCCTGGGGCCAGAAGGACCCGCTCGTCGAATACAAGCAGGAAGCCTTCGAGATGTTCGTGGGCCTGATGCACGACCTGCATCTGACGTTCGCGGAGCGGTGGCTCAAGCTCCAGATCGAGATCGGGTCTCCCAGCGGGGGCGGTGGCGCACGGCCCGCGGCCCGCGGTGTGACTGGACCTGCGGGAGGCCTTGCTGGCGCAACCCGCCGCCAGACGCCGATGGTAGCGACGAAGGCCGCGGCGGACGGCCTGGTCACGAGCGACGGTCCGCCTCCCGGGCCGCCCAAGCGAGGCGGACCAGGTGTTGCGGAGCCGGCGTTCGCGGCGAACCCGTATGCGGGCGTCGGTCGCAACGACCCCTGCCCGTGTGGCAGCGGCAAGAAGTTCAAGAAATGCCACGGAGCAGCCATGTAACGCGTTGGGAGGGTACGGAGTCCGGGAGCGGCATGGGTTAGCTTCGGCCCATGCCGCTCCGTCTTTCCGAGCACCTCGAACGGGACCGCCCTCGCGAGCGTTTCTGGGCCGTGGGGGCGGGCGCGTTGACGAGCCAGGAGCTCTTGGCCATTCTCCTAGGAACGGGGACGCGTGGCCGGGACGCCCTCGCGGTGGCGGGTGAGCTGCTGGCGCGCGGAGAAGGGTCGTTGCGCCGGCTCGCCACCCGCCCATGGGCGGAGCTGGCCCGGGTTCGCGGCGTGGGCCGGGCGAAGGCGGCCCGGCTCGCGGTGGCGATCGAGCTGGGCCGCCGGGTGGGCGCGGAAGCCGAACCGCCACCCGAGCGGATCCGTGGGCCGGGCGACGTCCAGCGGTACTACGCGCCGCGGTTGCGGGACCTCGCGGTCGAGGAGTTCCACGTGCTTGCGCTGGGCAGCCAGAGCCAGATCCTGGCCGACCTGCTGATCACGCGGGGCATCCTCAACAGCTCGTTGGTGCATCCGCGCGAGGTCTTCCGGGCGGCCATCGCGGAAGCGGCGGCGGGGATCATCGTGGTGCACAACCACCCGAGCGGCGATCCCACCCCGTCGGGGGATGACCGCGCGGTGACGCGCCAGCTGGTGGATGCGGGGCGCCTGCTGGATGTGCCGGTGTACGATCACGTGATTGTGGGAGGCGAGCGGTACGTGAGTTTCGCGGAGGCAGGACTGTTGTAAACACCTAGGGGCGCAGCACAGGCCGCGCCCCTATGTCGCGTTCGCCCGACCTTTACGGCAACGCGTACGCTTCGTGCCCGGTCCCTCCGTCACTGTGTAGGTGGCGATCACCGTTCCGCAGGCGCCATCCACTAGCTCGCAAATCGCGACCGTGGGCGCGAGCTCGGCATCGGACGTGCCGGCGTACACCGGGTCGGCTACCATGGGTGGCAGCCAGTAGAACCCGGCCTTGTAGGCGCGCGCGGCGTCGGCGATTTCGAAGCTCGGCTGCAACGCGGTCAGACCGGAGGGGATCGTCCGGTCCGAGCAAGCGAAGAGCGCACCGGCCAGCGCAGGGAAAAGGAAGCGGCGGTTCAGACGGACGCACAGCCCGGATCGTCAGCGGGGATCGTGGCGGCCAGCCCGCGTGGGACATCCAGGAACGTGGCGTAGATGACCGTCTCGCCCGCGGTCTCGTTAAAGCCGACGTGGACGTTACCCTGTCCCGGATCGACAAACGCCTTCCCAGCCGCGTAAACGCGCCGCACACAGTCGCTCGCGTTGATGATGCTGAGCGCGCCGGATGCCACCGTGACGATGACCGGCCCGTGATGGGTGTGCCAGCCGACGGAGCCGCCCGGCTGGAAGGCGACCCTGGCAACGAGCGCGTCGGAGGGGTCTCGGACCTGAACGACCCTGGTCGCGCGGTCCAGCTTGATCCTGAACGTCACATCGACGTCGTCCGGAAAGTCGCCGCGCGCGAGCGGCTGGACGGTGAACCCACCGGGTACGGCCACGTTACCCGATACCGCGGCGTTCATACCGGGGTGGTCGTGCGCGGAAGCCAAGGTTGCCTGCGCAGCAGTCGGCGTGCTGTCCTTGCAGCCTACCGCAACGGTTGCGGCGATCAACAGAACCGCCAATGGCTGTGAGGTACGCATGAGATCTCCTTGTTGGTGTGTTGTGTCGTAGCGACAGCCCGAGGCCCCCGTCCGCAAGTGGGCGCGGTGCGAGCTTACCCGCAGAGAACAGTGTGCCGCTACAGTCCGCACTGACCTCGTAGCGGCCGCCACTCGTCGCATCCCGAGTGAAGACGCCGGCCCGACTGATGGTCTGGGTTGCGGCCCAGTTGCCCGCGCCATCGTAGGTGGCAAGACCCACTGCGGCGTATGAGCCGCCGCCGGACGTTCCCGTCATGTAGAACCCGAACGCGCCTTCGAGGCCCGCATCGCTGCAGACTCTCTCCATCTCCCCGGCGCCGCTGGCCGACATCCTCGATGCCGCCGGCGCCGAGGGCGGGTCACGTTTGTCGCACGCTGGAGCAAGACCGAGGAGGGCAACGCTCGCGAGCGCCGCGATGGGTACCTGGGTATTCATGACTCCTCCTGGGACCACGCACCCCACCTATGCCCAGGGTTTGCAACCGCGTCCATGGCGCGCGCCTGATTTCCGGCCGAACGCGGGCTCACCGGCCAAGACGTTCAGGAGGCGGGGATTACAGTCACATCTGATCAGGGGATAACGGTCTCCTCGGGGCGCGGTATGTTACCAGGGGGGTGGTTCGAGGATCGCTCATGGCAGTGCCGCAGGGAGTGGCGAGAGCCGTCATCCGCTTCGGGTCGTTCGAAGTGGATCTACGCGCCGGCGAGCTGCGCCGGCACGGGTCGAGGATCACGTTGCAGCAGCAGCCGTTTCGGGTCCTGGCGCTGTTGCTCGAGCACCCCGGAGACGTCGTGACGCGGGACGAGCTGCGCCAGGCGATTTGGCCCGGCACGGCGTTCGGGAGTTTCGATGAAGGCATCGACGCAACCATCCACAAGCTCCGCACCGCCCTCGGCGACTCGGCCGAGCACCCACGATTCGTAGAAACCCTGCCGCGTCGCGGATACCGATTCATCGCACCCGTAGATGCCGAGGCGGGGCCGGCTCCCAAACGTATCCCCCTCGCCTTGGCAGGGGGGTTGACCGTATTGGCCGTCGTCTTGCTCGTGCTGAGCGCCGGGGGACTGCGCGGCCGGTGGCCGGGTCGAGCTACTTCGCCACGAATCCATTCCATCGTTGTGCTTCCACTGGGAAATCTCTCGGGCGACCCTGCGCAGGAGTATTTTGCGGACGGCATGACCGAGGCGCTCATCACAAGCTTGGGGAGAATTGCGGGACTGCGCGTGATCTCGCGCACCTCGGCCATGTACTACAAGGGGAGGCACGAGACTCTGCCCGAGATCGCTCGGCAGCTCGACGTGGACGCGGTGGTGGAAGGAGCGGTGCTGCGGGCAGGCAACCGGGTGCGGATCACGGCGCAGTTGGTCGAGGCGTCCACCGACCGGCACCTGTGGGCGGCGACCTACGAGAGAGACCTGGGAGATGTCCTCGCCTTGCAGGACGAGGTCGCCCGGGCGATCACCGACCAAGTACAGAGCAAGCTCTCCCCACCGCCGGAGACGCGACTGGGTGTCCACCGCCGGGTGAACCCCGAGGCGTATGACGCGTATCTCAGGGGTCGTTACGAGTGGAACGCGTGGACTGAGCCAGGGCTGACGAGGAGCGTTGCGTACTTCGAGCAAGCCCTCCGGCAAGACTCGAGTTATGCCGCGGCGTGGGCGGGGCTTTCGGATGCGTACCATCTGTTGGGGTTGTTCGGCTTCCTGCCCCAAGAGGTGGCATTGCCCAAGGTGAAGGCAACCGCTCTCAGGGCGATCGAGCTCGACGAGACCCTTTCAGAGGCACACGTCTCACTGTCGGGCGTGCGGCTACATCTTGAGTGGTCCTGGTCAGCGACGGAAACGGAGTTGCGGCGCGCCATTGCGCTCGACCCGAATAACGCCATGGCTCACCAGTATTATGGCTACTTCCTGAGCGCCCTGGGCCGGTTCGATGCCGCTGTTGCGGAAATGAGACGGGCGCTGGAGTTGGACCCGCTGTCGCCCAATAAGCTGAACTCGCTTGCCGCCACCTTCTACCGGGCCGGTCGTTATGACGAAGCGTTGCGGTATTTCCGTGCGGTGCCTGACCCCGACGCCAACTCAGAAACACGGCATCGCCGGATGGCTGCGATTTACGAGCGCAAGCATATGCACCGAGAAGCCATGGCCGAATTGCAGATGGCGTTGACCCTGGCGGGGAAGCAGGACATCGCCGCGATGGTTGAGCGGGAGCATCGCGCGTCGGGTTACGCCGCGGCCAAGGAAGCCTTCCTTCGGGCAGGTCTGAGTGAGGCCGAAAGGCGGGCGGAGAATCCTTACCCCCGACCGCTCGCCCTCGATATCGCGGGTGACTACGCCCTGCTTGGGGAGAAGGACAAGGCCTTTGAGTGGCTGGATGCAGCCGTTCGGGCGCGTGAGGGGGTGCTGATGTACCTCAAAGTGGATGATCGCTTCGAAGCCCTTCGGTCCGACCCCCGGTTCGCGGCCCTTGTGCGGCGACTGGGCTTCCCACCCTGAGACCGGCGGCGCCGCCAGACATTTCCAGCTTCGCGTTGACTCCGTGGCCGTGACTCGCCATCCTCCTGTCGTGACGAGCACCGCCCCCATCCTCGCCCCCGAGCTGGCGGAGGCCGTCGCGGCCCAACGGGACCGCCTCGACCTCGATGTGCTGTCGCGCGCCTACCGGATGAGCGCGCAGGCGCATCAGGGGCAGAAGCGCTTGTCGGGGGACGATTTCGTTTCCCACAGCGTCGCCGTCGCGACGATTCTGGCCGAGCAGCAGATGGACACGACGACGATCGCGGCGGCGTTGCTGCACGACGTCGTCGAAGACTCCGACATCACGCTGGACCTCATCCGCAAGGACTTCGGGAGCGAAGTCGCGGATCTCGTCGACGGCCTCACCAAAATCTCGACCCTCACCTTCCGGTCCACCGCCGAAGAGCAGGCCGAGAACTACCGCAAGCTCCTGATGTCGGTGGCGCGGGATGCGCGCGTCATCATCATCAAGCTGGCCGACCGGCTGCACAATATGCGCACGCTCGATCCCTTGTCGCCCGACAAACGGAAGCGGATCGCCCTGGAGACGCGCGAGCTGTACGCGCCGCTGGCGCACCGCTTCGGTATGGCGGGCGTGAAGGCCGAGCTGGAGGACTTGGCGTTCAAGTACCTCGAGCCGGAGGACTA
The DNA here is from genome assembly GCA_040901965.1 of Gemmatimonadales bacterium. Taxonomy (GTDB): domain Bacteria; phylum Gemmatimonadota; class Gemmatimonadetes; order Gemmatimonadales; family GWC2-71-9; genus 20CM-2-65-7. Next base: position 196,782 of record JBBDYB010000009.1, on the reverse strand, counting down.
CAAGCAGCTCGCGCGCCAGGTCAAGGCGCGGCGCATGGAGCGGGACCGCACGATCGAGCGGTTGCGCTCCCCCCTTGCCGACGAGCTGCGGCGTGCCGGGATCGTGGGCTGGGACATCACCGGCCGGCCGAAGAACCTGTGGTCGGTCTTCAAGAAGATGAAGAAGCGCGCCAAGCCGTTCGAGGAGATCTACGACCTCCTCGCCGTGCGGGTCCTCGTGAATTCCATCACGGACTGCTATCACGTCCTGGGCATCATTCACCACACCTGGACGCCGCTGCAGGAGCGGATCAAGGACTACATCGCGAGCCCGAAATCGAACGGCTATCAGTCGCTGCACACCACCGTCTTCGGGCCGGGCGGACAGCTCTATGAGATTCAGATCCGCACCCGGGACATGCATCGCACCGCCGAGTACGGCATCGCGGCGCATTGGCTGTATAAGGAGAGCGGCAAGAGCGCCGACGAGCTGGACCATCACCTCTCGTGGTTCCGCCAGCTGATCGAGCTGCAGCAGGATGCGCACAGCCCCGAGGAATTCCTCGAGTTCCTGAAGATCGACCTCTATCAGGACGAGATCTTCGTGTTCACGCCGCGCGGCGACGTGAAGCGGCTGCCCAAAGGCGCCACGCCGATCGACTTCGCCTTCATGGTGCACACCGAGGTCGGCGAGCACACCAACGGCGCCCGGGTGAACGGCCGCATCGCGCCGCTGCACCGGCCCCTGCGCAACGGCGACACGATCGAGATCCTGACGAGCCCGCAGGCCAAGCCGTCACGGGACTGGCTGGCGCACGTGCAAACGGGCCGGGCCCGCCAGAAAATCCGGCAGTGGGTGAAGCAGGAGGAGCACGAGCGCAGCGTCACCCTCGGGCGCGAGATCCTGGCGCGGGAAGTGCGCCGCCGCCGGCTCGACCCTCCCACCGAGGAGCGGCTCACCCAGGCGGCGCTCACGCTGTCGGTCGGGATCCCCGAGCAGGTGGCGGCGGCGATCGGACGGGGCGACCTCCAGCTCGGCCAGGTGATGAAGGCGCTGTACCCCGACTTGCCGGCGGACGAACTGCACGCCCCCAAACCGACGGCGTTCGGGCGGGTGATGGAGCGGCTGCGCCTCGGCCGGGGGATCAAGATCCACGGCGTCGAGGGCCTCATGGTCCGCTACGCGCAGTGCTGCCAGCCGGTGCCCGGGGACCCGGTCGTCGGGTACGTCACCCAGGGGCGCGGCATCTCGATTCATCGTAACGACTGCCCCAACCTCCTCACCCTCTCCGGCGACGTCGAGCGGCGCGTGGAAATCGATTGGCAGGAGGTCGAGGGGGAGACGTTCGTGGTGCGCCTGGGTGTGAGCGGGGAGGACCGGCGCGGGCTCTATGCGGACATCTGCGAGGCCATCAGCGGCACCGGGACGAACATTCGCAGCGCCGAGCTGGCGTCCAAGGACGGCGTCGTGTTCGGATCCGTGCTGGTCGAGGTCGAGAATCACACGCACTTGCACAAGGTCCTGAAGGCCGTGCGGAAGGTGAAGGGCGTGACCGAGATTGCCCGCCGCGATTCGAGCGGTCCCGCCGAAGTCGTCATCAGTTAACTTTCTTCTCTATGGCTTTCAAACTCTTCTCCGCCGACGCCCCGGCGGGTGATCAGCCGCGCGCGATCGGGGAGCTGACCGCCGGGCTGCGGCGCGGCGACCGCTACCAGACCCTGCTGGGCGTGACGGGGTCGGGGAAGACGATGACCATGGCGAACGTGGTCGCCGAGTGGAATCGGCCCACGCTCGTCCTGTCCCACAACAAGACCCTCGCCGCGCAGCTGTACGGCGAGCTGAAGACGTTCTTTCCCACCAGCGCGGTCGAATTCTTCATTTCCTACTACGACTACTATCAGCCCGAGGCGTACGTGCCCGCGACCGACACGTACATCGCCAAGGACTCGTCCATCAATGACGATATCGAGCGGCTGCGGCTGCGCGCGACCTCGAGCCTGATGGAGCGGAACGACGTCATCATCGTCGCCAGCGTCTCGGCGATCTACGGCTTGGGCGATCCGGAGCTGTACCGGGAGCTGCTGGTGACGGCGCAGACCGGGGAGACCCGCGGCCGCGACGCGCTGCTCGCCGATCTCGTGGCCGTGCAATACCAGCGCAACGACGTCGGCTTCGATCGCGGCACGTTCCGCGTGCGCGGCGACACGGTCGAGGTGTTCCCGGCGTACGACGAGCAGGCGGTGCGCATCGAGTTCTGGGGCGACACGATCGAGCGCATCGCCAAGATCGACCCGCTGACCGGCAATGTCATCACGCAGATCGAGCGCTGCGCCATCTACCCGGCCACGCATTTTGTCACGCAGCGGTCCACCATCGAGCGGGCCGTGACCGCGATTCGCGCCGAGCTGCGAGAGCGGCTGGTCGAGCTCCGCGCCCAGAACAAGCTCGTGGAGGCGCAGCGGCTGGAATCCCGGACTAATTTCGACGTGGACATGCTGCTCGAGGTCGGCCGCTGCGCCGGCATCGAGAACTATTCACGCCATTTCGGCGCCCGCCTGACGGGAGAGCGTCCCGCATGCCTGCTCGACTACTTCCCGGACGACTACCTCTGCATCATCGACGAATCGCACCAGACGCTGCCCCAGCTGGGGGCGATGTACGAGGGCGACAGGTCCCGCAAGCAGACCCTCGTGGATTACGGGTTCCGGCTGCCCTCGGCGCTCGACAACCGGCCGCTGCGTTTCGACGAGTTCATGGGCCTCGTGCCCCGCATCCTGTTCGTGTCCGCCACCCCCGGCGAGCAGGAGCTGCGGCTGTCGGGCGGCGTGATCGTCGAACAAATCATCCGGCCGACCGGGCTGGTAGACCCGACCGTCGACATCCGGCCAGTGGCGGGGCAGGTGGACGACCTGCTCAATGAAATCCGGCTGCGGGAGAAGAAGAACGAGCGGGTGCTCGTCACGACGCTCACCAAACGCATGGCGGAGGACCTCACCGATTACTTGCAGCAACACGGCGTGCGGGTGCGCTACCTGCATTCTGAGATCGACGCCATCGAGCGCGTCGAGATTATTCGGGGGCTGCGACTCGGCGAATTCGACGTGTTGGTGGGAATCAACCTGCTGCGCGAAGGTCTCGACTTGCCGGAGGTCTCGCTCGTCGCTGTGCTCGACGCCGATCAGGAGGGCTTCCTGCGGTCGGACCGCTCGCTCATTCAGACCGTCGGGCGCGCGGCCCGCCACCTGAGTGGCAAGGCGGTCCTGTACGCCGACCGCGTCACCGGCTCCATGGAGCGTGCCCTGAGCGAGATGACCCGGCGCCGCACCGCGCAGCTGGCGCACAACGTCGAGCATGGCATCACGCCCCGCTCCATCGTGAAGTCGGTCGGCGACATTCGATTCGTCACCCGCGTCGCTGATGCCCGCGTCGTGAAGCCGGCCGTGGGCAGCGGCGTGCGGCGCCCGGCGGATGCCAACGAGCGCGAAGCGCTCATCCGGCTGCTCGAGCAGCAGATGCAGGCCGCGGCCGAAGAGCTCGACTTCGAGCTGGCGGCGGTGCTGCGCGATCAGCTCCTCGAACTCAAGGCCGATGCGCCTCTCCGCGGACGAGCTCAGCCGGTTCGGTGAGGAGGTCGGCGCCGGGCTCAGCGCCCCCACCGTAGTCGGCCTGTCGGGAGAGCTGGGGACCGGGAAGACCACCCTCGTCCAGGCAATCTGCCGCGGCCTGGGTGCGCGGGCGCGCGCGACGAGCCCCACGTACGCGCTGGTGCATCACTACGACGCCCCCCCCGGTGCCACACCCGTGTACCACGTGGATTGCTACCGTCTTCGCCACGCCGACGAAGCCCGCGATCTCGCGTTCGACGACATGGTCCGCGAACGCGCGATCGTGCTGATCGAGTGGCCCGAACGGGCCGGCGCCTGGGCGCCACCGCTCGATCGGCACTTCCGGCTCGCGTACGACGCCGATCCGGCGCGCCGGCTCGTGGAGGAATCGGCGTGAGCGGGCCCTGGTTGGCGATCGACACCGCTACCGACGTCGCCAGCGTGGCGCTCGGCTCGGCAGAGCGGGTGTGCGCCGCGCGCTCCATGCGGGGTGCCCGGCAGCATGCCGCCCAGCTTGTCCCTCTCATCCAGCAGGTCCTCACGCTCGCCGCGGCGCGTCTCGACCAAGTCGCGGCCGTAGTCGTCGGGGACGGTCCCGGGAGCTTCACGGGATTGCGTATCGGCTGGGCGGCCGCCAAGGGGCTCACGCACGAGCGCGATCTTCCGCTACTGGCGGTTCCTTCGCTGCTGGGGGCCGCCCACGCCGCTGCGCAAGGTGAGGTGGGGCCGGTCGCCGCGTGCTTCGATGCGCTGCGCGGCCAAGTGTTCGGCGCGATCTACGCCTTCCCGCCCGGGCGCGTGGAAACGCTGGTGGCGCCGGCGCTCTTCACGCTCGCTGGCCTGGCTCGGGTCGCGCCGGTTCGCCCGCTCGTGGCGGTTGGCGACGGCGCGCAGCGCTACAGCGACGAGGTGTTGAGTTGGACCGGGCGCGCGCCGGTCGGGCTCGATACCCTTCCGCCGGTGGCCGGTTCGTTGCTGGCCTTGGCGACGCGTGAGGGCGCGAGCCGTCCCTTGGTCGACCCCGCGGTTGCCGAGCCGGTGTACGGCCGTCCCGCCGAGGCCCAGGTCAAATGGGAGGCCCACCACGGCCGACCCCTGCCGCATTCGTCCCGCTAGGATCGCCGACGTGCCGGCGGTGCACGCGATTGAGGTTGCCGTCTTCGCGGACCCGTGGTCGGTACGGGACTTTCGCGAGTGCGTCACCTCGGACACAACGTTCCTCGTAGCTGAAACGACCGAGGGCGTCGCCGGCTACGTCGTCGCGCTCGACGCCGCCGACGAAGGAGAGATTCTGAACCTCGCCGTCGCCCCCGGCGGGCGGCGTCACGGCGTTGGCCGCGCGCTGGTGAACGAAGTGCTGGCGGTGTTGACCGAACGCGGGGTGCGGCAGGTGTATCTCGAAGTGCGCGAGTCGAACGCCGCGGCGCGGGCCTTGTACGCCGCGCACGGGTTCCGGGAAGTAGGGCGGCGGGCGCAGTATTACCGGCGGCCGGTGGAGAATGCCATCATCCTCCGGGCTGCCATAGTTGCAGCCGGAGGTGATGCGTAACTTCGGTACAAGTGGCGTATCTTTGATTGACAGAATAACTTGCGATTCATATACTGTGGGGCATCCTTGGGCCCCCACCCGCTTTATCGTCGGAGGTCGTTGTGAGCCGCAGTCTCAACAAAGTCATGATTATCGGGAATCTGGGGGCCGATCCCGAGGTGCGCAGCACGAACAATGGGTCCCGGGTGGCCACCCTCTCCGTGGCGACCAGCCGGCAGTGGACCGGAAACGGTGGGGAAAAGCAGGAAAAGACCGAGTGGCACCGGGTTATCTGCTGGAACAACAAGGGGTCCGGACTGGCCGACATCGCCGAGAAGTACCTGAAGAAGGGCGACAAGGTGTACATCGAGGGCCGGGTCGAGTACCGCACGTGGGAAGATCGCGAGAAGCAAACGCGTTACGTCACCGAGATCATCGCGCGCGAGTTGATCATGCTGGGGTCGAGAGGCAGTGCCGCCCCGGTGGGTGTGGGTGGGGCGAAGGCAGCCACGGAGAGTGGCGGCAAGGCTCCAGAGTCGCTCGACGCGTTCCCGGAGGCGCTGGATGAGGAGGACGACGATCTGCCGTTCTAGCCGCGTGGCAGTACTGGCCTTGGCGGCGGCGATGCTCTCGTGGCGGGTCCTGCCGGCGCAGGATACCACGCAGGTGCCACAGGACACTACGCAGCCCGCCGCCGCCTTCCAGGCACAACTTCCCGCCACTCACACCGTCTCGCGCGGCGAGACGCTGTGGTCCATCGCCCAGATGTACTTCGCCGACCCGCTGCTGTGGCCGGAAATCTACCGCCTCAATACGAACGTGATCGAGGACCCGCACTGGATCTACCCGGGTGAGGTCCTGAACCTGGCGCCCGTGATGATGGTCGCGCAGGGCGATACGGTCCTGGCGCAGGACACGAGCGCGGCGGCGGCCGATACCGTACGCGCGGCACCCGGCGACACGATCGCCGCGGTGGTGCCGCTGGACACGATGTTCGTGGACACCCTGCCCGCCGACACGGCACAGCTGATCATCGAGGCGCCTCCGCCGACGATCGCCGAGTCGCACGAAACGATCTTCGATCGCCGGCGCACCAACACGCAGCGGGTCCAGGACGTGCTGCGGGCGTACACCAATCTGCCCTACCGCCCGCTCCGTGCCGGCGAGTTCTACGCCGCGGGCTTCCTCACGGAGGGCGAGCGGTTGCCGTGGGGCCGCGTGGTCGGTGCCACGGCGACGCCCGCTATCCACCGGTTGTCCGAACGCACCACCGCGACCACGTTCGATGAGATCTCGATCCGGCCGCCGCGCAATGCGTCCTATCACGTCGGGGATTCGCTGTTGATCGCGCGCATCGATCGGACGCTGGCGTCGGGACGACGGTGGGGAGATGTGGTCGTGCCCACGGGGATCGCGCGGGTCACGTCGGTCGAGGAGGAGCAGGTCCTCGCGCTCGTGGTCGCGCAGTTCGACCGCATCCGCGATGGCCAGTTCGCGATGCCCCTCGAGCCGTTCCGCGATCCGGGGAACGTCCGGCCGATTCCGGTCGAGCAGGGGCTCGTCGGGGAGGTCGTGGACGCGCGCGACCCGCACCCGATCGCGGGTGCCCTGCAGTACTTCTTCATCGACAAGGGGCGCGCCGAGGGAGTGACGCCCGGCGATGTGTTCGAGGCCTATCGGCCCGCCGCCGAGCTCGTGGGCTCGGCGTCCGAGGAGGTGCGCGCCGTCCTGATGATCGTGCACACGCGCGAGCACTCCGCCACGGGCCTCGTCTTGCAGGTCGCGAACCCGCGACTCGACCCCGGTCTTCCGGTACGGCTGGTCAAGAAGATGCCCTCCTGACAGGCGGCCCGGGCCCCCCCCCCCCCCCCCCCCC
>JBBDYB010000009.1:155154-189783 GCA_040901965.1 Gemmatimonadales bacterium | reverse complement strand
GGGGGGGGGCCCCCCGGGGGGGGCCCCGGCCCGTGTGTGCCGTGATTCTCACCCTGCATCTCATTGCCCTGGCACTCTACGCATTGGCCACGGCGCTGACGTTGGCCCCGTTCATGGGCCTCCGTTCGGCGCCGCGCGCTCTGACCATCGCGCTGCCGAGCGCCGGCGCCGCCGCGCACGTCGTGGCGCTCTCCCAGCTCACGCTCGTCGGTTTGGGGCCTGCCCTTTCCATGCTGGCGCTGTGTCTCGTGCTGCTCCAGCTCGCGAGCGAGCGGCTGCTGCGGGGCTCGGCGGTCTCCTTCTTCGCGGGCCCGCTGGCCACGGGCCTCGTGGGACTTGCGATCCTGAGCGGGCTGGCGCCCGGAGCGGAGCCCTCGGCCGGCCGGAACGTCTGGCTTATCTTGCACGTGGCGCTGAGCGTGTTGGGGCTCGCCCTGTTGGCTCTCGCGTTCATCACGGCCGCGCTCTATTTGCTGCAATTCCGCGAGCTCAAGGCCCGGCGCTTCGGCCAGGTATTCCAACTCTTTCCTCCACTCGAACGGCTCGACCAGTTGAATCGCTTCGCGTTGGTCGCGGGGTTTCCGATCCTCACCTTGGGCGTGTTGCTGGCGCTCGGCTACGCCGCGCGCTTCGCTGGCGGGTTGCACGTCGGCAAGGCGCAGATCGTGTGGGGGATATTCACGTGGGTGGTGTTGGGTTGGGCGGTATGGGTGCGGGTCGTGCGCCACTGGGCAGGGCGGCGCGCCGCATTCGCCAGCATCGCCGGCTTCGCGGCGGTGCTGCTCGTGTACGTCGCGCTCAAGCTGGCGCAGCCGAGCGCCGAACGGTTCCTGTGAGCGGCCACGACGAGATGGGCATCAAGGTCTTGGGCGCGAACCACCGCACGGCGCCGCTCGAAGTACGGGAACGCTTCGCACATGGCGCGCACGAGGTGCCGGGCGCGCTCGCGCGCGTGATGGCCGCGGGCGCGGCCGGCGGCGTTCTCCTCTCGACGTGCAACCGCACCGAATTCTATCTCGTCGCGGACGACGAGCCCGCCATCGAGACCGTCTGGGCGCTGCTCGGAGAACGGCTCCCCAGTGCTCCCTCCTCCGGCGGCGGAGTCCACGAGTACGGCTACATCGTGCGGGATCGCGAGGCGGTCCGTCACCTTTACCGCGTCTCGTCGGGGCTCGATTCGATGATCCTCGGAGAATCGCAGATCCAGGGCCAGGTCCGCGACGCGTGGGAGGCGTCCCGGGCGCAGGCCGGCCCCGTGCTGCACCGGCTCTTCCAGACGGCGCTGCACGTCGGCGCGAGGGTACGGACTGAGACCGCGCTCGGGATGGGCACGGCCTCCGCGGCATCGGCTGCCGTCGCCGTCGCGGGGAAGATCTTCGGTGACCTGGCGGGCCGCAGCGCGCTCATCCTCGGGGCCGGCGACATGGCCGAGCTCGCGGCGACGTGCCTCACCGATGAGGGCGTGCAGGTCAGTCTGGTCGCCAACCGCACGCAGGAGCGCGCCCGAGCCATCGCCGAACGGCTGAGCGCCCGCGCGCTGTCGCTGGACGAAGCCTGGCCCCACTTCGCAACGACCGACATCGCCCTCTGCTCCACGGCGGCTCCGCACGCCGTCGTGACCTGGGAGCGCGTGGGCCACGTCATCGCGGGACGGCGCGGCCGCCCGCTGTGCATTCTGGATCTCGCCGTGCCTCGCGACGTGGATCCCGCCCTGGCCCAGCTCGAGAACGTGTTTCTGTACGACGTGGACGATCTCCAGACGGTCGCCGCGCAGGCCACCACGCGTCGCCGCGACGAAGTTCCCGCCGCCGAGCGCATCGTCGAAGAGGAAGCGGATCTTTTCTGGGCGTGGTACGGCGGACTGGGCGTGGTGCCCGCCATCAAGGAGTTCCGCAGCCGCATGGATGCGCTGCGGGCCGCCGAGCTCGAGCGGGCATTGCGCCAGCTCGGTCACCTGGGACCTGATGATCGCGCGCGTGTGGAGCAGTTCAGCCAAGCCTTGCTGAACAAGTTCCTGCATCAACCCACTGTGGCGCTGAAAGCGGCGGCCGAGGAAGGCCGCGGCTACGGCCTGCTGGAAGCGATGCGGCGCCTGTTTGGATTGGGGGCCGGGGGGGGCGGGGGGGGCGGGGGGGGCGGGGGCAGCGGGGCAGGAGGGCCGCCCGCGTGACGGCACGCGTCCTCGTCACCGGGGGGGCGGGGTACATCGGCAGTGTGGTCGTGGACCAGCTCCTGGACCGGGGCTGCCACGTCGTGGTGCTCGACAATCTGAGCACCGGCCACCGGACGGCGGTGGCGGAGGACGCACCGTTCGTCGAGGGGAATGTCGGGGACCACGCCCTCGTCGCAGCGCTGCTCGAGCGGGAACGGGTGGACGCGATCATTCATCTGGCGGCTTTCGCCCTGGTCCCGGAGTCGGTCGCGCAGCCGGAGAAGTATCGGGGCAACAACGTGACGGCCGCGCGCGTGCTGTTGGACGCCGCCGTGCGCGCCAACGTGCGCCGCTTCGTGTTCTCGTCCTCGTGCGCGGTGTACGGGCATCCTGCCACGATCCCGATTTCGGAGGACACACCCCAGGCGCCGGTGAACCCCTATGGTGAGACCAAGCGGGAGTTCGAGCAGGTGCTCTCGGAGTACGGCCTTCGTCACGGCCTCGCCGCGGTGAGCCTCCGCTACTTCAATGCGGCGGGTGCGACCGAGCGGCGTGGCGAGGATCACGATCCCGAGACCCACCTGATCCCCAACGTGCTGGCCGTCGCGCTGGGGAAGCGCCGGGCAGTGGACGTGTTCGGTACCGATTACCCGACGCCCGACGGCAGCGCCGTCCGCGATTACATCCACGTTGCCGATATCGCGGATGCGCACGTGCGCGCGCTCGACCTATCGATCGACGATGGCCCGGGAGAAGCGCCCATCGCATTGAACCTCGGCACCGGCTCGGGCCATTCGGTCCGGGGGGTGGTGGAGGCGGCGCGGCGCATCACCGGGACCGCGATCCCCACCGTCGAGGCCCCGCGGCGTTCGGGCGATCCGCCGGCACTCGTAGCCGCCGTGGGTCGCGCGGCGCGCGTGCTCAGTTGGCGGCCGACCCAATCCGGTCTCGAGGAGATCCTGGGAAGCGCATGGCGCTGGCACCGGGCACACCCACACGGGTACAGGAGCTGACTTCGTGGAGACAAGCGTGCTGCTACAGGTCCGAGGAGCGATCCCCACCACGCCGTGGGAGCTCGTGCTCACGTCCAGCCCCGAGACGCAATTCGTGCTGGTCGTGCTCGCGGTCTTCTCGCTCGTGTCGTGGTACCTCATCGTCCTCAAGGCGTGGCAGTTCCGCCGCATGCGCCGCCTGGGGGATCGTTTCCTTGCCGAGGTCGAGAAAGCCCCCCGGCTCGAGGATGCGTACCACGCGGCGATGCGGCTGCCGCCGTCGCCCTACAACCGGCTGCTGCGCGAGGGTGTCCACTTCTTCTCGGAGCTCAAGCCCGGGAGCCTGAAGACGGGCGCGACGACTGCGGCTCCGGGCGCACCGGCGTCCTCCACCACGCTCACGACGACCCAGCTCGAGGCGCTGCGGATGGTGCTGGCCAAAGAGGTCGCCGCCGAGCGGGACGCCGCCGCGCGATTCATTCCGTGGCTCGCGACGTTCGGCTCGGTCAGCCCGCTGCTCGGGCTCTTGGGTACCGTGCTCGGCGTGATGGACGCATTCATCGGCATCGCGGTGGGCGGCTCGGGCAACATCGCCGCCGTGGCCCCGGGCGTTGCGGAAGCGCTGGTCACGACGGTGGGCGGTCTCGCGGTCGCGGTGCCCGCCGTCATGGCATACAACATCTTCGTCAACCGGCTCGGATTGTTCGCCGGTGAGCTCGAGGGCTTCGCCCAGGAAATCATTGGGACGCTCGCGCGCGAAGGACGGATCTGATGGCCGGGCTCCTGGGTGGAGCGGGCGGCGGCGGGTTGCGCGGGCACGGCGAGCTGCCGCTCAACGCCGATATCAACGTGACGTCCCTGGTGGATGTCGCCTTCGTCCTGCTCATCATCTTCATGATCACCGCGCCGATCATGCAGGGTGGCGTCGATGTGCGGCTGCCGCGGGCCCAGGTGCGCGCCATCGAGCCTAAGCAGGGACTCGTCGTTACCGTGGACCAGGGCGGTCTCGTCTATCTCGATCAGGCCGCGCTGTCGTACGACGACTTCCGAGCTACGTTCCCGGCGTTCGTGCGAACCAAACGGCCCTCCGGGGTATACTTGCGGGCCGACGGCCGGGTGCCGTACGCCCGCGTGGTGCAGGTGCTGGCGGTCATCCGCGCCGCGGGCGTGCAGGACGTGGGTCTCGTCGCTGAGCCGGAGACGATCAACCGATGAAATCACGTGCCCGCACTCCAGCCAACGTGGGTCTGGCCGTCACGGGCACCATCGTCGTGCACGGCGTGATGGGCATGTTCCTGTTCGCTGCACCGGGGACGCGCACGCCGCTCCCGCCGACGTACACGGTGCGGTTGATCGCGGCGCCGGCCGCGGACCTCGAGGCGCGCAAGGCGCCGGAGGCGTTCGAGCGGCCGGCGGAGGAGCAGCCGGCACCCGGGCCGGCGGCGCGCGTGCCACGCAGCACGGTGTCCCGCGCCGCGCCGCCGCCGACGCGCGATCAAACGCGCCGCGAAGCGGCGCCCCGCACGACGCCGACGACGCAGCCGCTGCCGGGGGAACGGCCGTCAACGGGCAACGACGTCGCGACGGTCAGCACGGAAGGAATCGCGTTTCCGTTCCCGGAGTACCTGCAGAACATCGTGTCGCAGGTACTGCGGCGCTGGCAGCGGCCCGCACAAAGCACCCCTCTGGAAGCGGAGGTTTCGTTTTTCGTGCATCGCGACGGCTCGGTGACCGACCTGCAGTTCATCCGGCGCTCCGGCAACTTTGCCTTCGACCTGGAGGCGCAAGGGGCGGTGGAGGAGGCGGGACGCTTTAGGGCATTTGGCACGTTGCCGGATGGGTGGACAGCTGATGTCTTGTTCGTCCGCTTCTATTTCTCCGGACAACGCCAGTGAGAAGCCTGATTCGTCTCGCGATCGTGTGGTTGGCCGTCTGGCCGTCAGTCCGTCCGGCCGTCGGACAGGATACCTCCGCCATCGACCGTGGCGTGCGCATCGGCATCATCTATCGGCCCGGCGTGCGGCCGGGCTTGGTGATGCTGCCGCGCCAGGGAGCGGGACTCGACTCGGCGCGGGCGATGATCGCGCGCGACCTCGACTACAGCGATCGCTTCGAAGTCATCACGCTGCCGGGCGGCGACTCGATCCGCCTGTCCTCACCGGCGCCGGCGCGCAACCCGACCCGCGCGCCCTCTGGGACCGGCGCGCGCGGCGGCGCGCAGGCGACGGCCGGGACGCTCAACTACCCGTTGTACCAGGCGCTCGGCGCCGACTTTGCCCTCGACATCACCGCGGCCGGCGACACGACGGTCGTGACGCTGCACGACGTCGCGGCCGGCGGCGTGCGCCGCGCGATCCGCGCGCGTCTGCCGGCGCGCGGCGAACCCGACTTCCGCCAAGCGGTCCACCGCCTCGCCGATCAAGCGCTGCAAGCCGCGCTGGGCACGCCGGGGATTGCGGCGACGCGCGTGTTGTTCGTCAAAGACGGCAAGGTGTATCAGATCGACCAGGATGGCGCGGAATTGAAGCTCGTGTCCGCGAGCGACCGCCAGGCGATGTCGCCGGCGTGGGGAGCCGACGGCCGTCGCTTTGCCTACATGGAATTCCAGGCGGGGCGGGGGCAGCTGTTCCTGCAGGAGATGGCGACGGGGAAGCGGCTGCCGGTGGCCACGACCGGGACGGCGCTCGACTTCACACCCGCCTTTTCGCCCGACGGCCGGACGCTGGCCTTCAGCCGCGCCACGGAGGAAGGCACCGACTTGTACACGATTAACGTCAAGGATAACTGCTGTTTACGACGCTTGACCGTGGGGCGGTTTTCAGACAACTTGTCCCCGACGTTCAGCCCCGATGGGCAGCGCGTCGCCTTCGTGTCGACGCGCCCGGGACTGCCGCAGATCTACGTCATGGCGGCGGACGGGACCGACCAGCAGCTGTTTGCGCCGTTCGATTATGGCGTGACCGGTTCGTCCAACGCTCCGGATTGGTCGCCCGACGGACAATCGGTGGCGTTTCACCGGGATGTGGCAGGCACGCTGCAGGTGTTCGTGCTGGACGTGCGCACCCGCACGGTTCGGCAGCTCACCTCGGTGGGGCGCAACGAAGATCCGACCTGGGCCCCCGACAGCCGTCACTTGGCCTTTGTCTCCGACCGGTCGGGCTACCGCCAGTTGTGGATCATCGATCTTGACACCGGCCGAATCCGGCCGCTGCTACAGCAGAGCGGCGCGCGTTTGCCGGCATGGTCTCCACGGCTTTCGGAGGCTACTTCTTCCACCCCCTGATCGGAGAGATAGATGAAACCGGTATCGATGCTCCTCGTGATCGGCCTCGCCGCCGCCGTCGTCGCGGGCGCGTGTGGCACGAACCCGCCGCCCGAGACGGCCCCGCAACCCAACGCGGATTCGATCGCGGCGGCCGAGCGAGCCCGGCAAGACTCGATCAACGCGGCGCAGGCCGAGGCGGACCGTCTGGCGCGGGAGGAGGCGGAGCGCATCGCACGGCAGCGCGAGGCCGATTCGCTGGCCGCGCTCAGCCGCGCGGGCGAGGAAGTGCGCTCCATGCTGGCGGTGATGATCCATTTCGACTATGACCGGTCGAACGTCCGTCCCGATGACATGGCGACGCTCGATCAGAAGGTGGCGATTCTGCAGGCGAACCCCGATCTGCGGATCCGCATCGGTGGGCACTGCGACGAGCGGGGCTCGGACGAATACAACCTCGCGCTGGGCAATCGCCGCGCGCAGGCCGCCAAACAGTACCTGGTGAGCCACGGCATCGATGCGAGCCGGATCGAAACCCAGTCGTGGGGGGAAGAGCGGCCGCTCGTGGACGGGCATGATGAGTCCGCCTGGTCGCAGAACCGGCGCGACGAGTTTGAAATCGTCAGTGGTGGCGACGCGCTGCGCCGGCCGTAACGCGCTCGTTCTGGCCCTGGGGCTCGTCGCCGGCTGCGCCCTGAAAGGGGACGTCCGGAAAGTCGAGCTCCAGGTCCAAGCGCTGCAGGCGAACCTCGCCAAAAGCGATGCGGCGCGGGCGGCGGAGCGGGACACGATTCTCGCCGCCATTCACCTGTTGCAGCAGGCGCTGGCCGTGCAGCAGGCGTATCTCGTGCAGCTGCGCGGCGACCTGCGCACCGAGCTGCTCGCGGTGCAGCAACAGCTCGTGGCCGTGCAAGAGCTGACCGGGCAGAGCCAGCAGCGGATCACCGAGCTGCGAACCCGGATCGAAGCCCGCGCCCAGCAGCCGGACCCGGCGCTCCCGAATCCCGCCGGGGGCACGCCGGTCGGGCCGTCGGGCAATCCCGCCGGACCCGGGCCGGATCAGATGTACGACCTCTCGTTGCAGCAGTACCGCCGCGGCAGCCTCACCACGGCCCGCCTCGGGTTCCGGGAGTTCCTCCGCGTGTTTCCCACGCACGAGCGCGCCCCGGACGTCCTGTTCTACGTCGGCGAAAGCTTCGAGCAGGCGGCGCCCGATTCGGCGGTCGCGGTGTACGACCAGCTCGTGCGGGCCCATCCCAACTCGCCGCGCGCGCCGTCGGCGCTCTACAAGCTGGGTCTCCTCGCCGAACAGCGGGGCGATCGGGCCGCCGCGCGGACATACTACAGCCGGGTGATCGCGGGCTATCCGCGCTCTCCCGAAGCGGATCTCGCGCGCCAGAATCAACAACGCCTCCGGCCGTAGCCGGCCTCGAGGCTTCACCCCGCCTTTCTCGTGGCTGACAATGTGACGCGCGGTGAGATGCCGTTTCTCGATCACCTCGAGGAGCTGCGCTGGCGCATCCTGTGGAGCCTTCTGGCGATCGCGGTCGGCACGGCGATCGGGTGGTTCCTCCTCGAGCGCGTCGATATTGTCGAGCTGCTGAAACGGCCGATCGCGCCCTACCTGCCCGGGGGGCGGCTGGTCTTCACCAGCCCGGCCGAGCCGTTCATGCTGACGCTCAAGGTGGCGTTCGCCCTGGGCTGCCTGCTGGCGTCACCCATCGTCATCTACCAGGTCTGGGCGTTCCTCTCGCCGGCGCTGTACGAGCGCGAGAAGCGCCTGATCATCCCGGCGCTGTCGGTGGGCGTCGTCCTCTTCCTCGCCGGCGCCTTCGCCTGCTACGAGTGGCTGCTCCCGGCCGCCCTCAAGGTGCTGCTCGGCTTTCAGTCGCAGGATTTGACGCCGATGATCACGATCGACCGGTATTTCGGGATGGCCGTGCCGTTCACCGTGGGTTGCGGCCTGGTCGCCGAGCTGCCGTTGGTCGTGACTATTCTTGCCGCGCTCGGCGTGGTCACCCCGCAGTTCCTCGCGCGGCAACGCCGCTACGCGGTCGTCGTTGCGGCGTTCCTGGCCGCGCTGCTCACCCCCCCCGACGCCGTCTCCATGATACTGATGCTTCTGCCGCTGCTGCTGCTGTACGAGATCAGCATTTGGTGTGCGTGGGTCGCCAGCCGGCGGCGCGCCCGCCGCGCCGCGGCGACGGTGGTCGTGTTGCTACTGATCGGCGCGGGATCGGCGGGGGCGCAGGCGCCGCCGCCGCCGCCGCCCCCGGGCACCGGGAGACCGCCGGCGCCCGCCGACACGGGCCGGCGCGGCAGCGTGGACTCGGCGACCGCCCGCCGTCTGGGCCTCCCGACCGGGCCGACGCGCACCTTTCCTCCGGCGGACCGGGTGATCGATTCGCTGCTCAAGCTCCCGGGATATCGCGTCACCCGCTACGTGGCCGACACGCTGGTCGTGGAAGGGGACAGCCAGACGATCTTCCTGCGCCACGAAGCGTTCGTGGAGCGCGACGGCACACAGGTGGAAGCTGATTCCATCCGCTATCGCGAGGCGAGCTGCCGGCTCGACGCCGCCGGCAATCCGCGGCTGTTCGATCCGGGAACCGTGCTCGTCGGTGAGGAAATGCGGTACGACACCTGCCTGCGCCGCGGCACCGTGCGGGACGCGCTGACCGATTTCCAGCAGGGCGGGGCGACGTGGTACGTCCGGGGGAACCTGGTGCTGGACTCAGGATCGACGCGTGTGTACGCCAGCCGCGCCAACTTCACCTCGGACCCGCAGCCCGTGCCCGACTACCACTTCGCGGCCGGCCAGGTCAAGTGGATCAACAAGAACGTCATGGTGGCGCGGCCCGCGGTGCTGTACGTGCGCGACGTGCCCATCATGTGGCTGCCGTTCATCTTTCAGGACATCCGCTCGGGCCGGCGCAGCGGCATCCTCGTCCCGCGCTTTGGGCTCAATGACCTGGTCCGTCCCAGCCGGCGGTACGCGCGGCACGTCACCGATCTCGGCTACTACTTCGCGATCAATCAGTACGTCGACCTGCTCGTGTCGGGCGACTGGTACGCTGGGCGCAGCGTGTCGCTCCGGGCGCAGAGCAAGTACCGGTGGCTCGACCGCTTCATGCAGGGCGGGCTCTCCTACACCCGGACCACCGAGCTCGACCGCGCGGCGACCGCGAGCCGCATCGGTTGGTACCACTCGCAGACGTTCGATTCGCGCACGCGCTTCAACGCCAGCGTGGACTACGCCACCAGCGCCTCGGTCGTCTCGCGCAACAGTCTCGATCCCTTCCAGGCGACGGCGACCCTTTCGTCACGCGCGAGCTTCGACAAGCGCTTCCCCTGGGGCACGTTGAACTTCGGTGGCAATCGCACACAGGAGCTTTCCAACGACCGGGTCAGCCAGACGTTCCCGGAGGTGCGGCTGACGCCGTCGGCGGTGAACATCACGCCGTGGATCACGTGGTCGCCGGGGTTCACGTTCACGAACGCCCAGACGTTTCACAATAGCGCCGGTAACCTGCTGGTGCCGGCGCCGCCGGGCGATAGCATCCCGGTCGATACGCTGCCCCTCTTTGCCGACGACCGTCGCACCACCGTCAGCATCCAGACGCCGTTCCGCGTCGGGCGCTGGAACTGGGGCAACAGCATCTCCGTCCTCGACTTCGTGAGCAACCGACGGGAGGAGTTTCTGATCCGCGACACGACGGTGGCCGGCGGCGTTCGGCGAGTGCTGTACGCGCAGACATTCCGCACCGACGTCGATTGGCAGACGAGCATCAATCTGCCGCCGTTCTTTACCGGAACGTGGAAGATCTCGCCTGGGATCGCGATTCTGAACTCCACCAGCGCGGGCCCCTTCATGCTCCGCAATCAGTTCTCCGGAGGGGAGTTCGTGCGTCAAGGGAAACGGCTCGCGTTTACCGCCGGCGCGTCGCCGACTTTTTTCGGGTTCTTCCCAGGCTTCGGTCCGCTGACGCGGATCCGCCATTCGGTCTCGCCGCTCATCGGCTATCAGTACGCTCCAGGGGCGAAGGTCCCGGATGAGTACGCGCGCGCGCTGGACCCGACGGGCCGCACGCTGAATGCGCGCAGCGACCCGCAGCAGACAATTACGCTGGGCTTTTCCCAGAACTTCGAGGCGAAACTCAAATCGCCGGCGGGCGATACGGCATCCGGCAGCGAGCCGCGCAAGATCCGGCTCCTCAGCATCAACACCAGCTCGATCAGCTACAATTTCGAGCAGGCCAAGCAGCCGGACCGCGTGGGCTGGCAGACGCAGACGCTCGAAAACACGTTCGCGTCGGACCTGGTCCCCGGATTCTCGCTGCGGATCTCCCACGACCTCTGGAACGGTCAGGTCGGTCTCGACTCGACGCGGTTCGATCCCTTTCTACAGAGCGTCTCCACGTCATTCTCCATCGGCCCGGCTACCCTGCAGGGGATTGCGGCGCTGCTGGGATTCCGCGCTCGACCCGCACCGCCGCCGCCGGCGTCCGACACGACAATGGGTCAGGGACTGCCGGGGGGGCAACGCTCCGACGTATTCCGCCAGTACCAAGGCGGCAGCCGCGACGCGTTCGGCGGCGTGTATGGAGCGCGGAGCGGCAGGGGGGGAGCCTTTTCCCTGAACCTGTCGTACTCCAGCACCCGCAGCCGCGCCGATACGGGCGCGGCGGCACGGAACCTCAGCGGCCGCCAGCTCGTGAACATGAATCTGGCGTTCAGTCCGACCCGCAATTGGAGCGCGACCTGGTCCACGTCGTACGACTTCGACACGCGCCAATTCGCCCAGCACTTTGTAAGTTTCCAGCGCGACCTGCGGCGCTGGCATGCGAGCTTCGTGTTCGCGAAGAGCGGCAACGGCAACTTCTCGTTCAGTTTCAACATCGCGCTCAGCGATCAGCCGGACATCAAGTTCGACTACGATCAGCGGACGTTCGTGCGGCCCTGAGGCCGCTCGCTGTCCTCTCGCGGTGACACCACCGCGCGGTCTCGCGCGGTAACCCTCTGATAATCCTCGACTTCGCTCCGGGCACGACCCCTGCCTTAAGGTCGGGCGAACTCCGTCCCGAGGCTCTTATGCGCTTGCTCCTGTCACTGCTCGTGCTGGCCACCGTTGCCTGCCGGGATGAAGTGTTTGCTCCAGGTGATGGCCCGTCTACGCCGGGCAACCTGTCCTATGAGCTCGAGCCGAGCGGCGATCCCAACCGACCCCTCGGCATTCTCCTGATCTGGGACGACGTGCCCGATCCGGATTTGGCGAGCTACCGCATTTACTCCCGCGGCTCGACTAGCGGATCGTTCGGGCTGCGCGGCGAGACGAGCTCCAACACCTTCCATGACAACGGCGTGCCCCATCTGCAATACCTCGTGAGTGCCGTGGACGTGAACGGCCGCGAAAGCGGCGGCAGCAACGTGATCACGGTGGACGAGCGGCGGCAGCTCGGCCGGCCGGCCACGCTGCTCTCCATCTCGTTGAACGCGGCGATCCACCTCGAGTGGGACGACAGTCCCTTCGTGAACGCGCCCACGCGATTCAAATGGTACCGCATCTACAGCGCGTCTTACGATCTGGACACCGGGCTGTGCGGCACCAACTGGTCGCTCGAGGGCACGACCGTCGCGCCCGAGTTCCTGGCGAGCGCGTTGTCGAACGGCGCGCCCCGCTGCTTCGGTGTGTCCGCCGTCAGCACCGAGGGCTACGAGAGCTTGTGGTCGCCGCTGCATCAGGACACACCGCGGCCTGACGCCCGGAACACGCTCGCGTTCGCCTACGACGAGAACCAAGCCCAAGCGGGATTCCGGTTCTGGCAGGACGTCAATGCCGATGGCCGCGCCCAGTCGTCGGAGCTTGGCCTGATCCTGGACGGCAACCGCACGGACATCGACTTCTGGGTGTACCGCGATCCATCGGATTCGACGCTGTGGTTGGTTCCCGAATTCACGGGCACGCGGATACGGCTGTACAGCACGTCGCCGCTCGCCGACCTGACGTCGATCGATTTCGCCCCTGTCGCCGGCTACACGCGGGACATGATCGAGGCGACGCCCGGCTACGGATACGTGTTCGAGATCGTGGAAGGCGCGACGCTGCGCTATGGCGCGCTGCGCGTGACGCATGTCGGCCGGGATTACCTGATCTTCGACTGGAGTTTCCAGACCGATCCGGGGAACCCGGAGTTGGTGGTGCGGGCGGGGCTTTCGACCTCGCTGTCAACAGGTGCGCAGGTCGCCGGGTCGCAGTAAGACGCCAAGTCGACAAGTGGGAAAGAGCGTAGGGGCGCGGCATGCCGCGCCCCTACGTGCGTCCAGGCCCCTGGATAGGTAGTTTCTCTGCGTCATGCCCACGTCCATCGTACTCGACGGCCATTCCCTCTCCATCGCGGATGTCGTTGCTGTGTCGCGGGACAACGCACCGGTTGCCCTCGACTCCGGCGCGCTCCGCGGCGTGGTGGCGTCGCGGCGTGCGGTGGAGGCGGCAGTCGCGGGCGGGCAGACGATCTACGGCGTCAACACGGGCTTCGGGAAGCTCGCTCACGTGCGCATCCCGCCCGAGCAGGCCCGCCAGCTGCAGCTCAATCTCATTCGGAGCCACGCGTCCGGCGTCGGCGATCCGCTTCCGGCGGATGCCGTGCGGGCGATGATGCTGCTTCGCGCCAACGTACTGACGCGGGGCACGAGCGGCGTGCGGCCGGTGCTGCCTGAGCTGCTGGTCGAGATGCTCAATCGCAAGCTCCATCCCCACGTGCCGTCACAGGGCAGTGTCGGCGCCTCGGGCGACCTGGCGCCGCTGTCGCACCTCGCGCTGGCGATGATCGGTGAAGGGGACGACGGCCGGGCGCTGGTCGCCCAGGGGCTCAAGCCGATCACGCTCGAGGCAAAGGAAGGTCTGGCGTTCGTGAACGGCACGCAGGCGCAGACGGGGCTCGCGGCGCTGCTCGTGAACGACGCGTGGACGCTGTGGCGGACGGCGCACAGCGCGGCGGCGATGAGCCTGGAAGCTGTCCGCGGCTCGCCCGATCCATTCGATGCCCGGATACACGACGCCCGGCCGCATCCCTGGCAGCAGCGCTCGGCGGCGCTGCTGCGCGAGCTGCTGGCCGAGAGCGAGATCCGCGAATCCCACCGGGAAAACGATCCGCGCGTGCAGGATGCGTATTCGCTGCGCTGCACGCCTCAGGTGCTCGGGGCGGTGGGCGAGGGCCTGGCGTTCGCCGAGCGGCTGGTGACGACGGAGCTCAATGCGGCGACCGACAACCCGCTCGTATTCGGCGACGACGTCCTCTCGGGCGGCAACTTCCACGGCCAGCCGATCGCGTTGGCCCTCGACGTGCTCGGCATCGCGCTGACGACGCTGGCGGGGTTGGCCGAGCGGCGGATCGAGCGCGTGGTGAACCCTGACCTCTCCTCCGGTCTGCCCGCCTTCCTCGCGCACGACCCCGGGCTCGAATCGGGATTCATGACCGCGCAGATCGCGGCGGCGGCGCTCGTCGCCGACTGCCGTGTGCTGGCGACGCCGGCCAGCGTACAGTCGGTCCCGACCGAAGGGAATCAGGAGGACGTCGTGCCGATGGGGATGACCGCCGCGTGGAAGGCCGGACGCATCCTCGCCGACGCGGAGCGGATCGTGGCGATCGAGCTGCTCGTCGGCGCGCAGGGCCTCGAATACTTGAAGCCGCTCCGGCCGGCGAAGGCCGTCGGACGGCTGCACGCCGCGGTGCGCACGGAGTCGGCTCCGCTCACGGGCGACCGGCCGCTCACGGCTGATATCGAGAGAGTGGCCGCGGGGATTCGAGGCGGAAAGTTCACGTCGTGAGCAATCCTCGCACCGTTCGCGCCCCCCGGGGAGCCTCGCTGTCGTGCAAGGGGTGGGTTCAGGAGGCGGCGCTCCGGATGCTCATGAACAATCTGGACCCCGACGTGGCGGAGCGGCCGCAGGACTTGGTGGTGTACGGCGGTACCGGCAAAGCGGCGCGGGATTGGGCGTCGTTCGACGCGATCTGCCGCACCCTGCGCACGCTCGGCGACGACGAGACGCTGCTCGTGCAGTCGGGCAAGCCCGTCGGTGTGTTCGCCACGCATCCCGATGCGCCGCGCGTGCTGATCGCGAACGCGAATCTCGTCGGCCGCTACGCCACGTGGGAGGTGTTCCGCGACCTGGAACGGCGCGGGCTCATCATGTACGGCCAGATGACGGCGGGGTCGTGGATCTACATCGGAACGCAGGGCATCCTGCAAGGCACCTTTGAGACGTTGGGCGCAGTTGCCAGACGCCACTTCCAAGGCACGCTCCGCGGCCGGATCGTCCTGACGGGTGGGTTAGGCGGGATGGGCGGTGCGCAGCCGCTCGCCGCCACCATGAATGAAGGGATCTGCCTCGCCGTGGAGGTGGACCCGGCGCGGGTGCAGCGCCGCTTGGACACGCGCTATCTCGATCGCTCCACGGCGTCCGTCGAGGAGGCACTGGCATGGTGCCAGGACGCCAAACGGCGAGGCGCTGCGCTGTCGGTGGGGCTCGTAGGCAACTGCGCCGAGGTGCTCCCCGCACTCGTGAGCCGGGGGGGCTTCGTCCCGGACGTGGTTACCGACCAGACGCCGGCGCACGATCCCTTGAACGGCTACATCCCCGCCGGTCTCACGCCGGCTGCCGCGGCCGATTTGCGGCGCCAGGCACCCGACGAATACGTGCGGCGCGCCCGCGCGAGCATCGCCGCGCATGTGCGCGCGCTGCTGGCGCTGCAGCAAGGCGGCGCGGTTGCCTTTGACTACGGCAACAACATCCGGACCGAGGCGCGCGACGCCGGCGTCGCCGATGCGTTCGCGATTCCGGGCTTCGTGCCCGAGTACATCCGCCCGTTGTTTTGTGAGGGGAAGGGGCCGTTCCGATGGGTCGCGCTCTCGGGCGACCCGGCCGATCTCCACCGCACCGACGAGCTCGTGCTCGAATTGTTCCCCGACGACCCGCATCTGAAGCGCTGGATCACGCTCGCCCGCGAGCGCGTCGCCTTCCAAGGACTGCCGGCGCGCATCTGTTGGCTGGGGCAGGGGGAGCGGGCGCGGTTCGGCGTGGCGCTGAACGATCTCGTGAAACGCGGCGAGCTGTCCGCCCCGATTGTCATCGGCCGCGACCATCTCGATACCGGATCGGTCGCCTCGCCGTTCCGCGAGACCGAAGGGATGCGGGACGGATCGGACGCCATTGCCGACTGGGCCATTCTCAACGCCCTGCTGAACACGGCATCCGGCGCGTCCTGGGTCTCGTTCCATCACGGCGGCGGCGTCGGGATCGGCAACTCGCTGCACGCCGGCCAGGTGATCGTGGCGGACGGGACGGCCGCGGCGGCGCGGCGCCTGAAGCGCGTGCTCACGAACGATCCCGGCATCGGCGTCGCCCGCCACGCCGACGCGGGTTATCCTGCGGCCCTCGAGACCGCGCGCCGGCACAACATCCGGCTCCCGATGCGCGAGGACCTCGACTGAAGACGCTGCTCGTCGGCGCGCGCCAGGTCGTGACCTGCCGCGGGCCTGCGCGCGCTCGCCGCGGGCGCGAGCTGGCCGACATCGAGGTGCTGCGCGATGCGGCAGTCCTGATCGACGGACAGCGCGTTGCCTGGGTGGGTCCGCGCGCGGACGCTCCAACCGCCGGCGCCCGCGTCGTCGAAGTCAGCGGCGTGCTGCTTCCCGGGTTCGTGGACTGCCATACCCATGCGGTCTTCGGTGCGCCTCGGCTCGACGATCACGAGCGGCGGGCGCTCGGCGTGGACTACAAGGCGATCGCGGCCGCGGGAGGCGGGATTCTCCAGTCGGTGCGCGACGTGCGCGCCCGCTCGGAGGCGGAGCTGGAGGCGCTCACGCGGTCACGGCTGGCGACGCTGTTGGCGCACGGCGCCACGACGATCGAGGTGAAGTCCGGCTACGGCCTGGAGCTGGAAGCGGAGCTGAAGCAGCTGCGCGTGATCCGCCGGCTGGCCGCCGAGCTGCCGGTCACTCTGGTCCCCACTTTTCTCGGCGCCCACGAAGTCCCGCCCGAGCACCGCGGCAATCGCGCCGCGTACGTGCAGCTCGTGTGTGAAGAGATGATTCCCGCCGTCGCACGCGACGGATTGGCGCGCTGCTGTGACGTCTTCTGCGAGCCGGGCGTCTTTAGTCCGGCCGAGAGCCGGCAGATTCTTTCGGCCGCGCGCCGCCACGGACTCGCCTTGAAGCTGCACGCCGACGAGCTCGACGGGTCGGGAGGCGCCGAGCTGGCCGCGGAGCTGGGCGCGCTCTCCGCCGATCATCTGGCAGGGGTCTCGGACGCCGGGATCCGCGCGCTCGCCGCGAGCCCGACCGTCGCCGTGCTGCTGCCCGCCACGATGGCGTTTCTCGGGAAACGCACCCAGGCGCCCGCGCGGCGTCTGGTCGAGGCGGGGGCGGCCATCGCACTGGCCACCGATTACAACCCGGGGACGTCGCCGACGTTGAGTTTGCCGCTCGTCATGGCGCTCGGCGTCTCGCAGCTCGGGCTGCGTCACGCGGAAGCATTGATGGCCGTCACAGTCAACGCGGCGGCGGCGCTGGGCCTCGCGGCAGAGCGCGGGCAACTAGCGCCGGGCTTTGCCGCCGACCTGCTGGTGGCCGCGGTCGAGGACTGGCGGGAGGTGGCTTACTGGATGGGCGCCAACGTCGTAAGCGCCGTCTGGACAGGAGGTTCGGCTTGTCCCCTCCTGATACCCCCGATATCTTAGAGCCTCTATGTCCAGACTCGAGCAGCTGAAAGAAAAGGCGAAGGGTCTCGAAGCCCGGGATCCGAGGAAGGCCGTCGAGATCTGGCTCGAGGCGCTGAGCATCCAGGAGGCGGAGGGTGAGTCCAACCCCGACCTCTCGATCTACAACCGTATCGGTGATCTCTACATCAAGCTGAAGGAGCCCGCCCTGGCCGCCGATTACTACGACCAGGCCGTGGACAGATACGCGGAGCTCGGCTTTCACAACAACGCCATCGCGATGTGCAACAAGGTGCTGCGCAACGCGCCGGCGCGGCAGTCGACGTACCTCAAGCTCGCCAAGCTGTTCGCCGCCAAGGGTTTCATGGCGGAGGCGAAGCAGAACTTCGTCGAGTACGCCGAGCGGATGCAGAAAGTGGGGAAGATCGAGCATGCCTTCGCGGCGCTGAAGGAGTTCACGGACATTTCGCCCGAGAGCGAGAGCCTGCGCGGGATGTTGGCGGAGCATCTGAAGATGTACGGCAACGATCCGGGGAAGCGAGGGTCATCGGCTCGGGTGAGCACCCCTGCGGCGCCCAAGCAGGAGCCCGTGGAGGACCCCGGCAAGACCGGCAAGCGGAAGACGTCGAGCCTCGTGTTTCTCGATCTGGACGAGCCGCGCACGCCGAAAGGGGGCAAGGCGGCGGCTCCTCCTCCACCCCCCGCCGCCGAGCGGCTGATCGAAACGATCGTGCCCGAGCCCGACGAGTCGCTCGAGATCGAGACGACGAGTCTCGTGGACGAAGCGCCCGGCGTCACGGGAAGCGAAGGGATGCTGGAAGGTCTGGAGACCACGCATTCCGACTTCAGCGAGGTGCGAGCGAGCACGCCCAAGACGCCGTCGATCCGCGCGGAACTGCGGCCGGCCGATCTCGATCTGCAGCCGATGCCGGAGCTCGAGCCGACGGTATCCGCGGATCCCGACGACCTGCACGGCGGGCTCGAAGACGCCGACTTGGTGTTAGAAGGCAACATCGAAGAGCCGCCTTCGGCTCCCACCAAGAAGAAGAGTGCGCCGCCGGCGCCCCCCAAAATGAAGCCGCTTGGGGGTGGCAAGGCGGTCGCCGCGGAGCCGCCGCGGATCAAGCCGGTGGTTCCCAAGCGTCCCTCGGCTCCCACGCCGGCGCCCCCCCCCCCGGGGAAGCGGAAGACCCTGGTCGAAGTGCCGCCGCTCGAGCTCGAGCCCGACTTTGAAACGGCGACGACCGACGCCGGGCACGAGGTGGATGACCAGCCGCTGGCCCTCGACGAGGGCCGCGCGCATCCGAGCTTCATCCAGACCGAGGACGACACGTCCATTTCCCCAGGCCGGCGGTCGGGGTTCATCGATCTCGGCGTCGATGAGATCCGCGATCAAGGCAACCAATCGGGCTCGCTCGTATTCTCGAACATCGAGGAGACGCCGGCGGCGCCGGGCATCGAGGAACTGGAGGAGCGCGTCGCGGACAGCCCCGACGATCCCGAAGCGCACCAGGCGTTGGGTGAAGCGCTGATCGAGCAGGGCGAGCGGGAGCGGGGCATCGAAGAGCTCGACCTGGCGACGGCCGGGTTCGAGAACGCCGGCAATCTGCGGCAGGCGCGCGATCTCGTGGACGAGGTCTTGCACCTCGATCCGAACAGCGTGCGGCATCGCCAGAAGGCGGTGGAATTCTCCTTCAAGGCGGGAGACAAGGCGAAGCTGATCGACGCGTACGTCGAGCTCGCGGATGCGCTGCTGCGGTCCGATCTCCCCGAAAAGGCGCGCGCCGTCTACCTTCGGGTCGCGGAGCACGATCCCAAGAACGAGCGCGCCAAAGCCGCGCTCGCCATGCTCGCGCCCGCGGTCGCGCCGGCCAAGCCCGAGGGCAAGGTCAAGGCCAAGGACGCGAGGATGAAGGTGCGCGACGAAGCCACGCTCGATGGGGACTTCGTGGACCTCGGCTCGATGATGGTCGAAGAGGAGCTGCCGATGAAAGACAGCCGGATGACCGTCGAAGATGAAGAGCCGACCGGTGATGAAGAGCAGGACTTCCAGGACATGCTGGCGCGGTTCAAGCAGGGGATCGACGAGAACATCGACGAAACCGATTTCCAGTCGCACTACGACCTCGGTGTGGCGTTCAAGGAAATGGGCTTGCTGGACGAGGCGATTGCCGAATTCCAGAAGGCGTTACGGGCGCCCGACGGCAAGCTGCGGACCTCGGAGATGCTGGGCATCTGCTTCTTCGAGAAGGGCGCCTACGGCGTCGCGGAGTCGATCCTGCGTCGCGGCCTCGATCTCCCGGCCTCGGGCGAGCAGGAGCGGCTCGGCGTTCTCTATTGGCTGGGCCGGGCGCTCGAGCAACAGGGGAAAAAGGCCGACGCGCGTGATCTGTACGGCCGCGTGTTCGCGGTAGACATCCGCTTCCTCGATGCCGAGCAGCGCGTCAAGGCCCTCGCCAAGGCCAGATGACTGCCCCCCTTGCTTCCGCGCGCGTCACGCTGCAGGACGTCCAGCATCCAGTCGCTGCCGAGCTCGAGCAGGTGGTGGACGAGCTGCGGCGCCTCATCGCGGCAGACTTCCCGATCGTCAGCGAAGTCAACGAGCATCTCCTGCACATGAAGGGGAAACTCTTCCGTCCGACGCTGCTGCTGCTCAGCCACCGGGCCGCGGGCGGCGGCGATCCGCGCGCGGTGACGCTGGCGGCGGTAGTCGAGCTGATCCACCTGGCGACGCTGGTCCATGATGACTCCGTGGACCACTCGGTGCTGCGGCGCGGCCTGCCGACGATCAATGCCCTGTTCTCGCATCAGATCGCGGTCATCATGGGCGACTATCTGTACTCGCGGGCGATCATCGAGCTGGTGAAGCTGGACGACCGCGAAGCGCTCCGGGTCCTTGCCCGCGTCACGAATGAGATGACCGTCGGCGAGATGCGTCAGCTCGAGGCACACGACAAGCTCGCCTATGGCGAAGCGGCATACGACCAGTTGATCCGCGCCAAGACGGCGTCGTTGCTCTCGGGCGCGTGCGAAGTGGGCGCGCTGACGGTGACGCCGGCGTACCGGCAGGCGCTGGCCCGTTTCGGAATGCTGCTCGGCATGGCCTTCCAGATCACGGACGACTTGCTCGACTACACGCAGCCGGAAGCGGTAACGGGGAAGCCCTCGGGACTCGACCTGCGCGAGCACAAGGTCACCTTGCCGCTCATCGCCGCACTGGGGGGGGCGCGCATGCCGGTGGCAGGGCGGCGCGTGGTCGCACAGCTCATGGAAGCGGCCGAGCCGAGTGACGATCTGGTCGCCGACGTGATCCGGTTGGTGGAGACGGCCGGCGGATTCGAGACCGCGCGGCGGCGGGCGCTCGAGCTGGCCCAGCAGGCGGAGGCCGAGCTGGCCGTGCTGCCTCCTTCCGCCGCCCGGGACGCCCTGCAGGGCAGTATCGCGTACGCCGTGGAGCGGCGCAGCTAGCCCGTGCCGCACGGACCCCGTCGCCCCGGTTTCAATCTGGGTGTTCTTGCGGTAGGCTTCGTGTTGGGTGGCCTCCTGCAGGCGTTTCTGCGGCGCTTCCTACCGCAAGGGCCGGCGCGGGAAGTGTTCACCTGGTCCGTGACACCGACCATCGGGCCGGTCCATTTGGACCTGCTCGTGGTGTCGGTCACTTTGGGGCCGATCGGACTCGACGTGTCGCTGCTCGCGGTAGTGGGCGTGGCGATCGCGTATCTCGTCGCCCGGTCGCTCTTCTAGAACGAGGCTGACCATGTTTGGGAATCTTGGCTTCACCGAAATCGCAATCCTGGTGCTCATCCTGGTGCTGTTCTTCGGCGCCAAGCGCATTCCCGAAATCGGGGCGTCCATCGGGAAAGGCATCAAGGAGTTCAAACGGGGCCTCAAGGACGAGGCCATCGAACCACCGCCGCCGGACGAGGGTGCGCCGCCCAAGCGGCTGAGTCAGTAAAGGGAGTTTCCGATGTTCGGTAATTTGGGCGCGGGCGAGATCGTCATTCTGATGCTCATCGTCCTGCTGGTATTCGGCGCGAGCCGGCTGCCGGAGGCGGGCCGGGCGGTGGGGAAGGGGTTGCGGGAGTTCAAGCGGGCCCTGTCGGACGCCGAGAACAGCATCCACCGGCTCCCCGACGAGGAGCCGCCCCGGGACGCCAAGCCGAAACGGCTGGTCGAGTAGGCTAGAAGAGGGCCTCGGCGTCCGCTGCGATCTGCGTCCTGAAGATCTCATTGCGCCGATCCACGATCTTGGCCGTGGCGCGCAGACCCTCGATATACTGCTGAATCCGCGCTTGCCGCGCGGCGGCGAGCAGCTGCGCGCGCTGGGCATCCCGCTGCGCCAGCCACGCGCTCGAATCCGCGAGTTTGCGCCCCAACGACTCGATGATGAAGAATCCGCCCTCACCCGCGATGGCCCCGCTGCGCTCGCGCACCCGCAGTCCGAAGGACGCGCCCACCACGATCGGCTCGCGCGCGAGATAGCTCGGCGGCCGCAGCCGCGTGAACGGCCCGAAGCGCTGCACCTCGAGGCCGCGGGCGGCCGCTGCTGCCGCGAGGTCCGGCGCGTCCTTCAGCGCCGCCGCGAGCGAGTCAGCGCGCGGCCGGGCAATCTCCCTCTGCTTCTCGAGCCGCACCACCCGGCTGACTTGATCGCGGATGGCGTCGAGCGGCGGCACGCCCTCCGGCACGAGGGAGTCGAGCCGGAACACGTAGTACGCCGGCGCCCCTTCGATCACGGGGCTCGTTTCCCCGATCGGCGCCTCGAACGCCCACACGCTCACGTCCGGGATCACGTAGCGCCCCAGCGTGAAGCGGTCACCCTGGATGAGCTGGTAGGTCGGGGATACCTGGAGGCCCAAGCGGCGCGCGGCCGTATCGAGCGCGCCCGGATCGGTGCGCTCCGCCGCGATGCGCTCGAGCGTGTCGGCGCGCGACTCGACGTAATCGAGGTGCTCGCCCTGCAGGGCGACGGGAATGAGGATGTGGCGCACCTTGAGCGAGTCGCCCCGTGCCTGGTCCACGCGGATCAGGTGATAGCCGAACGGCGTGGACACGGGCCGCGAGACCTGGCCGGGACGGAGCGCGCGCACGCCCTGCATGAACTGGGGATCGAAGGTCGTCTCGTCGCGCCGGATCCACCCCAGGTCACCGCCCTGTTTGCCGCTCACGGTGTCGCTCGACTCGCGCCGGGCGACATCCTCGAACTTCGCGCCGCGCGCGAGCTCGGTCTGGATGCGGGAGACGCGCGCGCGCGCCGCGGCGCTGTCGGCCGCGTTCGGCAGGCGCGGGACCGCCACGAAGCGGACGTAGGCGACGGCCGGCCGCTTGACCTCGTCCGGATGCTCGTCGATGTAGCGCCGCAATTCGGCGTCGCTCACCGGGACCGAGTCCGCGATCTGGTACGGCCAGATGGCCAGCGACGCGATGCGCACGGAGTCGTGCTGGTCCTTGTAGATGCGCCACAGCTTGGCGTCCGAGACGTACACGTCGGCGGTGAGGTACTGCGCGAGCTTGATCCGCGGGATCTGCTCGCGATAAATCGCCTCGATCTGCGCGAGCAGCTGGCGGTCGGGGTTCGTTGCCAGAAACTGTTGCCACTTCCGGATATCGAACTGGCCGTCGGTCTGGAACTGCGGATCCCGCATCACCTCGGGCGGCGGCGACGTGCGGGCCGCCTCGATGACCTCGTCGTCGCTGACGCGGATGCCCAGGCGCTCGTATTCCTTCTGCAGCAGCGCCTCCTGCACCAATTGATTGATCACCTGCTCCTGGAGCTGCTGCTCCTCCTCCCGCGTGATCGGCGCCGTCCCGTACTGCTGGCGGTACTGCTCGAATGCCGCCTGGAGCCGCTGCTGGTATTCGGCGATCTGGAAGCTCGTGCCGTTGACGCGGAGCACCACGTTGCCGCTGGGACCGATGATGTCCATCACCTGGCCGATCCCGAGCCACAGGATGAACGACCCGGCGAGGATGAAGAAGACCCACTTGGCGTTGGAGCGCATCGTGCGCAGCATGAGGCGTTCGGACTCCGGTCAGAGAGGAAGGGGTGAAGGGGCATAAGTCTAAAAACGACAACGCACAAACTCAAGCGAGCGACCCCGCGATCTGATTGACAGCAACGCCGGCCGAGCACTATCTTCGACCAATTCCCACATAGACTTAGGCCGTGGCCTATACCAGCGAAATCGACAAGCTCGAAGCGCGCTTTCGGGAGAACCCCAAGGGACGGAATTTCGCGCCCTTGGCCGACGCCTATCGTAAAGCGGGGCTTATAGATAACGCGGTCGAGCTGTGCCAGAGCGGCCTCAAGCAGCACCCCGATTACGTCAGCGCCCACATCGTCTATGCCCGCTGTCTCATCGACAAGAAAGACGACGCCGGGGCACAGGAAGTCTTTCGCAAGGTGCTCGCCCTGGACGGCGAGAACATCATCGCGCTCCGCGTCTTGGCGGAGATCGCGGAGCGGAACAGCCGCTACGACGACGCGGTCGAATGGCTCACACGACTCCTGAACGCCGATCCGATGAACGGGGACGCCGCGGAGGCGTTGGCGCGGGCGAAGGGCAAGGTCACCTCCGCACCGACGGCCTCGATGACCAAGCCGGAATTGACCGTCGAGCACTCCTCGCCCCCCGCGACCGAGGCGACGGTTCCCACGAAGGTGGGGACACCGTCTCCCGATGTCGAAACGTTCGAAAGCGGTGTGACCTTCAATGCCACCGCGCACGCGGCCGCCAAGGCCGAGGGGTTGGAGGTTCAGGAGGATGTCGAGCTCAACGCGCAGGAGTTCGAGCGCGTGGAGATCGAGGGGTTGGCGCGCACGCAATACGAAGGCTCGGGGATGTTCAAGCTGGACACGCCGACGCCGCCGGAATCGCGCCCGCCCGACCTGGATGAGGGGCTGCCGCAAGTGGACCTGCCGCTGATCATGCCGGACGATCCTCCGGCCGCCGCCAAGCCACCCAAGCCGCCGTCGCCGCCGCGGGTTCCGGCGGCGGTGGCGCTCTCCGACGACGATGGCGCGGCCGACACCGCGACGTTGTCGAAAGCCGAGCCGGTGGTTACGGAAACAATGGCGGAGCTGTATTTGAAGCAAGGACATCAGCAGGACGCGCTGCGCGTCTATCAGGCGCTGCTCGCGCAGCGCCCGACCGACGCGCGTCTCAAGCGCAAGGTCGAGCAGCTGTCGAGCGGCGGGCGTAAAGGCTCGGGGGTCTCTGCGCAGGCCTTTCTCAAGGGCATCTGGGCGGGCCGACAGCCCAAACCGGCGCCCCCGGTGGAGCAGAGCACGCTCGCTGCGGCCTTCGACGCGGCGGGTCCGCCGCCCGGAGAGCCGTCACACCCCGCGCACGACCATATTTCGCTCGACTCGGTGTTCGGGGGGGGGGGGACGATGCGGCGCGCCGCTCGACTGCTCCGGCAGCCGGTCCCCCCCCCCCAGCCGACGCTGGGGCGCCTTCCGCCCCCGACGCAAAAGGGGAAGGCTTCTCCTTCGACGAATTCTTCGCGGGCGACAAGACCGGCGCAGCGCCGTCCGCTCCTGCCGACGCGGGCAATCCTCGGACGCCGGGCCGCTCGTCCGGACGCACGCAGCGGCCCCCGGAGGACGAGGCCGAGGCCGACCAATTCCAGCAGTGGCTGAAAAAGCTCAAGTCCTAGTGCACATCGCCGTGCTGAACGGCCCGAATTTGAATTTGCTGGGAGAGCGCGAGCCCGAGCTGTACGGCCGCACCAGCCTGGCGGAGATCGAGCGCGCCACCCGCGAGCGCGCGCGCGCGCTGGGCGTGGAGTGCAGCTGGACGCAAACGAATCACGAAGGCGAGCTGGTGGAGGCGATCCAGGGCTTGAGGGGGCACGCCGACGGCGCGGTGGTCAACGCGGCGGCGTTCACCCATACCAGTCTCGCCGTACGCGACGCGCTGCTCGCGGTGCGGGTGCCGTTCGTGGAAGTGCATCTCTCGAATATTTTCGGGCGCGAGCCGGAGCGGCGCCGCTCGCTGCTCGCGGATCTCGCGGTCGGGGTGGTGACGGGGTTCGGGGCTGACAGCTATCGCCTGGGACTCGAGGGGCTTGTCGGCCATCTCCAGTCCCGCGATGGCCGCTGACCGGCGCCACGAGCGGCACGCGGCCCTGGCCGCGCTGCTCGAGGCCGAGGGACTGGATGCGCTGCTCGTCACGTCGCGTCCCAACATCCGCTATCTGTCCGGCTTCAGCGGCTCGGCGGGCGTGGCGGTTGCGACGCGCAGCGCGCTGCTCCTGGTCACCGACTTTCGCTACGACGAGCAGGCCCGCCAGGAGTGCGGCGCCCTGGCCCGCGTCGAGGTCGAAGGCGCCAGCGTGTGGGACCGGCTCTTCAAGGAGCTGCCGAGCCTCGGGACGGAGCGCACGCTCGGTGTGATCGGCTTCGAGGCGCACGCGCTCAGCGTCAAAGACGCCGAGCGGCTGTCCGTCGCGGGAGGACCCGCCGCGGCGTGGCGCTGGAAACCGGCGGGCGAGCTGGTCGAGCGGCTGCGGGCGCGCAAAGATCCGGACGAAGTCGCCGCGATCCGCGCCGCGGGGGCGCTGGCCGGCGAGGCATTGCGGGAAACGCTCACCGCGGTGCGGGTGGGCCAGACGGAGCTGGAGATCGCCGGGTTGCTGGAAGGCGCGCTGCGGCGCCACGGCAGTGAGGGGCATCCGTTCGCGACGATCGTGGCGAGCGGCCCGCGGACGGCGTTGCCCCACGCGCGCACCAGCCGGCGGCCGGTAGCGGCGGGGGAGTGGCTGCTGCTAGACTTTGGCGCCGTCGTGGACGGCTATTGCGCCGACGTGACGCGCACGGTGGTGGTGGGCGCGCGGGCCGACGAGTCGCAGCGCGCGCTGTACGAGCTGGTGGCGAGTGCGCAGCGGCGCGCGCGCGAAGGCGTGCGCGCGGGCATGTCGGGCCGCGATGCGGACGCCCTGGCGCGGGACCCGATCGAGGCCAGGGGATTCGGCGCCGCGTTCGGGCATTCCACCGGCCATGGGCTGGGGCTCGAAGTGCATGAGGCGCCGCGGCTCGCGCGCACGGCGACCGATCTGCTGCCCGAGAGCGCGGTCGTGACCGTGGAGCCGGGCGTGTACGTCGCTGGCCGCGGCGGCGTGCGGATCGAGGACGATGTGCATCTGTCGGCGGCAGGCCCGGTCTTGTTGACCGACGGGCGTACCGACCTCGTGGAACTGGTGTAGGGCCCGATGGGGGGTATTTTCACGGTATGAAGCTCGACATCATCGCCCAGATCGTGCAGATCCTGAAGGAGGCCCCGGAGGTGGGCGCCATCGAGATCCGCCGCGGGCTGTTTGGGGCGTGGTCGTCGGTGCGGGTTTCCAAAGCCGGCCACGGGATCAATGCCGCCGGCGGCGGGGGCGGCGGGGGGGGGGGGGGGCCCCCGGGGGGGCCCCCCGCCCCCCGGGCGCGGGGGGGGGATGGGGGCCGCGGGGGGGGGGGGGGGGGGGCACATCGTGGTCACGCAGGCGCCCCTCGCGCAGGTCGGGGAAGGGGGACGCGGGGCGGGGGACGCGGTGGCGTCGGCGCCCAAGACCTCGTTGCTGGAGATCAAGTCGCCGATGGTGGGCACGTTCTACCAGTCGCCCGAGCCCGCGGCGCAGCCATACGTCAAGGTGGGCAGCCGGGTGAACGTGGGACAGGTGGTGTGCATCATCGAGGCGATGAAAATCATGAACGAGATCGAGTCCGAAGTCACCGGCGTGGTGAAGGAAGTGACCGCGCAGAACGCGCAGCCGGTGGAATTCGGGCAGGTCCTCTTCCGGGTGGATCCCCATGGCTGAGGCCGAGGCGAGTAACCTACCGGCATTCAACTTCAAGCAAGCCATCACGCAGATGGTGCAGCGCAACGGCTCCGACCTGCTGCTGAAGGTCGGCCGCCCGGCGACCATCCGCGTGAACGGCGACCTCGTGGGGCTCGACAGTTCGCCGCTCAAGCCCGAGGAGCTGAAGTCGCTCGCCGAGCAGATCATGACGCCGCGCCAGGTCAAGGAGTTCGCCGAGCATAAGGAGGCGGACTTCGCGATCGGCGTCCCCGGCGTGGGCCGGTTCCGCACGAACGTGTACCAGCAGCGCGGCACCGTGGCCTTCGCGTTCCGGGCGATTCCCTACGAGGTGAAACACATCAAGGAGCTGAACCTGCCGAGCGTGCTGGAGGAGCTCGCGCTCAAGGCGCGCGGCCTGGTGCTCGTCACGGGCGTGACGGGGTCGGGGAAGTCCACGGCGCTGGCGGCCATGATCAACCACGTCAACACCAACCGCCGGGTCAACGTCATCACGATCGAGGACCCGATCGAGTTCCTGCACCGCGACCAGCTCGCCAACATCTCGCAGCGCGAAGTGGGGAACGACACGCTGTCGTTCAATTCGGCGTTGCGACACGTGCTACGGCAGGACCCGGACGTGATCCTGATTGGCGAGATCCGCGACATGGAGACGCTGGACACCGCGCTCAAGGCCGCCGACACGGGCCACATGGTGTTTTCGACGCTGCATACGACCGACGCCACCCAGACGATCAACCGCGTGATCTCGTTCTTCCCGCCGCACCAGCACGACGAAATCCGGCACCTGCTTTCCACCGCGCTCCAGGCCATCGTGTCGCTGCGCCTGGTCCCGCGCAAAGACGGCCGCGGCCGCGTGCCGGCCGCCGAGGTGCTCATCAACACCGCCGCGGTGGCGGACAACGTCCGTGATCTCTCCAAGCAGCTCAGCATTCCCGATCTGATCGCGCAGGGGTCGGTGCAGTACGGCATGCAGAGCTTCGACCAGTCGCTGTTTTACTGGTACCAGCAAGGCGTGATCAGCTACGAGAGCGCGATCTTCTACGCCTCCAACCCGAGCGAGTTCGCCCTGAAGGTGTCCGGGATCGACTCCTCCGGGAACCGGCTGGGCGGGGCCGACCAAGCCGGGGCGATCGAGCTGACGCCCTAATGTTCAAGAAAGTGCTGATCGCGAACCGCGGGGAGATCGCCCTGCGGGTGATTCGCGCGTGCAAAGAGCTGGGCATCGAAACGGTGGCGGTGTACTCGGAGGCGGACCGGGAGTCGCTGCACGTGCGGTTCGCCGACGACGATGTGTGCATCGGCCGGCCCCCCGGACGCGACAGCTATCTCAACATCCCCCGCATCATCGCGGCCGCGGAGATCACCGGCGCCGACGCCATCCACCCCGGCTACGGCTTCCTCGCCGAGAACGCCGAGTTCGCCGAGACCGTCGGCAGGTCCAACATCACGTTCATCGGCCCGAGCCCCGACCAGATCCGCCAGATGGGCGACAAGGCGACCGCTCGCAAGCTCGCCAAGGAGCTCGGCGTGGCGACCGTCCCGGGCTCGCCCGGCCCCGTCGAGTCACTGGACGAAGCCCTGCAGATCGCCGCACAGATCGGGTTCCCCGTGATCATCAAGGCCGCGGCGGGAGGTGGGGGCAAGGGGATGCGTGTCGCGACCGACGCCGACCAGTTCGCGCAGGCGTTCAACCTCGCCAAGCAGGAGGCGCTCGCGGCCTTCGGCTCCGGCGAGGTCTACCTCGAGAAATACCTCGCCCGCCCGCGCCACATCGAGATCCAGATCATGGGGGACATGCACGGCAAGGTGATGCACCTGTGCGAGCGCGACTGCTCCGTGCAACGGCGCCATCAGAAGCTGGTCGAGGAGGCCCCCAGCCCGGCCGTGGATCAGACCCTGCGCCAGGACATCGGCGACGCGGCGGTCCGGCTGGCGGAGTCCATCGGCTACGTGGGGGCGGGGACGATCGAGTTCCTACTCGACACCGACGGCTCGTTCTACTTCATGGAGATGAACACCCGGATTCAGGTGGAGCACCCGGTCACCGAGATGTGCACCAACTTCGATCTCGTCAAGGAGCAGATCTCCGTCGCCGCCGGCGAACCGCTGTCGTTCGTGATGAACGGCTACCGGCTGCGCGGGCATGCGATCGAATGCCGGGTGAACGCGGAGGATCCGGCGCGCAACTTCCAGCCGTCGCCCGGACTGATCACCGCGTATCACCCGCCGGGCGGCCCGGGCGTCCGGGTCGACACCCACATCTACGCGGGCTACACCGTCCCGCCGTATTACGATTCGCTGCTCGCCAAGGTGATCGTGCACGGCAACAGCCGCGCGGAAGCGCTCGCCCGTATGCGCCAGGCGCTCGACTCGTTTATCATTGAAGGCGTCACCACGACGATCCCGTTCCTGGGCCGGGTCATGCGCCATCCGGACTTCGTCGCGGGCACGATCGACACGAAATTCCTCGAGCGCGAGCCGCACCTCCTCAAAGATCAAGCATGAAGATCGACGTTTACTACACGCCACTCGGCCTGAATACGGGGGACCTGACCGGCCGGGCGGTGGTCGTCATTGACGTCCTGCGCGCCACGAGCAGCATCGTGACCGCCCTCGCCGCGGGCGCCAAGGCGGTCGTACCAGCCGCCAGCTCGGACGAGGCCGTACGCCTCACGTCGAACCTGGAGAAGAACGGGATCGTGCTCGCCGGCGAACGCCGCATGCTCAAGATCGAAGGATTCGGCCTGGGTAACTCGCCCCGCGAGATGACGCCCGAGGCCGTCGGGGGGAAGACGGTGTTTCTCGCGACCACCAACGGCACCCCGGCGCTCCTGGCCGCCCAGGGCGGCGATCCGGTGCTCGTCGCCGCGGCGGTCAACTACAGCGCCGTCGCCGAGCGCGCGCGCAGCCTGTTCGCCGAGCGCGGCGACCTCGTCATTATCTGTGCCGGACGCGAGAAGCAGTTTGCCCTGGAAGACGCCTACACGGCCGGGCGGCTGATCAAGATGGTCAAGAAAGGCGTCCGTAAGCTGACGCTGAATGACGCCGGTCAGGTCTCACTCGACCTTGCCGCTCAGCAGGGGGGGTGGCAGGACGCCTTCGCCAGGAGTGATGCCGCGCGCCAGCTCGCCGACGTCGGGTTGGGCGACGATGTCACGTTCTGCGCCCAGCCCGACCGCGTCAGCGTCGTCCCCGTCTACGCGGATCGCCGTATCACGGCATGAATCTGAAGGCACGGCAGGAGCTGATCGGCATTGCGGCCCTGCTCGTAGGCCTGTTTCTGGGCCTGACCCTACTGCCCCTGGCGCTCACGGGGAGCTGGGGGCGCGCGACCGGCGGGACGCTCTGGCAGCTCTTCGGGCTGGGGGCGGTGGTCCTGCCGGTCCTGGGGATCGGCTGGGCGCTGGCGGCGTTCGATCGCCTGGGGGCGTTGTCCTGGGGGCGCGCCGCGTCCCTGGGTGCGGGGCTGATCCTCCTCATTCCCTACGGGATCGCTGTCGCGATCGGCCCAGCGTTTCCCGCCGACTACGCGCATTGGACCCCGACTCAGCGGCTCGTCGGTCTGTTTCCGGGATTCCTGGCGAACGGGATGCAAGGGGCGATCGGGACGGCGGGCGCCGTGCTGATCGGGCTACTCGCGCTCTCGGCGCTGGGTGTGTTCACCGTTGGGTGGCATCCGCTGATGCTACTACGACAGCGTGCGCCGTCCGCCGTGCGCCGTACGCCGGAAGGCGACAAGGGCCCGAAGGAACAATCCGATGACGTCGTTGAAGTCCCGCGCA
Organism: Gemmatimonadales bacterium; assembly: GCA_040901965.1. Taxonomy (GTDB): domain Bacteria; phylum Gemmatimonadota; class Gemmatimonadetes; order Gemmatimonadales; family GWC2-71-9; genus 20CM-2-65-7. The sequence goes on along the minus strand of JBBDYB010000009.1, from coordinate 159,067 downwards.
CGGCGTACGGCGCACCGCGCACGAGGTCTCCGGACCGCAAGCCGAAGAGCGCCCCGCCTCCAAAACCTGCGCCCCCACCGCCGGGCTCGCTGATCCCCCCGCTCGAGTTGCTGAACGAAGGCCCGGGGATGGTTGTCGATCCCGACGCGGTGCAGATCGAGGAGATGGGCCGGCGCCTGGTCGCGACCCTGGAGACGTTCCGAGTCGGCGCGCAGATCATCAACAAGACCGTGGGCCCGGTCGTGACGCGGTTCGAGCTCGAGCCGGGCCGGGGCGTGAAGGTGGGGCGCGTGTCGTCGCTCGCCGACGATCTGGCGTTGGCGATGCGGGCGCAGTCGCTGCGCATCGTGGCGCCGATTCCCGGCAAGGCCGCGATCGGCATCGAGGTGCCTAATCCCACGCCGCGCCTCGTGCACGTGCGCGAGCTGATCGAAGCGCCGGAATTCCGCCGCGGCGCGCGGGTCCTCCCGGTAGTGCTGGGCCGCAATCTCGAAGGCGACGAGGTGGTGGACGATCTGGCGAAGATGCCCCACCTCCTCATCGCGGGGGCGACCGGCTCGGGCAAATCGGTCTGCATCAATTCCATCATCACGAGCCTGGTGTACGCGCATCCGCCCGATACGCTGAAGCTGCTGATGATCGATCCGAAGATGGTGGAGCTGTCGATGTACGCCGCGCTGCCGCACCTCGGCTTGCCCGTCGTGACCAGCCATCACAAGGCGGCGAACGTGTTGAAGTGGGCGGGATGGGAGATGGAGCGGCGCTACCGGCTGCTGCATGCGAATCACGCCCGGAACGTCACGGATTTCAACAGGAAGGTGGACGCGAAGGCGCCGCTCAAGGGTCCGCGCGAGACGCTGGCGACCCAGGCGGGGATTCAGAAAGAGCTGCCGTTCGACGCGCCGTACACAGACGGCATCCTGCCCTACATCGTGCTGATCGTGGACGAGCTCGCGGATCTCATGCTCACGGTGCAGGGGGAGATCGAGACGCCGCTCGCGGTCCTCGCGCAGAAGGCGCGCGCCATCGGCATCCACCTGATTCTCGCGACGCAGCGGCCGTCGGTGAATGTCATCACCGGCCTCATCAAGGCGAACTTCCCGTGCCGGATCGCGTTTCGCGTTTCGGCGAAGGTGGACAGCCGCACCATCCTCGACCAGAACGGCGCGGAAACGCTGCTTGGCAACGGCGACATGCTGTTCCTGCCGCCGGGCAAGAGCGAGCCGATGCGAGTCCAGGGAGCGTTCATCTCCACCGATGAGACGGAGCGCCTGATGGAGTGGTATAAGGCCCACGCGCGGGCGGCGGCGGCGGCGCCGGGCACGTCGATCGACGAGCAAGTGGCGGCGTTGGAGGAGGCGGCGAAGCGGGGGGAGGAGGGAGCGGGGAGCGGGGAGCAGGGCGCAGGCGAGCGCGACCCGCTGTTCCGCCAAGCCGCGGAGGTTTGCATCCAGAACCAGCTCGGATCTACCTCCCTGTTGCAGCGCCGGATGAGCATCGGCTATGGGAGGGCGGCGCGGATCATTGACCAGCTCGAGCTGGCCGGGGTGCTCGGCCCCGCCAACGGATCCAAGCCGCGGGACGTGTTGGTGGGCCTGGAGGAACTCGACGAGATCGAGGATGCAGGCGGCGGGGCGTCCGCGCGGTAGCCGGGATGCATCAATGCGCGCCATGAGGGTTAGGCCGCTCCCTCCGGGGGTGCTACAAATGAGCGCCTCCGAAGGACTAGTCCATGCGTATCGCGTTAATCCATAAATCCCCCCCCTGTTCTAAGCCACTTTTCAACCGGGTGAGCGATGTTCCCACCCTGCTCCCACCCCTAGAATCTCATCCACGATATCGCGCGCCATCGTTGAGACCCTCTGAGGAACAACATGACTTCGCCACTCTTGGTCGAACGCCTCGATTCCGCCGTGTCATCCGCCGCGCCGACCGCGCAGCCCTCCGCGGCATCGAGCGTTCGCGTCCGGATCCCGATCGCCACCGACGCCGACGTCGCCGTAGCGGGAGAGCATGGACGGCGACTTGCTTCGCGGCTCGATTTCTCACCCACCGACATCACCGTCATCGCAGCAGCCATTCTCGAAGTCGCGCGCAACGTTCTGTCGTACGGCCAGCGCGGCGATTTGATGCTGCACCTGATTCAGAAACGCGGCCGGCTCGGCGTGGCCGTCGTGGCGCGGGACAAGGGGCCTGGTATCGCCAACGTGCGCCAGGCACTGCGCGACGGATGCTCGACGTCGGGCGGGCTGGGATTGGGATTGGCGAGCGCGCGCCGCCTCATGGACGAGTTCAGAGTGCGCTCGGAGCCTGGCCGCGGAACGACGATCACCATGCGCAAGTGGACCCGCTGCCGCCAGGTGCAGCGCGCGGGCGAGCGCCGCCTCGGGCACCCGGGCCTGCGGGAACTGAGATGAAAGCCATGCCGCTAGACACGTTGGTTGCCGGGGCCGGTTCGGAATCCCGCGTCGAGAATTGCATCGAGAATCGCGTCGATGGTCGCGGCGGCCGGTGCGCGCGACTGCTCGGCGTCGGTGGCGATCAATCGCTGTTCCGCGAGCTGGCCCGTTACGTCGAGCAATCGGGCGGCATCCTGGAGCGGACCGCGGACGAAACGACGGCGCTCCAGGCGCTGGCGCACGGCGGCTGGGATGCGGTGCTGACGGTGTTGGATCACGATGCGGAGGTGCAGCTCGAGTGGTGGGAAGCCGTGCTGCCCCGGCTGCCCGTCCGGCCGCGCATGATCGCCGTCGCGCCGTCTCCCTCGATGAGTCTCGCGCTGCGGGCCACCGAGCTGGGCGTGTCCGCGGTCCTGCCGCTGCCGCTCGAGCGCGACCAGCTGCGCGCGGCGTTGAACCGCGTGCTCGCGGCCGCGGCAGAAACACCGCTGCCGCTGCCGGTGGTGACGCCGGTTTCCGTCGGGCCCTATCAGATCGTGTCGCAGGGCGGCGCGATGGTCGGCGTGTATCGCACGATCGCGCACGTCGCGCCCAGCGCGGCGACGGTATTGATCCAGGGCGAGTCCGGCACGGGCAAGGAGCTCGTGGCGCGCGCGATTCACGCGCACGGCCCACGCAGCGCCCGGCCCTTCGTCGCGGTGAACTGCGCGGCCATTCCGGAGAACCTGCTCGAGAGCGAGCTCTTCGGCCACGAGAAAGGCGCGTTCACCGGCGCCGTCGCCCGCAAGATCGGCCGCTTCGAGCGCGCCAGCTGCGGCACGCTGTTCCTCGATGAAATCGGCGACATGAGTCTCGTGCTGCAGAGCAAGATTCTGCGCGCGGTCCAGGAGCGGGAAGTCGAGCGGGTCGGCGGCGGCGAACCGATTCCCGTAGACGTCCGCCTCATCGCAGCGACCAATAAGGATCTGAAGCAGATGATCGCGGAAGGGAAATTCCGCGAGGACCTGTACTATCGCCTCGCCGTCGTGACGATCCAACTGCCGCAGCTGGCCGCGCGCGGCGACGATCTGCTCCTCCTGACCGCCCACTTCCTGCAGGAATTCGGCAAGCTCTACGGCAAAGGCATCACCGCCATTTCGGACCGCGCGCTGGCGCTGCTGCGCGAGCATGCCTGGGTCGGCAACGTGCGCGAGCTGCGCAACGTGATCGAGCGCGCCGTGCTGCTGTGCCAGGGCGACGTGCTGCGGTCCGTGGACCTGCCGGAGGAATGGCTGGGAGGGACCCCGAGAAGCGAGACCGCGGCCTCTGGTCCGCTGGCGACGTTGCAGGAGGCGGAGGCGCACCACATCGCCCACGTGCTCACGCACACCCACGGGCAGATCGGCGAAGCCGCCCAAATCCTCGGCGTGCACCGCAACACGCTGGCCCGTAAGATCAAAGAGTACCAACTCTAATCCGCCGAACCCCCGCTTCTTCCCCTCCGGGGGGGGGGGGGGGGGGGGGGGGGGGGGGGG
>JBBDYB010000009.1:0-155144 GCA_040901965.1 Gemmatimonadales bacterium | reverse complement strand
CGCGCCCCGTTTTGGGGCGCGCCTTTTCTGCGTCCCGCCTCAGGGCAGGGCCCTCCGATCTACTCCCTTTGTACCATCGGCGACTAACCCCTTGGGCCGTCGGTGGTAACCGATGCACCGACATGTGACCCACAACCTGTGCGTTGGCGCGCTTCGTGCAAAGCGTGGCACGGGACCATCGAGTGGTGACCATCTGCGAAAGGGGACGATCGTGAGCCTGGCGCCGGGGATGCAGCCGCCGCTGCGGGTGGAGCAGGCATTGCGCCTGTTGCCCGACCTCGATGACCTGGCTCCGCTCCGCGCCTTCGTGGTCTCGCTCTCGTGCACGCGGGGGCCGGAGGCTTGGACCGCGGCTGAACCCAATCGGACGATCGGCAAACGGTCGCTCGACCCCGCCGATCTGCGGGCGCGGGTGCCGCAGGTCCTCGCCCAGGTCACGGGACACGTGTCGGCGCTTTACGACGCCGCGGTGGACGCCCTCGAGCACGAGCGCAGCGGCGACCTCTCGCAGGCGGTGCGGGCGCTGGTGCGCGCCGGTGAGTGCGAGGAGCAGGGCATCCGCTACACGCAGGCGCACGCGTGGTATCAGCAGGCCCTTGGCATCGCCGAGCAGCTCCGCGACCGGCAGCCCGAAATGGAAGCGCTGTGCCATCTGGGACGGCTGGAAGCGACGCGCAGCTACCTGGATGAAGGCGCCCGTGCGTTCCAGCGCAGTCTCGCCTTGGCCGAAGCCGAAGCGGACGACCAGCACGCCGCCGGCGCCTGCCACGGGCTCGGCGATGTGTTGTTCGCCCAATCGCAATGGCCCGGCGCGGAAGCCTGGTACACGCGCGGACTCCAGTTCACCAAGGACAATCGATCCCTCGCCGGCGCGCTGTCCCTGGGGTTGGGTGAGACCGCGCTGCAGCGGGGCCACCTGACCGCGGCGGCCGACCGCTTGCGCCACGCGATGGAAACGTTCGAAACGCTCGGCGACAAGCACGGCGTGATCCGGACGCTGCTGGCACGCGGGCTGGTGGAATCCGCGCAGGGGCGGAGCACGGACGTGCTCGCGACATACCGGGAAGCGCTCAGTCGTCTGCCGGTCATCGGTGCCGACCCGACGCTGGAGCTGGCCGTGCGCCTGCGGTTGGCGGAGCTTTACCTCGATGCCGGCCGGCTGCCCGATGCCGAGGACGAAGCGCGCCGCGCCGAGGAGCTGGCCATCGCGCATCAGCTGGCGCGGGAGCTGGCCCGGGTCTACATCGTCATGGGGAGAATGCGCGGCCGTCAGGGGGACGAAAATGGCTTCGTCTTCTTCGAGCAGGCCATCGAGCTGTGCCGGAGCGGTGAGCCGGCGGCGCGGCTGGAAGCCGACGTGTATCGGGAGTATGCGCGCTTCCGCACGACCATGGGTGACCGGCACGAAGCCCGCGCCTACCTGGAGCGCGCCCGGGACCTGCTCGAGCCGTTCCAAGACGAAGTCGCCCTCGAGCGGATCGATCAGGAATTACGGCAGCTGGATATGTGGCTGTTGACCGACGGGGCGCCCTCGGCACCCCATCCCCGCTAAACCCGCTAGTGGCAGCTGGCGCTGCCTGAATCAGTGAAGCTCGACCCCGATACCGGCACAAACTGCCACTCGTAACGATCCGCATACAACGTCAGTTTGAGCACGCCGCGGCTGGAGCTGTTGCGCACCTCGCTATTGGGAGCAGGCGCGTTGAACGAGTACAGGCTCGCGCCGCCGGTGCCGACGACGAACTCACGGATGCCCCGCGACATGTCGAGCTGGCCCGTCGGCGTTTGCGGCGCGAAACGCTCGTAGGTATGGTCGTGTGCCGAAATCACGACATCCGCGCCGGCGTCGTGCAGCGCCTGCCACAGCGCCTGTGATGCGGGGGAGCTGCCGTGCGGCCCTGAGCTGAAGCGGGGATGGTGCCAGTAGGCGAGCGTGCACAGCGTCGAGTTCGCGGCGAGATCGTCGCGCAGCCACCGCTCCTGGGGGGAGCCGGCGATCATGCTCAGATTGCTGTTCAACGCGATGATGTGCCACGGCCCGACGTCGTAGCTGTAGTAGCCCTTGGTCGGGTCGCCGGCGGCCGCGCCGAAGTAGCCGAAATAGCCGGCCGCTCCCAGCGTGTGGTATTCATGGTTACCGGGGACCGGGCGGGTGCGCGCCTTGTGGCGCCCCCACGTGGGGGCATAACAGTCCGCATACTCGCTCGGTGATCCATCGGGATAGGCATTGTCGCCGGCCGCAAACACGGTGCCGGGGATGCCGTCGAGGAGATTCGCTGTTTGCTCGTCGCCAGTGGCTGAACTCCCGCACGCTGCGATGTCGCCGGCGCCCACCAGGACTGCTGACGGACCCCGAACCGACACAGTAATGCCCGCCTCGGCAGTCCGATCCCCTACTCGCGCCCGGATTGTGGCTGACCCGACGGCCTTGCCTCGCGCCACGCCGCTCCCGTCCACAGTGGCAATGCCCGGATTGGTGCTGCTCCATTGCGGACTGGAAGGAATCACGTCTCCATTCCGGTCGCGGAGCGTGGCACTAAACCGCTGGGTGGCATCTATGAACACGTTTGCCGCCGTCGGGCTGACCGTGAGCGTCTGTCCGTTGTCGACCGTGACCGTAACGGCGGCACTGGCCACCTCGCCGCGCCCCGTGACCTCCACGGACGCCGAGCCCGCTCCTACCCCCCGCACCATCCCCGTCGAATCGATTCTGGCAACCGCCTCGTTGTCGATGCTCCAGGTGAACCCGGTAGCAACGACGGCGCCGTCCCGGTCGCGCAGTGTGGCCGTGAAGCGGGTGCTGTCGTCCACGAAAAGGCTGGCCGTGGGGGGCGTGAGCGAGAGGGTGTAGCCCGAGTCGGTGATGGACTGTGGGCAAGCCGCGAGCAGCAGCAGGCTCAGAATCCCGCCGACGCTCACGGCATAGGCCGCGCTGGATCTAGGCCGGGGCGGTTTTTGACCTCGTGGCCTGCCGACCGGTGCGCGTTCGTTCACGTCTACCCATCCTGGTCGAAGTGTCGGCCGCAATGCGGCGCCCCTGTGGAGGCGAGGAGCGGGAGGCGGTGTTGAAGCCGCGACCTCCGAGGTGGTATCCCCGGCGCTCTCTCTGAGCTACTCCCGCGAGACGCCTCGCAGGGGACCGCTTGTCCCCAACCCTCCGTGTTGCACCCCTTCCCCTTGCACAAACCGGGCCATCCACAAAACGCCTAACCCCTTTGGCAGCCTTGTATTAATCCTCTTGTGCCCCTTTGACTAATCCATTAGGGTAGGGGCGTCGGTCGAGTGCCCTCCTGAGAGTGGTCTCTGACCTAGGGTCGACCGCTCCACCGACGCTTCCAGGCTAATCCAAAGCTGACCAAGGACTTAATTCGTCAATGCCAAAGGAGTGACCCATATGACGTTCTCCTTCAAGTTGTCTCGTCGGTTGGCGCAGAACTTCTGGGTGCTCGGGGCGGCCACCGCGCTGGTTGCATGCGCGGGGGAGCGCTCGATTACCGATCCCGTCCCGCCTGACACCACCTCTGGTCCAACTCAGCCTCCGCCGCCTCCTCCCACCGCTCGTGGGGGATACTATGCCTCGCCCACCGGTTCCAGCTCGGGTGACGGCACGCAGGGACGGCCGTGGGACCTGGCAACGGCGTTGGCGGGTGCCGGCAGCCGCGTGCAGCCGGGCGACACGGTCTGGATGCGCGGCGGCACGTACGCGGGCAACTTCCGCACCGGCATTTCCGGCGCGGCAGGCCGCTACATCGTGTACCGGCAGTATCCGGGCGAGCGCGCCACGATCGACGGCACGATCCGTCTGGATGGCGCGGATGTCGCATTGTGGGGCTTCGAGGTCATGCGGTCGGCGCCGAGCGGCGTTCTCCCGGCGGTCGAATCGCGCGGGGCGCGGCAGAAGTTCATCAACCTCGTCATTCACGACGCGGCCCAGCAGGGCATCACGTTCTGGGACGAGGCGATCGACGCCGAGCTCTATGGGAACATCGTGTACAACAACGGTACCCATGAGAACCTGGACCACGGGACGTACGTGCATAACATGAGCGGCACCAAGCTCATCATGGACAACGTGTTCTTCAACAACTTGGCGTACGGGATCCACGTGTACGCCAACCCGGACGATCCGACGCAGCGCAACGTGCATGTCGTGGGCAACGTGTCGTTCAACAACGGAACGATCTCGACGCGCTACGCCGCGAAGGGCAACATCCTGATCGGCGCGGAGTCGCCGGACGAGGGGATGCGGGCGGTGGACAACCTTCTGTACTTCTCGGGCGCGGTAGGCGAGAACATGCGCATCGGGTATTTGGCGGCAAACCGTGACGCCGTGGTCACCGGCAACACGATCTTCGGCGGTGGGACAGCCCTCGTGGTTGGGGACTGGAGCAGCGCGACCGTGCAGAACAACACGGTGGGCGGGCCGGCGGAGATCGTGGACCTGCGGGACAGCCCGTCGGGCCACTCGTGGAGCAGCAACCGGTACTACCGGACCCCCACGGCCGCGGCGTGGCGTACGGGCGCCGGCACGGCACTCCCGCTGGCGGACTGGAAGAATGCGACCGGCTTGGGGGCGAGTGACCAGGCCGTGGCGGACGTCCCGACCACGACGCAGGTGTTCGTGCGCAAGAACAAGTATGAACAGGGACGGGCGCTCGTGGTCGTGTACAACTTTGGCAGTCAGGGCAGCATCAGCGTGAACCTGTCCGGCGTTCTCGCGGATGGGCAGCGCTATGAGGTGCGCAACGTGCAGGACATCTACGGTTCGCCCGTGGCGGCCGGCAGGTACAGCGGTGGTTCGGTCAGCCTGCCGATGTCCGGCGTCGCTGCGCCGGCGCGACTCGGCCGCAGCACGCCGACGCCGCCGCGCACCGGTCCGAACTTTGACACGTTCGTCGTGATCCCGCTGTAAGGGTCATCGACCGCAGACAGGCACGCCCCGGGGCGCTTCATGGGCCCCGGGGCGTTGTCGTTCACCCCAAAGGACTAGCTCATTGGGCCAAGGAGATGACCGATGGCATGACTCTCGCAAGGGTGACGGCCATGCTCACGCGCCTCGTCGTCCCCGCTCTGCTGTCCCTCGCCCTGTCGGGCTGCATCGTCGACCATCTCGTGACCCCCAAGTCGCCCCCCTTGGGCGGCCGCGCCTTCTATGCCGCTCCGTACGGCACGAGCGACGGTGTTGAGCCACCCGCGCCCGTCGGCATCGCATCCCGTGCGCCGTCGACGGGCACGCGGTTCAACGTGTACGTCGTGACCACAAAGCCCTAGCGTGCTCCTTGCCTTCGTGGGCGCTCTGCTCGCGGCCCAGGGACCTGCCGATCGAGCGCGCCCCGCGACGAGTTATCACGTCTCTCCCACGGGAACCGCGAGGGGCGCCGGTACCGCCGCACGCCCCTGGGACCTGGCCACCGCGCTCGCCGGCGCGCGAGGGCGCATCGAGCCGGGGGATACGATCTGGCTCCACGGCGGGCGCTACCGTGGCGCATTCCGCACGGCGCTGGTTGGGCAGCCCGAGCGGCCCATCGTGTTCCGGCAGCGCGCCGGCGAGCGCGCCATCATTGACGGCACCCTCAAAGCCGACGGACAGTACCTCACGTTTTGGGGATTCGAGATCATGCAATCGAAGCCCACCACCTACGGTCTCGAGGCACGGACCAACGGTGGACGGTTCATCAACCTGATCATCCACAACGCGGGCTCGATGGGCATCAGCTTCTGGACGCCCGGCGAGAATGCCGAGGTGTATGGCTGCATCGTGTATAACAACGGGACGCACGAGAATCTCGACCACGGCGTCTATGTCCACAACGAGCGCGGTACAAAACTGCTCGCGGACAACGTCTTCTTCGACAACCTCGCCTACGGCATCCACGTGTACGCGGGATCGCGGAATCCGCCGCAGCGCAACGTGCGGGTGGAAGGCAACATTGCGTTCAACAACGGCACCATCTCGCGCAAGTACCGGGCAAAGGGAAACATCATCGTGGGCGGCGAGGTGCCGATGTCCGGCATGGAGGTGCTCGACAACTACCTCTATTTCTCGGGACAACACGGCGAGAATCTCCGCCTCGGGTACGCGCCGCTGCGCAACGACGACGTCGTGGTGCGCGGGAACGTCGTCTGGGGCGGGGAAACCGCGCTGCGCCTCGGGAACTGGACGCGCGCGGTGATCGAAGGGAATATCTTCGGAGGCGCGGCGCAGCTGGTCGCGGGCACTCCGCTTCCGCCGGCGTCACAACGCCGCAACGAGCTCTACCCACGCCCCCGCGTGCCCCCCCCCGCGCGGCCCGGTGTGTTCGTGCGCCCGAATCGTTACGAGCCGGGTCGTGCGCACGTGGTCGTCTACAACTGGAATCAGCAGCCGAGCGTGCAGGTGGATCTGAGCGCCGTGCTCACCCGGGGCCAATCGTATGAAGTGCGGGACGTCCAGGACTTGTTCGGCCCGGCGGTCGCGCGGGGGACCTATGACGGCGACTCGGTCGTCGTAGGCACCGGACGCGCCTTCGACGTGTTCGTCGTGAGCGTCAGTGCCTCGAGCGAGGCAACACCGAGCGGTAGATCTCGATCACGCGCTCCGTAAGGAGGTGCTCGTCGAGATGTTGGACGGCCGCGCGGCCCGCGACCCGCTCGCCCGCCCGCAGCACGCGCTCCAGGGCCGCCGCGATCGTCTCAGGGCGTTCGTCGGCGCACACCTCGCACCCCTCGACATTCTGCAGACGCTCGCGGACGTCCCCAACGGCAACCGACACGACCGGGAGATCGCACGCCAGCGCTTCCTTGACCACGTTCGGCGATCCCTCCTGCATGGATGTGACGATGAGGACGTCGCACGCACTCATGTAGAGCGGGATTTTTTCGTGCGGCACGCCCCAGCCCAGGACCAGTCTGGCCGGCATCCGCCCGGTGAGCAGATCCACGGCCTGCTTGGCTAAGGCGTAGCGCTTGCGGGCCTGATGCTCGCGCCCCACGAAGAGCACGAGCCGCTCGTCGGGATCCATGCCCAGCTGCCGGCGTGCCTCCTCGCGCGGAGTGTATCGGAACAGGTCGAGATCGAGCCCCGATGGCACGACGTGGACCGGCGCGGCGGTCTTGAGATTCCGGCGCATGTGGTCCGACACCAGAATCACCGCGTCGGCGTGGCGGGCGACGAGGCGGGACGCCTGCTTGAGCACGCGTCCGACCAGGGTGTGGCGCCCATGGCGATTACCGACGATGCCGAGCAGGTCGCTGCCCCGAAACGTCACGACGAGGGGCAGGCGCTTGGGGAGTGCCAGCAAGCCGCTCTGACCGAACTGCGCGTGCACCAGGTCGTAGCGATCCGTCGTGAGGCGGGGACGCAACCGCGTCCATGCCGCGGCGTAGTTGTACGGGTTCCTGCTGCCCCGGAAGACGAACACTTCCACGTTCACGCCCGCCGCCTGGAGGAACTCCGCTTGGCGCTTGATGAAGTTGGTGGTGTGGAAGCCGGGGGCGGGCCATTCACTCGTCACCATGAGGACACGGAGCTCCGGTTTCGGCTTCCGGACCCCTGTGGGGGCGAGCTTCACGTGCGGGCGCGATTCAGCGATCACGACGAACCCTCACGCGTGCGCATGCGCACGTATTGGGCGTAGAGCGACGGCGAGAGCGTCCGTGCCAAGCCGCCGAGCCGGCGCAGCAGCTTGGCGCGCTGCCAGCCGCGGAAGGCGGCGAGCTCGCGAATGGTCGCGGCGGAAACGCCGGATTTGAGGATGACGCGCCCCAGGATCCAGGTCTCGCCCACGCGCTCCGGCGCGAGCAGTGGCTCCGACGTGAACAAGTACTGGAGGCCGGCTTCGCCGGCGGACTCGAGCACCGCGCGTGAAACGTCCCCGCCCGGCACCGACGCCGCCACGCACGGCTCACCAAGGAGGGACTCGAGGATCGCCCGGCTGACTCCCCACTCGCTCGCCATCAGACCGCGCGACAGGTTACGGAAAATGTCGGGGTGCGTGTGCGAGTGCGTGCCGATCACATGGCCGGCGCCGCGCAGGGTGCGGATATCGGCCTGTTTCAGGAACGTGCGCTCGCCGATCCGCGCCGTGATGAGGAAGAAATGTGCCTTCCACCCCCGCCGGGCGAGCTGCTCGGCGGCGTCCATGGCGCTCGCGCCCCCGTCGTCGAACGTGAGCACGAGATGCCGCCCCCGGCCGCCCCGGCCCAGATCAATGGCGGAGACGAGTTCGGGGACAAGGGGGCCCGCGGCGATCGCGTCGAGGTGGCTGGCGAAAGCCGCGCGACCGAAGGTGTATGGCAGCGCGCCCGGCCGCTGGAACCCAGAAGTGGTCGGGTCGTCGGTGACCTCGTGATACATGAATCCCGCGACTTCGCGATGGTTGATGGCCATCGGGCCCTCTCCTATCGAGACAGCGGCACGGCGGCGGGATCGCGCCACCGGCCGCCGCGCCCGGACAGACCGGCCCAGAGGCCGCGCAGAAACCCGAATCCGTAGCTGAAATGGACGACGGGAAACACCGCCGTGAGGGCAACGGCGCAGCGCCGGCCGTGCGAGGCCACCACGCGCGCCGCGCAGGCCAGTACCGCGGCCGCATACGTGCCCGCGATCGCCGCCGTGATCCAGATGGCCGGAGGCCAGAGCCGCGCCGCTGCGGCACTTCCGAGCAGGCCTATCACAAAGGCTGCCGGGACCAGCTGGCGGAGCGTCATAATGCGCCCCGCCTTCCGCGCCGCCAGCGGCTTGAACGCGCCATACTGGAAGAACATGCGCGCGATCTGTCGGAAGGAGCCGCGCGTGTAGTAGTAGCAAATGACATCCGGCACCAGCAGCACCTTCCCGCCCTTGCGCAGGATGCGGCTGTTGAACTCGTCGTCCTGATTGCGGACCATTTCCTCGTCGAACAAGCCGACCCGCCGGAACACGTCCCGGGGGAAGCATCCGAACGGCACAGTATCCACGAACCGCGCCTCGCGGGCGCCGATCCGGAACCGCGCATTGCCCACGCCGAACGGATGGCCGAGGCCGATGGCGATCGCCTGTGCGACCGCCGTCCCGTCCGCGGGCAACGTCACGATGCAGCCGCCGACATTGTCGGCGCCGCTCTCCGCCAGGGCGGTCACGAGCCGCGGGATGTACTCCGGCGGGTACACCACGTGAGCGTCCATCCGCACGATGACGTCCCCGGTCGCTGCCTCTATGCCGATGTTGAGCGCCCGGGGCACGACGCGCTCTGGATTGACGAGCAGCCGGATCTGGGGATGCTTGGCCGAGTAATCCGCGACGAGCGTCCGCGTGCCGTCGGTGCTGCGTCCGTCCACGACCAACACCTCGAGGGCATCGGCCGGGTAGGCGGAGGCGAGAATCGAGTCGAGACAGGCGCCGATGTAGCGTGCCTCGTTCCGACATGGCACCACCACCGTCACTCGCGGCGTCGCCACGCGCTAGACTCCACCCGGCGTGCCGCCGACGCCGACGAGGGTGCGCTCCAGGGCCGCGGCGCGCTGCGTCGCCGAAAGATTGCTGATGACCGCGCGCAGCTTGCCGTTCGCCGAGCGCGGTACCTCCTCTACGCACTCCACGGTCACGCGCACGTCCCCCATCCGCTCGCGGAGGCGGTGGATAATCGTCTGCTCGTGTCCCGCCGTGAACCCCGGGGCAGGAGCGATCCGTACCAGCAGGAGGTCAAGCTCTTCCTGCACGATCTGCGACTGGCGTACCGAGAGCCCGTAGAACACCGGATTCAGCCAGAAGACTTGCCGGCCGTCCGCGGTGAGCAGGAGGTCGTTGGTGCGGCCGTCGATCGGCCCCATGGCCGGAAGCGCTCGGCCGCAGGCACAGGGGCTTGTGTCCGCGGGCGGCCGCCCGCGGTCGCCCACGCGATAGCGGACCAGCGGCATGTCGTCGTTTAACAGCCCGGTGCACACCAGCTCGCCATCGGGCCGTATCTCGACGAGGCCAAGCTCGGGCCACTGGTGGAGCCGCCCGGCGCTGCATTGGCTGGCCCCGGCCACGGTCTCGGTCATGCCGTAGCTCTCGCGCACCGGGCATTGAAATGCTGCCTCGATCATCTCTCGCTGCTCCGGGAGGACCGGTTCAGCGTTGGTATAGACCGCCGCCATCTTGAGATCCCGGCGTCCCAACCGCATCGCTTCGTGTGCCAGCGCGTTCAGGGCGGACGGATAGCCGGCCAGGTACACGACGCGGTAGCGGACCAGGGCGTCGAGGTAGTGCGGGATGAGATCGGGGGCGAGGTGGTAGGACGAGAGATAAAGCTGCCGCATCGCCGCGTTCCATACCCAATACGGCGGCCGGCGCTGGCGCACCGGCACGACCAACTGGCCGCCGAGCCGCGCCCAGCGCGCGTCGTCGGGAATGCCGTCCCATCCGCGCGTGCGGGCTTCGGCGATCGCATAGAGGGCGGCGATCGTCGGCCGCGTCCGCCACACCTCGAGCGACTTCCCCGTCGTGCCGCTGGTCTGCTCGCGAAACATCCACCGCACGTCGCAGTCCTCCGCCAGGAAGGCGCGGGGGTTGGCGCGCAGCGTGTCTTTCTCGAGGAGCGGCCAATTCTCGAGCAGCTCCGGAGACGCGCGACTGCCGCGGCGCCGCTGCGCCTCCCAGTAGTGCCGGTAATAGGGGACGCGTGTGGCAGCGCGGTGCAGTACGAACCCGAGGCGGTTGTCGCGCCACGCCGCCCACTGCGCCGCGCTCCACTGGTCGCGCTCCAGCGCCGCCTCGATGAGCTGGGCGCTGGCGGCGCCGTAGCGCCACCGGTTCAAGTACCAGCCGCGCAACGTGGCCACGGCGGAGCGCAAAGGCGGTGGCAACCGGTGGTAGAGCTGCAGTAGACCGGGCATCATGCCTCGGGACTCTGCAGGAACCGGGCCAAGCGCCAGCTACATGTTTTGGATTAATCCTATTGTCCGCTCATGGCTAATCCATTAAGGTGAGCAGTCCTTGAAGGAGCACGGTCGTGACGTTTGCCTTTAAACTTTCGCGCCGCTTGGCGCAGAACTATTGGGCGTTCGTAGCCGCAGCCGCGCTTGCCGGGTGCGCGGCGCAGCCCGCCGGTCCTTCGCAGTCCAAGCCTGTCAATTCCATCACGATTACTCCCGCCACCGTCACTCTATCCGTGAACGCCGCGGTGCAGCTGGCCGCGACGCTCCGCGACTCGACCGGGAACATCCTGTCGGGTCCCACGGTGTCGTGGAGCAGCGATGCCGGGACGGTGGCCAGCGTCTCGTCCACCGGTCTCGTGCGTGGGGCCGCGGAGGGCAGCGCCACGATCACGGCGAGCAGCGGGGGGCGGACGGCGACCGCCAGCGTGCTGGTCGGCGTGCGCGTGGGCTACTACGCCGCGTCCACCGGTTCGAGCGCCGGGGACGGCAGCTTCACCCGGCCCTGGGATCTTGCGACGGCGCTGGCCGGTGCCGGCGGCCGCGTGCAGCCAGGAGATACGGTGTGGCTGCGCGGGGGCACGTACCGCGGCGCGTTCCGCAGCACCCTGCGGGGCACGCCCGGCTTCCCGATCGTGGTGCGGCAGTATCCCGGGGAGCGCGCGATCATCGACGCGAATGGGACGACGGCCAGCAGCTGGTACGTGGCCGGGGAGTACAGCGTATTCTGGGGCTTTGAGATCATCAACTCGGATCCGAATCGCGTGTTCACGACGGTCGGCACGCGGACGAATGTCATCGCCAACTACGCGTCGCACACGCGCTACGTCAATCTGGTGGTCCACGACGGCGGCGTCGGTTTCTACAATGAGTCCGACTATGCGGACGTCGAGATCGTGGGCTGCATCTGGTACAACATCGGCTATCAGGGATCCGATCGCGGGCACGGGCATGCGATCTACCTGCGCAGCAACACCGGTCCGGTGATCGCCCGCGACAACATCATGTTCAATCAGTTCGGCTATGGGGTGCACGCCTACACCAACCCCGGCCAGGGTCAGCTGAACAACATCCGGCTCGAGGGGAACGTGGCGTTCAACAACGGCACGCTCTCCACCAATTCGACCTCGTCGAACATCCTGATGGGTGGAGACGACTACGCCACCGGCGCCGTGCTCGAGAACAACATGACGTACTCCTCCCCGGGGGTGGCCGGCATCAATGTGCAGGTGGGCTACGGCACCGTCCGGAACGGCACTGTGCAGGTCCTGGGCAACTACTTCGTCGGGGCCAGTCCGGTGCTCGACATGGGTTACTGGGCGTCCGCGGCGGTGACGGGCAACAGCATTATCGGGTCCGGCTCGGTGGTGCGGCTGAACGATCCATCGACGAGCGGCCAGTCCTGGAGCGCCGCGGTCTTCATCCGCGATCCTACCGCCGCCGCATGGGCGTACGCCAATCAGAGTTATCCATTCCTCGGCTGGCAAACCGCCACCGGCTTGCTGACCGCGGGGGTGGCCGTCCCGGACCTGCCCACCACGACGCGGGTGATTGTGCGGCCCAATACCCACGAGCCCGGCCGCGCGAACATCGTCGTGTACAACTGGGGCCGCCTCGACGCGGTTCCCGTGGATCTCACGGGAGTGCTCCCGCACGGG
The DNA here is from genome assembly GCA_040901965.1 of Gemmatimonadales bacterium. Classification (GTDB taxonomy): domain Bacteria; phylum Gemmatimonadota; class Gemmatimonadetes; order Gemmatimonadales; family GWC2-71-9; genus 20CM-2-65-7. The sequence goes on along the minus strand of JBBDYB010000009.1, from coordinate 142,611 downwards.
GCGGCGTACGAAATCCGCAACGTGCAAGATCTTCAGGGCACGCCGGTCGCGAGCGGCACCTATGAGGGCGGCGCCGTCACGCTGCCGATGCGCGCCGTTGCCGCTCCCATCCCGCTCGGGATGACGAGCTCGCGCGCGCCCGCCACAGGCATCGATTTCAACGTGTATGTCGTGACGCTGCGACCGTAACGGGGAGCAGCTTGGTCAGGCGACCGACTGCCGGTCGCGCTCGCGGGCAGCCGGGCCTCGAGCCAGTACCGCCGAGCGCTCGGCTGGGGTCAACTTACTGATCACGTGGCGGATCTTGCCGTTCGCCGAGAGCGGCACTTGGTCCACCCGCTCGACATTGATGCGCACATCGCCCACCCGCTCGCGCAAACGATCGATGATCTCCTGCTCGTGGAGGCTCGTGAACCCCGGTCCGGGTGCTACCCGCACCAGCAGGAGGTCGAGCCGCTCCTGCGCGATCTGTGATTGCCGCACGGGCAGTCCGTAGAAGACGGTCTCCATCCGCATCGCCTGACGGCCGTCGGGCGTCAAGACCATGTCCTGTGTGCGTCCGTCAATCGGCCCCATGATCGGCAGGCTCCGGCCGCACCCGCAAAGCTCTCCCTGTTGGGCAATGCGGCCTCGATCTCCCACGCGGTAGCGGATCAGCAATATGTCGGCGTTGAGGAGGCGGTACAGAGGAACTCGCCATCAGACTGGACCTCGACTTCCCCGAACTCCGGCCACTGGTGGAGCCGGCCGGCCGGGCACTCGCTCGCTCCGGCCACTCCTTCCGTCATGCCATAGCTCTCCCGCATGGGACAATGGAACGCGGCGGCAATCAATTCGCGCTGCTCCGGCAGCACCGGCTCGGCGTTGGCGTACACCGCGCGCATCCGCAGGTCCTTCCGTCCCAAGCGCACGGCTTCATGCGCCAACGCTTGCAGCACCGAGGGGTAGCCCGCGAGATACGTGACGCGATAGCGCGCCAGCGCATCGAGGTAGTGGGGGACGAGGTCGGGCGCGAGGTGATACGTGGATAGATAGAGCTGGTTCATCGCCGCGTTCCACACCCAGAACGGCGGGCGCCGCTGCTGCACGGGGGCGATGACCTGCACACCGAGCCGCGCCCAGCGGGCATCGTCGGGAATGCCGTCCCAGCCACGCGTGCGGACGGTCTTGATGGCGTAGTGCGTGGCGAGCGTCCCTCGTGCCCGCCACGTCTCGAGCGGCGTTCCGGTCGTCCCGCTGGTCTGTTCGTGGAACATGCGCCGCGGGTCGCAGTCGTCCGCGAGGAACGCCTTGGGGTTGAGGCGCACCGACTCTTTCTCGAGCAGGGGCCAGTTCTCCAACAGCTCCCACGAGGCGCGATCGCCGCGGCGGCGCTGCGCTTCCCAGTAGTGGCGGTAATAGGGCACGCGGGTGGCGGCGCGGTGCAGAATGTATGCGAGTCGTTCTTCCCGCCACATCTTCCATTGCGCGGTGGACCAGTGGTCGCGTTCCCGCACCTCCTCGGCCAGCTGCTCACTGCCGACGCCGTGGCGGCAGCGTCGCAAGTACGCGCCGTGCAGTGTGGCGGCAGCCGAACGCAGCGGCGCGGGCAGCCGGTGATAGAGCTTCAATAAGGGCGAGCCCATACGGTCCTCAGTTGTCCTGCGGAAAGGGGCGCCCCAAGGCGGCCGAACGCTCGGCCGGAGGCAGGTTGCAGATCACCGCGCGCAGCTTGCCGTTGGACGTGCGGGGCACCGCGTCCACGCGGTCAACAATCACGCGCACTTCACCCAGCCGCTCGCGGACGCCCACGGTGATCGTGTGTTCATGGGTCTCGTTGAAACCGGGCGCGGGCGCCACGCACACGCGCACCAGGTCGAGCGCTTCCTGGATGATCTGCGCCTCCCGGATGGTGGGAATCCCGTCGAACACCGGATCCAGGGGCCCGGCGTAGCGGCCGTCGCGCGTGATGAGCATGTCGTCGGCGCGTCCTTCCAGCGCCGTCACCACGGGTAGCGACCGCCCGCAGGCGCAGGCATCCGCGTTGGCGGCGATCCGGCCGCGGTCGCCCAGGCGATAGCGGATGAGGATCATGTCCGGATTCAACAGGCCTGTGCACACGAACTCGCCGTCGGAGCCCACCTCGACGAAGCCCGCCTCGGGCCAGAGATGGAGCCGGCCGGCGGAGCACTCGCTCGCGGCAGCGACCGTTTCGGCCATGCCGTAGGTCTCGCGGACCGGGCATTGAAACGCCGCGCTGATCGTCTGGCGTTGATCCGCGTACAACGGCTCGGCGTTCGTGTAGACGGCCGCGAGCCGGAGGTCGTTACGGCCACGGCGCACCACCTGCTGCGCCAACGCGTGGATCGCGGAGGGATAGCCGGACAGATACACGACGCCATAGTCCGCCAGCGCATCGAGATAGTGGGGAATGAGATCGGGCGCGAGGTGGTAGGACGACAGGTAGAGCTGCCGCATTGCCGCGTTCCACACCCAGAACGGCGGCTTGCGTTGCTGGACCGGTGTGATGAGCTGGCCGCCGAGCCGCGCCCAACGCGCCTCGGGTGGGATACCGTCCCAGCCGCGCGTGCGCGCGTTGGCGATCGCGTAGAGCGCCGCGTTGGTCGCGCGTGACCGCCAGATCTCGAGCGGGGTGCCGGTGGTGCCGCTCGTCTGCTCCTTGAACATGCGGCGCGGGTCGCTGTCATCGGCGAGGAATGCCTTGGGATTGACGCGCACCGTGTCCTTCTCGACCAGCGGCCAGTTGCCCAGCACTTCCCAGGACGCCCGGTTACCCGCCCGGCGCTGCGCCTCCCAGTACTGCCGGTAGTACGGCACCTGCGTGGCAGCGCGCTGCAGGATGAAGGCGAGCCGTTCCTCCCGCCACGCGCTCCACTGTGCCGCCGTCCAGCGATCGCGCTCCAGCGCTTCCTGGGTGAGCTGGGCGGTTTCGGCGCCGAACCGCCACCGCTTCAGGTACCAGCCGCGCAGCGTCGCGACGGCTGACCGTGCCGGTGCCGGCAGGCAATGGTACAGCGCCAACATTTGCGAGTTCATGCGGACCTCCGCGGCTCAGCTCGCAGGGCGGCCACGATCGGGAGCAGGAACAGCCGCGCCGCGCTGTGCCACCGACCGGCCTCCAACGAGGCCTGGACGTGATCGAGATAGAGCCGGCTCGCGACGCCGGCCCGCGGAAATTGCACATCCCTCCGTGACTGCTTGTCCGCGGGGAAGCGGGCGCGCAGGCTTTCGGGCAGCAGGGGTTGGTCGAACAGTTGCCGGTGCATCTGGTGCAAGTACCCGAGATAGGCGCCAACGGCGGGCAGCATCCCCATCGAGAGCGCAGTGGCGAACACGTAATCCCAGTTCAGCTCGTCGTGCCGGCGCAGCGCGCCGATCGCCCAGTACACGTCCGCCAGCCGCAGCGCCGGCCGCGTGTACACTTGCTGTGTAGCAATCAGCAAGAAGTGGTCCTCGGGCGATGGAGCGATGCAGCTCGTTGCTCCCAGCGGGACGCGACGTGCGCGCGACAGGACGATCCGGGCATATCGCGCCTGCTCGCCTAATTGGCCGAGCCGGGCGTGGTGGAGATCGATGACGATGCCGAATGCCGCGGTGTAGGTCCGGGAACCGCTGAGGCGATTGCGAAACCCCTGGCCCCGAACCGCGGCGGGCACATCCCGAAGAATGAGGCGGTCGACGGACCGTGAGGGATCGGCGAGGAGCAAGTCGATGTCGGGCCCGCTGTCCGGATAGCGCTCGACCGTCTTCAGGAAGGCGTGCGCGATTCCGAGTCGGTCGCACGCCTCGCTGAGCCGGTCCACGAGCGCCAGCGCGCACTGTGTCCGGGCGCACGCGCGGGCGGCGCCGGCGGCGAAGCCGGCCGGCACCGTTTCGTGGCGGTGGGCCACGGCGTCCGCCAGCCGGACGATGACGCCCGCCCGCTCGGCCACGCGACGCAGCTCCGCCCAATCGAGACCGTCGAGGTCCAGGCGGGGGTCGTCGAGCAGCAGTCGCAGCGCCGATTCCCGCAGGCGCATGTGGCGCGGGTCCGGGCCGCGGCGGTCGGCGAACCGAGAGGTGGGGGGGGGCATCACGCCGGACTCGCGTAGCCCAGCTCGGGCGGCACGGCGGGCGCCACCTGCGGTGCCCCTCTCCGCGTGCTCTTCAGGAGGTGCGCCAAGCGCGCGCCGTTCTGCCACAGGTCATACTTCGCTTCGGTCCGCCGGCGTGCGCGCACAGCGATGGCGCGTTGCTCGGCGGGGTCGCTCAGCAGTCGCTCGAGCGCGGTCGCGAGCGCCACTGGATCCTTGGGCGGCACGAGGATGCCGCAGCCATCTCGCAGCGCGTCGGGAATGCCGGCGATGTCGGAGGCCACGACCGGCGCGCCCAGGGCCATCGCTTCCCGCACGACGTTGGGCAGACCGTCGCCCAGGCCGTCGGAGGGATGCACGAGGATGGTCGTCCGGTTCATGGCCGCGCGGACGCCTGAGAACGGTTGCCACCCGCTGAACTCCACGCGGTCCGCGACGCCCAGCTCCACCGCGAGGGCCTGTAGCTCCGGGCGCAGCTCTCCGTCTCCCACGAACTCGACGACGACGTCTACGCCCCTAGTCTTCAGCACCTGCGCGGCGCGCACGAGGTAATCGAATCCCTTTCGCTGGGCCAGACGGCCGACGGCAAGGAGGCGGTTCGGCGCCCTGCCGTCCAGTGTGTGGGGGAAATCGGCCAGGTTCAGGCCGTGGTGGCAGAGGTGCAGCTTCGACTCGAGGTCGGGGACATCGGCGAACTCCCGCCGGATGTAGCCCTGATTGAACTCGCAGCAGGTAATGATGTTGTCGGCGTAGCGGAGCTTCTCGCGCATGAAGACCGGGGCGCGATACAAGTCCGTGCCGGCATGGAGCCAGATGGAGAAGGGGACGCTGGGCGCAGCGAGCCGATGGAACGCATAGGCGCACGTGCCCGCGTAGTTCCCCCAGTAGGCCAGGACGTGGTCGTACTGAGCGCTCTCGGCGGCCCAGGCCCACGCCTTGGGGAGGAGATAGGCCGTCTTGGCCAGACGCACCGGACCGTAGCGCGCGGCGGAGCGCAGCAGCGCCAGCGCATCGCGGGCCGCGGGCCCGAAGCTGCGGCGCAACGTCGGCCTGGCCCGGTCGAGCGCGGCGCCGACCGTGAGGTGGTGGACCCGCTCCCGGGGCAGGTGCTCGGGACCGAGCAGGTCCAGGGAGTGGCTCCAGGCGGATGCTTCGAGCGGCGAGATCGCAAAGACGTCGATCTCGAGGCCCGTCTCCAAGAGGGCTCGCATGTCGCGCTCGAAAAACGTCGCGATGCGCGCGGGGTATTTGCTCGTAAACACGGCGAGTTTCATGTCGCGTTCTCCTCGTTGACTGTCACCACGACAGCTGGTAATCCCGCATCCATTGCTCGAGCGACAACAGCATGAACACGCGCTGATACAGCCCTTCGCGGCTGATCGCGCCGCCCCGCTCGCCCTCCGCGGCCTGCCGGAACTTGCCCAGCCAGGCGCGGATCAACGCGCGGTTCAAGAACCAGCCGGTGTGCGCATCGCTGCCCAGGAGCATGTCCTCCAGCAGCGTGTGCACGGCAGGCGTCGCCATCACATCCAGCGGAATCGTGAACCCATGTTTGGGATGGCGGGCGACGGGGCGGGGCAGCCACCGCTCGGCGAGCGCCCGCAGGACCAGCTTCCCCTCCCGCCCGTTGGTCTTGAAGCGGTGCGGCAACGTCAAACCGAGCGCCACGAGATCCTCGTCCAGCAGGGGCACGCGGACTTCGATGCTGGCGCGCATGCTCATCATGTCCACTTTGCGGAGCATGTCCGAGGGAAGACTGACGGCGAACAAATTTTCCGTCATGCGACGCGACAGCTCTTCGAGATCGTTCACGCCCGCGGGCCGATAGCCGTCGAAGTGGCGATAGACGGGCAGCAGCTGCTCGGCGGCGGGCGGCAGCAGCAACTCGGCCTTCTGTTCTTCGCTCAGGTAGTTCGACATTCCGGCGAGCAGCACCGCCGAATCGTCGCGGCCCGCCTCGGCAAGGCTGACGGCTTTCGCCAGCTGCCGTCCCCAGTCCCGGGTCCGGCCCGCGAAGGCGTGGCCGGTGCGCTTCGCGACCGCCCGGACCCACCCGGGCAGGCGCATCAGCCGTGCCAGGCGATTCGCGCGCCAAAAGCGGCCGTAGCCCCCGAACGCCTCATCGCCGCCGTCGCCCGAGAGCGTGCAGATGATCCCCTGCTCGCGGATCGCCCGCGACACCCAATACATGGGAATGCAGCTCGTGTCCGCGAACGGCTGATCGAAGTGACGCACGATGCCCAGCAGGGTCTCGGGAGTGAGACCCCAGTCCGCCAGCTGGATGACGTGATGCTGCGTTCCACAGTGATCCGCCACGGCGACGGCCATGGGGGTCTCGTCGAAGCGCGGATCCGGGAACTTCACGTTGAAGGTGGTGGTGCGCTCGCCCGTGGCGCGGCGGTGCGCCGCCACGACCAGCGACGAGTCGATCCCGCCCGAGAGCAGCGCGGCCACGGGGACGTCGGCTTCCGCCTGGCCTTTCACGGCAGCCAACAGCCGTTCGCTCAAAATGCCGATGGTGTCCGAGAGACTGCGCGCCGGTTCGGGCTGCGCGACGGCGGCGTAGTAGGTCTCGACGCGGCGGCCCTCCGGGGATTCGATCAGGATCGACCCTGGCGGTAGCGCCTGGATGTTGGTAAAGCCGGTGGCCGGCTCGGGGATATAGCCCAGGCCAAGGAAGTCGCAGCACGCCTGCCGGTCGAGCACCGGAACGAACCCGGGAAGCGCCGTGATCGCCTTGATCTCGCTCGCGAACACGATCTGACCTTGATGCACGGCGTAGAACAGCGGCTTGACGCCGAACCGATCGCGCGCGAGGACCAGGCGGGCCCTGCGGGCGTCGTAGATGGCGAAGGCAAAGATGCCCCGGAGCCGCTCGACGAGGTGTTCGCCGCGCTCCTCGTAGAGATGCACCAGGACTTCGGTGTCCGACGTAGACCGGAACACGTGGCCGCGCGCTTGTAGCGCGGCGCGCAGCTCGCGGTGGTTGTAGATCTCCCCATTGAAGACGACCTGAACGTCGCCGGTCTCGTTCGCCATGGGCTGCCGGCCGGTGGGCGACAGATCGATGAGCGCGAGGCGGCGATGCACGAGCTCGCAGCGACCGTCCACGGTGTGGCCGGAGCCGTCCGGCCCGCGATGCGCGAGCAGACGGTCGGCGCTGGCGTGCCACTGCGGCGCGGGGGGGAGACGGATGGGATGGAAGCGCCCGGCTAGGCCGCACATCGCTGCCGCTCCAGTTCCTTGACGACGGCGCCGCTCGCGAGCGCGATGGCGAGCGCGAGCCAGAGGATCTTTGAGGAGAGCCACGTGCCGCTGATGGAGCCCATGAGGACGGTGGCCAGCAGGGCAAACGGCAGCATGTGGAGGGGTCCCCGCCGCGCCCGCCAGCCGCTGACGATGCACAGCGTCAGGCCTACCAGAAACGGGATCGTGCCCAGGATGCCCGTTGCCGACATCAGCTCGAGCAGGATGTTGTGCGCGTCACGGCGATCCTTCTTTGCTTCACCGATGCGCTTGCCGATCTCGTACTGGTTCTCGGTCGGGCCCCAGCCCAGCAACGGCTTCTCCGAGATCATCTCGATGGCGGCCGGGTAGATCCGTTCGCGGCCGGCGAGCGATCCTTCCTGGGTTGCGGCCTGCACACGCGTCCGCAACATGTCGGACTGCCACACGCCCAGAGCGAGCAGTCCCAAGACGACCAGTCCGTACAGCATGCTGCGGATCCGCGCCCATGGCGTCCGGCCCTGCCACAGCAGGGCGAGCAGCCCCGCCACCGCGCACAGCAACCCCCCGCGGGAGCCGGTCTGGATAATGGCGTACCCGATCATCGCGGCGACCGGCCACGCGAGCAGGCGCGGCCGCAGGTTCAGCACGGTGATGAACCCCGCTGAGAGAATGATCGCGCTCAGGTTGGGGTTCTGACCGAGGACGGTGAGGCGGACTCCGCCGGTCCACAGCGCCTGCGCGCTGGCGGCGATGCCGAACACCTGCATCCCCGCCCGCACGGCGCAGGCAAACGCCAGCGTGAGCAGCGCTCCCCGCATCACCTGCCGGTGGCGCAGCAGGTTCGAGGCCGCCCACAGAATGAGCGTCACCTGCAGCAGGCCGAGAAACTGCAGCAGCACGATCATCGAGTGCTCGGTGCGGTTGACCAGCGTGCTCAGGCCGAACATCCAGAGGTACGCCACGAACCAGACCACCGCGCCCGGAATCCGCCGATACGCGGCACTGGGCTGGATCAGGGTCGCAAGCAGAAAGAGGGCACCGACGAGCGTCGGGATCTCGAGCGGGATCGAGCGCTGCGGTATCTCGAAGGGAATCGAGAGCACGAACAGGTACAGCGCCGCCCGGACCAGCGCATTGACGGCCGAACGCGTCCGCACGATTGCCGCCGCCGGCGCGACCGGAGGGAACAAGGGGGACGCCACCGGTGCGGCAGGCTGCAGCAGCGGGTGGAGCGGGCGGCGCGCGGGCCGGGGAGCGCGGGGAATCGCGATCGTCATGGGCGGGGAGAGGGTCGCACGCCCGCGACCATGCCACGCAGCCGGCTGACGAGGGCACGCCGGGTGGCGCCGGTCGGGCCCAGGAGCAGGGCGAGGCTGCCGAACAGCGCGACGCTGATCGCGACTGCGCCAAGCCACAGCGGCCAGCTCGCGGCCTGCAGCTCGCGGCCCAAGAGGCTGGCGCCGGCGAACAGCAGCGCCGTCACCAAGACGAGCCGCAGCGCAGCCGCGCCGGCGGCAGTGTGCCGCTTCTGATGATTGAGGCACGAGCGGACGAGGAGCGGATACGACACGGATTGGATCGCGCGGCCGGCGAGCATCCCCGCGCACAGGCCGATGATCCCGAAGGCGTGCGTCAGCGTGATGCCCAGGGCGAGCGTGGCGACCGCTGTGATCGCTCCGATCAGGACGCGCCCCTTGGGCCGAAGCGCTGCGTCGATGATGTAGGAATCGGTGCGAATGAACGCGGTCTGAGCCACAATGAGGACGATGAGCAGGTCCACCCAGGGCCCGGCATAATTGGGCGCACCGACCCACAGCGAGAGGAATGAGCGGTTCCACACGAGGATGGTGGCGCCGACCAACGTGACGAAGAGCCATGTGAGCGTCAGGAGCTCGCGGCGGATCTGCCCGGCGCGCTCGAACTGCTGCTGGCCGAGCACGCCGCCCAGGCCGGGCATGGCCGCCCCGGCCGTGAAGACGAAGATGCCGAGACCGGTGCGCGCCGCGTAGCCGGTGAGGACGAACGTGGTCACGGCCGCCGGCGAGACGACGGCGCCGAGGATCAGGACGTCGCTCGCGAGCAACAGCTTGGCGACCAATTCCCCGACGGACAGCCACACGCTCATGCTCAGCAGTCCCTTGATGGCCGCGCGGGAAGGCCGGGCGATGCTGAACCACGGGACGTATTTGCGGACCAGCAGCCAGAAGCAGATGCCGATGATCAGGGCGCGCACGATCTGCGACCCGCCGATGCCGGCCAGTCCGAGGCCCTGGTGAACGGCCCAGGCCGCGAGCCCCCCGGCGAGAATGCTGAGCCCGGCCTGGAGCCCCATCCGCTTGTAGCCCAGGTTCATGCCGCGCAGCACCGATTCGGGGATCGCGGCGAGGCCGCCGAGCAGGAAGCTCGCCACCAGCAGGGCGCAGGTGAGTCGCACGTCGCCGCGACTCTGGGGCGGCGCATGCGTCAGCGCCGGGGCGAGCCAGATGAGCGCCGCCCCGACGACGACGACGAGCGGGAGGAGCACGAGCCACACGACCAGCGCGGCACCCACGCTGCGGCGGTTCGCCTCGGGATCGGCTGCCTGCTGCTGCGAGATGACGAGCCGCAGGGCTTCGGTGGGCCGGCCATCCGCGGCGGACATGTACCCGACGAGGCGGCCCAGCATTTCCCATACGCCGTACAGCGTGCGCCCCAAGCCGCTCAAGAGGATCGGCGTGATGACGAGGGAGACGCCCGCCTTGACGGCGTAGTCAAGCAGCGAGGCCGCGGCGCTGAGCGACGCGCGCCGCGTGAGGTTCACTGCATTCCCCGGCCGCGCGGGCGCGGTAGGAATGGCGCCCCCCCCCCCGCCCCGGGCCGACACGACTCCCGCGTCAGTGCCCATTGCGGCGCCGGGACAGCGACGCCATCAGGCGTGCCGCGGTCTGCTGAGGGGCGCTGCGGTCGGTACTCAGCGCATCCACGACGAGGTGCCCGGCCTTGGTCAGCTCCGCGATCACGCGGTCGAATGCTTTCCGAAAGCCCGCGGAGAACCCGTAGATCTGCTCGTCGGGGAGGTCCTTCACCATGTGGTCCTTCTCACGGGTGCGGATCCGCTCCGCGAGCGTGACGTCCGACGCATCCAGAAAGACGACGACGTCGAGCAGCAACGCCCAGTCAGTGACCACGCGCCGCCGCCACCCCGCGGGCGCGCGATCCCCGTTGCGCGCGAAGAACACGTCCAACCAGCTCAGCGCGAAGACCGGGCCTTCGTCCAGAATGATGATCCGGTGGTTCTTCGCTTTGCGACGGACGACGCGGCGCAGCGCTCCCAGACGGATCATCTGCATCATCTCACCCCACTTGAGCCGCGACCGGCGGCCGCCCAGGGCGGCGCCCACGATCGTCGGGAGCAGCGCGAGCGCGCTCTCGAGCAGCTGCGGACGGGGCAATCCCCACAGGCTCAGCCCGGCGCGGATCGTCGGGTCGGTCGTGCTGACGCCGTTCGCGAGGGTCGTCTTGCCCACTCCGGCCGGGCCCACCAGCTCCACGATTACTGCTCGTCCCTCACTCACAACGTCCTCCAGATCTGGTTCTTGAGCGCGGCCACGACCTGCGGCAGCGGCTGTGTCGCATCCACGATGTGCGCCCCCGACCGGCTCCAGTCGGTGTCCCAGGTCAGGCGGGCGCGCTGGCGCACGTAGGCGGCCGGCTCGTTCGTCTTGCGGGTCACCGCCGTCTCGGGATCCACCTGCAGCAGGAAGGCGATGTCGGGCGCCGTCATCCGCTCGTAATACCGGCGCTCCCAGCGCCGCAGCGTGTCGGCGAGCGGCGACTTCGCGCCCAATGCGTGTCCCTGGACGTCGCTCGGCCCGGCGAGCGCCCAGCCTTCGGGCGTGGGATAGCGCTCGCAAATCGCGATCCCCCCCGCCGTGGCAAAGCGCCGCGCGCGCCGGTACAGCCGGTAGCGGTCGCGGGCCGTGCAGCCGTAGCGCAGCAGCTCGAGGTGCAGGACGAATTCGGGCTTGGCGCCGACGGCCCGCGCGAGCTTCAACGCGCCGCCCACAACGAGCGTCGTGAGGCCGCGGGGGGGGCGGCCCAGATGCACGTGCAGCGTAGCGAGAGCGGAGCCGAGCCAGGCGTCGAGCGCATCGGCGCAGCTGGATTTGCCCGAGCCGTCGCCGCCCAGCAGCGCGATCACGGACCCACCGCCCGCCAGCCGCTGTCCGGCGCTCTCCGGATCCAGCCGCCGCAACACCCGCTCGCCCGGCGCGAACAGCGGCGGCCGGGCGGCATGCGCGGCAAGGCAGCGCGTGACGGCAAGGCGCACGGCGACGCGATGCCAGGGGCGGGCATCGAGCCGGAGCGCATCGCGGCAACGGTCGAACAGGCGCAGGCTTACTTCGGGCAGATAGCGGCTGAGCGCCGCGGCCACCGTCTTCGGTGACGCCTGCTCCTCGAGCCGGTCGAGCTCCGGCAGGGCGCCGTCCAGCCAACGCGGCGGCGCCCGCCGCAGCGGATCGGTGAACCCGTGGCGCAGCGACAGCCGCAGCACCAGCACCACGATTTCCAGCTCCGGGGCGGGCGTCTTGAAGACCGCGCCGGACCGCTGCTCCGCCGAATCGAGCAGCGCGCGCTCGAGCGGGAGCCGGTAGTGCGTGCGCCACGGCAAGCCGATCACCAGGCGCTGATAGGCGTGAACGTGAATCAGCTGCCCGGTGCGCTCGTCGAGGCCGAAGTAATGCACGATCCCCGCGGCTTCACGCCCCGGAGGGGGCAGGACGAGCTTGAAGCCCAGATCGGCGAGGACTTCGGCGAAGTCCCCCCACGCGGCGCGATCCACCAGCAGGTCGATGTCCCCGCGGCCGCTTTCCCAGCGCTCGCGCTTGCCGTGGCCCTTCCACTGGCAGTAGGACACCCCGCGCTTCGCGAGCGCAGCCCCCAGCCGGCCCACCAGCGGGGCGGGGGACGCAAACTCGGAACGCGGCGGCGCCGCGGTCGGCAGCAGGCTCAATGACATGTACCGGATCCGGAGTCGCTGAAGCTGGCGCCCGCGACCGGCACGAATTGCCAGTCGTAGCTGCCGGCCTTGAGCGTGAGTTTCAGCACCCCGAAGGTTGCCGTCTGCACTTCGCTGTTTGGATGAAACACGGTTGGCATCGAGACGCCATCGCCACCGCCCGTGCCGGCGCTGAATTGGCGGATACCGCCCGCCTCGTCCACGGACCCGGTGGGCGACATCGGCGTGAAGCGCTCGTAATGATGGGGGTGGCCGTTGATCACGACATCCACGCCCTTGGAGTACAACACCTCCCAGACAGCGCGGTGATTCGGATTCACGGTGTAGCCCGGGGTGTTTGACGAGGTGAACAGCGGCACGTGCCAGATCGCCACGGTACAGCGCTTGCTCGTGTTCAGATCCCCGGCGAGCCACTGGAGCTGCGCCTGGTCCATTCCTGACTCGCCCTTGTCGTTCAGCACAATGACGTGCCACGCGCCGAGGTCGTAGCTGTAGTAGCCCAGCCCGCGCGGCCCGAGCCGGTCGCCGAAGTAGTTGAAGGCCCCCTCGGCGTTTTCGGTCTGGTAGTCGTGATTCCCCAACGCCGGGCGGGTACGCGCGCGGTGACGTCCCCACGTGGGCGCGTAGTACTTCGCGTAGATGGAATCGGACCCGTCCGGGAAGGCGTTATCGCCCGCCGTGAACACAGTGCCGGGAATGGCGTCGAGCAGCCGGGCCGTCGCTTCATCGTTGTTGCCGTCGGACGCGACGTTCCCCGCGCCCACGAGCACCGCTGCGCGCGCGACCGCGGCGCTCGTGCCTGACGGAGCGCTCGGAGCGCCCTTGCTATCCGTCACGACGAGCGACACGGCGTAGTTGCCGTCCTGCGCGTACGTGTGGCTCGGCTTGACGACGTCGCTGCTCCCGCCGTCGCCGAAGTTCCAGCGGTACGTGATGGCGTCGCCATCCGCGTCGGACGAAGCGGAGCCGTCGAAGCTGACGGTGCCGTCGCCCGAGGTGTACGGCCCGCCCGCCACCGCCACGGGGGCCTGGTTGGGGGGCGGGGGGGGAGGCGGAGGCGGAGGCGGCGGGTCAACCGCTCCCCGGCATGCCAGTCCAATGACCGCGAACAGCACCAAGAGTTTGAGACGGGACATCACATCGGTCTCCCGTGGCAAGTTCCCGACCCTGAGTCGGTGAAGGTTTTTCCCGTGACCGGCACGAATTGCCAGTCATAGCCGCTCTGACGCAGCGTGACCTTGATCACGCCCCACGTCTCGTTGTCCCGCACGTCGAGATTCGGGACCACATCACCCCACTGGTACAACCCCTCGCCTCCGCCCGTCCCGACCGTGATCTGGCGGATGCCGTAGGCCGGATCAGCAGTGCCGTCGGGTTTCTGCGGCGCGAAGCGCTGATAGGAGTGATCGTGCCCGTTGATGACCAAGTCGGCGCCATACTCGTACAGCGCGTCCCACAGCGGTTTCACCTCGGGCCGGAGGCCGCGGCCGAGCGTGGTGGAAAACCGGGGGTGGTGGAACATCGCGAGCACGCACTGCTGCGAGTGACTGGCGAGCTCGGCGCGCAGCCACTGTTCCTGCGGCGAGCCCACCGCGTAATTGGGCGGGCTGTCGGTGCCCGTGTTGAGGACGATCACAAACCACGAGCCGAGCGTGTAGCTGTAATAGCCCTTGGCCGGGTCACCCGCCGCGGCGCCGAAGTAGCCGTAATAGCCGGTCGCACCTGGCGTGTTGTAATCGTGGTTCCCCGCGACGGGACGCGACCGGGCCTTGTGGCGGCCCCAGGCCGGGTCGTAGCAGTTGGCGTACTCTTCCGGTGTCCCGTCGAGATACGCATTGTCGCCCAGCGGCATGACGATCCCTTCGATGCGGTCGAGCAGCGCGCCCGTCGAGTCGTCGCCCGTGCGCAGGCAGTCGCCGATGTCGCCGGCGCCGACGAGGACGGGAGGCGTTGCCGTGATGGTGAGCGAGTCGCTGCCCTGAGCGCCGAAGCGGTCCGTCACGTTCACTACGACGCGGTAGCCGGCCTCCGACGCGTACGCATGGGTGGCGGTGATCGTGCCCGGGGAGCCGCGGTCGCCGTCGCTGGTCGTGCCGTCGCCCCACTGGATCGTGTAATCCCAGGGGCCTTCGGCGCCGTCGGTGAACGTGGCCGAGAGGGCGTAGGACGACCCGACTGGCACGGCCTTGCTCGTGCCCGCCTCTACCGTGGGCCCGACGTTGCTCACCTGCGCACTCGTGCTCGCGGGAGCGCTGGTGCCGCCCCGGGCATCGGTGACCGTGAGACGGACGGTGAAGCTGCCCGTCGCACGATATGTGTGCATGGGCCGGGCGCCCCTGCCGTTTTCGCCGTCGCCGAAGTCCCAGCTGTACGTGAGGGCATCGCCGTCCGGATCAGACGACGCGCTGCCGTCGAAGCTGACCGCACCGGTGTTGGTGGTGTAGGGTCCGCCGGCGGCGGCAACGGGCGGCTGATTCGGCCCGACGTCCTTGCCGCCGCCGCATGCGGCGGCGAGCAGCAGGGACGAGAAGATCCGGAGACGGGCGATCGCGGGCGAAGTCATGGCGCCGCGATCGGCCCGGACTGCCAGGTGAAGTGCCCCGAATCCCGCGGCGCTGAGGGCGCCGTGGGCGGCGGGGGTGGAGGTGGGGGGGGGGGGGGCCGGGGGGGGGGGGGCCCGCGGGGGGGGGGCGGCCCGGGGCGCCGGCGGTGCGGCTGCCGGCGCAGGGGCTGCGGCCGGAGGCCCCGGCTGGAGTGGTGAACCTCACCATCGGAGCCTCCGAACCGTCTGTTAGTGACACGCCGTGGTGCCGGTATCGGTGAATCCACCGGCGATTGTCGGCATGAATTCCCAGGTATAGCTGTCTTCGTTGAGCGTGAGCTTCAGCACGCCATGCACCGACGCGTCGCGAACCTCGAGGTTCGGAACTTCGGCGATCGGTTTCCACTCGGCAAAGTTGTCGAGGGTCCGCCCGCCGGTGCCGACGATGAATTGGCGCATACCGCCAGCGTCGTCGCGCGCCATGTCGTGGTTCTGAGGCGCCCAGCGTTCGTAATACTTGTCGGTGCCGCTGAGCATGACCTCCGCGCCAGCCGTGTGCAGCATCCTCCACACGGTCTTGGCGTTCCCATTCTCCATCGTGCCGTACGAGTAGTAGCGGCGCGTATTGAAGATCGCCAACGTGCATTTCCGCGAGTTCGTGGCGAGCTCATTCGCGAGCCACGTGTTCTGCGGCGAAGTGGGGCCGGGGCCATCGACGAGGTTGGCTTGCCCATGCTGCCACGTGGCCGAGTTGAGCACGATGACGCGCCACGTGGTGCCGACATCAAACGCATACCAGCCGTTGGGCGCGCCGGCCTTCTCGCCGAAATAGGCGTAGACGGCGTCGGTCCCACCGGGCGGCGTGCCGACCTCGTAATCGCGCTGACCGAGCGCGACACGGAAGTTCGCGTTGGCCTTGAACCGTCCCCATCTAGGTTCGAAACAGTTCTGGAACGACGCATTGGCCCCAGCATCGGTCAGGTTGTTGCCAACCGTGTAGATGATGGCGTTCGGGTTCTTCGCGACGACAGAATCGACCAGCGCGGCCGTCAGAGTGGATGCCGTGCTCGCGCAGCTCGTGATCTCGCCGGCGCCCACCATCACGAAGCCCGGTGCCGCGGCTGCGAGGGTGGTTGCCGTGGCCGTGTTGCTGAACAGCGAGCTGTCGGTCGCGTTGAAAGCCCGCGCCCGGTAGCTGTAGGCCGTGGCCGCGGTGAGGTTGCTGTCCGCGTAGACTGCCGCGTTGGCCGCGGTCGTTGCGAGCGCCGTGAACGTCGTGCACGCGGCACCGCTGCACCGCTCCACCTTGAAGCCGGTCTCGATGGTGGTGTTGTCAGTCCACGTGAGGTTGATCTTCGTGGCCGACACCGGCGTCGCCGTCAGATTCGTCGGCGCAGCCAACGCGGGCGGCGGTGGCGGCGGGGGCGGCGGCGGGGGGGGTGTAATCCCCTTGTCTTTGCACGCGCCGAACGCGCCGATCGCGCCGGCGGCGAGTAGCGCCAGGACGGCGCGCAGCTTGAAACGACGGGTCATACCTCTCTCCTTGAATGGGTCGTGACTGCTCGATGACATGTGCCGGTGCCTGAATCGCTGAACGTGCCGCCGGCGGCCGGCACAGACTGCGAGGAATAGCTGCCCGCGTTGAGCGCGAACTGGATCGCGCCGCACGTGGTGGTGGTGCGCACTGCGACATTGGCTGTGGGTTCCAGCACCGGGGGCCGGGGCCGGGGCGTGCCCGACTCCGTGCTCACCGGATTGCTGCACGACATCACGGCCAGGATGGAGCCCATGATCAGCAGGGCGCGCAGCAGCAACATGATCGATGGCCTCATACGTCGCTCCTTGAGACAGGATTGAGCGCCCACGGTGCGCCCTCGGTCGTGCGCTGGTCCCCCCGGCCCCCCCGGCCCCCCCGGCCCCCCCGCCCCCGATGTGCCAGCGCCTGCATCCCTCGCCGCGCCACCGCGGCGAACAACGGCAATGGATCGTCCCACGCCACGCCGCTCTTGGCTTCGCAGCGCAGCGCCCACGGCAGCCAGCGAACCAGCGACACGCCCACGGCGCGCGCGGCGGCGGCATCTTTCCAGGGCTTGCACCAGCGGAACCCCGGCTGGGCCTGTCCCACGACCGGCCGCGGCCAGCCGACCAGATCACCGTAGACGAGTGCCGGGAGATTCACGCCCGCCACGGCGCCGAGGTGATGCCACAGATTGAAGCGCGGGTTCACTTCCAGCAGATGGAGGCGTCCATCCGGACCGCGCTTGAAGTCGAGCTTCGCGACGCCGCGGAGCTTCAACCGCCGCAGCAGCGTGCGGCCCAACGCCAGCACATCCACCGCATCACTGGTCTGGAGCGCCGTGCTGTCGCCATAGGCCGCCGGCAACGTCCGGATCTTCTTGCCGATGAATTCGCCCACGGTGTTTCCGCGCTCGTCCACGTATGCGTGGTAGCTCTCTATGCAAGTCTCGGGCCCGGGGACGAGCTCCTGCGCGAGGATCGGGAGATTCGCCGACGCGAGTCGCGGCCACAGCGCGCGCAGTTCCGCGGCACTGGCGACGGACGTCGCCTTGCCCGCTCCCGCCACCGGCTCCCAGCGATCCGGGATGCGCACGAGCGGCTTCAACACGATTGGGAACGCGAGCCCGAGATCATCGGGCGGCGTGTCGTCGGGTGAGAGCAGGCGCGCCGGCGGGACCGGAAGATCGAGCTGCGCGGCGAGCTTCTGAAAACGCGCCTTGTCGACGAGCTGTTCAACGAGCTCGGCGTCGGGCACGATGAAGCGGAACGCTTCGCGTAGCCGCTCGCGGTGGCGCGACACGAGCATCAGCGTGCGGTCCTCCTGGTAGAACAGGACCGGCGGCTCGGGCTGCGCCTGGCCGAAGCGCACCAGCGCTTCCACCAACTCCTCCGGACGCTCCCACGCGTTGTGCCACGGCAGCGCCGACCGCGTGTGGCGCGAGTAGCGGACCGGAGCGCCGGGCGGGGCGAGGACATGCGAAGGGATGCGCGCGACGCCCAGGGCGCGCACGAGGTCGATGTCGCCGAGCACGCAGGCGGGCGGGCGGCCGGGATGCGCGGAGCGGCCGCGCCGGGCGACGAAGCCCGCGGCTTGCCGGGCGAGCCGCGACGTGCGGCCGAGCGCCCCCTGTTGCCAGTAGTAGGCCGTCTTCACGAGCTTGCGGGCCTTCATCAGCCAGCGGTGCCGCCCCCGCAGCCAGCGCATCTTGGTGATGTCAGACTCGGCGCCGAACTTCGTCTTGAAATGTCCGCCGCCCATGAAGTCGAACGTCTCGCACCCCAGCTCCACGGCGCGCTGCATCACGGCCCAGGTCATCAGCTCGGTGGGGCGGTACCAGCGGTAGTGCCCGCGGTGCGCCCACATCCACAGCAGCAGCTCCTTGCCTTCGACGGCGAAGAGGCCGGTGGCGATGCTGATCCGCCCGCCGGGGAGATAGACCGAGACGGCGACGAGGTTGCCGCTCTCTTTGAGGTGGCGGAAAAACTCCAGGACACGCTGCTTGCCGAAAGGCACGGTGTACCCGCCCCGCCGGTACACCTCCTGGACCTGCGAGTAGTGCTCGTCCACGAACCGCTCGTCCTCCTCGAACTGCACGGTCAGGCCGAGCCGCCGGGCGCGCTTGACGTTGCGGCGCGCGCTGTCCTTGAGCTGCTTGAACGTGCGGGCATCGTCGCCGGGAAAGAGGGGCGCGCGATAGGTGCGTACCGGTTCGCCTGCGAAGCCGGCCGCGCGCATCGCCGCGCCGTCGAGGCCGAGATGCATGAGCTCGATGTGATCCACGTCGTGCTCGCGCTCGAGGTAGGGCACGACGGCGGCGGCGAACTCGGCCGTCGAGAAACGCTCGGGATCGAACGCCGGTCCGAGGCTCACGGTTTGCCAGCCGGCCAGGGGCGAGCCGAACAGCCGCCAGCGCCCGACGTTGACCAGCAGGCCGGGGAAGCAGCCGACGAGTCCCGCGTCCTGTTCCAGGAGCAGGTACAGCGGACGGCCGCAGCCGCTCGTCGCCAGGGCGTCAATCCAGGCGCGCGTATGCGGCAGCCGGTGGTTGGGGAAGCGCCGCACGATCGCGTCCCAGTTGCTCAGCTCCTCGGGCGTGGCTTCACGGATGCGCATCGCGGGTGCGCCGGGGGGGCTCATGACTTGTCTTTCTGAGCAGCGAGCAATCGCTTCGCCGCCGCCATCTCGGGGGGGGGAGGGAAGCGCCGCTTGCCCGCGGCGACGGCGCCGATGGTCCACAGGGTCCGGCCGATGATCGCGAAGTCGCGCCGCATGGAGGCGCGGCGGATGTAGACGCGATCCAAGGCGAGCTTGGTTTTGAGGAGCTTGGCGACGTAGCCCGCCTCCGGGTCCTGATCCGTCAGCAGCTTGTCGCCCTCGACGAACTGATAGATGCTGCCGGGGCTCGCCAATCCCGGACGCACGCCGAGCGTCTCGAGATCGGTGGACGAGTAGTGCTGCTTCACGATCGCCGGGTCTTCCGGGCGCGGGCCCACGATGGCCATGTCGCCGCGCAGCACGTTGAAGAGCTGGGGTAGCTCGTCGATCTTGGTGCGGCGCAGAATCCGCCCGAGCGGGGAGATGCGCGCGTCGCCGTGGCCGGTGATTCGTGCGCCTCCGTGGGCGCGGTGCCGCATCGTCCGCAGCTTGTACATCGTGAACTGGCGGCCCAGGTAACCCATGCGGCGGGCGCGGTAGAACACCGGCCCCGGATCGGTCAGCTTGATGCCGATCGCCGCGAGCCCCAGCAGGGGCGCGGAGACGATGAGCGCCAACCCGGCGCACACGACGTCAAACAGGCGTTTGGCCATCGTGCAGCGCTCGGCGAACGGTCATGAAGACTTCGGCGGCATCCAGGCACTGCTGGTTGCCCCAGGCGCGCGCGCGATAGCGCAGCGAATCGAGCGAGCGCGGGTGAGGATAGGGACGAAGCTCGCTGGTGTAGCAGGCCATCGCGGCCAGCTTGATGTCGAGCGTCGCGGTAATGTCCACCCAGGTGTCGGCGGTGAACGTGCGCGGGAAGGCCCACTCGGTGCTGCTCGCGGTGTCGAAGGCGTAGACGGCCCGGACCCAGCACGCCGTGGGCCGGGTCGCCACCAACACCGCCTGAAACAGGAGGTGATGGTCGCGGTTGACGTCCCCGCCGTACTGGCAATACACCACCTGCGGCTGCACCTCTTTGACGATCTGATCCAGCGGGGCGATGAGCTCGGTGAGCGGCATCGTATCGAGCCGCTGATCGGCGAACCCCAGCGGCCGCACGTCGTGGACACCCAGCGTCGCCGCGGCGCGGCGGATGTGCTCGGGCTGCCCCACGCCGGTCTGCCCGTACCGGAGCGACTCGCTTTCGCACACGATCACGGAGGTGACCTCGTCTCCCGCCTTGGTGTGCAGGGCGACGGTGCCGCCGCAGCCGAGCACCTCGTCGTCGGGGTGGGCCGCGATCACGAGGACGCGTTTAGTCATGGACCTCACCCCCTGACTCGTCTTCCCAGCGAAGCCCCGTCCAGCGTTGCTCGGCGAGCGCTCGTCCCTTCAGCGACACGCCGGTGGCATCCGTGACCTCGAGCAGGACGACCGCGCCGCTGCCACAGGCCACCAGCTGGCCGCAGGCGGCGTCCACCGGGCTGATCACTGGACCGAGTACCTCGCCGGGCACCGCGCCGGCGGGTCCAAGGTCGGGCGGCAGGGCCGCTTCCCAGATCCACCACTGCTTGCCGTTGAGCGAGGAGAAGGCGCCGGGGTAGGGCCGTGTCAGGGCGCGCACGAAGTCGTAGACCGACCGCGCCGGGCAGTCCCACGTGATGCGGCCGTCGGCGGGCCGGCGCCGGCGCAGCACCGGCTCGTCGCCGCGCGGCTGCGGCCGCCCCGGCCGCTCTCCGGCGAGGAGGCGCGGCAGCAGCGCGACCAGCATGTCGCGAGTGGTTTCGGCGACCCGCGCGTACAGCGAGGCGCAGGTGTCGTAGGGCGTGATGGGAAACGCGCGCTGGTCGATGACGTCCCCTTCGTCCACGCCCTCGGCCAGCCACATCAGCGTGTTGCCGGTCTCGTGCTCGCCGCGCATGATCGCCCAGTTGATCGGCGCGCTGCCGCGGTTGTGCGGGAGGAAGGACGCGTGCGCGCCGATCAGCCCCAGCCGGGCGAGCTGCATGACGGGAGGGCGCACGATCTGATGCCAGCCGATGACGAACAGCACGTCGGGCGCTACGCCCTCGAGGATCTGGAAGGCCTCGGGCTCGTTGATGCCGGCGATGGAATGCAGCGGCACGCCGTAGCGCACGCAGACCGGGGCGTAGTCCACGCCGCCGCTGCGCTTGGCCGCGAGCTCCGGCTTCAGCGTCAGCACGGCGCCGATGGGCGCGCCGGCGGCAAGCAGCGCTTCCAGCGCCGGCAATCCCTCGGCGTGAAACCCCACCCACGCGAATCGCAACGCGGTCGCTGACGGCGTCACCGGCGGTACGTCTGCACCACATCGAGCACCGCATCGATCACGTCGGCCACGTCCTGATCGCTGAGTCCCGGGTGCAGCGGCAGGCTGAGCAGCCGCTCGAAGTTCGAGACCGCGATCGGGAAATCACCGGGGACGTAGCCGTACTTCTTGCGGTAGAAGGGGTGCAGGTGGATGGGGATGAAGTGCACCGACGTGCCGATGTTGCGGGCGGTCAGCTCGTCGATGAACCGGTCCCGCCCGATCCGCAGCAGCTCCGGCCGGATGCGCAGCACGTAGAGGTGCCAGGCATGCTCGACGTGCGGGCGCCGCACCGGCGGCTCGAGCGCCTCTTCGGCGCCGAACGCCTGCGTGTACGCATCCACGATCTCGACCCGGCGGCGATGAAAGCGCTCCTGCTTGCGGAGCTGCCACAGGCCGATCGCGGACGCCACGTCGGTCATGTTGTACTTGAATCCGGCGGCCACGATCTCGTAGCGCCAGCTGCCCCCCTGGTCGTAGCGCTTCCACGCGTCGCGGCTCATGCCGTGCAGGGCGATGATGCGCGCGCGGTCGAGGAACTCGGGGTCGGCGGTGAGCATGCCGCCCTCGGCCGTCGTCAGGTTCTTGGTCGCGTAGAAGCTGAAGGCCACCGGATTCGGACCCGAGCCGATCGCGCGGCCGCGGTAGCTGGCCGGCAGCGCGTGCGCCGCGTCCTCGATGAGGGCGAGGTGGTGGGTGCGCGCGAGCGCTTCGAGCACATCGCGCTCGGCGGGATGGCCGGCGTAATGCACCGGCAGCAGGGCGCGCGTGCGCGGCGTGATGGCGGCCGCCACCCGCTCCGCATCGATGTTCAGCGTGTCGGGTTCGACGTCCACCAGGATCGGCCGGGCGCCGACGTGCTCGATGACGTTCGCCGTCGCGGCGAACGTGATCGGCGTCGTGATCACCTCATCCCCGGGCCCAATCCCGAGGCATGCCAGCGCGGTGTGCATCGCGGCCGTGCAGGAGTTGAGCGCGAGCGCCCCGGGTGCGTTGATGAACGCCGCGAACTCCTCTTCAAAGCGCCGCGTCTTGGGCCCCGTGGTGATCCAGGAGGAGCGGAGCGTGTCCACGACTTCACGGATCTCCTCCTCGCCCACGAGCGGCGGCGAGAACGGCAGGAAGTCCCGGCGCGCGGCGCGCGAGATGATGTCAGTCATGACCGCCCCCACCGCCCCCCCCGCCCCCACCGCCCCCACCGCCCCCACCGGCGCCGACTTCTCCCGCGGCCGGCCGGACGTCGTCAGGCAGGGCCGAGGGCGCGGGATCGTCCACGACAATGGCGCGCCGCTGCGATGGCGGCGTCCGACTGGTGCGGCGCCGCGCCGGGGATTGGCCGTTGCCGTTCGCGCCGCGCGACCGGACGAAGCCGCCGGTGCCGTTGCCGCCGCCCCGCCCCACGAGCTCGAGACGCTCCGGCTGGTACTCGGTCACGATGGCCGTGAGCGCGCGGACGACCGTGCGCTCGTCGCCCTGACCCGTGACGGCAATGAGCGAGCGGATCTGCCGCGCCAGCGTGGCGCCGCCCACGCCGTTGCCGGTGACGACGCGGATCTTGTCGATGCTGGTCTGCGCCAGCGTTTCGCCGGGCGCGATCAGCTCTTCCTCGAGCTTCTCGCCCGGGCGGAGGCCGGTGAACACGATCTGCACGTCGTGGTAGGGCACGAGGCCGGACAGCCGGATCATCTGCTCCGCCAGCTCGAGAATCCGCACCTGCGTGCCCATCTCGAGCACGGCGATGCGTCCCGCCGCCTCCGGCAGCGCGGCTGCCTCGAGCACGAGCTGCGCGGCCTCGGGGATCGTCATCAGGAAGCGCTTCATTTCGGGGTGCGTGACCGTGATCGGGCCACCGACCGCGATCTGCCGCTTGAACAGCGGCACGACGCTGCCGTCCGAGCCCAGCACGTTGCCGAAGCGCACGACGCGGAAGTCGGTGTCCGACGCGCGCAGCGAGGGCAGCTCCCGCACGATCTGCTCGGCCACGCGCTTCGTGGCGCCGAGGATGCTGCTCGGGTTGACCGCCTTGTCGGTGGAAATGAGGACGAACTTCTTGGTGCCGACGCGCGCGGCGGACTGCGCCAGCCGCAGCGTGCCGACGACGTTGTTCCACACCCCCTCGATCATGTTCCACTCGAGCATGGGCACGTGCTTGTAGGCGGCGGCGTGGAAGACGGAGTCGGGCCGGTAGGTCTCGAACATGCGGTCCAAGCGTCCGGCGTTGGTCACGCTGGCGAGCACCGGCACCACGTCGATGGCCGGGTGGGCCTCCGACACTTCGTGGTGGATGAAGTACAGCGGGCTCTCCGCCCGATCGAGCAACAGCAGCCGGCGGGGATTGAAGCGCGCGATCTGGCGCACCAGCTCCGAGCCGATCGAGCCGCCCGCTCCGGTCACGAGGATGACCTTCCCCGCGAGCTCCGGCGCCACGTCCTTCATGTCGAGCTGCACCGGGTCGCGTCCCAGCAGGTCCTCGACCTGCACGTCGCGGACCTGATTGATCTGTGGCGTATCGGCGGCCAGGAGGTCGAGCGTCGGCGGCAGGATCTTGACGGCCACGCCGGTCTCCGCGGCCCGGGCGACGAGACGCCGGATATGCTCGGGCGACGCGGATGGGATGGCGATGACGATCTGCTGGGCGTGGTGGATCGCCACGAAACGCCGCAGCTCGTCCGACCCGCCCAGGACGGGGACGCCGTGGATCGCCCGTCCGTGTTTGCTCGCATCGTCGTCCACCAGCCCCACGATGTGCAGCGGATGGCGGGGATCGTGGAGCAGCTGGCGCAGCAGCCGTTCGCCGGCCGTGCCCGCGCCCACGATGATGGACGGCTTGCCGCGAATGGGCCGGCGGCGGAACGGCTCCTCCTTCATCCAGCGGAGCAGGGTGCGCTTGCCGCGGCTCGGCTTGCGGAACGGCTCCTCCCGCATCCAGCGCGCCACGAAGCGAATCCCGCCCGCGAGCATGATCGTGACCAGCCAGTCGAGGGCGGGGATGACCAGGGGGAGGCCGCTGAGGCGGCCGATGAAGGCGAGCAGGGCCACGAACCCCAGCGACCCGAGCGTCACCGCGGCGCTGATCTGCTTCAGGTCGCGCACGCCGACGAGGTGCCAATACCCCCGGAACAGGCCGAAGCGATGGAACAGCGCCAGCCGCACCACGAGGAGGTAGGGCAACGTTGCGGCGTAGCGGTGGAGCTGTTCAGGCGGGATCTGGAGATCGAAGCGCAGCGCAAAGGCAGTGAAATAGGCGACGGACACGATGGCCAGGTGGCCCGCGATGATCACGAAGCGCCGCGAGGGGCGCAGAAAGGACAAGGCTCCGCTCAGCATGTCGGTACAGCTCCGCAGTTTGGCTTTGCCGCACCGTATTGCACCTTCTGTGCTCAGGGCAGGGCGATTGCTCCTTTGCTGCGGTGACGCAACGACTTACGACCTATTGGGACCGCCGGCGGCGAGCCCGGCGGGCCCTCCGACGCCACAAGACGAAGCGCCGCCATGCCCTCGTAGGGCATGGCGGAGGATGCAAAGTCCGCATGAATCCACGGTTATCGCTCGGGACCCGGTCCGGCACCGAGCTTGCGTGGTGAAGCACAGCAATGGAGCACAAGGAGCTACCCGAGATGTCCGGACCAGAAAAGCCGCGCGTCCCTGTCCTCCGAGGCCGCGGGACCGCGCTGGACTCGATCCCGCTCGCATCCATGGCCGCGGCCCCTCTGCCGCCGCCGCCCAGCGAGCATAGCGATTGGCAGCGGTACGTGACGGCGGTGATGCGGCACAAGTGGCTCGTTCTCGGAGTCACGGTGCTGGGCACGCTCGCCGGTGTCGTGGCGACCCGATTCCTCGATCCCCGCTACACCGCGAAGTCGATTCTCTGGGTCGAGACCGCGGTCGGCCGCGAGCGCGGCGTGCAGTCGGAAGAGCTGCTCGACTCGCGCGGCTGGGTGGAGCTGGTCACTTCGAACGCCGTGCTCGACACGGTGGTCACGACGCAGCGTCTCTTCCTTCATCCTCAGACGAAGACGGACGCGGCGGCCCTCGCGACGTTTCAGATCACCGACCGCGTCATTCCCGGCACCTATCGGCTGATCGTCGATAGAGCCGGTCGCGAGCTGCGCCTCGAGATGGAGGACGGCACCGTCGTGCAGCGGGGACGGCTGGGCCAACCGGTCGGCGAAAACGTCGGCTTTGACTGGACGCCGGGCCCGGAGCTGAAGCCGGGGAGCACGATCACCTTCAGGGTGAGCGCCGTCCCGGATGCCGCCGCCGCCCTGGCCGGGGATCTCAAAGCGCGGCTCGATCCCGCCGGAAACTTTTTGCGTTTGCAGCTCAAGGGAACGAATCCCGCCGCCACCGCCGCGACGCTGAACGCGATTACGCAGCGGATCGTGGACGTGGAAAGTGAAATGAAGCGCCGGAAATTCCAGGACCTGGAGGGCGTGCTGGGCGAGCAGTACGAGAGCGCCCGGCAGAAGCTCGCCGAGGCGGAGGAAGCGCTCCGCGATTTCCGGGTGCGCACGGCCGGCTCGCCGCTCGTGGGACAGGTGGCAGGGGGCGGGCTGGCCGTCGAAGGCAGCGGTCTGGCGACCCAGCTGCGGAGCGACGTCGATCAGCTGCGGCGCGATCGCTCACTGCTCAACCAGCTGGCGATGCGCGCCACGACCGGGCGAGTCTCCGTCGAGATGTGGTCGAGCATTCCGGCCGTGACCACCTCACCGATCATGCAGGCGGCCCTCCAAGAGCTGGGGAAGAAGCAGGGGGAGCTCCGCAACCTTCGCTACCAGTACACGGGCGAGGCCGCGCCGGTGAAGCAGCTGGAAGGGGAGATCGCGCAGCTCGAGCAGCAGCAGATCCCGTCGCTGGCGCGGATGCTGTCACGGGATCTGGGCGAGCGCATCGGTCTGACACAGCCCCGGGCGGATACGGCGACGCGCGTGCTGCGCGCCGCACCGAACGTGGCGCTGGAGCAGCAGCGGCTGGCGCGCGAGCAGCAAATGGCCGAAGAGCAGGTCCTCAACGTCGGGAAGCAGTACGACGCCGCCAAGCTGGCCCTGGTCAGCACCCTGCCGGACGTGCGCGTCCTGGACCCCGCGGTGGAACCGCGGCGGCCGGCGAGCGACTACGGGCCGCTGCTCATTCTCCTCGCGGCGATAGCCAGTTTCGGCCTCGTCGTCCTGGGAGTCACGATCCGCGATCGCGTGGATCCCAAGATCCGCTACCCGGAGCAGATCACCGGCCAGATGCGGCTCCAGATCCTCGGCGCCGTGCCGCACGTCAGCTGGCGCGTCTCGGCCAACGGCGACGGCCCTGCGCAGGTGATCGAATCGCTGCGCGGCCTGCGGCTGCGCGTCCTGCACTCGCATGCCGGCGATGGGCCCCTCACGCTGACGATAACCAGCCCGGGGATCGGCGATGGAAAGTCCTTCGTCTCGTTGAACCTGGCACTGTCGTTCGCCGACGCCGGCTACCGCACGCTGCTGGTGGATGGCGACATGCGGCGCGGCGTCCAGCACAAGGTGCTCAAGACGCCGTCCACGCCCGGGCTGACGGACGTCGTTGCCGGGCGCGTAGCGCTCGATGCGGCGCTGCGGCAGACCTCGTATCCGGGCCTCACATTCCTGAGCTCGGGGACGCGGATGCAGCGCGCGCCGGAGCGGCTGCTGTCCCAGACGATGCGGGACCTGATGGCCAACCTCCGCTCCATGTACGACGTGGTGATCGTCGACAGCCCGCCCCTGGGCGCGGGCGCCGACCCGCTGGTTCTCGGCACGTTGACCGAGAACCTGCTGCTGGTGCTGCGGACGGGCCAGTCGGACATCAACCTCGCCGCCACGAAACTCGAAGTGCTGAACTCACTGCCGGTACGCGTGATCGGCGCCGTGCTGAACGACGTGCGCTCGAGCGGCGTGTACCGCTACTACATGTACTCTTCGGCGGAATACGAGCTGGTGGACGACGAAGGTCCCACCAGGGAAGCGCTGCCGAGCATCTTGGGAGGTCGGTCATGATTCGTGTTTCCGCACTGGCGGGGAGCATCCTGCTACTGGCGGCGACGCCCGCCGCCCTCGTGGCGCAGAACGATTCGCCCGCCGATCGTCCGCTCGCGACGCGGGAGCAGCTCGAGACCGCATTGCGGGCCGCCGGCCCGTCCGACGTCGGCGTCCGCATCAAGACGCGGCTGTCCGAAGGCGACTTCCGGCGCGGCGATCAGATCGTGCTGGAAGTGCAAAGCGAATCCACGTTGACCGACACGTTCACGGTCGGCGGCCAGCGCGAGCTGCTGCTACCGCCGCCCACCGTGGGCACGCTGTCGCTGCGTGGCGTCCTGCGCTCGGAGCTCCAGGACAGGATGACCGAATACGTGGGCCGATTCCGCCAGAACCCCGTCGTGCGTGCCTACCCCCTGATCCGGCTGTCGGTACAGGGCGAGGTCGCACGCGGCGGCGTCTACCCGGTGCCCGCCGACGGACGATTGTCCGACGCGCTGATGGCGGCGGGCGGCGCGACCCAGTTCGCGAAGACGAATCGGATGTACATCGAGCGCGGCGGGAAGCGCGTCTGGGAGGGCTCGTCGTTCGAAACCACGATTGACGAGCTGGGGCTGCGCGACGGCGACCAGATCGTCGTGGGCGGCAACCGGCCAGGGGGGAGCAGCGAAAACCTGCGACTGATCGCGTTGCTCGTCAGCATCGCGGGGGGACTGTACGGACTGAGTCGCGCCTTCTAGTCCCATTCATTATTATGCGCCGGGCGGCGGGTTTTTGATTACCCGCCGCCCGGCGCTTGCGTGTAGGTTGGCGCGTGCCCAGCGGCGTACGCAGCGACCCGGCGGACTGGACCGACCCGCGTCACCAGCGCGGCTTGGCGGGGGAGGAGCAGGCGATCCGCTACCTGCAGAGTCGGGGCTGGGACGTGGTGGCGCACCGGTTTCGGGTCGGCCGAGTGGAGCTCGACATCGTGGCTCGGCGGGGACACCTGGTGGCCTTCATAGAGGTGAAAGCGCGGCGGGGGGATGGGTTCGGCACCCCGTTCGAGGCGATCACCGGCGCCAAGCGGCGCGAAATGGTGAAGGCGGCGCGGGTATGGGTGGACCGCTATGGGCAGCCAGCGGACGTCTATCGCTTTGACTGCATCGGATTGACTGACAACAAGTTGGAACACATGGCGGACGCTTTCCGCCCCGGCTGGCGGTGACTGTAGGTTCGGTATATATTCGGGTCCTCTCCTACGAGGCTCGCAACCCATGTCGAGGGCAATCATGGCGGACGAAACCACCAAGCTGACCGACGACCGTCGGAAAGCGCTCAACCTGGCGATCACCCAGATCGAGAAAACCTGCGGGAAAGGCTCGATCATGCGCATGGGCGCCGACACGCCGCAGGTGCGGGTGGGCGCGATCTCGACCGGCGCGATCAATCTCGACGCCGCGATCGGCATCGGGGGCATCCCTCGGGGCCGCGTGACCGAGATCTTCGGTCCTGAGTCCAGCGGCAAGACGACGCTGGCGCTCCACGTCGTCGCGCACGCGCAAAAGGCCGGCGGCGCCGCGGCCTACATCGACGCGGAGCATGCCCTCGACGTCGAATACGCCAAGAAGCTGGGCGTGGATATCGAGAACTTGCTCGTGTCCCAACCCGACACCGGCGAGCAGGGCTTGGAGATCTGCGAGATCCTGGTGCGCTCCGGGGCGGTAGAAGTGGTGGTCATCGATTCCGTCGCGGCACTGGTGCCCAAGATGGAGATCGAAGGCGAGATGGGCGACTCGCTTCCCGGGCTGCAGGCGCGCCTCATGAGCCAGGCGCTGCGCAAGCTGGCCGGCGCGATCAGCCGTTCCCGGACCTCGGTGATCTTCATCAATCAGCTGCGCGAGAAGATCGGCGTCATGTTCGGCAACCCCGAGACCACGAGCGGCGGCCGGGCGCTCAAGTTCTACGCCTCGGTCCGGCTCGACATGCGGCGCATCGGGCCGGTGAAGGAGCGCGAAGTCGTCATCGGCAACCACGTGCGCGTGAAAGTCGTGAAGAACAAGGTGGCGCCGCCGTTCCGCCAGGCGGAGTTCGACATCATGTTCGACGAAGGCATCAGCCACGAGTCGCTGCTGGTGGACATCGCGGCGGAAGCCGGCATCATCGACAAGTCGGGCGCCTGGTACTCGTACGGCAAGGAGCGCATCGGGCAGGGTCGGGAAAACGCCAAGCTCTACCTCAAGGACCATCCCGACATGTCGGCCGAGGTCGAGGCTCGGGTCAAGGAGCACCTCGGCGTCAAAGCCGCGCCGCTTGCGGAGCCGCTCGCCGACGAGGAGGCTCCAGCTTCCGAGGAGTAGAGGCCCCCCCGTGCCGATTCTCACCGGGCTCGCCCCCGATCCGCGCCGGCCGGACTACCGGCTGGTCGAAGTGGATCGGGGGCGTTTTGCGTCCCTCCCCGCCGCCGCGCTGGCGGGACTCGACCTCACGGTGGGGCAGACGATCAGCCCACGGGTCCTCGAGCGGCTCCAGGAGCTGGCCGACCTCGAGGCGGCACACCGGGCCGCGCTGCGCGCGCTCGCGCGCCGCGCCCACGCGCGCCTCGACCTGCGGCGCCGGCTGCTCCAGAAGCAGCACCCTCCGACGGCCGTTGACGCCGCGCTCGACCGGCTCAGCGCGGACGGCTTGCTAGACGATGCGCGCTTCGCCGGGGACTACGCCGCCGCCAAAGCCCGGCGCGGCCGTGGCCCCGCGCGCCTGGTGAGCGACCTGCAAACCCAGGGCGTGGACCGCCGCGTCGCCGAGGAGGCGGTGCGCGTGTCGCTTGCTGCCGAGGGCGTCGATCCTGCCGCCGCCGTGCGCGCGCTCGCCGAGAAGCGCGCGCGCCAGCTCGCGGGACTGCCGCCGGCGGTCCGCAGACGGCGGCTGGCGGCGTTCCTCGCGCGCCGGGGGTTCGTTGGTCCGGCAATACGGGAGGTGGTCGAAGCTCTTAACTCCTAGTTGCACTATATTTTACCGCCATGAAGTCCGTGGACATCCGCCGCAAGTTCCTCGACTACTTCACGGCCCCCCCACGGTCGCATCGTGAGGTGCCGAGCGGTCCCCTTGTGCCCCCCGACGACCCCACCCTGCTGTTCACGAACGCGGGGATGGTGCAGTTCAAGCGGGTGTTCCAGGGTCTGGAACGTCGGGACTACGCCCGGGCGGTGACCAGTCAGAAGTGCGTCCGGGCGGGGGGCAAGCACAACGACCTCGAGCAGGTCGGCCATACCGCCCGGCATCACACCTTCTTCGAGATGCTCGGCAACTTCTCCTTCGGCGACTACTTCAAGAAAGAAGCGATCGAGTACGCCTGGGAGTGGGTGACGAGCGAGGCGTGGCTGGGGATCGATCCGGACCGGCTCTACGTCACCGTGCATCACTCTGACGACGAAGCGCGGCAGCTGTGGCGCAAGATCACCGGGATCCCCGACGCCCGCATCTTCGGTCTTGGCGACAAAGACAATTTCTGGCAAATGGCGGATACCGGACCCGCGGGGCCAAACACGGAGCTGCTGGTGGACATCAGGAGCAGGGAGCGGGGAGCGGGGAGCAGGGGCGCCCCCGGTCTGGATGAATTCGTCAGCCTGAGTGAGGAAGGGAAGCTCCTCGAGATCTGGAACCTCGTGTTCATGCAATACGATCTCCAAGCCGACGGCTCCCGCTCCCCGCTCCCTGCTCCCTCGGTAGACACCGGCGCGGGGCTCGAGCGCATCGCGTCGGTCATGCAAGGCGTGCCGTCGAACTTCGATACGGACCTCTTTCAGCCGATCATCGGGCAGGCCGTCGAGATCGTCGGGCGCCCGTACGACCGCGGCCCCGCGGGCGCATCCTACCGGGTCCTCGCCGATCACGCGCGGGCCGTCACGTTCTTGCTTGCCGACGGCGTGTACCCCTCGAACGAGGGCCGCGGCTACGTGCTGCGCCGCATCCTGCGCCGCGCGGTGCGCCACGCCTGGCTGCTGGGGGGGGGGCGCCGCGAGCCCACGCTCGCGCCCCTCACTCGCGCCGTCGCCGGCGTGATGGGGCCGGTGTATCCGGAGCTCGTCTCCAAAGAGCCCCATATCGAGCGCGTCACGCGCGCCGAAGAGGAGCGCTTCCTCGAGACCATCGAAGGAGGGCTCGCGCGCATGGAGGAGTTGAAGAGTACTCGCACGATTTCCGGGGAGGACGCGTTCAAGCTGTACGACACCTACGGTTTCCCGCTCGACCTGACGCAGATGATCGCCGCGGAGCGCGGGCAAGCGGTGGATGTGGAGGGGTTCGAACGGGCTCTCGGCGAGCAACGCCGGCGGTCTCGTGCCGCACGAAAGAAGAGCGGTGCCATCCTGCTAACGACGGCTCCGCAAGGTGACTGGGTCCCGCTCAAGGCTAAGGCCAATCAGGAGTGGGTCGGCTACGAAACGACGAAAGCGGAAACGGAGCCGATCGCATTTCGCCAGCGGGGCGACCGGCTCGAGCTGGTGCTCCAGGAAAACCCGTTCTACGCCGAGTCGGGCGGCCAGGTGAGCGACACCGGCGTCGTGACGGGCGAGGGCTGGGAGCTCACGGTCGAAGACGTGGAGAAGGTGGACGGCAGGAGCGCCGTCGTCGGGACGTTTGGCGAGAGCTTCGAGCCCACCGGCGTGGTCGCCCAGGTGAACGAGGCGCGGCGCCGCAACATCGAGCGCAACCACACGGCCACGCATCTCGTCCACGCCGCGCTGCGCAAGATCCTCGGCACGCACGTCCGGCAGGCGGGGTCCGTCGTGGCGCCCGAGCGGCTGCGGTTCGACTTCAGCCATCACGGACCGATCAAGGGCGAGCAGCTCGCGGCCGTCGAGGCGGAGGTGAATGCCCATGTGTGGGAGAATCTGCCCATCGAGACGCGCGAGACGGCGTACAAGGATGCCGTCGCGGCCGGCGCGATGGCGCTGTTCGGGGAGAAATACGGCGATGTCGTGCGCGTCGTGGACATCCCCGGCGTGTCGCTCGAGCTGTGCGGCGGCACTCACGTCGCCTCCACGGGGCAGATCGCCCTGTTCCGCTTCACGCACGAGACCGGCGCGGCGGCGGGCGTGCGGCGCATCGAGGCGCTGACCGGGCCGGCGGCGTATCGGTATGCCCTCGAGCTGCAGAGCCGCCTCACGGAAGCCGCCGCGCTGCTCAAAACACAGCCCGAGCACTTGGCCCGCCGCATCGAGGCCATGCTCGAGGAAAACCGCAAGCTCGAGAAGCGCATCGGAGAGCTGCTGCGGGGGGGGGGGGGAGGCGGGAGCGGCGGGAGCGGGGAGCAGGGAGTAGTTGAGAAGATTGGCGACGTCGAGCTGTATATCGGCGAGTCCGATCTCGAAGATCGCACGCAAATAGGGGTCTTAATGGACGGCTTCCGCGCGAAGCATAAGCGCGCTATCTCCGTGCTGTTCACCACCGGCAAGCGCGCGGGGATCCACGTGGCCGTCACGGACGATCTGGTGTCGAAGGGCATCAAGGCGGGGGATATCGCCAACGCGATCGCGTCCACGACCGGCGGCAAGGGGGGCGGCCGTCCCCAGTTTGCCTCGGCGGGAGTCGGCGATCCGGCGAAACTGGGTGAGGCGCGGGCCCGAACCCTTCAGATCGTGAAGGATTTCGCGCTGTGACGCGCACCGAGATTCTGGCCTGGCTCGACACCCGCCGGCCCGCGCCTCCCGCCGCGCTGCGTGAGCGCCTGGATCGGGTGGTAGACGATGCGCCGTTCCCGTTGCCCGCTCACCTCGCGGAGCTGGGGCGCGAGCTGCTGGCGCGCGTGGCCGCGCGGCCCAGCGGGGGTCGCGAGCTGGCGCTGGATCTGCTCGCGGCCGATGCCTTCGTCACCTACGCGTTCGAAGCGCAGGCGGAGGATCGCGTGGAGAACCTTGCCCGCTTGGCGGAGGACGCGCTCTTGTGACCAGTCTTGTCGGGTCTGGGAAGGGTCTCCTGATTCTCGTGGATCCCGTTCGCACCAGCGGCGAGCAAGCGGCGCGCATCGGCCGGGAGGCCAAGGCCGCGGGTGCGCGCGGCATCCTGATCGGCTCGTCGTTCGACGGCGCGGCCCAGACGCACGAGGTCGCGCGGGCGCTGCGCGCCAACGCGCCCGGCCTGCCGGTCGCGCTGTTCCCAGGGTCCGCGATGCAGCTCACCGATCAGGTGGATCTGGTGCTGTTGCTGTCGCTCGTGTCCGGCCGCAATCCCCAGTACCTGATCGAAGAGCATGTGCGCGCCGTGCCGTTCCTGCGGGAGCACCCGGTGGAGACGCTGTCGACCGCCTACATCCTGATTGACGGCGGACGAGTGACGAGCGTCGAGGCGGTGAGCCAGACCCGGCCGCTGCCCGCCGACAAGCCTGAGCTCGCCGCCGCCCACGCGACCGCCGCGCGGCTCATCGGGATGCAGGCCGTGTACCTCGACGCCGGCAGCGGCGCCGACCGGCCGGTGCCGGGGGACGTGATCCGCGCCTGCCGCAGCGCGGTGCCCGAGCGGCCGCTATTCGTGGGGGGCGGCATCAGGAGTCCCGCTCAGGCGCGCGCGGCCCGCGCGGCGGGCGCCGACTTCGTCGTCGTCGGCACCATTATAGAGGAAGGCGATGCCGGGGTAGGGGGTACGCTGCGGGCGCTGGTCGAGGCCGTGCGGTGAGCGTCGCGCGTATCCGGGAGTCGCTGGACGGCCTCGCCACCCTGGCGGGCCGGGTCGCGGCCGAGCAGGCCGACGCGATCGCCGCGATTGCGGAGCGGTATGAGGTGACCCTGCTCGGGGGCGGGACGCTGTTCTTCGCGGGAAACGGCGGCAGTGCCGCCGATGCCCAGCACATCGCCACCGAGTACGTGGTGCGCTACCAAACCACCCGGCCGGCGATGCGCGCGGTGGCGTTGACCACCGACAGCTCGCTGCTCACCGCCTGTGCCAACGACCTGGGCTTCGACGAGGTGTTCGCGCGCCAGGTGGAGGCGCTCGCGGAGCCCGGCGACCTGCTCGTCTTGCACTCGACCAGCGGCGAGAGCCCCAATGTGATTCGCGCGGCCCAAGCGGCGAAGGCTCGTGGCGTGGGAGTCGTGGCGTTCCTCGGCAGGGGTGGAGGACAGCTCAAGGATCTCGCGGACCTCGCGCTGGTCGTTCCGGCCGACGAAACGGCGCGCATCCAGGAGCTCCACCTCGCCATCGAGCACGTGATCTGCGATCTGGTGGAGGACCGGCTCAAGGGATGATCGACCTCGCCGGCAAGCGCGCATTCGTGACGGGTGGAGGCAGAGGCATTGGGCGCGCGACGGCGGTTCTGCTGGCGCGCGCGGGAGCGAAGGTCGCCGCGGGCTACCGCAGCCGCAAGCCCGCTCCCGATCCCGCGATCGCGGTGCACGTCGCCGGCGACTTGGGCGATCCTGCCACGGCGCGGCGCGCTGTCGCCGAGGTCATGCGCTCCCTCGGCGGGCTGGACATCCTCGTCGTGAACCACGGCGTCTGGCCTCCAGAGGACGTGCCCCTCGGCCAGATGACGGATGAACAGTGGGAAACGACCCGCCGGGCCAATCTCGATTCCGCCATCTATGTGTGCCGCGCCGCGATCCCCAACCTCACGCCGGGTGGGACGATCGTCCTCGTGTCCTCTACGGCCGGCCAACGCGGCGAAGCCTTTCACTCGGACTACGCCGCGACCAAGGGAGCGATCATCGCGCTGACGAAATCGTTGGCGGCCGAGCTCGCGCCCGCCATCACGGTGAATTGCGTGGCCCCCGGCTGGGTGGAGACGGAGATGTCGGAGGACACCCTGCGAAGCCAACCGGCCATCCTGCAGACGATCCCGTTGGGCCGGGCGGCCAGTGCGGAGGACATCGCCGGGCCGATCGTGTTTCTCTGCTCGAGCCTCGCCCATCACATTACGGGGGAGATTCTCAATGTGAACGGGGGCGCGGTGCTCTGCGGATGACATTCCCGCCCCAGCTTCCGATCCCGCCGGAGGTCCTGAAGATCGCCAAGAAGCTCGAGGACGCCGGCTACGAGACCTGGTGCGTCGGCGGGGCGATCCGCGACAACCTCCTCGGTCTCGAGAACCACGACTTCGATCTCACGACCGCCGCGCCCCCGGCGGAGGTGCAGAAGCTGTTCAAGCGGACGGTGCCGGTGGGGATCGCGCACGGCACGGTCGCGGTGCTCGACGCCAACAATCAGCCGCACGAGGTCACGACGTTCCGCAAGGACATCAAGAGCGACGGCCGGCACGCCGTGGTGGAATTCGGCGTGTCGCTCATGGACGACCTGGCACGGCGCGACTTCACGATCAACGCGATCGCCTACCACCCCACTACCCACGACTGGCGCGATCCCTTTCAGGGTGAAGAAGATCTCGGCAAGAAGCTGATCCGCTCGGTGGGCGATCCGAATTGGCGTTTTCAGGAGGACTACCTGCGCATCCTCCGGGCCCTGCGCTTCAGCGCCCGCTTCGGGTTCCGGATCCACAGCCGCACCCTCGACGCCGCGAAGGCCAACGCTCAGGGACTCGCGCAGCTCTCCGCCGAGCGGGTGCGCGACGAGTGGTTCAAGGGCATCCAGACGGCGCGGAAGGTGTCGAAGCTCGTGGCGCTCTGGCGCGACGTGGGTGCGACGCGCATCTGGCTGCCCGAAATCGGGGGAGCGGGGAGCGGGGAGCAGGGAGCAGTGGATAACCTGCCTCGTGATCCCGTACTCATCACCGCGTTCCTGGCCAAGGACCCTGCATCGGTGCTCACGCGGTTGAAATGCGCCAAGAGTGACATCGAACGTGGCCGAGCAATCGGAGCGTGGCGCGATAAGTATCCCGACGCCAAGGATGCCGTGGCAATACGGCGCTGGTTGTCGGGAGTTGGCGAGTACGTAGATGATCTGCTGGCGCTGCTCCCTGCTCCCCGCTCCCCGCTCCCCAAGGCCGTTGAGCGCATCCGCAGCGCGGGTGATCCACTGACGCTCAAGGACCTCGCAGTTCGAGGCGACGATCTCATCGCCGCCGGCGTGCGGCCCGGACCCGCTGTCGGGGAGACGCTGCAACGGTTCCTGGCCGAAGTGCTGGAGGACCCGGCCCGCAACACCAAGGAGTACCTCCTCTCCCGTGTCTAACGCTCTGGTGTACGCGCTCGTCGCGGCGCTCGGCAACGTGATCGGTGCCATCGCGGTGACGCGCCGCGCCGCCCGCGAGCTCAAGGTGATCGAGCATACCGTAGCGTTCGGCGCTGGATTCATGCTTGCCGTCGCGATTGTCGAGCTGCTGCCGGCAGCCCTGGTGCGGAGCGGCTCGCTCGCCCCGGCACTGGTGCTCGCCGGGTATCTCGCCGTGCACCTGACGCAGCACACCGTGACGCCACATTTCCACTTCGGCGAGGAGACGCATCCCGTCAGCTCCGTGGCGGGCACGTCGGCACTCGTGGGTCTGCTGCTGCACACGTTCTTCGACGGCGTGGCGATCGCCAGTGCGTTTCTCGTACGTCCCGAGCTGGGACTGATGGTCTTCGTGGCGATCTTCCTACACAAATTGCCCGAAGGGGTCACGATCTCGAGCCTGATGCTGGCCGGCGGACGCACCGGCGGACGGGCGGTGGGAGCGGCGGGCCTCTTGGGCCTCGCCACGGTGATAGGCGTGCTGCTCACCGATCACGTGGGGTTTCTGATCCTGCACGGATTAGCTCTCTCGGCAGGCGTCACGATCTATGTCGCGGCATCGAATCTGGTTCCCGAGTTCCAGGGGAAGCCCGGCTGGAAGCTGCCCGCCGCATTCTTTGCCGGGGCCGCAGCATTTTTCGTTACCAAGATGCTGCTCGATTCCGCGTCGTGAGCGAACCGACGCTCTTTCAAGGTTCGACCGAGCCCCTCGCGGCGCGCATGCGCCCCAAGACGCTCGAGCATTTCCTCGGCCAGGAGCATCTGCTCGGCCCGGGGAAAGCCTTAGGCGACTTGATCCGCCGCGGCGACGTCGGCTCGTGCATCTTCTGGGGCCCGCCCGGTTCGGGCAAAACCACCCTCGCCAAGATCATCGCCAACTACACCGAGCGGCACTTCGAGCCCTTCTCGGCGGTGACCGAGGGGGTCGCCCGCGTCCGCGAGATCATCAAGGAGGCCGAGGAGCGGCTCAAGTATCGGGGCCAAGGAACCATTCTGTTCTGTGATGAAATCCATCGCTTCAACAAAGGGCAGCAGGATGCGTTTCTCCCGTGGGTAGAGAACGGCATCATCACCCTGATCGGCGCCACGACGGAGAACCCGAGCTTCGAGTTGACGAGCGCGCTCTTGTCGCGCTGCAGGGTGTTTGTGCTCGAACCGCTGAAAGACGAGCACATTCGGACGGTGATCACCCGAGCGCTGGAGCAAGCGGGAGCAGGGAGCAGGGAGCAGGGAGCGGTGCTGGCAGACGAGGCCGTCGAGGCCATCGTGCGTCACGCCCAGGGCGATGCGCGTCGCGCGTTGAACACGCTCGAAGCCGTGCTGAAGCATGTCGCGACTGCTCCCCGCTCCCAGCTCCCTGCTCCCATCGGTACCGTGCGCCAGGTGCTCGAGAAGCCGCTCCCGACGTACGACAAGTCCGGCGAGCAGCACTACAACCTGATCTCGGCGCTGCACAAGGCGGTACGCGGGTCGGATGTAGACGGCGCGCTGTACTGGCTCGCCCGCATGCTCGCGGGCGGCGAGGATCCGCTCTACCTCGCGCGGCGGTTGGTGCGCATCGCCACCGAAGATGTGGGACTCGCCGATCCGCGGGCGCTCTCCGTGGCCCTGGCCGCCAAGGATGCGTACCACTTCCTCGGCAGCCCCGAGGGGGAGCTGGCGCTGGCCGAGGCCACGATTTATCTGGCGACGGCCCCCAAGTCGAACCGCGCATACACCGCGTTCGGTGAGGCGCAGGCGGCGGCTGAGGAACATCCCGCTGAGCCGGTGCCACTGCACATTCGCAATGCGCCGACCCCGCTCATGCACGAGCTGGGATATGGGGAAGGATACAAGTACGCCTTTGACTCCGACCAGGCCTACATCCCGCAGGAGTACCTGCCGGAGGCGCTGCGCGGCGCCAAATGGTACGAGCCCACGCTATTCGGCTACGAAAAAACGGTGAAAGAGCGAATCGAGTGGTGGGAGAAGCTGAAACGGGAAACGAAACCGCAGTAATCCTCGAAAAACTGCTGACTGCTGTCCACACCTCTGTCGCAGTGTGGGATCCGTGCCACACTCCGCGCTGTTCGCGCTCATGGTGCCGTTGATCAACCCGCCGCTATCTCGTTGCTTCGACGCGAGTTAGTACCGGATAAGGCCACCCGGGGATTTCCCGGGGGCGGCGGCGCCAGCCTTGCATTTGCCGACAGCGGCGTGGTCCCGGAACATGGCCTTGGCGCAAGGAGTCGGATGCTGGCAGCCGGTGGGGGAGGCGGATCAAAATGTCTCGTGACCGGTGCTGCCGGCTTCATCGGCTCGCACCTCGCCGCGCGACTCGTGGCGCTGGGGCACTTCGTCCGGGTTGTGGACAATCTCAGCACCGGCGACGAAGCGAATCTGGCCGCTCTGGACGGCGAGATCGAGTTTCTGTACGGCGACTTGTGTGATCCGGACGTGTGCCGCCGCGCCGTCGCGGGTAT
This sequence comes from Gemmatimonadales bacterium, assembly GCA_040901965.1. Lineage (GTDB taxonomy): Bacteria > Gemmatimonadota > Gemmatimonadetes > Gemmatimonadales > GWC2-71-9 > 20CM-2-65-7. The sequence goes on along the minus strand of JBBDYB010000009.1, from coordinate 103,703 downwards.
GGATGTTGTCTTTCACCTCGCCGCGCTCGCCAGCGTTCCGGCATCACTCCTCGATCCCTGGGCCTGCCACGCCGCCAACGTGAACGGCACGATGCGGCTGCTGGAGGCGTGTGGCCGGGCGCAGGTTGCCCGCGTCGTCTATTCGAGCTCGAGCTCCGTCTACGGCGACACGGCCGTGGCGGCGAAAACGGAGGCGGCGGAGCCCGAGCCACGATCCCCCTATGCGGCCTCGAAGCTCGCCGGCGAGCAGTATGTGCTGGCGTTCGCGCGCGCCGGTGTGCTGGAAGGTGTCGCGCTCCGCTACTTCAACGTCTTTGGACCGCGCCAGAGCCCCCGCTCCGCGTACGCCGCCGTCATCCCCAACTTCCTCCAGGCCGCCCTCGAGCAGCGGCCGGCAGAGCTGTACGGAGACGGTCAACAGACGCGCGACTTCATCTATGTAGAAAACGTCGTCAACGCGAATCTCCTGGCGGCATCGGTGCCGGCCCTGAGGGCGAACGGCTGCGTATTCAACGTGGGCGCAGGCCGGCGCACCTCGCTGCTCGAGCTCATCACCCTGATCGGCGGAATCACCGGCCACCAGCTCGGCTACGTCCCCCGAGCGCCCCGGTCGGGCGATGTGCGGGACTCACTCGCCTGTCTCGAGCGGGCGCACCGGCGGCTGGGTTACGAGTCGCGGGTCTCGCTCGAGCAGGGGCTGCGCCGCACATGGCAATGGCTGGCGACAAACGGCGCCGCTCGCGCCGAAGTGCGCGCCGCGCAACCGGCGTGAGAGCCAACGGGCGTCGGCGCGCGCGACGGGTGCTGATCGTCGCGCCCGGTGAGTCCGTTGGGGGGCACGCGCACGCCGCCCGCGACATCCTCCAGGGCTTCGCGGGGCATCCGGACGTGCGGGTGGAGTTCCAGGCGATCGATCCCCGGCTTCCCGGGCCGCTGCGGTTCCTGACGGAGTGGAAGGTGATTCGGTCGGTCGTGCGCCCGTTGCTGTACTGCCGTGGGCTGATCCGCGCGGTCCGGCGGGCGGACGTAGTCCACGTCTTTGCCGCCGCCCATACGGCGTTTCTGTTCGGGGCGCTGCCCGCGCTGCTCGTCGCCAGATGGCTCGGGCGCCCCGTCATCCTCAACTATCACGATGGCCGGGCCGAAGCCCACTTTCGCTGGTGGAGCGGGGGACCGCTGCTGCGCTGGGCGGCGCGCCGCGCGGCGGTGCTGGTGTTCCCCTCCGCCTACCTGCAAGAGGTCTTTGCCCGCCGCGGCTTTCAGGGCGCCGTGGTTCCGAACGTCGTGGACACCAAGACCTTCAGCTATCGCCGTCCCGAGCCGGTCCGGCCCCGGCTTATTTCCGCACGGCTGCTAGAGCGGCTCTACGCCGTGGAGAACACGCTCCAGGCGTTCGCCCTGGTCAAGGCGCAAGTGCCGGGCGCCGTTCTCGACATCTATGGCACCGGGAGCGCTGCTCGGGAGCTCGAGCAGGCGGCGCGCAAACTCGGAATCGCCGGTGTGCGCTTTCACGGTGAAGTGCCCCGCAGCCAGATCGCCGCGGCGCTCGCGGAGGGGGGCATCCTCGTGAACAGCTCGCGCGTGGACAACATGCCGCACGTGATCATCGAAGCGTTCGCGGCCGGCGTCCCGGTCGTGACGACCGCGGCGGGCGGGATTCCGCGTCTGGTCGAGCACGAGCGCACCGGGCTGCTCGTGCCGGTGGATCGCCCCGAGGCGCTGGCCGCGGCGGTGCTGCGGGTCTTGCGGGAGCCTGGACTCGCGGTGCGGCTTGCCACCGAAGCCGGCCGCGAGTGCCGGCGCTACAGCTGGTCCGCGGCGGAGCGCGGCTGGCTGGAGGTGTACCGTCGCCCGAGCTAAACCGCCCTGAAGGTGGCGATCATCGTGGGGCGCAGCCGCTGCAGGGGCTGCCACCGCAGCGCTCGAATCCAGAGCAGCTCCAGGACAGCCAGCGGGGGCACCACGACGAGCGCCGCGGAGCTGAGCGTCATCCGTACCTCGACGGTGCGCAAAGCGGACTCCGCGGCCAGCTGCCGCAAGCGCCGCGGGGAATTCGCGCGGTAGTACGTCTGGAAGACGTCGATCGGCTCCCGCCCGTCCAAGCCGCGAATCAGCAGCCGCTTCAGGAATTGCGGGACCAGCCGCGCCAGCAGCGTCGGATAACCCAGCACGTTGGGAGTGTGGCACAGGAAGATGCCGCCCGGCACGAGGACGCGACGGACCTCCTGAAACTGGCTCAGCGGATCATTCAAATGCTCGGCGACCATGTTTGCCGTCACGAGATCGAACGACTGATCGGGAAAGGGGAGCTCGGCGATGTCGCCGCACACCCGGCGCGAGATCGTGGCATGACCTTTCAGTGCGGTGAGACTGCGGTCGAGCCCCACGAGGAGCGCCGGGCGCGAGCTGAGCTTCTGCGCCGAGTCCTGTTTCCACGCAGGGAGCAATGCGTTTCCGCACCCCAGATCCAGCCAGCGCGTCCCGGTGCTGACGTGACGATCCAGGGCGGAATGGTAGGCATCCTGCGAAGACCGGAGGCCCGGCACAATCCGCTGTTCGACCGTCCAGTAGAGTTTCTCGAGCCGCGATCGCAAGGCCATCGGTTCAGAGTGCCGGGATGGCCAGGTGCGGCGCAAGCCGCGTTCCAGCGCCCCGACCCCAGTGTTGCACGGCCGCCACACTCCAGGGCGGCCGCGCGCTGCCTCCAGCAAGCTGTCCGGGTCGCTCGCAACCACCCAAATCACTCCCTAGTAGCCACTTAGCGGAGTTCGCCCGGGGCCGGTTGCCTGAGGCGCCGGGGTACGGCCGTTGCTCGAGCCTAAGGGCATGACCGGAGCGTCCATGGCCGGCGCCGTCCTCCTCGGACTGGGCGCCGCGCACTTGCTGTACACGTACGCGGTCTATCCGTGGCTCGTGAGCTTGCTGCCGTCCCGTAGGCCACGCGACGGTGGGGGGGGGGCGAACGCGGGCACGCGTCCGCCGCTCGTATCGGTGGTTATCGCAGCGCGCGCGGGAGCCGACCCCGCGCTGATCACAGGGAAGGTCCGGGACCTGCTGCGTACGATCGGCCGACGCTGCGAGGTCGTCGTCGTGCTCGATGGACCCGACTCCCACACCGCCGCCGGACTTGCCGGCATCGGGGACGAACGCGTCCGCGTGGATGTCCTCCCCGCGCGGGCAGGGAAGGCGGTCGCCCTGAACCGTGCCGTGGAGATAGCCAAGGGAGAGCTCTTGGTGTTCACCGACGTCCGCCAGCGCGTGGGCGCCGGCGCTGTCGAGGCGCTCGTGGCTGCTCTCGCCTCGCCCGATGTCGGCGCGGTGTCCGGAGCGCTGGCGATTGCAGACGCCGGCCGCGCCGAAGGCCTCTACGAGCGCTACTGGCGCTTCGAACGCCAGCTGCGGACCCGCGAGGCGGCGTGGGACAGCGCCGTCGGTGTGAGCGGCGCGCTGTATGCGCTCAAGCGGGAATTCTGGCGTCCGCTGCCGCGTGGCCTGCTGCTCGATGATGTGTGGGTGCCGTTTCAGGTGATCCGCGCCGGCAGGCGCGTGGCCTTCGCGCCGCACGCGATCGCCACGGACGTTCGTGCCGGCTCGGATGCGGGCGAGCTGGCGCGTAAAGTGCGCACGCTCACGGGAAACTACCAACTACTCGCCTGGATGCCGTCGCTGCTGCATCCCGGCAAGAACCGGATTTGGTGGCAGTTCATGTCCCACAAAGTCATGCGCCTGCTCACGCCGCTCGCGGCCGCCTGTGTCGGCGCCGGTGTGCTGCTCCTCGCCGGCCGGTGGGCGCTCCTGCTCGGCGCCGCAACCGGCGTCGGGGTGACGCTCGCCTGGATCTTGCGCCCGCGCGACGCGAACGGCCGTCCCGGCGTGGGCGTCCTCGGCGCCGTACGCAGCGGGTTGGTGCTGCTCGTCGCGCTGGTCGTGGCGGCGTTGAATGCGGCCCGCGGCCGCTGGGACGTGTGGAGCAGCTCCTGGCAACCATGACTACCCTTCCCGCGCCCGAAGTCCTGGCCAGCCCCATCCGCCGAACCGCGATCCGGCTTGTGGGGCAGTCCGGGCGGCGGGAGCGTGAAGCGATCCACCTGTTCCGGTGGCTGCTCGCGATCTACACAGGGATCGTCATTACCAAGATCCACGAGCTCGTGCCGGTCGTGAACCGCTTGCAGCCGGCCAAGATCGTCGGGGTGCTGCTGCTGGCCACGGCGTTCATCGTGCTCCGCCCCCGGTCGATCCTGGCCGTGCTGCGGAGTCCTCCCGCGGCGTGCGTGCTGGTGATCTCCCTGCTCGCCGTCCTGTCGGTGCCGGGCGCCGTCTGGCCGGGGAACAGCGCCGCATTTCTCGCGACGGTGTACTGGAAGACGTTGCTGCTGTTCGTGATCAGCGCGACCGCCTGGTGCGATCGCGTCACGCTGCGGCGCACGCTCGCGGTGCTCGTGATCTGCCAGACGGTCGTCGCCGTCGCGCTGTTGACGGGCGCCGCGCACGCCGTCGTGGGCCGCGCCTATGTCGGCACCGCGCTCGATCCCAATGAATCCGCTCTGCAACTCCTGGTGGTGATTCCCTTCGCGCTCTACATCGCCGCGAGCGGCGGTGCCTGGAAACCGATCGGCATCGCCAGCATGCTGCTGCTGGTGGCGGGCGTCGTGCGGACGGGATCGCGGGCGGGCTTCATCGGTCTGATCGTGTTGGCGGGGTGGATGCTCGTGCAGGTGCGGCCACGGCGCCGGCGCTGGATGGCGTCGTTGGCCGTCGCCGCCGGTGCCGTGGTCGTGGTGCTCACGGCCAGCGACGCTACGCGCCAGCGTTTCTCCACCATTTTGCATCCCACCGAGGACTACAACTTCACGTACCGCGAAGGGCGGGTGGACGTGTGGAAGCGCGGCCTCGGCTACATGTGGCGGCGGCCCATCTTCGGCGTCGGCGTCCAGGACTTCCCCGTAGCGGAAGGTGTGCTGAGCGGCAAGAAGAACGAGGGATACGGCATCAAGTACTCGGCGGCCCACAACATGTTCGTGCAGATCGGCGCCGAGCTTGGTGTGATCGGACTGCTTGCGTTCAGCCGGATGTTGTGGGCTGCGGCGGCCGGATCGCGCCGCATCCGCCGGCTCGGCCGGACGGTCGTGACGGTGGACCCGAAGCTCGCGAAGCACGAATCGAACCTCGCGGAAGCGGCGCTGGGAGCGCTCGTGGCGCTGCTCGTGGGGGGGTTCTTCCTGTCCGTCGCCTACGCACCGGTCACGTTCTTCGTGGTCGCCGTCTGCATCGCCGTCCGGCTCGGGTCGCCGCTCCCGACATGGGCGGGCGGGGGGGGCCGATGAGACTCGGCTACGTGCCGGCGGGGACGGCGCGCCGGGCCGCCCAACGGCGGTATCGCGGGGCCGAGCGCGGAGCCGCGCGGGGCCGCGTCACGGTTGTGCAGGTTTTGCTCAATCTCGGACACGGCGGGATGGAAACGATGGCCGTGTCGCTCGCGCGCGGCCTCGACCCGCAGCGGTTCCGTTCGGTGATCGTCGCCCTGGACGCGGGGGGCGAGCACGAGGAAGCGCTGCGGCAATCAGGCATCGAGTCCTACGTGCTCGGCGGCCGCCGGTTCTGGAGTCCCGCCTTCCATTGGGAATTCGCCGCCCTGCTGCGGAAGCTCGACGCCGCGGTCGTGCACACGCACCACTTCAGCCCGCTGCTCCACAGCGTCCTGGCGATCCGGCTCGCGCGCGTGCCCCGCGTGGTGCACACGGAGCACTCGTATCAGTACCTCGAGCCGCGCGGCGACTATCGCCGGATGCTGCGCTGGATGGGCGCGGCGACGGATGCCTTTGTGCTCGTGGCGCAGTCGATGCAGGCGTTCTACCGTGATCGCGTCCGGGTCGGATCCGGCCGGCTGCGCGTCATTCCGAACGGCATCGATACGGATATCTATAAACCGTCGACCGAAGGCGTCGCACAAAAACGTCAACGCTGGGGCGTACCACCCGACGCCTATCTCGTAGGAACGGCAGGGCGGTTCTTTCCGGAGAAGGACTACGCAACGTTGATTCGCGGATTTCGGACCTTCGCCGCGTCGCACCCGAAGGCGCATCTCGCGATGATCGGCGATGGCCCGGAGCGCCCCTCACTCGAAGCACTGGCGGGAGAGCGCGTGCATTTCCTCGGATGGCGCACCGACTTGAAAGAGATCCTCCCCGCGCTCGATGTGTTCGCCCTCTCCTCGAAGAGTGAAGGACTGCCTCTCGTCGCGCTCGAAGCGCTCGCCTGCGGCATACCTGTCGTGGCCACGCCGGTGGGGGACCTGCCGGAGGTCGTCGCGAACGGTGCAGCGGGGGTGCTGTTCTCGGTCGGCGATGCAGCGGCGCTGGCGCGCGCCCTCTCACTCCTGGCGGACGGCGCGCGCCGCGCAGCATTGGGCCGGGCGGGGCGGGAGCGGGTCCTCCATCGCTACAGCCAGACAGCCATGGTCGACGGCTATACCCGCGCGTACGACGGACTCGAGGTGGCCTGAGTGAAGCACGTCATCACGCTGCGCCCGGTCAGCGAGACGACGTTCCGCGTTCGTGAAGCGGCGCTGCGCTGATGTGCGGGATCTGCGGAGCCCTGGCGTTGCCGGGGGCGGCCGACGTCGATCCCGACGTGATCGTCCGGATGCGCGATACGATGCCACATCGCGGTCCCGACGACGCCGGCGTCTTTGTCGACCGGACCGGCCGGATCGGGATGGGCCATCGCCGGTTGTCGATCGTCGATTTGAGCCCCGCCGGCCACGGCCCGATGCCGAATGAAGACGAGACGGTGTGGATCTCCTACAACGGCGAGGTCTACAATCACGCCGCGCTCCGCGTCGGCCTCGAAGCCGCCGGGCATCGCTACCGCTCGCGCACCGATACCGAAACGCTGCTGCATTTGTACGAAGAACGCGGGCTCGCGATGGTGCAGGAGCTGCGCGGGATGTTCGCCTTCTCGCTCTGGGATGCGAAGCGACGGCGACTCGTGTTGGTGCGCGACCGCCTCGGGATCAAGCCGCTGTACTATACGACCGCGGGCGGCCAGTTCCTGTGGGCGTCCGAAATCAAGGCGTTGCTCGCGCACCCGGCGGTCACCGCCGAGCTCGATGAGGCGGCGTTGTGGCAATACCTGACGTTCGCCGCCGTGCCGCCGCCCGCCACGCTGTTCTGCGGCATCCGCAAGCTGGCCGCCGGTCATCTGCTCGTGATCGACGGCGATCGCGAGCCCGTCGTGTCGCGCTGGTGGACGCCGGTGGGACACGCGCTCCCCGACGGGCTGTCGCCCGAGGACGAGCAGGGCGTCGCCGCCTACCTGCGCGATCTGCTGCAGTCGGCAGTCGTAGAGCAGACCATGGCCGATGTGCCGCACGGCCTGCTGCTCTCGGGTGGCGTCGACTCGAGCATGATCCTCGCGTTGCTGAGTGCCCACCTCCCAGAGCCGGTGCAAACGTTCTCCGTCGGGTTCGAAGGGGATCCCCATTTCGACGAGCGCTCCCACGCGGTGCGCGTGGCCGAGCGATTCGCCGCCGATCACCACGAGCTGGTGCTGCGCCCCGCGGAAGTCATGAGCGCCGTTCCGGAGATGATCTATGGGCAAGACGAGCCGGTGGCGGACTGGGTGTGCCTGCCGATGCAGCTCTTGTCGCGGTTGGTGCGGCAAGCGGGCGTCGTCGTCGTGCAGGTGGGCGAGGGAAGTGACGAGGTGTTCGCCGGCTATCCGCGGTATCGGCGGTACACGGCGGTCCATCGCCGTTGGTGGCGCCCCTACATGCGCGTGCCGGCGCCGCTGCGTCGTGCCCTCAGTGCGGCTGCCTCGCCGTTGCTCGCGCGCGCGCCGCGCCTGCGCGAGCCGCGCGATTTGCTGCGTCGGGCGGCGCGCGGTGAGCCGCTGTTCCTGAGCGGCGCGGTGGTCAACTGGGAGCCCGAGAAGGAAGCGCTGCTGACGTCCGCCGCACGCCAGCGCTTGCGCCGCTCGCCCTCCAGCGCCGCGCTGGCGCAGCGCAACCTCGCACAGTTCGCCGCAGAGGACCCGGACGGGGACTTCGCCAGCGCGATCGCCTACCAGGACCTGATGATCCGCCTCCCCGAGCTCCTGCTGATGCGGGTCGACAAGATGACGATGCTCAGCTCGGTCGAAGCGCGGGTGCCGTTCCTCGATCACCGCGTCGTCGAGTTGGGGATGGCGCTGCCGGATCGCCTCAAGCTCGGCAGCGACGGCAACCGCACCAAGCACGTGCTCAAGCTTGCGGCGGCGCCGCTGCTCGACCTGCGCGTGATCGACCGGCCCAAGAAGGGGTTCGACGTGCCGCTCTCAGGTTGGCTGCGGCAGGAACCTCTGGGGAGCTGGGCCGAGCACACCGTCTTGCGGTCGCGGCTCCTGCAGCGCGGCATCTTCGACCCGGAGCCGGTGCGCGCGATGTTCACGGCGCACACAAACGGCAAAGCGGATCACGGCTTCCGGCTCTGGAATCTGATCAATCTCTGTGCCTGGGCGGAGCGCTGGGGAGTCGCGTGAGCCTGCTGCGTCTCGCCGGATGGAAGGCGCGCCAACGATCGCGGCAGATTGTCGACGCGCTGGGGGGATTCGGTCGCCTTGATGCGCGCGGGCGGCGGTGGGCCGAGCGTTGGCGCTTCCAGATGGGTGCGGGCGTCGCACCGGATGCGCTGACCCAGTGGTTGACACGAGATGGCGCCGGCGCGTTTTGGATTCCGGTCGCGTCAGCCGCAGACTGGGCGCGTGAGACATGGACGGCCGCCGACAAGCACATCGCCGATGGAGCGGCGTGGGGCGTGCTCGACCTGCTCGGCTCGGGCCCCGTGCGCGTGGGCGAGACGCCGGCGTGGCGCCGCGACCTGTACACCGGCAAGGAATGGCCGCTGCGGCACGCCTTCCGCCTGGGACTGCACCGCGGCGACGGCTCGGACATCCGCACGGTCTGGGAGATGTCGCGCGGCGCGTACTTCGTGTCGCTCGCGCGCGAGTTCTGGCATTCCGGGGGGGGGCACGAGCGCTATCGCGACACCTTCGCCCGCCACGTGGCCTCCTGGCCCGCCGCCAACCCCGTCGGCCGCGGGCCCAACTGGACCACCCCGATGGAAGTCGCGATTCGCGCCGCCAACTGGGTGCTGGCCCTGCTGCTGTTTGCGCGCGCCGACGGGCTGGGACTCGCGTTTTGGGAGGGAATGCTCGCCAACCTCTTCACCACTGGCCTGTTCCTGGAACGCTACCCCGAATGGCATCCGGTCTACCGCGGCAATCACTACGTCTCGAACGGCGTGGGGCTCGTCTACCTCGGCGCGCTGTTTCGCGACACACCCGAGGGCACGCGCTGGCTGCGCGCCGGTGCGCGCATCCTCACCTCCGAAATGCAGCGCCAGGTGCATCCGGATGGCACGTCGTTCGAGGCATCCCTCGGCTATCACCGCCTCGTCACCGAGCTGTTTGCCTACGGCGGTGAAGTCGTGCGGCGCAATCTGCCCGGCGCCTTGCCGGACGCGTACGACCGCCGCCTGCAGCGCATGTACGAGTTCATCGCCGCCTATCTGCCGCCGACCGACGAAGCACCGATGCTGGGAGACGCCGACGACAGCCGGTTGCACGCCAGTTCCGCCGCAGGGTGGCTTGCGCCCCGCAAGCATCGGCTGGGACTGCCCGTGACGCCGGCGCCGGCGGGCGTTTCGGCGGCCTTTCCACAGGGCGGCTTCTACGTCCTGCGATCGGGGCAAGACCACCTCATCACGCGGTGTGGCGCGGTGGGCTTGGCCGGAGCGGGCAGCCACGATCACAACGATCATCTCTCTTTTGAGCTGGTGCTGGGTGGGCGACGCGTCGTATCGGACAGCGGCACGTATGCCTACACCCGTGATCTCGAGCAGCGGTTCGCCTTTCGGGGCACCGCGGCGCACAGCGTGGTCCAGATCGCGGGCCGCGAGCAGAACCCGATCGTGCCGGAGCGTCCGTGGCGCGTGCTGGCCGATCGCACGCGCTCCCGCTCCCTGCGCTGGGAGGTCGGGTGCGAGCGCGTGCTGTTCGAGGGGCAGCATCACGGCTATGCCCACCGGCCATCGGGCGCGGTCTGCCGCCGCCGGTTCATCGGCCAGTGGGGCGATGGAGCGGGATCGGAGCGGCGTTGGCACATCACGGACGAGATCATCGGAACCGGCACGGAGCCGCTGGCCTGGCGCCTGCATCTCGCGCCCACCGCTGTGCGCCTCACGACGGCCGCCGCGATCCGCTATGAGCTGGAGCTGCCCGGCAGCCCGCCGGTCCGCGTCAGCCTCAGCGCGCCTCCCGGCTTCGAGCTGACCATCGGCGAATCGCTGGCGAGTGACCGCTACGGCGTGTGCTACCAGCGGCCGTGCCTCATGCTCGCCGGACAAGCCGAGCTGCCGGCGCGGTTCGACATGGTCTTCACGGTCGGAGGGGTGGCGGGCGTGGGGGAGATGGGGGTGCATGATGCAGCGCGTTGAGGCGTCCCTCGACGAGCGAGAGATCGCCCGAACGTTTGCGGGCGGCCCGCCCATCGTCTGCTTCGCGAACGACTACCGGGGAGATCCGACCAGCAAACACCACATCATGCGGCTCCTGGCCGCCCATACCGACGTGCTGTGGGTCGAGTCGGCGGGGATGCGCCGTCCCAAGCTCTCGAACCCGCTCGATCTGCGACGCATCGTGGCGCGGGTGCGGCGCTCCGCCGCGGGGGTACGCCGCGAGGGTACCGATCGGCTGCACGTGGTCAGTCCCTTGAGCATTCCGCTGCCGGGCCGGCGCGCCGCGACGCGCATCAACCGGTGGCTCTATCGGCGCGCGGTGCAGAAAGCCCTTGTGGGGCTCGACCTCGCACGGGCGCCATTGTTGTGGGTCTACACGCCCACCGTCGCGCCGTATCTCGCGTCGTGGCCGCGCGCCGGCCTGGTGTATCACTGCGTCGACCGGTGGTGGGCTTTCTCCGATTACGACTCCGCGGTGATGCGGGATTGTCACGCGCGGCTGTGCCGCGAGGCGGACGTCGTGTTCGCGTCGGCGGCGGAGTTGTTGAACGACTGCGTGCGCTACACGCCGCGCGCGCACCTCGTGCGCCACGGTGTCGAATGGGAACACTTCTCCCGCGCCGCCCTCGCGAACCCACCGCTCGAGCGGCCGGCCGACATCCGCGATATCCGGACGCCGATCATCGGCTTTGTGGGGCTGATTCATGAGTGGGTGGATCGCGATCTGCTCTGTCAGGTGGCCGCGGCGTATCCTCGAGCGACGGTCGTGCTCATCGGCCGGGTGCAGGTGGACGACACGCGGCTGCGCGCGATGCCGAACATCCGCCTCCTCGGGCAGCGACCCTACGCCGAGCTGCCCGCCTACGCAGCGGCGTTTGCTGTGGCGCTCGTGCCGTTCGTCCGCAATGAGCTGACGGCCGCGGTGAATCCGATCAAGCTGCGCGAGTACCTCTGCGCCGGGCTGCCCGTCGTCGCGACGGCGCTGCCCGAGATCGCGCTCCTGCAGGATCGGCCGCGGCTGCGCGTCGCGCATTCGCCGGCCGAGTTTCTCGCCGGTGTCGGCGAGTTCGTCGCCGCAGGACCCGGTCCGGCCGCGCGCCGCGACGCTGCCCTGGCGGAGCGGGGCGAGTCGTGGTCCGGCCGCTGCGCGCTGATGGCGCGACTGGTACGCGAGCACCTCAGCGGAGCAGCGCGGTGAGCGCGCTGCGGCTCGTCAAGCGGGCGGCGTACGGCGCCGCCTGGCGCAGCGGCACGATCGCGGCGCTGCGCTGGCTGCACCGCGACCGCATCCCGATCCTTTGCTACCACAGCATTCTTCCCGACCAGGCCGCCATGCCACCGTGGCTCACGGCCTGGGATGGAGGAGGCGGCCTGCACCTGCCCGCGGAGCAGTTCCGCGAGCAGCTCGAGTTCCTGGCACGGCGCTATCGCGTCGTGCCGTTGCTCGATATCGTGGCAGCGCTGGCCGAGGGTCGCCGGCTGCCCGCCAGGTGCGTGGCCCTGACCTTCGATGATGGGTACGCCAACAACCTCTCCGTCGCCGCTCCACTGCTCGCCGAGTACGGCTTGCCGGCGACGATCTTTCTCGCGACCGACTACATCGGTCGCGGTGGATTCTTTTGGTGGGACGACCTGCGCGCGCGGCTGTGGACGCGGAAGGAGCTGGCAACGGGGCGCGTTGCGGGGCGGGCAGCGCTGCTCCAGGGCGCCGAGCTGCTGCGCGCGGCGACGCTGGACGAGCGTAGGCATCTGCTCGACGCCTGGGGGCGGGCGGGGGAGGGGGGGGAGCGAGATGCCCGTCGCGACGATGCGGTGCGGCCCGCGACGTGGGAGGAGTGCAGGGCCGCTCCTCCCAACATCCAATTCGGCGGACATGGCGCGTCGCACCGCTTGCTCGGCGCAATCGATCTGGAGACGGCGCGGCAGGACCTGCACGATTGCCGGCGCGCGCTGACACGCGAGCTGGGGGGGAGCGCGGTGCCGCTGTTCTGCTACCCGGCGGGGCAGTGGACCGCGCCGGTCCGCGCGGCGCTCCCCGGGGCAGGATTCCGCGCCGCCGTCATCGCCGGTCCGCACCGCTCGGACCAGCGGCTGGCGAGCCAGGCCGACGCGCTTACGCTCCTGCCGCGCGTGGGCGTGACGGGCGGCATGTCATTGGCCGCCTTCGCCGGCCGCCTCGCCGGGTTGAACGGGCTTTTCGGTTCATGATGGCAACGCCAGCGACGCTCCTCGCCGGCACCGTGCCGACGATTCTGCCCGTTCTGGGCCGGCCGTACAGACGGGTCCTCGATCTGGGCTGCGGCAGCAATCGCACACTCAGCGAGCTGGCGCTCGATGCGGCCGCTGTGCGTATCGGCGTGGACGTGGCGGTGCCGGTGCTGCAGAGCGCGCAGCGCCAGATCCCGAACGTTCGATACGCCGCGGCCGACGCGCACGCGCTGCCCTTCCCCAAAGACTGGTTTGATCTCGTGATTGCGAAGGTGGCGCTGCCGTACACGCACATTCCCAGCGCGCTGCGCGAGCTGCACCGGGTGCTCTGCGCGGGTGGCTGTCTCTGGATCACGCTGCACCCATTCCGGATGGCGCTCGCGAGCCTGCTGCAGGAGCTGCGCGCCGGGCGGCTCGGCAATGCCGCGTTTCGGGCCTACGTGATCGCCAACGGCCTGTTGTTCGATTTCACGGGCAGGGAGGTTCGGTTTCCGTTGACTCACGGCCGCATCGAATCGTGCCAGAGCGTGCGCGGGATCACGCGCGCGCTGACGAGCGCGGGCTTCACCGACGTGCAGTTCGAGATGCGCCGTCGCGGCGCAGGCCATGCGGCCGACGATCGGCGCTACGGCCCCGTCTTCGCCGTCGCGGCGCGCAAAGCGGCGGCGGCGCGCGCCTAGCGCAGCTCGTACCTCCCGAGGTCGGGGGCCAGGCCCAGATAGGAAATGCCCGAGAGAATGCGGCCCATGTCGATCATGGGACTGCCGCTCTGCAGCTGCACATTGTCGCTCGCTTCATTCACGAACAGCGGATTGAGCTGCAGGCTGCTCGCCCAGCCGGGGAATTGGCTCTGCGCCTGGGCGATTGAGTACGACTCGTTGGGAATCGATTGGCGAATCACGAGGACCATCGCCTGGCCGCTCGAGATGTTGGTGTGGCGCACGATGTTGCCATTGGCGGTCCCGGCGGGCCACGGATACGTGGCGTGGTACATGTCCGCCGTGATGGCGTAGACCAACCCGCCCCAGGCAAAGCCGCGGTCGTTCCAGAAAATGTTGTTCTCGATCACGTTGTTCTGCACGTTGCCCACGTCCATCTGAATGAGCTGGATGCTTTCGCCCGAGCCGCTCCGCCCGTTCTGCCACAGCGTGTTGTGGTAGACCTGATTGTTCGTGGCGTTCTGGGTGAAGCCGAACAGGGTACGGCCTTGAATCGTGATGCCCTGGGATCCGGTCCGGTAAATTTCGTTGAACCGCACGATGTTGGCGTTGCCCTCGATCTCGACCCCGGCGCGCGGATAGTTCACGCCCGTCCCGTCGGCCGTGTGATGGATCTTGTTGCACTGCACGATCGTGCGATTCGTCTTGCCGCTCACTCCGATGCCGGAGGCCCACGGGTTGGAGAAATCGTTGGATTCGAGCACGTTGTCGTCGCTCGTCGCCTCGCTCGCGCTCTGGTAGCTGATCCACAGCGCGCCGTGGCCGGCATACGCGACGCGGTTGCGCACGATGCGGTTCCGGTGGGAGCCGTTCTGGATGAAGATGGCCTCGCCGGAGTTGGACGCCTCCGAGCCGATGCGCTCGATGCGGTTGTCCTCGATGCGGTTGTCCGAAGCGGTGACGACCTGAATGCCAACGCTGCCGGCATCATGGATGTACAGGTTCCGCAGCCATACGTTGTTGGTGCCGTAGCGCAGCAGCGCGATATACGACTCGTTCGTGAGCTCGAGGCCGTCCACGACGATGTGGCTGAGCCCGTCGAGCCACACGATCACGCCATATTGCCCGCCGGAAATCACGGCGGCCGCGCCCGGCTTGGCGCGGTACACGATTTTCGCCAGCGCGGTTCCGGATACCGATGGGTGAATGATCTGGCCGACAAACGTGCCGCTGAGCAGGAACAGGTCACCCGGCTGAGCGACCGCGTTGGCTTTCGCGAGGGTCCGCCAGGCGGTCGAGGCGCTGGTGCCCGCCGCCGCGTCGTTGCCGTTCGCCGCATCGACATAGAACGTGCGCAGCGCGGGCGGAACACCCGGCGCCACGGTGTCCGTGCACAGGGCGACCGGCGCCGGCGGTAGAGTCGGCGCCGTCACGGTAATGCTCGACGTGCCGCTCTTGCCTTCGCTCGTGGCGGTGATCGTCGCGGATCCCGCAGCGATGCCGGTCACCAGGCCGCTGCTGCTCACCGTGGCTACGGCCGGCGCATTGGTCGACCAGGTGACGGCGCGACCGGTGAGCGCATTGCCCGCGCTGTCCTTGGGCGTGGCGGTGAGCTGCACCGTACCGGCGACCTCGATGCTTGCCGACGCGGGTGTCACCGTCACCGACGCGACCGGCACCAGCGTCACCGTGATACTCGCGGTGCCGTTCTTCCCTTCGCAGGTTGCGGTAATCGTCGCCGAGCCGGCGGCCACACCGGTGACGAGCCCGCTGCCGTTCACCTTGGCCTTGGTGGTGTCACTGCTCGACCACGTGACGACGCGGCCGGTGAGCGAAGTGCCGGCCGAGTCCTTGGGCGTCGCCGTCAACTGCACCGTGCCGCCGACGTAGATCCCGGCGCTGGCGGGAGTCACCGTGACCGATGCGACGGGCACGAGCGTGACCGTGATGCTCGAGGTGCCGCTCTTGCCTTCCGACGTGGCGGTGATCGTCGCGGCACCTACCGCGATCCCGGTCACCAGCCCGCTGCCGTTCACCTTGGCCTTGGTCGTGTCGCTGCTCGACCAGGTGACGGCACGGCCGCTCAGCTGATTCCCCGCGCTGTCCTGCGGTGTCGCGGTGAGCTGGACCGTACCGCCGACGATGACGCTCGCTGATGCAGGCGTCACCGTCACCGCTGCCACCGGCACCAAGGAGACCGTAATCGCGGAGGTCCCGGTCTTTGCTTCGCTCATCGCGGTGACGGTTGCGGAGCCGACCGCGACGCCGTCGACCAGGCCGTTGCTGCTCACCGTGGCCTTGGACGGGTCACTGCTCGACCACGTGACCGCCCGGCCGGTCAGCGGATTGCCGGCCGAGTCTTGGGGCGTCGCGGTGAGTTGCACCGTGCCGCCGACGTACACGCCGGCCGTGGACGGCGACACCGTCACGGACGCCACCGGGACGATCGTCACCGTAATCGCGGACGTGCCGCTCTTCGTCTCACTCGTCGCGGTAATCGTGGCGGAACCGGCCGCGACGCCGGTCACGAGCCCGTTGGCGTCTACCGTCGCCTTGGCGGGAGCGTTGCTCGACCACGTGACCACTCTGCCGGTCAACGGATTGCCCGCGCTGTCTGTCGCGGTCGCCGTGAGCTGGACGGTACCACCCTCGGGCACCGAGGCGGAGGAGGGCGTCACGGTGACCGACGCGACCGGCACATTCGAGACCGTGATTGCCGACGATCCGCTCTTGCCCTCGCTGGTCGCCGTGACCGTCGCGGAGCCGACCGCGACGGCGCTGACCAGCCCGCTACCGCTCACCGTGGCGACCGCCGGCGCGCTGCTCGCCCAGGTGATCGTGCGGCCGGTCAGGGAGTTGCCGGCGCTGTCGCGCGGCGTGGCGGTGAGCTGCACCGCACCCGACACGAGGACGCTCGCCGACGTCGGGGTCACGGTTACCGATGCGACGGGCGCCACGGTGACCGTGATCGCAGACGTTCCGGATTGTCCTTCACTCGTGGCCGTGATCGTGGCCGACCCCGCGCCAATGCCGGTGACGAGGCCACTACTATTGACGGAGGCGACCGATGGGGCGCTGCTCGACCACGTCACGGGCCGCCCGGTGAGCGGGTTGCCGGCGCTGTCACGCGGCGTGGCCGTGAGCGGGGTCGTCCCGCCGGTGCTGATGCTCGCCGCCGCCGGGGTCACCGACACCGATGCGACCGGGACCGTCGACACGGTGACGAGCGCCGTTCCCGGCGTCCCGTCGGCGGTCGCCGTGATGGTGGCGGATCCGGCGGCGACCGCGGTGACGAGACCCGTGCTCGTCACGCTCGCCACCGCGGGGTTGCCGCTCATCCAGGCGATCGTCCGTCCGGTCAACAGATTGCCGGCGCTATCCAGCGGCGTCGCGGTGAACGGTGTTTGCGTGCCCTCGAAGAACGTTGCGCCGTCCGGCGACACGATGACGGTGTCTACGGCGATGTTGCGCACGCTGACGAAGGTGGTATCCGCCGGCTCGCCCGCCAGCGTCGACACGATGATCAGGAAGTCACCGACCGATCCCGCCTTGTAGCGGCCGTAATGCACCCGCTCGAGGGTGAACGTATCGGTCAGGCCGCCGCCCGTCAGCCGCCAGCGGAGCGGCACGTTGTTCGTGTCGCCGATGACGTTGATGCCCACCGCCGCGAGATCGGCGGGTTGGTTGACCTGAAGGATGAGACTGGGCGGATACAGCGAGATGTGATCCAGGGGATAGACGGGCTCAGGCCCGGTGCGGCGCTCGAGGTTGCAAGCGACTACGATGGCGGCCGCCACGCCCACGAGGTATGGGGATTTTATGAGCGCCAGACGGCGCGAGAGCGTGTACGTGAACGGCATTGCGTTGCCCCCCGGGGCGCGAGATCAAAACGGGCGCGACTGGGCGGCAAAACAAACAGCCGCCAACGTTTCCAGCGCTGGCGGCCCGGCAGGCGTGGCGGACTGTCCGCGGTAGCTCCGTAGCTCTGCGTCACCGTCTTTCGACGGGTTTGCTCTGAGCAGCGGCTCAATCCTACAGCAGGACGGCATCGCCCGAGGCGATATGGATCACATTCGGACTGGTTAGGTGCGACGAGTCGCGGGGTTTTCCCTAATGCACGATGCAACGGTCAGCACAGTGCGCGCCCGCGCCCATGCGTAGGGCAACGCTCTCATCCCGCAGGTGTACCTCGCCGGCGCTTTCATCTATAAAGAGGGGGTCGGTCTGCACGTTGCCGGTCCACCCGGCCAGCGTCCCCTGCGCGCGCCGCAGCGTAAAGATCTCGTTGGCCGCACCACTGCGGACGACCAGCAGCAGCGTCTGGGCGGATGGAAAGACGTTGTTGCGGACGATGTTCGTGTTGGCGGTCCCGGGGAGCCAGGGAACCGCGGCATGATAGAGATCGGCGGTGACGGCGTAGCTCGCGCGCTCGAAGCTGAACCCCTGGTCGTGCCAGAAGATATTGCCTTCGATCACATTGCCGCGGACACTTCCCAGCCGCATCTGGATGAGCTGCAGACTTCCCAGGCCGCCGCCGGTCTTCCGTCGGCCGTTCTGCCAGAACGTATTGTTGTAGATGCGGTTGCTGGTGCCATTCTGTGTAAACCCGAACAGCTCGCGTCCCTGGATCGACACGCCTTGGGCTCCCGTGCGGAAGACTTCGTTGAACCGAACGAGGTTGCCGTGCCCTTCGACCTCGATGCCGGGCCGCGCGTAGTTCACGCTCGACCCATCGGCGGTGTCGTGGATGCGGTTGCATTGCACGATCGTGCGGTTCGCCTTGCCGTTCAGCCCGATCCCCGCGGCCCACGGATTGGACAGGTCGTTCCGCTCGATCAGATTGTCGTCGCTCGACGCTTCGGTAGCGGTCTGGTAGCTGATCGAGAGGACGCCATGGCCGGCCAGGCTGATCGTGTTGCGCACGATCGCATTGCGATGCGAGCCGTCCTGGATGAAGATCCCTTCGCCGGCGTTCCGATCCTCGCTGCCGACGCGCTCGATGCGGCTGTCCTCGATGCGGTTGTCGCTGGCGTTCACCAGGTGAATCGCGGAGCTGCCGGCATCGTGGATGTACAGGTTCCGCAGCCAGATGTGGTTGGATCCCGTCCGGATCACGACCGGCTCCGCTTCGTTGCGGAGCTCGAGCCCGTCCACGACCACGTGACTCACGCCGTCGAGCCAGGCGATGACGTCGTACTGGCCGCCGTCCATGACCGCACTTCCCCCCGCCAGCGCGCGATACACGATCTTGGCGGTGGGCGTGCCCGACTGGCCCGGATGGATCAGCTGCTTCTTGAACGTGCCGTTGAGCAGGAACAGGTCGCCCGGCTGGGCGGCGCTGTTGGCCTTCGCGAGCGAGCGCCACGCGGTGCGCGGGGTGAGGCCATTCGCCTGATCGTCGCCGGTTCCCGCGTCGATGTAGAACGTGCGCCGCGCCGCCGGGATTGCCGGCGCGACCGTGTCCCGGCAGGCGGCGTTCGTGGGGACGGGGGGAGGCGACGGGGGAAGCGCCGCAGGAAGCGGGGATGGCGGAAGCATCGCGTCCGTTCGGGATTCGCATGCCCCCGCTCCTGACACGGCCGCGAGCGCCACGAGAAGCGGGAGGCAAGTGCGTCGAGCGCGGCTCACGCGAGGCTCTCGCCATTCAACAACGCGGCGACCGTGGGGGCGAGGGTGCGATAGTCGCACACACCGGCCCGCGTCGCGGGGACGCCCCCCGCCCCCGCCCACAGCTCCGCCAGCATGGTCGCGAGACCCTCCAGGTCGTCCGGCTCGGCGACGACGGCGCCCACGCGGACGGCCTCCCGCCCCGTGGCGCTGTCGCGGGCCGCGACGACCAGGGTCGGGATCCCCATCGCGACCGATTCGTACAGCTTCGACGGCACCTGGTAGTCCTGATCCTGCGCCAGCACGACGGCGAGCTTCGAGCGGGCCAGCAGTTCGAGCGCCTGCGCCCGCGGCAGCGGCCGGTGCAGCGCCACGTGATCGCCGAGTCCCAGGTCGGCGACCGTGCGGCGGGTGGCCGCGGCGTGCGTGGGTTCTTCCTGGCCCGCGTTGCGGAACATCGTGCCGTCGCGCCGCGCCTCCGGACAGCGGTCGAGAAACAGCCGCAGCGCGCGCAGCAGCGGGCCGGCGTCGCGGCCCCCGTACAACGTCCCCAGGTGCGCGATCGCGAGACCGGGGAAGGGGTCGGCGCTGGGGCGGGGAAGCGCTTCGGCATCGGCGCCGTTCGGCACCCACGCGATGGCCGCGCGCGGATATTGTGCCGAAAGCGCGGCGGCCAGCTCCTGCGTCGTCGTGAAGACCGCGCTCGCCGATCTGAGCACGAGGCGTTCGGCCGCGCGCGTCAGGGCGGCGCCGATGCGGCCGCCCCCCGCGTGGTCCTTCTCCCAGGCCTTGGCCACGGGGCCCGCCCACGGATCGCGGAGGTCCACGACCCACCGCACCCCGGCGCGGCCGCGCGTCGCGAGCCAGGCGGCCAGGTGTGGGGCGTGCGGCGGACCACTGCTCACGACGACGTCGGGCCGGACGCGGTCGATGAGCGCGCGGGCGCGGCGCGCCGCGCGCAGCGTCCAGCCGCGGCCCTCGCTCAGCAGGTACAACAACCCCGACGCCTCGCTGCGCAGGGCCGCGAGCGGCCGGAGCAAGGCGGCGCGCACGCCGCGGCGGCTCGCGGCCAGATCCGCGCGATTAGGCGGCAACGGAACGGCCGGCGCGGCGCGCCGCACGCTGCGGTAGAGATCCGACGCGGTGCGGCCCGCTGCGCACGACTCCACGGTGACACCCGGAGTGCGGCTGGAAACGGCCGGCGCCGCGGTCAGGAACCAGGCCTCCCAACCTTCCCGCGAGAGGTGCTTGGTCAGTGCCGCCCACCGTAACCCGCCGACCTCGCTATCGGACGGGTAGTGGTAGCTGATGACGAGCAGTCGGCGGGCCATGTCGCCGCTCCACGGTGCAAGAACCAAGCTCAACCTTGCCCTCCTTGCTTGCCGTGCCGTCTGTGGCGCCGGGCCGACGTACTGTCGCAGCGCTGCCACACCAATCGTGCTCGTGGTGGGTGGCGCGGCGATCCGTGGCGGCGTGCGGGGCGGCAGGAGGGGGCCTAGAAGTTGCTGGCTCTGGCCGCCGGACATCATGACTACGACGATCAAGCCGGTCGGCCCCGGGACGCGAATCTCGTCGCCGGGAGCACAAGCGCGCGGTACGCCCGTGTGCCGGTCGTGCGCCGCGCCCCTCGTCCACACGTTCGTGGACCTGGGCATGTCGCCCCTGTCCGAGAGCTTCCTCCCGGCCGAGCGCCTCAACCAGATGGAGCCGTTCTATCCGCTCCACGTCCTGGTGTGCCAGGGCTGCTGGCTGGTCCAGCTCGAGGAGTATGTCAGCGGCGAGGAGATCTTCACCGAGTACGCCTACTTTTCGTCGTACTCCGACAGTTGGCTGGCGCATGCCCGGAAGTACACCGACGCGATGATCGCCCGGTGGGCGCTGACGGCGCAGAGTCAGGTCATCGAAGTCGGCAGCAACGACGGCTACCTGCTGCAGTACTTCGTGCAGCGCGGCATCCCCGCTCTCGGCATCGAGCCCGCCGCGAACGTGGCGAAGGTCGCGCTCGACCGCGGCATCCCCACCCAGGTGAAATTCTTCGGCCGCCAGACGGCGCTGGAGCTGGTCGCGCAGGGCCGCCGCGCCGACGTCCTCGCCGGCAAGAACGTGATGGCCCAGGTCACGGACCTGAACGACTTCGTCGCGGGCTTGAAGATCCTGCTCGCGCCCCACGGGGTGCTGACGATCGAGTTCCCCCACCTGATGCAGCTCGTGGCCGGCAACCAGTTCGACACGATCTACCACGAGCACTTCTCGTACTTCTCCCTGCTTTCCGTGGAGCGGCTGTTTGCGGCGCACGGCCTGGCGCTGTTCGATGTGGAGGAGCTGCCCACGCACGGCGGATCGCTCCGCATCTACGCCCGCCACGCGGGCGACACCTCCCATCCGATGACCGGCCGGCTCGACGAGCTGCGCCGCCGCGAGCGCGCGGCCGGCATGAGCCGCCTCGACTATTACGCCTCGTTCGCGGAGCGGGTGAAGGAGACCAAGCGGAAGCTGCTCGACTTCCTGATCGATGCGAAACGGCGGGGCAAGAGGGTGGTGGGATACGGGGCGCCCGGGAAAGGCAACACCCTGCTCAATTACTGCGGCATCCGCACCGACTTCCTCGATTTCACGGTGGACCGCAACCCGTACAAGCACGGCCGCTATACGCCGGGGACGCGCATCCCGATTTATCCGCCCGAGCGGCTCGCGGACAGCCGTCCCGACTACGTGCTGATCCTGCCGTGGAATCTCCGCGACGAAATCATGGGGCAGCACGCCTACATCCGGGAATGGGGCGGCCAGTTCGTGACGCCGGTCCCCGCGGTCCGGGTGTACCGATGATCTTCACGCCGCTGGAGCTCGCCGGCGCGATGCTCGTGGACCTCGAGCGGCACGCAGACGAGCGGGGCTTCTTCGCGCGGACGTGGTGCCAGCAGGAGTTCCGGAGCGCCGGGCTCTCCGACCGGCTGGTCCAGGCGAGCATCTCGCACAACCGCTGCCGCGGGACGTTGCGCGGCATGCATTACCAGGAGCCGCCGCACGCCGAAGAGAAGCTGGTGCGCTGCACGCACGGCGCCATCTGGGATGTGATCATCGACTTGCGGCCGGCCTCGCCCACCTATCTGCGGCACCTGGGCGTGGAGCTCTGTGCCGACACGGGGCGCGCGCTCTTCATTCCCACGGGGTTCGCGCACGGCTTTCAGACGCTGCGGGACGACAGCCAGGTGTTCTATCAGATGTCGCATTTCTACGCGCCCGCCGCCGCGCGCGGGATCCGCTGGAACGACCCGCGGTTCGGCATCGAATGGCCGGCGACGCCCCCTCTTCTGCATCCCCGCGATGGCGCGTACCCGGACTTCTAGCGTCCCCCCCGCCCCCGCCCCCGCCCCCGCTCCCGCGCAGGGGCGCGCGCCAGTTCAGCCGGCGTCTCCCCCCTCCCCTCCAGTGCCCGGCGCGGGAGCGCTTGTGTGGTCTGACAATCCGGTCAATTCTCTGACCGTGGGCGAGGCCATGTACCGTCTCGCCGCCGATCTGTACCCATTGCCGCGCAGCATCACAGGCGAGGGGTTCCGCGAGACGATCCGCCGGATCGGCGAGCTGATCCCGCTGGCGGTCACCGAGACGCCGACCGGCACGCCCGTATTCGACTGGACCGTCCCGAAGGAGTGGAATCTCCGCGACGCCTGGGTGACCGACCCGGCGGGCGAGCGCATCATCGATCTCCGGGATTCGACGCTCCACGTCGTGAACTACTCGGTCCCGGTGCGCCGGACGCTGTCGCTCGCCGAGCTGCGTCCGCACCTGCACTCGCTGCCCGACCATCCGGATTGGGTGCCCTATCGCACCAGCTATTACGACGAGACGTGGGGATTCTGTCTCACCCACCGCCTCCGGGAATCGCTGCGGGAGGGCACGTACGAGGTGTGTATCGACAGCTCCCTCGAGCCGGGCAGCCTCACGTACGCCGAGTGTGTCTTGCCGGGGGACGATCCGCGCGAGGTCCTGCTCTCCTGCCACAGCTGCCATCCGGCGCTGGCCAACGACAACCTCTCGGGGATCACGCTCGCGGTCGCGCTCGCGCGCGCGCTTAGCGCCCGCGAGCACCGCCGCTGGACGTACCGGTTTCTCTTCATCCCCGGCACCATCGGCGCCATCACGTGGCTGGCGCGGAACCCGGCCCTCGCGCGGCGGGTGCAGCATGGCCTCGTGCTCGCGTGCGTCGGTGATCGCGGCCACCTGACCTACAAGCGCAGCCGCCGGGGGAACGCGCCTATCGATCGCACCGTGGCGCATGTCCTCCGTCATGCCGGCGCCCCGTACGAGCTGATGGACTTCATTCCGTACGGTTACGACGAGCGGCAGTACTGCTCACCCGGCTTCGACCTGCCGGTTGGTTGTTTCATGCGAACCCCCAATGGCCAGTATCGGGAGTACCACACGTCGGCGGACGACCTCGATTTCATCACGCCGGCCCACCTCGGCGATTCCTTTGCCCGCGCGCTCGATGTCGTGCAGCTGCTCGAGGGAGACCGGGTCTACGTGAACACCCATCCCTGCTGCGAGCCGCAGCTGGGGACGCGCGGGCTGTACCGCACGACGGGCGGGACGGATGTCCCCGGGTACGAATTGGCGCTGCTCTGGGTGCTCAACCAGTCCGATGGCGCGCACAGCCTGCTGGACGTTGCCGAGCGCGCCACCCTGCCGTTCGGCGTCGTTCGCCGCGCGGCTGATGACCTGCTCCGTGCCGGTTTGCTGCGAGAAGGCGCTTCCGCGTGAAGGCCGAGTTCTGGTCCGGACGCCGCGTGCTGATCACGGGTCATACGGGCTTCAAGGGCGGCTGGCTGAGCTTGTGGCTGCAACGAGCCGGCGCCGACGTCACCGGCTATGCGCTCGAGCCTCCCACTCGACCCAGCCTCTTCGACACCGCCCGCGTGGCGGACGGCATGCGCTCCTATCAGGGGGACGTGCGCGACCTGGCCATGGTGGAGCGAGTGGTGCGCGAGAACACGCCGGCAGTGCTGATCCACATGGCCGCGCAATCGGTGGTGCGCCGCTCCTACCGCGAGCCGGTCGAGACGTACTCGGCGAATGTGATGGGAACCGTCAATGTGCTCGAGGCGGTGCGCGGCAATGAGATGCCGTGCGCGGTCGTGATCGTGACGAGCGACAAGTGCTACGACCCGCAATCGGACGCCGGCGTTCGCCCTCCCCACAACGAAAGCGCCCCCCTCGGCGGCCACGATCCGTACTCCAACAGCAAGGCGTGCGCGGAGCTCGTCGCCGCCGCGTATCGCGATTCGTATTTCCCGCCCGAGCGTCTGTCGGACCACGGCATCGGCGTCGCGACCGTGCGGGCCGGCAACGCGATCGGCGGCGGGGACTGGACGGAGGATCAGCTCATTCCCGACCTGGTCCGCGCCGCGCAGGCCGGCCGGCCCGCGCTGCTCCGTAATCCGGCGGCGGTGCGGCCGTGGCAATTCGTGCTTGAGCCGCTGCGCGGGTATCTGCAAGTCGCGGAACGCCTCGCCGCCGGCGATCCGAATGCCGCGACCAGTTGGAATTTTGGACCGGCGCCGGCGTCCCGGCCCGTCGGCTGGATCGCCGACCGATTCGCGACGCTGTGGGGTGAGGGCGTGGGATGGGACCGCGATCCCAACCATATCCATCCGGCCGAGACGCACTCCCTGCGGCTCGACAGCAGCAAGGCGCGGGACGAGCTGGGGTGGACGCCCGTGGTGTCGCTTGACACGGCGCTCGAGTGGATCGTGGAGTGGTACCGCGACGCGCATCGCGGCGTCGATGCGGCCGAGCTTACGCTTCGAGACATTCAGCGATACACGGCGCTCCTGCCTGTAGCAGAGCTGCAACACCTTCCCGCCGCGATCTGACCTCTCCCCGTCACCGCACGAGGCCTGCGGGGGGCATATGTCTTGCACCCCCGACTAGGCGAAACCCCAGGAGGGGCAGGTGCCGCGATGAACTCGGTCCTATGCGATGCCCGCGTGAGCGATGAGAGCCGGCGCCGGCAACTCTTCGCCGGCCAGCTGCCATCTGTCTCTTGTACGACCGTGAGCCGGAGCCGATCGTGGGCGGCATGCGATCGGATTCGGGTATTCCGTACATCGCACTCGCCGCGGGCTGACCTCGCGCGCAGTAAGGACCGACCATGAAAGTGGTACTGTTTTGCGGCGGTTTGGGGTTGCGGCTGCGGGAGGCGGGGGAAAACGTCCCCAAGCCGATGGTCCCTATCGGCTACCGGCCGATCATGTGGCACCTGATGAAGTACTACGCGCATTTCGGCCATAAGGAGTTCATCGTCTGCCTCGGGTACCGGGGCGACGCGATCAAGCAATACTTCCTGAACTACGACGAGTGCGTCTCGAACGACTTCGTGCTGTCCAAGGGCGGGCGCAAGCTGGAGCTCGTCAACAGCGACATCTCCGACTGGACGATCACGTTCGCCGATACGGGAGTGAACACGACGATCGGCGGGCGCCTCAAGGCGGCGGAGAAGTACCTCGGCGACGACGAGTGGTTCATGGCGAACTATTGCGACGGGCTGAGCGATCTTCACCTGCCCACCTTGCTCGAGTATTTCAGGGACCGGAACAAGGTCGCGAGCTTCGTCTGCGTGAAGCCGAACCTGAGCTATCACGCCGTGTCGGTTCGACCGGACGGGCGCGTCGCCGAGATCAAGGCGATCACGGAGACGAATCTGCGGATCAACGGCGGATACTTCTTCTTCAAGCGGGACATCTTCCGCTACATCGAAGATGGAGAGGATCTCGTCCAGGAGCCGTTCCAGCGCCTGATCGGCGAGGATCAGCTCCTCGCCTACCCCTATGACGGCTTCCTCGCGTCGATGGACACGTTCAAAGACAAACAGCGGCTCGACGACATGTACGCGCGCGGCAATCCGCCCTGGCAGGTGTGGAACCACCCCGAGGACGCCAACGGGAACGGCAGCCAAGGGACGTCCCCCGACCGCGCCACGATTGCCCGGCCGCCACTGAGCGTCACCTCCCGCCTATGACGGGTGCAGGAGCCCTGCGACTGGCCTTTCCACCCGCGCGCAACGGAAAGCGTGTGCTGTCGGTCCTGTGCGTCGGCGCCCATGCCGACGACATCGAGATCGGGTGCGGCGGGACGCTGCGCGCGCTGTTCGCCAGTCGCCCGGTCGACTGCCGCTGGGTCGTGTTCAGCGGGGGCGAGGGCCCGCGCGAGCGTGAGGCACGCGCCAGCGCGCGGCGCTTCCTGCGGGCGGCGCGCCGTGCGCAGGTGGAGGTGCACGCCTTCCGCGACGGATTCTTCCCGGCGGCATACGCGGAGATCAAGGAACGATTCGCAGCGCTGAAGGCGGACGGCGCTGCTGACGTGGTGTTCACCCACTACCGCGGCGACCGGCACCAGGACCACCGCGTCGTGTCGGACCTCACCTGGAATACGTTTCGCGATCACCTGATCCTCGAGTACGAGGTGCCGAAGTACGACGGCGACCTGGGCCGGCCCAATCTCTACGTGCCGCTGTCGCGCGCGGCGAGCCGGGCCAAAGTCCGCCATCTCCTCGCCGCCTTCGCCACCCAGCGCGCCAAGCGCTGGTTCACGGCCGACACGTTCGACGGGCTGCTGCGCCTGCGGGGCATCGAGGCCGGCGCGCCCGAGGGGTACGCCGAAGCCTTCCACGCGCACAAAGCGCTCCTCGAGCCGTGACGCAGGCGCCGCGGGTCGGCGACATCGTCGAGGTGCGCAGCCGCTCGGAGATCCTCGCCACCCTCGACGCCAACGGCTGTCTCGACGGGCTGCCGTTCATGCCCGAGATGCTGGCCTTCTGCGGGCAGCGCGTCACGGTCCGCAAGTCGGCTCACAAGACCTGCGACACGATCCAGAACGGCCCGCTGCGCCGGATGCACGCCGCCGTGCATCTCGCGGGAACTCGCTGCTCGGGCGCGGCGCACGACGGGTGCGAGGCGGGGTGCGAGCTGTTCTGGAAGACGGCGTGGCTCAAGGCCGTCAAGAACGGGACGGGGGACGGGGGACGGGCGACAGGTGGGTGCACGGAGGCGCGCCTCGTTGAACTGACGCGGCGCCCAACGCAGAACGGTGACGAGACGCTCTTCCGCTGCCAGGCGACGGAGATGGTGGCCGCGACCGTCCCCCTCAGCCGCTGGGACGTCCGCTCCTATGTGCGCGACGTCCGCTCCGGCAACGTCGGCGCGTGGGCGCTGTGCAAGTCGCTCGCCTGGTCGCTGTTCACCTGGATGACGACCCACCTGCGCGGCTACCGGCTGCAGGTCTGGCTGTTCAATACCATCCAACGGCGGCGCGGCGGCACGCCGCTCCGGGTGCTGAGCGGCGAGCGCAGCGTCACTCCCAAAGCACAGCTCGATCTCCAGCCGGGGGAGCTGGTGCAGGTGAAGCGCGTCGAAGAGATCACGGCGACGCTCGACCGGCTCCAGAAGAACCGCGGCCTCTACTTCGACCTCGAGCTGACGCCCTTCTGCGGGCGCACGTTCACGGTGGAGCGCCGCATCCGCCGCATCATCGACGAACGGTCGGGCCGGATGCTGATGCTGCCCGGCGACTGCATCCTGCTGAGCGGCGTCGTGTGCACCGGGCGCTATCACGGCCACTGCCCGCGCGCGACCAACGCCTACTGGCGCGAAATCTGGCTGCGGCGCGTGTCCTCATGAGGCCGCTGCGCAACGTCCTCGCCAACTGGGCGGGGTTCCTGCTCGGGACCGCGATCACGTTCGTGCTGTCGCCCTTCGTGGTCCGCCATCTGGGCGACGCGCGGTTCGGCGTCTGGGGGCTGATCGCGGCGGTCGTCGGCTATCTGGGTCTGCTCGACCTCGGGATTCGGGTCGCCGTGACCCGCTTCGTCGCCTGCCACGAGGCGACGGGCGATCGAGCGGCGGTCAACCGCGTGCTCAGCACGGCGCTGGCGCTGTTCCTCGCCGGCGCGCTCGCCGCGAGCCTGCTCGGCGTGGTGCTGGCGCTGACGCTGCCGGGCCTGCTGCACATCCCGCCGGAGCACGCCCGCGAGGCGGCGGTGGCGCTCGCCCTGGGCGGCGTGACGGTCGGCGTGGCGCTGATCAGCGGCGTGTACGGCGGCGCCATCGCGGGGCTGCAGCGGCTCACGATCCTCAACGCCATCGACCTGGGCATGGAATTGCTGCGCGCCGCCGCCGTGTACGTCGCCCTCAAGTCGGACGGCGACCTCACGCATCTGGCGGCGATCCAGCTCGGCGTCGTGAGCCTGCGCGCGGGTTGGTATCGTCTGGCGGTGTGGCAGCTCGAGCCGGCGTTCAAGACCGCGCGGCGCCTGTTCGACCGCGCGACGCTGCGCGAGATCTTCCGGTTCAGCGCCTACACGATGGTCCTGCACGTCTCCGGCGCCGTCATCTATTCCTCCGACGCCGTCGTGATCGCGAGCATCATGCCCGTGGCGCTGGTGACCTTTTTCGTGATCGCCGGCAACCTCGCGCAGGCGGTGTTCCGGGTGCTCGGCGGCGTCACCCAGGCGCTCTACCCACTGGTCAGCGCGCGCCAGGCGCGGCACGGCACGCTCGCGACCGCGGACCTGCTGACCCGCACCATGCGGCTCGGGGCGCTCGCCGTCCTGCCGATCGTGATCACGCTGCTCGTGCGCGGCCCCACGTTCATCGGGCTGTGGATGGGGCCGGCCTATGCGGCGCCGGCGGGGGCGATCCTGCAGGTGCTCGCGCTCGGTTTATGCTGCTTTGCGAGCTGGCACATGCTCACGCCGACGTTGATCGGCCTGAACCTCCACCGGACGCTGGTCCCGGCGTACCTCGGCGAGGCGGCGAGCAACATCGCGCTCAGTATCGTGCTCGGGCTCACCTTTGGCGTGATCGGCGTCGCCTGGGGCACCACCATCCCCCGGTTGGTGCTGTCGTTGGCCGTCGGCCCCTGGATCGCGCGCCGCCTGCTGCAGGTACCGGTGCGTGCGTTCGCGGTCCATGCGTGGGCGCGGCCCTTCGCGAGCATGATCCCCTTCGCGCTCACGAGTCTCCTCGTGGACATCGCCTGGCCGGCGTCCAACCTGATCGTCTTCTTCGTGCAGGTCGCCCTCCTCCTCCCGCTGGCGGCCGCCGGCGCCTGGGTCGTCGGTCTGGAGCGTTCGGAGCGTGCCCTCCTGACGGTCCCGCTGAACCGCCTGCTCGGCCGCGTGCCGGCCGCGGCGCGCGATTCGGCCTAGGGCGTCGATGCCGACCCGGCCGCGCGTCACGATCGGCGTGCCCGTCCACAACAACGAGCGCTATCTCGCCGAGACGCTCGAGTCCCTGCTCGCGCAAACCTTCACCGACTTCGAGCTGCTGATCTGCGACAACGCCTCCACTGACGGCACCGGGGCCATCGCGCGCGGGTTCGCGGCGCGCGACCGGCGGGTGCGCTACCTGCCGAGCCCGCGCAACGTCGGCATCGCCGGCAACTTCAACCGCGTGGTGCCGCTCGCCGGCGGGGAGTACTGCCGCTGGTTCGCGGCCGACGACCTCGCGGCGCCCCGCTCGCTCGAGCGTTGCGTGGAGGTGCTGGACCGCCGGCCCGAGGTCGTGCTCACCTACCCCAGGACGCGGTTGATCGACGCGTTCGGCGAGTCGCTGGGGGACTACGACGACCGCCTCCACGTGCAGTCGGAGAGTCCCAGCGAGCGGTTTCGCGCGCTGCTCGCGCGCGTGGGACTGTGCAACGCGTTCTACGGCTTGACGCGCACCGCGGTGCTGCGCCGGACCGGTCTGTTCGGCGACTACAGCGGGTCGGATGAGGTCTTCCAGGCCGAGCTGGTGCTGTACGGGACGTTCTGGGAGATCCCCGAGGTGCTGTTCTTTCGGCGCATGCACTCCGCCGCCGCGAGTGCCGCGACGCCGGCGGGGCGCCGCGCGCTCTATCGCCCGCAGTGGACGCACGGTACCGAGTCGCGCGAATGGCGGCACCTGTGGGGCTTAATGCGCGCCGTCCAACGCGCGCCGATCGGGTCGGGCGAGAAGCTCCGGCTCGGGGTGTTTCTGCTTCGCTCGGTGGTGTGGAATCGCGGCCGGCTGGCGCGCGAACTGCGCGCCGCGCTGCAGCATCTGATTCGCTCTACCAGGCGCCCTGCTGGACCGTGACCACCGGTCTGCTGCGACTGACGCCTTCGCATCCCGATCCGTCGTTACGCATCCCCCATCCCCCATCCCCCATCCCTCCATCCCGCTCTACCAGGCCCCCTGTTTCCCCACCACGACCGGCAGCGTCCGCAGCATGATGCGGAGGTCTTCGGTCACCGACTTCCGGTGGATGTACTCCAGATCGAACTGCAGCTTGCGGCGCACATCCTCGATCGAGCGGTCGTACTGCTGGTTGATCTGCGCCCAGCCTGTGATCCCCGGCCGGACGCGCTGCCGCTCCTGATACTGCTCGATTTCCTGCCGCAGGCGCGAGAAGATGGTGGGCTGCTCGGGCCGCGGGCCCACGACGTCCATGTCGCCGAGCAGCACGTTGAAGAGCTGCGGCAGCTCGTCGAGCCGGTAGAGCCGCAGGATCCGGCCCAGCCGCGTCACGCGCGGGTCGTTCGGCGTGGCCCAGACTTCGCCGGGATCGTTCGGCCCGTGGCCGTTGGGAATCATCGTGCGGAATTTGAAGATCGTGAAGGGCTTGCCACCGCAGTCGGTGGTGCGGTAGGGAGTGCCGGTGGGCAACCGCCGGCGACGATTAATGCCTACGCGCGTCTGCGTATAGAACACCGGTCCCGGCGACGTCAGCTTGATTGCCACCGCAATGGCGGCGATCGCCGGCGCGGTGACGACGAGTCCCACCGCCGCGACCGCAAAGCTCAGCGCCCGGCGCAGCGCTTCCGTCGGCGACGGAAAGCTGAAGGCGCGCGTCATGCGGCGCACGCGGCGCGGTTCCTGACGCGGCATCGGAGTGGCAAAGGGGACAGCGGTCATCCTCGCAGCTCGGCGGCTATGGTTGCCGCTCAGCAATGCAGATGCCGTGCCCCGGATTTGTGCTTGCCGAACGCCGCTCGTGTGTGGTTTGTTGCGGTGAGGCGACAGAGTTGGTGTGGGGGGTATGCGACAGCCCCCCCCACCCCCACCGATCAGCTTTGCGACGGCGTGCCCGTCAACACCTTGCGGTCGAGTCCGTGCCGCTCCAGCAGCCGGTACAGCGTGGTGCGATCCACGCCGGCCGCACGGGCGGCGCGCGACATGTTGCCGCCCGCCTGCGTGAGCAGCTTGGTGAGGTAGTGCAGCTCGAACTCGGCCACGAGCCGGTCGCGCGCCGCGTAGTATGGCTCTTCGGTCGAGACGTCGTGCGGTGTCCAGCCGGCCGCTACCTCGGCTGGCCGATCACCCAGGGCGGGGATGTGCTCGGGCATGATCTCGCACCCCGGCTCGAGCATCACCACCATGTGCTCGATGACGTTTTGTAGCTCCCGCACGTTCCCCTTCCAGGGGCGCGCGCGCAGCGCCCGGACGGCCGCCTCCGAGAACGTGGGCAGCGCCGTCGCGGCGCCGCGGTGGCGCGTCCAGTAGGTGGACAGGAAGAAGTCGGCGAGCAGCCGGATATCGGAGGGGCGCTCGCGCAGCGGCGGCACGTGAATCGGCACGACGCGGAGGCGGTAATACAGATCCTCACGCAGCGTGCCTCCCGCGACGGCGTCCTCCGGATCGCGGTTCGTGCAGGCGACGAAGCGGACATTCACGACGGCATCGGTCGTCTCACTGCCCACCCGGCGCACTACGCCGTCCTGAATCACGCGCAGCAGCTTCGCCTGGATCGGCTTCGACATCTCGACCAGCTCGTCCAGGAGCAGGGTGCCGCCGTTGGCGGATTCCAGGAGGCCCGGCTTGTCGCGCACGGCGCCGGTGAACGCGCCCTTGCAGTGCCCGAACATCTCCGACTCGAGCAGCGCCTCGGGCAGCGCGGCGCAGTTGACGGCGACGAGCGGCCGGCTGCTGCGCCGGCTGTGGTGGTGGATGAACTGCGCGATCAGCTCCTTGCCGCAGCCGCTCTCCCCGGTGATGAACACCGAGGCGTCCGTGGGCGCCACCCGGCGGGCGAGATCCATGGCGCGGCGGAACCCGGGCGCCGAGCCGAGGACGGTGACCAACTCGCTATTGCCATGCTCGCGCGTGAACGCCGCCTGGAGCGCGCTCGATTCGCGCGCCACGCTGATCGCGTGGGCGGCGCGGCCGATGAGGATCTGGAGGTGCGTTCCCGAGAACGGCTTGGGCAGGTAATCCCACGCGCCGGAGCGCAACGCCTCGAGGCTCGTATCCACGCTCGGGTTCCCGGTGATCATGATGACGATCGTGTCGCGATGCGCCTCGAGACAGGTGCGGAGCAGCTTCATCCCGGGGACCTCGGACATGTAGAGGTCGAGGAGGACGATGTCGAACTTGGTGCGCTTGAGCGTGTCCCGGGCCTCGTCGCCGCGGGTCAACACGCTCACCTGGTACCCCTCGTAGCGCAGCACGCTGGCACAGCTCTCCCGGAGGGTGCGCTCGTCATCGACGATGAGCACCCGGATGCTTTCTTTGAGCTCCGGGGTGAGGTGCGACAGGCCGGTGACGTCGGATCCGCGCGCGCTCCGGCCCGGCGTGCGCTGCGGAGAAGCGTCCGGGGAGGGGGACGAGGAGGGGGACGGTGAAGCCGCCATGGGTTGTCCTTAGTGCTTCTGTGCCCGGTTCCGGGCGTCTACCTGCACCGATCGTCGGAAAGGCTGCATCGCTTCCCGTGGCACGGATCGGGCCGGGTCGCGCGCCGTCCGGGAGCCTCGCTTGTGCTGATTTCACAAGCACTTTCGAGGGACGGCCCGGAGCCCGTTGCGGCCACGCGACAAGCCGGTGGTATAGAACACCCGACTGTTGCAGAAGTGCCACAGTCGCCCCCGCGGGCCGCCTGCTCTGCGCGCGGTACTACCCTTGCGGTACGAAGCACCGTGCCAGACCTCGTGCGTCGCCCCGATTTCCCCCCCGCGCCCCCCGCGCCCCCCGCACCCTCCGTTGGCCTCGATCCGTTCGGGCGCCAGGCCGACGAGGCGCTCGACTGGAGGCGCTATCTCTGGGCGGTGCGCCGCTACCGCTGGCTGATTCTGGGCCTCGTGGTCTTGGGCACTTTCGGCGGCGTGATGGCGAGCCGCTTCCTGCCCCCCCGCTACCAGGTCCAGGCGACCCTCTGGATTCAAAACCCCGAGGCGCGGGCCACCAATCGCGGGCCCATCGGCGGCGATCAGCTGCTCCCCGCCTCCGCCTCGGTGGACCTCCTGAAGTCCTACGTGGTGCTCGACGCCGTGGTCCGCGAGCGGCGCCGTTACCTGGTCACCGAGCCCAAGAACAACGGCGCCTTGGAGGGCTTCACGGTGGCGGATGAGTTCCGGCCGGGGAGCTATCGATTGCGCGTGGACCGGGCGGGGGCATACACCCTCGAGGCCGACAAAGGCCCGGAGCTCGAGCACGGTACCCTTGGCGACTCGATCGGGCGGGCGCTCGGCTTCCGCTGGGCGACTTCGGCGGAGGCGCTGCCGCCGGGCAGCGACCTCGCCTTCACGGTCCGGCCGCTGCGAGACGCCGCCAAGGGTCTCGCCGACGGGCTCAACGTGTCCATCGATCAGAGCGGCAACTTCCTGACCGTGACGATGACGAGTGCCAATCCCACGGCCGCGGCGGCGACGGTCAACGCCGTCGTGCGGCGCTACGTGGATGTGGCCACGGAGCTGAAGCGCGCGAAGTCCACCGAGCTGTCGCGACTGCTGGGCGAGCAGCTCGAGACGGCGGAGGCGAACCTCCGCAAGGCGGAGGGTGCGCTGGCGACGTTCGGGTCCCGGACGATCACGCTGTCACCCGACCTGGGCAGCGGCGGCGGGACGCCGTCGGCGACGGGTGGCACGCTGCCGCGCGCCGACTACTACGGCCTCAAGGTCGAGACCGATCAGCTGCGGCGGGACGCCGACGCCATCGCGCACGCGCTAGCGCAACCCGCCGGCGGGGGTGCGGCCGAGGAGCTCGCGTTGATCGGCGCGGTGCAGCGCTCGCCCGACCTGTCCCAGGCGCTGAAGGAGCTCACCACCAAGCGGGCTGAGCTGCGCGCCTTGCAGGCGCGGTATACGAACGACCATCCGGCGGTGCAGCGGGCGCTGGGCGAGACCGAGCAGCTCGAGCAGCGCGCGATTCCCGTTTTGGCGCGGGCCGTGCTCACCCAGCTCACGGCGCGGCAGCAGGTGCTGGCGCCGCAGATCGCCTCCGGTGGACGGGAGCTGCAAGCGGTGCCGCAGCGCGCCGTGGAGGACGCGCGGCTGCGGCGCGACGTCGAAATCGCCGCGACGCTCTATACGGGCGTGCAGCAGCGCTACAACGAAGCGCGGCTCGCGGAAGCGAGCAGCACGGCGGACGTGCGCATCCTGGACCTCGCGGTCCCGCCGCAGTCGCCGCTCGGGGACGCCGGGCGGCGGCTCATCGTGCTCGGCTTCATCGTCGGGCTGGGGCTCGGCCTCGTGGGCGCCCTCGTGGCCGACCATTTCGACCCGCGCGTACGCAACCTCGACCAGGTGACGCACGAGTTGGGCCTCCCGATCCTCGGCGCGCTGCCGCACGTCAAGAACCGCGACGCCGGCCCGCGGAACGAGCAGGTCGCCATGATGATCGACGCGATGCGCTCGATCCGGCTGAACGTGGTGCATGCGTACGGCGCGGCGGGACCGCTGGTCGCGACGATCACGAGCCCGGGCATCGGCGACGGCAAATCGTTCGTCTCGACCAATCTCGCGCTCGCCTGCGCGCAGGCCGGCCAGCGCACGCTGCTCGTTGACGGGGACGCGCGCCGCGGCACGCTGAACCGGGTGCTCCGCGTCGGCCGCAAGCCGGGCCTCACCGATTTCCTCGCGGGCCGGACGCCGTTCGAGTCTATTCTCCAGGCCACCACTTATCCCGCACTCCACTTCATCGGGGCCGGCAGCCGGCTGCGCGAGTCGCCGGAGCTGCTCGGCTCGGCGGCAATGGTGGAGCTGCTGGTGCGCGTGCGCGCGAGCTACGACGCGATCATCGTGGACAGCCCGCCGCTCGGCGCCGGCGTAGACGCCTGCACCCTCGGCACACTCACGGGCGCCATGGTGCTGGTGTTGCGCACCGGGGCCACCAACCTCGACATCGCGCGCACTCACCTCACGATGCTCAGCCGCCTGCCCATCCGTCTGCTGGGCGTCGTGCTGAACGACGTGCAGCCCGGCGGCATGTACGGCTACTACTACCTGGCCGGGTACGGGACTGATGAGGAAGGGCTCGGAGAGGGGACGGAAGTCGAGGTCGAGATTGACGGCGCCGGTGTCGCCGTCACGCGGCAACGCGTCCCCGCGCGCCCGAGCACGCCATGATGCAGCCCACCCACAGCAAGGCAGCCGTGATCGCGCACGCGCGCCTCACCCGCGGGTTAGCTGTGCGGCGCCAAGGCCGTGCGCCCGGCGGCCCGAAACTTGAGAGCCTCCATGGAAGAACGGAGGCCAAATCGCCATGCTGTGCCGGGTCTGTGACGCGCCTGAGAAACAGGACGCGCCTGAGGAACAAGGGGAAAACCGCGAAGAGAGCAAGCCGATCCCCGATCAGCTGTGCTCTCGCTGCGGCCATCTCATCGGCGCCGACGACGTCGTGCGGCAGGTGCGGAAGAAGGAATCGCAGCTCGCGCGCTTCGGCCTCTCGGGCCCGCGGCGGGGGGGGGGGCTCTTGAAGCGGCGCGAGGATCGCTGACATGTGCGGCATCGTCGGCTACACCGGCGGCGGCCGGCGTGAAGCCGCGCCGATTCTGCTCCAAGCCCTCGCGCGCCTGGAGTACCGGGGCTACGACTCCGCGGGCATCGCGATCGAGATGGGGGGCGGGCGCGGGGTCGTGACCCGCAAGCTGGCGGGCCGCGTGGCGGCGCTGCGCGACCTGGTGGAGCGGCTCCCCGTGCACGGCGCGAGCGGCATCGCCCACACCCGCTGGGCGACGCACGGCGTGCCCACCGCGCGCAACGCCCATCCCCATGCCGACTGCCACGACCGCATCGCGCTCGTGCACAACGGCATCATCGAGAACGCCGAGGTGCTGCGCGCCGCCCTCGAGCGCAACGGCCACGTCTTCGGCAGCGACACCGATACCGAGACGCTCGTCCACCTCATCGAGGATGCGCCGGGCGACACCCTCGAGGCCCGCGTGATCGCGGCGCTCGCCCACGTCGTGGGGACCTACGGCATCGCCGTGATCTCGGCCGACGAGCCCGGCAAGATCGTGGTCGCGCGCCAGGGCTCCCCCGTGCTGCTCGGAGTGGGAGAGCAGGAATACTTCGTGGCCTCGGACGCGTCCGCGATCCTCGAGCACACCCGCTCGGTCGTGTACCTCGACGACGGCGACATCGCCGTGCTCACGCCGGCGTCGTATCAGGTGATTGATCGCGAATCGCAGGTGCAGGAACGGACCGTGGATGCCCTGGCGTGGGACCTCGAGGCGATCGAGCTCGGCGGCCACACCCACTTCATGCAGAAGGAGATCGCGGAGCAGCCGGAGACGGTGCGCAGCACGCTCCGCGGGCGGCTGTTGGGCGACGGCGGGGTCGCCCGGCTGAACGGGCTCAACCTGACCCCCGCCGATTGCGCCGCTTTGCGCCGCATCACCATCGTCGCCTGCGGCACGTCGTGGCACGCGGGGCTCGTCGGGCGGCAGATCATCGAGGAGCTGGCCCAGATCCCGGTTGGGGTCGAATACGCCTCCGAGTACCGCTACCGCCGCCAGCTCCAGCACCCCGGCACGCTGACGATCGCCATCTCCCAGTCGGGGGAGACGGCCGACACGCTGGAAGCGATGCGGGCCGCGCGCGCCGCCGGCTCGCGCGTCGTCGGCATCGTGAACGTCGTCGGGAGCACGATCGCGCGGGAGGCGGACGGCGGGATCTACCTGCACGCCGGCCCCGAAATCGGCGTCGCGTCAACGAAGGCCTTCACGTCGCAAATCGTGGCGCTGGCGCTGCTCGGTGGGTACCTGGGCTCGCAGCGCGGGCTGCCACCGGAGGCGGCCCGGCAACTGGTGTGCGGCCTGACCCGGCTGCCGGACCTCGTGGCCGAGACGCTCGAGCTCGAGCCCGAAGTGAAGGCGCTGGCGGAGCGCTACGCCGATGCCAGCCACGCGCTGTACCTCGGCCGCGGCATGAACTTCCCGGTCGCGCTCGAGGGCGCGCTCAAGCTGAAAGAGATCAGCTACATCCACGCCGAAGGGTATCCCGCGGCCGAGATGAAGCACGGGCCGATCGCGCTCATTGACGAGCACATGCCCGTCGTCTTCGTGGCGCCGCACGACGAGGTGTACCCCAAGGTCGTGTCCAACATGCACGAAGTCCGCGCCCGCGGCGGGCGCATCCTGGCCGTCACCACCCAGGGCAACGGCGACTTGCGCCGGCTCGTGGACCATCAGCTCCGCGTACCGCGCACGATTCCGTTGCTGTCGCCGGTCGTGACCGTGATTCCTCTGCAACTCCTGGCCTACCACATCGCGGTGCTGCGCGGCTGCGACGTGGACCGGCCTCGCAACCTTGCCAAGAGCGTAACCGTGGAGTAGCCATGCGAATCCTCAACGCAATGCATCGCATCGTCCGGCAGAGCGCTGTGGCGGTCTGCCTGCTCGTGTTTCCAACGCTGGCGGCCGCCCAACAAGCCGCTCCCGCTGACTCTTCAGTCAGTGGGTCGGCGCTGGCGACGCGCGCCTTTCTACAAAAGGAAATGGCCACCTCGCCCCAGGCCGACTTGATTCGCGCCCGCCTGGAGAGCGGCGATTTCCAGGTCGGCGACCAGATCTTCCTGCGGGTCGAAGGTGAGCAGCAGCTCACCGATACGTTCACCGTCGGCGAAGGCCAGGTGCTCGCGCTTCCGCAGGTGGGGAGCGTCCCGCTGCGCGGGGTGTTGCGCTCGGAGCTCGAGGACCGCGTCGAGACGCACCTCGCGCAGTATCTCCGCACCCCCGTCGTCGAGGTGCAGCCCCTGATGCGGGTGCTCGTCGAGGGGCAAGTGACCAACCCAGGCTTCTACGCCGCCGCGCCCGAGCAGCCGCTCGCCGACGTGATCAGCGATGCGGGCGGCTTCACCCAGCAAGCGAAGGCCACGGACATCCGGGTCGAGCGCGGCCAGACCACGATCATGCGCGGACCGCGCCTGCAGGAGGCCCTGGGCCGCGGCTACTCGATCGACCGCCTCAATCTCCGGGCCGGCGATCGCGTCTACGTGCCGGCGCGCGGCGACTCCGAGCGCACGCTGCGCATTGTCGGGGTGCTGCTCACCATCCCGGTCGCCGTGTTCGCTCTGACGCGGGCGTTCTAGTTGCGCATTCTGTCCGTGGTGGGCGCGCGCCCCAACTTCATGAAGCTCGCACCGCTCGCCCACGAGCTGGCCCGGCGCAAGGTGGAGCACGTCATCGTGCACACCGGCCAGCACTACGACGCCGACATGTCGGCGAGCTTCCTCGACACCCTCGCGATCCCCAGCCCCGATTTCAATCTCGCGGTCGGCTCCGGCACCCACGCCCAGCAGACCGCCGCCGTGATGCAGGGCTTCGAGCCCGTCTGTCTGGAGACGCAGCCCGACGTCGTCCTCGTGTACGGCGATGTCAACTCGACCGTCGCCGCCGCCCTGGTGGCCGCGAAGCTGGGGATCCGCGTCGGCCACGTGGAAGCAGGGCTCCGCAGCCGCGATTGGTCGATGCCGGAGGAGATCAACCGCGTGGTCACGGACCGGCTGTCGGACCTGCTGTTCACGCCCGCGCGCGACGCCTGGGACAACCTGCGGGCTGAGGGCGCGGCGGCCGAGCGGGTGCATTTCGTCGGCAATATCATGATTGACTCGCTGGTGGCGCTGCTCCCCCAGGCGGTCAGCCGCAACGGCCATGCCCATGAGCCGTATGCACTAGTGACGCTGCACCGGCCGGCGAACGTGGATGATCCGGCGGTGCTGCGCGAGCTGCTCGACGCCCTGGCCGAGCTGGGGAAGGAACGCCAGATTCTGTTCCCCGTGCACCCGCGGACGCGCGCGCGCATGCGCGCCCTCGGGTGGGCGCCCGAGGGAATTGCGCTGCGGGACCCGGTGCCGTACCTCGAGATGCTGAGTCTGGTGCTGCGGAGCGACCTGGTGATCACGGACTCGGGTGGCCTCCAGGAGGAGACGTCGTTCCTCGGCGTGCCCTGTTTGACGGTGCGGCCCAATACCGAGCGGCCCATCACCTGTCGGGAAGGGACCAACCGGCTCGTGGCCGCTCGCCGTGAGCCCCTGTTGGCGGCGGCGCGGGAGGTCGTGCGGAACGGAACGGGTCGATCGGCTCCCCCCACGATCGAACGCTGGGATGGGCACGCGGCGCGGCGGATTGCGGCCGTGTTGTGTGACAATGCACGTTTCGACTGAGTACTCCGCCCGGCCCAACCCCGGCGCCGGGCCCATGGAGGCCTGGGTGCCCCTACGTTTGGTGTTGGCGGACGATCATCTGGTGCTGCGGCAGGCCCTGAAAGCCCTGCTGGAGCGCCGCGGGCTGGAGGTCGTCGCCGACGAGGCGGACGGACGCGCCGCCGTGGACGCCGTGCTGCGGCTGATCCCCGACATTGCGGTGCTCGACGTCGCCATGCCGATCTTGAATGGGGTCGAGGCTGCCCGCGAGATCGCGCGTACCGCGCCCGCCATCCCCGTCATTCTGCTGTCCGGCGTGGACGACGCGCGCTTCGTTCCCGAGGCCCTCAAGGTGGGCGTGCGCGGCTTCGTGCAGAAGAGCCAGGGCGCCGATGACCTGGTGCGGGCTATCGAAGAGGTGCGGCGGGGCGGGCTCTACGTCAGCCCCGGTGCCTCGCAGGCGATCCTGGACGCCACGGCGGGGGTCGGCCCCCAGCTCACCCCCCGCGAGCGGCAGGTGCTCCAGCTCGTGGGCGACGGCAAGACGACCAAACAGATCGCCCAGGCGCTGCGCATCAGCGTGAAAACCGCCGAATTCCACCGCGGGCGGATCATGAAGAAGCTCAACATCCATGACACGGCCAACCTGGTTCGCTACGCCATCCGCGAGGGCTGGCTA
The DNA here is from genome assembly GCA_040901965.1 of Gemmatimonadales bacterium. Taxonomy (GTDB): domain Bacteria; phylum Gemmatimonadota; class Gemmatimonadetes; order Gemmatimonadales; family GWC2-71-9; genus 20CM-2-65-7. The sequence goes on along the minus strand of JBBDYB010000009.1, from coordinate 63,682 downwards.
GCTCCCTAGGCCGGTACGGACGTAAGACTCCCGCCCAGTTGAACCTAGTGATTCACCTAGGGTACATTGTTGTTACCGCCCCAGCGACGAGCGTGGATGGCGTCCCCTCGCAACACCCCGGCCCCGCCCTTACAGCGGTCCGGCTCCAGCAGTTCCTCCCTCTCGCTCCGCGCGACATGCGCGGATAGCCGCTGCGTGCTCTGCCGAGTCCTGCAGACCGCTGCACGACAGGTCGTCGCGGATTGGGCGCGCCGGCCGCGCTCGACCGGCGCGGACCAAGTCGGCGAGCAGCTGGGCCTGCTCGCGGCGGGCATTCACGCGACGCAGCCGGATATCGCCCCGGTCGTTGACGAGCGGGTGCGCTCGATCCTCGGCCGCCGTCTCCTCGATCTCTTGCGCGCGGAAGTGATCGCCGGCTGGCCCACGAGCGGTGCCTCCGACGCCGAGCTGCAGCCGCTGCTCGCCGGGATGGAGCGGGTGCGCGTGGCGATCGAGCCGAGTTGGGCGCAGTCGTTCGCGGCGCACCTGTCGGGAGCCGACGGCCTGGCGCTGCTGATGGACGTCGCCCACGATCTGCGCTCGCCGCTGACCTCGATCCTGGTGCTCGCGGAGACGCTGCAGCGGGGCCAGAGCGGTCCGGTCAACAACGTGCAGCGCCGCCAGCTGGGTCTCATCTACACGGCGGCGCTGGGGCTGTCCTCGGTGGCGAGCGACATCATCGAGTTCACGCAGGGGGGCGATCAGCTCGTCGAGCAGGAGCCCGTCGCGTTCTCGGTGACGGCGACACTCGAGTCGGTGCGCGACATCGTCCGCCCCATTGCCGAAGAGAAGCACCTCATCGTGCGCCTGCTGGCGCCTTCGATGGACGAGCGGATGGGGCATCAGGTGGCGCTGAGCCGGGTGCTGCTCAACCTCACGACCAATGCCCTGAAGTTCACCGACCAGGGATACGTGGAGATCGTGGCGATGGAGCGCGGTCCCTCGCGCATCGAGTTCGCCGTGCGCGACAGCGGCAAGGGGATCCACCCCGCGACGGTCACCACGCTGTTCCAGCCGCTCCGCAAGGAGTCCGGGCGCCGCGGGCAGCTCTTTTCCCAGACAGGGCTGGGCCTGACGATCTGCCGCAAGCTCGTCAAGGCGATGAATTCCGAGCTGAAACTCGAGTCGCAGCCGGGCTGGGGAACGCGGTTCTTTTTCGAGCTGGATCTGCCGCCTTGCCAGACCCGCCGTTCCGCGCCGCGGGTCATGCCGGCGGGGCCGGGAAGCCGCACCAGCGGGCCGGGCGGCCGCACCAGCGGACCTCGCCGCCGCTCGTAGTTAGGTCAGAGCCTCGCGCGCCCGTTCCATCAGATCGTTAGTCGAAACCGGCTTTTGCCGAGGCGCGGAGGGCGTGGCGGCACTGACCCCGGCGCGGAGCTTCACCTGCAGCGCGCGCGCCACACTTTCGGCGATACGATTGACCAGCCGCTCGGCGGCGGTCGCGTCGGTGGCCGGCGCGAACACAGTGAACTCCGCCGGGCCAGTGCGGCCGATGACGTCCGACATGCGCCCGACGCTCTTGAATGTCATCGCCAGCCTGTCACTGGCGGCCGTCGTCGCTCCGTTGCTGGGGGTGAACACGGCGCAGGCGAGGGCCATGCCCTGGCGCGCGATGAGCGCCGCCAACTCCTGCGCCCGCCGCGCCACGCCGGCGGCGTTATAGAGCCCACTCGGCTGGTCTACCAATCCTTCCGCGCCAAGGCGGTCCACCTCGAGCTTGCCCTGGATGTAGGCGCCGAGGCGGAGCAACAGCTCCTCGGTGTCGAGCGGCTCGCCGCGCAGCTCCCAGGCGCCGGCGCGCAGCGCCTCGAGCTGCTGGGTGCGCAGCGCGGGTCCTGCCGTCGTGAGTATGATGGGGGTGGCGCGGGAGATGCCGGGATCGGCGCGCAGCGCGCGGCACAGGCTGAAACTGTCGCGCCCGCTGAGGCCGAGATCGAGGATGATGCCGTCGGGGCGATGCTCGCGGGCCTGCTCCAGCACGTGGGGACGTTTGGCCGCGGTCACCACCCGATAGCCGCCTTGGCCCAGCACGCTTTCCAGCGACTCGGTGAACCACCGGTCGCCGTTGGCCAGGAGAATGAGGGGCTGTTCGGCCATCGTAGTCTATATCCTGATGAAGTCGGGACGTGTTCCCGTGAGGAGGGCGCTGCATCCGCGGGAACGGCGGGAATGTGAGCCGACATACAGTGACCCGCAAGTCGGGTCACATGACAAAGACCTAGGGAGATCACTGATGGGGAACCCCCGGGCTGTTTGGAGCGTCACGTTGTTGCTCGTGAGCGCCTGCGCCTCCATTCGCAGCGCAATTAATTTCCAAGAGCCGCAGATCGCGCTCCAAGAGATCAATATCACGGGCCTCGGCCTGACCGGCGGCACGCTCGACCTCGTGTTCGACGTCTATAACCCCAACACCTATCGCCTGCGCAGCACCCGGCTCGAAGTGGGGCTGGACCTCGAGGACACCTATTTTGGAGAGGCGCTGATCGACAAGCCGCTCGACCTCTCGCCCGAGAACCACAGCCGGGTGATCATGCCGGTGCGGTTCGCCTGGTCGGGGGTGGGAGCCGCCGCCCGGGCATTGTTGGAGCGGCAGTCGCTAAATTACGGGCTCACGGGGGCGGCGCTGCTCGAAACGCCCCTGGGCGAGCGGCGCGTGCAGCTCAAGAACAAGGGCACCGTGCCGCTTCGGAAACTTCTTCCATAGGGAGCAGGGAGCTGGGAGCAGGACTATTCGGCAACTCATAGAGATTCAGTCACCCGTCGAGCGCGCCTTCTTGGTGGGTGCGCCGCGCAAAGGGTCGGACGACGTCATCCATGTCGACGAGCATCTCGACGAGCTGGAGCGGCTGGCCGACACGGCCGGCGCCGAAATCGTCGGCCGCACCGTCCAACGGATCGAAGCGCCCACCCCGAACTTCTACCTCGGCCAGGGGAAGGTCGAGGAGCTGAAGGGCACGCTGCAGGCTTCTCAGGCAACCTTACTCCTCGTGGATGAAGCGCTTTCGCCTGTTCAAGGGACGAACCTGGAGCGGAGCCTCGGCGTGCGCGTGATGGACCGCACCGAGGTGATTCTCGACATCTTCGCCACCCGCGCCCGCAGCCACGAAGCCAAGCTCCAGGTGGAGCTGGCCCAGCTCGAGTACCTGCTGCCGCGGCTCACGCGCATGTGGACGCACTTGTCGCGTATCCGCGGCGGTATCGGCCTCCGGGGCCCGGGCGAAACTCAGCTCGAGACCGACCGCCGCACGATCCGGCGCAAGATCTCCACGCTCAAGAAGCGCCTCAAGGACGTCGCCGACCACCGCGCCAACCAGCGTCTAGGTCGGGCCGGGGGGGGCCGGGGGGGCCGGGGGGGGCGCCACGTGCCAAGCGCGGCGCTCGTCGGCTACACGAACGCCGGCAAGTCGAGTCTGCTGAAAGCGCTCTCTGGTCACGATGTGTTCGTCGAAGACCGCCTCTTCGCCACGCTCGATACGCTCACGCGCGAAGTGGACGTGGGCGAAGGGTATCGGTTTCGGGTGACCGACACGGTCGGGTTCATCCGAAAGCTCCCACACCATCTGGTGGCTTCGTTCAGGGCGACGATCGAGGAGGCCAACGAAGCGGATCTCCTGCTGCACGTCATTGACGCCAGCCACCCCGAATGGGAAGAGCAGGTGGAGGTGGTCGAGATCGAGACGACGAGCGTCGCGCCCAAGCGCGTGATTCACGTATTCAACAAGGCCGATCTGCTGCCGGACCGCGACGCATTTCTCGCGTTGGTCCGGGAGCGTTACCCGCATGCCGTGCTCACTTCGACGGTGTCCGGTTCCGGCGTCGAGGACCTGCGCCGCGCGCTGCGGACGTCGTCGCAGGCGCTCCGTCCCATCGCGCAGATCCGCGTCCCGGTGGAGAACGGGCGGCTGCTCGCCGCGCTGCATCGGGACGCCGAGGTGCTCGAGCAGGTGCAGACGAACGGCGTCGTGACGGTTACCGCGCGAATCGAGGCCCGGCTGCTCGGCAAGTTGCGGCACGAGGGCGTCGAAGTCGTGCTCGGAGGAACCTCATGAAATTTGCCATGTCCGCGATTACGCTGTGCCTCGCCTGCGGCAACGCCATCATTTCACCGGCGCCGCCCCCACCGCCCGGAACACCCGCGCTACAGCTCATCGACTCGTTCGTGAGTCCCGTCTTCGCGACGTCACCGCCGGCCGACTCGCAGCGGCTGTTCGTGGTGGAGCAGGCGGGGCGGATCCGGGTTCTGCGCAACGATACGCTGCTCGGCAGCGTGTTCCTCGACCTCCGCGGCAGAATCAACGCCGGGGGCGAGGAGGGACTGTTGAGTCTGGCGTTCCATCCGCAGTACGGCACGAACGGGCGCTTCTACGTCTACTTCACGAGTTCCAGCGGCGATCTCCGCATCGTGCGCTACAACGTGTCCACCACCAATCCTGACAGTGCGAACGAGGCGTCAGCCGACACGGTGATTGCCGTGGGCCACCCCGGCGAGTCCAACCACAACGGCGGCCAGCTCCAGTTCGGTCCCGACAACAAGCTCTACATCGGGACGGGCGATGGCGGCGGCGGCGGCGATGTCCCCAACAACGCGCAAAACAAACACGCGCTGCTCGGCAAACTGCTGCGCGTGGATGTGGACGTCGCGAGCGGCTACGCCATTCCGGGGGATAATCCGTTCGCGACGGACACGGCGTACGAGCCGGAGATCTGGTCGCTCGGTCTGCGCAATCCCTGGCGCTTTTCGTTCGACCGCCTGACCGGGAACCTCTACGTCGCGGACGTGGGGCAGGGGGCGTGGGAGGAAGTAAACGTCTCGTCCGCCGGCGGCCCCCCCGATGCCGGCAAGGGCGTGAATTACGGCTGGAGAATCATGGAAGGAAGGCACTGCTTCAATCCTTCAACGGGCTGCAACCAAACAGGGCTGCAGCTGCCGCTCGTCGAATACGCGAATGGCGGGGGCTCGTGCGCAGTCACCGGAGGCTACGTCTATCGCGGCGTGCGGGTCTCGGCGCTGTTTGGGCATTACCTGTACGCCGATTTCTGCGCGGGGTTTGTGCGCGGTTTCCGGTATCAGGGCGGTGCGGCGATCGACGCGAGCGATTGGACAATCCACCTCTCTCCGGGGGGCAACATCAGCTCGTTTGGGGAGGATGCGCGGGGGGAGATGTACGTGATGACGCTGGGGGGCGGGTTGTTCAGGATCGTGGAAGCCCCGTAGTGCGACTGCGATGGCTGACCCCGGGCGAAAGCCCGGGGAAAAAAGACCTTCCCAGGGCGGTTGTGTTCTCCGGGCCAGCGTCGTGGACCGTGCCCTGAAGGGCCGGCTCGGCCAGAGCACGCGTCCTTAAGGACGGGTGTAGTAGCCGAGCCGGTCCTTTAGGACACGGTCACGACCGGAGGCTAGGTATCCTCCCACAATTCCCGCCACTCCTCCAATCCACTCCACCACCGGCGTCGCATTGAGTCCTGTCAGCGCCGGAACGAGCGCCAGTCCCACAATCGCGAGTCCGATTGCCACGCCGCCCATCGCCGCCCGTCCTCCCCAATAGCCCACGCCGAGCAGCCAGCCGCCGACCCAGAGGGCGTTGAGGAGAGTCAGCGCCCAGCCGGGGAAGTGTTCCGGGTAGAAGATCAGTTTCCAGCCGTCGCCGATCGTGTAGCCGAGGCCGCAGCGCCGTTCGGAGTTGACGCCGAGGCAGCTGCCGCGCTCGCCGCGCTCGCCGCGCCAGGTTTGCACGGTGAACGTGTCGCCGGGCGCGATGCGGTCGAGTGCGTTGCGCCAACGCAGATCGGGTTGTCCAAGGGTGAGCGCGACGGCGCGGATGTGGTAGTGGAGCGCGAGGTCGGTCCGGTCCACGGCGACGACCAGCACCCTGGTGTCGCGCGCGTCCAGAATGGCCACGAGCGGCGATGGGCGGCCGGGAGGGCGGCGCGCGGCGATGGCCGTGATGCGGAGCGGTTGGCCTGAAAGAAGAAGCAGCCGTGCCGAGAGTGGGTGTTCCCCGGGCTGCCGCCCGGGGTCAGAGAGAGTTCCGGGGGTGATTTCGATTTCCCCGGGCTTGCGCCCGGGGTCAGTCAGACTGGTGTCGTCTATCCAGCCCTGTGATAAAGGAAGAGGGCCGAGGCTGGCCGAGAGCACATTGCCCTGATACTTGCCCCAGTAGTTGAAGCTGGGGTTCCAGATGTCGCGGTAGGGTGGCGGCGGGAGAACCGGGCGGAGCAGGGCGCCGGTGCCGAGCCACACAGTAGCGGCGGCGAGGGCGGTGGCGACTGATTGCCGGGCGGCGCGGCGGGGAGTGACTGTGAGCCAGCGGGGCGCGGTGCGCACCAGTGCTACGCCGATGGCGGTGCTGATCGTGTTGCAGAGAATGTCGCCCACGCTCGGGTCGCGGCCCGGGAGCCACTGCTGGATGAACTCGACGGTGCAGGAGAGCCCCGCGCCGATCGCGATGGCGCGCAGCGGCCGGGGGGGGACGCCGTTCCAGACGAGCGCCATGCCGAGGGGGATGAAGAGGAGCAGGTTCTGGATGACTTCGGCGAACGCGGCTTCGCCGGAGGCGAGGGAGAGGGACCAGCCGCGCGGCAGTGTGGATCCGCCGGGGCGGAGGGTGGCGACGAGGATGGCGAGGGTGGAGAGAGCGAGAAAGGCAACGCGGACGAATCTGTGATCCCCGGGCTCGCGCCCGGGGTCAGACAAGCCTTCCACCCAGCTACGGTTCAGCGCCGGAGCAGGAGGCTGATAACGCCCGCGCCGCTGCCGATGACGGCGAGCGCCGTGGGAGCCCAGAACGCGAACATTCGCCACGTGAGCCGTGACTCGAGCTGGGCAAGGCGATCGGCGAGGTCGCGATTGAATTCTGCCAGCCGCTGCTCGAGCTTCGCGTCAAAGGCCGTGAAGCGACCCTCCCACCGTCCATTCATCTCCGCGAGCTTCCCCTCGAACCGGCTGAAGTTCGAATCATTGAGCTCGCGCAAATCCCCCCGGGACGTGGTATGCACGTTATTGAGCAATTCCACAAGCTCGTTCGCGACATCTTCCCCGAGCTTCTGATAAAACTTGCTGGACAATTTGGCGGTGACGGGCATGCGCGAATATCGCGTGCAAGCGCGGCGCACCGGTCATCGAAAGGCCGCGAGACGGAGCGAACGGTCGCATGATGCACGGTACGCTCGGCTCGGCGGCCGAGTCAAGAGCCGACACTCGGTGGGTAATGGTCGGCCAGATACCCGCTCGCCGGGATGATCGACGGGAAAGTCGACCAGGACTACCGTGCCGTTCCCAGGCTCAAGCCTGGGCCCGACACTGCACTGTGCCTAGGCACAATGATTCACCGGGCCCACGCTTCAGCGTGTGGTCCGAGGCGAGGGCCGAGTCAAGAGCCCTCGCCCCCTACCGGGGCGAGCGGTTCTCTTCCAGCGCGCCGCGCGCTTTGGCGAGCAATTTGGGTGGCGAGATCTTGTGGGAGGCTTGGGTGGCGCTGTAGCCGGCCCGGACCGCCACCGGCGCCGTTTCCCTCGCTCCTCCATGTGGGTAAACTCACGCTCCACGCTGTCGGTCATGCGCTGCACGAGTCTCGCCGCGGCCCAGGTGTTGGTGCCGGGGGCAAAGACGGCGAACTCGGCGGGGCCGGTGCGGCCGATCGCGTCGGACGTGCGGCCCGCCGACTTGAACGCCAGCGCCATGCGGTCGCCGGCGGTGTTATCGGGCAAGGCGCGGGCGGGCCGGAAGACGGCGCACGCGAGGCCGAGGCCTTGGCGCACGGCGAAGGCGGCGAGCTCGGCGGCCCGGCGCTCCAGTCCCTCGGGGTTGTACAACCCGCTGCTGCGGTCCACGAGGCACTCCGCGCCGACGCGGTCCAGCTCGAGCTTGGCCTGGACGAACACGTTCAGGCGCGCGATGAAGTCTTCGGGGTCGAAGGGCTCTTCGCGGAGGTCCCACGCGCCCGCGCGCCAGGCTTCGATCTGCTGCGTGCGTGTTGCCTTGCCCGGCCGCGTCAGGACGATGGGAGTGGCGGGGGAGATGGCGGGATCGGTGCGCAGGGTGCGGGCCAGGCCGTAGCCCGGCGGGGCGACCCCGACGTCGAGCACAATCGCGTGCGGCTTCTGGTTTTGCGCCTGTTCGACGACGGCGTGCTCGGCGCTGGCCGTGACGACAGCGTAGCCGCCGGCGGCGAATTCCGCTTCCAGCGCACGCAACTGCGACTTCTCGGTGCTGGCGACGAGAAGCAGCGGCTTCGGGGTGGGGGTCATCAACGAGTGATGGTTGTCATCAGGGGCCGAGGGCAATGTTACGAAGCTGGTACACGGCCGCAATCGTCCGGGGCGTGGTGGAGGATTAATAAGCGCGGGACTGGAGAGGTAAGGGAATCAGGGCGATGATCAGCTCGGCGAGCGCGGCCTCGCCCGAGGTGAGGTTGTAGGACCAGCCGGGGGCCAGCTCCGTGCCGGCCGGGCGCAGGGTGAGGACGAGGATAGCGAGGACGGATACTGCGACTGCGATCCGGGTTTTCATCGCAGCCACAAGTTACGCGACGCGCGTTTTTTTGCTCTATGTATGCGCGGAATGGATTGCCCATATTCGCAGATCATGAATTCACAAGACGACTTCACGTCGCTCAGGTACGAGCTACAAGAGGTCGAATTCCGCATCAGGCGAGACTTTCAAGAGCGACACCTTGCCTGGCTGGAGCTAGCCAGGAAGGCGCTGCTGCTTATCGCCCGCATGATCGTGGAGGCGAGCCACTCGCGTGAGCACCGGGATCGCCCCAGTGTGCCGGGGTCTGAAGTGCTACCGGTTCCCGATCTCCACCCGCGTGGGATCGACATCCAGGAGTATCATGCGAACACCCCGGAAAAGTTCGAGTTGCTCGAAGGGTACCTCTTCGATACCGCCGAGCACCTGGAGTCGAGGCGCCGCCTATTAGCGCTCCTGCTGGTGAATGTGGGCTTGCTCGAGGCCGTGCGGCTTGTACCCAAGGACCTTTGGCTGGACGCGATTGACCATGTGTACGGCTCTGATGCTTCCCCCGCCGAGTCGATAGGGTCGTAACGGTCCCGACCTGATTGAATCCGTGTCCTGAAGGACCGGCTCGGCGACTGCACGCGCGCTGAAGCGCGGTGGACAATATGGCGGGAGCTACTGACGTGTCAGCAGTGAAACAACCGCGATAGCGGTTCCGATGATCCCCAGGGCGGTGGGTGCCCAGAATGCGAACATCCACTTCACGAGATCGCTCTTCAGCTCGGCGAGCCGCTGCTCGAGCCGCGCTTCGAAACGCGCATACTGCAGATCAGCCAGCTCCCGCAGTTCCGATCGGTACGCGGCGTCCACGCTATTCAGGGCGTCCTTTCCGAGCGCCTGGTAGAACCTGCGGGACAGTTTGAGGGTCACGGGCATGCGCGCACGATACGCGACGGTGCTGTGGGGGGGTAACCGAATAAACGGGTTGGGGAGTGGGCGCCTGCATCCACCACGGTACGGCTCGGCTCGGCCGCCGAGTCAAGAGGGCGGCGGCCCCGTTCTTGACTCGGCAGTCACGCTGACTTACGTTGTAAATGCACCTTGACAGGGAGCTGTGGTTTCCGCCACTGCTTCGAGGCCGCTGCGAGATCCGCAGCGGCCTTTTTTGTGTGCGATCGACTGGTCGTCTGGGAATAGGCGGATCAGCGCCGCAGAAACAGCGCGCCGAGTCCAATGAGCGTAGAGACCCAGAAGCCGAACATCCAGCGCAGCAGCTCTGATTTCAGCCGTTCGAGGTTGCGATCGAACTTGGCATCGAGCGCGGTCCAGCGTTCCGTCCATTTGATGTCGAGGTCGGCGTGGAGCGTGGTAAGCCTCGCTTCGACTTTCGTCTCAAATTGCGTGAAGCGGGCGTCGAGCTCGGTCTTCAATTGAGTGAAGCGTTGATCGATGATGTCGCGCAGGTCCGACCGGTAGGCGGCGTCCACGCTATTCAGCGCGTCCACAAATTCGTTCGTGACGTCCTCGCCAAGTGCCTCGTAGAACTTGCGCGACAGTTTGAGGGTCAAGGGCATCCGGACACGATGGGTGACGCTGCGGGCGGGGGGTAACCGAATAAACGCGTAGCAGAGCTGGCGGCTGCATGCCCCAGAGTACGCTCGGCTCGGCGGCCGAGTCAAGAGGGAAATCGGCCCGCGCGTCATATCCGTCCCCTGAAGGGGCGGCTCGGCAAGACCACGCGCCCTGAAGGGCGGGGACTTACAGCACGATCGCGTACGGCCGCCGGAGGCAAAACTCCCCGTCCCCCTTGCCTCGACGACGCGACACATCTAAAGCGCGACGCTCCCGATCAGGCGATGATCTCGAGGAGTCCCTCGACGACGAGGGCGGTTTCTTCAGGGGTGGCGGTGGCGAGGCGGCGGCCGATGCGTTCCCGGGCCAGGGTGCGGATCTGCCCGATCTTGACCCACGACCGTTTGGGGAGATCGGGAGCGTGGAGTTCGAGGGTGAGCGGGAAGCCGGCGCGCTGGGGCTGGCTGGTCACGGCCGCGGCGAGGACAGTGCCGGAGCGTTCGTTGAACACGTCGTGACTGAGCACGAGGACGGGACGCCGGCCGGCCGGCTCGGCGCCGCGCGTCGGGCTCAGGTCAGCCCAGCGGATGTCTCCCCTCAGTATCCGGGCCACATCCCGAGGTCTGCCGCGAGGCCTTCCTCGGCGAGGGCGGCTTCCTCGCGCGGGTCGAGCTTGGCGGATTCGCGGGCGAGGCGGGAGCGGTCCAGCCGGTCGAGCTTCTCGGCGACGGCCTGCTGGATGGCGTGGCTGCGGTTGGGGAAGACCTTGCCGCGCACCAGGTGGTCGAGGCGCCGCAGCATCTGGCGGTCGAGCGTGATGGCGATCTTGTCCCGCGGCATGGTATGATAATACGTCACACCCGTGGTCCCCTGCAAGGGAAGGCGGGCCAGCGTAGCGAGCGGCGACGCTGGGCGCGTCATCGAATCGCTGCGGTGCGGGGCCCAGAACGCGCGCCCATGGCGGTGCTGATCGTATCACGGGCGATGTCGCCCACGCTCGGGTTCGCCGCCGGGGCGTAGGTTGGCGATGATAGCCAGCCCGGCCAGGGTGGCTCCGACCCTACCCGGCGCCGAGCGCGAAAGTGGCTGCTTGTCCCATTCGCGTGACCGTCCCGTGATCGCACGGCGCTACGATTCCGGGTACGAAAGCTGGCCGCGGTCACTCTAGTCAAGTCCTTCTAGGGCGCGTACATTAACCGTCCCTCGGAGGCGGCGAGAGCGTGCCGCTGTTGTCCGGTGCCACAACTCTAGCGTGTGGGAGAAACGGGATCGCCGTGGAGCCCTTGCCCAGCGAGATCCGACAGGAGTCTTCCTCCACGGCAGGTCCGTCCCGTGCGGCGCAGCACCAGCCCTCGGCGACTCTCCGCGCGGTCTCGCTGCGCGCGGCCCGAACCCTCGATAGACTTGCGGCGCACCACACGTGGCGTGGCGTGACCGTCGCGGGTGCCGAGCTGACGCTCGCGCTCGCGTCGGCCCTCGCGGCGATCGCGATCATCTACTCGGGCGAGTACTGGCGCTGGCGTCCCGAGCTGATCTTCGCCGGACTCGTCCTCATCGGGACCAAGCTGACGGTCGGCGTCGCGACCGGCTCGTTCATGGGCCGCTGGCGCTACGTGGGCGTGCGCGACGCCGCGGTCATCGCACGCTCGGCGCTGCTCGCGGGCGCGCTCGGCTTCGCGATCCTCTCCTGGTTGGATATCACCGCGGCCAACCTGCGGCTGGTCGGCGCGGACACGATGATCTACTTGCTCTTGTCCGACGGGTCCCGGCTGGCAGTCCGCTCGCTGCACGAATGGGAGCGGCGGGTCACCGCCGGCAACGGCACCAGGCGGCGGCGGGCGGTCGTCGTGGGGGCGGGGGAATCGGGAGCAGCGCTGATCAAGAGCATGCTCTGGAGCCCGAAGCTCCTCATGGAGCCGGTCGCCGTGGTGGACGACGATCCCAACAAGCAGGGCAGCCGGCTGCACGGCGCTCCGATCGCCGGGCCCGTGGCGCAATTGACGAGCATCGCGCAGAAGTACAGCGCGGACGAGATCGTGATCGCGATCCCTTCGGCGACGGGCGATCAGATGGGCCGGGTGGTGGACGCCTGCGTCGCGACGCGCCTGCCGTTCCGGATCGCGCCCGACCCTGAGGACGTGCTCAGTGGCCGCTCGGGTCCGAGCACGTTGCGCGACGTGCAGCCGAGCGACCTGCTGGGCCGCGCACAGGTGGACCTGTACGTCGGCGAGCTGCGCGCCGAGTTCCAGGGCGCGCGGATTGTGATCACAGGGGCGGCGGGTTCAATCGGCTCGGAGCTGGTGCGTCAGCTCGTGAAGCTCGAGCCGGCGATTCTCTATCTCATCGACCGCAACGAGAACGATCTGTACTTCCTGTGCGAGGAGCTGGGTCGCCGGGAGCCGAAGGCGCCGCTCGTCGATGTCATCCAGGACGTGCGCGACCAGCGGCGGATGACGCGGATCATGAAGGAAGTGCAGCCGACGCACGTGTTCCACGCCGCGGCATTCAAGCACGTCCCGTTGATGGAGTTCCATCTTGCCGAGGCGGTGGAGAACAACATCCTGGGGACGTGGACGACGCTCGAGGCGGCGCGGTCGGCCGGTGCCGGCAAGTTCGTGTTGATCTCGACTGACAAGGCGGTGCGGCCCTCGAGCGTGATGGGAGCGACGAAGCGGTTTGCCGAATTGCTCGTCGCCGAGGCGACGCGCGCGAACGGGATGAAGGGTGTGATCGTGCGGTTCGGCAACGTGCTCGGCTCGAACGGCAGCGTGGTGCCGCTGTTCCAGCGCCAGATCGCCGCGGGCGGGCCGGTGACGGTGACGAGTCGCGAGGCGACGCGTTACTTCATGACGACGCCCGAGGCCGCGCAGCTCGTGCTCCAGTCGGTGGCGCTCCCCGAGTCGGCCGGAAAAGTGGCGTTGCTCGACATGGGGACGCCGGTGCGCATCTGGGATCTGGCGGAGCGACTCATCCGGCTGAGCGGCCTGCGGCCGGGCGCGGACATCGAGATTGTCGAGACGGGGTTGCGCCCGGGCGAGAAGCTGCACGAGGAGCTGTGGTGGGATTCGGGGAATGCGAAGCCGAGCAGCCATCCGCAGATCATGTTGGGCGAGGTGGGGGGGCCGCTAGGCGGCATGCGAAACTTGGTACCGCTGATCCGTGAGCTCGTCGAGAAGGACGACCCAATTCTGTTGCACCAGGTCCTGGAGGAGAGCGTTGGGCTCACGAATGGCGTGCACGCGGTCGTCCCACGCGAGCGGCCGCGTCGCGTGCCGGCTCAACGGTCGTCGGGACAGCAGGCGGTGAGCGGCTTTTGATCGCCGGAGCCCCCAAGGCCCCCGACGCGTACCACACGTGTCGCTGGTACGCGTGCCGCACGCGGCCGCGGGCTGAGAAGCGCGCGGGGCAACTGCTCAGACTCCGTGGCGTGGAGTCGTACGTGCCGTTGCTCGAGCGGGAACGCCAGTGGTCGGACCGGACGAAACGCGTCGGGTTTCCGTTGTTTCCCGGGTACGTGTTTGCTCAGTTCAGCCTGGCGATGGTCCACGACGTGCTCGGGACACCGGGCGTTGTCACGATCGTTCGCAATGATGGGAATCTAGCGCCGGTGCGGGTTGAGGAGCTGGAGTCCATCCGCGTACTGGTTTCGTACGTCAACGCCGGGAACGCGCCACCCGAGCCCGCGGAGTTCCTCGAAACGGGGCAGGAAGTCATCGTCGCCCATGGCCCGTTCAGCGGGATACGCGGCGTGCTCGTGGAGGACCGTGGTCGCGCTAGAGTCGTGATTCGCCTGACGGCGCTGCGGAAGGCGCTGAGTGTCGAGCTGCCGCGGGAGATGCTGCGAGCTGCGGCAGGGTGAGGAATCGATCGCGGCCGGTTTGGCGGCCGGGATCGAGAGCAGGAGATGTGAGTGTGCCGGCGACTTGCCGGTAGCAGTGGGCTTCGTCAGATGCGCCCTGTAACTGACAGGACCAAGGTGTATCTAGGGGCGCCTCCTGATTCGAACAGTCCACGACGGTCTGATTCACCCCCAAGCGAAGCCGATTCCTTTCCGACATGACGAGGCTATTTATGGGGCCACGATGTTCCGCGCTCGAACGAGGGTTCACGGTGTGAGTGTCCGCGTGGAGCGCCTTTTCTGAAGCGTGTCGATCAGCCTCCGAGCGCTGAGCTCCGGCAGCTGCTGATCCTCGAACTCCAGCGGGGCTCCAACATCTCACAGCGGGCCCTGGCGCGCCGGCTCGGCGTCGCCGTCGGGACGGTCAACCGTCTTCTCGGCGATATGGTCGAAGCCGGCTACGTTCGGGTGTCCAATCGCGGGGTGCGGCCGTTCGCGTACAAGGTTACGGATGTCGGTCAGCGATACGTGAGGCGGTTGGGCCTGGAGCACTATTCGTGGATTCTGGGCAGCTTGCGGAGATTTGAGCTGCGGATTCGATCCGCCCTGTCCGAGTTGAAGACTCGGGGCGTCGAGCGCGTTGTTTTCTACGGGGCTGACGACGTCATGGAAGCGACCTCCCGCGTTGCCAGCGACGTGGGGCTTCAGGTGGTCGGAGTGGTGGACGACGATTCGACGAAGCACGGCCAGCGCAAGGGCGAACTGACCGTAGAGCCTCCAAGTGCGATCAATGAACTGGAACCGGATGCAGTTCTGATCACGACGCTTCGCCACGCCGGTGAGATTCAGCTCAAGATGGATGTCTCCCTGCGTTCCTCCGTCGAGGTATGGGAGCTCTAAAACCATGACACAACTGTCCACCGGTCCTGGGCCAGCCCACCACGGCGACGACGAGATCTCCGTGCTCTGGATCCTGGCGGTGCTGCTGCGTGAGCGTCGGACCATTCTCGTCGTCACTGGCGTTGGGATGGCCTTAGCCCTAGTCGTTGCGCTTCTGCGAGCGCCGACGTACACCAGTACCTTCTCGTTCGTGCCGCAGGTGACTCAGGACCCAGGTCGAGCGGGGTTGGCGAGCCTGGCCGGACAGTTCGGCCTGTCACTGGGAGCGATGACCGGGCCGGCGCAGTCTCCCCAGTTCTATGCCGATCTGCTCCGCACCCGCGAAATCCTCGCGCCGGTAGCGGCAGACAGCTTTTCACTCTCAGATGCCCCTTCGCTCTGGATGAGGCTCCCCGAGTTCTTCGGTGTTTCCGGGTCGACCGAGGCCGTGGTTCTCGACAACACGATGCGTACTTTGCGCGAGAAAGTCATCGCTTCGAATGTCGCGACCCGTACCACGGGCGTCGTGACCGTGAATGTGCGCACGAGGTCCGCGCGGGTCTCGTTGGGCATCGCCGACCGATTGCTCGCCGGGCTGAACCAGTTCAACCTCAACACCAGGCGGAGTCAGGCTGCTGCCGAGCGCAGGTTTGTGGAGGGCCGGCTCGAGGAGGCCCGTGCGTCGCTGCGCGCCGCGGAGGACGCGTTACAGAGGTTCCTGCAAGCAAACCGTCAGATCGCGAACTCACCTCAGCTCACGTTCCAGCGTGACCGTCTGGATCGTGACGTGACCCTGCAGCAGCAGATCGTGACAGGCCTGGTGCAGCAGTACGAAGACGCGCGCATCCGGGAGGTACGTGATACTCCGGTTATCACGGTGATCGAGCGACCGGCGATCGCTGCGCGCGCCGATCCGCGGAGGCGCGTTGTGATGCTGGCCGCCGCCCTCTTAGTGTCTCTCTTCCTGGCTATCAGCTGGGTGCTGGTTCGGGATGCGATCTCTCGTCGGAGAGACGAGGGGGATGACGCGGCCATCACACTTCTTGCCAGTGAGTGGAAGCGTCTCCGCCGAGCCCGCCAATGACCGTCGATGGTGGACAGCGGCGCTCCGCCGTTCCCGGTTGTCGCCAGGCATGTCAATAGATCGTGAAGCCATTGAGTCAGAGCGAGCATCTGTTGTTGGGAGTTCTCTCCGCAAGGACTCGCTGACCCTCATTTCCGGTGCGGCCTTCACTCAGGCCATCGTCTGGCGGCCTTCGGTGGGGACGAGGCGAGTCATTCATCAGAGTGTTCGAGCTCACCTCTACGGAGCAACGATAGATGCGAGACTTCTTCACACTCGACGGATCGAGCGGTTCGTTGTGATCGGGGGGCGCGCGGTCATCCAGTTTCGAAATAGACCGTTCGGGGAGACGTGCCTGAGCTCCAGCTCGACGGGTTATGGGCTTCATAAGTGGACATGCCGATCCGGTATGCGGAGAACCTCGGTAAAGTTGGCCAAACCGAGCTGTTCACCGCCCCTGGATCAATTGATGTGTTCGATCCGAGTGATCCCAATACGTTCCCCGAGATAGTCTGATGACGGAGCTTCCCTCTCCTCCGGCGCTGGAGTCCATCGGCGATGCATCGCTGAGCGTAAGCGCCGGGCACGCGAATCGGAGACTGACGTTCGTGTACGACTTGTTCGTACACGCGATCATCCTGACGGGGCCGCTGGTCGTATACGGCGTGTCGGTCGGCGGGATAAGCCTGCGATTCAGTCGCCTGCTGGTCGTGTTGTCGATCCCGATCCTCCTGCTTCGGTTGTTCACGAAACCCTCGCTACTCCTCCGCGACCGCTTCCTCGTGTATGGACTGGCGCCCTACCTGGCGTACACGTCGCTCTCGATCTTCTGGTCTCTCAAGGTTGAAACGGGGGGTTGGGTGTCCCGACTCGGCGGCCTCTACGAGATCTCCATCCTGTACGTGTTACTGATCGTCGCGGACCTCAACACCAATCGGTTCCGCCGGTTTGTGCACATGTATCTCGTCAGTGCAATCATACCGATGCTGGTGAGCGGCTGGCAGTTGGCCAACAATCTGTACCAGTTCAGTCCTTCCGAGCTGCCTTTCGACCAGTTTGTCATTGCGGGCCACTACGAAGAGCTGGAGGGGGGGCGGTACTTCGTGGTAGCACAAGGCTTCTCACGCATATCAGCCACCTTCGCGGAGCCTGTCATCTTTTCCACCTTCGTGTGCAGTGTGCTCCTCTTGAGCCTTCTGTTGCACCCGAAGTCCGGAGGCGGTCGGGCGGCGCTCCGCGTGTTCCAGCTGGCTGCGCTCATCATCATTGTTCTCGGCATCTCGAAACTGTCCTTGATCTCGCTCACCATCGGTCTCGTGGTGATTGTGAAGAGGCAGAAGCGTGCCGCTCCGCTGCTAGCCGCCTACATGCTGGTATTAGGCGGAATCTTTGTCTTGCTGTCCTACTACGGCCTTGTCAGCGTCTTTGAACGTCTGCTCAGCGGGAGTGGCCACTACGAGCTGCTTATCGAAACGCTCAGGACGATGAGGCACAGCGATCTGATCCTAGGCCAGGGGATCGGGAGTGTTCCGTTCGGTTCCTTCCATCGCTTCGTGTTGTCACGGGTCTACGAGAGCGGCGTCGTCGGGCTGATCTTCGTCGGCTTCGTGACGGCGTTTCCGTTCCAGATGCTCCTCCAGACGACAACGAGTGCCAAGTCGCGTGAGATCAACGGCATTTGCGTTGGGGTCCTATTCGCCGTGGTGTTCGGCCTGCACGCGTACGACTTCTTCATTCATCTTTGGCCGTGGACGGTGATGGGCGCGATGATGTCGTTCTACAACAGCGAGTCGGCGCTGGTCCGCGCTGCGCGGCTGTCGTCGCAAGTGTCGGCGCCCGTTCCCGTGCCCACATGACGGCTTCGTGTCGGCTCCGACGGTTCGCAAGACAACGCATTACTCGGACTGGGCTCCGAGTCTCCCGAGATGGAAGGGCTGATGCAAGCCAACGCGGTACCATCGCGCCTGTCACTGAAGAGGAGCGCCGCCTGGAACCTGATCGGGTCGCTCACGCCGATGGCGCTAGGACTCGTCACCATTCCGTACCTCATTCGGCAGATCGGAGTCGAGGCGTTTGGAATACTGACACTCATTTGGTCACTGATCGGGTATTTCAGTGTGTTCGACTTCGGCATCGGGCGGGCGCTCACGCAGCAAGTGTCGATGCATCGCTCCGAGCGGATGGCGACCGAAATCCCGGCACTGGTCAAGATAGGACTTCAGCTCATGCTCGTCACCGGCGCGCTCGGCGGGATTGTGCTCGTCGGTGCGGCGCATCAACTGGGTTACCACTGGCTCAACGTGAGCGCCCCATTGCGCGACATCACCGCGCGCTGCCTTATCATCGCGGCGGTTGGGATTCCGCTCACAACGGTCACGTCTGGGCTGAAGGGAGTTCTTGAAGGCTACGAGGATTTTCGTGTTTCGAGCATCCTGCGCCTACTGCTCGGCCTCTTGAATTTCGGGCTGCCGGCAACCACGGTGTTGGTCCTCGGTCCGTCGCTGCCATACATGGTGTCAAGCCTCGTCGTTGCGCGCCTGCTCATCCTCGTGGCGCATGTCGTCGCCATTCACGGACGGGTCTCTGTTGTGGTGATCGCGCGCGTCGCGCCATTGACCTTCGAGCGAACGAAGGCGCTGCTCAGGTTCGGCGCGTGGATGACGGCCTCCAACATGATTAGCCCCCTGATGGTCACGGCGGACCGTTTCGTCATTTCGTTCGTGCTTGGGGCGTCGGTCGTCGCCTACTACACGGTACCATTCGACTTCATTCTCCGACTCCTCATCTTTCCCGCGGCGCTAACCACCGCGCTTTTCCCTCGTTTCGCGTTCCTGTTTCGACGCGACAAGGCGGATGTGCGGGCGCTGTACCGTCGTAGTCATCGCTTGGTCATCGTCGGCATGTCGACGATTTGCCTCGTGATCGCGGTGGGGTCGGACTGGGGGTTGTCGCTGTGGGTGGGTGAGGCCTTCGCCGAGCGGTCGTGGATGATCGCGAGCGTTTTGGCCGTGGGCGTGCTCTTCAACAGCCTAGCGCAGATACCCCACGCGGCGATTCAGGCTACGGGCGACGTGAAGACCACATCCCTCATCCACCTCGGCGAGTTCGTGGTCTATCTCCCCGCGCTCTTTCTCGCAGTCCATTTCGTCGGACTCCTGGGCGCCGCGATCGTCTGGGTGCTCCGGTGCACAGGGGATTACGCGCTGCTAAGTTTCTTCGCGCGGCGCCGGATGACATGAGTGCGCCCACCGGAACGGCGGGGGCGCCTCTGATGGCCCTCGGGTTCGTCACGTTCGGTGCGAAGCCGAGCCTGGTGCGCCGGCTCGAGGTGGCGCACGCGGCGGGCTACCGGTTGTACGTATTCGACAACTCGCCGGAGCTCGCGCTCGTGCGCCATGCCTGCCGACAACTCGCCACCCCGCGTTACCTCACCTGTGGAAGAAACGCCGGGCTCGGCGTGGGGTTGGCATCCGTCTGCTCACAGGCATACTACGACGGGTTCGCGGCGCTCCTCTTCTTCGACCAGGACACCGTGTTCGACCGGAGGACACTCGATTTCATCAGCGGGTTCCTAGCGACGAAACCCGAGGTAGGTAGGACGCATAGCGCCGTGATGTTCAATGCCAAGCGCGTCGGGGAGGCCACCGCCACCGATCGTTTCGCGCACCGCGACTTGCTGGTAGCGATCAGCAGCGGGAGCTTGTTTTACCTCGAAAACCTGCGCCGGATCGGCTGGCACAATCCGACGTATTTTGTGGACGGCGTGGACTACGAATTCTGCCTCAATTCGAGCAGTCACCGGCTCCTCATTGGCGAGTGCTCCACCACGCCTGGATTCGATCACGAGACGGAACAGGCGGATCACACTACAAGCGTGTTCGGGCAACGACGGCGTGTACGACGGTATTCGTGGGCGCGGATGACTGATACTGCGGTCGCGAGTACCAGACTGCTGGGTGCCGCCCTGATGAGGGGGAACGGCCGGTTCGCCTATGCGATCAGTCGCCTACTCGCTGGTTATCTGTGGTGGCAACTGGTGTCTCGGATCCTCCGCACTCCAACACGTCGATGAACGTACGCACCTGCGAAGCACGAAGAAATCGGACGACTCCTTTACGATGGTCAACATGGTCAGGAGCACAGCGCGGTCCCGTGACCGCCTTCCGCTCCAAACAAGTGCCTGTCGGGGACGTGGATGCACCGGTGACATCTGGCGGAGCGAGGAGATGGGCATAGATACCTCAAGGTTCAATGCGCAGTACCCGTCGGGCTTTTTCGGCAATCCAGTTGAGTCAAGTCTGGATGGGAGTGGGCTGGCGGAGGATGGGTGGCCTCCTCCAGTTGCTGAACGCTTTGACCCGCTTGGACACGTATCCGTCGCCGGCTCTGAGGTATCTCGCGAGATTGCTTGATCGTTGTTGATCCGACCGGTGGAATCTGCGTCACGGAGAATCCGCTGGCTGTTATCGTGTCAACAAGGACTTCCAGCGAAGGTATGCCCAGATGCCTAGGTGCTTCGAGCCCACGCCAACTCGATCCAAACCGCTTCCTAACGTAGCTCCGTGAATTAGGGCACGAAATGATAGCAATTCCGCTGGGCGTGAGCGCTGAGCTGATCAATTCCAGCAAATCCAAGGGATGGTGGACATGCTCCAGCACGTGAGAGCAAATAATGTAATCCCATCTCCCTCGATGCTCCTCGAGCTTGCGATAGCTACCCTGGATGACGTGCAGGCCGTCTTCTCGAGCCGCGCGTACGGCCGCGGGATCCAACTCCAGTCCGGTAGCTCGCCAGCCCAGACGTGCAGCGAGCCTCAATGTGAGACGCTGCCGCAACCGACGTCGAGCAACTTTCCCTTCGGCAGTTTTGCAAGCACCTCTAGTTCGAATGGCGGAGGGATCGTCGGACGAAGCGGAGTCAACAATGGGGCAAGGATGCCTGGAAGCCCTAACCGTGGCCTTATCTCCGTCTTGAGCCAGTGCGACCAACATTCGTTAAGCAGGCGTTGCTTGAATCTCTGAAGTCGTGCCCCCTTCGACGTCTTGTGCGTGTAGTAGACGTGGTAGGCGGACCAAATCGACTGCTCCGTCGGTCGAGGATCGAGGTACAGCGAGCCGCATTGCGTGCAGTCCCAGTATGTCCATCGACCAGGTGCGGCTTCGAAAGTCCAGTCCTGGACGTCTTGGTACGCGAGGGTTCTGTGCGTGGACGCGCAGAAAGGACATCTGCCAACCTCTTCAAGGTCTTCTGTTGGCCACGCCGAATCAGTATTGAGGTTGCCGAAACGATTCATAGTGAGGTTGTGGAGTCCTCGATTCGTGTGTAATCCGGGTCCCGGCGAGCCGCTGCTGTCGGGTTGGCTGAGCAACAACTCTATCATCTCGTCTCGACCGCGTTTCAGCGCAAGGTAGCAGTTTAACTCATCGCACCCAATCCGAGTCAGCCCCAAAATGGATTCCACGCAACAAGGTACGTTTGCCGTCTTTACCGTATGCAATGTCGCCTACCTACCGAAGGCTTTGGTGTTGGCGGAAGCGCTTCTCGAGCACAACAACATACGACTCAAGGTCTTTTTGGTTGACAGAAAGGTGTCGCTCAACGTTCCGGATGATTGCGCGGAGATCCTTTGGATCGAAGATGCGAATGTACCGAGCCTGCTTGAGCTTGCGTTTAGATACGACATCACTGAATTCGGCACGTCCGTGAAGCCATTTCTCACGCTGCAGCTGCTCAAGGACGTGGACAAGGTCATATATCTGGATCCGGACACCTGCCTGTACAGCTCACTAACGCCGATCCTCGAAGATCTGGATCAGCATTCGATTATTCTGACACCTCACTATCTCACGCCGCAGCCGAATTCGCTTCCAGACAGCGACATCGCTCTGATGAGATTCGGAGCGGTCAATCTGGGATTTTACGCTGTAAGAAATACAGAAGAAGGCATTCGGTTTCTCAGCTGGTTGTGGGATCGCTGCTTTCGTTTCTGTTACTTCGAAACGCAGTTCGGACTCTCGACGGATCAAAAATGGGTTGGTATCGCGCCATGCTTCTTTCCCGATCTGCATATGTCCTTCAACGTTGGTTATAACGTGGCTTTCTGGAATGTCCACGAACGCACGCTTACAAAGGATCATTCGGGCAAGTATTTGGTAAATGGACAGCACCCACTGGTGTTCTTTCATTTCAGTTCATTTGATGAAAGTAATCCTGAGCTTCTGAGCAAACGCCCCTTCTTCGCCAAACCGAAGAAGCGTTCCGATCTTGTCGAGATCGGTGCTGGCTACAAGCTTCGGCTGGATGCCAAGAGGGCGCTGGTTACTTCTGTCAGATATGGTTTTGACTACATGTCTGACGGAGAGTACATATCGCCGAGTCTGCGGCGCGCGTATGCATGTGTGGTCAATGAGCTGCCCGAAGGGCACGATCCCTTTGACTCAAAAGGCTGTGTGGGCGCCTTTGCTCGTAAGAATCATCTGTTTGAAAGAGGTACGTCAGCCTACGTTTCCAACACCTACTCCGATATGCCATCTCATAAGACCGCGTTCGCGCTTGTCTATTTCGTCATGCGCATGATCCTGAGGGTGCTTGGGCCAAACCGTTTTGCAAACTTTTCTCGCCTGTTGGTATACCTTTCGAGCTACAGACAGAATCGCGAGCTCTGGAAACTTTAATATCAGTTGCCGCACTTATCAGGGCCTCGCCCCGATTTGGCCTAGGTCAGTATCGGAGGATCGCGTCTGATGGCTGGCCCCTGGTGGGGGGCGAACGGCGATGGTGCAGCCGGAGAGTCTGCTCGATCCACCGCGCGTGGTCGGAATCGGGAATAGCGATACGTTGCGGAATCGGCGGCGAGCATCAGCGACCATTCGAATGAGGAACGAGCGTGATTCTAGTTACTGGCTGCGCCGGCTTTATAGGCAGCAATTTTGTCCATGCCTGGCTTGCTCAGTCTGAGGAGCATGTGGTCAACCTTGACAAGCTGACGTACGCTGGTAACCTGGCGAACCTGGCTTCGCTCAAGGACGATGCCCGCCATCTGTTCGTGCAGGGCGACATCGGCGATCGGAAGCTGGTGGGCCGGTTGCTCGCAGAGTACCAGCCTCGCGGGGTCATCAACTTCGCAGCGGAATCGCACGTGGACCGATCCATTCATAGTCCCGGCGACTTTATCCAGACCAATGTGGTGGGCACGTTCAATCTCCTCGAGACGGTCCGCGCTTATTGGACCGAGCTCTCGGGCGATCGCCAGCAAAGCTTTCGTTTCGTGCACGTCTCGACTGACGAGGTCTACGGCTCGCTGTCACCAACCGCACCGCCCTTTTCCGAGACCAATCCCTACCAGCCGAACTCGCCATACTCGGCGAGCAAAGCAGCCAGCGATCACCTAGTCCGTGCGTGGTACCATACCTACGGACTCCCGGTCGTCACGACCCACTGCAGCAACAACTATGGCCCTTACCATTTTCCAGAGAAGCTAATTCCGTTGGTGATCATGAACGCGCTCGCCGGTAAGTCCCTTCCCGTATATGGCGACGGTCAGCAGGTGCGTGACTGGCTGTACGTCGCGGACCACTGCCGCGCGATCGCGCGCGTGCTGGAAGGGGGCAAGGTCGGGGAAGTCTACCACATCGGTGGGGGGAACGAGCAGGCGAATCTCGACGTGGTGAAGCGCGTGTGCGTCACCCTCGACGAGTTGCGACCGCGGGCGGACGGCAGGCCGTACGCCGATCTGATCACCTTCGTGAAGGACCGGCCGGGCCACGACCGACGCTACGCGATCGATGCGCGCAAGATCGAGCGCGACCTCGGCTGGAGACCTCAGGAGACTCTTGAAAGTGGCATCCGAAAGACGGTACAGTGGTACCTGGATAATCGGGCCTGGGTCGAAGGCGTGACGAGTGGTGCCTACCGTCAGTGGGTGCGCCAGCACTACGGTGCCTTGGTTGACTGAGCGCCGCATCCTGTTGTTGGGTGCCAATGGCCAGGTTGGCCATGAACTTTGTCGAACTCTGGCCAGCGTGGGTCAGGTCATCTCTTTGGGACGAGCGGGTGCCGATCTCAGCGCTCCCCAATCCCTGCGAGGCATCGTCCGGGAACACCGCCCGCAGGTCATTGTGAATGCAGCCGCTCACACGGCGGTGGATAGGGCCGAGGGTGAGCCGGAGCTCGCGTGGACGATCAATGCGGTTGCGCCGGGCGTGCTCGCCGAAGAAGCGCGGGCTCTCAGCGCCTGCCTGGTCCACTACTCCACTGACTACGTGTTCGATGGTCAAAAGAAGACACCGTACGACGAGAGCGACGTGCCGAACCCCCTGTCGGTTTATGGCCGCAGCAAGCTGGCGAGCGAGCGGGCAGTTGCCGAGGCGTGTCCGCGGCACCTCATCCTGCGTACGAGCTGGGTGGTGGGTACGCACGGCGATAACTTCTTGAAAACGATACTCCGCCTAGCTGCGGAACGGGATAGCCTGCGTGTAGTGGCAGATCAGTACGGCGCCCCGACTGCCGCGGCCTTGATCGCAGATGTGACCGCTCGGGCCCTACAGCCGCTAGTGCATGCATCCGAACGGGATGCACGCTGGGGGCTCTACCACATGGCCGCGCGTGGCGAAACGACCTGGTATGGGTATGCCAGGCACGTGATTGGCCGGGCACGCGAGCTTGGCATGGTGCTCAAGGTCGCGCCGGACGCCGTCGCCCCGATCCCTACGGCCGACTATCCGACTCCGGCGAAGCGCCCCGCGAACTCGCGGCTGTGCACGGCGCGACTGTGCGCGACCTTTGCCGTGGAGCTACAGGACTGGAGGCAGGGGGTGGACCAGGTGCTCGAACAACTACTGCTTGAGCAACAGCCATGACGACCGACGATCGCCGGGGCATCATCCTCGCTGGCGGCTCCGGCACGCGGCTTTATCCGGTCACGCAGGCGGTGTCGAAACAGCTGATGCCGGTCTATGACAAGCCGATGATCTATTATCCACTCACCACGCTGATGTTGAGCGGTATCCGCAACGTGCTCGTTATTTCGACCCCGCACGACGTACCGCACTTCGAAGATCTACTCCGCGACGGCAGCCAGTGGGGGATGAGGATTGAGTACGCCGTACAGTCGAGTCCCGACGGCCTAGCGCAGGCGTTCATCATCGGGCGCGAGTTCGTCGGCGGCCGGCCGAGCGCGTTGGTCCTGGGCGACAACATTTTTTACGGCCACGACTTCGTGAAGCAGCTTCAGAGCGCGCACGGCCGGTGTCAGGGCGCGACCGTGTTTGCTTACCACGTGCACGACCCCGAGCGCTACGGCGTGGTAGAGTTCGACGCACAGGGACGCGCCCTTAGTATTGAGGAGAAGCCCAGGATGCCGAAGTCGAGCTTCGCGGTCACCGGCCTGTATTTCTACGACCGGCAAGTCTGCGACATCGCCGCGGCCATTAAGCCGTCGGCGCGCGGCGAGCTGGAGATCACAGACGTGAACCGCCGCTATCTCGAGCAGGGCCAGCTGAACGTCGAGACCCTCGGCCGGGGCTATGCCTGGCTCGATACCGGGACGCACGACAGCCTGCTCGAGGCGGCGAGCTTCATCGCGACGCTCCAGAAGAGACAGGGTCTGATGGTGGCCTGCCCGGAGGAAGTCGCCCTTGGCCAGAGGTGGATTGACGCTTCCACGGTGGAGGCGCTCGCCCGTCCGCTGGCTAAGAATGCGTATGGGCAGTACCTCCTGAGCCTCATCAGGTGCGGTGTGTCGACTTGCGCTTGACGGCGATTCCGACGGCTCTGCCCGACGTTCTAATCCTTGAGCCAAAGGTCTTCGGCGACGCGCGCGGGTTCTTCTTCGAGAGCTTCAACCGTCGGGACTTCGAGCAGGCGACCGGGTTGAAGCGTGAGTTTGTGCAGGACAACCACAGCAGTTCCGTCCACGGGGTGCTGCGCGGCCTGCACTACCAGATCGAGCACCCCCAGGGCAAGCTGGTGCGCGTGATCCGGGGAGAGGTGTTCGATGTAGCTGTGGATCTGCGCCGCGGCTCGGGGACCTTCGGCAAGTGGGCGGGCGCAAGGCTCTCCGGGGAGAACAAGCGGCAGCTGTGGATCCCCGAAGGCTTCGGTCATGGCTACGTCGTGATCAGCGAGTCGGCGGAGGTGCTGTACAAGACGACGGACTACTGGTACCCGGCGCACGAACGTAGCCTGCTGTGGAATGACCCGTCGATCGGGATCGAGTGGCCGCTGACCGCCGCGCCGGTGCTGGCAGCCAAGGATGCCGCGGGCAAACGACTGGATGAGGCGGAGTTTTACTGAGGTGGTCACATGTACCAACCTCGCTTGGGGCGAAGAGAGTGACGAGCACCTACGCCTTTCATCAGCGGCTAGCGCCGCAGAAGCGGTCTGAGAGAATGATCCCGGATCCCCGCAAGGTCACGGTCGTGCGTGCCGCGGTCGCCGAGTATCCGGCTGATCCGCCGTTCGATCCGTCAGAAGCGTACCCAGAGTATCCCGGTACGGTCGCGTCGTCGCCGAACGCCGTGTACGCTGCCGTGCGGGATGCCTTCCGCCGCGGCGGGTTGGACGCGGCGGGGTTCGCGACGGCCGAATCCAGGTTCGGAATAGATGCCGCGGTAGTGAAATTGGTCGACGGTCTGGAGGCCGCCATTGGCCATCGCCGTTCTACATTGTCCGCCGCGAGCTAGCCGGCACCATGTGCGGCATGGTCGCTCCGAGGCGAGTTCTGGCGAGGGGAGGGCCCCTGCGGGAGATGGTCGGCGACATCCTTTCCACGACTGCTATGCGCCGGGGGTTCTCCGATGCGGGCGCGGTAACGGGATTCATCGAGATGGATCGCACTGGTGCGATCAGGGCGAGTTGCCGGACTTTTCCCGACCTGGCGGCCAAACGGTCGATGCCGTAAGAGCGGATGATGAGAACTCTGAAGGAGCAAGTTCACGATTTCTGGAATGATGCGGCGTGCGGCGAAGAGCTGTACCTCGGCAGTACCGATCGCGCGGGGTACGAGCGGCAAGCCCAGCAACGGTATAGGTTGGAACCGTTCATCGTCGATCTCGCGAAGTTTTCAGCAACGCGGGGGAAGCGGGTCCTGGAAATCGGCGTCGGCCTCGGCGCTGACCACCAGCGATTCGCCGAGGCCGGCGCTGACCTGTTCGGTATCGACCTCACCGCGCGGGCCGTGGAGCACACCTCTCGCCGGCTCGGTTTGTTCGGCCTCACCTCGCGCCTCGCGGTTGGCGATGCCGAGCGCCTCGACTTCGCTGACGGGTTCTTCGACGTTGTGTACTCGTGGGGTGTGCTCCATCACTCGCCGGATAC
Source organism: Gemmatimonadales bacterium (assembly GCA_040901965.1). Taxonomy (GTDB): domain Bacteria; phylum Gemmatimonadota; class Gemmatimonadetes; order Gemmatimonadales; family GWC2-71-9; genus 20CM-2-65-7. The sequence continues at coordinate 36,516 of JBBDYB010000009.1, read as the reverse complement.
GTCGAAGGCGGTCCGCGAAGTCTTTCGCGTGCTCAAGGCTGGTGCAACGGCGCGGGTGATGATCTATCACAAGTGGTCGTTCGTCGGATTGATGCTATGGGCTCGGTATGCCGGCCTGAGACTACGCCCGTGGACGAGCCTCGCGGAGATCTACTCTCGCTACTTGGAGAGTCCGGGTACGAAGGCATACTCGGTCGACGGTGCGCGCGCGCTCTTTCGCGATTTCACGGACGTCCGTATCACGACCCGCCTTGGCCACGGCGATCTTCTGGAATCGGACGCTGGGCGGCGTCACAGGGGCGTGTTGTTGTCGACGGCCCGCGCAATCTGGCCGCGTCGGCTGCTTCGGGCGTTCTTTCCATCGCTAGGGTTGTTCATGCTCATCGAGGCCCGCAAGTAACTCATGGGTCATCGCCATCCGACCTTCTTCGCCGCCGGCTAGGAGACGACAATGTGCGGCATCGTCGGGTTCCAGGGTGAGTTCTCGCCAGACCTCCTCGCGAGGATGACCGATGCCGTCGCGGATCGGGGCCCGATGGCGAGGGCGGCGTGATTCTTGAATGCGACGGTCAACCACCCACGGGTCTGGGACATCGCCGACTGGCGATCATCGATCTATTGAGGGGGGTCGGCAGCCCATGATGCTCTCCTGTGGTGAGCTGAAGCAGGACGGACTGACCCTGGTCTTCAACGGAGAGATCTACAACTATCGGGAACTGCGTGCGGAACTGGCCGGTCGCGGCCATCGGTTCACTTCGGCATCTGACTCCGAGGTGCTGTTGCACCTCTACGAGGCTGAGGGGCCCGCGCGGCTCGGACGTCTGAACGGCATCTTCGCCTTTGCGATCCACGACGCACCGGGACTACCGCAACTCGCCGACGCTGCAGTTCGAGCACGATCGCCTTGAACAGGAAGTTATCATGCGACGCCAGATCACCGCATCGCTGATGCAAGCCTATGAACAGGCACGCATCGATGAAGTGCGGAACACTCCGGTTGTCACCGTGATCGAGCCTGCGAATTTGCCCGCTACGTCCGATGCGCGAGGACTTATCAAGAACGGCCTGTTGGGCTTAATCCTCGGCCTTATGCTGTTCGTTGCGTCCGCCCTGGCCCGCGAGACCTTCACCCAGCGCCGCTAGCGAGGATCGCGGCGTGGCTCAGGGATGATACTTCGTGTGCGGGATGTGGAGCTGCAAGGGACTTTCCGGGTCGGTTTGCTCCGCTCGATCAGTCACACACTGGCTCATCGTGGTTCGGGGTGCGACCCCTTCAACGGCGAACAAGCGACAGTCGTGGATACCGGTGGGCTCCAGCCACGGCTTCGCTGGTGATCAACGACTTGGCCAGGTGGTGTGCAAGGCGGCAGAGTACCGGCATCCCGAGGACGAACGCAGCCTGCTGTGGAAGGACTCGACAATTGGCATCGAGTGGCCACCGCTGGCCCGTACGCCACACTTGGCGCCGAAAGATGTGGCAGCCAAACGACCGGACGACACGGAGGCCTGCTCGGGTGCCGAAGCGCGAGTATCATGTCTGCGCCGATGGCTTCCTGGACACGTCGGACTCGGGCATCACGTTCGATGCGCCGGAGTGCTGCGACTACTGCAGCAATTACAACCAGAACATTCCCCTAACTGCCATCCGGGTGCTGCGGCCGGCAGCCTGTTCGTGTTCAAAAGGACGTACCGAGCGGTTCTGACCAACCATCCCAACTGGGAGCGCCAGGAGAGCCTCATTCGCCGCCTCGCTACGGACGTGCGCCGTGCCATCGCTCCGCATGTGACCCCGGGCCAGACGTAACCATGTGCGGGATCGCCGGCTTTTCGGGTACGTTTTCTGAAGACATGCTTCTTGATGCCGGACGTCTGATAGCTCATCGTGGGCCGGACGATTCCGGAATCTATCTTAACCATCAGGGTATCGGTCTCGTTCATCGTCGCCTTTCGATCATCGATCTCTCCCCCCTGGGCGCTCAGCCCATGGCCAGCCCCGACGGTGCCTTGGTCGTGGTGTTCAATGGCGAGATTTACAACTACCGCGAGTTACGAGACGAACTGATCGGTCGCAAGGCCTCTTTTCGCGGTCATTCCGACACCGAGGTCCTCCTGAATCTCTACCTGGCGGACGGCGATGCGACGTTGCGCCGGCTGAACGGGATCTTTGCCTTTGCGCTTTGGGACGGGCGTGATGGGTCTCTGTTGCTCGTGCGCGATGGACTCGGCGTGAAACCGCTCTACTACGCGCAGACCGAGCGGGGATTCGCCTTCGCCAGCGAGATCAAGGCATTGCTCAGACTGGTGCCGGAGGCGTGCCAACTGGATCCGCTGGCGCTGCACCGGTACCTGACGTTTCTCTGGTGTCCCGGTGAAGGGACGCCCTTGAGGGATATACGCAAGCTCTCCCCGGGCGAGGCTCTCCGGGTGCGCGCCGGGAGAATCGAGCGGCGCTGGACCTGGTATCAGCTTCCTTTCTTCCGTAGCGCGGCCCCGCCCCTGGCAAAAATGGAGGCTGTTGCCGGCACGGTCGACCACCTGCGTCGCGCTGTGCAGCGGCAGCTCGTGGCTGATGTCCCGGTTGGCTCCTTCCTCTCCGGCGGACTCGATTCGAGCGCGGTCGTGGCCTTCGCCCGGGAGCAGGTCCCGGACATCCGCTGCTTCACCATCGAGTCCCAGGGAGGCCAGGAACCTGGGTTCACCGACGATCTGCCCTACGCACGACGTGTGGCCAAACACCTGGGCGTGCCCCTTGATGTCGTGACGATTGATGCGGGGGGCATGGCCGACGATCTGGAACGAATGGTGTGGCAGATGGACGAACCGCTCGCCGACCCGGCACCGCTGAACGTTCTCTACATCAGTCAGCTGGCTCGGCGGCACGGGATCAAGGTGTTGCTCTCGGGCGGAGGGGGGGATGATCTGTTTTCCGGCTACCGGCGCCACGTGGCGGTGAACTATGAACCCTACTGGCGTTGGCTCCCGCGGCGCCTGCGGCAAGGCCTGGAGCGGGCCACCGGGGGCCTGAATCAGCGCCGCGCGCTCATTCGGCGACTGGGTAAGCTGTTTAATGGTGCCGGGCTCGAGGGCGATGCGCACCTGGCACACTACTTTCGATGGATCCGGGAGTCTGAGCTGGTCGCGCTCTACACGCCGGAGGTCCGAGCCCAGATCAGCACCGAGGCCGTCGATCAGCCCATGCTCGATTATCTCGCCCAACTCCCTGCTGGCGTAGGCCGGCTGAACCGGATGCTCGCGCTGGAACAGCGCTTCTTCCTCGCGGATCACAATCTGACCTACACTGACAAGATGTCGATGGCCGCGGGGGTAGAGGTACGCGTACCGTTTCTCGATACGGACCTGCTGGACTTCGCGGCCAGAATTCCGGAGCGCTTCAAGCAACACGGCAGGGTGGGTAAGTGGGTGTTGAAGAAAGCGATGGAACGCTTTCTCCCCCACGACGTCATTTACCGTCCAAAGTCCGGCTTTGGTGCGCCGTTGCGGCGGTGGATGCGCGGTGAACTGCGACCGCTGTTCGGTGACCTGCTGTCCACGGAAAGCCTGAAGAAACGTGGCCTTTTTGAACCTGATGCCGTGCACCGGCTCGTCCGGCGTAACGACAGCGGCGGACTCGATGCGGCATATACGCTGCTCACATTGTTGAGCATCGAAATCTGGTGCCGAAAGTTCATCGACCGAGGGTCACAGATGCGTGTCTGGTCCGGGCCGGTGACCGCGTCATCCGGGGACCGGCTATGAGGCAGATTCTTCAGAGCCTCCGAACGGGAAAGACAGAAATCGCGGACGTCCCCTGTCCGGCGGTCAAGCGCGGCCATGTTCTCATCCGCACGACGACCACGCTGCTGTCCGCCGGCACGGAGCGGATGCTGGTCAGCTTCGGCCATGCGTCGCTGCTCGGCAAGGCGCTGGCGCAGCCCGACAAGGTCCGGCAGGTCCTCGACAAGATCAAGACCGACGGGCTGGTCCCGACGCTCGAAGCCGTATTCAATACACTCGACCAGCCACTTCCCCTCGGGTATTGCAACGCCGGCGTAGTGCTGGAGGTCGGCGAGGACGTCACTGGGTTCACAGTCGGCGATCGGGTCGTGTCGAACGGCAAGCACGCCGAGGTGGTGAACGTTCCGAGGAATCTCTGCAGCAGCATTCCGGACGGTGTGTCGGATGAGGAAGCGGCGTTCACCGTCATCGGCGCGATCGGTCTCGAGGGGATTCGTCTCGCGCAACCCACGCTCGGCGAGACGGTGGTCGTGACCGGGCTGGGTCTCATCGGCCTGATAACGGTCCAGCTGCTCCGGGCCAACGGGTGCCGCGTGCTGGGTATCGATTACGATCCCGCCAAGCTTGCGCTGGCGAAGCGCTTCGGTGCCGAGGTGGTTGATCTTACGGCTGGCGCGGACCCCGTAACGGCGGCGCAAACATTCTCGCGCGGCCGCGGTGTGGACGCTGTGCTGATCACCGCTTCGACGCAGAGCAACGAGCCGGTGCACCAGGCCGCAGTCATATGCCGCAAGCGTGGACGTATCGTCCTGGTCGGCGTGACGGGACTGGAGCTGTCGCGTGCGGACTTCTACGAGAAGGAGCTGAGTTTCCAGGTCTCGTGCTCGTACGGCCCTGGCCGGCACGATCCGACGTACGAAGAGAAGGGCGTGGACTACCCTGTGGGCCTCGTCCGCTGGACTGAGCAGCGGAACTTCGAGGCGATCCTCGACATGATGGCGGACCGCAGGGTGGACGCCAAGCCGCTCGTCTCTCACCGGTTTCCGATCGAGCAGGCTGAAGCAGCGTACGATCTGGTCACCAGCGATACACCTTCCCTGGGCATCCTACTCACCTACACGGGAACGAATGAGCGTCCGGACTCAGCGTTACGCTCCCGAACGGTCGAACTGCCGGCGGCGTCCGGGACGGCCGGCCGCGCTTCGGTCGGGTTCATCGGCTCGGGAAGCTACGCAACGGCGGTGCTCATTCCAGCGTTCAAGGCAGCCGGAGGGCGCCTTCGGGTCGTCGCATCCAGCGGCGGCGTCAGCGCCGTACACGCGGGAAGAAAGTTCGGTTTCGAGGCAACCACAACGGACACCGACAGTGTCCTGGCCGATCCCGAAGTCGACGCTGTCGTCATCGCGACCCGGCATGATGCTCACGCGGGCCTCGTGCAGGCGGCCCTGGGCGCAGGCAAGCACGTCTTCGTGGAGAAGCCGCTGGCGTTGTCGGTCGACGAGTTGGATGGGATCAGCGCAGCGCATGCGGCCCGGCCAGATAGGATCCTGATGGTGGGATTCAACCGCCGCTTCGCGCCACAGGTGCAGAAGATGCAGGGGCTGCTGGCCGGGGACGTCGAGCCGAAGGTGTTCATGATGACGGTGAATGCGGGTGCCGTTCCACCCGAGCACTGGACGCAGGATCGCCGCGTGGGCGGCGGCCGCATCGTCGGCGAAGCCTGCCACTTCATCGACCTGTTGCGGTTTCTTACGGCGTCGCCGATCAGCGGATTCCAGGCGAGCTCGATCGGCCGGGCTTCCATCGTTGCCGTCACGGACGACAAGGCGAGCATCATCCTCACCTTCGAGGACGGCTCGATCGGGACCATCCTGTATCTGGCGAATGGCCACAAGTCGTTCCCGAAAGAACGGCTCGAAGTGTTCGCCGGCGGACGCATCCTTCAACTGGACAACTTCCGTCGCCTGAGGGGATTCGGATGGCCGGGCTTCCAGAGGATGGCACTGTGGCGCCAGGACAAAGGGCAGAAGCAGTGCGTGGCTGCGTTTGTCCAGGCGGTCCAGCGGGGCGGCCCGGCGCCGATTGCGTTCGAGGAGTTGATGGAAGTGAGCCGCGTGACCGTGGCGGTAGCCAGGGCGCTGCGATGAAGGATGCCGGCAACGGCGTGCCGCTCATCGACATCATCGCGGGGGCGCGGCCGAATTTCATGAAAATCGCGCCGATCCTCCACGCGTGGCCGTCGGTCCGAGAGCCGAACAATGACCTCACATACCGGCTGATCCACACCGGGCAGCATTATGACGCCCGGATGTCGGGCGACTTCTTCGAGCAGCTGGGAATCCCCGAGCCCCATATGAACTTGGAAGTCGGGTCGGGAACCCAAGCCGAGCAGACGGCGGCGATCATGGTCCGATACGAGAAGGTGTTGCTCGAACAGCGCAGCGATCTGTGTCTCGTCGTCGGTGACGTGACGTCCACCATGGCCTGCGCGATCACCGCGCAAAAGATGGGTGTCAAGGTGGCGCATGTCGAGGCGGGCCTTCGGTCGGGTGATTGGCGCATGCCCGAAGAGATCAACCGCATGGTGACCGACGGGCTCACGAACGTCTTCTTCACGACCTCCGAACACGCGAACGAGAATCTGCGCCGGGCGGGCGTCGCGGAGGAACAGATCTTTTTCGTCGGCAACACGATGATCGACACCCTTCTGGCGAACATGGACCGCATTCGTCCGCCAGCTTTCTGGGAGGAGCTGGCGCTGCGGCCGCGCGAATACTTCGTCGCCACCGTCCACCGCCCGTCCAACGTGGACGACGTGGACCAGCTGACGGCGCTGATGGCGTCGATCGGCGGCGCGTGCAGGGATCTTCCCGTCGTGTTTCCCGTCCATCCGCGGACTGCAAAAACACTCGACGGGACGACGGTTCCAGCGAACATCCGCCTAGTGGAGCCGCAACCGTACCTCGCTTTCATCTATTTGATGAAGTGCGCGAAGGCAGTGATCACCGACTCGGGGGGCGTCACGGAGGAGACGACCGTGATGGGTGTGCCCTGCGTAACGCTGCGCGACACCACGGAGCGACCGGAGACCGTGACCATCGGCACCAACGTGCTGGTCGGCTCCGATCCGGTGCGACTGCCGCCGGTGCTGAATGAGCTGTTCGAGGGGAAGTGGAAGGCGGGACGCATTCCGGAAAAGTGGGACGGCAGGACCGGCGAACGTATTGTGCGGATCCTCCGGCAACTGTGGAGGAAGCCGGTCGCGTGATGGCCGACGTTGGCAGGTACTGGAACACCATCCGTCACTTGAAGCCGATTCAGGTCTACGGACGGGTGTGGTTCCGAATCGTGAGGCCGCGCGTGGATCTGAGTCCCGCCCCACCCAGTCGGCCACTCGACGGTACCTGGGTGTCGGTCGCCGAGCGGCCCGCGAGCATGCTCGGCCCTCAGCAGTTTCGTTTTCTTAATGACAGGCGTGACCTTGACAAACACGGATGGGATGACCCGGGGCTCGACAAACTGTGGCGTTACCACTTGCACTATTTCGACGACCTGAACGCGCACGACGCAGCGGTGCGAGTGGATTGGCACCGCGCACTACTGAAGCTATGGGTGCGGGAGAACCTACCGGCAATCGGCACCGCATGGGAACCATACCCCACCTCGCTGAGGATCGTGAACTGGATCAAGTGGGCGTTGCAGGGGAACGTTCTTCCCCAAGAATGCGCCCAAAGCCTTGCGGTACAGACCCGCTGGCTCTCGCGGCGCGTGGAAGCCCATCTGCTCGGTAATCACCTGTTCGTCAACGGGAAGGCGCTCGTTTTCGCCGGCCTGTACTTTGACGGTCCGGAGGCTGAACGCTGGATGAGACGCGGGCTGCGCATCCTCTCCGCGCAGGTGCCGGAGCAGATCTTGGGCGACGGCGGCCAATTCGAGCGCAGCACGATGTATCACGCGCTCGCGCTGGAGGACATGCTCGATCTCTGCAACGTGTGGCGGGCCTACCCGACGGCGATCGGTTCTCGGTGGCAGCCGACGCTCGCCGCATGCGGAAAGGTGGTCGGACGCATGCGCGCCTGGCTGACCGCCATGACGCACCCCGACGGGGAGATCGGTTTGTTCAACGACGCGGCGATGGGCATCGCGCCCTCCCCCGCCGCGCTCGAGCAGTATGCGTCCCGACTCGGGCTTCCTCCCCAGTACGGTACGAGCCGGCCCCTGACGGAGCTTGGCGAGAGCGGCTACATACGTGTCGAGCACGGCCCCGCCGTTGCGATGCTCGACGTCGGACCGGTGGGCCCAGACTATCTGCCGGGCCACGCCCACGCAGATACCCTGTCCTTCGAGCTGTCAGTCTTCGGGCAGCGCGTGTTGGTGAATTCCGGAACCTCCCGCTACGGTGCCGACGCCGAGCGGCTCCGCCAACGAGGGACCGCCGCTCACAATACGGTCGTGATTGACGGGAACGACTCGTCCGATGTCTGGTCGGCTTTTCGAGTGGCGCGGCGTGCCCGACCGTCGGGACTGGAAGTGTTCTGCAACGAAGGGATCATCGTGCGCTGCGCGCACGACGGATACCAGCGCCTTCCCGGCAGGCCCAAGCATGCTCGGCAGTGGTCGTTCAACGCCAGCGCGCTCGTCGTGAGTGACACGCTCTCCGGCGGCGTGCGACATGCCCAGGCGCGGTTTCACCTCCACCCCGCGATCGCGGTCCGCGAGATTCGAAGCGACGACCAAGGAGGAGTGGCCCATCTAGTGCTGCCGGAAGGGCGCAGGATAGGCTTCTCGGTCCAGGGCGGCCGACTACGCCAGCAGCGCACGACCTGGCATCCCGAGTTCGGAGTGACGGAGCCCAACGTGTGCCTTGCCGTGGACTTCGCCGGACTCGCGCTCCGCACCGAGCTCAGATGGCACGTGGCGCCCTGAGAATCCTGGTCCTCAGCTTCTACTATCGCCCCGACCTCAGCGCAGGGTCCTTTCGCGCGACGGCGCTGATCGCGGCGCTTCGCCGCAGGATGCCGCCGGGGTCTCACATCGACGTGATCACCACGCTCCCCAATCGGTACCGGTCGTTCACCGCGGAGGCGCCGCTGAGCGAGGAGCAGCCCGGAGTCTCGATCCACCGGATCGCACTCGAGCGGCACAAAAGCGGCATGCTGGATCAGTCCGTTGCATTCCTATCGTACGCTCGCCGTGCGCTCACCCACGTTGCGGGCCGCGACTTTGACATCGTGTTCGCCACGTCGAGCCGACTGATGACGGCTGTCCTGGGCGCCTGGATCGCGCGTCGGAAGCGGGCGAAGCTGTATTTGGACATCCGCGACATCTTCGCCGACACTATCAAGGACGTGCTGCCAAGGGCCATCGCCGCTGTCGTCAAGCCCGTGTTCTCAGCGCTGGAGATGTTCGCGTTGCATCGAGCGGACAAGATAAACGTTGTCTCCCCAGGCTTCCTGGAGTACTTCGCCCAGCGCTATCCGCATCAGCGGTTCTCGTGCTTCACCAACGGCATCGATCCCGAGTTCCTCGACGCCGCGCCTACGGATCGGAGACCATCGCCCCGGAAGGCGGGCGTTGAGACGCTCACCGTTGTCTATGCCGGCAATATCGGGGAGGGGCAGGGCCTCCATCTGGTCGTGCCGCAGCTGGCCCGCGCGCTGGGCAATCGCGTGCGCTTCAAGGTCATCGGTGACGGGGGCCGCAGGCAGGTCCTAGAGACCACGATTGCCGCGATGGGCGTGACGAACGTGGAGATCGCACCTCCTGTTGGGCGCGAACAACTTCTCGAGGCCTATCGCGCGGCCGATATCCTGTTCCTGCATCTCAACAACCACGCTGCTTTCGACAAAGTGCTCCCTTCGAAGCTCTTCGAGTACGCGGCTTTGGGGAAGCCCCTGTGGGCGGGCGTGTCCGGGTTCGCGGCGGCCTTCACAAGGCATGAGATCCGCAATTCAGCCGTCTTTCAGCCTTGCGACGTCGACAGCGCCCTCCGATCGCTCGACGAATTGATACTTGAGGATGTGCCGCGGAGCGAGTTCGTGGCGAAGTACGGGCGCGCTGCCATCAGCGAGCGCCTGGCAGAGGATGTGCTCTCCGTCGCCCCCGACGCCGTGCGATGGCGTGCGGAAGATCGGTGAGACTCTTGGCGAGGCTCTGGATTTGCTCAAGACGGTGACGGAGGGCGCGGTGATTAGAGCCCCGCTTCCGAGCCACCCCCGGTGATCGCGGTCACCGGTGGATCGGGTTTCATCGGGCGCACGCTGTGTTCGGCGCTGGCCACATCGGGCCATCCGGTGCGCGCGGTCGTTCGTCGCGACGCGAAACCATTGGAGTCTGGTATTGAGCGATCGGAGATCACCGATCTGCTCGATGGCGCCGCGCTTCGTCGCTCCTTCCGAGGGGCGTCTGCCGTCGTGCATCTGGCCGGGCGAGCGCATCGCATGCGTGACGATGGGCGCGACGCCCTCGCCGAGATGCGGCGTGTGAACATCGAGGGCACCGAGGCTGTCATTGAAGCCGCCGCCGCGGCGGGAGTGCGCAGATGTCTCGTGGCGAGCTCCATCAAAGCCGTAGGCGACCGGAACACGGCACCCTGGACCGAGTCGACGCCCCCCGCGCCTACTGATCCGTACGGCGTGAGCAAGCTTGAATCCGAGCGGGCGGCGCTCCAGCGCGGCGCCAAGGCAGGTCTCGAGACCGTCGTGATGCGATTCCCGCTTGTCTACGGGCCAGGTGCTCCGGGGAACGTGCTGCGGCTGCTGCGACTTGTGGATCGAGGCGTCCCCCTGCCCCTCGGCCGGATTCGCAACCGACGAAGCATGCTTTACACGGGCAATCTGGTGAGTGCCGTTCGGGCCCTTTGCGATGCACCGCGCATCGGTGGCGAAGTCTTCTTCGTCGGCGACGGCGTGGACCTCTCGACGCCGGACCTGATCCGCACCATCGCGCAGGCGCTCGACAAGCCGGTGCGACTCTGGCCCGTCCCCCTGGGCGTTCTGCGATTGGGCGGCGTGCTCGCTGGCATGAGCCCGGAGGTCGCGCGGCTCGTCGATAGTCTCTCGATCTCCATCGAGAAGTTGCAGTTCACCACGGGTTGGCGCGCACCGTTCTCGCCCGCACAAGGATGGGGCGCAACCGTCGCGTGGTATCGTGAGGCTGTGTCATGAGCCTGCTCGGCGTGGCCGTGCTCTTGCTCGCGTTGGCGTTCAGCTGGTGGGGAACGGGGCGCGTTCGCCGCTTCGCCCTCGCGCGCACAGTGCTCGATGTCCCGAACGAACGCAGCTCGCACTCGACTCCGACGCCGCGGGGAGGTGGACTCGCCATCGCCGCGGTAGTGCTCGCGGGAATGACTGTCGCCGCGCTAGCGGGATTGGCGCGATGGCAGCTTGCCGTGGCGCTCGTGCCGAGCGGCGGGGCCATGGCCCTCCTGGGCTGGCTCGACGACCGCCGCAGTCTCCCAGCATGGACACGACTGGTTGTGCACGTCATAGCCGCGAGCTGGGTGATCCACTGGCTGGGACCTGTTCGCGCGCTGAGCATCGGGGCGGGATCGCTACCCCTAGGATGGCTCGCGATACCACTCTCGATCCTAGGTATCGTCTGGCTGGTCAACCTGTTCAACTTCATGGACGGCATCGACGGCATCGCCTCCGTCGAGGCCATCACAGTTTCGTTAGGCGGCACGTTGCTTTACGGGCTAGTCGTATCAGGAACTACGCACTGGCTTGCCCCCCTCGTCGTCGTGTCAGCGACTCTGGGCTTCCTCGTTTGGAACTGGCCCCCCGCGAAGATCTTTATGGGCGATGCGGGGAGTGGATTTCTCGGCCTGATGCTCGGCGCCCTCTCGCTTCACGCAGCCTGGGTGGCCCCCAGGCTCTTCTGGAGTTGGGTCATCCTCCTTGGCGCTTTCGTCGTGGACGCGACGGTTACCCTGATTCGCCGCGTGGTGCGCGGGGAGAGGTTCTACGAAGCACACAGGAGCCACGCCTACCAGCACGCCGCTCAGCGGTGGGGTGCGCACCTTCCCGTGACCGTCGCCGTGGGGGCAATCAATCTCTGTTGGCTCCTCCCCATCGCACTGCTAGTCGCGCTCGGGTCGCTGGACGGGCTGCTGGGTGTGTTCGTCGCCTATACGCCAATCGTCGCTGCGGCGCTCTGGCTGAGAGCGGGCAAGCCGGCCGCCGCGTGATCTACCTCCACAACCTCCTCCCGATCTCGTCCCGTGCCACGCGCACGAGGGCGCGCGCCCCCGCACGCTTCGCTGTCCTCCTCCTCGCCGACCTCGCAGCCTTCGCCATCCTCCGCGAGCTGTATGGCTCCGTCGGGGAAGGGGAGCTGCTGGGCGAGCCGGGGTAACCCTCCGCGTGGACCACATCCTCGGCTAAGTGCGCATCACCTGCGGAGCCCCATGTTCGGCAAACCGAACCGCTGTCGTTATCTTTGGCTCCGGACTCTCGCTGTGCCACCGCGCCCAGTACCCGTCTCCCGCGATGCCCTGCAGCGCGCCGCTGAGGGCGTCGGTCGCGCGACCGGGGCCCGCCTGATCGTCTTGTTCGGCTCCGCCGCCCGGCCGCCCGCACCGGAGTCACGCCCTCCCGAGGACCTCGACCTCGGCCTGCTGAGCGATGCAACGCCTGACTTGCTCGACCTCACCAACCGCTTCATCCGCGCCTTGCGCCACCAGGCCGTGTACGTCACCGACCTGCGGCGCGCCGACCCGCTGCTCCTCATGCTCGTCGCCCACGAGGGCGTCCCGCTCTACGAGCGCGAACCGGGGGAGTTCACCTGCTTCGCGTCCCTCGCGGCCCGTCGCTACGCGGACACGCGCAAGTTCCGCGTGTCCGAGCGCGAGGAGGTGCGCGCCTTCGTCCGCCGGTCGGCCACGCGCCGGTGACGGAACTCGACGCCGAACTCGCGCGGCGCAAGCTCGCCACCATCACTCGCAACCTCAGCCTCCTCGCCACGATCGAAGGGCTCACACTCGCGGAGTACCGCGCCTGCGCGATCCTCTGATGCGAGCCGCATCCGGCGTGCGGGGACGCGAGAAAACGGCCCCGTTCGCGGGGAAATGATGCCGCCGACGGCACCGCGAGTCGCCAGTGTTGGCGCCGGATGGGACGGACGATCGAGCTGCGCGCGGACAGCGCGGTGGCCCAGAGGGCGGGCTTCGTACCGCATTGGATCGTGCTTCCTGCGAAACTGGTCGGGCGCCAACGGAAGGTCATGGTCCTACCGGAGCGCGTGGTCCACATTCGCCAACGCCATCCGCAATGGCTCGCATTCTGTCTCGCGCACATCCCGGACGTGCTCGCCGCGCCCGACTACATCGGCCAGCGTGTGCACGGCGACCGGCGCCGCGTGGAATTCGTTGGACTCGTAGGCCGACCGCCCCGTTGGCTGCTCGTGTCGGTCAAGTTCCTCGATGAGAAGGGCGAAGCGTGGGTGAATAGCGCGTATCCGCTTGCCGACGAGCACTTGACTGGGCGGCTTCGGACGGGTACGCTGTGGAGGGTCACTCGCGGGCCGTGAGGACGGAAAGGTTGCCGTCGCCATTCTCGCAAGGGAATCTAGGAGATCCAGAGGTTATCGCCTGGCACGGTTCGCGACACGGGGGAATCCGACGAGGGTTCCCCCGTCGCGTTTCCGTCGTGGAACGTGGGGTCCCCTAGGCGACCCCGACGAGCCGGTCGCGCGTCAACCCCTTGAGCAGGCCGGGGGACGGAAACCAGCCGACGATGACGCGCAATCTACGCTCGGCGGGGTGGCGTCAGCAAAGCCGGCATGTCGTTCCCCCTCTCCCGAAAGGAGAGGGGGCCAGGGGTGAGGCCTGCGGGCGGGGACAGGGTGTGACCGGGCGTTGACTCCTGATGCGTAGTCTGCAACCTTCCTCGGCAAGGATACCGGAGGTGGGGATTAGCTACGTCGAAGGTACGGTCCGCGGTCCCGGGGGCGAGGAACAGCCGGTTCGCTTTCTCATCGATTCGGGAGCGATGTATTCACTGCTCCCCGAATCCGTGTGGAAGGCGATAGGCCTTGTCCCGAAGCGCGAGATGCAATTCAGCCTCGCCGACGGGACCACCGTTCGCCGCTCCGTGTCAGAGTGCCACATCACGCTGCCGCAGGGCGAGGGACACACCCCGGTGGTCCTGGGCGAGCCGGGCGACGCCGAGCCCCTGTTGGGCGTCGTGACGCTGGAGATCCTCGGCCTCGTCTTCGACCCGTTCCGCCGCGTCCTCCACCCGATGCGCGCGCTGATGGTCTGAGAGCGCGCCGAGCCGCCGCACCCCACCTAGGCAACCGCCCCGCCAGCCCGTATCTTTTCCCCCCCGTTCCCCGCTCGTCCTTCGCCCTTGAGGAGCCCTGAGCGAGTCGCCGTGACACCCGAATCGGTAGAGGCCGTTAGCCGCCACGTCGCGCGCCTGGTCGAACCGGCGCGTTACGTGCCGCCGCCGCCCGCCCAGGCCAAGCTCAGCCTCCAGCGTCGCGCCCCCTCCACCCTGCGCCGCCACCTCGCGCGCGCGGTGGGCCGCTTCGCGGTCCTCCTCACCGCCGACCTCGCTCTAGGGCGACCGTCAGGAAGTCCTTTAGGGCGACCATCAGGGAGTCCTTTAGGGCGACCGTCAGGGAGTCCTTTAGGGACGCCTACCCCCGCCACCCCCGCGCCCCCGACACGCTCCTGGTCATCGAAGTCGCCGACACCTCGCCCGCCTATGACCGCCACGTTAGGGTACCGCTCTACGCCCGCGCCGGATTCCGGGGGTCTGGCTCCAGGAGGCCCTTCACTGGCACTTCGCCCATTCCGTCTCGAGCCCATGCAATGCCACCTGTTCGGCCAGCGCCTCCTGATCGATCGCGTCTGGGCTGAGCCGCAGCATCGCCCGGATGTCGCGGATGTGCTTGTCGGACTCGCCCTCACGCAGGTATTGCAGTTTGCGCACGATCACGTATTCCGGCGGGGCGAGCCAGAGCGGTGCCCCGGCGATGAGCTCCTTGCGCCGCCGCGGGAATCCCCACTGGTGTAGCGGATCCTCGCCCACCGGATACACGTCCGCCTTCAGGGCCGTCGGGATGTGGATCAGGTTGAAGTGTCCCCGCGTCGGCCGCCCCACCTCGAGCGCGATCACCTCCGCCGGCGGTGCGTAGAAGTCGGGGGGCGGGAACGCCGCGACCACCCGCGGCGCGTCGGCGGCCCGCAGCGCCATCACCACGTCAATGTCGTGCGTGAGACGGGGCTCGCCGTACACGATCGCCGCCACGGCCCCCGTCACCATGTACTCCAGCGCCAGCCGATTGAACGGCTCGATGAAGAGCCCGAGCAGATCAGGCGCGGGCATGCAGGAAGATCTCGCGGACCCGCTGCTCCACCGCCGCCTCGGGCAGCGCCGGATGCTGCGCGCGAATCCCTAGCGCCTTCAGCTCCCACGCCAGCCGGCGCAACGCGAACGCCAACGCGAGTTTCCGCTCGGCCGTCAACGCCCGCATGGCCTGCGCCAGAACGTCCACTCCCGTCTCGTCGTGCGCCATAGGCGCACACATTAGGGAGGGCAGCAGCCGGACGCCAGCCTTGCGGCGTGGCCAAAGTGACACCCTCCGCCCCTGAGCCGCACTAACTGGCACCGCCCCCGCGCGAAAGCGATGACGCCGGACCGCCGCCGCTTCCCCACATTGACTCGGCATTCTCGCCGAGCGCGACCGCAGGGAGTCCTTTAGGGCGACCGTCAGGGAGTCCTTTAGGGACGCCTACCCCCACCACCCCCGCGCCCCCGACACGCTCCTCGTCATCGAAGTCGCCGACTCAGCGATCGCGTACGACCGCGACGTCAAGGCTCCGCTCTACGCTCGCGGCGACCGGCTCACCCCGCTGGACCGCCTCCACGTGACACTCGCAGCCGACGAAATCCTGGGATAGACCCACCCTCGTTGATTACGCATTGATCACTCCCGTGTACCCTCCGGCATGCGCACCGAGCTGTCGCTCGCCGTGGCACGAGTGATTGTGACCGTTCGGGGCAGCGGATATCCGGCGTTCAAGGTCACAATCTGTGACCTTAAAGAGGGGAGCCCACGTGAAGTACCCGCCGCTCGCCTTCACAGAGCACGGCGCCATCATGGCCGCGACCGTCCTCAACAGCCGGCGCGCCGTACAGATGAGCATCTTTGTGGTGCGGGCCTTCCTGAGGCTCCGCGCATGGGCGGTGGGGCAGGCCGAACTGTCAGCCCGACTCACCCGGCTCGAGCGACGAGTCGGGGAGCACGACCATGAGTTGAGGCTACGGCGTCGCTCTAGGCTCCAAGGCCGGCCTCACGCCTCATGATCGCGCAGTTCGGCGAGCAGCACCACGTTGAACGCGCGCCGCACGGGTGGTGCCAGCAGCTTGGCGTCGGCGCTCAGCAGAGGGAGGCCCAAACGCCTCGCTAGGGCGAGATAGCAGCCGTCATAGGCGGTGACGCCATACTCGAGCGCGATGGCCAAGGCGTCGGTCGCCAGCACACGCTCGGGCACGCGCATGAAGCGCGCCGTCGCGCGCAAGAACAGCGCCAGCCCCTGCCGCGCCAGCGCGGCCGTGAGCTCGCGCCGTCGCGTCTTCGCCCACAGGGCGTTGGCGACCTCGAGCGCCATGAACTCCGGCACCGCCATCGGAACCTCATCGCGCACCGCGCGCGCCAGCAGCTCTCGCGCCCGCTCGTGCCCGGCCTCCGCCACGACCAGCTTCACGCCGATACTGGCATCGAGGACGGCGCCACCAGCCAGGCGCTTCACCGCGCATCCCGCATCCGGCGAATCAGGCGAGTGCTATCGCTCTGGCGGCGTCGCCGGGTCTTCCGCACGTGGCGGTCGATCTCCCGCAGCAGCTCGCCGACGTCGCCCTGGGCCTGCTCGCCCCGCCGCGCCTCGTCCAGCCAGGCGAGCACCTGGGCGTTCAAGGAGCGGCGGCGGGCGCGGGCCGCGGCCCGGAGGTCGCGCAGCAGGCCCGGAGGGATGCCGCGGATGGTGACGCTGGGCATGACGACCTCGTAGTTGCAGTATGCAACCAATCTATCGCATCCATCGCGCTCGACGCAAGCGCAGCGCCCTGCTCACCCGCTGCACCTACCCCACGTGACACTCGCAGCCGACGAAATCCTGAGATAGGCGTGAGTCTTTATGATTTCCGGAGCGTAGCAATGATGCCGCGGACGGCACCGGCTATCGCCACTGTTCCGCCGGGATGGGACGGATCACCGAGCTGCGCCCGGACAGTTCGACGGCCCAGACCGCGGGCGTCGTGCCACGCTCAATCGTGCTTCCGGCGAACCTCCTGGGCTGCGAGGGCACTGGTAAGTCACCAGCCGCAGAGAACGAAGCAAACCCGCATCCACCCGCGCTCGAATGATGACGGACGTCCTGCCTTCCGGTCTCAGATTGACCCACTACGCTCGCCGAGCCGATATTGTGCCCATGGTCCTACCTGTGCTTAAAGGCCCCTTCACGGTGGAGTCCTTCCAGCGGTTGGGGGAGCTGGGCATTCTCGGGGAGGACGACCGGGTCGAGCTCATCGACGGCCAGGTGGTCGAAATGACGCCCATCGGGGCCGCTCACGTCAGCTGCGTCAACCGACTGAACGCGCTGTTCGCGCCGTTGGCTGGCCGCGAGGCGACGCTCAGCGTGCAGAATCCGCTGGTCCTGAGCGAGCATCAGGAGCCGCAGCCGGACTTCACCGTGCTCCGTCACCGCCCCGACGGCTACCGGGCGAGACTCCCGGGCCCCACAGATGTTCTGCTCGTCATCGAGGTCGCCGACACCTCGCTGGCCTACGACCGCGACGTCAAGATCCCCCGCTACGCCCGCGCTTCTATCCCGGAGGCGTGGCTCGTGGACCTGACCGGCGACCGGATCGGAGTGTATCGAGAGCCTCGCGCCGATGCCTACAGCCTCGTCCACTGGGCTGCCCGCGGCGAGATCCTCACGCCGCTGCTGCTCCCGCAGGTCGCGCTCGCCGTCACGGAAATCTTGGGGTAGGGAATCGGGACGGCGTGAAAAGGCGTGAAAAGTCGTGGCGAAGCGTACGGAAGGCGCTCTGGACACTTCGTCGCGCAGTCCCACCATTGATCCGCAGTTGACTCCCGGTGGTTAGCCTCCGGCATGAGTCCTAACTGCTCGGCGGTCTGGCGAGGCGCCCGGGTTCTTGACCAATCCCCCCGACTCGCTACACATTCTCTGTACAAACCTGACCCCTACGCCACGTCGCTGATCCAAGTTGGGCTCCGCCCACACGTGCTGTAGGGGTCTTTCATTTCCCTCATCGAACGTTGCATGCCTGCCGACAACCGGCTCGCTGTTCTGCTCGACGGAGAGTTCGTCAAAAAGACCTTGGGCAAGCGGCTCAAGCGATTCCCGACTCATGCGGATGTCATGAGTGGGGTGAAGAGGATACTTGCCGAGCCGTCACTTGCCGAATGTTCGTTGTACCGCGTGTTCTACTACACAGCGGAGCCCCTCACGGGAATAGCCATCCATCCACTGGATGGGACGCGCATCGATTTCGCCAGGACGCCCGTCTTCTCCTGGAACCGGCAGTTGATCGCCAAGGTCGAGAACGAACCGGATGTAGCTGATCTGCGTCCCCCCTTGACTCGGTGCCCTCGCCGAGCATAGGCTCGGCCAACGCAGACGCGGGGATGCCATGGAAGAGCGACAGCAGGACGCGCTGGTGCCCGACCTCGAGCCTCGTGCGATCACAATCGACGAGTATTACGCCTACGCGCCCGAGAAGGTTGAGCTTCTCGGCGGCTACCTGTTCCTCCCCGCCGAGTATCCGGAGCCCCGTCGCAAGCTGCTGCAGCTCTTGCTGGTCAACATCGGCTTGCTCGAGGCCGTGCGGCTTGTGCCCGAAGACCGCTGGCGCGAAGCATTCGAGCGCGTGTATAGCTCACCGAGCATGTGAGTAAGCAAACGGCGCCGCATCGCGGGGCCGAGTTTTGAAGACGCTGAGGACGTCCCGCAGGGCCCGGGCGGGCGGCCGCCAGCGCCTTTTCGCACTTGACGAATCGTATATATTCAGCATATACATAAGGTGTGCCCGGCTTTCCCGATGACCTGGCCCAGTGCACCGGTTTTCAGTGGGACGCCGGCAACGCCGAGAAGAATTGGGAGCTCCAACAGGTCTTCTTCAACCGCCCTCTCCTGGTTGCGCCGGACGTCGAACATTCGGAGCGCGAGCCACGCTACGCAGCCCTGGGACAAACCAACGCCGGGCGCCGCCTTGCGGTCGTCTTCACGCTCCGGGGCACTCTGGTCCGGGTCATCTCGACGCGAGACATGAGCCGACGAGAACGGAGGATCTATGAGCAAGGCCAAGCGAGCGGCTAGGAAACCGCTGCCGCGCTTCGCGAACGAAGACCAGGAGCGCCGCTTCTGGGCGAGGCACGACACCGCTGACTACTTCGATTGGACCAAGGCCGTGCGGCCGACCTTTCCCGATCTCCGCCCGTCCACCGCCGCCATCTCGATTCGGCTGCCGGTCCCACTGCTGGAGGAGCTCAAGGCCCTGGCCAACGAACGCGACGTGCCCTACCAATCGCTGATGAAGGTGTTTCTGGCTGACCAGGTCGCACGTCAGCGTCGTGGCAAGCGCAAGGTGCCAGCCTAAGCTCCAGGGCCGGCGTCCTGCTGCTCTCCCACGTCCGATGTCCTGATAGCTCCTCGGCAGCCTTGATCTGGCGCTCCCGAGGTCTGGCTGGTGGACCTCCAAGCCCTGCCGCCGGGCAATACGCCACCGCCCACGCGGCGTCCCGCGGCGACCGGCTCACCCCGCTGCACCTCCCCAACATGATCCTCGCACCGACGAAATCCTGGGATAGACCACACCACCGAGGCAAGCACCCACCCTCGTTGATTACGCCTTGATCACTCCCGTGTAGTCTCCGGCATGCGCACAGAGCAGTCGCTCGCCGTCCTCAATCAAGCGGTGAAACGCAATGCGGAGCGATTCCCGCCCGACTTCGCATTCCGCCTGCGCGGGCAAGCGGTCGCGGAGATCCGGCGTTCGAGATCACAATCTGTGACCTCGAAACGGGGAGGGAACGTGAAGTACCCTCCGCTGGCCTTCACAGGCCGCGGCGGCGGCTCACGTCAAATGCTCCAACGGAAAGTCCGCGAACCGGTGAAAATCGCGGTCTTCGGTGAGCAGAGCCCGGACCCCGGACTCCCGGCACACCGCCACGATCTGGGCGTCGAAGGCCAGATTGCCCGCGGCACGCGCCTCCGCCAGGGCCGCGCGCAGCAGGGGCCAGTACCGCTCGCCCGGCGACAGGACCTCGAGGCTGGGACTCGCCAGCACCCGGTCTAAAACCACCGTGGCCTCGGCAAGGGTCGACGCCGGCCGAAACACCCCGGGATGGGTGACGACCCGCACGAACTCTCCGAGACAGAAGACCGGCAGCCCCCAGCGCGCGTCTCCCTCCGCGAGCTCCCGTACCCGCGCCTGCGCCCGCCGATGCTGGGGGAGTTCCTCCCGGTGCGCGTAGACCAGGATGTTCGTGTCGACCGCAATCACCGGCGGCCCTCGAGCCGCTCATACAGCGCGTCCCGGTCGGCGATATCAACGTCCGGAAGCCGCGTCCCACGCCGAGTGGGAAGGCGGAGGCGGAACGGGCGCCGGGGACGCGCCGGACGCCCCAGCAGCGCCCGCAGCGCGTCCTCGATCAGGCCCGTCAGGGTCCGCCCTTGCTCCGCGGCTTTGCGGCGGGCGCGCCGCAGCAGCCCGTCCTCAAGATCCAGAGTCGTCCTCATGCATATATGCATACGATGGCAGGCATACTGATGTCAAGGCCGAGGCCTCCTTAGCTGGCCGCCTTGAGAAGCCCGGGCACGGAGATCAGGCGCCGGTTCGGCGGTCCCGAACTAACCATCCCGATGCCACCAGCAGCCCAAAAACGCGCGAGCCCCTTGACTCGGCGCCCGCGCCGAGCGTAGGCTCGGCCAACGAAAACGCACGGATGCTATGGAAGAGCAGCGGGACGACGCGCTGGTGCCCGGCCTGGAGCGCCGCGCGATCACGATGGAGGAGTATTACGGCTACGCGCCCGAGAAGTTCGAGCTGATCGGCGGGTACCTGTTCTATGGTCCCGACGTCCCAGAGCACCGACTCCGGCTCCTGAGGCTCCTGCTCGGGAACGTGGGACTCCTCGATGCGGTGAAGCTCGTGCCCGAAGAGCGCTGGCGGGCGGCGCTGGAACGGGTCTACGGGTCGGGCGAGTAGCCCCGGAAGCGAGCCACGCTACAACCCGTGACCTTGAACGTGGGGAAGCGGCACCACCTGACTGCCCGCGGGCGCTGAGGCCGCAGCGGCCCCTTGACTCGGCGCGCCCGCCGAGGGTAGGCTCGGCCAATGACGAGGCCCGCAAACCGGTCACGCTGGTACCCGTTCGACGCTCCGACAAGACAGCGCATCGAGGAACTACTCGTCTCGGACCCGCTGCTTGGGCGGTTCGAGGCCCTTGATAGGAAGGTCACCGTTCACTTCCGCTGGATCACGGGGATCCAGTTGTTCGCCTTGGCCGTGATCGCGGTCCTCGCCAACCGGTGACGGTTTAGGCGAGCTGAGGGCCTCGAGACAACTGGGACCGCGCGCGCGCGCGAGCGCCGTTGACGCCGATCCCGCCGCTGGAGTGAGACATGTTGAAGGACGTCGTAGAGGTCAGGCCCGTGGGCGGCTACCGGCTCTACCTGCGCTTCGAGGATGGAGTGTCGGGGGAGTTGGACTTCGCGGGTCGCCTTGGGTTTGAAGGGGTCTTCGCGCCGCTGACCGATCCCGCCGTCTTTGCCCAGGTGCGAATCCACCCTGAGCTCGGGACGATCGTGTGGCCCAACGGGGCGGACCTGGATCCCGATGTGATCTACGCCGAGCTTTCAGGAACCCCCATCGCGGTCCCACCCGCTCCCACCCGTCGCACTCGGTAGAAATTGCCACTCGGCCCGCCCCGGCCCTCGCTCCCCACGAAATCCTCGGATAAGCGAACGGAGCGGAGAGCACGGAGCACGGAGCGGTGCCATAGAGCGGGTTCCCCCGTTGCTGTCCCGCCTCGGCCACTCGCCGGTGACGGAGCTCGACGCCGCTGCCTGCGTCGCGTGTCGGCTCCACATTGACCCGTCCCGCTCGCTGAGCCCTCGACGTCGCGATCGTTGACGTGCAGAACCCCGTGGTGCTCGGGGCCCACGACGTCCCCCAGCCCGACGTGGCCGTGCTCACCCGCCGGGGCGATCGCTACCCGCGGCACCCGCGCGCCGCGGACATCCTGCTCGTCATCGAGGTCGCGGACACCACGGTCGCTTATGACCGCGACATCAAGATGCCGCTGTACGCCCGCGCCGGTATTCCCGAGGCCTGGCTGGTGGACCTGCCCGCCGATCGGATCGACGTGTACCGTGACCCCGTCGGCGGACAGCACGCCACAGTCCGGTCGGTATCCCGCGGAGACGTGCTCACGGTGCTGCACTTCCCCACCGTGACGCTCGCAGCCGACGAAATCCTGGGATAGACCACACCACCTAGGCAAGCCGCCGAATCGCCCGTATCTTTTCCCCCTCGTTTCACGCTCGTCCTTCGCCCTTGGGGAATCCCGAGCACGTTTGTGGATCCGGTACCCGCGGAAGTCGTGTCCCCAGCTGAGTCGGCCCGCGCCGCGAGACGCGGGGCGTCCGAGCGCATGGCGGAGCCGCAGCACTACCCCCGCCGCCCCGCTCCGCATCCGCATCCGCATCCGCAGCTCAGCCTCCAGCGTCGCGCCCCCTCCACCCTGCGCCGCCACCTCGCGCGCGCGGCGGGCCGCTTCGCCGTCCTCCTCACCGCCGACCTCGCCGCCTTCGCCATCCTGCGCGAGCTGTACCGGTCCGTCGGGGAAGGGGCGCTGCTCGGCGCCTGGGTCGGCAGCACGGTGCAGCAGCTTCTCCCCGCCGGCTACCTCGACGGTTGGCAGTACGCCCTCGCCCTCGTGCTCGGCCTCATCGTCACCGGCAACTACGGCGCCGGTGACAGGCGGCGCGACGCCGCCCGTCTGCTATGGGGCTGTGCCCTCGCAACCGCGCTACCCCTCTGGGCGCCGCTGTGGGATCGGGGGCTGGGCCTCGTGCTCGCACAGTTCAGCGTCACGACCGGTGTGGTCTGGCTCGCCATCGTCGCCATCCGCCTCGGCATCGACGCCGTGGACGCCCGCGTCGTCAATCGCACCCCCGGCTCCTCGCGCACCCTCCTCATCGGGCCGGACGCCGCCTGCCGCGACCTCGCGATCCGGGCCGCCTTCGCCCGCCGCGGTGAGCATCTCGCGCTCGGCTTCGTGGATACGGCCCCGAGCCCGAGCCCCGCGGCGCTCGGCACGCTGGGCGACCTGCCCACACTCATCCAGCGGCATCAGGTCGAGAGCGTCGTCATCTGCGGTCATCTGAGCGACGGGGAGCTGCGCGACGTCGTCGAGCAGTCCATCGCCGCCGGCTGCCACGTCTTCTCCGTGCCGCGCACGTTCGAGGTGGCCGGCGTGCAGCCGAGTGTCGTGTGGAAGCGCGGCCAGCCGCTGGTCGAGCTGTCCGCCCAGACGCTCAAGGCGCAACAGTTCGCGATCAAGCGCGTCGCGGATGTCGTCGGCGCGGTGGTCGGATTCATCGTCCTCGCACCTCTGCTGCTCGCCGTCGCCGCGGTCATCAAGCTGGACTCGCCCGGACCGGTCTTGTTCCGCCAGCGTCGCACCGGCCTCGGCGGGCGCCCGTTCCTGATTCTCAAGTTCCGCACGATGACCGATGGCGCCGACGCCTTGAAACCCACCCTCACCCACCTCAGCGCCTCCCACGACCCCCGCATCTTCAAGCTGCCCAACGACCCCCGCGTCTCGCGCGTGGGCCGGTGGCTGCGTCGCTGGGCCGTAGACGAGCTGCCCCAGCTCTGGAACGTGCTGGTGGGCGAGATGTCGCTCGTCGGCCCCCGGCCCTTCGTCGAGACCGGGTTCGACGCCTACCAGAGCCATCACTTCAGCCGGCTCGGCGCCAAGCCAGGCATCACCGGCCTGTGGCAGGTGCGTCGCAACGGCGACACGGTGGACTTCGAGGAAGTGATCTCCCTCGACGCCCAGTACATCCGCGAGTGGTCGCTCCTGCTCGACGCGAAGATCCTGGCGCTCACCCTGCCGGCCGTGATCCGCGGCCGGGGGGCCGCATGAGGATCGGCATCGACGCCCATTACGTCGGCGTGCGGGAAGGAGGCAACGAGCGCTACTTCGAGAACGTCATCCGCTGCCTCGGCCCGGCGGCGGCCCCCGACGACGAGTACTTCGCCTTCAGTTACCGCGGCGCGGCGCGCGGCCGGATTCCGAATGGCGGGATCACGCACCTCCCGTTACAGCGCCGCTCAGTGGCTTGGCAACGCGCGGTGGAGCTGCCCCGTTACTCCCGCCGGCTGGCGCTCGACGTGCTGCACGTGCCCTTCAACTACCTGCCCGCGTTTCGCTGTCGCAAGTTCGTCACGATTCACGCTCTCTCCTTTCTGCACGTGCCCGGGGCGCACACTCCCCTGGAGCGCGCCCGCCTGGTGTGGCTCACGCGCTTCGCCGCGCGCCGGGCGCATCACGTTTTTGCCGTCTCCGAGATCGTCAAGCGGGACATCATCGAGCACTACGGGGTAGACGCCGCCCGGATCACGATCACGCCCAATGCCGTGGACCGTGCCGTGTTTCGCCCGCTGGGCGAGGCCGCCCGAGACGCCGTCCGCCGGATGGGCTTGCACGACGCGTACTTCCTCTTTGTCGGCGCGCTGCAGCCCTACAAGAACCTGCCCGTGCTCATCGAGGCCTACGCGCGGCTGCGCGAACGCGGCCGTCGCGACCACCACCTCGTCCTGGCGGGGCGGGCGGGCCGGTCCTCCGCCGACGTGTTCCGTCTGGTGCGCGAGCGCGGGCTCGATGGCGTCGTTCATCACGTGGGTGAGCTGGCCCCCGCCGCCCTCGCGGAGCTGTACAGCGCCGCCACCGCGCTGGTGATGCCGTCCGTGTACGAGAGCTTCGGGATCCCCGTCCTTGAGGCGATGAGCTGCGGCTGCCCCGTGATCAGCTCGTCGGCCGCCGCGCTGCCGGAGGTGTGCGGCGGGGCCGCCCTGCGGTTCGATCCGAGTGACCCGGAGGCGCTGGCCGCGCAGCTCGAACGGGTCGTGGATGACGGCGCCCTGCGGCGCGAGCTGACCCGCCGGGGGTTCGCCAACTGCGACCGCTATGCGTGGGAGCTCACGGCGGCCATCGTGGCAGCCGCCTACCACGCGGCGTGAAGCGCGTCGCGCTCTACTACCCCTGGATCTATCTGCGCGGGGGGGCCGAGCGGGTCATCGTCGAGATCCTGCGGCGCACGCGGCACCGGTACACGGTCTTCGCCAATCACGTGGACTACGACCAGACCTTCCCCGAGCTCCGGGCGCTGGGGGGGAAGACGCTTGTCCGGCTGGCCCCGGTGCCGCTAGAGCGCTCCTTTGGCCGGGTGCTGCGCGCCGCGGCGACGATCGCACGCCAAAAGCTCGATCTGCGTGAGTTCGACGCGCTGGTGGTCGCCTCGGAAGGCCTCGGGGATTTCATCACGTTCCGCAACCACGCCAAGCCCGTCGCTTGCGTCTGTCTCACGCCGGCGCGGCCCGTATACGACCCCGAGTACCGCCGCGCCTGGCTGGCGCGCCATCCCGCGATGCGCCTGCCGCTCGCACTGTTCTCGCTCGCCTATGCCTGGCTGACGCGGCGCGCCTGGCGCCACTACGCCCGGGTCTTCGCGGACAGCGAGGAGGTGCGCGCCCGTATCGCCGCGGGACGCATCTGTCCGCCAGGCAAGATCGAGGTCCTCTACCCGGGCGTCGACGCTGCGGCGATCCGTCCCACGTTCGCACACGACCGCTACTTTCTGTACGCGGGCCGGATCAAGTGGACCAAGAACGTGGAGTTGGCGATCGACGCGTTTCGCGCCTTCCGGGCCAGTGCCGCGGATGCCGGTGCCTGGCGGCTCGTGATCGCCGGCGCCGTGGACGCGGCGAGCCGCGACTACGTGGCCGAGCTGCGGGAGCGCGCCGGACCCCATGGGAGGGTGACGTTCGTCGCCAACCCCCCGGACGCCGAGTTGGGCGCGCTGTACGCCCGCTGCTGCGCCCTCATATTTCCTTCGCTCAACGAGGACTGGGGCATCGTGCCGCTCGAAGCTATGGCGCACGGTAAACCGGTGCTGGCGGTGAATCGCGGAGGGCCGAGCGAGAGCGTGCTCGATGGCCGGACCGGCTTCCTCCTCCCGCCCGAGCCCGGTGCGTTCGCCGCGAAGATGACGTGGCTGGTCGAGCATGCCGACGAGGCCGCCAGCATGGGCGCGGCGGCCGCCACTCGGGCGCAGCAATACTCCTGGGACGCCTTCGTGCGACGGCTGGATGACTACGTCGAACAGCGCTGCTGAGCCGGCCGGACGGCTGGTCGCCCGGAACACGCTGTACAACGTGCTGGGACAGGCCTTGCCCGTCCTCGTGGGCATCGCGGCGATACCGGTCACAGTGCGGTCCCTGGGGGAGGCACGCTTCGGTTTGCTGGGGCTCGCGTGGGCGATCCTCGGCTCCGTCGGTGTCCTCGACCTCGGCTTAGGGCGCGCCACAACCAAGTTCGTGGCCGAGTACCTCGCCGCCGGCGACGACGCCCGGTTGCGCCGCGTGGCGACACTCGCGGTGGCGAGCCAGGCCGCGATGGGCGTGGTGGGCGGTGTGCTGTTCGCCCTGCTCGGGCCCCTGCTCACGAACGTCCTCGGAGTGCCGCCGGGACTCAGGGCCGAGGCGCGCGGCATGCTCTTCGCGCTCGCCTTGTCGGTACCGTTCGTCGTTCTCTCGGCGAGCCTGCGCGCCATCCTGGAGGCCGCGCAGCGGTTCGACCTCGCGAATCTGATCCGGACGCCGACGAGCGCGGCCGTGCTCCTCGTCCCCGCCGTGGCGGCTGCCCTGGGCGCCCGCCTACCCCTCATCGTGCTGCTCCTGGTGCTCGTGCGGATCGTCGCATGCGTGGCCGCGGCGATCGCCATTCCGCGCGCCATCCGCGGGTTCCGCTGGACGCTGGACGCGCGCTGGGAGACGCTGCGGCCGCTGTTGGGGTTTGGCGGCTGGGTCGCGGTGTCGAACGTGGTGAGTCCGCTGCTCGTGTACCTGGAGCGTTTCCTACTGGCGTCGCTCGCCGGTGTGGCGGCCGTGGCCTACTACACCGCGCCCTACGAGGTGGTCACCCGGCTGCTCATCGTTCCGGCAGGCCTCGCTGGGGCGCTGCTTCCGGCGCTGAGCGCGCGCGGGCACGTGCCGGCGGGCGATGCGCACGCGTTCCACGAACGGCTGTTCGCGCGTCCCCTCCGGTTCCTGTTGCTGGCGCTGGCGCCGCTCGTCATTCTGCTGATCGTGAGCGGCGGGCCGCTGATCGGCGTGTGGCTCGGCCCCGATTACGGGGCTCAGAGCACGACGGCCTTCGCGATCCTCGCGGTCGGAGTGCTCATCAACGGCCTAGCCTTCCTCCCCTACACCTATCTCCTCGGTCGGGGACGCCCCGATCTGCCGGCGAAGTTTCACTTGCTCGAGCTGCCGCTGTACGTTCTGGTTGGATGGTTGCTGATCAGGCAGCTGGGGGTGAACGGCGCCGCCTGGGCGTGGACGCTGCGCGTCACGGCGGACGCCGCCCTGCTGTGCGTGGCTGTGTGGCGCGTGGAGGGCGTGAAGCCGGAGAAGTTCCTGGGTGAGGGGGGCCGTGGCTGGCGCGCCGTGGCCGCCGTGGCCGCGCTTGCCGCGGCCGCTGTGGCGAGCGCCGCGCTGGTCCCCGGGGCCGCGGCGCGCATCGCGATCGGCGTGGTGGCGGCTGCGACGTTCGCCGTCGCCGTGTGGCGGTACGTCCTGGACGACGCCGAGCGCGCTGGGCTGCGGCGGGTGCTGACATGATTCGGCATGGCCTCGCGGCGGTTCTGAGCGGAGCGCTGGCGACGGCCGCCGGTGGCTGCCGGATCTTCACCGACGCCACGCCCGGGTTCTTGGTGAGCCCCGGCGCCCTCTCGTTCACCGCCCGGGCCGGAGGAGCCCATCCGCCGCTCCAGTTCCTTTCCATCAGTCAGGCCGACGAGCAGCCCGCGCACTGGACCCTGGTGGCCGACGTGCCGTGGATCGGCGCGTTGTCGAGCGGAGACACGACGCCGTACTTCCTGGGCGTCGGAGTAGGCACGGAGCTGCCCGTCGGGACCTACAGCGGAACGGTGGCGATCACCCGCGTGAGCTGGCGGGACGTGCGCACCGTCCCGGTGACGCTCGCCCTGCTGGCGACCACGCCGCTCGACGGCCGTTGGGCGGGTCTCCGCGACGGTGTGAGCGTCACCCTTACCCTCGCCGCCAGCGGCGGTCAAGTAACCGGGGCCGGCACCCTCACGCCGCCCCGGCTCAGCGTCACGGTCGTGGGGGCGTACGCGTACCCGGACGTCTCGCTCAGCCTGATGGCCGGCGGCGACACGACGACGCTGAGCGGCGTGTTCGTGGATGACAATGCCATCGCGGCTACCTTGAATGGCCCGCAGCTGGCCAACGTCGCCCTCACGATCTACCGCCAGTAGCCGTCGACCACGCCGCGGAGCAGCGCCCCAGCGAGTGCTGGCCGGCCGGTGAGCGCGGCACCCACCGCCCGCGCCACCCTGGTGACCGCGACGTAGCCGAGGGCGACCATCCTTCTCCAGCCGCGCGCGTTGCGACGGACGAAAAGCACTCGTGCGCGGGTGAATTGATACTCCGTGTCGGGGCGGCGCACGGCGTCGCGGACGGCGGCGCCTACGGCATGGTGGATGACGGCCCGCGGCGCGTACAGCACGGGGAAGCCGGCGGCGCGTGCTCGCAGTGAGTACTCCGCGTCCTCGAAGTACATGAAATAGCACTCGGGCAGCGGACCCAGCGTCTCCCAGGCGCGTCGGGAGACGAGCATCGCGCACCCGGTCACAAATTCCGTGGGCACTACCGCACCGTCGCGTGGGATCGTCGTATCGTGCGTCGCGAGGGCACGCAGCCGGGGCAGGCGCCCGCCCGCGTACCAGACACGCTCGCGCCTCGCGCCTTCGTAGATCGTCGCCCCGAGGATTCCCACGTCGGGGGCGCGCCCCAGTGCGGCGGCGCACTCGGCGAAGCAGCCAGGGTCGACCGTGGCGTCGTTGTTGAGGAGCAGGAAGTGCGTGAGCGGACGATCCCCGGCCAGTCGAGATACCGCCTGGTTGATGCCCGCCGCGAACCCGCGGTTCGTATTCGAACGAAGGATGTCGGGGGCGTTCTCTGCGAGCCCTGCCGCCCAGCGGTGCAAGGTCTCGGCGGAGCCGTCGCTCGAGCCGTTGTCCACCACGACGACCCGCGCCGGTCCGGGGACCGCGGCTCGGAGCGATTCGAGGCACGCTATCGTCTCGGTCGGCCGGTTCCAGTTCACGATCGCGACGCCGATGGACGCGGGACCCATGGCGGGTTAGCGTGCCGCCGCGATTGCAAGGAAGACCTGGGTGTGCGTGTTCACCAGGAACCCGCCACTGGTGCCGTAGAAGCAGGGCACCGAGCCGACGCCGTCGGCGAACAGCGAATCGTTGCGGAATGCGCCGGGAATACGGCCGATCCCCAGACGCGTGAAGTCGCACCAGGGGTAGCCGCTGCGAATCTCACTCACACCGGCGATCGGCTTGGGAGGCTCCCCGAACTCGGTAACGATCAGGCTGTCGTCCGTACGCAGGGTCCCGCCGAACGGCCCCGTCTCGCCCGAGAGAAGGTGATACGAGCCGACGAATTGCCCACGATCACCGGTGTTTCCCAACGTGAGGGTCGCCGCCAAGGTGTGGCTCAGGGTCTCAAATTGGTTCTCGATCCGGGTCACGATGGTAGCGGTGTACGTGCCGGAGATGTCCCGCACGGGAGGGCCCGCCGGATCGAGGCCGACGCACGCCGCGACGGTGAGCGCGGCGAGACTAGGCCAGCGCCGTGTCATATACCGCTGCGGTCTCGCGCGCGGCGCGGGTCCAGGTGAACTCGCGGGCACGCACCAAGCCCTGCGCAATCAGGCGGCCGCGCCGGCCCTCGTCGCACCAGACCGCGGCGATGCCGCGTGCTAGGTCCTCCGTGGAGCCGGGATCCACCAGCACTGCGGCGTCGCCCGCCACCTCCGGCAGCGACGACACGTTCGACGTGACGACCGGACAGCCGCACGCCATCGCTTCGAGCACCGGCATCCCGAATCCTTCCCACAACGAAGGATAGGCCAAGACCCGCGCCAGGCCGTAGAGGACCCGAAGATCCTCAACGGGAACGTAGCCCAGGAACCGCACCGCGTCCCCCAGCCCAAGCGCTGCTACTGCGCGGGTGACCTCCTCCGGGCGCCAGCCTTCGGGCCCCGCGTGTACCAGCGCCAGCGTCGAGGCTCCCCCCCTCCCCCCCGCTTGCGAGCGGACGTGGCCCAGCGCTTCGAGCAGCCGCGGCAAGTTCTTGCGCGGTGCGATCGTCCCGACCGCCAGCACGAACTCTCGGGGCAAGGCGTAGCGGCGGCGCACGTCCGCCGCAACGGGATCTTCCGGCGCGAGCGGCCGGAACACCGGGTCCACCCCGTGCGGGACGACGGTCACGCGCTCGGCAGGCACACGGAGCCACTCGACGATCTCCGCCTTGGCGGCGCTCGAAACGGCGATCACGGCGCGTGCCCGGCGGGCCAGCCGGGGCATGACGACCCCGGCGTACCGCCGGTACCACGGGCGAAACAGCTGCGGGAACCGAATCGGCATCACGTCGTGGACGGTCACGACGGCGGGAAACGACCCGGCGATTGGGCCCACGCCGCCAGGCGCGTGCAGCAGCCCGCAGCCGCGACGGCGCGCTGCGATGGTCACGCCCGCCTGGTGCCACCACAGGTCCCGCACTAGCGTGGCCATCCGTTCGCCCGTCGTGCGGCGAGCGCCGTGGACGGGGCGGGCGAAGCGGCTCGCGATCGGCACGAGGCGCTCGCCGAGCAGGGCCGCGAGTGCGTCGTACAGCCGCCAGATGTACACGCTCACGCCGATGCCCTCCAGCTTCGCTTGCGAAAGATCGAGGGCGATGCGGGCCGCGCTCACCGGACGCCTGCCGCGGCGTTGCTTGATCGGCCGGCCACCGTCGCTACGGCGCCCCCGATCCAGAAGAACACGTAGGAGACCGGAGGACTGGTCAGCGGCGCGGTCGTGAGGCCGTTGAGAGCGATGCCGATGGCTGCCACCAACAGCAACGCGCCAGCACAGCGCTGCGGATCGGCGGGCGCGCGCAGGAAGGCGCGGAGCCCGGCCGCTCCCAGTGCGACGAGGATGCCTACGTACAGCAGCAGTCCCGGCACGCCGAGCTCGACCGAGTACTTGAAGTACTGGCTGTCGGCCGCCGTGGGCGGGAGCCCGAACCGGGCCGCGGTCAGGCCGCCGGCGCCCAGGCCGACCCCTAGGGGGTGCGCCATCAGGCTCTGGATGCCCTCGGACCAGTCTTCGAGGTGGGCGACGCTACTGCCCGTCCGCCACGTCAGCGTCTCCCACACGAACGTCGCTAGATCTGGCACCAGCAGCAGGGCGACCCCGAGGCCGATCAGACCCACGAGCCCGGCGCCGACGGCCGGCCCCCACCGGCGCCAGGCTACGGCGAGCAGCAGCACCTGAAGGACGCACACCACTGTGGTCATGCGCGTGACGCTCAGGAGCAGGCCGGTCCACAGCACAGCGTAGCCTGCCCACGCGAGCGGCGTTCGCCGGCGCTCGCTGGACAAGAGCCAGAGCGTCGCAGCCGGCAGCAGGAGGAGGAACGGCACCGCGAAGCCCTGGCTCGAGAGGTACGCGGAGCCGGTGCGCCGCACGACGTGGTCCCCGATCACCGTCCAGTAGTTATCGGGGAGCCCATATTCGTTGTTGCGGGTCGCGGGGGCGAGCCCGAGGAATTCCTGGATGTAGCGGCCCGCGCCCAGCAGCACGAGCATCTGCGGCGTGACGAAGATGCGCTCGAGGATGGCCAGCGCGCTGGTGATGACCCCGACGCCGAACAGGGCGCCGAGGTAGCGCGAGTCTTGCGCGACTTGGGGCGTGGCGCGACCCACGAAGTAGAGCAGGGTGAAGAACACCGCGTCCCGCCACCCGAGAAGCTGGAGCCCGGTGGGCAAGTCGGCGGCGAACCAGGCCGTCGCGCCGATCAGGTAGGTCAACGCCAGGAGGCCGAGCGCCCCGACCGTGAGGTCGGTCGCCTGTACCGGAGTGCGCGCGGTACGACCGGCGACGGTGTTCAGGAGGGTGAGGGCGACCAGCAGGGCGACGGTGGTCTCCTTCCACGCGGCGATCGCCCGCACGGCGATCGTCGGCAGCCCGAAGCCGCTAAACAGCACCGCGATCAGGAGAACGTGAAAGGGGAGGAGCCAGATGAACGCCTGGAGGCCCCAAGCGAGCCCCGGGCGAGGCGGCGAGGCGACCGCGACGCGAGCCAAGGGAGGCGGCGCGACGCCCATGGCGCGACGTCAGCCGGCGCGGCGGCGCAGCCGCAGGACGGTGCGAAGCTCCGAGGTCACGCGCGCCACCGTGCGGCGCAACGCATCAGCTTCCCCGGGATTGCGCGCGCCCCAGCGAGCAACAAGCTCATAGGCGGCCGCCCACATCAACCCGAGTGCCACGCCCAGCACGGCCGCCGTCACCGTGATCAGCGTGCGCTGGGGCCATTCCGGACGGCGGGGCGCCACGGCGCGGTCCACGATCGTGATCACGGGCGTGTTGTTGATCTCGTCGAGGCGGGCTGTCTCGAACTCCCGCCGCATCGCGAGATAGAGATCGCTGGCGGTCTCGACCTGGCGTCGCATGCGCCGCTCCCCGATGACGAGGCCCGGCGAGTTCTGCCACTGGCGGTTGCGGTCGTAGAAGACGCGTTGGGAGTCCTCGGCGGCCCGCAGCTCCGCCAGCGCCGCGTCGACCCGGTCCTGGAGGAACACCCGCCGGGCCTGGGCGCGGGACAGCCGCTGCTCCTTGTTGAACGCGCTCACGAGGCCTACCGCGCGGTTGCCGATCTCCGCCGCGAGCTCGGGCGAGCGGGCGTCCACCCGCAGCACCACCAGGTTGGTCTTCGGATCGGCGATCACGTACATCTGCTTCTTGAGGCGCTTCACCGCGACTTCCACCCCGCGCTGCGCGTCGGTGGTGCGGATCCGAAACAGCTGGACCAACGTGGCGCTGTCCCCGGGTTGGCGGCTGTGCGGGTCGGCGAACTTCGAGCCCACGAGCCGGGTGAGCAGCTCGCGGCTTTGGAGCAGCTGGACGTAGAAGGCCGGGGATTGCGACGGGTCGCGCGAGCCGCCGACGCCCAGCTGGGAGGCGATGTTCGATAGCCCGGGCTGGTTGGCCAGGTCGGACAGGCCGCGCGGCAACTCGCCGCTGGCCTCGGTCGTGACGAATGAAGCGGTGGCGCGGTAGGAGGGCGGGACGAGGAACGTCAACGCGACTGCGAGAACGACCGTTCCGGCGGCGACCGCCGTCGCCTGGCGCCAGCGCGCGAGCGTGCCGGCCAAGAGCGCCGCGAACGTGGGTTGGCCGGAGTCCATGGGGAACGCAAGATGGGGCGGCGAAACGGTCGGCGTCAAGGCGGCGAGAAACGGAGCTGAAGGGTGGTGTTGGGTACGTCGCGGACCAACTGGGGATCGACGAGGCCGCACTGCGTGAGGTGGTAAAAGAACGTGTTCAACCGCTCGCTGCGCGTGAGGGTCATGTGGACGCGGCCCCAGCGGGTCTCGCCGCCGAGCGAGACGCCTCCGAGCAGCGACACGTCGTGGGAGCACCATTTGTTGAGAGAAATGGCCGTATTGGGAAAAAAGTACAGGGCGTCGTCCTCCCAGCGAACCCTGCCGCCGAACAGCCCCACGCGCCACCGCGGCGCGACGTAGTCCACGGCCAACCATTGGCTCGAGGCGCCCGGTCCGATCGCGGCGCCGATCACCTGGCCGCGCTGCGTATACCCCTGCACGGCGCGGCGGCTGGTGTAGAACGTCGAAACCGGGCGGTTGCGATAGCTCGGGCTCATCTCGAGGTAGGTGACCTCCGCCTGGACGCGCACCGCGTCCCGCTGCCGCCGCACCGGCCTGGCCCATTCGAGCCCGAGCGTGTAGCCCTGGGTGTGGTTCGGGTGCGTCAGGAGATCACGCAACGAGGCCGGGAACTCCGTCCGCGCCCACTCGGCGTGCACGGCGAAGCCGTCGGCGGGGAACACCCACCGGGCAAACAGAGAGTAGACCTGGTCGCGCCCGGGGATCTGCAGCGAATCACCCGGTGGCGCGTTGGTGGGCCGCCCAAAATCGCGAAGCACGTCGAACAGTCGCAGAGGAACCCGTCCCCACCCGCTCACCGGCGCGTAGACCGCGCGGGCGAACCCCACGGTGAGATCGGGCTCCCAGCGCGGCGTCCACGCGATGCCAACCCCCGCAATTGAGCGGAGATCGTTCGCCGGGTCGCGGTCGAAGAACCGCGACTCGGTCAGGCCGCCGGCGAACCAGCGCGCCGCCACCGTGCCGAGCGGCGTCGCGAGCGGCCGGCTGGTGCGCAGAAACAGGCGCGGGATGCCGGCGGCGTTGTTGCTCAGCACGATCGCATTGCGGATCCCCGGCCCCCACCATTCGTTCTCGCTCGACAGACCGACGGTCACCGGGCCCGCATCCACGGCTAGCGTGCTCTGCCCGAGATCCACCGCCCGCAGCGGCGGGTCGCCGAAGCGCTGGGGCAGGTCGATCGAGAATGGGCGGATGTGCCAGGGGGACGAGTAGAGGCTGCGCCCGGAGGGGCGGGCCAGCGTCACCTCCGGCGGCGCGAGATCATACGGAATGTTCTCGCTTCCCAAGAGCTCGGGAGCCAGCGTGACCGAGAGTCGACCGACCTCGACGCGCACCCCGGTCCGCAGGGCCAGGCTCCAGCCTCGGCCCGCCCAGAGCGCCCCATCGTTCAACGAGAAGGTGATCGACGAATTCCCAACGGTCATGAGCTCCGGTGCGAACAGCGCCCAGCGCACGCGACGCGGCTCGCCCATGAGGCCAGGGGTCATGCTCGAGGCGGAGCGCAGCAGATACGCCCCCGTCGTCCGCTGGCCGAAGAGCTGCGCCAGGCGCGTCCGATCGTCCGTGTCGTTGCCGATCGTCTCCAGCCGAGTGAACGCCACGGTTTGCGCCTGCGCGACACCGGCCGGACGGGCTACGAGGACGCTCAGGGCGACGATCAGACGAATGCGCATCGCACCGCCCAAAGGGTGGACAGAGTATCCGGCACAGTCTAAGCTCAGGCCGTGCAAGCGCGGCAGCTGTGTTTCATCTTGCTCGTAGCGGTGCTCGGCGCACCAGCGGTGCGGGCGCAACAGTCTCTGCCCGTCGGCGGTCGTGCCGAGGTATTCGCCGGGGGTGAGCTGGAAAACTACCTCCGCTACCTCCAGACGCTAGGCGTGGTCGCCCCGTATCCGTGGGGCCTGCGTGCATTCTCGCCGGCCGAGCTCGATCGGCTCCTCCCCAGTGATTCGGCTCATCCTTGGGTGGCGCGCTACGATCTGGCTCCGCGGACGACGCGGAGCGCCACGCTGGACTGGGTGGCGCCGACCGCCAGTCTCCGAGGGAACTCGACGTTCCCGTACGGCTTCAATGACGGGCCCATCTGGGCCGGACGGGGCGTCACCGCGGCCGTGCAGAGCGGTGTCGCGCTGCGGCGAGGGATGCTGTCGCTAACCGTTGCGCCTCTGCTGCTCGTGGCACAGAACGCGGGCGTAGGGTTGATGCCGAATGGCGCCACGGGAAACCTGGCCTATGGCGACGGGGCGTCTCCATACGCAATCGACCGACCGCAGCGCTTCGGCGACGCGGCCTACGCGCGCCTCGATCCGGGCCAATCGACGCTGCGCGCGGACTGGCACGCGCTCGCGACCGGCGTGACGACCGCCAACCAATACTGGGGGCCGGCGAGCGAGTTTCCCATCATGCTGGGCAACAACGCCCCCGGCTTCCCTCACGCGTTTCTCGGTACCGCCCGGCCGGTGGACCTCTGGCTGCTGCGCGTGCACGGTCGCCTGATCTGGGGCCGCCTAGCGCAGTCGGCGTTCTCGCCCGAGACCGCGGCGGCCGGCGTGCGCTTCGGCACCGGCATCGTGCTCGCGTTCACGTCGCGCTGGGTCCCCGGCCTCGAGCTGGGGGTGACCCGGTTTTCACACCGGCCGTGGCCGGTGGGCGGGCCCTCGCTCGACGACTTCTTGCGGATGCTGCGCAGCACCCAGGGGACGGGCGTCATCAACGTCGAGCAGGACAACCAGCTGGCCACGGCATTCTTCCGGTGGGTGGCGCCCCGCAGTGG
Source organism: Gemmatimonadales bacterium (assembly GCA_040901965.1). Classification (GTDB taxonomy): domain Bacteria; phylum Gemmatimonadota; class Gemmatimonadetes; order Gemmatimonadales; family GWC2-71-9; genus 20CM-2-65-7. The sequence goes on along the minus strand of JBBDYB010000009.1, from coordinate 419 downwards.
ATTCGAAGTGTACGGCGAGTACGGGCGCGACGACTACAACAAGGATGTGCGAGACTTCCTCTTGGAGCCCGATCACATCGGGGGGTACACCGTGGGGTTTCGCAAAGTGATGCGGCGCCCAGCACGTCGGCTGCTCGCGGTCCGCGCGGAGCTACAGAACCTGCAGTTCTCGATCCTCGCCCGGGGACGGGGCTGGGCGCCCTTCTACACGCACTCGCGGGTCGCCCAGGGCCATACGCAGCTCGGCCAAGTGCTGGGCTCCGCGGCTGGCGTCGGCGGGGCCGGGACGGTCGTGGCCGTCGAGTCGTACTCCCCGCACGGGCGTTGGACGTGGTCGTGGCTCCGGCTGCAGCGGCAGCAGCGCGGGGATCCGCCGGCGGCGGGGGCGGGGGGGGGGGGGGGGCCCGGCCCCGGGGGGG
>JBBDYB010000008.1:0-31222 GCA_040901965.1 Gemmatimonadales bacterium | reverse complement strand
CGTCAGCTCGTGTCGTGAGATGTTGGGTTAAGTCCCGCAACGAGCGCAACCCTCGCTCCCAGTTGCCAGCGGTTCGGCCGGGGACTCTGGGGGGACTGCCGGCGTTAAGCCGGAGGAAGGTGGGGACGACGTCAAGTCATCATGGCCCTTACGTCCAGGGCGACACACGTGCTACAATGCCTGGTACAGCGCGTCGCGAACCCGCGAGGGGGAGCCAATCGCACAAAGCCGGGCTAAGTTCGGATTGTAGTCTGCAACTCGACTGCATGAAGCCGGAATCGCTAGTAATCGCGGATCAGCCACGCCGCGGTGAATACGTTCCCGGGCCTTGTACACACCGCCCGTCACGCCATGGAAGCCGGAGGGACCCGAAACCGGTGGGCCAACCGCAAGGGGGCAGCCGTCTAAGGTCAAGTCGGTGACTGGGGCGAAGTCGTAACAAGGTAGCCGTAGGGGAACCTGCGGCTGGATCACCTCCTTTCTGGAGCGCCGAGTACCTGCGCGGTTCGCCGCGCGACGAAAGGCCTCGAGAGTCGCCCGCACTTTCCACACTCGATCATCGGTTCCGTCCGGCTGGCATTTTTTTTTGCTCTTTGATAACTGACGGCGTGCGTGGTGTAGTGGTGTTAGGGAATCACACCGAGTAGAGAACTACGAGATCAAGCGTGTAAGGGCGCACGGTGGATGCCTTGGCACAGGGAGGCGATGAAGGACGTGGTAAGCTGCGATAAGCCTGGGGGAGCTGCAAACAAGCTGTGATCCCAGGATCTCCGAATGGGGCAACCCGGCGGGCCGCAAGGCTCGTCATCTCCCGCAAGGGAGAAGTCAACCCGGGGAACTGAAACATCTAAGTACCCGGAGGAAGAGAAAGCAACCGCGATCCCCTTAGTAGCGGCGAGCGAACGGGGGCCAGCCCAAACCGGGTGTGCTTGCACAGCCGGGGTTGTGGGACCGCGACATGGGAGCACGATGCCAAACCGAAGCGGCCTGGAACGGCCCGCCAGAGACGGTGACAGCCCGGTAGGTCTACGCGTACGGCCCCTAGCGGCATCCCGAGTAACGCGGGACACGTGTAATCCTGCGTGAAGCTGGGGGGACCACCCTCCAAGGCTAAACACTCCCCTGTGACCGATAGTGCACTAGTACCGTGAGGGAAAGGTGAAAAGTACGCCAGGTGGCGAGTGAAACAGATCCTGAAACCGTGTGCCTACAAGCGGTCGAAGGCGGCGGCGGGCTTCGGCTCGTTGTCCGCTGACGGCGTGCCTTTTGCATTATGACGCAGCGAGTTACTGCTCACGCGCAGCTTAAGGCCCTCAGGGCCGGAGGCAGAGCGAAAGCGAGTCTGAATAGGGCGACGAGGTGCGTGGGCGTAGACCCGAAGCCGTGGCGATCTACCCAGGAGCAGGTTGAAGCCGCCGTAACAGGCGGTGGAGGACCGAACCGTTGTGGGTTGAAAACCGCTCGGATGACTTCTGGGTAGGGGTGAAAGGCCAATCAAGCTCGGAGATAGCTGGTTCTCCCCGAAACATATTTAGGTATGGCCTCGCGAAATGAGTCCGCAGGAGGTAGAGCACTGGATGGGTCCGGGAGCCGAATAGGCTCACCTCCCCCAACCAAACTCCGAATTCCTGTGTGATGCTGCGCGGGAGACAGTCGCTGAGCGATAATGTCCAGCGGCGAGAGGGAAAGAACCCAGACCTGCAGCTAAGGTCCCGGAGTGACGGCTGAGTGTAGCGAAGGATGTGATCTTGCTGAGACAACTGGGAGGTTGGCTTAGAAGCAGCCATTCCTTTAAAGAGTGCGTAATAGCTCACCAGTCCAGCGAGGTCGCGCCGAGAATGGTCGGGACTAAGCCGTCCACCGAAGCTCAGGATTTGAGCGGATCTTCGGATCTGCTCAACTGGTAGGGGAGCGTTCTGGGAGCTGTGAAGCGGAGGCGGAAGCCTTTCCGTGGAGCGACCAGAAGTGAGGATGCTGCGACGAGTACGCGCGAAACAGAGTGAAAACCTCTGTCACCGTAAGCCTAAGGGTTCCTGAGCCATGTCGATCAGCTCAGGGTTAGTCGGTCCCTAAGGTGAGGCCGAAAGGCGTAACCGATGGGAAACAGGTCAACATTCCTGTACCACTGCAGCACCGTTTGATGACGAGGGGGGACGCAGGAGCGAGTAATCCGTCGGCGGGTGGTTGTGCCGATGTAAGGCGGTAGACGTTTCCGGGGGACAAAATACCTGGATAGTCGAGAGCCGATGCCGAAGAGGTCGCAAGGCCTCGTCAAGGGATTCACAAGCCGACTGCCGAGAAAAGCCCCGCGTCGTAGGTGCTGTGGTGACCGTACCGCAATCCGACACAGGTAGGCGAGGCGAGTAGCCTCAGGTGCTCGAGTGATTTACGGAGAAGGAACTCGGCAAAATGACCCCGTAACTTCGGGAGAAGGGGTGCCGGTAGTAGGTGAGGCCGTACAGGCTCAGCCCAACCCGGCCGCAGAGAATCGCGTCAAGCGACTGTTTAGCAAAAACACAGGTGTGTGCTAAGGCGTACTCCAAGCCGACGTATACACACTGACGCCTGCCCGGTGCCGGAAGGTTAACGGGTGCGGTTAGCCGCAAGGCGAAGCTGTGCCCCGAAGCCCCGGTAAACGGCGGCCGTAACTATAACGGTCCTAAGGTAGCGAAATTCCTTGTCGGGTAAGTTCCGACCTGCATGAATGGCGTAACGACTTGACGGCTGTCTCCTCCGTAAGCTCGGCGAAACTGCAGTATCGGTGAGGATTCCGATTTCCCACATCAGGACAAAAAGACCCCGTGCACCTTTACTACAGCCTGTCATTGATCGTCGGCTAGACCTGCGTAGCATAGGTGGGAGGCGTTGATCCCAGGGTTTCGGCTCTGGGGGAGCCAACAGTGAAATACCACCCTTGTTTTGTTGACGATCTCACGCGGCCGCTTACAACGGCGCGGACCGTGGCTGGCGGGTAGTTTGACTGGGGCGGTCGCCTCCGAAAGTGTAACGGAGGCGCGCGATGGTGCCCTCAGTGCGGTCGGTAATCGCACGACGAGCGCAAACGCAAAAGGGCGCCTGACAGCGAGCGCGACGGCGCGAGCTGGGACGAAAGTCGGCGTTAGTGATCCGGTGATACCGTGTGGACGGGTCATCGCTCAACGGATAAAAGGTACGCTGGGGATAACAGGCTTATCGCGCCCGAGAGTTCACATCGACGGCGCGGTTTGGCACCTCGATGTCGGCTTATCACATCCTGGGGCTGGAGAAGGTCCCAAGGGTCCGGCTGTTCGCCGGTTAAAGTGGCACATGAGCTGGGTTCAGAACGTCGTGAGACAGTTCGGTCTGTATCCGGTGTGGGCGGTGGAGTGTTGAGGGATGTCGTCCGTAGTACGAGAGGACCCGGACGAAGCGACCTCTCGTGTCCCGGCTGTCCTGCCAAGGGCAACGCCGGTTAGCGATGTCGCGCGGGGATAACCGCTGAATGCATCTAAGTGGGAAACCCTCCCCAAGATGAACACTCCCGAGCCGTAAGGCTCCTAAAGGGCCCTGGGAGACTACCAGGTTGATAGGCGGCAGGTGTAAGGCGCGCGAGCGCTTCAGCCGAGCCGTACTAATTGCCCGTGAGGCTTGATCTCTCCGCTGTTCCCATCGGAGTGATTCTCGAGACCACTACATCACGCACGACGTCGGTCCCCGGGGCATGGCCCCGGGGTTCGAATTTGCTGGCGACTAGCGCGACAGGGCCACACCCGTTCCCATCCCGAACACGGTCGTTAAGCCTGTCAGCGCCGATGGTACTGCGATCGCGAGGTCGCGGGAGAGTAGGCCGCCGCCAGCTTCTACTAAAGAATGTCCAATGTTCAATGCTCAATGCTCAATGCTCAATGCTCAATGCTCAATGAATGTTGGACATTCTTGTTTTCGCGTCTCCATTGCGTCGAGCGGTCCGGACACTCGTGGCGATGATCGCCAACAACTCATCACACTCGCGCATCGCGCCGTCGAGGGACACGGGGGACAAATCCATCTCGCGGACAAATTTGAGCCATGTCCGAGTCTCGCGAAGTTCCTTGAGGCAAATCCCTAGCTTATGAATGAAATCACGGCGAGATTCAGCGGACCAAACCTGAACCTATCAACCCATTTCGCGCGACAAGGTCCCCAATAACGCAGTGCCCGGGCGAAGGATCATTGGCCATTGATCATTGATCATTGATCGCTCTACATTCGTCAGCATGACCCGCTGCGGCACCGTTGCCCTCGCCGGCCGGCCCAATGTCGGCAAGTCCACGCTGCTCAACGCGCTCGTGGGCGAGCACCTGGCGATCGTTTCGCCCAAGCCGCAATCCACGCGCATGCCCGTCGTGGGATTGCTCACGAAGGACGACGCGCAGTTCATCTTCACCGACTCGCCCGGGCTGCTCGAGCCCGAGTACCAGCTGCACGAAGCGATGCGCGCGGCCGCGCTGCGCGCAATCGACGATGCCGAAGTGATCGCGTACCTGCACCCGTTGACGGAGTTTCCGGCGCCACCCCTGATGGACGTCGCCAAGCTGGCCCGCCCGCCGCGCGCCCCGATCGTCACGGTGTACACGAAAGCCGATTTGGTGGGGCCGTCGGGCCGTCCGGCCGTCGGGCCGTCAGACGTGGTGGTGTCTGCCGTGACCGGGGCAGGGATCGACGCGTTCCTCACCGCCCTGCGCGCCCACATGCCCGAAGGCCCGTTCCACTACGATCCCGACGAGCTCGCCACGCAGCCGATGCGCTTTTTCGCGGCGGAGTTCATTCGCGAGGCGGCGTTCGAGCAGCTCCACGAAGAGCTGCCCTACAGTGTGGCCTGCGAGATCGACGAGTTCCGGGAGGGCGCCGAGCCGGTATATATTCGGGCCGTGCTCTACGTCGAGCGGGACAGCCAGAAGGGCATCGTCATCGGCGAGGGGGGACGCACCATCAAGACGCTGGGCTCCGCGGCGCGCGCCAAGATCGAGGCGCTCCTCGGCGAGCGCGTGTTCCTCGACCTGCACGTCAAAGTGCTTCCCAAGTGGCGCCGCCATGAACCCTCGCTCAAGCGGCTGGGGTACGCCACATCATGAGCCTCGCCCCCGACCTCCTCGAGATTCTCGTCTGCCCCAAGTGCAAGGGACCGCTCGAGCACCGCACCACGCCTGTCGAGGCGCTCGCCTGTCACAGCTGCCGGCTCGTCTACGCGGTCGAAGACGACATCCCCATCATGCTCATCGATGAGGCGAAACCGTTCTGACGGAATGACGGAACGTTGGACGGATGGAACGTGGCCAAAGGTCGCGATCCTGGCAGCGGTCTGTCTTTCCGTCGTTCCGTCATTCCGTCTTTCCGCCCAAGAGCCTCCCCTCAACACGGGCGCTCTCTTCCTCGTGTTCCCGGTCGGCGCGCAGGCGGTCGGGATGGGCCAGACCGCGACGGCCGCGGCGGGGCGGGGGGAGGCGGCGTTCTGGAATCCGGCGGGACTCGCGACCCTCGCCGAGGAGGAGTTCGCCCTGCACAGCGCGACGCTCGTCGCCGGCCGCAGTCACGTGTTGGGCGTCTACTTTCCCTCGCCCGGCATCGGCGTGATCGGCGGCGCCGTCTATCTGGTAGACTACGGCGATCTGGAGCGCACCGATGCGAACGGCAACACCATCGCCCGCATCGCGCCCCGTAACTTCGAGTTCGTCGCTTCGTACGCGACCAGCCTCGCCGGCTCGTTCATGTTCGGGTTGAGCTACAAGCTCATCCAGTTCCGCGTGGACTGCAGCGGCGACTGCCGCGACTTCCCCGCGGGAACGGGGACGACCCACGCCATCGATCTCGGCGGGCAGTTTCACCTCGGCGCGGGTGGCCCGCTGCGGCTCGGCATCGCGCTTCGCAACGTCGGCTTCAAGCTCCAGGTCCAGAATCAGGCCCAGGCCGATCCGCTGCCTACGCGCCTCGCAGTCGGCGCATTGTACCAGCTCCAGCTCCGCCCCAAGGACGGCGGGGCCCTTAACGAGCGCTTCGACGTGAAGCTGGCGGCGGACGTGGACAGCCCCTGGGGCCAGGCGGGACAGTCGCAGACGCGCATTGGCGTGGACATCGGGTACCAGCGCCTCGTGCGCGTCCGCGCCGGGTACGCGTTCGTCCAGGACGGTCTGAGCGGTCCCAGCGTCGGCCTCGGGGTGGAAAGCGGCTCGCTGGGGGTGGACTTGGCTCGCGCCTTCCTGACCGGCTCGGACCTGCAGGTCGAAAGCCCGACCTTCTTCTCGTTCCGGGTGACGTTCTAATGCGCCGCTCGTGGTTGGCCGCGCTCCTGCTGGCGAGCGAGTTGCCCGCGCAGGAATTGGTGCCGCGCCTGCCGACGGACACCCCTCCCACACCCCCCCGGCTCATGCGCCCGGCGAGCCTGGCCCTCCGCCCACTCGTGTCGCTGCTCGTTCCCGGAACCGGGCAACTGCTGGCGGGTCAGGACCGCGGAGCGGTGTACCTCGCGGCGGAGGTGTACCTCGTCTCGCGGTTCCTGCAGCTGGACCGGGAAGCCGGTCGCGAGGCCGAGCATTTTCAGGCGCTCGCCTACGAGGTCGCCCGGCGGTTGTTCACGCCTACCCGGCGCGACACGGTGTTCGAGTACTACGAGCAGATGGAGCGCTTCGTAGAGAGCGGGCGCTACGATGCCGATCCCGGCGATGCGTTCGTCCCCGAGACCGATCCGCGCACCTACAACGGCTCGGTGTGGCTGCTCGCGCGGCGGACGTACTGGGAGGATCCCGATGTCCCCCCGGATCCGATGTCGCTGCAATACTGGAATGCGGTGAAGTTCTATCAGGCCCGCGCCGTAGGACCCGAGTTCATGTGGACCTGGCGCGATCACTCGTTGGAGCACCAGGTGTTCCGCGAATCGATCCGGCGGAGCGACAACGCGTTCCGCCGCGCCCAGAATCAGGTGGGCCTCCTCCTCGCCAATCACATCGTGAGCGCGGTTGATGCGCTCATTTCCAGCCGGCTCGCCGCGGTCGCGGGCCGTCCCGCCGCGGTCCGCACCACTGTGGGACCCGGCGGCGCCGCGCAGGTCCGATTCACGCTGACTTTCTAACGGGTCCCACACATGACTTGGATCACGAACCCCGAAGCCTGGATCGGGCTGCTCACGTTGACCGTGCTCGAGGTCGTCCTGGGCATCGACAACATCATTTTCATCTCGATCCTGGCCGGCAAGCTGCCCGCGCACCAGCAGGCCCGGGCGCGGCGCGTCGGCCTCGCAGGCGCGATGATCATGCGCATCCTGCTGCTTGCGTCGCTCGCCTGGATCATCCAGCTGACGGCGCCATTGTTCAGCATCTTGGGACACCCATTCTCCGGGCGCGACTTGATCCTGCTTGCCGGCGGGCTCTTTCTCATCTACAAGAGCACGCACGAGATCCACGACAAACTCGAGGGGGAGCCGGGCGGGGGGGGGGCCACGACCCGCGCCGCGGCGTCGTTCGGCAGCGTGGTCAGCCAGATCGTGCTGCTCGATATCGTGTTCTCGCTCGATTCCGTCATCACCGCCGTGGGGATGGCCCGGGACCTGGGCGTCATGATCACGGCTGTGGTGATCGCGGTGGGCATCATGATGTTTTCGGCCAACGCAATCAGCACCTTTGTGCATCGCCATCCGACGATCAAAATGCTGGCGTTGAGCTTTCTGCTGCTCATCGGCATGTCGCTCATTGCCGACGGTCTGGGCCAGCACATCGCGAAAGGCTATATCTATTTTGCCATGGGGTTCTCCGTGTTCGTCGAGATTCTGAATATCCGGGTGCGGACCCGCGCCGCCCCGGTCGAGCTGCGCGAACCCAATTTGCCCGGGTGAGGGGCGAAAAAGTGGGTTCATTTGACACGGGAGGCGAAGAGGCCTAAGTTTAGGCGCTTTCTACCCTTACGAGAGGAGTAAGGTGCGGTCGCGCCAAGCCATTCTCTTCTTCTCGCCGGCTGGTCGGTCCGTACCTGACTTCGTGACCACGTGGGTCAACGGGAAGGGTCTGCCCGTGATTACCGTCCCCCAGGCGGCCGGCGTGGAAGAGCGGGTGCTGCGCGCCCTGCCGACGCTCGTGGTGGTGGACGCCGATAGCGCGGGGGGGGAAGGTCTGGAGCTGTGCACCCGTCTCAAGGGCGATGCCTATACCGCGATCGTGCCCCTCGCGGTGGTGACCAACCGTCACGCGACGGACGTGGTGCGGCAGTGGTTCGCCGCCGGTGCCGACGAGGTGATCACCCCGCTCTTCGAGCCGGGAGAGCAGGCGGGGCGCCTCGACGCGTTGGTGACGCGCGCCGAGCGGGACGTGGCGGTCAACCCCTCGACGCGCTTGCCGGGGACGACCGAAATCGAGCGGGAGTTTCGGCGACGGATGGAGCTCGGCGAGCTGTTCGCCGTGTGTTACGCCGACCTCGATCACTTCAAGGAATTCAACGATCGCTACAGCTACTACGACGGCGATCGGGTGATCTATCTCCTCTCCCGCATCCTGCACGACGTCGTGCGGGGGATGCTGGGGAAGGACGGCTTCGTCGGGCACATCGGGGGCGATGACTTCATCTTCGTCATCCCGATCGAGAGCATCGGCGAAGTCTGCGGGGAAGTGCTCGACGTATTCGACACGTTGGTTCCATATCAGTACAACGAGCAGGACCGGCGGGCTGGGTATTACTTCGGCAAGGATCGGCGCGGGCAGCTGCACCGGGTGCCGTTGATGACGTTGTCGATCGGCGTGGTGACGAACCAGCACCGGCGCTTTGCGCATCCGGCGCAAGTGAGCGAACTCGCGACGGAAATGAAGAGTTATGCAAAGACACAAGCGGGGTCGGTGTTCGTCGTCGATCGCCGCCATGATCCCGAACCCGGCGAGATCGGGGGAGGGAGCGGGGATAGCGAGGTCTAGGGCGTGAACGTCACCTGTCCGTCGTGCGAAACCGTCTACCGGGTGGATCCGGCGAAGGTCCCCGCCGGAGGTGTGCGCGCGCGGTGCAGCGTGTGCAGCAGCGTGTTTGCGGTGAGTGCCGACGGCGCTGGGGCAGGGGTAGGGAGCGACCGGATTACGATGCCGCGCACCGCGGCGGCCGGACCGCCGCCGCCGGCGGCACCGCCGCCAGCGCCCGCCGCGCCGCCCGCGCGCCCGGCGATGCCGGCGGCCCCTACCATCGGCCGGCCGGCCATGCCAGCTGCGCCGCCGATGGCGCGTCCGCCGATGGCTGGCCCCTCGGCGCCGCCGGCGCGGCCGGCAGCTTCGCCGGCCGCGGCGAACGCGGGGGGGGCGGGGGGTGCGGGGGGGGCGGGCGTCAGCACGCCGGGGAAACGGCCCACGGGGCCGCTGCGTCCGGTGAACCCGTTCCTGGTGCAGGACCCGAAGCAGAAGGCGCGCCGGCTCGCGCGCGCGCTGATCTCGGACATGCTTGTGTATCATCCCGAGAAGCGGCAGCAGGGCATCCGCGACGGCACGCTGCCGCAGCTCTTCAAGGACGAGATCCAGAAGAGCTGGCAGGAATACGTGGAGCAGGTGGGACTCGACATGGCGCAGTCCACGCCGTTCTGGACCGAGGCGCTGAATGAGATTCTTGGGGGCGGGAAAAAGCTCTTCTAGAGGAGTGGCGCGTGGCTCTTGCAGAACGGTTTGCGGATTTTGATCGCCGGCTCGTCGAGCTCAGGAGATTCCTTTGACGTCGAGGGGAAGACTGCCCGGCTGGTCGAGTTGGAGCACAAGATGGCGGACGGCGCCCTCTGGGCCGACGCCGAGCGCGCCCGACAAACAGTCGCCGAAGTCAAAGCCCTGAAGGGGTGGCTCGAGCCCTATCACGCGCTGCGCAAGCGCGTGGACGAGGGCCGCGAGCTGAACGAGCTGCTCGAAGCGGAATCCCACGTCGATCTCCAGCTGCAACGGTCCCTCGAATCGGAAGCGGAGCAGATCTCCGGGCGGCTCGAGGCGCTCGAGCTGCAGAACATGCTCCAGGGTCCCGACGACGCGCGCGATGCGCTGCTCACCATCCACCCCGGGGCGGGCGGCACCGAATCCCAGGACTGGGCGGAGATGCTCGTCCGGATGTACACCCGGTGGGCCGAGCGCCACGGCTTCGCGGTGGAGGTGCTCGACATGCTTCCCGGGGAAGAAGCCGGGATCAAGTCCGCCGAGATCGAAATCCGCGGGCAGTACGCGTACGGCCTGCTGAAGGCGGAGAAGGGCGTGCACCGGCTGGTCCGCATCTCGCCGTTCGATTCGCAGTCGCGCCGCCACACCTCGTTCGCGTCGGTATTCGTGTATCCGGTGGTGGAGGACGAAATCGAAATCGAGATCAAGGACGACGACCTGCGGATCGACGTGTTCCGCGCCTCCGGCAAGGGCGGCCAGCACGTCAACAAGACGTCGTCGGCGGTGCGGATCACACACCTGCCCACGAACATCGTGGTCTCGTGCCAGCAGGAGCGGAGCCAGGGCAAGAACAAGGCGACGGCGATGAAGATGCTCAAGGCGCGGCTCTATGAGCGTGCGGTCGCCGAGCGCGACGCGAAAAAGGCAGAAGTGGACAAGCAGAAAACCGACATCGCCTGGGGGAATCAGATTCGCTCGTACGTGTTCCAGCCCTACACCATGGTCAACGACCACCGCACCGAGCTGAAAGTGAGCGACGTCCACAAGGTGATGGACGGCGATCTCGACCCCTTCATCGAGGCGTTCTTGAAGCGCTTCGGGAGCAAGGCTGCCTAGTGCGCGACAAGCTCAAGAAGCTGGTCGAGCGGGGGATAGCGCCATACGCGTATCGTTTCGAACGCAGCATCATGGCCCGCGAAGCCGCGGCGGCGTATCGCAGCGACGATGACCCGACCTCGCACCGGCTTGCCGGCCGGCTCGTGGCGCTGCGCCCGCACGGTAAAACCACGTTCGCGCATCTCGAGGACCCGACCGGCAGGATTCAGCTCTACTTCAAGCTGGACGACCTGGGCGCCGAAGCGTACGGGCTGGTCGACCTGCTGGATCTCGGCGATCACGTCGGCGTCGAGGGCCGGCTGTTCAAGACGCGGAGCGGGGAGATCACGATCCGCGTCGAGCAGCTCACGTTGCTCGCCAAGGCGCTGCGGCCGCTGCCCCTGGGCAAGGAAGACGCGAGCGGAGTCAAGCACGGCGAGTTGTCCGATCCCGAGCTGCGCTACCGGCAGCGCTATGCCGACCTGGCGGTGCACCCGGAGGTGCGGGACGTGTTCCGGCTGCGCACCCGCATCGTCCAGGGAATCCGTGCCTTCCTCGACGCCAAGGGGTATCTGGAAGTGGAAACGCCGGTATTGCAGCCGTTGTACGGCGGTGCGACGGCGCGTCCCTTCACGACGCATTACGAGTCGCTGGACACGACGTTCTACCTGCGGATCGCGGACGAGCTCTACCTGAAGCGTTGCCTCGTGGGCGGTTTCGAGAAGGTGTACGAGATCGGCCACGACTTTCGGAACGAGGGTCTGTCCCGGTTTCACAACCCGGAATTCACGATGGCGGAGTGGTATCAGGCATACGCCGACTACAATGACATGGCCGGGCTGACTGAAGAGATGGTCGGGGGGCTCGTGCACGATCTGTTCGGCACCAATGAGCTCACGCGGCATGGCGCTACGCTGTCGTTTGCGCGGCCCTTCGCCCGCAAAGACTACTATGGGCTCGTGCAGGAGCACGCCGGCGTGGACCTGACCCGCGCCGGCGACGCCGAGCTCCGGGCGGTGCTCAAACGCCACAACGCGCCCGACGCAGACGCACTCAGCGGTCCCAAGCTCGTGGACGAAGTCTTCAAGACGTGCGTCGAGCCCAAGCTCGTGCAGCCGACCTTCGTCTTCGATTATCCGGTCGCGCTGTCACCGCTGGCGAAGCCCAAACGCGGCGATCCGACCAAGGTCGAGCGCTGGGAGTTGTTCGTGCAGCACCGCGAGCTCGCCAACGCCTTCAGCGAGCTGAACGACCCCGATGAGCAGCGCCGCCGGTTCGACCAGCAGGGCGCGCTGCGCGCGGCGGGGGACGCCGAGGCGCAACAATTGGACGAGGACTACCTCCGCGCGCTCGAATACGGCATGCCGCCGGCGGGCGGCGTGGGGCTGGGCGTCGACCGCCTCGCGATGATCCTCGCCGACCAGACGAACATCCGCGACGTGATCCTCTTTCCCATGCTGCGGCCCGAATAATGGCGATCGTGCTCGCCGTCCTCCGGGTGCTCCTGTGGGGAGCCGCGGTTGTCGCCGTCGTGGTGATCGTGACCAATTGGCCATCCCGCCTCGATCTGCGGATCGCCATGCGCTACCTCAAGAGCCGCCGCTCCTCGCGGCTGCTGTCGCTGATCACCGTGATCGCGGTCGGCGGTGTGGCGGTGGGGGTGGGTGCGCTCGTCATCGTGCTCGGCGTCATGAACGGCCTGCAGAACGACCTGCGCGAGAAAATCCTGGTCGTGAATCCGCACCTGCGCGTGCTGACCTACGGGGAGGGGCTGCGGCTCGACGACTGGCCGGACGCGCTCGCCAAAGTCCGGCGCACCCCCGGGGTCGTCGCCGCGGCGCCGTTTGTCAGCACCCAGGGGCTCATCTCGGCGGGCCACGACTACGCCGAGGGGGTCGCGGTGATCGGCGTCGAGAGCGACACCGGGGCTCGCTCGGTGACCAGTCTGCCGCGCCATTTCACGAAGGGGGATTTGTCATTCCGCACGACGCAGCCGGGCGTGGACGGGGGCATCGCCATCGGCACCCGGCTCGCGAGCAAACTCTCGGCGTATCCGGGCGACGTTGTGACGATGGTGGCGCCGGCCGGCTCGCAGTTCAACCGCAGCCTTGGGACGTTCGTCCCGAAGTACCGCCGCTATGAGGTGACGGGGCTGTTCGAGACGGGCATGTACGACTACGACAACAGCTTCGTCGTGATGCGGCGGGAAGCGGCTCAGGACTTCGCCGGGCTGGGCGGGGCCGTGACCGGCCTGGAGGTACGGCTCGCCCGGCCCGACGAGGCCAACGCATTCGGCGCGCAGCTGGAAAGCCAGCTCGGATACCCCTATCGCGCGCTCGACTGGCAGCTCCAGAACCGGGGGCTGTTCTCGGCCCTGGCGCTCGAGAAGCTGGCGATGGGGCTGGTCGTGTTCCTGATCTGCGTGGTGGCCGCGTTCAACGTCGTCGGCACGCTCACCATGGTGGTGCGCGACAAAACGCGCGAGATCGGCATCTTACTAGCGATGGGCATGCCACGCGGCCGGATTCGGCGCGTGTTCCTCATTCAGGGCATCTTCATCGGCCTCGGCGGCACGGTCGTGGGCGCCGTGTTGGGTTTGATCATCGGCGCGAGCGTGAACCGCGGCCACCTGATCCCGATCGATCCCTCGATCTACTTCATTGATCACCTGCCGGTGCTGACGAACCCGCTCGACGCGCTCGCCGTCGTGGCGGCCAGCCTCCTCATCGCCACGCTGGCGCCTCTGTACCCGAGCATGCAGGCCGCCCGGCTCGAGCCGGTTCGGGCGATCCGCTACGAATGAACGCGCTCCTGGCGGCTCGGGGCCTCCGGAAGGTCTACGCGGGCGGCGACGGCCAGCCGCTCGAGGTGCTGCGGGGGGTGGATATGGAAGTGCGGCGCGGCGAATTCGTCGCGATCGTCGGGTCCTCGGGAGCGGGCAAGAGCACGCTGCTCCACCTGCTCGGCGCTCTGGACTCGCCCAGCGCCGGTGACATCTGGCTGGACGGATCGCGCTACGCCGACCTGGACGCGCGCGGCGCGGCCGAGCTCCGCAACCGGAAGCTGGGATTCGTGTTTCAGTTCCATCACTTGCTGCGCGAGTTCTCGGCGCTGGAGAACGTGACGATGCCGCTCTTGATCGCGGGCACAACGCTGCGGCAAGCGCGCTCGCGCGCCGAAGAGGTGCTTTCCGAGGTGGGGTTGGCGGGGCGCATGAGTCACCGGCCGGCCGAGCTGTCCGGCGGCGAGCAGCAGCGCTGCGCCGTCGCGCGGGCGCTGGTGCACGATCCCAACGTGGTGCTCGCGGACGAGCCCTCAGGGAACCTCGATCACGCCAACGCCGAACGGCTGCACGAGATGTTTTTCCGGCTGGCGCGGGAATACGAAACGGCGGTCGTCGTGGTCACGCACAACCGCCAGCTCGCCGGGCGCGCCGACCGCGTGCTCTGGCTGGAGGACGGCCGGCTCACCACGGTGAGCTCGGTCGATGCGATCCCCTGATGCTGTGCGACAACTGCAAAGAACGGGACGCCGTCATCAACCTCACGCACGTGGAGCATGACTCCAAAGTGACGCTTCACCTGTGCGAGCAATGCGCGCAGCAGAAGGGGGTCGAGACGGGTGGGGCGGTGCTGAAGACGCCGCTGGGGGGCTTCCTCACGGCGCTGGGGAAGGGGGGCGGCGCCCTCGTGCCGACGCCGAGCGACGGCCTGCGCTGTTCCTCCTGCGGGAGCACGCTGCGGGACTTTCGCGACTCGGGGCGGCTGGGGTGCGACCAGTGCTACGTGGCGTTCGACCTGCACCTCCGCGACCTGCTGCGCCGCCTCCACGGCTCGAGTCAGCATGTCGGCGAGCGCTACGACGCGCCGGGGGAGACGGCCGCCGACCCGCGCGGCCGCCTGCTCGACCTCAAGGCGCAGCTGCGCCGGGCGGTGGAGGGCGAAAACTTCGAGCTCGCAGCCGAGCTGCGGGATAGGATCCGGGTGCTGGAGTGATCGACCTTTCGCTGCTGCCCGACGGGGGGATGAGCTGGCTCGACGCCTCGGGACCCAAGTCCACGATCGTCCTGTCCACGAGGATCCGCCTCGCCCGCAACGTCCGCGGCATCCCGTTCAGTCAGCGGGCCAAGGACGGCGACCGCACGGCGGTGCTGGATCGGCTCACCGAGGCGGCCGCGTCCTCCGATCGGCTCTCCGGGGCTTTGACCTTCCGTCTCGATCAGCTGGACCGTCCGGACCGCCAGCTGCTGCATGAGCGCCATCTCGTCAGCAAGGAGCTGGCGGGATTGGAGCGGGAATCCCGGCCGCGTCCGGGGGCGGCGCTGCTCGTGCAGGATCAGGTCGGCGTGATGGTAAATGAAGAGGACCACTTCCGGCTGCACGGGATGCGGTCGGGGTTCGATTTGGAAGACGCCTATGCCGCTGTGGAGGCGGCAGATGCGGATGTGGGGCGCCTCGTTCCTTTCGCGTTTCACCAGGAGTTTGGCTATCTTACGTCCTGCCCGACGAACGCGGGAACCGGGCTTCGGGCCAGCGTGCTTATCCACCTGCCGGGCCTTGTTTTGACCAAGGAAATCAACAAAGTTCTCCAAGGCCTCTCCCAGGTGGGATTAACTTTTCGGGGCTTGTACGGGGAAGGCAGCGAAGTCGTCGGCAATTTCTTCCAGTTGTCCAACCAAACAACCTTGGGGAAGACCGAAGACGAGCTGATCGACCATCTTGGGAAGATCGTCCGGCAGGTGGTGGAATACGAGGAACAGGCACGAGACGTGCTGTTAAAGACGGCGCCGGAAGAAGTCGAGGATAAGACGTGGCGCGCATACGGGTTGCTGAAGCACGCGCGCCGGTTGTCGTTTGAAGAGACCATGAACCTGTTGAGCGGCGTGCGCTTGGGTGTCGGCTTGAATCTGCTCCCCGGGCCGGGGGTATATACGCTCAACAAACTGCTGATCTACACTCAACCCGCGCACCTGGCGGCAATGGACGGCCGATCGATCGGCGACCCTGAACTGCCGATGGTGCGCGCGGCGTTTGTGCGGCGCCTGCTCGATGCGGAACCCAGCTGAACGGTTGAACACGGAGTCTCGATGAACGGCTACAATTTCACGGATCGTGTCCGGAAAGTCCTGCAGATGGCGCGGGAGGAAGCGGCGCGTCTGCATCACGAGTACGTCGGCACCGAGCACATCCTGCTCGGCTTGATCCGCGAGGGCGAGGGCGTCGCCGCGGCGGTCCTGACAAATCTCAACGTCGATCTCGAAGAGATTCAGCAGAAGATCGAAGAGACGGTCAAGAAGGGGAAAGCGGCCGCCGCCGCCGGACCCGATCTGCCCTATACGTCGCGCGCCAAGAAAGTGCTCGAGCTCGCCATGAGCGAGGCCCGCGAGCTGAACCACTCCTACGTCGGCACCGAGCACCTGCTGCTCGGGCTGCTGCGTGAAGAGAAGGGCATCGCCGCGCAGGTGCTGACCGACGCAGGCGTGAATCTCGAGCAGGCCCGCGCCGAGACGCTGCGGCTGCTGGGCAGCGAGATGCCGGCCACGCCCGCAGGCGGCGGCACGGGCGCGCAGCCCACGCCCCCCAAGAGCGAGAAGAAGTCCAAGACGCCCGCGCTCGACCATTTCTGCCGCGACCTCACGCAGCTCGCCGCCGAAGGCGCGCTCGATCCTACGATCGGCCGCCAGAAGGAAATCGAGCGCGTGATGGAGATCCTGTCGCGCCGCAAGAAAAACAACCCCGTGCTGATCGGGGAGCCGGGCGTAGGCAAGACGGCGATCGTCGAAGGCCTGGCGCAGCTGATCGCGAGCGGGCAATGCCCCGACGCGCTCAAGGACCATCGCGTGCTGTCGCTCGACATGGCGGCGGTGATCGCGGGGACCAAGTACCGCGGCCAGTTCGAAGAGCGCCTCAAGGCGGTCATCAACGAGATCGCCCAGAACAAGAACATCATCCTGTTCATCGACGAGCTGCATACGCTCGTCGGCGCGGGCGCGGCCGAGGGCGCGGTGGATGCGTCCAACATGCTGAAGCCGGCCCTGGCGCGGGGTGAGCTGCAGTGCGTGGGCGCCTCGACCCTCAACGAGTACCGCAAATACATCGAGAAGGACGGCGCCCTCGAGCGGCGCTTCCAGACGGTGATCGTGGATCCGCCGACCGTCGAGGAGACGATCGAGATCCTGAAGGGCCTGCGGAAGCGGTACGAGGATCACCACCGCATCGTGATTCCCGACGACACGCTGACCGAAGCGGCGAAGCTGTCGGAGCGCTACATCACCGACCGCTTCCTGCCCGACAAAGCGATCGACGTGATCGACGAGGCGGGCGCCCGGGCGCGGCTCGCCGCGCAGGTGCCGCCGCCGGAAGTCGCCGAGCTGAAGGAGAAGCTCGAGGGCATCAACGGCGACAAGGAAGCCGCCGTGCGCGACCAGAACTTCGAGAAGGCCGCCTCGCTGCGCGATGCGGAGCGTGAGCTGCAGGCGGAGATCCGCCGCAAGCAGGAGGAGTGGGAGCGCGAGCGCCAGACCCGCCGGCCGACGATCAGCGAAGAGGCCGTCGCCTTCATCGTGTCGCGGTGGACGGGGATCCCGGTCACCCGCTTGCAGGAGGCCGAGACGGCGCGCCTGCTGCGCATGGAAGACGAGCTGCACCTGAGCGTCGTCGGACAGAACGAGGCCATCGAGGTCATCTCGCGGGCCATCCGCCGCAGCCGGGCCGGCCTGAAGGACCCCAAGCGGCCCATCGGCTCCTTCATCTTCAGCGGCCCCACCGGGGTGGGGAAGACGGAGCTGGCGCGCGCGCTGGCGCGGTTCCTGTTCGCGGACGCCAACGCGCTCATTCGCGTGGACATGTCCGAGTACATGGAGAAATTCTCCGTGAGCCGGCTGATCGGCGCGCCCCCGGGCTACGTGGGCTACGAGGACTCGGGCACGCTGACCAAGGCGGTGCGGCGCAAGCCGTATTCGGTGGTGCTGCTCGACGAAATCGAGAAAGCGCACCCGGACGTGTTCAACATCCTGTTGCAGGTGCTCGATGAGGGCCATCTGACCGACAACTACGGCCGGCTGATCGACTTCAAGAACACCGTGGTGATCATGACGTCCAACGTCGGCGCGCGCGACGTGGTCAAGGGCAAGAGCCTCGGCTTCGGGCAGCCCGATGTGCGCAGCGAGTTCCAGAAGATGGCCGAGAAGGTGAAGGAGGAGATCAACAAGGTCTTCAATCCGGAGTTCCTGAACCGGCTGGACGACGTGATCGTGTTCCATCCGCTCAACCGGGACCACATCGCCCTGATCGTGGCGATCCTGGCGAAGGACGTCCAGAAGCGCCTGGGCGAGGAGGAGCTCTCGCTGCGGCTCACGCCGGCGGCGAGCGACTTCCTGGTCGATCACGGTTACGACGAGCACTACGGCGCGCGGCCCCTGAAGCGCGCCATTCAGAAGTACGTCGAGGATCCGCTGTCGGAGAAGATTTTGATCGGTGATTTCGCACGCGGCGACGAGATCGAGGTGGACGTCGCCGCCGACAAGGAGCGCCTGGCGTTCCGGGCACTCTCCGGCTCGAAGGCGTGACCCGCCGGCTCACTCTTCTTGTCTCGTTGAGTTTCGCCGTACTCGCCCCGCGCCCGTGCGACGCGCAGGGCGAGCGTGGCGTTGCCCGCCCCCCCCCCCCCCGCAGGCCCCGCCCGTGCCGGACTCGATCGCGGTGGTGGGCCAGCGGCGCAACAGTCCCGCGACGGTCATCCAGGTCAGCGGCCTCCTCCCCGGCCGCCCCCTCAACTACCGGGACGTGCAGCGGGCGATCCAGGCCCTGTACGGGACCGGCCAGTTCGAGGACGTCGAGATCGACCAGATCCAGACGCCGGCCGGCAAGAACGTGCTGGTGATCCGCGTGCGCGAGCGGCCGCAGCTCGTGAAGTGGACGATCAAGGGCGTGGAGCGCCTCGCCGAGCGGAGCGTCCGCGACAAGATCGATCTGACCGAAGGACGCCCGGTGGACCCGGCGGCCGTCGAGCGGGCGCGCGCCCGCATCGACTCCATGTACCGGGCGCAGGGCTACTACCTCGCGCGCACGCGGCCGCTGTACGTCTACGAGCGCGACTCGACGGCGGTGCGCGTCATCTTCGAGGTAGAGGAAGGGCGCCGCGTCGCGATCGCGCTCGTCCAGATCGAGGGCAACACGCATTTCAACGACGAACAGATCGTCGGCCAGATGAAGTCGCGCCCGGAGGGATTCTGGTGGTTCCAATCGGGCGAGTACGATGAGGACAAGCTGGCCGAGGACCTGCGCCAGCGGCTCCCCGAGCTCTACGGCGCGCGTGGGTTCGTGGACTTCCAGGTGCTCCACGACACGCTCATCGTGTACGAGCCGAACGGCAAGGCGACGCTGCTGATCCGTGTGAGTGAGGGCGATCCGTATCGCGTGGGGACGTTCCAGATCGTCGGCAACCGGCGCTTCTCGACGGAGGAGCTGGACGCGTTCTACCCGTTCCGCGGGGAGCAGCGATCCGGTCTGCTGGGTCTGGGGCGGAAGCGCCGCAGCGCCTACTTCGACGACCAGCAGTGGCAGGAAGCCACTCGCAGCCTCCAGACCCTGTACTACAACAACGGCTACATCTACGTCAGCGTGCGGCCCGACGTCATCCGCCGCACCGACCCCGACGGCAAACCGGTGGTGGACCTGCGGTGGGTGATTACCGAAGGCCAGCCGGCGATCGTGAGCCACGTCGAGATCCGGGGCAATGACGTCACGCACGAGCGCGTGATTCGCGAAGCGATCGTCATCGTTCCCGGCGACGTGTTCCGGCAGGACGCCCTGCTCGCCTCCTACCAGCGCATCTCGAACCTCGGCTTCTTCAACCAGCCGTTGCCGTTCCCCGACACGCGTCCGGCCAACGAGCAGGGCGATATCGACGTCGTGTTCCACGTGTCCGAAAAGCGCACCGGCAACGTGAACTTCGGCGCCTCCGTGGGACAGGGAACCGGGGTCGGCGGCTTCCTGGGGCTCGATGAGCCGAACCTGTTCGGGCAGGGGAAGCGCGGCCGGTTCCAGTGGCAGTTCGGCAAGAACATCAACGACTTCGATGTCTCGTTCACCGACCCGGCGATCCGCGAATCGCGCATCTCGGGGACGATCAGCGTGCACAACACCCGCGTCCGCTACGTGATCGCCGACATCGGGCGGCTGCGGCGCCGCGGCGCGAGCCTGCAATTCGGCTTCCCGGTGTTCGGAGACAATTACTCGCGGCTGTTCCTGTCGTACGGCATCGACCAGCAGTCGTTCACCGGCTCGTCCTCGAACACCGGCTTCGCCGACCGGTTCGGGTGCAACGACTGCGTCCGCTCCACCGTGGGCGCGTCGGTGCTGCGCGACACGCGCATCGACCTGCCGTTCCCGACGGCCGGGACGATGGTGCAGTTCGGCCTGTCGCAGAGCGGCGGCCTGCTGGGCGGCACGGGCGACTTCCAGCGGATCGACGCCGAGGGCAAATTCTACGCGCCGCTCGGCCAGCTCGGTCCGACCTCGACGGTGAAGTTCGTGCTCGGCTTCTCCGCGCGGTCGGGTTTCGTGTTCGGCAGCTCGCCGTTCTTCGAGCAGCTGTTCACCCTGGGTGGCACCCAGTTCTTCATTCCCCTGCGCGGCTACGACGAGGCCTCGATCACGCCGTTCGGGTTCGATCCGAACGCGAACGCCCGCGGCGCGAGCCCCAATGCCTTCGGCAAGGCCTTCTTCTCGATGACGGGCGAGCTGGGGATGCGCGTTTCCCAGATGCTCTACCTCTCGACGTTCTTCGACGCCGGCAACGTATGGGCCCGGCCCGCGCAGTTCGATCCCACGCGCCTGTTCCGCGGCGCGGGGGTCGGGGCCGCCATCATCTCGCCGCTCGGCCCCCTCGGCATCGACTACGCCTACGGCTTCGATCGCGTAGACGCCAACGGCCGGCCCATCCCCGGCTGGAAACTGCACTTCAAGCTCGGCAACTTCTTCTAGTCTGGACCCACGTCCTCCTCGGGAGCCCCGCGTTATGCAGCGTCTCGTTCTTGTCTCTCTTGCCGCCCTCGTTGCGGCGCCTTGCGTCGCTGTCGCACAGGGCGCGCAGGCCGCGCCCACGAAGATCGCGATCGTCAACTCCCGGGAGATCCTGCAGCGTACACCCGGCTATGCGCGGGCCGAGTCCACGTACCTGAAGGAGGTCGAGGGCTTCCGGATCGAGGTCCAGAAGCTGCAACAGCAGCTCGACTCCGCGGTGCAGGCGCTCGACCAGCAGTCGATCGCGCTGTCGCCGGCGGCGCGCCAGGCCAAGCAGCGGGACCTGCAGGCCATGCAGCAGCGCATGGAGCAGCGCACCAACGAGCTGCAGGAACGCGCCCGGCTGCGCGAGCAGGAGCTGCTGCAGCCGATTCAGACGCGGGTCAATTCCATCATCCAGGGGATCCGCGCGGAGCTGAACTACGCGCTCATCCTGGACGCCGACGCGGCAGGGGGTCTGATCGCGGCGGCCGATCCGGCGATCAACATCACGGCTCGGGTGCTGCAGCGACTTCAGCAGGCTCAGTAGCCGCACTGCCCCCCGACCCTCGGTGAATTCGGCGGGCACGCGGCCACTCTCCGCGAGTGAAATCGCGGCACTCACCGGCGGACGGCTGGTGGGGCCGGGCACAGTGACAGTCGCCGGGATCGCGCCCCTCGAGCGGGCGGGCCCCGGCGACCTGTCGTTTCTTGCTTCGCTTCGCTATCTCCCGTACTTTCAACGCACTAGCGCCTCAGTCGTGCTCGTCGCCCCGGACTTCGAGGGCGCCGAGGGTGGTCCCGAGACGCGGATCGTCGTGCCGGAGCCGTATGCGGCGCTGCTCGTGGTGCTCCCGGTGCTCTATCCGCAGTCAGTGTGGGAGCCGGGGGTGCATCCGACGGCCGTGGTGGGCCGCGGCGCGACGTGGCGGGAGCCGGTCGAAATCGGCGCGCATGCCGTGCTCGGAGCCGGTGTCCAGCTCGGCCGCAACGTCCGCATCGGCGCCGGCTGCGTGCTCGGCGACGGCGTGGCGGTCGGCGACGACACCCAACTGTTCCCGGGGGTGACGCTCTATTCCGGGACGGCGTTGGGCAAGCGCGTGATCGTGCACGCCGGCGCGGTGCTCGGCAGCGACGGCTTCGGCTACGTCCCCGGCAAAGACGGGGAAGCGCACCGCAAGATCCCCCACGTTGGGCGTTGCCTCATCGGCGACGACATCGAGATCGGGGCGAATACGTGCATCGACCGCGGCAGCGTGGACGATACCGTGATCGGGTCGGGGACGAAGATCGATAACCTCGTCCATATCGCCCATAACGTGCGGATCGGCGCGCGCTGTCTCATCATGGCGGAGGCGGGCATCGCGGGGAGCGTGCAGGTGGAGGACGACGTGATCATCGCGGGACAAGCCGGCGTCACGGACCACATCACCATCGGGCGGGGAGCGCGGCTGCTCGTGCAATCGGGAAGCATTGCCGACATTCCCGCCGGGGCGACCGTGTCGGGTTATCCCGCCCGCTCGCACCGCGAGTATCTACGCGCGCAGGCGGCGCTGTACCGGCTCACGAAGATCGTGGACGAGCTCGAACAGGTTGTGCAACCCGCGCCTGGTGCCCCCGCCGCCCCCGCCGCCGACTCCTCTGCCGTCTCCGACGTCTCAGGGCGCTAGGCGCTCCGTCACGCGCCCGGCGGCGGTGCGCGGGGCCGGGCTGCACACCGGCGTCGTGACCGAGGCGACGTTTCTGCCGGCGCCCGCGGGACAGGGAATCGTGTTCCGACGGATCGATCTCGCCGGCAAGCCGGAGGTGCCGGCGCGGCTGACGGAGGTCGAAGCGGTGGAGCGCCGCACCGCGATCGGCCGGGGCGAGGTGACGATCCACACGGTCGAGCACCTGCTGGCGGCGGTCGCCGCGCACGTGATCGACGACCTGACGATCGAGCTGACGGGCCCCGAGCCTCCGATCCTCGACGGCAGCGTGCAGCCGTATTTCGAAGCGCTGGCCAAGGCGGAGCCGACGTCCGTGGGGGGCGAGCCGACCGTGCTGACGGTGCAGGCGCCGTTCACCCTCACCGACAAGGATGCGGGGTATATCGTCGCGCCGGCCAAGTCGTTCCGGCTCACCGTGTCGATCGAGTGGCCGCATCCGCTCATCGGCCGCCAAGCGGGCAGCTACGACGTGACGCCGGAGAGCTTCGCGGTGGAGCTGGCGCCGGCGCGGACGTTTGGCTTCACGCACGAGGTGGCCGATCTGCAGGCCAAGGGGCTGATCAAGGGGGCCTCGGCGGCGAGTGCGATCGTGCTCGATGAGCGGGGCGTCGTGCATGGGGGCAAGCTGCGCTGGCCGGACGAGTTCGTGCGCCACAAGGCCGCGGACATCGTGGGAGACCTGGCGCTGACCGGCGCCCGGATTCAAGCCCACGTGGTGGCGACGCGGCCGAGCCACGGGGGGAACATCGCACTCGCGTGGGCGCTCGCCCGCGCCGGGAAGCGCACGGGGGTGCCGGCCATGGATATCAGCAAGATCATGGACTATCTGCCCCACCGGTATCCGTTCCTGCTCGTGGATCGGATCATCGAGGTGGAGGGGCAACAGCGGATCGTGGGGATCAAAAACGTCACGATCAACGAGCCGTTCTTCCAGGGGCACTTCCCCGGCCATCCCATCATGCCCGGCGTGCTGATCATCGAGGCGATGGCCCAGGTCGGGGGGATGCTCCTGATGAGCCACTTCGAGGGCCAGGACATCGCCGACAAGGTCGTCTACTTCATGTCGCTCGATAACGTGAAATTCCGCCGTCCCGTGGTTCCCGGCGACCAAATCCGCTTCGAGCTCGAGATGGTGCAGTTCCGCGGCAAGACGTGCAAGATGAAGGGGGCCGGGTTCGTGGACGGCCAGGTCGTCGCCGAAGCGGAGATGATGGCCATGGTGGTTGACCGGTGATCCACCGGACCGCGTTGATCGACCCGACCGCCGAGCTCGGCGCGGACGTGTCGGTAGGGCCGTACAGCATCATCGGTCCGCACGTGACGGTCGGCGAGCGGTCCGCGCTGTCCGGGCACACCGTCATCGAGCGCAACACGCGCGTCGGGGCCGGCGTGAAGGTCGGCTTCGGCACGGTCATCGGCAACGATCCCCAGGATCTGAAGTACAAGGGCGAGGAAACCTGGGTCGAGATCGGCGACGGGACGATCATCCGCGAGTACTGCACGATCAACCGGGGCAGCACGGCCACCGGCAAGACGACGGTCGGGGAGCGCTGCTTTCTGATGACCTACGTGCATGTGGCGCACGACTGTGTGGTCGGCGACGACGTGATCATCGCCAACGGCGTGCAGATGGCGGGACACGTGACCGTGGACGACCGGGCGATCATCAGCGGCCTCGTGCCCATCCATCAGTTCGTGCGCATCGGCACGTACTCGTTCGTCGGCGGGGCATCGCGCGTCAACCAGGATGTGCCGCCCTACACAAAAGCCGCCGGCAATCCGGTGCATCTGTACGGCCTCAACTCCGTGGGGCTGCAGCGCGCCGGCTTCTCGCCGGAGCTCAAGCTGGCGCTGAAGCGCGCCTACCGCCTGGTGTTCAATTCGGATCTCACGGTCAGCCAGGGGATCGCCCGCGCCCGCGTCGAGCTCCCGCAGGTGCCCGAAGTGGAGACGTTCCTGCGGTTCATCGAAGCGTCGCAACGGGGAGTCATGGTGTGAAGCCGCGCCCCGTTCGCGTCGGCGTAGTCGGGACCGGCGCACTCGGCTTCCACCACGCGCGGCTGCTCAAGAAGAGTGACAGTGCCGAGCTGGTGGGGATCTACGACCTCAATCCCACCCGCGCCGCCCAGGTCGCCGCAGAGCTCGAGACGACCGCGTATCCGTCGCTCGACGCGCTGCTGGACCGGGTGGAGGCGGCGACGGTCGTCGTGCCGACCCCGGCGCACGTGGACGTAGGCCTCGCTGTCCTCACGCGCGGTCTCCCGGCGCTGATCGAAAAGCCCCTGGCCGATACCCTCCCCGGCGCCGAGCGACTGGTGCGCGCGGCCGCGGAGCACGGCGCCGCGCTGCAGGTGGGGCACGTCGAGCGCTTCAACCGCGCCGTGCGCGCCGCCGCGTCGTATCTCGACGAGCCGCGCTTCCTCCAGACCGAGCGCCTCGCACCGTTCCAGCCGCGGGGCACCGACGTCGCCGTCATCCTCGACCTGATGATCCACGATCTCGACCTCGTGCTGGAGCTGGTGCGCTCCGAGGTGGCGGAAGTGCGCGCGACGGGCGTGCCGATCCTGACGCCGCACGTCGACATCGCGAACGCGCGCGTCGAGTTCGGCAACGGGGCGGTCGCCGTGATCACCGCCAGCCGCGTATCCCGTGAGCGCACCCGCAAGCTGCGCATCTTCCAGCCCACCGGTTACTTCTCGCTGGATCTGGCGCAGGGGAACGGGCATTTCTACCGGCTGAAGTCGGGATGGCAGGGGTTCGGGGCGACCCGGATCGAAGAGATCGTCGAGCATGTCCGGCTCGAGGCGCCGGAGGCGGAGCCGTTGCAGCTGGAGCTGGAGAGCTTCCTGCGCGCGGTGCGTGGTGACGGGGAGATCGTCGTCACGGGTGCCGCGGGACTGCAGGCGCTCGCGCTGGCCTACCGCGTCGCCGACGCCATCGAAGCTTCGCCGCTCGCCTCCGCGCGGCCGTGACGGGTCCTCGCATCTACATCTCGGCGGGCGAACCGTCGGGGGACGCGCACGCCGCTGCGGTGGCGGCGGCCCTGCGGCGCCGCATCCCCGGCATCGAGCTGGACGCACTCGGCGGCCCGCTCCTCGAGCGCGCCGAGGCGCGGGTGCTCGACCGGATGGAAGCGTTCTCGGTCGTCGGGTTCGTCGAGGCCCTGGCCAAGATTCCGGCCCATTACCGGCTGCTCAGCAAGGTGCGCACCGCGTTCCGCGAGCAGCGCTACGATCTCGTGATTCTGGTGGACTATCCCGGCTATCATCTGCGCGCCGCGGCGGCGGCCGCGGCGGCCGGGATTCCGGTGCTCTATTACATCGCGCCGCAAATGTGGGCGTGGGGGCCGTGGCGCGTGCGCCGGCTGGCATCTGTGCACCGGCTCGCGGTCATTCTGCCGTTCGAGGAGGAGTTCTTCCGCGAGCGGGGGGTCGCCGCGACGTTCGTGGGTCACCCGCTCAAAGATCGTCCGGCGCCGCCGCCGCGTGCCGAGGCCCGCCGCCTCCTGGGTCTCGATCCGGCGCGGCCGACGCTCGGACTGTTTCCCGGCAGCCGGGCCCAGGAGGTCAACCGTCATTGGGCCGTCTTCCGGGCGGCGGCGGCGCGCGTCGCGGCGGTGCGCCCCGACGTGCAGATTGTCGCCGCCGGCGCGCCGGGCGCGAGCTACCCGGAGCCCGGCGCGATCAAGGTGCACGAGGGCGACGCGCTGCCCGTGTTCGCGGCCGCCGACGCCGGCATCTGTAAGTCGGGTACCACCACGCTCGAGGCGGCGATCGCCGACGTCCCGATGGTGATCACGTATCGCGCCCATCCGGTCTCGTCCTTCATCGCGTTCCGCGTCCTGCGGGTGCCGTGGGTGGGACTAGTCAATCTCGTTGCCGGCTACGAAGTGGCGCCCGAGCTGCTGCAGCGTCGCGCGACGCCCGCGGCGTTGGCCGCCGCCGTCTTGCCCCTGCTCGATCCCGATGCGCCGGCGACCCACCGCCAACGGGAAGGGTTACGCCTCGTGCGCGAGCGGCTGGGCCCGCCCGGGGCCGCGGATCGTGTCGCCGGCATCGCCGCGGAGCTGCTGCGATGAAGCTGCGCTGGGCGGAGCCGATCGCCGCGGCCGTGGGCCCCCGGCTCGTGCACGCCCTGGCCGCGACGTGGCGCTATCGTCTGAGCGGAGACGATCACATACGGGCGCTGCGCGCGGAGCGGCGCCCGTTCGTCTTTGTCCTGTGGCACAACAGCATCCTGCCCTTGCTCTATCTGCACCGCCAGCAAGACGTCGTCCTGCTGATCAGCCGGCACCGCGATGGTGGCTATCTTGCGGACCTGGGTGAGCGGTGGGGCTATCGCTCGGTGCGCGGCTCCACCCAGCGGGGCGGCGAGGTCGGACTCTTGGGCGTCGTCCGCGCGCTCCAGGGGGGCGCAGAGGTGGCGATCACCCCGGATGGGCCGCGCGGGCCCGCGGAGCGCGTGCAGCCGGGCGCGATCGCCGCGGCGCAGCATGCCGGCGTACCGCTGGTTCCCGTGGGCGCCCGGCCCCGGGCGGCCTGGCGCCTGGGCTCCTGGGACCGGATGCGCATTCCCAAACCGCTCACGAGGATCGACGTCGCCTATGGAGCGCCGATCCATGTGGATGCAGGGAAAGACGGCCTGCGGCGTGGCATGGATGCCGTGGCTCGCGCGCTCCGCGAGGTCAGTGACCCCCCCCCCGCATGAGCGTGCGCGTGAGCAACTGGCTCTGGTGGAGCCGCCGGGCGTCGGCGCGCGTCGCGCGAGGATTGCTGCTGCCCTTCGCGATGCTCTACCGGACCGTCATGGCCGGCCGGGCGGCGGCCTACCGGCGCGGGTGGCTGCGCCAGCGGCGGTTGCCGCTGCCGTCGGTCGCGGTCGGCAATCTCTCGGTCGGCGGAGCAGGGAAGACGCCGTTCGCGGCGTGGGTCGCCGCGTTCTATGCGCAGCGCGGCCTGACCCCCGGGATCCTGCTGCGGGGATACGGCGGCGATGAGCACCGCGTGCACGAGCGGCTCGTGCCGGGCGCGATCGTCGTTCCTAACCCCGACCGGGTGGCCGGCGCCGAGCGGGCCCGCGCCGCGGGAGCCCAGGTGCTCGTGCTCGACGACGCCTATCAGCGCCTGGACGTGGCACGGGATGTGAACGTCGCGCTCATCGCGACGGAGACCGCCCGCGCCGTGGCCTGGCCGCTTCCCGCCGGGCCATGGCGCGAAGATTGGGAGGCGTTGGGGCGTGCCGACGTCATCATCGTCACTCGCCGGCGGGCGGCCGCTGCGGAGGCGCATCGGTTCGCGTCCCGGATTGCGGCACGGTGGCCGCGCGCCGTGGTGGCGGCGGTGCATCTCGCGGTGGACAGCCTGGCCGGCCTCCGGTCGCGGCGGCGGGTGGAGCTCTCGGGGCTCAAGGGGAAGCGCGTGGTCGTCGCGGCCGGGATCGCCGATCCGGCGAGCTTCGCGGTGCAGGTGCGCGCGTCCGGAGCGACCGTGCAACTCATGGCGTATCAAGACCATCACTCCTATCCGGCGGGCGATGTCGCCCGGCTCGCGCAGGCCGCCAAAGACGCCGATTATGTTGTAGTCACCGAGAAGGACGCAGTGAAGCTCCGCGACCGGTGGCCGGCGGATGCCCCGGAGCCGCTCGTCGCGGAGCTGACCCTGCGCTGGGAACTGAACGGCGGCGCGGTGGAACGCGCCCTGGAAGGAATACTGCGACGACCCCTATGAGCGAACCAGCGATCATCCGTCCGGACAAGCAGACGTTCCTGGCGGAGGAAAATCCCTTCGAAGCGATGATGGAGCGCTTCGATCACGCGGCCAAACTGCTCAACTTGGACCGCGGCCTGTACAAAGTTCTGCGCCATCCCGAGAAGCAGATCATCGTGTCGATCCCGATCCTGCGCGACAACGGCGAGGTCGAGGTCTACACCGGCTACCGCGTCCTGTACAACACCTCGCGCGGGCCGGCTAAAGGCGGCATCCGTTTCGACCTCAACGTCACGCTCGAAGAGGTCAAGGCCCTCGCCGCCTGGATGACGTGGAAGTGCGCGCTGGTGAACATCCCGTTCGGCGGCTCCAAGGGCGGCGTCGTCTGCGATCCCACGACGATGTCCATGGCGGAGCTGGAGCGCCTTACCCGGCGGTACACGTCGAGCATCATCGAGATCCTGGGTCCCGATTCCGACGTCCCCGCGCCCGACGTCAACACCAACGAGCGCGTGATGGCCTGGATCATGGATACCTACTCCATGCACCACCGTCACACGGTCACAGCCGTTGTGACAGGCAAACCCGTTGAGATGGGCGGCTCCCTCGGCCGGCGGGAGGCAACGGGCCGCGGCTGCATGATCGTGACCCGCGAGTCGCTCGCCAGGCTCGGCATGACGCTGAAGGGTGCGCGCATCGCCGTGCAGGGATTCGGTAACGTCGGTTCGGTGGCGGCCGATCTGATGACGCAGGCGGGCGCCATCATCGTCGCCGTGTCCGACAAGTCGACGGCCCTCTACAATCCCAAGGGTCTCGACGTGCAGGACTTGATCAAGTGGGTGAAGGAGCGCCGCCAGCTCGCCGGCTACACCAAGGCCGAAACCATCACGCACGAGCAGGTACTGACCGTCGACTGCGACGTCTTGATCCCCGCCGCGACCGAGAACGTCATTACCCGCAAGAACGCTCCCCACATCAAAGCCAAGATCATCTGCGAAGGCGCGAACGGCCCCACCAGCGCCGCCGCCGACAAGATTCTCGAGGAGAAGGGCGTGTTCGTCATCCCCGACATCCTCGCCAACGCCGGCGGTGTGACCGTGAGCTATTTCGAGTGGGTGCAGGATCGCGGCGGCTACTTCTGGGACGAGGAGACGGTCAACCGTCGGCTCGAGGCGATCATCGTCCGCTCGTTCAATGAAGTGATGGCGATGGCGGCCAAGCACAAGGTGGCCAATCGCATCGCGTCCTACATGCTCGCCGTGGACCGGGTCGCGGCGATGCACCGGCTGCGCGGGATGTATGCCTGATGCACTATCGGGTCGTCGCGGTGGGCGGAGGCCGCATGAAGAGCGCGGCGCTCCGGGCGGCGTGTGACGACTACCTGAGCCGGATCCGGCACTACGCAAAGATCGAGGAACGGGAAGTGAAGGAGGAGGCGCGACTGCTCGGCGGCGGAGTTATTCCCGAGGACTCGCGCCTCGTGGCGCTTTCGCGCCGGGGACAGCCGTGGTCGTCCGCGGAGCTGGCGGAGCTCATCGGCCGGTGGGAGATGGACGGCCGGGACGTCACGTTCGCGATCGGGGGCGCGGAGGCGCTGCCCGATGAGCTCATCGGGCGCGCCGAGTGGACGTGGAGTCTGGGACCACTCACGCTGCCGCATGAGCTCGCCCGGGTCGTCGTGTACGAGCAGCTCTATCGGGCGCATACGATCCGCCGGGGAGAGCCCTACCATCGGGGACCCTGAGCTCACCGCGGCCGATCGCGCCGCGCTGCTGGCCCTGGCCCGCCGAGCGATCGAGGCGGCGCTGCGGGGAGAGACGCCGCCGGCAGTGCCCGCCGTCCCGGGAGCGGCGCTGTGCCGCGGGGCGTTTGTGTCGCTGGAGGAGCAGGGCAGGGTGCTGCGGGGATGCATCGGGCACGTAGCCGGCGACCGGCCGTTGGGGGAGGTCGTCCGGCGAGTCGCCGTGTCGGCCGCCCGCGCCGATCCGCGCTTCCCGCCCGTGACGGCCGCAGAGCTGCCGGAGCTGCGGATCGAGATCTCCGTCCTCGATGAGCCTGTCCGCGTGGCGCCGGTCGATCCCGTCCGCGTGGTGATCGGGCGCGACGGCCTGCTGGTGCGGCGGGGACGCACACAGGCCGTGTTGCTGCCCCAAGTGGCGACGGAGCAAGGACTCGGCGCCGAGGCGTTCCTGTGCGCGGTCTGTCAGAAGGCGGGCCTGTCGGCCCATAGCTGGCGGGAACCGGCGACCGAGGTGTTCACGTTTACGGCGGACATCTTCGTCGAATGACCGAGTGGTTCGAGCAATGGTTCGGCGAGGAGTATCACGCCCTCTACCCGCACCGCGACGACGAGGACGCGAGGCGCGCCGTCGCGCTCATCCGGCGAGTGGTGCCCTGGCAGCCCCGGGGGAGCGGGGGGGGCGGGGGGGGCGATCGGGTGCTGGACCTCGCCTGCGGGCCGGGGCGACATGCGGCGGAGCTGGAGCGGCTGGGCGCGCGCGTGGTGGGATTCGACCTCTCGCGCGCCATGTTGCGACGCGCGCGCGAGCGGACGCGCGCCGCGCTGGTCCGAGGGGACATGCGGGCGCTGCCCTTCCGGCCGGGGAGCTTCCGGCTCGCGGTCAACTTGTTCACGTCGTTCGGCTACTTTCGGGACGATGCCGAGCACCGGCTCGTGTTACGGCAGGTGGCCGCCGCGCTCGCTCGGGGTGGGCACTTCGTCCTGGACTACCTCAACGCCGAACAGGTTCGGCGCTCGCTCAAGACTCAGGAACTGACCGAGAACGGGGGGGACGTGCGCATCACCCGCCGCATCGGGCCTGACGGACGCTTCGTGATCAAGGAGATCGAATTGCGGGACGAGGGTCGGACGTTCCAGGAGCGGGTGCGCCTGTATACGGAGGACGAGCTGGCCGCGATGTTCACCGAGGCCGGGCTCCACGTACGCGGACGCTTCGGAGACTACGACGGCGGGCCGCCCGGCCCCGACGCGCCGCGCGTCATTCTCGTGGGCGTGCGCGCGTGATGCCCCGCATCGTCCCGCCGCCCGGGGGGGGGGGGGGGGGGGGGGGGGGGGGGGGGGGGGGGGGGGGGGGGGG
>JBBDYB010000007.1:0-34280 GCA_040901965.1 Gemmatimonadales bacterium | reverse complement strand
CGAGGATTTCGGGGTCACTGTGAACGACACGTTCCTTGCTCATAGCCGGCGCCTCAGGGCTTGCGATACCTGAGTATACACGAAAGGGTGGTCGGCGCCTAACTCATAGTAGACTGCAATCCGTACTGCCTCAACGCAACCGAATACGCGTCGTAACCGCGGGAGCGCGAGACAGCCGCGGGGGATCATGCCGCAAATCTCGCAGCCTAACGCCCCGCAGCCTCATCCCGGCTCGTAGGTCAAACTCTAACCTGAACTCCAGGTGGCTGCGCACGCCCGAGACCGCGGCGGCGTCCGACGCGCCTACGCGGACCTGCGGGAGCACGCCGACGTTGGGGGCGGCCGAGAGGCCATCGTCGCGCGGGGCGAGAAGCGCGCGACGACGGACCCGGCAACGGCGCAGGTGCTCCTTGCGCGCCGGCTCGAGCAGCTCGACGGACTCAGGCGGGGCAGGGCACTGCACGGGCTCACCGCGCAGGCGACCCTCGCAGACTTCGCCCGCACCCATCTCGAGGCGAAGGCCAAGAGCGGGAAGGTGACCGATACGTGGCTCGAGCTCTCGCAGCTGCACCTCGAGCGAGCGGTCGAGTACTTCGGGGCGGAGCGGGACTTGGCGAGCATCACGACGACGGACGTGCGCGGCTGGTGCGAGCACTTGCAGGCAGCTGGCCTGAGCGGTGGCACTGTCCGGCACCACCTGAACGCCCTGTCGAACCTCTACGCGCGCGCGCGGGCAGAGTGCCGCGTCGAGCAGCACGTCGCTAAGTTGGGGGAGCGGCTGGCGGCTTTGAATCTTGGCACCACCATTGACACCACGGGCCTAGACAGCCAGCCTTATCGCGTAACTCGTTCAGCAGTAACCCCGCGGGCGTAATTCAGGGGTAGAATGCCAGCTTCCCAAGCTGGACGTCACGGGTTCGAATCCCGTCGCCCGCTCTCGGAGAGCCAAGCCATGCCGTCGCGCTTCCCCGTCTTTGCCCTCGCCGTCCTGGTTGCCGGCGCGCCGCTCGCCGCGCAGACCTGGACGCCGCCGCAGCCGCCCTGCGACATTAAGGCGGGGCACTTCCGCGTCACCTCCGCCATCGTCAACCTCCAGTCCGCGGCGCAGAAGCCGGTCATGCGCGACCGCATGCTGCGGCAAACGCAGGACGTGCTGACGCGCGCGATCATCGGAGATGGTCAGGACAAGAACCCCGCCGCGTGGTACTACTTCGGCCGCTATTACGTGGAGATGGGCGACGCCGCCGGCGCCGACAGCTCGTTCCGCCGCGCCGAAGCGCTGGCGCCGCAGTGTAAACAGGACATCGACGGGCACCGTGAGAAGGTCTGGGGCGATGCCCTCGCGGCGGGATTGCGGACCTGGCAGGAGAATAAGCCCGACTCCGTCAAGCTCCTGCTCCGCCAGGCTGCTGCCCTGCGTCCCAGTCATCCGCGTGCATTCCTGGCCCTCGGCGAGCTGTATGCCTCTCAGAATCAGCTCGATTCCGCGGCGCAGGCGCTCACCCAGGCGGCCGCGGCGGCCGGAAACGACTCAGCGTTCGCCGAGGTGAAGAAAGAGGCGCTTGGCTCCGTGGCCCGGCTGTACTTCCGCCGCCTCCAGACCGACACCGCCGCGCAACGCTGGCAGCGGACGCGGTTCAGCCGCGATTCCATCCAGCGGCTGTTCGCGACCGATTCGGTCGTCCTGGCGCGCATCGAGGCCTCTTCGGCGTCGCGGCGCACCCGGGGAGCGCGGCTGGCGCCGGCGGACCAGCAAGCCTTTGCGCGGGACTCGAGCGCGCGCGCCCGCGCTGTCGCTGAGCGGCGCACCGCGCTCGCCGCGCGCGCGCAGGCAGTGGCGGCGGACAGCGCCGCGGCCCAGCCCGCCTACGAACCCGCGATTCGGGCGTTCCGGTCCTATCTCGAGACCTACCCCGCGGCCACTGACGCCGTGCCCGGGCTGGCGAGCTTGTACTACCAGAGTGGCCGGACCTCCGAGGCCGACGCCGCGTTCGAGGCCATCTATCCTCCCGGCCGCCGGCTCGACCCCGAATTGACCATCGAAGCGGGGCGTGGGGCGTTGCGGGCGAACGCGTTTGCCGTGGGCACGAAACTGCTGGCGCGCGGGCTGGAGCTGCTGCCTTACGACCGGGATGCCTTGGTGGACCTCGCCAACGGCTACTTGGCGCTGCGCGACTCGGCGCACCTCCTCCCGGTCGCGCAGCGTCTCGCGGCCATTGACCCGTTGAATCGGACCACGCTGCGGCTCCTCGCTGCCGGTTGGGACCTGCGAGGGCGGCGCGACTCCGCGCAGCAGTACCGCGACCTCGCCGATGGCGGTCTCGCCGTGGAGGTCGCGATCGTCAGCTTCCAGCCCGATTCGAGCGGCTACACGCTCACCGGCGTGGCCACGAACGCCGCCAGCACACCGGCGCCGGTGCAGCGGCTCACATTCGAGTTTCTGGACGCCACCGGGAGCGTCCAGGTCACGCAGGCCATTGAGATTGCGCCGCTCCCGCCCCAAGGCTCACGCCCCATCGAGATCCGCGTGCCCGGGACTGCGCTCGTCGCCTGGCGTTACCGCCCCTCCTAAGCGATATTAGCCGTTGAAGTTGCGCCGTTAGCTTCAGAAACTCCTTGAACCTCTAGGCGGTCAGCAGTGATTCGCGTACAGGCGGTGGCTCCCGACTCGTTGGGTGCCGCCCTCGATCTCATCGCCGGAACCGAGCTCATCGCGGTCAACGACCGCGACCTCGAGGATTTTCTCGATTGGGAGTTCCTCACTGCGGACGAGCGCTTCGTCCTGCGGGCGCGGCTCCCCTCCGGGCAGGAGATGGAGTACGACGTCGAGCGCCCGGAGGGGCTTCCCATGGGCGTGACGCTCGAAGCCCCGCGGATCCGGCGCTGCGCGAATCATTGTGACTTCTGCTTCGTGGACGGCAACCCGCAGGGGATGCGGCAGGCGCTGTACATCCGCGACGACGATTACCGGCTCTCGTTCCGCTACGGCAACTTCGCGACCCTGACCAACCTCAAGTCGTGGGACCTCGAGCGGATCGTCGAGTACCGGCTTTCGCCGCTCTATGTCTCCGTGCATGCCACTGACCCCGTCGTGCGCCGCTGGCTACTCCGCAACCCTGAAGCGCCCGAGGTCATTCCCCAGCTCCGCTGGTTCGGCGAGCGGGGCATATCCTTCCACACGCAGGTCGTGCTGGTACCCGGTGTGAACGACGGAGCGCAGCTCGTGCGGACGCTCACCGACCTCTACGGGCTGGGCGCGCCTGTCCTGTCCGTGTCGGTCGTGCCCGTCGCGCTGACCGAGTTCAGCAAGCACACCCTGGTGCGGCAGCCGACGCGGGACGAATGCCGCGCGGCGCTCGCCACGGTCAATGAATTCGCGACCCGCGCGGTGGCGGAGGGGGGGGGGCTGCCGTGGTGCTATGGGGCGGACGATCTCTACCTGCAGGCCGACATCGCGTTGCCGGCGGCGGAGTGGTACGGGGACTTCGAGCAGCGCGAAAACGGCGTGGGGGCCGTGCGCTACCTCCAGACTCGGATCGCGGCCGCGCGCGAGTATCTGGAGAGCGAGGACTGGCGGGGCAAGAGCATCGGCGTCGTGACCGGGACCGCGATGGGGCCGCTGTTGCCGCAGGTGGTCGCCGACCTGACCGCCGCGACGGGGGCTCGGTTCGAGATCCTGGCACTGGAGAACACGATCTTCGGATCCTCCGTGACCACGGCCGGGCTGCTCCCGGGGGGCGCGGTGGTTGCGGCGTTGAAAGAGCGGTCTGACCTGGACCTCGCCTTGCTTCCCGCGGAGGCCGTGAATGACGACTTGCTGTTCATGGACGACCTGAACGCCCATGACGTCGCGGCGCAGCTGCCCATGCCGGTGAAGCTGTCGTACGATTTCGTGGACGCCTTGGTGAGTGAAGAGGTTGGAGTATGAGCACGCCTACGGTCGCCATCATCGGCCGGCCCAATGTCGGCAAATCGACGTTGTTCAACCGGATCATCGGCCGGCGGGTGGCGATCGTGGATGCCCAGCCCGGCGTCACGCGCGACCGCCACTTTGCGCCCGCCGAATGGAATGGGCGCCGCTTCTGGCTGGTGGATACCGGCGGGATGGTCCCCGGCGCCACGGATCCCTTGAATCGCGCGATTCGCGGCCAGGTGGAGCAGGCGATCGCCGACAGCGACGTGCTCGTCTTTCTTGTGGATGTCGAGGCGGGCGTGCATCCGCTCGATCTCGAGATCGCGCAGTACCTGCGCAAGGCGAAACGCCCGGTGCTGCTCGTCGCGAACAAAGCCGACAATCTCCCCGACGACAGCCGCCACCTGGCGTTCTTCGAGATCGGCCTGGGTGAGCCGTTTCCCGTGTCCGCGGCGATCGGCAAGAGCAGCGGCGATCTGCTGGACCGCATCGCGGCGATGCTGCCGCCGACGCCGGAGGCGGACGAGGAAGAGGCCATCTACGTCGCGGTGGTGGGCCGGCCAAACGTGGGCAAGTCGAGTCTGGTGAACCGGCTGCTCGGCCAGGATCGGCATATCGTGGCCGCCGAGCCGGGGACGACGCGCGACGCGATCGATACGCCGTTCATGCACGGCAATCACAAGCTCGTGTTCATCGACACGGCGGGCTTGCGCAAGCGCAGCAAGGTCGAGGAGGACCTCGAGTTTTACTCCGTGCTGCGCACGTCACGGGCCATGGAGCGGGCGCAGGTGTGCGTCCTGGTCGTGGATGCGACGGACGGGATTCACGCCCAGGACCTCAAGATTGCCAATGATGCCTGGGACCGGGGAGCGGCCGTACTGATCGCGGTCAACAAATGGGACCTGGTCGAAGAAAAGGAGACGAACACCGCGGTCCAAGGCGAGCGGGATAACAAGGCGCGCGCCCCGTTTCTCAACTTCATTCCGTTCTACTACGTGTCCGCCAAGACCGGCCAGCGGGTCACCAAGCTGCTCGACGCGATCGTGACGGTGGCCGAAGAGCGCAAGAAGCGCGTGCCCACAGCCGAAGTGAATCGCGTGCTCGAGGAGCTGCTCGCCCGCCAGCAGCCACCGCAACCGGTGGGTGAGTCCGTGCGCCTGTTCTATGCGACGCAGGTGGGCACCGCGCCGCCGCGGTTTGCGGTCGTGGCCAACCGGCCGGAGGCGATCCCGGAGTCCTACACGCGCTATCTCCAGAACGGCTTTCGGGAAGCGTGGGAATTCACCGGGGCGCCGCTGACGATCAAGTTCCGCCGGAAGAAAGGCCGCCGCTGAGCGTCGTCCTGTGGATCCTGGCCGCCTATCTGCTGGGCGCGACGCCCACCAGCTACCTCGCCGGCAAACTGGGGCGAGGCATCGACCTGCGCGAACACGGCTCCAAGAACCTGGGCGCGACCAACGTCTACCGGATTCTCGGCTGGAAGTACGCGATTCCGGTCGCGCTGATCGACATCGCCAAGGGCGCGATCCCGGTGCTGTTTTTCGCCGGTTGGGCGGGGGCGAGCGAGCGCCCATGGCTGCCGGTCGCCCTCGGCGGCGCCGCGGTCCTCGGGCACATGTTCTCGCCCTACGTCAGCTTCAAGGGCGGCAAGGGGGTGGCGACCGCGGCGGGGATGTTTCTCGCGCTCGCGCCGATCGCCGTGCTGCTCGCGATTGCGGTGTGGGGCATCTGTCTCTGGCTGACCGGCTACGTCTCCCTCAGCTCGATCATCGCGGTGGCCAGCGTTCCTCTATGGGTGTGGCTCACCGGGTTCCCCCACGATTCGCCCTACGTTCGGTGGGCGAGCCTGGCACTCGTCGTGCTGATCATCTTCGCGCATCGCCGCAACATCGCGCGACTGATTGCCGGGACTGAGAACCGGTTCCGGACTCGAGGAAAACCCGCGTGAAGATCGCCGTCGTGGGCGGTGGGGCGTGGGGGACGGCGCTCGCGGATCTGCTGGCGCGCAAGGGCGACGTGGTCACGCTGTGGGCGCGCGAGGCCGAGGTCGTGGACAGCGTAAACCGCCGGCACGTGAACACGATGTTTCTGCCCGGCGCATCTCTCGCGCCCGCGCTGCGCGCCGAGGGCGATCTGGCGGCGGCCGTGCGGGGCGCGGAGGTGATCGTGTCAGCGGCGCCCTCGCATGCAGTGCGCCCGGTCATGACCCAAGTGGCTCGGTCGATCACCAATGCACCTCTGATCGTCAGCGCATCCAAGGGGCTCGATCCCGACAAACTGGAACGGCCCTCCGCGGTGTTGATAGAGGTGCTCCCTCCCGGCACGCCGATCGCGGTGCTCTCGGGCCCTTCGTTCGCGCTCGAGGTCTATCAGCGTCAGCCGACGGCCGTCGTTGCCGCGGCCGCCGACCATGCGGTGGCGCAGCGCGCGCAGCGCGTGTTCTCGACGGGCTACTTCCGCGTGTACTCGCACACCGACGTGGTGGGCGTCGAGCTGGGGGGCGCGCTCAAGAACGTCATCGCCCTCGCCGCCGGCATTCTCGAGGGACTGGGGCTCGGATTCAACACGCGCGCCGCGCTGATCACCCGCGGGCTTGCGGAGATCACCCGCCTCGGCGTGGCGCTCGGCGCGCAGCCGATGACGTTCGCGGGCTTGGCAGGGATGGGGGATCTGATTCTGACGGCGACGGGCGCGTTATCGCGCAATCGCGGGCTGGGTGTCGCCCTGGGGCAGGGGCAAAGCCTCGAGCAGGCCCTCGCGGGGAAGCCCGCGGTCGTGGAGGGCGTCAACACCGCTCGCACGGCGGTGGCGCTGGGCGAGCGGCACGACGTCGAGCTGCCGATCGCGCGTGAGGTGGCCAACGTGCTGTTCAGGAACAAGTCACCGCGCCAGGCCATCACGGACCTCATGGAGCGCGATCTCAAGGCGGAACAATGGCCATGAGCGCCGGCTCCCCGACGCAGCCGGTGCAGGAGTTCTTCTCGATCGGCGAGGTCTGCCAGCTCACCGATCTCAAGCCGCACGTGCTGCGGTATTGGGAGAGCCAGTTCCGCTTCCTGAATCCGGCCAAGAATCGCTCCGGCAACCGCGTGTACCAGCGCCGCGAGATCGAGCTGATCATGCTGGTCAAGCACCTGCTCTACACCGAGAAGTACACGATCGAAGGCGCGCGCCAGAAGATCGAACAGTACCGGCGCTCCGGAGAGCTGAAGCCCGAAGCCCGACGCGCCCTGGCCACCGAAACCGTCAAGGAACTCCGCGCCCAGCTCAAATCAGTGCTGGGCATCCTCGAAGGGAGCTGACATCCGGGTCGCCGCCGTGATTCCCGCTTATCAAACGGCCGCCACGGTCGGAAACGTGGTTGCGCGTGTGCGGGCTGCCTGTCCTCCGGCGCTCGTGATCGTCGTGGACGACGGCTCGACGGACAGGACGGGGGAAGAGGGAAGGGGGAAGGGTGCTGTGGTGCTGACGCACCCCCGCAATCGGGGAAAGGGCGCGGCGTTGCGGACGGGGATTGCGCGGGCCTGCGCGGATGGCGCCGCGGTCGTGGTCACGCTCGATGCCGACGGACAACACCCGCCCGAGCTGATTCCGGCGCTGTTGGCTCCCATCCTGGCCGCGACGGCCGACCTCACCTTGGGCGCGCGCCGGCGCGCGGCGCCGATGCCGCTGGGACGGCGGTGCACGAACTGGCTGTCGGCCCGGCTCGCGTCGCGGATTGGGGGGCAAGAGG
Source organism: Gemmatimonadales bacterium (assembly GCA_040901965.1). Lineage (GTDB taxonomy): Bacteria > Gemmatimonadota > Gemmatimonadetes > Gemmatimonadales > GWC2-71-9 > 20CM-2-65-7. Next base: position 26,634 of record JBBDYB010000007.1, on the reverse strand, counting down.
TCAGTGATGCTCAAACGGGATTCCGCGCGTTCACGCGAGAGGTCGCGCTCCGCTTTGCACCAGGCGAACAGCAGCGCTACGACTTCGAGGCGGCGTTCTTGTTGAGCGCGCTCTCCGCGGGCGCTCGCGTGACCTGTGTGACGATTCCGACGGTCTACGACGGCGCCCGCAGCCATTTTCGCCCGTGGGCTGATACGTGGCGCCTGGCGCGGGTGTTTGCGCGCCACGCGGGCCGCATCGTGGTAGGAGCGACGTGAAGCCACCTGCCGACGCCGTACCACCCCCGGTTCCTCAACCTCCTCACGGGGGCCGGTTGCGGATTCTCGTGTCGAACGACGACGGCGTGCTGGCTCCCGGCATCGCGCTGCTGGCCGACGTCTGCGCGGGCGTGGGACAAGTCACTGTGGTGGCTCCCGACCGCGAGCAGAGCGGCACCTCGCACTCCCTCACGCTGCATCGCCCGTTGCGGGCGCACCGGCGGGCCGATGGCGCCTTCCAGGTGGACGGCACGCCCACCGATTGCGTAATGCTCGCCTTGGGCGTGCTCATGCCCGAAGGGCCCAATTGGGTCATCTCCGGTGTGAATCACGGGCCCAACATGGGGGAGGACGTGCTGTACTCGGGCACCGTCGCCGCGGCGATGGAGGGGCTCGCGGCCGGCATCCCCAGCATCGCCGTGTCGTACGGCAGCTCCGACCTGGAGCACTTGGAGAGCCATCGCAAGGGTCTGCAGCGCATCATCGAGCGCATCGTCCGGGTGGAGAACTTCCCCGGAGAAACGCTGCTCAACATCAATCTGCCGCCGATCCCCGGCGATCAGGTCAAAGGTGTCAAGGTCACGAACCTCGGCAGCCGCGTGTTTCATGAGGAGATCGCCAAAATGAAGGACCCGTGGGGGCGCGAGATCCTTTGGATCGGGGGAGGCCACGTGACCTGGTCGGGCGGCGCCGACTCCGACTTCCAGGCGGTGCAGGACGGCTACATCTCGATTACGCCGCTGCACGTGGACATGACGAACTACAAGCTGCTGGAAGTCGTGCGGAAGTGGGATTTGGGGGGGGGCAGGGGGGGCAAATGAACGGCAGCCGCGACAGTTACGGCGGCTATCGCGCCCGCCTCGTCGAGCAGCTGCGCACGCAAGGCATTCGCGACCTCGCGGTGCTGCGCGCGTTCGCGGGCACTCCGCGCCATCTGTTCGTGCCCGAGGCGGTGCGCCATCGCGCCTACGAAGACGCCGCCCTGCCGATCGGCACCGGCCAGACCATCTCTCAACCGTTTACGCAGGCTCGCTACCTCGAAGCCCTGGGCCTCAAGGGGAAGGAGCGCGTGCTCGAGATCGGCACGGGCTCGGGCTACCAGACCGCGCTGCTCGCCGCCCTGGCCGAGCAGGTGTTCACCATCGAGCGCGTGCGCGGCCTGGCCGAGACCGCCCAGGCGGCACTGAAGACCGCGGCCGTGTCCAATGTCTCCCTGCTCGTCGGCGACGGAACGCTCGGCTGGAGCGCCTACGCGCCGTATGACGCGATTCTCGTCGCCGCCGGAGGCCCGGAGGTGCCGCCACCGCTGGTCGAGCAGCTCGCCCCCAGTGGGCGGATGATCATTCCCCTGGGTGCGAAAGGTGCTCAGACGCTTACCTTGGTGCGACGGACGGCGTCGGGTCTTCTCGCCACGCCCCTGGGCGACGCCCGCTTCGTCCCGCTCGTCGGGGAACATGGCTTCGATGCTTGAACGGGTAGTGACCTGGGTGACCGAGACGGTCTTCGCGTTGGGATATCCGGGGATCACGATTCTCATGGCCATCGAGTCCTCGGCCATCCCGTTTCCCAGCGAGGTCGTGATGCCGCCGGCCGGCTACCTAGCCGCGAAGGGCAGGCTGAGCTTCACCTGGGTCATGGTTGCGGGTGTCCTCGGCAGCCTGATCGGCGCCTTAATCAATTACTGGATGGCGCATTGGCTCGACGGGTGGCTGCGGCGCCACGGCAAATGGCTCCTGATCAAGCCGCAGGCGCTGGACAAAGCCGAAGCGTTCTTTCGACGACACGGCGAGATCGGCACGTTTATCGGCCGCCTCGTCCCGGTAGTGCGTCAGCTGATTTCGATACCCGCTGGGCTCGCCGGCATGCGGTTGGATCGCTTCGTGGCTTACACGAGTCTGGGCGCGGGCGTCTGGTGCCTCATATTGACCTACATCGGGTACGTCATCGGCCAGCACGAGAGCGCGCTGCGCAGCGAGGATGTGCATCGCCATGTAGGGCGGGTAATGGCCTACCTCCTGCCGGCGCTGGGCGTGCTCGCGGGCGTGTATGCCTTGTGGTACCGCCGCCGGCGACGGGCGACCGCCGAGCCGGAGCCACCCGCATGACCAGCCGCCGCGGCTGGATCGTGCGGGGGCAGGTACAGGGGGTGGGGTTCAGGTGGTTTGTCGGGCGCGAAGCGGAACGGCTGGGACTGGGGGGCTTCGTACGCAACCTACCGGACGGAACGGTTGAAGTGGTTTCTCAAGGTCCGGAGGCCGCGCTCGATGCCCTGGAGCGGCACCTGAGTCGCGGGCCGTCGCACGCGCGCGTGGATGGAGTGGATCGACTTCAAGTTCCAGTTGAACTTGATCTCCCTAGATCATTCGATATCAGGTGATTCGAGACGCTGCTCTGGACGATTTGAAGCGGGCCATCCGCGATGTCCGCAACTTCCCGAAGCCCGGGATCGTGTTCCGCGACGTCACGCCGGTGCTGCTCGACGTGGAGTTGTTCGCTTGCGCCGTCAAGCTGATGGCGGATCCGTACCGCGACGCGAGAATCTCGCGGGTCGTGTCGATCGAGTCGCGCGGGTTCATATTCGGCGCGCCGATCGCGCTCGACCTCGGGGCAGGGCTGGTCCCGATTCGGAAGCCGGGGAAGCTGCCGGCGGCAACGCAGCGGGTCGAGTATGCCCTCGAATACGGGACCGATGCTTTGGAAATGCACCACGACGCCGTGCAACCCGGGGACCGGGTGCTGGTCGTAGACGACGTGCTCGCGACGGGAGGCACGGCGAACGCCGCGGCGCAGCTTGTGGGAGGGACCGGCGCGGCGGTGGTTGGATTCAGCTTTCTGATCGAGCTGGACTTCCTGAAGGGCCGCCAGCGGCTGCACGGCAGGCGTGTCGAGGCCTTGCTGCACTACACGTAACTCACATACATTACGCCGCTTACGGCCCCCCGGCCCCCATGCCCCTGTAGCTCAGGTGGATAGAGCAGCGGTTTCCTAAACCGTTGGCCGGGTGTTCGAGTCACCCCAGGGGCACTGCGAGACCGAATTATCAATGATCAATGATCAAGGAACGATGATCATTGGACATTGATCATTGATCACTGGACATTCCGCGGAGCGGCAATGGCGACGCAGACGGCACCACCACCAGCGGGCGGCACCACGAGGATGCAGGCCGAGCCGTTCCTCGAACGGGTCGTCGCGTGGATCAATGCCCACCGGCAAGCCGCCGCCTGGATCGGTGCGGCCGTGGTAGTGGCGCTGGTCCTGTTCGTGTGGACGCTGTCCACCAACCGCCGCAGTGAAGAGATCGCGAGCCGCGAGCTGCAGGGGGCGCGTTTCGCGTTCGAGAACGAGAATCTGCCGCTGGCTGCGAGCGAATTGGCCCGCATCATCGAGAACTACTCGGGTACGAACGCTGCCCAGCAAGGCCGGCTGCTACTGGCCCAGGTTCGGCTGCTACAGGGACAGCCCCAGCAGGCGGTCGAGGTCCTCCGGGACTTTGCCCCCAGCGCAGGGAGGGCCTTCCGGGCGCAGGCCTACGGGCTTCTGGGGGCCGCCTATGAGAACCTGGGGAGGCCCAGGGAGGCTGCGGAGGCCTATCAGGAAGGCGCTGGGGCGGCTCGCCTCGACTTCATGAAGGTCCAGATGCTCATTGATGCGGGACGGGCGTGGACGATCGTTGCAGACACGGCCAAGGCGATGGCAACCTATCGGCTCATCATAGACGACTTCCCGAAAGAGGGTTCTGCGACCGAAGCGAAGGTGCGTCTGGGTGAGCTCACCAGGGGGACACTCTGACGGGCAGTCAGCTTCGTATAATAGATGTTATGTTAAGTTGAGCCATGTGTGAATGTGGACAAGCCGCTCAAGTAATCACACCTCTAAACACCATCCGCCCCTCCCCAGTAAGCCAGACATCGTCATAGCGACCGCTCTGAACTTTGGTCGCCCGGACCTTGAGTAACCGGCCGCTGCGGGTCTGGATGTTGATGGGCAAGCGTCCCAATCCCCATTCCTGGATCGCGCAGGCCGCCGCGACGGCCCCCGTCCCGCATGCCAATGTTTCGCCTTCGACGCCGCGCTCGTAGGTCCGCATCAGCCAGCTGGCGGTGCCGTCCTCCGCGGGGGCGCCGGGCGAGATGAAGTTGATGTTCGCCCCCTCCGGGGCGAGCGCCGGATCGAAGCGGAGCGCCGCGCCGCGCCGCAGCAGATGCACCGCGTCTACGTCATCCACCACGACCACCAGGTGCGGCACCCCGACGCGCCCCAGCGCCGCCTGCCGCTCTCCCTCTGAAGGGGCCAGGGACAGCCCGGAGACCGGTGTCGGGGGGTCCACGGGCGCGAGACGGAGCTCGGCGCGGCCTTCCCCGGCCCCGGGTTCGGCTACCCGGCTGCGGTAGACGCCGGCGTCGGTCTCGAGAACCATCCCGTCGGGTGATCCCAGGTTGAGGTGAACGGCGAGCGTGGTGCTGCAGAGGGCCGCGTTCCCGCACATCGCGGCGTGGGAACCGTCGGCGTTGTAGTAGATCATCCGCACCGCCCCCGGGCGCGAGCCGGGTCCGATGAAAACGATGCCGTCCGCGCCTATCCCGGTGCCGCGGGCGCAGACCGTCCTCATGTCCTCCGGCGACCAGTCGGCCGGCGCCGACACGCGGGCATCCACCATGACGAAGTCGTTTCCCGACCCCGTCATCTTGTAGATCGGAAGGCCGGTTAGATGCGGCCGAACCAGGCCATGAGCCGGAGCCGCGGTACCATCCACACGGCCTCGCGGACGATGGCCCGATTCATCTTGCTCTGGCCCTCGGTCCGATCGACGAACACGATCGGGACTTCCCGGAGCTTGAACCCTTTTCGCCATGCGCGCACGCTCATCTCGATTTGAAAGGCGTACCCGTTGGAGCCGACCTGGGAGAGGTCGATCGCTTCGAGCACGTGCCTGCGAAAGCACTTGAACCCCCCGGTGAGATCCCAGATGCGGAGGCCCGTGATCCAGCGGGCGTAGATGTTGGCGCAATAAGACAGCATCAGCCGGCCCATCGGCCAATTTACGACCGCTACCCTGCCCTGAAGGTAACGCGATCCCAGCACCACGTCGGCGTCCTCGATGGCCGTAAGAAACTCCTTGAGGTGCGCCGGGTCGTGGGAGAAATCGGCATCCATCTCGAAGATGTAATCGTAGCCGCGCTCGAGCGCCCACTTGAAGCCGGTAATGTAGGCGGTGCCGAGTCCCAGCTTGCCCTCCCGGTGGAGGGCATGGATCCGGGGGTTGCTGCGGGCGAGCTCGTCGGCGATCACACCGGTACCGTCGGGGGAGTTGTCGTCCACGACGAGCACCTCGAGCCGCGGATCCTGCGCCAGTACCTGGGGCACGATCTGGGGGAGGTTCACCGCCTCGTTGAAGGTCGGGATGACGACCAACGCGCGTTCAGGCACTCCGCCGTCTCCGCGCGATCGCGGGCACCGCCCAGGCTGCAAGCATTAGCAGCAACGAAATGAACGAGACGATCTTGCCGCTGTTGTACGCACGACTCGTGAAGACGAGGTCCACGTTCTTCGCCCCCGCCACGAGCGGCACGGTGATGAGCGTCCAGTCGCCTCGCAGCACCGGTGCCGGCGTCCCGTTCACCGTGGCGCGCCAATCGGGATACCAGTTCTCAGCGACGAGCAGGTAGGCCGGGGTCGTAGGCGCGGGGTCGAGGGTGATGGACATCTTGCCCGGCTCCCACTGCGTCACGTTAGCACGCGCGGTACTCGGTGCCGGCAGCTGGGCGAGCGGCGGGACGGCGACACCGGCCCTCGAGTCGAGCAGCACCACCCGGTCGTGGGCCATGCGGGGATCCACGAGCGTCGGCACGATCTGCGCCGAGTCGAGCGCCAGCGCGGCGGGCACGACGCGCGCGTACGGGGCCGGTTCGGTCCGTTCGAACAGATGGGCGGGCGTCCCTGAGGAAGTCATCGCGTCTCGCAACACGCGCGTGTACCCCGGGATGGAGTCGAGGCCCTGCGTGAGCGCGGGAACGATCACCCAGCGGATCGCGAAGAGGTCCCACAGCTGCAGGTTCGCGAGGTTGCTCCACATGCCCCGCCCGCCCCATACGTCATCGAAATAGCGGATCTCGATACCGTGTTCGCCCAGGAGCTGCGGGACGTCCAGACCCATCAGCACCGAGCCAGGATAGACGGGCTGCGGGCGAGTTCCGGGCGGGGCGATGGCCACGCCCAGGTCGAGCGCGCGACCCGGCGCGGCCGAGAGAGTCGCCTTGATGTGCTGGGTGACGGGATCGGGGCGCAGGAGATCGCGGTGGGCCGTGCTGTACACCCAGAACGGCTTGGCGTTGATCCAGAGATCGGCGCCGATCACGAGGGCCAGCAGCACGGTCCAGTGGGCGAGGCCGAATCGTCCCCCGCCCCCCCCGCCCGCTCCCCGGAGACCGGCCCACGCCAGGGCGGCCACGGCCGCGAGTGCCGCCGCGCTGGTGATCGCGCCGAACGCGATGTCGCCCTCTGCGACCGGCGCGCCGCTAATGGCGGCCGCCATGTTGCCGAAGAGACCCGCGGCGGCCAGCAGGGCCAGCACCGCGGCTGCGATAAACCACACCTTGAGGTAGGTCTTGATCCGTGCCTCGTCGGCGCGCCGCTCCAGGCGCTCCACTCCGAAGGCGGCGAAGCACGCGACCACGAAGGCCACGACGAAGAAGGACATGCCGGGTGCCCGCATCTGCTTCACGTACGGCATCACCGACCACCACAGGTGATAGAACGGAGTGCCCTTCCCCAACCCAATCAAGAGGAAGAGACCCCCGATCCCGGCGAGCCATAGTTTCAAGCGCCGGTCCTTCCCTGCCCCCCCCCCGGCGCCGAGCAAAGCCAATGCGAAGACGGGGAGCCCGAGGTACTCGGAGTGAAGCTTGATCTGATTGCCGCCGGCGGCGGATCCCCAATACGTCGTGCCCCAACCGACGAAGTTCTTGAGGAAGAATTCCGGAATGTGCACCCAGGGAATGCCGTAGGTCGTGGAGCCGGCGAAGCCGCCTTGATAGCCCACGGCGCGCGAGGACAGCGGCATGTGCGCGAACGCCGGCAGCAGCTGCACGGCGGCGATGCCGAAGCCCAGCGCGACCGCGGCCGCCGCGAGTGCCAGCGCTCGGACGCGATCGGCGCGCGCTACAGGCCCCCCCCCTCCCCCGCCGAAGCCGAGGTACAGCGCGAACAGCGCTGCCGCGATCAGCATGTAGTACGTCATCTGCACATGCTGGCTGAGAATGCTGAGACCGACGCCCACCGCGGTCAGGGTGTAGCCCCAGAGCCGGCGCTCCCGCATTCCGATCACCAGTCCGAGCAGCACCAGCGGTAACAGCGCCGTAACGACGAGCTTGCCGTCGTGCCCGGGTTGGACGTACGACGCGACGACGCCCGACAGCTGATACGCGAGCCCGCCGACGACCGCGCCCGCCCACGACACCTGCAGCCGCCGCAGCAGCAGGTACATGAAGACGCCGGCCAGGATGTAGTGAATGAAGAAGCCGAGGTTGATGACGGTGGCGGTCGGCAGCACGAGGCGGAGGAACGCCGTCGGGTACAGCACGTCGCCGGTGCCCAGCGCGCCCACGTAGGGCATCCCGGCGAAGATCTCCGGATTCCACAGCGGCACGTGCCCCAGGCGGCGCCACCACTCGGCGCCCCAGCCGCGGAACGGCAGACCGGCCGTGATCTGATCGCTGAAGGGTCCCGCGATGAACTTCCCGCCCAACATCGGGAGACTGAAGATCGCGATCCAGAGCGTCAGCAAGCCCGTGGCGAGGAGGGTGGGACGCGCGGGCGTGTAGGTCGTGACTGGAGCGACGTCGTTAGGGCGAGTCAGAGGACCTCTCCGATGTCGAGTGGCGCACCAGGACGACGGTGAGAAGCGCCGCGCCCGCTTCCGTGACCGTCAGGAGTATCCGCGAGCCCACGCTCACGGCCAGCGCTCCCCCACTGCCGAGCGACGGGGTGAGCAGACTGATCATGACGAGCTCCCGGACGCCGATGCCCCCGGGAGCGAACAGCGCCAGCGTGCCCAGAATGTAGCTGAGAGTAAAGGCGCCGGCTGCGGCGGCATAGGTGAGGTGGGTTTCCGGCAGCAGGCCGCGGATGAACAACCAGAAGGCGAAGCCGTAGGTCAGCCATCCGAGGAACATCAGCCCTCCCGCGAGGGCGACGGCCGACGGGGGCAGCGGGGTGAGGGGGTTGGCTGTGCTCATCAACCGGCCCAGCCAGCGGGCGGTGGGGCCCCACACCAGGACGGCGAGCGATGCCAGCGCCACCAGGAGACCGGTGGCGAGCCGCAGCGCCGACGTTGCCTGCGGCGTCGCGGCCGCGACGACCGCCACGCCGGTGCCGAGGACGAGGGCTTGGAAAGCGACGGCGGAGGCGGCCGCGGCGCTGCCGCGCACGCCCGCCCGCTGCGCCAGCACCACCAGCCCCGTGACCGTCCAGATCTTCCCCGGAACGTAGCGGCCGAGATTCGACAGGCTCCAGACGCGCGCCGCGATACCGAACGGGATCCGTTGCGCCCACCCGGCCAAGAGCCGGCGCCAGGACTCGATGTAGAACGCGTACGTGAGGAATACGGTGAGCGTGGCCAGGGCCAAGAACCCGGGCTGTACGTCGAGCTGCACGTGCAGCGACCGGAACTCCGTCCAGTTCCGCTGCACCGTCCGGGCGACGAGCACGACAACCACCAGGGCGACGGCCCCCTGGATGGCCCAGAGCCACCGCCGCGTGTTGGTCACTCGTTGCTGGAGGGGGGGGTCAATCCTTGACGAACTTATACGCGACCGAGCGCGCGAACATCCACCACGGCGCGGGAATCGGCGGATAGAAGTACGTGCCGCCCCAATCCACCAACCGCAGGCCGTTCATCTCCCCCAGCCGGCTGATCGTCTGCCGCGTCCAGCTGTAGATGTGCCCCTGCTTGTCGGGTACGCGGAAGAGATTCCAGATGATCTCTTTGATGTGGTACGGATTGGGCACCGACACGACCCACACGCCGCCGCGCTTCAAGATGCGGCGAATCTCCCCCGCCGTGTTGTAGGCCGTGGGGGTATGCTCCAGCACCTCGATCATGAAGACGTTGTCGAACGACGCGTCGGGAAACGGCAGGCCCGTGGTGATGTCGTGGATCAGGATATTGGGCGCCGCGAATTCCGGTGCGATGTCGAGGCCCTGATACGTCACGTCGGCCGGCAGGTACTTGCGCAGGTCGCCGTTGCGCGAGCCGATGTCGAGCACGGCGGCGCCGGGACGCACCTGGGCGAGCTTCGTGGCCCTGCGGAACCGCATGCGCTCTTCGCCGGAATTCCGCCAGTTGAAGCGCTCGCTGTAGAACTTGGTGAGCTCGGGCGATCCGGTCGCGATCCGTTGAGCCATCGGGTGGAGATCCTTGGAAGACGTGAGTGTGTGCCGCTAACGGCGCGAAAGATAATTGCCCCGGACGGCATGGAGAAGGGTTATAGTATCCACCCCATGCGCATTCTCCACGTGGTGACGGCGTTTCCCCGCACTCCGGACGACGTCATCACTCCTTGGCTGGTGGAGCTGTTGCAGCGCCTGCGGAAGGCGGGCCATGAGGTCGAAGTATTCACGTCCGCCTACAAAGGAGCGAAGGACCAGGCGTTCGCCGGGATCCCGGTCCACCGGTTCCGCTACTTTTTCCGCCGCTGGGAAAACCTCACGCACGAGGAGACCGCCCCCGACCGCATGACGCGGTCGCTGTTGTATCGCCTCATGCCCGCGGCGTTCGTGCTGGCGGGCATGTTCGCGATCTGGCGCCTCGCCCGGCGCCGGCACTACGACGTGATTCACGTCCACTGGCCGTTCCCACTCGCGCTGTTCGGTTGGGCCGCGCAGCGTGCGAGACCGGCACCGGTCGTCACCACGTTCTACGGCGTCGAGCTGCGCTGGGTCAAGACCACGCTCAAGCCCTTCAAGCGGTTTCTCAGGTGGGCGGCGCGCCGCTCGGCGCGGGTCACGGCGATCTCGTCGTATACCGCGGCGGAGCTGAAGGAGCTTGTGGACGTGCCGGTTGACGTCATCCCGTATGGCGCTGCCCTTCCCTCCCCCGCGGCAAGGGCGGCCGCCCGAAGTCTTGATGCGCCCAGCACCGTGCTCTTCGTGGGCCGGCTGGTGGAGCGCAAAGGCGTGGCGCATTTGATCGAGGCGCTCGCGCGTCTGCGGCAACCGTCAAGCACCCGGCTCGTCGTCGTGGGTGACGGACCCGAGCGCCCGCGGCTCGAAGCGCTGGCCCGCAGTCGAGGGCTCGGCGATCGCGTCCTGTTCCGCGGCAAAGTCTCGGACGCCGAGTTGCAGCGGGTGTATCGGGACGCGGACGTGCTCGTCCTGCCTTCTGTCGTCGACGCGCGCGGTGATACCGAGGGTCTCGGCGTGGTCCTGCTGGAAGCGATGAACTATGGCGTCCCGGTGATCGCGAGCCGCATCGGGGGAATCGTGGACATCGTGGCGGATGGAGAATCCGGCGTGCTCGTGCCGCCGGGCGACGCCGGGGCGCTGGCGGCCGCGTTGGAGCGGGTGCTGGGCGATGCCGGGCTCGCCCGCGCGCTCGGCGAGCGCGGGCGTGAGCGACTCGTCGCGCAGTTCGGTTGGGATGCGATCGTACGCCGCTGGGACGCGATCTATCGCGCGGTGGCGCCGTCTAGCGAATGAAGTCCTACGGGGTCTCAGAGCCCTTCCGGGCCCCGGCGCAGCCGTTCCAGCTCCCGCTCGAGCGTCCGCAGCTCCTCCCGCAGCCCCGCCAGCATCTCGCCCACAAACCCGAATCCGAACAACACCACGCCCGAGATCACCAGCACCATGATCAGGTCGAGCAGGGGCCGGAAGCCCAGCTGCGGCGGGCCAAAGCGCAGGTACAGCGCCACCCCCCCCACGAGCAGGCCGAGCAGGAACAGCAGCGCGCCGGCGATGCCGAAGAACATCATCGGCTTGCGCCCGAACCGGAGCTGAAACCAGACCGAGACCAGGTCGAGCACCCCGACCGGGATCCGGCCGATCCCGAACTTGGAATTCCCCGCACGCCGGGGGTGCAGCGGTACGGGCCGCTCGGCGAGGCGGAACCCCTGCGCCGCCGCGAGCACGACCATGAACCGATGCCAATCCGGGCGCGTGGGAAGCGCATCCATGACCTCACGGCGGTACGCCTTCACCGAGTTCAGATCGGTGACGCGCACGCCGAACAGCCAGCGGCACAGCGTGTTGTAGACGCCGGAGACGAACCGCTTCTCGTATTGGCCCTGTTTGGCTCCGGTGACCACGTCGGCCTGGCCCGCCAGGATGGGCGCCACGAGTCCCGGGATCTCGGCCGGCAGGTATTGGAGGTCCGCGGGATAGAACACCAAGACCCGGCCCCGGGCGACATCGGCGCCGGACTTGAGCGCATCGGCGATGCCCCGCTGGGTCCGGTGCGTGACGATGCGGACGAACGGGTGCTTGGCGGCAAGCTCGTCAAGCAGCCGCTGCGTCCCGTCGTGGCTGCCGTCGTTGATGATCACGAGCTCACACGCGTACGGGAGCGGCAGCAGCGCTTCGCGGGCCAGTCGCACGAACTCTCCGAGGTTCTCGACTTCGTCCTTGGCGGGAACGAGCACGCTGACCTCGGGCGCCGTGGAGTTGGTCGCGAGGCTCACAGGCGCTTCCGCATGCGGGCCGGCAGAATGCCGAGCTGATCGCGGTACTTGGCGACGGTGCGGCGGGCGATCCTGACGCCTTTGCGCTCGAACATCTCGACGATCTGCTGATCGGTGAGCGGCGCTTTCTGGGGCTCGTCGTTCACCAGCTTCTGGATTTGCGACTTGATCGACCGGGCGCTCGCGTCCTCGCCCGTCGTCGTCGAGAGACCGCTCGAGAAGAAGAATTTCAGCGGCAGCAGGCCGCGGGGCGTCTGCACGTACTTCTCGTTCGTCACCCGGCTGACGGTGCTCTCGTGCATGCTGATGACGTCGGCCACCTCGCGCAGCGTGAGGGGCTTGAGGTGATCGATCCCCTTCTCGAAGAAATCGCGTTGCCGGTCCACGATGAAGTTCATGACCTTGAGCATCGTCTGGCGGCGCTGCTCGATCGCCTGAATCATCCAGTGGGCGCTGTTGAGCCGCTGATTGATGAATTCCTTGCTCTCGCCGTCGTATTTCTTCTTGTCGCGCGCGATCTCTTGGTACGTCTTGGAAATGCGCAGCCGCGGCAGCCCGCTGTCATTGAGGAAGACGTGGTACTTGTCGTCGATCTTCTCGACGATCAAGTCGGGGATGATATAGGCGTCGTTGCCCGCCGAATGCTGCAGGCCGGGCTTGGGATCGAGCCGGGCGAGCTCGTCGGCGGCGCGCTGCACTTCGTCGGGCGCCAGCCCGAAGCGCTTGCCCAGATCGCTCCAACGGTGGGCGATGAGATCATCGAACGCGTCCTTCACGAGCCGGTACACCAGGGCATCCGTCCGCTTCTGATTCTCGAGCTGCAGCAGCAGGCACTCGCGCAGGTTGCGGGCGCCAATTCCCGGCGGGTCGAGCTGCTGGATGATGCGCAGCATCTCCTCGGCTTCCGCGATCGTGTACGCGGGGACATTCAGATCGAGCTCCGATTCGGCCTCGTGCTCCTCCAGCAGCTGGTTGGCGCCCTTCGTGATCTGCTCGAGGTCCGCCTGGAGATAGCCGTCTTCCCCGATATTGCCGAGGAATTCCTCCGCGAGGAGCTGCTGCCGCGGCGTCAGGTCGAGCATCCGGGTCTGCTCGCGGAGATAATCGATCAGGTCCTTGCCTTCGACCGTGACGGGCTCGACATATTCGCGCGCGTCGCTGAAAGTGCCGCTCGGCACCCCGTGCTCGGTGCGGTCGTCAAGCAGAATGCTCTCCCAGTCCGGCTCGTCGTCGCCTGACTTCTCCTTCTCGGCCTTCTTCTCCTGCTGCTGTTGCTCGGCTGCGGGCGCCTGCACTTCCTCCTCGGGCTCGATCATCTCGAGGAAGGGATTGCCCAACAGCTCCTGCTTGAGGTGCTGCTCCAGGTCGAGCAGCGGCATGTAGAGGAGGTCCATCGCCTGGTACAGGCGTGGATTAATCCGCAGATCCTGGCGGAGCCCGACGTGCTGGTGCAGGCCGGTCTTCATGCCGCCGCCGACAAGCGCGAGCGCAACCGCGCCGTGAGGGTGGGCCCGAGGTACAGGTCGGCCACGCGGTCGTCGAACACGAGCTGGCGGACGGTGCCGGCGACCTGCACGCGACCCTCGAACATGATGTAGGCCCGGTCCACGATATCGAGCGTCTGCTCCACGTTGTGGTCGGTGATCAGGACGCCGATGCCGCGGTGGCGCAGACCGGCAACGATCGTCTGAATGTCGTGCACGGCGATCGGATCTACGCCGGCGAACGGCTCGTCCAGGAGCAGGAACTTGGGCTCCGTGACCAACGCGCGGGTGATCTCGAGGCGACGCCGCTCGCCGCCCGAGAGCTGGTAGGCTTTCTGGTGGCGCAAATGCTTGATCGCCAGCTCGTCGAGCAGCGTTTCCAGGCGCCGCTGCCGCTCCTCTTCGTTGATATTCAACGTCTCGAGAATGGCGAGCACGTTTTCTTCGACCGTCAGCTTACGGAAGACCGACGGCTCCTGCGCCAGGTAGCCGATGCCGGCGCGCGCGCGCCGGTACATCGGCAGCGACGTGATGTCGCGCCCGTCGAGCAGGATTCTCCCTTCGTCGGGGCGTATGAGACCGGTGATCATGTAGAACGTCGTGGTCTTGCCTGCCCCGTTCGGTCCCAACAGGCCGACGATCTCCCCCTGGGCGAGGTCAATAGAGACGTTGTTCACCACGCGGCGGCCTTTATAGGCCTTAACCAGTTGCTGGGCTTCGAGCCGGCTTCCTCCCCGCACGACCGGGTGCTCCCCACTCACCGCCTCGCTGCGGTGCACCGTCTGCTCGGCAAGCTCGAGGAAGCGCTGGGCGGCCGCTTCCCGGGACGGGAGCATGCTGGCCCATACGTCGGGAGCGAACGCGACGGGCGCCTCCCCCCACAGCGAGCCGATCGGCAGCACGAGCACCTTGAGCATCGCCAGGCGCGGCAGCACCGACGTCGCCAGGTAGGCGCGCGCGTCGTCCACCGACAGATTGCCGGCGTCGGGCAGCGACGCGCCCTTGGCGTGCGCGCGCAGCTTGAGGAACTCTTCCCGGTACGCGACGGCGAGGTCCCCAAACGTGGCGCGGCCCTGATCGTCGGCGATGCGCACCAGCGCGGCCGCCGCCAGCGCGAGCGACGAGTCGCGGGTGGCGAACAGCTCGGCGAAGCGATCCACGGGCGAGCCGGGGGAGCCGGGGGAGCCGGTCATGGGATCGGAGGTGGTGGAGGGGGCGTGACCGCGGGCGTGGCCCGGCGGGTGCTATCGGCGGCCACGGCGGCCCGCGGCTCCAGATGGACGCCGTCGGCCTTGCCGGCCACGACGACCCGGTCGATCCGGTCGCGCTTCATGGCGACGACAATCTGCTCGCCGCGCGAGTAATTGATGGCTGGCCCGGTGGTGGTATCGCGCGTGTCGACATGGTGCGTGAGGGCGCGGGCCGCACCGCGGGCCAGAATCTGCTGCACCCGGGACTGCTCGCGACCGGCCGAATCCGTCTCCTGGGCGAACCGAGCGGTGAGGGTGTCGCCCGCGATCCAGTCCATGTCGGCCGCCGCCGTCGTCGAGTCGCGCTTGGCCATGGAGAGGGCGCGGCCGAAGGCGCGCGATTCGGTCAAGACCTCGCCCGGCGAATCGATCGCCAGCGAGTCCGATTGAATCGTGTTCAGCGAAGACACCGCGTTGGGACGCGAGGAATCTCCCCACGCGAACGTCTGCTGGAGCATGCGGTCGGTGATCATCAGGTGAATCGTATCGGCCGTCAGGACCCAATCGGCACCCGTCGCCTTGCCGTGTCCAAGGGCCTTCACGACCCGCACTTCACGCCCTTCAAGGACGAGCTCGATGCGCGTGCCCACGAGCGTGTAGCTCTTCGCGCCAGTCCCCCCCCCCTCCCCCTCCCCCTCCCGGCCCCGGCCCTCGACGCTGGGATGGCCGACGAGGACGCCGAACCCCTGCGTCTGATCCAGCAGCAGGGAATCGGAGCGGGACGAGAAGTCGCTGCGATCCACGGTGACTTTTCCGCCCGCCCACATGCGGTCGTCGCCCTTGAAGCGGATCCGGTCGGCGACGATGATGTACGGCTCGGCGGAATCTCCCTCCTCTGCCGAGCGGTACTCGACTGTGGGACGCGACGTGGCGTACATCTCGACCGTGTCGCGGACACCCCTGACCGCCCGCCAATACCGGAGGTTGGGACCCCGCAGGACGGACCCATTCCGCCGGTTCACGGCCACGACATTGTTGCGCGCCTCGAGCCGCTCGTCGCGGAGGAAGTAGGACGCGAAGTTGGCGTCCAACGCGAGCCCGGTATCGCGGATCTGCACGCGGCGCATGAGGTCGAGACGCCCCAGCGCGCTGTAATGGGCGAAGCTGTCGGCGGCGATGGTCGTCCCGGTTTCCTGGCAGTGCGCCAAGACCCCACCCCCGCCGTACGTGATCTTCTCTCCCGGCGCGGTTGGGACCTCCCGATAATGTCCCATCGAGTCGATGACGACGCGGCAGGGACGCCCGGCGGTGGTGTCGGCGGGGGTTCCCTGCTGCAGCAGCAGCGCGAGAGCGAGCAACGGCGTCATCAGTTTGGCAGGATGAGTTGACCGCCCGTGCCGCGAGGGCGCTTGGCGGTGATGTTCTTGAAGTCGGGATCCGAGGTAAAACCGTCGCCCTCGATGTGCCGGTCCGGCGCGTCGAACACGAAGGGCTTGTCGGAGCTCACCTCGTTGCGCGCCTGGCTGTAGAAGAGCACGTCGGTCCGCATCGTGCCGCCGTCGCTGTCCCGCACCACGACGACATTGCCACGAGCTTCCATGTCACCGGTGCGCCAGTGATGCGTACCCTCGCGCGCCGTGAGCGTCGAGGTGGGCCGTCCCAGCGCATCGTAGAAGGTGACGTGGACGTTGCGCAGCTCGGCTTGCTGCGTGCCGGAGAAAAAGTAGGCGGTGTCGGCGCGGACCCGGGTGCGCTGCACGCCGTTTTCCGTCACGTGATGCGTCATCCCGATCAGCACCTGGTCGGCGCTGTCCAGCGCGCTCTGCGTGGCGGTCACCGGGGTGCCACTTTTGCAGGCGGCGGCCAGCACGAGGAGTACTAGTGCGCGGCTGACCCCGGGGCGCCGCCTCATACGGCGCCAGCCTTCATCAAATCATGCAGGTGCACGACGCCCACGACTCGTTCCCCGCCGTCGAGCACGGGCAGCGCCATGATGCCATGCCGCTCCATGACGCTCACTGCGGTGCCCGCCAACTCCTCGGGCTTGGTGACTTTGGGGGTCTTGGTCATAACGTCGCCGACGGGCATATCGAGAAACCGATCGGTCCGTTCCATCAGGCGGGTCAGATCCCCCGCGGTGACGACGCCGGCCAGCTTCCCCTGACCGTTCCGATCCACCACGACCACGGTGCCGCGCTTCTCGGCGAGCAGTACGACGCACTCGCGCATCGGCCGATCGGGCGTGAGGGTCGGCAGGTCTTCCGTGAGCATCACATCGGCGACACGCAGCAGCAGCTTGCGCCCCAACGCCCCGCCCGGATGCAGCGCCGCGAAGTCCTCACGGCGGAAGCCCTTCACCTCGAGCAGCGTCACGGCGAGGGCATCGCCCAGGGCGAGGGCCACGGTCGTACTGGCGGTGGGTGCCAGGGTTTCGGGGCAGGCTTCGTCGGCTACGGACGCGTCGAGCACGACCGTCGCCTGGCGGCCGAGGGGCGAGTCGGCATCGCCCGTGAGGGCGATGAGCGGCACGCCGAGCCGTTTGAGTTGGGTCACGAGGCCGAAGAGCTCATCGGAGGCGCCGCTCTTCGAGAGGACGATTGCGACGTCGTCGCGCGTGACGATACCGAGGTCGCCGTGCAGCGAGTCCACGGGATGGAGAAAGGCGGCCGGCGTGCCCGTGGAGGTGAAGGTTGCCGCGATCTTGCGCGCGATCAGGCCGGACTTGCCGACGCCCGACACGATGACGCGGCCCTTGGCAGCGGCGAGGATTTCGATCGCGCGGCCGAAGGATGCGCCGAGCGTGTCCGCCAGGCGCTGCACCGCGGCCGCCTCGAGTGCCAACACGCGCCTGCCGCGGTCGACGAGTTGTTCGGAGGGCGACGCGACGTTACGCACGGACTCGCTCTCCCCCCCGCACGCGCTGCCAGATATCCACGGCGAGACTGACGATCCCGGCGAGCTGGTCGAGCGGCACCATGTTGGGGCCGTCGGAGGGCGCGCGGGACGGATCGGGGTGCGTCTCGAGGAAGAAGCCGTCGGCGCCGGCGGCCGCGGCGGCATAGAGGAGCGGCGGAATGTACGCGCGCTCGCCGCCACTCGATCCATCGGCGCCCTGCCCCGGCTGCTGGACCGAATGCGTCGCGTCGAAAATCACCGGCGCGTTGCAAGCGGCGCGCAACCGCGGGAAGCTGCGCATGTCCACGACGAGGTCGCCATAGCCGAAGAACGTGCCCCGCTCGGTCACGGCCACTTCGGGCGCTCCCCCGGCGCGCACCTTCTCGACCGCGCCGCGCATGTCCTCGGGAGACATCCACTGGCCCTTCTTGACGTTGACCGGCCGGCCCGCCTTCCCAGCGGCAACGAGCAAGTCGGTCTGGCGGCAGAGGAACGCGGGGATCTGAAGCACGTCGGCGACCCGCGCGGCTGCGGGCACATGGCCGGGCTCGTGAACGTCGGTCAGGATCGGAAGGCCCGTGGCGCTGCGGACCTGCTCGAGCGCGCGGAGCCCGGCTTCGAGGCCCGGCCCCCGCGGGGCCTTCAGCCGCGAGCGGTTGGCCTTGTCGTACGAGGCCTTGTAAATGACGCCGATGCCGAGCTTGACGGCGAGCTCCGCCAGCGCCTCGCCGACGCGGACGTTGAGGTCGTCAGACTCGACGACGCACGGCCCCGCAATGAGAAATGGGGTGGAGCCCACCCCCCCCCCGAACCGCGGCGCCATGTCAGTCTGTCAGCTCGGCGAGCGCGCGCGAAGCCCCGGCGGCGCTGTCGGCGCGGGGATGGCGTTTGCGGTGTTCGAGCGCGGCGTTCACGAACCCCGCGAACAGCGGATGCGGGCGCATCGGCCGCGACTTGAGCTCGGGGTGGAACTGGCAGCCGATGAACCAGGGGTGATCCGGCAGCTCGATCATCTCGACGAGGGAGCCGTCGGGCGACAGCCCGGAGCACCGCATCCCGTACTCGGCGAGCACGTCCCGGTAGGCGTTCGACACTTCGTAGCGGTGCCGGTGGCGCTCGCTCACCTCGCCGGCGTTGTATGCCTGCGCCACGCGCGAGCCGGGCCGCAGCCGGCAGGGATAGGCGCCGAGGCGCATCGTCCCACCCATCTCCTGAATCCCTTCTTGGGACCGCATCAGGGCGATCACGGGATTCTCACACTCGGGCTCGAATTCGCTCGAGTTGGTGTTGGGGATCTTGGCGACGTTGCGGGCGAATTCGATGATCGCCGTCTGGAGGCCGAGGCAGATCCCGAAGAACGGCAGCTTGTGCTCGCGCGCCCAACGAATCGCCTCGAGCATGCCCTCCACGCCGCGCACGCCGAATCCACCGGGGACGAGGAGTCCGTCGTACCCCGCCAGCAGCTCGCCGGCGGTCTCCTGGTCGGTGAAACGATCCGAGGCGATCCACTCGATCCGCACCCCGGCCTCATTGGCAATGCCGCCGTGCACGAGCGCTTCGTGGATGCTCTTGTAGCTGTCGGCGAGCTCCGTGTATTTGCCCACGACCGCGATCCGCGCTTGGTGCGGCGGCTTCAGGATCTTGTCCACCATCGCGGCCCAGGCGCGGAGGTCGGGCTCTTTGGTCTCGAGCCGCAGACGCGCGCACACTTCCTTGTCGAGTCCCTGCTCGTGCAGCTTCAGCGGGATCTCGTAGATCGACTTCACGTCGGGGCTTTCCACTACGCAGCCGAAGTCCACGTTGCAGAACTGCGCGATCTTGCGCTTCAGCTCCTCGGAGAGCGGCCGCTCGGTGCGACACACCAGGATGTCGGGCTGGATCCCGATCTGCATGAGCTCGCGCACCGAGTGCTGCGTCGGCTTCGTCTTGAGCTCGGCGGTGGCGGCGATGAACGGCACCAGCGTCAGGTGAATGAACAGCGTGTTGTCGCGGCCCACTTCCTGGCGGAACTGGCGGATCGCTTCGAGGAACGGCAGCGACTCGATGTCGCCCACCGTGCCGCCGATTTCGGTGATCACCACGTCGTGATCGGGCGCGAGCCGGCGGATCGCGCTCTTGATCTCGTCGGTGATGTGCGGGATCACCTGCACGGTGGAGCCGAGATACTCGCCGCGGCGCTCCTTGGTGATGACGGAGAGGTAGATCCGCCCGGTCGTCACGTTGTTCACCTGCGACAAGGAGCGATCGATGAACCGCTCGTAATGGCCCAGGTCGAGATCGGTTTCCGCGCCGTCGTCGGTCACGTACACCTCGCCGTGCTGGAACGGCGACATCGTGCCGGGATCGACGTTGATGTAGGGATCGAATTTCTGAATCGTGACCTTGAGTCCGCGCTCGGCGAGCAGGCGGCCGAGCGACGCCGCCGCGATGCCCTTTCCGAGCGAGCTGACCACACCGCCCGTCACGAAGATGTATTTCGTCGAGCTCACGGACTCACCTCCTTCAGATGGCGGGTGATTTCCGTTTCAGCCCACGCAAGATCGGCGGGCGTATCGATTCCCGGCGCCGCCGGTCCATCGAACAGCGTGACACCCATCGCGATACCGTGCAGCAACGGCCGCAACTGCTCGAGGCGCTCCCAGCGCTCTTCAGGAACGGGCGGCAGACGCACCCAGCGCTCCAGAGCATCGCGCGTGTAGGCGTACACGCCCACATGCTGGTGATAAACCACGTCGCCGGTCCCTTCGCGGTCGAACGGAATCGGCGCCCGCGAGAAGTACACCGCCCGCCCGCGCGTATCCACCACGACCTTGACCCGGCTGGGATCGCCGGCGAGCGCGGGATCGAGCGCGCCGGCGGCCGTGCCGAGGGGCTCGCCGCGCTCGAGGCAGGCTACGGCCCCGCGGATCGCGGCGGCAGCCACGAACGGCTCGTCGCCCTGCACGTTGAGAATGAAGTTGAAGCCGCTAAAGGGTGGCTTGGTAATGACTTCCGCCACGCGCTCGGTGCCCGAGGCGTGATCAGGCGACGTGAGCACGGCCTCGAAGCCCGCGTCCTGCACCACCGCCGCGATTTCCCGCGCATCCGTAGCTACGACCAGGCGATCGCAGACGCCCAATTCGGCGATGCGACGGGCGACAACGAGGATGAGCGGTTCGCCTGCCAGGGGCAGGAGTGGCTTGCGGGGGAGGCGGCTGGAGCCCAGCCGTGCAGGAATCACGCCAAGGACAGGCACGGAGGAAGATACAAAATCCGTGCCGTGGAGTCTAGTGCGCTACCACCGTGCCCTGCGGTCCCTTACGTCCACGTGGACAAACGGTCCATGCGCGGCGGTGGGCGGGTACTTGCCCAGGCCGCCCCGATCCTCGGGCGTATCGAACACGGCGAGGAGAGCCTCAGCATCCCGAACGTCGCTGCGGCCATCGCCGTTGAGGTCGTCCATCCGGCTGTCGTGGTTTTCATCAATGAAGACGTCGGCGGCGGCCCCCCAGGTGTGCCGGCTGTACGGCACGTTGCCGAGGGAGTGGTTGTAGGCGGGAGTGCGGTAGCCGCTCATGATGTGGAATGTGGATGCCGGGTAGCCCGACGCGTTCGCCAACTCCAACAGGTACTCGAGTTTCTGAAGTAGCCGCTCGTCCAGTACGACGTACTTCGGGTAGCCGCCCGGCTGCTTGCAGAGGAACTGCTTGAGCCGGAAGTGCGGCGAAACCAGCACGTTCTCGTTTTCTCGCGTGACCTCGACGAACCCTGCCGGCGCCCGGTAGATCGAGCGGCCGCGGAGCACCCGGCTGGGATACTGGCCGATCCGATAGCCATTGACGTATCCCCTCCCCTCCTGGAGCCGGGAGTAGGGCACGAGCACGAACGCCTGGATCGTGACGGAGTCCCGCTGGCCGGCGGCGACCACGCGGATCGGATAGAAACCGGGCACGCTGGGGGCCGTCCACGCCCAGCGCCCGTCGCCCAGCGGTGTGAGGCGGCCGGCCGCGGGCCGCGCCGCCGACCCGGGTGTCGCGGGCGCGGCATTGGGATCGATCGCTTCGAGTACGACCGTCTCTCCCGGGAGGACCGTCAGCGTAGTCACGGGGCCGCGCGAGACGAGACTGCGGTAGCGGACCGCGAATGTCTCCGCGTTATCCGTGCGAAGCGTGGGAGTCACAGCGCCCGCGGTGCCGACTGCAAGCGCGATATAAGACAGATTGGAGAACCTCACCCCCGCACAGTAGCGGATTAGTCCCGTCTACCACAAGGGGATTAGTACCTACCTACACGATAGTGTGAGTTCTGAGCACAAACTCGTGATCCGGGGACTTTAGTCTCTCGTGGACAGTGGGGCTTGGAGCGCGTCGGCCAGCGGTCGGTCGAGGCCGTGGATATCGGAGCGGAACTGAATCGTGCCGTCCTCATCCGCCCACGCGGTCCAGTACAGCAACTGGACCGGCATCGGCCGCGGCAGGTACACCGCGCGCTCCGTACCCTCGTCGAGCGCCAGCTCGAGCGCCTCCCGATTCCAGCGCCCGTTTTTCTTCATGAGATAGACCGCGAGGTCCAAGGGCTTTTCGAGCCGGATGCAGCCCGAGCTGAAATCCCGTTGGGCCTCGTCGAACAGCTCACGCGACGGCGTGTCGTGGAGGTACACGTCATATGCGTTGGGGAACGCAAACTTGATGCGGCCGAGTGCGTTCAGTCGCCCCGGTTCCTGGTTGAGTCGATACTTGAAATTGTCCGCCGTGACGGCCGACCAGTCGACGGTCGCGGGATCGATCGGCGCCGACCCTTCGAACACATGCATCTGAAAGCGCTCGAGGTATGACGGATCGTGCTGGATCTTGGGCAACAGGTCCTGCACGGCGATGTTGCGCGGCACGTACCAGGAAGGATTGAGGACGATGTAGCGCACCGTGTCGCTGAACACCGGTGTGCGGCGGTAGCGTTTCCCGACGACGACCCGCATGGCGAGGACGACTACCTCATCCTCGATCACTTCCAGCTCATAGGCCGCGATGTTGACGATGATCCGCCGCCGCCCCAGGTCCTGGGGCAGCCAGCGCCAGCGCTCGAGGTTCAGGCGCAGCTGCTCCGCCCGCGTGGCGGCGCTCACGTTGAGCTCGGCGCGCGTCGTCGGCGTCACCACGCCGACCGCCTCGAGGCCGTGGCGTTGCTGGAACTGCTGCACCGCCTGTTCGAGCGCCGCGTCGAACAATTCCGCGTCCTGCCGCTTCCCGTCCGCTCGGAGGTCGCCCTCGAGGCGCAAGCGCTCGCGCAGCACAGCGACCGCGGGTGCCCGATCGCCGCGCTTCAGGACGGGTCCCTCGGGAAGCGCGGGCCAACCGCCGCTCGCCGCGGCGGCGCGCTCGCGCGCGAGCGCCCCCCGCAGCCACCGGTAACCGTCCTGGGTCGGCGCGAGTCGTTGCAGCGCCCGTGCCACGTTACGCGAGTCGAGTGCGTCCTCCAGCACCGTCGCGAGATCCGCTCCACGACGGTTGGCCTCCCATCGCGGGTGCAGCGTTTCGGGATCCACGCGTCCGGCCAGCAGATGTGATCCGTACAGGAGAAAGGCATCGGTAAGCAGGAGATCGAGCTCCGCCAGCCGGTCGGGTTCGGTGGTGCGGCCGCTGGAGGCATCCTCGCGCACGGCGGTGAGGAGCGCCCGGATCCCCGCGAGGTGGTAATCCTCGGGCCACAAGCCTTCCAGGTCGGCGCGGCCCAATGCGTCCACGAGATCGTCCGCGAGCCGGTTGGGGCCTTGCTCGTTGCTCCACGCGGGGCGAAACGACCGCCGCGCGTAGAATCCTCCCAGCGCCGCGCGCTCGTACAGCGGCTCGCCGCCGGCAGCTTCGACGCGCGTGCGAATCCGTTCGGCCACCGGCTCGTCGGGAGGAACCGGAGGGGGCGGGAGCGCCATTCCCGTCACCGCGGCGGCGATCAGGAGCAGCGCATGCATCGTCATACGAGCGCTCCGGAGGACCGCACGACCCGAAGGAAGTTCTCGAGCACGCGCTTGCCATGCTCCGTCCCAATCGATTCGGGATGGAATTGAACGCCGTAGGTCGGATGGTCCCGGTGCTTCATCGCCATGATCTCGGCGCCCCCGGCGTCTTCGGGGTCCCCTCCCCCTCCCCCTCCCCCTCGCCCGCGATCGGCGCTCATGGCGGTGACCACCAGTTCGGGCGGCAGTGATTCGGGATCCACCGCGAGGGAATGGTAGCGCATCGCCGTGAAGGGACTGGGGATGCCGTCAAACAGCTCATCGTCGGTGTGGACGACGGGGCACGTCTTGCCGTGCATGAGCCGGGGCGCGCGCACGATCTTGCCCCCGAACGCTTCGCCGATCGCCTGATGACCCAGGCACACGCCCAGGATCGGGACTGTGCCCGCCAGCGCCCGCACCAGGGGCACGAGGATCCCCGCGTCCGCCGGCGTCTTGGGTCCGGGGGACAGGACGGCCGCGGTGGGCTTGAGCGCCAGCACTTCGGCGACGGTGAGCGCGTCGTTGCGATAGACGACGGGCTGCTCGCCGAGCTCGCCCAGGTACTGAACGAGGTTGTAGGTGAACGAATCGTAGTTGTCGAGAACGAATAGCATGCCGGGCGTCCCTACTCCTCTTCGCTCGTATCGGGCGGCGCAGTCCTTGTCCGTGGAAAACGGAATGCGCGACGGTTCGGGGAGACGACGGAATCTACTGGAAAACCCGGAAATGGCCGAGCAACCACCAGAGGAGGAGGAAGATGATGATCGTGGAAATACAGCCGCCGCCCAGTTTCTTCGCGCCCCAACCGGCGGCCAATCCACGCAACAGCTTGCTCATCGAGTGACACGCCGCTTTTCCACCAGTACGGCGGCGCTGCGGGTACCCAGCGTGTATGCCGCCCGGAATGTGCCCTCGACGCCCACCTTGGCACCCCGCGTTGGCGCGCCGCCCCCTTCACTGACCACCGGTAGCGTCCCGGTGCCGTCCTTGACCTCATAAGCGCCGAATCCCAGCGCACCCACCGCCCCCTCCACCTCCCCGGCGATGCGGACGGTCTTGCCGTCGAAGCGCGCGGGATCGTCGAGCAGCGTCTTGATGGAGGTCGTCTTTTCATTGCACGCCATGAATACCAGCGCGGTCGCGAAAAACAGCACGCCTGAGAGTCTGCGCATGATTACGTGGTCTCCTGAGTGTGGTGAAGCGCGACGCGGTCGCCTCCGGCCTGCTTCGCACCGGTCAACGCGGCGCGGGCGGCGCGCAGCAGCTCGCGAGTCGTGGTGCCATCGACGCCTGCGGTGGCGACGCCCGCCGAGACGGTGAGGCCATTGAGCAGCTGGTCGCCATGGTAGAGCTCCAGACTCTTGAGCGCCTCGCGGATCTGCCCCACCCGTTCCAGCGTGGCCTCAGGCGACGACTGCGGCAACACGAGCACGAATTCCTCGTCTCGATAGCGGCACGCCATGTCGCTCTTGCGGAGATGCTCGCGTATCACGCGTCCCACCTCACGCAGCATGGCATCGCCGGCGTCACGTCCGCAGGCGTCATTCACCAGCTGAAAGCGGTCGAGGTCGAGCAGCGTCACCGTGAGCGGCAGCCGTGCCCGCCCGGCGCGATGCAGCTCCCGCGGCAGATACTCTTCGAGGTAGGACCGGTTGACGAGCCCCGTCGTTTCGTCGTGCGTGGCCTGATCGGTGCTGTGGAGCGTCGCGAGCGCGGCGGCCTGATCCGCCTGCTCGGCGCGGACACCCTGCTCCTGGTCCCGTTTGATGCGGTCCGTCACATCCCGAATGTTGCACTGGACGAGCGGCTTGTTGTCGGCGAGCAACAACGTGCTCACGATTTCCACGTGCGTGATTCGCCCGTCTTTGGTCTCGAGCGGCAGGTCGTCGTAGCGCACATGCGCCTGGTTCAGGAGATCGCGGAACTGGTTCTTGGTGGCGGCCGCGTTCTTGAATGCGCCGATGCTCCACAGCGGATGCTCCAGCAGCTCGATCTGTGAATACCCGAGCAGCTCGCACGCCCGGGCATTGGCATCAATCACGACGCCGGTCTCGGCATCCAGTACGAGAATTCCGTACGGGGCGGTCTCGAAAAGCCGGCGATAGCGAATCTCGGAATTCTTGAGCGCGCGGGCGCTGCGCTGCCGTTCAGCCGCTGGACCGTCCAAGTGCACGGCGGTCCTGCCCTGCAACCTGGCCGGCCCCGGGTTTTCGGTTACGAGATGAGACTTCGTCGCGTCACGCATTCGCTGTGAGCTCCCTCAGGCCGGGCAGATTCGCACCCGTCAAGGTTAGAATCGGCCGGCGCGGGCATACATCCGTCGAAGTGTTGAAAGGTGGCTTAACACCGCGCCGCGACGCGGACTAGTTCGGAAGGAGGATGGACGTCCCGATGGCTATTCCGACCGATGCCTCCCGGTGGCGGGGTGTGGCGGGCCATCAGTCTCCGCGTGTTCTCCCGCTCCCGTTCCATCGGATTTGCGTCTAGGCCTTACCCGTCACATCCGATCCGCAATAGGCGCATTTGATCGCCTTGAGCGGGATCTTCGAGAGGCAGTACGGGCAATCCTTCGTCGTCGGCTCGGTCGCGGCTTGCTTCGGTCCCAGGCGTGTAATCGACCGGACCATCAGATAGACCACGAACGCGACGATGAGAAACGTGACGACGGTCGTGATGAACATGCCGTAGTTGAGGGTCACCGCCCCCGCGGCCTTGGCGTCCGCGAGCGTCGCGTACGGCGCGGCGGCCTTCGCGCCTTGCTTGAGCACCACGAATAGATTGGTAAAGTCGACGTTGCCGAGCAGCAGGCCGATGGGCGGCATGATGACGTCTTCGACAAACGAGTTCACGACCTTGGTGAACGCGGCGCCGATGATGACGGCGACCGCAAGATCCACCACGTTGCCGCGCAAGACGAACTCGCGGAAACCCTTGCCCATTGCCTGTTCCTGTCGGGGGTCCAGGAAATGAGGCATAGAGGCCCGGGAGGCGCAACCCGCCGGTTGGGCTAAACCGGAAGGGGCCGGCCGGTATCGTATGTGAGACCCGTTGCAGGGAGCCAGGACTCCCGGAAGGAGGTACCTCATGCTCGGACTCGTGAAGGCAGCCGGCGCGGGGGGGGGGGGGGGGGGGGGGGGGGGGGGGGGGGGGGGGGGGGGGGGG
>JBBDYB010000006.1:0-5650 GCA_040901965.1 Gemmatimonadales bacterium | reverse complement strand
CCCCCCCCCCCCCCCCCCCCCCCCCCCCCCCCCCCCCCCCCCCCCCCCCGCGCCGTGCCAGGACACCGTGATCAAGGGTCCGGATGTCGATCTGGCCCAGTTCCCGGCGCCTATCTGCTGGCCGGAGGACGGAGGCCCGTACATCACGCTGGGCGGCGTCGTGACGCGGGACCCGGTGTCCGGCGTCCGCAACGTCGGGATGTATCGGGTTCAGGTGCTCGGCAAAAACGAGCTGGCGATGCACTGGCAGCGCCACAAGGTGGGCGCCGCGCACTGGCGCGCGATGGCGGAGCGCGGGGAAACGATGCCGGTGGCGATCGCGTTGGGCGGCGATCCGGCGAGCATCTACGCCGCCTCGGCGCCGTTGCCGCCGACGATCGACGAGTTCCTGTTCGCCGGGTTCCTGCGGGGCGAGCCGGTGCGCCTCGTCAAGGCCGTCACGTCGGACCTCGAGGTACCGGCTGAAGCGGAGATCGTGATCGAGGGGTACATCGATCCGCGCGAGGAGCTCGTGCTCGAGGGCCCGTTCGGCGATCACACGGGCTTCTACTCGCTCGCGGACTACTATCCGAAGGTGCACGTTACCGCGGTCACGCTGCGCAACGATCCGATCTGGCCGCACACGATCGTCGGCCGGCCGCCGATGGAGGACTTCTACCTCGGCCATGCGACGGAGCGGATCTTCCTGCCGCTGCTGAAGCTCACGATCCCCGAGATCGTCGATCTGCACATGCCCGCCGAGGGGATCTTCCACAATCTCGTGTTCGTGAGCATCGACAAGCAGTATCCGGGGCAAGCCTACAAGGTCATGAACGGCCTGTGGGGGCAGGGGCTGATGTCGCTCGCCAAGGTGATCGTCGTGGTGGACAAGGACGTGAACGTGCGGGATCCGAAGGAAGCGTGGTGGGTCGCGCTGAACCACATCGACCCCGAGCGGGACGTGCGCTTCACGATGGGGCCGATCGACGTGCTCGACCACTCCAGCCGGGGCTTTACCTTCGGCTCCAAGATGGGGATCGACGCTACGCGGAAATGGAAAGAGGAAGGATTCACGCGGGAGTGGCCCAACAAGATCGTGATGGATCCGGCGACGAAGCAGCGCGTAGGTGCGATGTGGAAGGATCTGGGAATTGACCTGGACGGTAGGGGACGGTAGGGGACGGTAGGTGACGGTAAGGGACGGTATGACACCGCGTGAAGGGCAGACGTTTGCGGGCGAGTCGCTGCTGCTTCGCTACGTCAATTTCGTCAAGCTCCCGCACACCGTCTTCGCGTTGCCGTTCGCGTTGTTGGGCGTGATCATCGCCTCCTACCGGCAGCCCGTCACGTGGCGCGTCACACTCCTCGTTGTCGCGGCGTTTACCGCGGCCCGGTTCGTCGCCATGGGATTCAATCGGATCGCGGACCGCCGCCTCGACGAGCGAAACCCGCGTACGCGGG
Organism: Gemmatimonadales bacterium; assembly: GCA_040901965.1. GTDB lineage: Bacteria > Gemmatimonadota > Gemmatimonadetes > Gemmatimonadales > GWC2-71-9 > 20CM-2-65-7. The sequence goes on along the minus strand of JBBDYB010000006.1, from coordinate 4,210 downwards.
GCCGCGAGCTGCCGGCGGGCCGGCTGACGCTGGCCCAGGCGTGGGGTGCGGTGGTTGCCGCCATGGTCCTATTCCTGTGGGCGGCGTGGGCGCTCAATCCCCTGTGCGCCGCTCTCGCGCCTTTCGCCCTTCTCTGGATCGCGACGTACAGCTACACGAAGCGGTTCACGGACTGGTCCCACGTATGGCTCGGGGCCGCCCTCGCGATCGCGCCGGTGGGGGGTTACGTGGCGATCGCCGGCGCGTGGAGCGAGCCGTGGTGGCTCCTGCTCGTCATCGCCGCGGCCGTGACGTGCTGGGTGGCGGGGTTCGACATCTTCTACGCGCTCCAGGACGAAGCGTTCGACCGCGCGGAACGGCTGCGGTCCCTCGTGGTCCGGTGGGGGCAGGCGCGCGCCATCTTTATCGCCAAAGTGCTCCACGGCGTCGCGGTGCTCGCCTTGCTGGCGTTCGGGTACGGCGCGGGACTGGGGTGGCCCTATTTCGCCGGCGTGGGAATCGGGGCGGGGCTGATCGCCTGGGAGCACCAGCTCGTCAGGCCGGGCGATCTCTCGCGGTTAAATGCGGCGTTTTTCACCGTCAATGGGATTGTCAGTATCGTCGTGTTTCTGGGAGCCTTGGTGGACCGGGTGCTATGAAACAGGTGCGCGGTGCGCAGTACGCGGTGCGCGGGAAGGCGAGAACGGGGAAAGCATTCCCGCGCACCACTCACCGCGCACCGCGCACCCCAGCGCCGCCACGCCCCCCAGCTCACCCGAAACGCTCGCCGACGCCCAACCGCCGCGGGCGCTAGGCGCTAGGGACTCGCTGGCGAGGGCGGCGCCTGAGCCAACCCCGCGAGGTCGAGCAGGAACGCATACTCGAAGGCGACGTCCCGCCACCGCTTGTAGCGGCCCGACGCGCCGCCGTGCCCCGCTTCCATGTTGGTTCTCAGAATCAGCCGGTTCGTGTCGGTCTTCATCGCGCGCAACCGCGCCACCCACTTCGCCGGCTCGAAGTATTGCACCTGCGAATCGTGCAGTCCCGCCGTGACAAGCAGGTTGGGATATGCTTTGCGCCCGACCTGGTCGTAGGGCGAGTACGACAGCATGTAGCGGTAGTAGGTCGAGTCGTTGGGGTTGCCCCACTCGTCGTACTCGCTCGTCGTCAGGGGTATCGAGGCGTCCATCATCGTCGTGATGACGTCCACGAACGGCACGCCGGCGATCACGCCCTTGAACAGCTCCGGCCGCATGTTGATCACGGCGCCCATAAGCAGTCCCCCGGCGCTGCCGCCGCGGGCGAACAGCCGGTCGGGTGTCGTGTAGCCTCGCCGCACCAGGTCATCCGCGACGTCGATGAAGTCCGTAAACGTGTTCTTCTTTTTCAGGAGCTTGCCGTCTTCGTACCAGGCGCGCCCCAGCTCCTGCCCGCCCCGGATGTGGGCGATGGCGTACACAAAGCCGCGATCGATGAGCGACAGGCGCTCGGACGAAAATGTGGGATCGGTGCTGGAGCCGTAGGAGCCGTAGCCATAGAGGAGCAGGGGCGCGGGCCGCGCCACGCCCTTGCGGTATACCACTGACACCGGCACGCGGATGCCGTCGCGCGCCGTCGTGTAGAGACGTTCGGTCACATAGCTCGCGGGGTCGAATCCGCCCAAGATGTCGTCGCGCTTCAGCAGCGTCTTCTGCCGCGTCCCCATGTCGTAGTCGTAGGTGGACGTCGGAGTCGTGAGCGACGTGTAACCGAAGCGCAGCAGCCGCGTGTCGAACTCGCGGTTGGTACTGATGTACGCGAGATAGGCAGGCTCGCCGAAGTCCAGGTAGTGCTCGGCCGCGCCGCTCCACGGCCGGACACGCAGGTGCACCAGACCATCCTTGCGCTCGCTCAGGACCAGGTGGTCCTTGAAGATCTCGATGCTCTGCAGGAAGACGTCGCCGCGGTGCGGGATGACCTCCTGCCAATGGTCGCGGGCGGTCCGGCCGACCGGGGTGCGCATCAGGCGGAAGTTCTGCGCTCCGTCATTGGTCCGGATATAGAAGAAGTCGCCGTAGTGTTCCACGCCGTACTCGTGGCCGCGGCGGCGCGGGAGCAGCACCTGAAACGGCGTCGCCGGCCGGTCAGCGGGCACGAAGCGGTATTCGCTCGCGAGCGTCTGCTCCGCCCAGATCATGACGTAGCGGCGCGACTTGGTCTTGTAGACGCCGGTGGAGTACGTGTCGTCCGTCTCCTCGAACACGATCTCGTCCCGCGCCGCGTCCGTTCCCAGCACATGGCGGTAGACGCGATACCAGCGGAGCGTCACGGAATCCTGTTTCGTGTAGAAGAGCGTGCGGTTGTCTTCCGCCCAGGCGATGTTGCCCGTGACGTTGGGGATCACGTCCGGGAGCAGCGTGCCAGTGCGGAGGTTCTTGATCCGGATCGTGGAGATGCGACGGCCCAGCGTGTCGGTGGCGTACGCGAGCAAGTCCTCGCCCGAGCTGACCTGCATGCCCATCACCTGGAAGAACGGCTTCCCCTGCGCGAGGGCGTTGCCGTCGAGCATGATCTCTTCAGGCGCGTCGAGAGAGCCCCGCTTGCGTGCGTAGATGGGGTAGTCCTTCCCCTCCACGAGGCGCGTATAGTAGAAGTAGCCGCCCTGACGGTAGGGAACCGATTGGTCAGTCTGGCGGATGCGCCCCTTGATCTCCTCAAACAGCCGTTCCTGCAGCGCCTCCGTGTGCGCCATGATCGCCGTCGTGTAGGCGTTCTCGGCTTCGAGGTAGCGAATCACGTCCGGATTGTCGCGGTCGCGCAGCCAGTAGTACTCGTCGCCGCGCGCGTGGCCGTGCGCCTCGAGTCGATAGGGCTGCACCGCGGCGACCGGAGGCGCCTGTTGCTGCAGGAGGACCGCAAGGGCGACGAGGAGCATAGAGCCTCTGAGAAAATGGGTTCTGTGCCTTGAATTAACGGCGGCGCGACACCGCCAGCCAGAGGCTATGTTTCGGCCCGTGACGTCCCTTCCCATCGTCCTCGCCATTACCGGTGCGTCCGGCGCCCCCTATGCCGTGCGCCTGCTCGAGGTGCTAGCCAAGAGGCAGACGCCGGTGTGGCTGCTCGTGTCGGCACATGGGTGGCGGCTGCTCGCCGAGGAGGCGGGAATCGAGGATGAAGCGGGGCTCAAGGGCGCGACGGGGGGCGATTGGAGCAGCGTCCGCCTGTTCGACGACAAGGACCGCGGCGCCAAGCCCGCGTCGGGGTCGGTCAGGACGGCGGGCATGGTCGTTTGTCCCTGCTCGATGGGGACGCTGGCGGCGATCGCGCACGGGACCAGCCGGTCCCTGATCGAGCGCGCGGCGGATGTCGTCCTCAAAGAGCGCCGCAAGCTGCTGCTCGTGCCGCGCGAGATGCCGCTGTCGGTCGTCCACCTCAGGAACATGGCGCTCGCCACGGAGGCGGGCGCGGTCGTCCTGCCGGCGGCGCCGGGTTTCTATCACAAACCGCGCCAGGTAAGCGATCTTGTGGACTTTGTCGTGCAGCGCATCCTCGATCATCTGGATTTGGAGATCGATCTGACCAAGCGCTGGGAGGGGTGAGGTGGAGGGGCAGGGAGCCGCGAGGGGGGGGCGTGTGACGAGGCGCGGGTGCTCGGCCGGGCGCCGACCGGCGAGCAGGTGGAATTCCGTGTTGCCGTGAGACTCGGCGTCATTTCCGATACCCATGGGATGCTGCGTCCGGAAGTCTTCAATGTCTTCCGGGAGGTGGATCACATCCTCCATGGGGGGGATGTGGGGACGTGGGATGTGCTGGTGGAATTGCAGACGTTGGCCCAGGTGACGGCGGTGTACGGGAACAGCGACGACGTCGCCATTCGGGCCAAGCTTCCGCAGGTCGCCGAGGTGGAGCTGGAGGGATTCCGGATTGTGGTGACGCACGGCGATCAGCTCGGCACGCCGACTCCCGCGAAGCTTCACGCCGCTTTTCCCGCCGCCGAGATCATCGTGTATGGGCACAGTCACCGGCCCTTGCTCGAGCTGGTGGACAAGACGGTGACGGTGATCAATCCGGGTGGGGCCGGGGCGCCGCGGTTCGGGATTCCGCCGAGTGTGGGGATCTTGGAGCTCGAACCGGGGATCCCGCCGCGGGGGCGGATTGTGACGTTGGGGCGGGGCTAAGAAGATTAGGCTGGTCAGTCTAGTGGCTTGTAATCACAGGTTCTAAAGTGCTATCTTTGCCGGCATGGACACTA
>JBBDYB010000005.1:135783-164853 GCA_040901965.1 Gemmatimonadales bacterium | reverse complement strand
GGGGCCCCCCGGGGGGGCCCCCCCCCCCCCCCCCCCAACCGCAGCACATGCGCGGCGGCGTCGTACCAGGCATCGGCGGATTTCGCGAGCGAGAACAGGACCGTCCGCCCGGCGACTCCACGGGCAAGATCCAACACCGGCGGGTCGTCGGCGTTGAGGACCCAGACGTCATCGCCCGAGGCATTGCGGAAGAGCAGCCGCTTGTCGGCGTAGTACGCCTCGGTGGACGGATAGCGGTCGAGATGGTCGGGGGCGAGGTTCGTCAGCACGCCGATGTCGGGGGCGAAATGCGGGCTGTCGTGCAATTGGAACGACGACACCTCGACGCTGAGCCATTGGAAGCGGTCGTTCGCCAGGGCGAGGTCGGCGAGGGGCCGGCCGATGTTGCCGGCGGCGGTGGCTTTGAGCCCCCCGGCGCTCAGCAGGTGCGCGATCAGGGCCGTCGTCGTCGTTTTCCCGTTCGTCCCCGTGATCGCGATGCTGCGCGTGCTCTCGCCGAGCGCGCGAAAGCCCAGGTCCAGCTCGGAGACGATCTCGACGCCCGCCTCGCGGGCCGCAGCCAGCGGCGGCGCGTCCGGAGGGACGCCCGGGGACACCACGACCCCGGCCGCTCCGCGGATCTTTGCGAGATCGTGGCGGCCCAGCTCCACCTCCACGCCGGGCAGGGTCTTCAGCGATTCGGCAGCGGCGCCGGCGTACGGATGGTCGGACCCGTCGCTCGCGTAGACGCGCACGCCCTCGCGCGCCAGCAGCCGCGCCGCCGCGACGCCGCTCTTGCCCAGCCCCACGACCGCGACGACGCCGCGTCCCCACGCATCCGGCACGATCATCGCACCTTGAGCGTGGCCAGGGCGATCATCGCGCACAGCACCCCCAGGATGTAGAACCGCATCACGACCTGCGGCTCGGCCCACCCCAGCTTCTCGAAGTGGTGGTGCAGCGGCGCCATGCGAAAGACCTTGTGGGCGTCGGCGTATTCCTTGCCGTAGCGCTTCTTGCGCCACCGGTATGTGCCCGTCTGCATCAACACCGAGATCGTTTCCGCCGCGAACACGCCCCCCGCGATGAGCAGCAGGAATTCCGCCTTGAGCAGGATCGCGACGGTGCCGAGCGCGCCGCCGATGGCGAGCGCGCCGGTGTCGCCCATGAACACCTGGGCGGGATGGGCGTTGAACCAGAGAAAGCCGAGCGCGCCGCCCAGCAGCGCGCCGCAAAAGATCGTGAGCTCGCCGGCGCCGGGGAGATACAGCACGCCGAGCCAGCGGGAGGCGTCCACGCGGCCGAACAGGTAGGCGAAGATGGCGAATGCGCCCGCGGCGATCGCCGTCAGTCCCGCCGCGAGGCCGTCCAGCCCGTCGGTCAGGTTCACGGCATTCGAGCTACCGGCAATGACGATGGTGACAAAGAGGATGTACGCCCACCACGGCAGCACGACGAGGATGTACTTGAACAGCGGTAGCTGGGTCGAAGCCGGCGGGACCTGCGTGACGAGCGGCATGGAGAGCAGGTACACGCCCAGCGCGACGCCGAACGAGATCTGGCCGATGAGCTTCCAGCGGGCGACGAGCCCTTGCGATTGGCCCCGCACGATCTTCAGGTAGTCGTCCAGAAACCCGATCAGGCCCATCCACAGCGTCGCCACGACGGCGACGATCACGTAGCGGCTGTCGAGGCGCGCCCATAACAAGGTCGGGACGACCGTGGCCAGCATGATGATGAGGCCGCCCATCGTCGGCGTGCCGCGCTTGCCATGATGGCTCGCCGGACCCTCGGCGCGCACGATCTGTCCGATCTTATGATCGCGGAGCTTGCCGATGATCCAGGGCCCGACGATGAACGCGAGCAACAGCGCGGTGACCGTCGCGCCCGCCGCCCGGAATGTGATGTAGTTGAAAAGATTGAAGATGATGTGCTGGCGGGCGAGCGGCGCGAGCAGATGATAGAGCACGTGATGTCTCTCCGCCCTTCAAGTGAGATGGCGCAGCACCCGCTCCAAGGCGACGCCCCGCGATGCCTTGAGCAGGATGATCTCGTTCCCCCTCAGCGCCGACTTCAGCTTCGGGCCGAGCGCGTCGGCGTCCGCCGCCGTGATCAGCCGTCCACCCAGCGCCTCCCGCTGCGACTCGAATGTCCGCGCGAACGTCCCGACGGCCGCGACCAGCGCGGGCTTCCGCTGGGCGATCTCGCGGGCGGCTTCGGCGTGCAATCTTGCACTTTCCGGCCCTAACTCCAACATCGTCCCCACCACGATGACCAGCGGGCGCCGCTGCCGGCGCGCGAGCCAGGCGGCCGTTTGGACCGCCTGGCGGAGGGAGGCCGGGTTGGAGTTGTAGGCGTCGTCGATGACCAGGAGGCCGCCCACGGCCCGCGTGTCGCCCCGGCCGCCCGGCAACCGCACATGCGCCAGGGCCCTCACGGCGGCATCGTGCTCCACCCCGACCCGCTGCGCGACCGCCAGGGCGATGTGCGCGTTCTGCATCTGATGCAGCCCCAGCACCGGCAGCGTCACCGTTTCGCCGGAATCGAGCGGCAGGCGGGGGTGGCCGTCCTTGTCGAGAAAGCGGTCCAGGAGCGTGTCGTCCTTGATCTTGCCCGGCAGGGCCGCGGGAATCACCTGGGTCCGCCGGCGCGCCTCTGGCCACAGCGCGTCCGGCCCCGACCCGATCACGGCCACCGGCACGCCATCCAGCAGCGACAGTTTCTCGGCCATCACGCCTTCCAGCGATCCGAAGCCTTCCACGTGAGCGTAGCCGATGTTGGTGATGACGGCGATGGTCGGTTCGATAATCTCGCGCAGCTTGGCGATTTCCCCCGGAATGCTGGCGCCCGCCTCGACGACGAGCGCCTCCGTGTCGTCGGGCGCGTCGAGGATCGTCAGGGGCACGCCGACCAGGTTGTTGCGATTCCCTTCCGTCGCGTGGACGCGATAGCGGCTCGCGAGGGCGGCGCGGATCATCTCCTTGGTGCTCGTCTTCCCCGTCGAGCCGGTGATCGCGACGACGGGGCTCCCGTTGGGAAGCAGGCGGCGGCGCGCGCGCGCGAGCAACCCGAGCGCGGTGAGCGTGTCGTCCACCTCGAAAAACGGCAGCCCGTCTACAGACGGTGTGCCCCGCCGCACGACGGCGGCCGTCGCGCCCTGCGCCTGGGCCTGGGAAAGAAAATCATGGGCGTCGAAGCGTTCGCCTTTGAGAGCGACGAAAAGCGACGCAGGTGTCAGGTGGCGGGTGTCAGTCGACACGCCGTCGAACGTGAGATGCGCGGGCGGCGGAACGCCGAGCGCCTCGCCGACCTCCGCACTCGTCCATGTCCGTCCGCCCATCACGCGGCCCCCCCCCCCCCCTCCCCCCCCAGTCCCCGGACAATTTCCCGTTCGTCGAACGGCTCCTTCGTCGTGCCGACGACCTGATACGTCTCGTGCCCCTTCCCCGCGAGCAGAATCGTGTCTCCTTGACGGGCGAGCTCGAGCGCCTGGGCGATCGCGGCGCGGCGATCCACGACACGGTAGTGGGGCCGGTTGCCCATCCCCGCCTCCACAGCGTCGAGAATCCGCTCGGGATCCTCGGTGCGCGGATTGTCGGAGGTGGCGATGGCGATGTCGGCCAGCCGGGCCGCGATACCGCCCATCGGCGCGCGCTTGCTCGTGTCGCGGTCACCGCCCGCGCCGAACACGACGATGACCCGGCCTCCGGGCGGCGTCACCTCCCGCACCGTCTCGAGCGCCCGCTCGAGGGCATCGGGCGTGTGTGCGTAATCGCGCAGCACGACGCACGGATCCACGGCGATCCGCTCCATCCGGCCCGGGACCTGCGGTGCCGTGGACAGGCGTTCGGCGATGGCGGTCACCGGCACGTTCAGACCAACCGCGCACGCCGCCACGCCGAGCGCGTTAGCGACGTTGAATCGGCCGAGCAGCGGCAGAGCGACGGCGTGGCTTCCGGTTGGCGTGACCAGCGTGAAGCGCGTCCCGCTGGCGCTGACGTTCACGTCCCTGGCCGAGACGTCCGCCCCCCCCGCCCCCGCCGCCCCCCCCCGTTCGCCGAACGTGATTCGCCGTGGGGTGCGGGGCAGCCGCGCCCACGCGGGATCGTCCACGTTGATGACCGCCAGGCCGGCGTCCGCCAGATAGCCGACGAGCTTCGCCTTGGCGGCAAAGTAGGCGTCGAATGTCTGGTGATAGTCGAGGTGGTCGTGCGTCAGGTTCGTGAAGATCGCGGCGCGAAACAGCAGCCCGTCCACGCGGCCCTGATCGAGACTATGTGAGGACACTTCCATCGCGACGCCCTCAGCGCCGAGCCGGACGAGGGCCGCGAGCGTCGCCTGAAGATCAATCGGGCCGGGCGTCGTGAGGTTGCCCGCTTCGCTCTCCACGGGACGGCCGGCGGGGTCAATACAGCCCAGCGTCCCGATCGCGCCCATCGGCCAGAGCGCGCTCAAGACGTGGCGGGCGAGAATGACGGACGTCGTCTTGCCGTTGGTACCGGTGACGCCCACGAGCTGCAGCCGCGCCGCGGGCCGCCCGTACCACGTCTCGGCGGCCACCGCGGCCGCCCGGCGGCCGTTGCGCACGAGGATCTGGGGAATCGCGACCGGCTGCGGCGCCTCGACGAGGGCCGCAGCGGCGCCGCGCGCGGCCGCTTCCGCCACGAAGCGGTGCCCGTCCTGGACGGCTCCCCGCACGGCGCAGAAGAGCATCCCCCGCTCGAGCTTGCGCGCGTCGGCCGTGAGACCGGTGATCTTGGGCAGACCGTTTGCCTTGGCAGCGGGCGCGTCCACCAGCAAGCCCGCGCGCGCGAGCGCGTCCACGACACCCTTGAGCGACGATCTCACGGGCGCGGCTCGGCGAACATCGTGACGGTCGAACCCGCGGGCGCGCTCTCGCCCGCCGCGGGCCATGTATGGTGGATGACGCCCCAGCCCTTCACGACGACGTGAAAGCCGCGCCGGTGGAGCACCCGCGCCGCCTCGCGCAGCGGCCGGCCGGTCACATCCGGCACGGTCCGCGCCGGCTGCGCCTGCGCGCTGTCCGGCAGATACGGCCAGGGGAGGACGTACGGAACCACGCCGTCGGGCTCCTCGAGGGGCGCGCGATCCGTCGACGGCGCCACGTTGGAGAGGCGGGCGCGATCGAGCGCCACAGTGCGCGCCGCAAGCGCCTGCTCGAGCATCGAGCGCGTCACCGGCGCCGCCGTCTGGGCGGCGAAGTAACTGCCCTTCTGGGGATTGTCGATCTTCATGACGACCACCAGCTGCGGATCGTCGGCGGGAAACAGCGCCGCGAACGACGCGGTGTACTGCCCCGGCGCGTAGCGCCCGCCCACAACCCGGCGGGCGGTCCCGGTCTTGGCCGCGATCTGGAAATTGACGAGCGCCGCCCGCTCCCCCGTCCCCCCCGTCTCCACGACGCCGCGCAGCAGGTCGCGCAGTTTGGCGGCGACCTGCGGGGTCACCACGCGACGCACCGGCTCGGGGCGATGGCGATACAGCACCGCGCCGCCCGGGCTGCGCACCTCGCGGATCAGCGTCGGCTGGAGCAGCACGCCGTCGTTCGCGATGGCGCTGTACGCCGCCGCCAGCTGAATCGGCGTGACGGACAGCTCATAGCCGATGGCGAGGCTCGCGGAGCTGGGACGACTCCACTCGCGCGGCGGCCGCAGCTTCCCGGGCGACTCGGCCGGGAACTCGACGCCCGTGGGCGACCCGAACCCGAACGCGCGCAGCATCGCGTACTGCTCCGCCGGCCGGAGCCGGGCCGCGAATTTCACCAGCGCGATATTGCTCGACACGCGGATGGCATCCGCCAGCGTGAGCGTGGGCAGTGGATGCTCGTCGGTGACGACGCGATCGGGCAGGCGATAGCGGCCCCCCTCGCCCGAGACGCGCTCCATCGGCCGGACGCGGTCGTGCGCGATCAGCGCGGCGGCGGCGAAGATCTTCGCGAGCGAGCCGGGCTCGAACGTCTCGGTAAACGCGCTGGGGCGCATGCTGCCGCCTTCGCGCCGCGAGGCGACCGCCAGCACCTCGCCCGTCGCCGGGTCGAGCATGACCACGTCGCCGCCCTCCGCCTGCATGTGGTCGAGGGCGTCATCGAGGGCGCGCTGCGCGATCTCCTGCAGCTCGGCGTCGAGCGTGAGCATGACGTCATGGCCGGCGACCGGCTCCGCGATCAGCCGCGCGGGCGACTCGTACTCCCGCCCTTCGCGGTCTTTCAGCACGACCGCCGCCCCCGGGGTGCCCGCGAGCAGGCTGTCGAGCAGGCGCTCGAGACCGCCTCCCCCGCCCGAGCCGCCGCGTCCGTCGTCTCCAACGCGGCCGACGATGGCGCGGGCGAACTCCGACGAGGGATAGAAGCGGCGCAGCACCGGCTCCAGATGCACGCCGCGGAGCTCGCGCAGCGGCTGCACCTCCTGAGCCGTGTAGGGACCGGCGAACCAGGCATAGCGTCGCCGCAGGGCGCGGTCCAAGTCGCGCGGCGCCACGCGCAGCTGGCGCGCGAGCAGCGGCGCGTCGCGCCGCGCGTCCCGCAGCTCGTTGGGCGCAATCCCGACGTGATACGTCTCCTGCGTGAGCGCGATCGCGGTGCCGTGGCGGTCAAACAGCGCGCCCCGGCGCGATTCCAGCACCACGCGCTCGGTGCGCTGCGCCCTCGCCGCCGCGGCGTAGCGGCGGCCCTCGAGGAGCTGCACCTGGCCGGCGCGCAGCACCAGCGCCACGAGGGCGGCGGCGATGCCGATCTGGATGACCCGGAGCCGGACGAGAGGCTTGGCCATCGTCAGCGCGGAGGAGTCACAGGCAGCAGAATGATCTCGGAATCGGCGGGCAACCGCAGGCCGAGGCGTTGGGCCCGCGGCAACAGCACGGAGCGGCTCTGGGCGGTGCGGACGCGCCGCTCCAGATCGGCGTTGCGGCTCTCGAGCGCCGCGCGCTCCTCGCGCAGATCGGTGAGCGCCCGCGCGGCATTGAGCGATGCCGTTTGCCGCGCGATCACCGCCCAGAGCGCGGCCAGGAGCGCCACGAGCCAGAACGCGATCCAGTGCCGGCCCTTAACAGCCATCAGCAGTCTCGAAGCTGCGGAATTGGGCGGAGCGAGCCCGGGGGTTGGCCGCGACTTCGCGCGCATCGGGAACGATCGGCTTCCTGGTGAGCACCCGTCCCAGCGCGCGGCCGCGGCACGTGCACACCGGCTGGCGTGGCGGGCAGATGCACTCTCGGCCCCACTCCCGGAACTCGTGTTTCACGATCCGGTCCTCGCCCGAATGGTACGTGATGACGCCGAGTCGCCCACCGGAAATCAGCGCATCGCGGAACGCCGGCAGCGCGGCGGTCAGGCCCTCGAGCTCGCTATTCACCGCGATGCGCAGGGCTTGAAACAGCCGCGCAAAGTCGGACGGGCCGGAGCGTGGTCCCAGCACCGCCCGAATCGCATTCACGAGATCATCACTGATGGCGAACGGCGCGGAGAGGCGCCGTCGCACGATTTCCTTGCCGAGCCGGCGGGCCCGCCGTTCGTCGCCGTAATCGGCGAAGGCGGTCGCCAGCCGCTCCGCCGGCCAACTGTTCAAGATGTCGCGCGCGCTCGGCCCCCCCCCGGCAGCGGGGGTCATCCGCATGTCCAGCGGCGCGCCGGGCCGAAACGTGAATCCGCGCTCGGGGGCATCGATCTGGTGTGAGCTCACGCCGAGGTCGAGCAGGATGCGGTCGGGACGGAAATCGCGGATGGCGGCGATCGCGGCGGGGGCGGCGTACGCCGCTGTGAGGTAGCGGACCCGGTCCGTTCCCAGGCGAGCGTGGGCGGCGGCGATCGCCGCGGGATCCCGATCGATGCCGAGCACCTCGGCGCCGGCCTCGCGGAGGATGGCGGCGTGACCGCCACCGCCGACGGTGCCGTCCACGGCGCGCCGGCTCCCCACCGCCCAGGTGCGGACGGCCTCAGCGAGGACCGGGACGTGGTACGGGATGGGCGGTGAGGCGGCCGTGGGCACGCTCCAAGATAAGAAACGGCCCCGCCTGCGGGGCAGACGGAGCCTGGAGCGGGGCTGACGGGGATCGAACCCGCGACCTCCGGTGTGACAGACCGGCACTCTAACCAGCTGAGCTACAGCCCCCTGCCCGACGGAGCGCCGGAATATAGACGCGGGCTCAGGTCAATTCAACGGCGGCGAGCACCTGAATGAGCGCTGGACCTGCGGTTTCGCCCGCTCGTATTGGGCGACGAACCCCAACATCTGATCTGCTGTCGGTTGATGCACCCGCCGGCCCAACTGCAACGCTGACTTCGTACGCGCCAGCCGATCGAACACCACGCGTGCCTTCGGACACCGCTCGGCGCCCTTGGCCTTGGTCATGTCCTGGTAGGGCCCATTGAGCGTTAACACCGAGGACAGTCCATACCAGAAGCTCGCATTCACCCGTACCTGGAACTTCGGCCCCGCCGTGTCGCTGGGCGAGCGGGGCGCGACGACCTGGAGCAGCGTGTCGAGTAAGACGTAGGCGCGGTCGTACGCCGCTGCCTGGGCGAGCTTCGAGCCGCCGGTGAGCATGATGACGGATGCCGCAAGACGTTGTGTCGAGTCCGGCGATGCGAGCCCCGGCCGCAGGTACGCTCTAGCCGAGTCGAGACGCGCGGCAAACGCGGCGCGCCTCAGCCTAACAGCAACCGAATCCTTTGAGCCGGCGGTATCCCACACCGCGCGGTCGATGATCGTCTTCGCGACCTGCAAGCTCGTGCTAACGTCGTTCGGATCGATCACCAGCGCCTTCTTGTAGTACGCGACGGCGGAATCCGTCGTGCCGGCGAGCTCGAAGGCCGCCGCACGCACCTTGATGAAGCTGACGTTGTTCGGGAACTGCTGAACCGCCGCTTGCGTGAATTTGAGCAATTTCTGCGTATCGGACACCTGCTGCGCCGCTCCGATCGCCGTCTTGAGGAACGTGGTGTCCGCGAGGCGGGTCGAGTCGTGCTCGGCCTGAGCGGCGAGGCCATCGAGGGCACACCGCCACAGCGACCCTTCGATGCAGATCGTCGTCTTGAGCTCCAGCAGCTGCGCGTCGGCGGGGCTGACCTTCAAGCCTTCGTCGAGGACATCCACGGCGCGTTGATACTGCTTCATCTGGCGCAGGAGCTGCGCGATGCCGAGCCGCTTGGAGGTGTTGCGCGGCTCCCCGCGGAGCTGGTGGATGAACGCCTCTATGGCCTTGAGGGTGTCGCCCTTCTGCTGATAGCCGCGGGCGATGTTCTCCCACGCGGTGGCGTTGAGCGAATCGCCCCGCAGCGCGCGCTCCGAGGCCGCGATGATGCTATCCACCGGCATCCGCTGCGCCTCGTAGATGGTCGCGAGGCAGAGATGCGCGCCGGTCGAATTGGGATCGATCGCGAGCGCCTTCTGCGCGGCCGCGCGGGCCCGCGCGAACTGGCTGGCCCGGCGCAGCTGGTCGCATTCGCGGACCAGCTCCCCCGCGCGAATGATGGACGCGACGCGCTGCGCGATCGGCTCGGCCAGCGCGGCGGCAGTGCCGGGATTGCCGTTCGTCGCCGTGAAACTCGCCGCCAGCCCCGAGCCGCCGATGTCGATCACGCGCACCTTGGCGTTCAGCGCGGTGCCGCTTTTCTCGAGCGACCCGGTGAGGTACGCATTGACTTGGAGGAAGCGTGCGAGCTGGCGCGCTTGCTGATCGTCGAGCAAACCGTTGCACGGGAAACCCGAAGCACTGAGCGCCTCGCACAGCTTGGCCTTGGGAACGACCATCACCTTGTTCCTGGCCAGCGCGGTGATGCGATCGCGGACGAGGTCCGCGAGCGCGATACTCAGGGCCGAGTCGGCCGACGCCGCCGTGAACGGCAGCACGAGGAGTTTCGTCGTCGGCTCTTGTCTGGCGGCGAGCTGGGCGGACACTGGTGCCGCCACTCCCGCCAGCAGGGCCACTACCAATCGCAGCGCTCTCACCTTTGGTCGTTCCTCCGTTACAGGCTGCTACACCAATGGGCGAAGAGGGATTCGAACCCCCGACTTCCTGCGTGTAAGGCAGGCGCTCTGAACCGCTGAGCTATTCGCCCGTGCCATAAAGGAGGGGAGCGGGGTGCTAGAGGGCCAGGCCTACGGGAAACAGCACGCAGTAGCCAAGGACGAGCAGCACCGGCGCGAGCGTTGTGGAACCTTTCGACAAGAGCCAGTAGCCGAGAGCGAGCGACACCACGGCCGCGCCGAGCACGACGTAGTTCTTCGGTCCAAAGCGCAGGCGCGAGCGGGAGAGTGTCTGCTCTGGCATAGGGGCTGGAGTCTATTCTTTAATCTCAAGCTCGTCAAGCAGTTGGCCTTCATCCAGCGCGGCGCGACGAGCTCGGTCGCGGCGTCGCCGCAGCACCACCAACGCCACCACCACCGCGCCGATCGCGAGCCAGAAGAAGCCCATCGCGGCCGCCCAGGACAGCCAACCGTACCGCGATGCGACGTCGCGCTGCCAGCGGCGCTCGAAATCGCCTTCGGTAAGGTGGTAGGTGGCGCGCAGTGCCGCGTCGAAGGTCTCGGCCTGAGGCAGGTTCGCGAGCAGGGGCTCGAGCCCGCGGGCCCCGCCCCAGCGATGCAAGAGCAGGACGGCCGTGGCGGCGAGGGCGTACCCTGTCTCCGCATCGCCGCGCGCACTGCGCAGCGCCCGATCCACGTCGTCGAGGTTCATGCGGACGCCGCGGGCAAGCTGCCAGTTGAGGCGCAGGGCGTCGAGCCGATCCCACTCCTCGGCCGCGACCGCCGCGTACCCTTCCTCAAACCACAGCGGCGCCCGGCGACCGACGCGCCAGCGCAGCGCCAGATGCGCGAGCTCGTGACGTAGGGCGACGGTCAGACGGTCGGACGGCCCGGCGGTCAACAGCACGACAACACCGGCGTCGGGAAACGCTGCGCCTTCACTCCACAACGGCAAGCGGCCGCGGGTCAATGAGTCGTACTTCTGTCGACTCGGCGCGAGAATCAGACGGATCGGGCGATCCGGCAGCGCCCCGATGCCCGGGAAGCCGCGCGCATTGTCCGCGACTTCGGCGAGCGACGCAGCGATCGCCTCCTGGCCGGGCCACGCCACGGCGGTTACTCGGCCCGCCTGCACGACCGTCGGGGGGGGGCCCTGCAGCAGCAGGGCGATGAGCGCTAGTCTCGCGGCGGCTCCTCGCCCTTCGCGACAAGCGCCAGCATTTCCTGACAGCGCTTGCCCCAGGGATTGAATTTGTTGGCCTTGAATCCTTCTTCCCAGGTGGACTGGGCCTTCGCCTGATCGCCGCCGAACCAGTGCGCCCGGCCCAGCTCGTAATACGCCTCGATCAGATTGGGTCCGAGCTTCAGCGTCTTCTGGAAGAAGGTCTGCGCGTCCTCGTACATCTCGCGCTGCAGGTACACGAGGCCGAGATAAAAGTGGGCGTAGAGCGTCGCCTTCTTGTCGTTGTCCAGGCGGATCGCCTTGGACAGGTGCTCGATCGCCTCGCCGAAGATCCGCTTCTTCAAGCAGATGTAGCCCACGTTGATGCGGGCGAGCGAATTCGCCGGCTCCTTCATGAGAACTTTCTGGAACGTGCCGAGCGCGTCGTCGTAGTCCTCGTGCAGCATCTGCGCCCAGCCGAGCAGCGATTCCGCCTGGGTTTCGCCGGGCGAGAGCTGCAGCGCCTTGGTGAGCGCCTGGATGGCGCCCGCATGGTCGCCGAGCGAGATGAGGCTCCAGCCCTTCTCGATGAACGTCGAAGCGCCGATGTGGTCGGCATGGACCGCGGGCCGTTGGCCGGTGAACTCCGGCGCCGCGGCTTGCTTGGTGTCGGCGGCGATCTGCTTGTAGCGGTCCACGAGCTGGCGGATGTCGTCCTTCAGCTGCGTCATCTCACCGAGCATCCCGTCCACTTTCTTGAAATAGGCGATGATCTCGCGCTTGGCGGCCTCGCGCTCGGCGGTGCCCGGCGCCCCCTCGAGCTGGCGCGCGATGGCATCGTATTCCCTGCGCAGGATCGCGATCGGCGAGTCGGTCATTGCACCTCTTGCAGCGCCAGCTTTTCCTTGGACGACAGCAGCTTGTTGGTGTTGAGCACGATGATCGTGCGTCCATTCTTGACCACGAGGCCGGCGATGTACTCGGCCGCGAGCCCTTTCACGATGCCGGGCGGCGCCGTCACCGCCTGCGCGGGGACCTGCATCACTTCCGTCACCGCGTCCACAACCATGCCGATCTTGCCGCCCTCGAACTCGAGAATGACGGTGCGCGTGTCGTCGCGCAGCGGCGCCGCCGCACCGAGCCGTTTGCGCAAATCCACGAGCGGCACCGCGCCGCCCTGATACTGGAGCACGCCCTCGAGAAACTCCGGCGCCTTGGGGAGCGGCGCGGGTGCTTCGTATCGCAGGATGCGCTCCACCTGGAAGATGTTGAACGCGAATTCCTGGCCGGCCAGCTTGAACGTGACGAGCTGGACGTCGTCGCCGGCGGTGGTCATCCGAGGCGGTCCCCCAGCGCGTCCAGGTCGAGAATCGGCACCAGCGTGTCCCCCTGCTCCGCCACGCCCGCCGCCCACGGCAGCGTCTGTCCCCGCGGTACCGGCAGCGAGGGCTCCCGCACGACCGCATCGGCGTCATCAACCTCGAAGGCGACCTGCCGGCTCCCCAGCTCGACCAGGACGACGGTGCGGCCGATCTCGGCGGGGGCCGCGCGGCCGGTGAGAAACGCGCCCAGATGGATCAGGGGCACGAGCCGCCCGCGCAGCGGCGTGAGGCCGCGGACTGCGGGCAGCGTGCGCGGCACCTCGAGCACCTCCCTGGCGTCCCCCACCTCCAACACCCGGCCCACGGGGAGTCCGTAGGACTTCCCCTCCGCCCGCACCAACAGGTAGCCCTTCATCGGCGCTGCTCTCTCCCCACGCCGCGGCGGGTCAGCTCGGCGCCGACGCGGTCGGCGATCTGGCCCAGCGGCAGGACCGCGTCCACACCGCCGGCCTGCACCGCGGCGACCGGCATCCCTGGAATCACGGCCGACTCCCGATCCTGCGCGATGCCCGTGCCGCCCACGTCGTGCATCGCCCGCAGGCCGTCAGCGCCATCACGCCCCATGCCCGTGAGCACGACCCCCACGCCGCGCGCCCCGAACACCTCGGCAATGGAGCGGAACAAGGGATCAGCGGCGGGACGGACACCCCAGATGGGCGCGGACTGATCGAGCGCGATGACGGGTCCATCGGAAGCGGAGCGCACCCGCATATGATAATCGCCCGGGGCCACGTATGCCGTGTCGGCCACGACGGGGGCGCCATCGTCCGCTTCCACCACCCGCAGCAGACTCATCGAGTCGAGCCGCTCGGCGAGGCTGCGGGTGAACTTGGGCGGCATGTGCTGCACGATGAGCACGGCGGCGCCCCGCCCGGTGGGCAGGCGGGGCACGAGATCGGCGAGGGCGCGCGGGCCACCGGTCGAGGCCGCGACTCCGACGGCCAGCACCGCGCGGCCGCGCAGCGCCAGCTCCGGAGGGTGAATGACGGGTGCGGGCGGCCGCGCCAGGACCTTCACGTGCGTCACATCGGCGGCGAGGGCGCGCCGCACCGCCGTGATGAGCTGCGGGGCGAGAGCCTCGAGCGCCGCGCGGGGGGACGCCGAGCCAGCGAAATCCGGCGGCGGCTTGGCCACGATCTCGACCGCGCCGAGCTCGAGCGCGCGGATCGCGGTCGACGTCCCCGGCCCCGCGTGCGCGCTCACGACGACGATGGGACGCGGCGATTCGGACATGATGTAGCCGATGGCGCCGAGGCCGTCGAGCTCGGGCATTTCGAGGTCGAGCGTGACGACGTCGGGGTTGTACTGGTGGATCTTGCGAATCGCATCCACGCCGTCGCGCGCGGTGGCGACGACGCGGAACTCGCCGTCGTCGGCATCGCCCCCGCCGAGCACATCCACGAGGACGCGCCGCATCAGGGCGCTATCGTCCGCGACCAGCACCGTGGGCCGCCGGTCAGATGACGTGGGCATCGGCTCCCACCGAGCGGATCTCCACCCTGCCGTCCTGCACGTGAAAGCGGACGGTGCGGCCGCGCTCGCCGCCGACCGCCTCGCGGACGATGGGAATCTCCGCCGCGCGCAGCGCGTTGCGCGCGGCCATGACGTTGCGCTCCCCCATCTGGATGGTGCCGGGCGTCACCAGCTGGCTGAACATGCTGGCGCCGCCGGCGAGCTTGGCGACGAGGCGCCGCGGGTCGGCGCCCAGCGCCTTGAGACGCTCGACCAGCAGCGGCACGGCGGAGTCGGGGAATTTGGCGGGATTGGTGGCGTCGTGGGCCAGGCTCTTGGACGGCAGCAGGATGTGCGCCATCGCGCCGGCTTTGCCGTTGGGATCGTGCAGCATGATGGCGACGCAGGAGCCGAGCCCCAGCGTGACGAGCACGGCGTCGCCGCGCTCCGCGGCCCAATCGGCCACCTTGACGATGATTTCCTTCACGCCGGCTTGGTGTAGATGCGCTCGCGCGGATCCACGAGCGTGAGCCATTCGCGCGCCGGCCCGAACAGCGTCTCGACCTTGCCGAGCAGCAGTACGCCCCCCGGGGCGAGCGCGTCCACGAACACCTGAAACAGACGCTCCTGAGCCTGCCGCTCGAAATAGATCACGACGTTCCGGCACACGATCAGGTCGTAGGGCGCGCGGGGCGGCGGCTCGCGCATCAGGTCGTGCGGGCGCACGTCCACGAGCCCACGAACCGCGGCCACCGGCACCCCGCCCGAGAAATAGCGGCGCTTCACGTCGGCCGGCATCTCGGTGAAGGCGCTGTCCGGGTATTGCGCCTGGCGCGTCCGCTCGAGGCTGAGGCGATCCACGTCCGTCGCGTCGATGAACGCATGCTCGAGGGAGTCGCTGCCGGCGATCGCTGCCAGCAATACGGCGATGGTGTACGGCTCTTCCCCCGACGCGCATCCCGCGGACCAGATGCGGAGGCGCCCGCCGCGCGGCGCCCACAGCGCGGCCAGGTGCGGCCGCAGCGCGTTCCACGTCTCGGGATTGCGGTAGAACTTGGTGACGTTGATCGTGATCGCGTCGAGCAGATCCTGATACTCGTGCGCATCCTGATCGAGCAGCCGGCCGTAGTCTTCGTAGGTATGGACGCCGCGGGCCCGCATCCGCACAGCGATGCGGCGCTTCAGGCATTTGTCCTTGTACGACTCGCAGCTCACGCCACGCTCCCGCGAGATCTTCTCCGTCAGCGCCAGAAAGGCGCGCTCCGGGGAGGGGGAGGCGGAGTCCTGCCGCGAGCTCACGACAGGGTGCTCAACGTATCCAGATTGGCTTTCACGAGTTCGTGTTTGGGGTTCAGCTCGAGCGCCCGCCGCCACAGCTCGCTCGCCTGCTCGCGGGCGTTTCGCTTGTAGGCGATGTTGCCGAGCTTGAAGTAGACGTCATCGCCCAGGTCGGGCGCCAGCTCGACGGCGCGTTGATAGAGGTCCCACGCCTCATCGTAGCGTGAGCTGCGGTAGGCGAGGTCGCCCAGATTCTTGGAGAGCTGGGGCAGCGAGGGCTCGTCATGCAGGGCCGCGCGCGCCAGGTCCTCGGCTGCCGGCAGCTCGCCGGCCAGCTCGTGCAGCACCGCGAGGTTGTTGCGCAGGATGGCGTTCTGGGGATGGGTCTCGACGGCCTGCGCGGCGACCTGCTCCGCCATTTCAAAATCGCCCGCCGCCGCGGCGGTGAGCACCCGCGCCCAGAACCAGATGGGCGGGATGTTCTCGGCAAACAGCTCCTTGGCCCGGTCGAGCCGCCCCGCGGCGTTGGCGTGGTCGCCCTGCTTCAACGCCACCACGCCCCAGCCCACGTACACGCGCGGATCGGTGCGGGCCCGCGTCGCGGCTTCGGCGTAGGCCGCCTCCGCCTCCTCGAGCCGGCCCAACTGCTCATAGGCCAACCCGAGATTGTGAAGCACCGCCGGCCGGGAGCCGCCCTTTTCGGCGGCGAGCCGCAGCGCTTCCATCGCTTCGCGCCAGCGGGCCTGCTTCAGCGCCACGAGGCCGATGAAGAAGTGCGCGTTGGCGTCGCTGGAGCGCAGCTCGGCCACGCGCCGAAACTCGCGCGCCGCTTCGTCCAGCATGCCCGTCTTGTAGAACGCGATGCCGAGGTTGCGGTGCTCCTCGACGCGCGCGTCCGTCATCTTCATGTCCTCGGCGCTGGCGGTGCGGCCGGCGCGATGCAGAAAGCCCGCCGTGACGAGCCCGTACAGCGCCTTGCCCACCTCGAACTCGCCCAGCCCCGAGTCTTCGATCGTCTGGTTGACGTCGCGCGAGCCGTCGAGCAGCGGCAGCAGCCGCTCCTGCATCTCGGTGAGCTTGGCGTCGCTGATGGCGAGCCGGTCGCGGTCCACGAGGAAGATGAGATCGAACGAGGGGATCTTCTTCTCGATCAGGCTCCACTCGTCCACGCGGCGGGCGCCCTCGAGCAGCAGCGACTCGGGGTTGATCGAGACCAGGAAGTCCTGCTGCTCGGGCCGGACGTCGGCTTCGAAGTTGAACGTTCCCTGCGTCCAGGTGAACAGGTAATAGACCGACTCCTCGATCTGCATCCGCATGTAGCGCTCCAACTCCTGCTGCGAGATCACGCTCTGGCCGACGAGAATCTCGCCCAGCTTCTTGTCGCGCGTCTTGGTCTGGCGGTGGATGGCGGCGTCGAGCTGCTCCTGGGTGATTTTCTCGTGCTTGACGAGGATGTCGCCCAGGCGGTCGCGCCGGTTCACGATGGACGCGTAGCAGATCCGGCCCTTGTCGAAGTAGATGTAGCCGAAGTTCGAGCGGTCGGCGATCGACAGGCACCCCGTCTTCTGCCCCAGCGCGAGCAGCTGGAGCACGTCGGGAAGCGAAGCCTCTTTGAGCGAGCCCTTGATGGCCATCAGCGCAGCTCCTCGATGACGCGGTCAGCCGATCCGGGCCAGTCCCACACCATCTTCTCCCGGCTGCGGACGCCGCCGGCGCTCGATACCACGATGCCCGACGTGCGCAATCCCGTGGTGCGCCGGGCCGCAGGCGAGCCTTCGAGCACGTCGCGCGCGAGACCGGCGGACACCGGCGCGTCCTGCGCCGCGGCCGCTTCGACCACTCGCTGCACGAGCCCGGTGAGACTGCGCACCGAATCGGTCGGCCGGTCGGCGAGATAGTCGAGCAGCGCCGGGTCTACCGGCACGCGGTTCTGCTTGAGCAGCCGCTCCACCGCCGTGCGTCGCAGGTCGCGGTCCGGCTCGCCCATTTCCGCTACCAGGCCGCCCTCGAGACGGGAGACGATCCGCTCCTCGAGACCTTCGAGCGTATTCGGGTGCGCGGGGGCCGTGAAGATCAGCTGCCGGTCGGCGTCCAGGAACTGGTTGAAAAGGTTGAACAACTCCTCCTGCGTCCGCTCCTTCCCGGCGAGCAGGTGGATGTCGTCGAGCAGGAGCGCCGTGGCGCGGCGGTAGCGCGCGCGCCACCAGTCCACGCGGTTGCCGTCGATCGCGGCGATCAGCTCGTCCACGAACGCCTGGGTGGACAAGCACGCGACGATCGCGTTTTTCTTCTTCGCCAGCTCGAGACCGATCGCGTTGAGGAGGTGCGTCTTGCCGAGGCCGCTCCGGCCCGCGAGCACGAGGGGATTGTACGTCTTCCCGGGCGCGCCGATCACCGCGCGCGCGGCGCTGACGGCCACCTCGTTGGACGGCCCCGACACGTAGATGTCGAATGGAAAGGCGGCGGACGGGCCCGGCGGCGGCGCCGCCCCTTCGCGGACCTTCGCCGCCGCGGCCTCCGCCTCGTCCAACCGATCGGGGTCGTGGAAGACCTTGCCGCCCGCGGCCTGCGGGTCGAGCGCGCTGACTTCCAGCTCGAGCGCCTTGAGACGCTCCACGTCCTGCACATAGGAGGCGATCGCCTCGTCCACGGCCGCCGGCGTATCCTGATCGAGCAGCTTTTCGAGCCGCGCGGTGCGATAGCCCTCGCCTTCCCACCGCAGTACCGCTTCGGCGACGCGCGCGCGCCACGCCTCTACGGCTTTGCCCACGGTGACGGTCACGTCGGTCAGGAATTGGGAGAACTCGTCAGGTGCCGATGCGCTAACGGCGGCGGTCGATGAGGCGGCGGTCGGGGCGGTCGCATCGGCTCCCAGCACCTGCCGGGCGGACTCGGCGTTGATCGGCGTGTCGTTCACCGCCTGGAAGGCGACGAGCCGGTTGAGGGCCCCCATCAGCTCGCGCACGTTGGGGAAGTCCACCTTCGCGACGACCTCGAGCACGCCCGGCTGGAATTTCGTGCCGCGCTCCTCGGCCTTGCGCCGCAGAATCGCCACCCGCGTCTCGTAGTCCGGCACGCCCATGTCCACCACCAGGCCGCCGGAGAAGCGGGAGATCAGCCGTTCGTCCAAATCCGCGATCTCGGCTGGCGGGCGGTCGCTCGCCAGCACGATCTGGTGGCCGGCCTGCTGCAACGCTTCGGTGAGCCGCAGCAGCTCGGTCTGCATCTCTTTGCGATTGGTGAGGAACTGGACGTCGTCCACGAGCAGCGCATCCACGTTCTGGAAGCGGCGCCGGAAGGCGTCGCCTTGCCCCGCCGCGATGGCGGCGTGGAACGCCTCGACGTATTCGTCCAGCGTCAGATACTCGATGTTGAGCTGGGGGGCGAGCGCCTTGGCAGCGTGGCCGATGGCCATGAGCAGATGCGTCTTGCCCAGGCCGGACCCGCTATAGATGAAGAGCGGGTTGTACGCCGACCCCGGGTTTTCCGCGACCGTGCGGCCGGCGGTCACCGCCAGCCGGTTCGCGGCGCCCACGACGAACGTGTCGAACGTGAAGCGCGGATTCAGAGTGCTCGTCATGCCGGGCTTCCCGCCGCGAGCTTTTTCAGCACGAGCTCGGAGATGCTCTTCAGGGTCTCGAATACGCCCTTGCCGTGCAGCGCGTCGGCCGAGAAGCTCGGCACGGAGCGGAAGTTCAGCGCGTCGTCGAGCTCGGGCGGCGTGAGCACCAGCTCGCGCGGGAGGTCTTGCTTGTTGTATTGCATGACCAGCGGCATCGCGCGCACATCCACCCCGTGCTCCAGCAGATTGCTTTGCAGGTTCTGGAGGCTCTCGATGTTCTCGTCGAGCTGGCGCGCCTGGCTGTCGCCGACGAACACGACGCCGTCCGAGCCCTGCAGCACCAGCCGCCGGGTGGCGTTGTAATAGACCTGCCCCGGGACGGTGTAGAGCTGGAACCGCGTCGTGAAGCCGGAGATCTGACCCAGGTCGATGGGGAGGAAGTCGAAGAACAGCGTGCGGTCGGTCTGCGTGGCGAGCGAGACCATGCGGCCCCGGCGCGTCTCCGGCACGCGCCCGTAGATGTAGTGCAGATTCGTCGTCTTGCCGGACCGCCCGGGCCCGTAATAGACGATTTTGCACGTGATCTCGCGGGTCGTGAAGTTCACCAGGGACACGGCTATCTCCCGAAGAGCGTGTTGAGGCTGTCCGTCAGCTCGCGCTCGAAATCCGCCGCCAGCACCTGCTTGGGTACCGCGCCCTTGGGGCTCGCCGTCTTCAAGTCCGCCGCAAGTTGCTCATAGAATAACTGCACCAAGCCGATCGATGAAACATCGAGGTCGTAGACGGCCAGCACCGCCAGCGTCCCGCGCTCGGTCGCGAAGGTCGACAGGAAGATCCCGTGGCGGTGGCCCTGGTGATTCAGGGCGGCGAAGGGCGGCTGGCGAAGCTGCTTCGCGAGCTCGCCGGTGGACGCGACAATCGCCGCGGCGAGGGCCGCCGCCGACATCACGTCCACCGCGCGTGAGAAGCCCGACTGCGCGAGCACCTGTCCAGCAGGCGTCAGTACCAGGACAAGACGCACCGACGCTTCCTTCACGAAGGCGGTGAGCGGCTGGAGGGTCCAGCTCTCGACGGCGCGTGTGCTCATGCGACCATCTCCGCGGCGCGCAGCAGCTCGAGCCGCACGAGACCGATGTTGACGTCGGGCTCGGCAACCGCCACCACCAGGATGCCCGTCCCTCCCGACAGACCGGGCACGACCAGCAAGGCGCCCTTCTCGGCCTGGAGGTGCCAGAACACGCTCGCCCCGACCCCGCCCCCTTCCATCGCGCGGCGCAGCCGCCCCGCGAGGCTCGCGGCCAGCGCGGCGACCGCGCCTCCCTTGATCCCTTCCATCAACTGCTCGGCGACGATGAGCCCGTCGTCCGCCGAGACGAGCATCGCGCCGCGGACGCCGCGCACACGGGTGATCAGATCGAGCGCGGCGCTCACGTCGCGCGCTCCAGCCAACGCCGCGCCATCGCGGTGGCGCGCTGGGCGAGAATGGCCAGCCGGCCCAGGGGAACGCCACGGTCGCGCACGACGAGCAGCATGGCCTCCGGCGTGGGATGAGCGAGGTGGACGTTGCCGTGCTGCCCTTCGGCCGAGAGACCGGTCCAGGCGCCCAGGCCGAGGAGCTTCGCGGTGCGGGCCGCCTCCTGCGAAACGCCCGCGAGATAGGCGGCGACTGCGTCGGTGACGTCGCTGCCCCCGGGATTGCGCAGGGCGCCGCCCAGCACGCGTCCCGCCGCGTCGATCAACAAGAGCCCCTCATCGGCGCCTTCGAGGCCAGCGAAGACACGGGACTCATCGAATGCCTGCGGTGCAGAGGCGGCGGTAGATGAGGCGGCGGTCGGTGCCGGTTCAGGCGTTGGACTCGGTGTGGGGGCGGGTGGACTCACTCCGCCGCGCACCATCTCGATCGCCTGGGTGATGCTCAGATCGTCGGGCTCGACGCGCTGCGCCAGGTCGAGGTGCGCCGCGGCCTGCGCCAGGTCGCCGACTTTGAAATAGAGGAACGCGAGGCCCTTGAGCGCGCCCGTGTGGTTCGGCGCGATGCGCACGGCCATGTCCCACTCGTCGAAGGCGCGCTCGTAATCGTGTTTGTCGGTGAGGATACGGGCGTACAAGTCGTGAGCGTCGGCGAGATGCGGATGACGCTCGAGCCCGTTCACCGCGACGCGCAGGGCGGCGTCGAGCTGCCCCTTCCGGCGCAGGGCTTCGCCCAGCCGGAGGAACACGAGGCTGTGCGGATCCTGAGCCAGCTGCGTCGAGAGAGCCCGGATGTCGTCAGCCATGGCCGCCTCCCGCGCGCATCCCCAGGAACACGCGCGCCGCCTCGCGCGCGCGCTGCACGCCTTCGAGCTGCGCCAGCTCGTCCTGGCTGCGCGGGGCGAGCCGCTCCCACTGCTCCCAGCTTTCGAGCGCCTCGCCGAACCGGCCGATCGCCACCAAGGCGAAGCCGAGCTGCCGGTGCGCCGCCGCGAGCAGCGGATCGAGGCGCAGCGCCCGGCGCAGCTCTTCCACCGCGGCGGGGCTGCGGCCCTGCGCCAGGTGGATCCGGCCCAGCAGCAGGTGCACCGTCGCGTCGTGCGGTTGGGTGTTCGCGGCCTGCTCGGCCGCGGCCCGCGCCCCGTCGAGATCCTTCGCCTGCAAGGCCGCCTCGGCCTTCGCGACGAGCTCGGCAAGCTCGCCCACCGCGCTGGGTCCCCCCCCGCCCCGCCCGCGCTTGGCGGTGCCCGGATCCACCAGCACGATCACGCCCGCGCTCTCGAGGCCGAACAGCGTCTTGGCGACCTCGAAGTCCGAGCGGCCGAGCTCGGTGGCGAGCGCGCGCACGGCGCGGTGGCCGTCGATCAGCGCCAGCACTTCCCATTCGGGCGGCAACAGATCGAGCTCGCCGCCTCCACCCTCGGGCGGCGGCGCGAGCGACGGCACGACCCCGACGTGCGGGATGCGATTCTCGATCCGCGACCACTCGTCAATGCGGCGCGCACCCTCCATGAGGAGAGCCTCGACGGGAATCCGTACCGCCACTTCGGTCGGGACCTCCTTGTCGGGCTCCTCGTTGAACGAGAAGAAGCCCTCGTTCCAGCTCATCACCTCGAAAACGACTTCCTCGATCTGGAAGCGCACCTGACGCTCCACCTCGCGCTGCGTGATCACGCCCAGGGCCACGAGGATCTCTCCGAGACGACGCTTGTCACCCTGGCGCTGCTGCATGTCACGCGCGCGCTCGAGGTCGGCTTCGGTGATCTTGCCGGTGCGCAGCAACAACCCACCCAGAGGATGGGGGTTGCTGCGGATCTCGGCGAACACGATCACGCCGTTGTCGAAGTAGATCGTCCCCTGGTTGTGCCGCAGCTCTGAGGTAACGCGCAGCGCGCCCGTCTTGCGGCTCAAGTCGAGCAGCTGGAAGACGTCGTGGATGCCGAGCTCGCGAAGCGGTCCCTCGATCGCCATCGCCTAGGCCGCGTCCGAAGTGGAAAAGATGTGCTGCAGGTCGAGCGCCGTGCGCGCATGCATCCGCGCGCGCTGGGCGTACGGCCCGCCGGGATCGATGCGCGTCACCCGTTCCCACGCGTCCACCGCCTCACCGTAGCTCTGGAGGCGGGCCAGCGTGGCGCCGAGGTAGAACAGCGCACCGGTGTGCTCGGGATCGAACTTCAGCGCGCGCCGGAACGCTTCGAGCGCCTCGGCGTTGCGCTTGTCGTCGAGGAGGGCGCGCCCCAGGAGCAACAGCGCGTCGAGGTCGTAGGGATCCTGCTCCAGCATGTCGGCGAGCCGCACGACCGCGTCCCGCACGCGTCCCGAACGGCGCAGCAGGTCCGCCAGGGCTAGCGACGCCTCGTGGAACGTAGGCAGCGCGTCGAGCGCCTCCTCGTAGGCCCGCTGCGCCGGCGCCCACTCCTCGTCGTGCTCGTGCAGGCGCCCAAGCTCCAGCCACACCTGTACGAACCCCTTGTCGAGGTCGAGCGCAGCCCGGTACGCGTGCCGCGCCCCCTGCCGGTCGCCGACTTTGACGCCGATGTCTCCCTGGAGCTTGTGGAGGTCGGCGCGGTCGGGCGCGCGGGTCTGCGCCTGCCGCAGGGCGGTGAGCGCGCCGGCCGCGTCGCCGGTCGCCGCGCGGGCCCTGGCGGCGGCCACGAGCGCCTCGACGTCTTCGGGCGCACGGGCCACCAGCTCCTCGGCGAGCGGCAGCGCTTCGGCCGGCCGCTGGATCGCGAGCAGGCTCTTCACTTCTCCCAGGGCGGCGGCGGCGTTGGCCGCATCGAGCGTTCGCGCCTCGCGGTAGCGCTCCAGCGCTTCCCCGGGCAGCCCCCGCTGGGCATAGATGTCGCCCAGCAGCGCGGCCGCCACGCCGCGGTCGGCACCGCGTTGCACCGCGCGGTTTGCCTCGGCGATGGCGAGATCCATCATCCCCTTGCTCACGTAGTCGCGCGCTAACGCGAGCGGATCGTCCTTGGGTTTCCTGGCGGCGCCTTGCCCCGCCGCAGCCGGCGTGGCAGCCCCCGGGGGCGCCAGCTCCTGGAAGATGTTGTCGAGGAGCCGCTGGTCGAACGCGAACTCGGCGCCGAGGTTCTCGGCGGTGACGTCGGCGGAGATCTCCGGCACGATGCCGATGGCCACGGTCTCGTACTGGAGGTCGATGGCGAGCGCGAACTTCTGCGACACGTAGTAGGGATCCAGCTCGAGCGCGCGCTTGGTGGCTCGGAGCGCGCCGTCGAAATCGCCGAGGTTCGAGAGCGTAAAGCTGAGGTTGTAGTGCGCGCCGGCATTTTGGGGATCGGCCTCGACCGCGCGGACGAACGCGTTGCGGGCATCCGGGAATCGCTTCAGCTCGACCAGCACCAGGCCGACGCCGTTCCACGCGGCCGCGGCGTTCGGCTGATCGGCGAGCACCTGGCGGTATGCCTCGAGGGCGAGCTGAAAGCGGCGCAGGTGCGTCAGCAGCAGCGCCAGGTTGAGCCGGGCGCCCGCGAACCCGGAGGCCAGCCGCAGCGCGCGGCGGAACGCGTCGATCGCCTCCTCCGTGTCGCTCTGGTGGGCCAGCACCACCCCGACGTTGTTCCACGCGAGCGCGTAATGCGGGTCCACTTCCGTCGCCTGGCGGTAGGACGCGAGCGCGTCGGCCGTGCGGCCGGCCTGATGGAGCACCACGCCCCGCTCATTCCACAGTTTGGGCGAGTCCGGCACGTCGTGGATCAGCGCCTCATACAGCTCGAGCGCGTCGGCAAAGTCACGTTTCAGCAGGTGCACTTCGGCCATCGCCTGGCGCACGAGGCGGCGGTCCTCGCCGCGCTCCAGGGCGAGGCGGTATTCGCGCAGCGCCTCGGTGTAGTAGCCCTTCTGCCGGAACGCGAGGCCCAGGTTGTAATGCGCGAGCTCGCTGCCCTCGGCCACTTCGGGCGCGGGCGACTCGCGCAGCCGCTGCTCGACCGACTGACGCTCGGCGCGGTAGCGCTCGAGCGACAGGTTCGTCTGCGCGCGGGCGAGCGACGGGTTCAGCTCAATCGCCCGCTTGGACGCGGCCCGCGCCTCCTGGTGGCGACCCATGTCCCCGAGCACGAATGCCATCAGGTAGTGCGCGTTGGCGTTGTCGGGATGCAGCGTCACCGCCCGCTCCAGCGCGGCCAGGGCGGGCTCGTTGAGCCCGCGGTTGTAGTAGACCTCCCCCAAATAGAAATGCGCGACGCTCGAGTCGGGCTCCTGCTCCACGGCGCGCAGGAACCACTCCGTGGCGACCTCGAGCCGGCCCCGGCTCTTCTCGGCGAGACCGAGCTGGATCATCGCCGCCACGTCCTTGGGCTTGTGGGCGAGCAGCTCCTCGAATTCCGCGACCGCTTCTTCGAACGCACCCAGGATCGCGTACGTGCGGCCTAGCTCCCAGCGCGGGTCCCGCTCGTCGGGCGCCTGGCGCAGCCGCTCCTGGAGCTCGGCCACGCGGCGGTCGTAGAAGCCAGTGTTGTGGTAGGCGATTTCGAGGTTGCGCTGCGCGACCTGCATCTTGGGATCGAGCTCGAGCGCGCGCGTGAATTGCTCGATCGCCTCGGGGACGAGGCCCTTCTGGTAGTAGAGGACGCCGAGATTGTTGTGGGCGCCCGCGTCCGATGGATCGATCCGGCGGGCAAAGGAGCGGAGGACCGTGAGGTCGCGTTCCGAGACCACCGGGGGGGAACCCGTCACGGGTTAGGTGAGGCGAATGGCGTCGAAAATAGCCTTGAGGGACGCCAAGTCGGGCAGGAGCAGGAAATGGCCGCGCAGCCCGTCTTCGACATCGATGTTGAACTCCGTCTCGACGCAAAACACGAAGTCCCGGTCGTGGCCGAAGTTCAGGTAGGTCGTCGTGAGCACGGCGGCCGAGAGATCCACTACGAGGCTCGGAACGGACGGCAGCAGCAGCATCCCCATGAACTCGGACAGGGCGTTCATGTAGGCACCCGAGAGGATGTTGCCGGCCTCCTTGAGGCAGGATTGCTCGATGGTCTCGAACGCCTGCGTCGTCCCGAGCGGGCGCTTGAGCAGCATGTCGCACAACCGGCGCCCGACCGGCTCGGGA
The DNA here is from genome assembly GCA_040901965.1 of Gemmatimonadales bacterium. Classification (GTDB taxonomy): domain Bacteria; phylum Gemmatimonadota; class Gemmatimonadetes; order Gemmatimonadales; family GWC2-71-9; genus 20CM-2-65-7. The sequence continues at coordinate 139,520 of JBBDYB010000005.1, read as the reverse complement.
AAGAGCAGCAAGGTCCGGCCGGTGAGGTCGCCGAGCATGTGCATCAGCACGGCAGCGACGACCTCCTGCGGGTCACCGATGAGGCCGGGGACTTCTTCGAGGCGCGCGATGTTGATCTCGGGCACGGAGATCATGATGCGCCGGTTGGTCATCTGCGACAGCGCGGTCGCCGCATGGCCGGCCCCGATGTTGGCGACCTCGCGCAGCGCGTCGAGCTGCAGCGCCTTCAGATCGCGGACGTCCTCCATGCCCTCTCCTCTCTACACGAGCCCGGCGGCGTCGAGAATCAGCGCCGGGACTCCGTCGCCCATGATCGTCGCGCCGCTGAACACCGGCAGCGTGCCCTGGGGCGCCTCGAACTCCTTCACGACGATCTCCTGCTGGCTCAACATCCCGTCCACCACGATCCCGGTGCGCCGCTCGCCCATCTCGAGCACGATCACCGGCCGGCGGGCCGGCGGCGGCGCGGCTTCGTCGGTCACGCCGAGCAGGGTACGGAGGTGCACGAGCGGGACCACGCGGTCGCGCAGCACCATCGCCTCGCGGCCGTCCATCGTCGTGATCGCCGTCGAGCCGAACTCGACGGTCTCGGCGACGTAGGTGAGCGGCAGCGCGTACCGCTCCGGGCCCACCGCGGCGATCAGCGCGCGCACGATGGCGAGCGTGACCGGGAGGCGGAGCACGAACGTCGTGCCTTTCCCTGCCTCCGTGCGGATCTCGATGGACCCACCCAGCGCGCGGATCCGGGTCATGGCGACGTCGATGCCGACGCCCCGGCCCGACACGTTGGTGACGGCATCCGCCGTCGAGAAGCCGGGCCGTGCGAGCACCCGCAGCAGCTGATCGTCCGACAACGTCTCGACGTGTGGGCCCACCAGCCCGTCGCGCTTCGCCTGCTCCATGATCTTCACGCGGTCGATGCCGCGGCCGTCGTCCGTGATGGTGATCGCGACACTGGAGCGCTCGCGCACGGCGGCGAGCACGATCTCGCCCTCCGGCTTCTTCTTCCGCCGCTTGCGCTCGGCGGGCGTCTCGATGCCGTGGTCCACCGCATTGCGGAGCAGGTGCACCAGCGGGTCGCCGAGCTCGTCGAGAATCGCGCGATCGAGCTCGATCTCTTTCCCCTCGACGCGGAACGCGACCTGCTTGTCGAGCTGGCGCGCGAGGTCACGCACCAACCGCGGGAAGCGATCGAAGACCTGCCACACCGGCGTCATCCGCGCCTGAATGATCTCCGCCTGCAGATCGGCCGAGAGGCGCGAGATCTGGATGGCCACGTCGTCCATCGCAGGATCGCGCGAGCGCGCCGCCAGCTCGTTCAGGCGCCCGCGTGCCGTAACGAGCTCGCCGATCAGGTCCATCAGCGCATCGAGCCGCCGCAGGTCCACGCGGATGTGGCGGCTGCGTCCTCCCCCCCCTCCGGCGCCGCCCGCGCTCTCCGCCGGGGTGATGTGCGCTTCATCTCCTCCGACCGCCACCCGCTCCACGTCGCCGACCGAGCGGATCGCTGCTTCGATCTCCCCCGCCGGCGCCGCCGTGTCGATCTCGAACTCGAAGCGGCCGTCGAAGTCTTCGGCCTCGAACGCCGCGGCCGGAGGCTGGATGCGGTGCACGCCGCCCAGGGTCTGGGCTTTGCGCACGATGAGCATCGCGCGCCCACCCTTGAGCTGGGCCTCGGGGCGGAGGATGACCTGGACGAGCCGGCCGGAACCGACGGGGGGGGGCTCCGGCGCTGCTGACGGCTCTGGAGACTTGCGAGGGTGCGGCGCTTTTGCGGGCGTGGGGCGCGGCGCGAGGTGGGTGACCGCGCGATCGAGATCCGCGAGCACGCCGGCCAGGTCGGCCTCGCGCTCGCGGCCAGCGACCGCCAGACCCACGGCCTTCTCGAGCGCATCCGTGGCGCGGAACAGGAGCTGGAGCGTGTCGTCGTTGGGAGGGCGGCCGCCGCGCCGCAGATGATCGAGGAGATTCTCCATGCGGTGGGCGAGGTCGGCGACGCGGGCGTAGCCCATCGTGGCCGCCATGCCCTTCACCGTATGGACGGCGCGGAAGATGCCGCCCACCGGTTCCGGCGACGCCGGACGGCGCTCCCACTCGAGCAACAGCTGGTTGCAGGCGCTCAAGTGCTCGCGGCTCTCGGCCAGGAACAGCTCGGCGTACTGCGACAGATCCACGGCTACCCCAGCACGCGCTGGACGGCTTCGAGCACGCGGGACGGCTGGAAGGGTTTGACGACGAAGTCTTTGGCGCCCGCCTGAATGGCCTCCACGACCAGGGCCTGCTGGCCCATGGCGCTGCACATCAGGATTTTGGCGTCGGGGTCGTGCTTCACGATCTCGCGCACGGCATCAATGCCCCCCATGTCGGGCATCACGATGTCCATCGTGACGAGGTCGGGCTTGAGCTGCCGATACTTCTCGACCGCCTGCGACCCCGTTTCGGCCTCACCGACCACCTCGAACCCGGCCTGCGCCAGGATGTCGGTGATCATCGTGCGCATGAAGATGGCGTCGTCACAGACGAGCACAGTGTGGCTCACCGCTCGCTCCTTAGGTAGTCAAGATCGGGCCCAACAGCGCCGCCACGTCCAGGACGACGAAGATCTGGCCCTCCCCCCGCCGCCCCACCGCGCGCACCAGCGTCGGGTCGACGCCGGCCAGTCCGCGGCGATCCTCCAGCTGCGCGTCGCCGGCCGCCAGCATGTCCGTCACCTCGTCCACCGTAAAGCCGACGAGCCTGTGTCCTTCCTCCCCTTCGCGCACTTTCCCCAGATCCAGGATAATCGTCGAGCCTTGCCGCTCCCCGCCCCCGTTGTCCTGCGAGGAGCCAGCGGGGAGCGCGGGGGTCGGAGTGGGCGAGGGGGGGGACTGCCCCAACGCACGCCACCCCTCCACGACAGTCACCAGCGTGCCGCGGACATTCACGAGCCCCGCGACGACCGGGGGCGCGCCCGGAATACGCGTCGTTGGGAGGCGCGGGAGAATCTCCCGCACTTGGTCGACCTCGGCCGCGCAAGCCAGGTTTCCCACACGGAAAACGAGCAGTCGGCCGAGACTTGCTTCATTCATCGGATGCGAAGAAGCCAAGATACTGCAAGGGGTTGCGCTCGGCAAGCAAGTTTGCGTCGGCTGCCGCCGCGGCGAGCGCGGGACGCAAATCGGTGGGCCATTCTGACATGAGATGGAGCGGCGCGCCGCTCACCGGATGCGCGAATGTGAGTGCCGCGGCATGCAGCAGTTGCCGCGGCGCGAGCGCCTCGAGCTGCTCCGCCGCCGCGCGCGCCCCACCCGACCCCGTGACGCGGCGGCTGCCACCGAACGCGTACTCGCGATCGCCGACCACCGGATGGCCGACATGCGCGAGGTGGACGCGAATCTGATGCGTACGGCCCGTGCCGAGACGCACGCGCAAGAGATCGGCGTTGGCCCAGCGCGCCACGACGGCCGCGTGCGTGACGGCGTGGCGGCCGCCCTCGGCGACCGTCATCCGCTTGCGCTCCTTGGGATGGCGCGCGATCGGCGCCTCGATGTCCACGGGACTTTTGCGCAGGTGGCCCCAGACGAGGGCCGCGTAGACCCGTTTGATCTCGCGCCGCTCCATCGCGCCCGCGAGCCGCCGGTGGGCGAGATCGGTCTTGGCGACGACGAGCAGTCCCGACGTATTCCGGTCGAGGCGGTGCACGATCCCACGCCCGTGCGCGGCCCGGCCACCGCCCCCACCGCCTCGCCCGGCGCCGC
>JBBDYB010000005.1:0-135773 GCA_040901965.1 Gemmatimonadales bacterium | reverse complement strand
GTGCACGATCCCAGGCCGGCCCCCCCCCCCCCAGCCTCTGCGGAGGCGCCGCCCGACAGCTCGGTGCCCCGCCCCACCAGCACATTGACCAGGGTGTCGTTCCAGTGGCCGGGGCCGGGATGGACGACGAGTCCCGCCGGCTTGTCGAGGACGGCCAGGTGTTCGTCCTCGTACACGAAGCGCAGCTCCGCGTGCGCGGGCGCGTACGTGCGCGGCGGGGGCGCGTCGGGAGGGAACTCGACGCTGACTTCGGCGCCGCGCTCGAGCACGGCGGAGGCGCGGAGCGGTTTGCCGCGCGCGCTGACGCGCTTGTCGGCGATGAGACGTCCGGCCTGTGTGCGGGAGAGGGCGAGCTGGTCGGCGAGGAAACGGTCGAGGCGTTCAGTCACGGCGGCGGAGACGCAGAACAGGATGGTCAAGGCTCGGCCACCCGCGCCTCCTTGGCTCGCTGTTGCGCGCGGCCCTCTTGCCAGAGGGAGATGCCCAGTGCGATGGCACCGACGGTGATCGCCGCATCGGCGACGTTGAAGGTGGGCCAGCGCCAGGCGCCGATGCCGATGTCCACAAAGTCCACGACGCCCTGCGCGCTGCGAATGCGGTCGATCAGGTTGCCGACCGCGCCGCCGCAGACCAGCGCCAGCGCGAGCAGCCGGAAGCGATCGCCCGGGCGGGTGCCGCGCACCAGCGAGCCGAGCACGAACAAGGCGATGACGGCGAGCCCGAAAAAGATCCAGCGCGAGTTCTCGCCCAGATGCAGGCCGAACGCGGCGCCCTCGTTGTAGACGAGGCGCAGCTGCACGAAGTCCCCGAGGATGCGCAGCGGCAGCCGCCGCGCCAGGAACGCTTCCGCGATCAGCTTGGTGACGAAATCAACCGCAACCACCGCCGCCGCCGTGCCCCAGAACAGCCGGCGCTCAGCGGCGTTTACCATCTTCTTCTTTCGCCTTGCACTTGATGCACAGCCGGGCATGGGGCAGCGCGTCGAGGCGGTCGAAGCCGATTTCCTCGCCGCACTGTTCGCACTTGCCGAAGCGCCCCGGCGTGCCGTACAGCCGGCGCAGCGCCTCGTTCACGTGCCACAGGTAGCGGCCCTCTTGCGACGCGAACAGGAACTGCTTCTCCCGCTCCATCGCGTCGGTGCCCTGGTCGGCCATGTGAAAGGAGTAGCTCGACAAGTCGCCATCCGAGGCCTGCAGGCTCGAGTTGAACGACTCGCCATAGTGACCCAGCTCCTTGATCACGCGGGCGCGCTCTTCGAGCAACCGCTTCTCGAGATGGCTCAGCTGCTTCTTGCTGAGCCCCTTCGCTTTTGCTTTCGCTTTCGTGGATTTCGTCGGCATTATCGGGTTCCGCCCTTTCGTCCGTCGTGACGCCGCAGCGCAATCGTCGCCTGGCGCCCCTCGATCTCTACCTCAGCCTGCAGATCGGGCTCGTCGAGCACGGCGCCCAACACCAGCCGCCGCGCCAGCGTTTCCCCTTCGACGAACCCCTGGAACGCGCGGGTCGCGGCCACCACTTCTTCGGCGCCGGCGACGCTCAGCTCGATGCGCGTCGTGTATTCATAGCCCGCCTCCTTGCGGAGACGCTGGACACGATTCACGACTTCGCGCGCCAGTCCTTCCTGGATCAAGTCATCCGTCAGGGCCGGGTCGAGCGCGACGACGTAGGGGCCGTCGGCCTGCACCAGCCAGTCGCTCGTGACTTCGCGCGCGACCGTGACATCCTCCGGCCGGAACTCCCACTCGCCCGCCCAACCGCGGACGGCCTCGCCCCGCTCCAACGCCTGCAGCTCGGCCGCGCCGAGGTCCGCTACTGCCGCCGCGGCCCGGGGCGTGTCCTTCCCGTAGCGCTTGCCGAGGGTCCGAAAATTGGCTTTGCCGCGCAGCCGCACCAGGTCATGATCGGAAGCCACCACCTGCACGGCTTTTACATTGACTTCGGCAGCCAGGATATCTAACAGGTCTGACAAGGCCGGGCCCTGAGCCCCGGCGGGCACGGCCAGCTGCATGCGCGCCAGGGGCTGCCGCACCCGGAGATTGTGCGATTCCCGGGCCGCCCGCGCGAGCGAGGCGAGCCGCCGCACCGTGTCCATCGCCGCCAGGAGTTCCGGCGCCCGGTGTCCCCGATCCACGGGAAACGGCGCCAGGTGGACCGAGACCCCGGTGAGGGCACGGTGCAGCGAATCCGAGATGAACGGGGCCGCCGGGGCCAGCAACCGCACCGCGGCCACCAGCGTCTCGTGCAGCGTCTCGAGCGCCACCGGGTCCGTCGCCCGGTCGGGCGCCCAGAAGCGGGGACGGTTGCGGCGCACGTACCAGCGCGACACATCCTCGCCCACGAAATCCATGATGGCCCGCACGCCCGCCGTCACGTCGTAGGCGGACCACGACTGGCGCACGCTGGTCACGACTTCGTCGAGACGCGCCAGCAGCCAACGGTCGGCGGAGGGACGTTGCGGGGGCGGCGTCGCGTCCTCCTCCGCCGGCGGCTGCCAGTCCTGGGCGTAGCGGCGGAAAAAATCGTGGGTGGAGCGCAGCGTGTTGAGAAACCCACCCGCGACTTCGGAGATCTGGCCGGCGTCGAAGCGCTTGGGGAGCCACACCTGGCTCTGCCCCAGCAGGTAGAGCCGCACCGCGTCAGCGCCGTGCTCCTCGAGCACCGACCAGGGGTTCACGATGTTGCCGCGACTCTTCGACATCTTTTGCCCGTGCACGTCGAGCACGTGCTCGTTCACGATCACGTGCTTGTAGACCTGGGCGTCGAACGCCGTCACGCCGATCGCGAGCAGTGAATAGAACCAGCCGCGCGTCTGGTCCACGCCCTCGCAGATGAAATCGGCCGGGAAATGCGCCTTGAAGTCCGCCTGGTGCTCGAACGGATAGTGCCACTGCGCGTACGGCATGGAGCCCGAGTCGAACCACGCGTCGATCACCTCCGGCACGCGGCGCATCGTGCCGCCGCACTGCCGGCACGGCCACGTGTACGTGTCGATGAACGGTTTGTGCGGATCGAAGTCCTGAGGCAGCGCCTTCCCCCAACGCTGCGCCAGCTCCTCGTAGGACCCGATCACCTCACGGTGCTCGTGCTCCGCGCCGCACTCCCACACGTTGAGCGGCGTGCCCCAGTAGCGGTCGCGCGACAGCGCCCAGTCCACGTTGTTCTCGAGCCATTCGCCGAAGCGCCCGGTGCCGACCTCCGGCGGGTGCCAGTCCACCGCGCGGTTCACCTCGAGCATACGCGCCTTGACCGCGGTGGTGCGCACGAACCAGGAGCTGCGGGCATAGTAGATGAGCGGCGAGTCGCAGCGCCAGCAGAAGGGATACGTGTGCGTATAGGGGCGCGTCTCGAGCCAGCGGCCGTCCTGCTTCAGGCGCTCGATGATGAGCCGGTTGGTTTCCTTGTCGGTGACGAGCTTGCCTTCGATCTCCGGCCAGCTCGTGCCCTTGAACGTGCCGGCTTCGGTGACGGGATTAACGAAGACGAGCCCGTATTGCTGGGCGGTGGCGTAATCGTCGGCACCGAAGGCGGGCGCCATGTGGACGAGTCCCGTGCCTTCGTCGGCGGACACGAAGGCGCCCGCCACCACGACGTCGCGCTGGCCTCTCCGGTCGGCCGGCGGCGAGACAAGATCGAGCGGGCGGACGTACTTCTGGCCGACCAGATCGCGTCCCGGATACGAAGCGACCTGCGTCGCCTGGGCGAGCGGCTTGCCGTGCACCGGCACGTCGCCGGCACGCTGCAGCGCCGCGATGTAGCGAACGCCCTCCACTTCCCACTCGCCGTACGCCAGATCGGGATGCACGGCGACGGCGACGTTGGCGAGCAGCGTCCACGGGGTGGTCGTCCAGATCACGAGTTGGCGCTTGGCATCGCTCGCGAGCGGGAACGTGACATAGACCGAGTTGGTCTGCACGGTGTCATAGCCTTGCGCCACCTCGTGCGAGGACAGCGCCGTCCCGCAGCGCGGGCAGTAGGGCAAGACCTTGTGGCCCCGATACAACAGCGCTTTCTCATGCAACTTCTTGAGCAGCCACCACACCGTCTCGATGTAGGGATTGCTGTCGGTGATGTAGGGGTGCTCGTAGTCCAGCCAGTACCCGATGCGGTCGGAGAGCGCTTCCCAATCGGTCTTGTACTTGAACACGCTCTCGCGGCACAGCCGGTTGAAGCGCTCGACGCCGTACTCCTCGATCTGCTTCTTGCCGTTGATGTTGAGCTGCTTTTCGACTTCGATCTCGACGGGCAGGCCGTGCGTGTCCCAGCCGGCGATGCGCGTCACCCCATGCCCCAGCATCGTGTGGTAGCGGCAGATCAGATCTTTGATCGTCCGCGAAAAGACGTGGTGGATCCCGGGCCGGCCGTTGGCGGTCGGCGGGCCCTCATAGAAGATGAAGGGCGGGCCGTAGCGCGTCGCTTCCGTGACGCGCGCGAACAGGCGCTCGTGCTTCCACGTCGCGAGCAGCTGCTTCTCCAGCGCGTCCACGTCCATCAGTTGAGGCGCTCCAACACGCCGCGCACCACCATGGCGAGGTGCGGCTCGGTCGCCCGCGCGATCGCGATGATCTTGTCGATGGAGGTCGGCTCGAGGGCATCGGGCAGGCAATTGTCGGTGATGATCGACAGGCCCAGCACGCGCATGCCCTGCTGCACGGCGACGATCACTTCCGGCACGGTGCTCATGCCCACGACATCCGCGCCCATCGCCCGCAGCATGCGGTACTCGGCGCGCGTCTCGAGGTTCGGGCCGGGCACCGCGACGTACACGCCCTCGCGCAGCAGGATCCGGCGCTCGAGCGCGACCGCGCGCGCGAGCGCGCGCAGGTCGGGGTCATACGCCGCCGACATGTCGGGGAAGCGGGGGCCCTCGGCGTCCACGTTGGGGCCTACCAGCGGATTGTCACCCAGCAGATTGATGTGGTCGGAGATCAGGACCAGGTCGCCGGTCGCCCACAGCGGATGCATCCCGCCGGAGATGTTCGATACGACCAGGGTCTTGGCGCCGAGCGCCTTGAGCACACGCACGGGAAACGCCACCTGCTGAAGAGTGTAGCCCTCGTAGCGGTGAAACCGTCCCTGCATCATCGCGACGCGCCGGCCCGCCAGCGTGCCGAACAACAGCCGCCCCGCGTGCGTCTCGACGGTCGAGAGCGGGAAGCCGGGGATGTCGGCGTACGGGATCGCGGCCTCGGCCTTGAGCGCGTCGGCCAAGGCCCCGAGTCCCGTGCCGAGAATCACCGCGACCTCTGGAACGAGTGCGGTCCGCGTCCGGACGGCGCGGACCGCCGCGGCGGCGGGGGGGGGGGGGGGCCCGGCCGCGGCGACTCCCCCTCCCCCCCCCCCTGTCACCCGCGCTGTCCGTCGAGCGCGCGCAGCTCCGCGAGCTGCCGCTCGAGGAGGGCGCGGAATCCGCCGACGTACTGCTGGAACTGGCGCTCGGTCTCGGCCATGCGCGCCTGGACAATGCCTTCAGCGCCGCGCGCCTCGTCGAGCAGCCGCTTCGCTTCCGCCTCCGCCTCGCGCACGATCACCTGGCCCTCGCGCTCGGCGGCGGCGCGGGTGTCCTGCCGCAGCTGCTGCGCGGCGACCAGCGCCTCGTTCATCGCCTTCTCCCGCTCGCGGAACACGCGCAGCTGCTCGGTCAGGGCCGCCAGCCGCTCCTCGAGCACCGACCGGTCGCGCATCACGCGCTCCAGCGCATCCGCCACACGCATGCGGAAGTCTTCGACGCCCAGCGTGTCGTAGCCGCGCAGCGTCTTGCGAAACTCCTGCTTGCGGATGTCGAGCGGGGTGAGTGTGAAGGCATCGTCGTTCACGGCGTCTCCCCCTTCCCCCCCCTCGGTCCGAACAGGGCGGTACCCAAGCGGATCACCGTTGCTCCCTCCGCGACTGCCGTAGCGTAGTCGCCGGACATCCCCATCGAGAGGGTCGGCAGCCATAGCCCTTCCTCCTTCTTGATCGTATCCCGCAGGACGCGCAGACCCCGGAAGGTCCGGCGCTGCACGTCCACGTCATCGGTCAGCGGAGCCAACGTCATCAGTCCCTCGAGGCGCAGGCTCGCGAGCGCCGCGACCCGCCGCGCCAGCGCCGGCGCCTCCTCGGGCGCGCAGCCGCTTTTCTGCGGCTCGCGCGCCACGTTCACCTGCAGCAACACGCGCACCGTCGTTGCCTGCTTGTTCAACTCGGTCGCGAGCTCCAACGAATCGACCGAATGCACCAGCTCGAATCGACCGGGCACGAGCTTGGCTTTGTTGCGCTGCAAGTGCCCGATCAGATGCCAGCGGATGCCGGACACCTCCCGCAGCGCGTCCTGCTTCTGCACCGCTTCCTGCACGCGGTTCTCGCCGATGTCGGCGATGCCGGCCGCGAGCGCCGCGCGAATCGCGTCCGTCCGAAAGCCCTTGGTCACGGCGACGATGGTGACGGGCTGTTCAGCCAACCGTGCGATGTCGGCCCTCACCTGGGCCAAGCGCTCCGGGAGGGCCGCGAAACTCATAGCCGATCAATATACTGGGGGTCCCCGGCTAGGGGCCAAACAGGCTCCGCACCCCCTCGGTTTCGATGCGGCGGACGATCTCCGCCAACTGCCTGCTGGGGTTCAGGTGATAGGCGTGGCGGAGATACGCGAGGGCCCGCGGCTGATCACCTCGCAGCGCGGCCGCGTTGCCGAGCTCGAGGTACACCACCGAGAACGACGTCGCGAGCTGCCGGGCGGCCGGCTCGAGGTCGAGCGTGTCCACGGCGAACAATCCGCCGTATTGGAACACCGAATCCACGAGCAACGCCGTGCGCGCGGAATCCACCATCGTACCCTGGATGCCGTGGACCCAATGCTTCACCGTGTCGGCCTTCGGGAACACCTTGAAGGCAAACCCCTGCAACACGACATGCGGATCGAGACCGAGCCAGGAGCCGCGACCCGACGACAGGCCGAACGTGACCGGGCGCCGGGCGGGCAGGTACGTCGCCATGATGTAGAGAATCACCTGGTCCGCCGTGCGGAGCACCTGGCCCCCGCGGATCGGCAGCTGGAGCCCCGCCGCCCGGAAGGTGGCGTCTTCGCTCACGCGCATCGGCGTCATGTTGGCGATGTCTTGGACCGTGAGCGGGAGCGCCGGGCCCAGCGGGGGCTCGGGCGGCGCGAGCGCGCGGTAGACGGCCGGTGCGCCGTCGGGATCGAAGGGCCGCGTGGGGCGCGTCGCGAGCTGCCGCAGGTACCAGTCGAGATTGGCGAGCGACAGGTTGACGAGCGTCACGTCCTGGCGCACCGCCTCGACCTCCTGGATGTACCAGACCGGGAACGTGTCGTTGTCCCCGGAGGTGAAGACCACGCCGTACGGCTCGACCGACTGGAGCAGATCGTAGGCGAAATCGCGGGCGATCGTGACGTCGGGCCCGTGGCGGCGCGACGCCGCCTTGAAGTTGAGCGCGTACGGCAGCAGCGCCAGCGCGGCAGCCCCCGCCAGCGCGAACCGCGGAACCGGACCGGCGCGCGACGCCCAGCGCAGGGCCCGCACGAGACCGATGCCGGCCAGCACCCCCCACATCTGGAAGCTCGCGATGAAGAAGTAGTCGCGCTCGCGCACCTCGTGCTGATCAATGGTGGGATAGCGGTCCCAGAACAGCGAGAACCCCGGCTTGAAGTTCATGTAGACGACGAGCCCGAGGCCGGTGATGAGCCAGAGCGTCCCCAGCAGATAGGCGATTCCTCGATCGCGACGTTTCGCCAAGTCGAATCCCAGCACGCCCAGCCCCGTGAACACGAGTGTCGTCACCAGGACGCCCACGAGCGGCAATGCCCTGCCCCATTGCCATGACCAGTACTGGAAGTAGTTGATGAACTGCTGGACGACGAGCGTCCCCGTGCGGCCGGGATTGTCGGGCCCGGGCAGGAACAGCGGGTTGTCGAGCGGTCCGCGCGCGCCGTACTGCTCGCGGCGGATCACGGCGAGGAGGTTCGTCCACGTCTCGGGGTCGGCCTCGTCGAGCAGCGGCTGCAAGCCGGAGCGGATATAGAGGAAGGCGTAGGTCGAGACACCGATCGCCGCCACGCAGAGCGCCACAACCGGGAAGGCGAGCGAGCCCGTGAGGACGCAGGCGACCAGGGCGGCGCCGAACAGCACGCCTCCCAGATAGAGCAGCGGCGTGCTGCCCAGTCCCACGGCGATGAGCACGATCCACAGCGAGCTGAGCGCGGCCCAATCCGCCCACTCGACGCGCCGCGCCGCGGGATCCGGCGCGGGCGCCGAGCGCAGCGTATACAAGATGAACAGCGACACCGCCGGTCCGACCAGCAGCGCCAGCAGGTGATTGCCGATCGAGAGCGCTGCAACGTAAACGACGAGCAGCAGGTAATGCGGCGCGCGGTCCGTGCCGCGCATGTCGCGCCAGCGGAGGCAGAGCCACAGGATGGCGGCGATGCTGAACGTCGCCAACGCGTAGACCTCGGTCTCGTTGCTGTTCTGCCAGACGGTGAACGCGAACGCCGACAGCAGCGCCGCCGCCGCGGCGCCGCCGATGCGCAGCACTCGCTCTTCGCCCGCGAGCAGGCGGTGCGTGACCAAGAACAGGCACCCTGCCCCGGCCGCCGAGAAGCACGCGCTCATCAGGTTCAGGCGCCACGCGTACTCGCCGAAGGGCACCAGCGCGCCCCAGACATTGCCGACCAGCACGAACAGCGGCGTGCCCGGCGGATGCGGGATGCCGAGGACCTTGGCGGCGGTGATGAATTCGCCCGCATCCCACAGCGTGACAGTGGGTGCGAGCGTGATCACATAACCGATGAGCACCAGGAGCGCCACGGCGGCGGCCTCCCGGTATGCCGGCCGGGAGGGGTCAGGAAGCAGGCTGAGTCACGCGCTCGCCGCCCTCGAGATGCGAGACGGCACCCGAGAGCAGGTCGCGCACCTGTTGCGGTGTGAGGTGGCGGTACAACAACCCGTGGCTCGCGACGGAGATCGTGGAGGTTTCCTCGGAGACGACCAGGACCGTGGCGTCGGTCTCTTCCGAGAGACCCAGCGCGGCACGGTGGCGGGTGCCGAGCGACTTGTCGGACACCTTGAACTGGGTGAGCGGGAGCACGCAGCCGGCGCCGATCATCTGGTCGCCGCGGATGAGGACGGCGCCGTCGTGCAGCGGCGAGTAGGGCGTGAACACGGTCGTGAGGAGGTCGGCGGAGACCTTGGCCTCCATCGGAACGCCGGTCGTGATGAACTCCTCGAGGCCGATGTCGCCCTCGACGGCGATGATGGCGCCGGTACCGGCGCGCGACAGCCGGTCGAGCGCCTCGGCGATCTCCTCGGCCACCGATTGCCGGTCGCCGCGCGAGAACGCCCGCATGAACCGCGACTGGCCCAGGCGCGCGAGCGCGTTGCGGAGCTCCGGCTGGAACACGACCACGGCGGCGAAGGCGCCGTACGTGAACACGACGCCGAGCAGCGAGCTGATCATCGTGAACTTGGCGAACACCGCGATGAAGTACGTGAGCGACAGGATCACCAAGCCGATCACGATCTGGAGCGCGCGCGTCCCCACCAGGAACAGCAGGAAGCGGTAGATGACGAACGAGACCAGCAGGATCTCGAACACATCCGGCCAGAGCGGCGGGGCGAGGAACTTGAAGGCGTCTACGTTCACGTTGGGTTCGTCGTAGCGCTCGCCAGGGTGAGGGCCTCGCGCGTCAGGGCGACGTCGTGGACCCGGAACAGCCGCGCCCCTCGCTCCCACGCGAGGGCGCAGGTGACGGCCGTGGCGCGGTCACGGTCCGCCACCGGCCGCCCGGTCGCCGCACCCAGGAATCGCTTGCGCGACAGGCCGACGGCTACAGGATAGCCCAGCCCGACGATGGTTGCCAGTTCGTCGAGCAGCCGGAAGTTGTGCGCCGCCGTCTTGGCGAACCCGAACCCCGGGTCCAGGACGATCAGCTCCCGCGAAATCCCCGCACTCTCCGCCCGCTCGGCGACCGCACCCAGCTCCGCCGCCACCTCGATCGCGACGGCCCCCCCCCGGTACTCGGCGAGGCTGTCCATGGTGGCCGGCGTACCGCGCATGTGCATGAGGATCACGCCGGCTCGAGCCTCCGCCACGACCCCGGCCAGCGCGGGATCGACGCTGAATCCGGAGACGTCGTTCACCACGGCGGCGCCCGCGTCGAGCGCCGCGCGCGCCACGTCCGCCTTGCGCGTATCGACCGACACCGGGCCGAGATCGCGGCGCACCAGCTCCTCGATGACAGGAACGACGCGGGCGATTTCCTCCCGCCCAGGGACCGGCGCCGCGCCGGGGCGCGTGGACTCCCCACCGACGTCGATAAGCTGACAGCCGTCAGCTGTCAGCTTTTCCGCGTGCGCAACGGCAGCGTCAACCGTGGCCAGGTTCCCGCCATCGGAAAAGGAGTCAGGCGTCACATTGAGGATGCCGATGAGGACGGGCTGATCGAGCGACAGCTCGGCGCCACGGATCGCCCAGCTGCGGGGGGGCTCGGCGCGCGCCGCGAGCACACGGCCGAGCGCCGGGGCGAGGCGCGCGAGCGCCGGTGGCGCCCGGTCGTAGCGCGCCAGCGGCGCGAGCCGGCTCGTGGCGCCGGCCACGAGCCCCCAGCCGTCGCCCGTCAACACATCGGTGCCGGCTTTGGCGCCCCAGTGCACGAGCGCTTCGCGCTCTGCTTCCGTGATTTCTTCGATGAGGACAACGAGCGGCTGGATGCCGGTGGCGGCGAACCAGGCGGGCTGGGATTCCCAGCCGCGCGCCGCGAGCGCCGCGCGCACCGCCTCCAGGGGGGGGGGGTGCGCGGCGAGCGCGGTGACCTTCACGCCCCGGCGGGTTCGGGCGGCGGGTTCCTCAGCACGGCGCCTCCGCTGGAGCGCGGCGTCTGCGTCTTTTCCCGTTCAGCGGACTCGCCATCTCCCCGCGGCGCGGGGGCGGCCGCCGGCGCCTGCGGCGGGAGCGGCTTGCCTTCGACCACCAGCTCCACCAGCTCCCGCTCCAGCGTTTCACGCTCGAGCAGTGCCGCGGCGAGACGGTCGAGGGCGGCGCGGCGCTCCGTGAGGATGCGGGTCGCGTCGGCGTAGGCGTTGGTGAGGATACGCTTCACTTCCTCGTCCACCAGCTGCGCCGTGCTGTCGGAGATCTCGCGGCGCTGCACGATCTCGCGCCCGAGGAAGATCTCCTGCTCGCGGTCGCCGACGGCGATCGGCCCGATCACGTCGCTCATGCCGAACTGCGTCACCATCCGCCGGGCGATGTTGGTCGCCTGCTGGATGTCCTGCGCCGCCCCGGTCGTCACCTTCTCCGGCCCGAAGACGAGCTCCTCGGCCACGCGGCCGCCGTACGCCATCGTGAGCCGCGATTCGATGGACTGCTTCGTGTACTTGTGCAGCTCTTCTTCCGGCAGGTACGCCGTGAGCCCGAGGGCCCGGCCGCGCGGAATGATCGTGACCTTGTGCAGCGGGTCGGCGCCCGGCACGGTGAGGCCCACCAGCGCGTGCCCCGCCTCGTGATAGGCGACGAGCCGGCGCTCCTCGTCGGAGAGCACGCGGCTCTTCCGCTCGAGGCCGAGCATCACCTTGTCCTTGGCGTCCTCGAAATCCTGCATGTCCACGTGCGGCTTGTTGCGCCGGGCGGCGAGCAGGGCGGCCTCATTGATGATGTTCGCGAGCTCCGCCCCCGCGAGCCCAGGCGTTCCGCGCGCGATGCGCTCCAGGTTGACGCCCGGGGCGAGCGGGATCTTGCGGACGTGCACGCGCAGGATCTGTTCGCGGCCCTTGAGGTCGGGCATGTCCACGACGATCTGGCGGTCGAAGCGGCCCGGCCGCAGCAGCGCGGGGTCGAGGATGTCGGGGCGGTTCGTGGCGGCGATCAGGATGACGCCGTCGTTCGACTCGAATCCGTCCATCTCGACGAGCAGCTGGTTCAGCGTCTGCTCGCGCTCGTCGTGGCCGCCGCCCAGGCCGGCGCCACGATGGCGGCCGACGGCGTCGATCTCGTCAATGAAGATGATGCACGGGGCGTGCGCCTTGCCCTGCTCGAACAGGTCGCGCACGCGCGACGCGCCCACGCCCACGAACATTTCGACGAAGTCGGATCCCGACATCGAGAAGAACGGCCGCCCCGCCTCGCCCGCGACGGCCTTGGCGAGCAGGGTCTTGCCGGTGCCCGGCGGCCCGACGAGCAGCGCACCCTTGGGCAGACGGCCGCCCAGCCGCTGGAACTTCTGCGGGTCCTTGAGGAAGTCGATGATCTCCTCGAGCTCCTGCTTCGCCTCGTCGCAGCCCGCCACGTCGGCGAAGGTGACCTTGGGCGTGTCGCCCGCGAGCAGCTTTGCCTTCGACTTTCCGAATGCAAAGGCGCGGTTGCCGCCCTGCTGCATCTGGCGCAGCATGAAAATCACGAGCCCGAAGATCAACAGATATGGTAAGAACGTGAGCAGCACGACGCCGAACGATTGGCCCGGCTCGCGCGCCCGCACTTCCACCCCCTTGGCCATCAGCGAGGTGACCCATTCGTTGTCCGGCTCGGCTGCCAGCAGCATGTTGAACCGCTCGACGGTCTGCCGCTTGACGGTCACGGGGCGCTTGAACGTGCCCCGGACCCGCTTTTCGGCGATCTCCACCGTCGCGATGTTGCCGGCCTCGAGCTCTTCCGTGAACTGGCTGTAGGTGATCTCGGCTTCCTCGCGGCGGCGGCTCGAGGCGAGCTGCACCAGCGCGATCGTGCCGACGATGAGGAGCGCCCAGAACGAGAGCGTCCGCAGCATCCGGGCCCAGTTGAATTCCCGCGGAGGCGGGGGGAGACGATTGGCCATCTACGTCAGACTCGCGATATAAGGAAGGTGCCGGAAGTTCTCGGCATGATCGAGGCCGTAGCCGACCAGGAACAGCCGCGGGGCGTCGAGGCCCACGAACTTCGCTTCCAGTTCCAAGTGCTCCGCCATGTGCTTATGCAGCAACGCGCAGATCTCCAGGCTTTGCGGCCGGCGCTCGCGCAACAGCGCCACGAGCTTGTTCAGCGTCTTGCCGGTGTCGATGATGTCCTCGACCAGCAAGATGTGCTTCCCTTCCAGCTCAGTCTCGGGATCGTACACCAATCGCACGTTCCCGCTCGACACCGTGCTCTCGCCGTAGCTCGCGGCGACGAGGAAATCCACCTGCAGCGGCCGGTCGATGCGCCGCACCAAGTCGCTCAAGAAGATGAAGCTGCCCTTGAGGAGGCCCAGCACCAGCAGGTCGCCGTCGGGATAGGCGGCGGTGATCTCCCGCCCCAGCTCCCGCACCCGCTGCGCGATCGTCTCCTCGTCGAAGACGATCCGCGCGAGCTCACGCCCGCCTGTCTGCTTGAGCTGAGCCGTACTCGGTAACATCCAACCTCACCGCTCGAGTTCCAGGCGCCGGCAGGCCCACCGCACTCCGACAGATGCCCGGCACCCAGAGGATGGTCTCACCTCTGGCTACGACCGGATAGCACGCCCGCTCGCTGCGCGGCACCCGCGCTTCCATCAACAGGCGCCGCAGCGGCCGGTGTCCGACTCCCCCCAGGGGGACGAGTGCGTCGCCGGGGGCCGGCACCCGCAATTCCCATCCCGGGCCGTCGACCCAGGTCGTCCAGGTCGCGCGCTCGATTTGCGCCGGCGCCGCGGCGGGCGACCAGCGGATCTCGAAGCTGCCGAAGCGCGCGTGGCCCTGCTCCCCGGCCGGCAAGACGCGTTCCAACGCGCATCCTCCGCCGGCGCCGCGGGCGACACGCAACCGGGCGAACGCCACTTCGGCCGTCCAGCCGTCGCCGAGCGAGAGCCGCCGCCCCGAGGGTCGCCGCGCCAGCGCGAGAAGCCGGCGCGCCCGGATGGGGCCGAGGACGCATCCCGCGCGCCGCGCCGCCGCGCGCAAGAGCGCGACGGACAATGCGTTATCATAGCCGCACAGCACTCCCCGGGCAACGGCAAAGCTCGCGCCGTCCACGTGAAGCCCAAGCTCGGGAACGAGTTCCAGCGCGCGATCCCACGCGCGTCGATCGCGGGCGGCATGACGGCCGAGCCCAATCGCATCCGCCGCCACGCGCGAGCCCATGCGTTCGGTGAGGAGTGGCAGCAGTGTGCCTCGCACCCACGAGCGCAGGTGTTTCGGGTCGCGGTTGGCGGGGTCCTCGTACACGGGCAACCCGCGCGCCGCGGCGTACTCCGCCAGCTCGCCGCGGGTGAACGGCAGCAGCGGTCGCGCGAGCCCTCCCCGACCCCGGCGCGCGATCCCCGCGAGACCGGCGGGCGCGCTGCCCCGCAGCGCGCGCAGCACGACCGTCTCGATCTGATCGTCGCGGTGATGCGCGGTCACGAGGTAGGCGGCGCGGTGGCGGCGCTGGACCTCGCGCAACCACGCATAGCGCGCGCGCCGCGCGGCGGTCTCGGTCGTATTGGGCCCTAGATGCAGTTCGCCTAACTCAAACGGGAGCTCATACTTCGTCGCAAGTTCCCGTACCGACTTTCCAACTTTCCAACTTTCCAACTGAATTCCATGGTCCGCGTGCGCCACCACGAGCTTCAGACCGAGCGCGGGCGCGGCGTCGTGCAGCAGATCGAGGAGCGCCACAGAATCGGGCCCGCCGGAGACGGCAACGATCGCGGTCACCGGACGAGGCGCGCGAAACAGCCGCGTCCGCTCGATGTGCGCGCGAAACCGGTCCGGAAGCGAGAGGGTGGGGGCCATGTATCTTGAAGTATGCTTCCTCCCGAGCGCACCTACCAACTGCTCCGCCACCTGACCTCACCCATCGTGGCGATCACGTCGGAGCGCGGCGGCAAGGAAAACGGCATGATCTCGGACTCCGCGGTGCGAGCCTCGATCGTGCCGACGGTGCCTCGGGTATCGGTGTACGTCCATAAGTTCAACCTCAGTCACGATCTCATCTTCAGTACCGGCCGCTTCGTGATGCATTTGCTGCACACCGGGCAATTCGACCTCATCCGGCGGCTCGGTTTTCAGAGCGGCCGTGCGCGCGACAAGCTGGCGGGCGTGCCGCACCGGCGCGGCACGCTGGGGGCGCCGGTGCTCGATGACTGCTACGCCCATTTCGAGTGCCGGGTGGCGAACGTGATGGACACCGGGAGCTCGACGCTGTTCCTGGGGGACGTCATGGAGGTGGGGTTCGGGAATGCGGCCGAGCCGACCGGGGACGTGATGACCGCCGCGTACTTCCGGGCGAACATGCCCGCCGAGTGGCGTCAGGAATACGAGGCGCAGCTCCAGGCGGCGCAGCGGTTCGCCGAGTCGCAGTCGCGCGACATCCGCGCGGTGTCCTGGAAGGATCTGCCGCGCTAAGCCGCGCCCTCCTCGTCGTCCGGAATCGGGTCAATCAGCGGCAGCTCTTCGTAGACGATGGGCGGCGTGCAGGTGCAGGGCGTGGATTGCGGCGGCGCGAACTGGGCGCTGGCGCGCGGCGGCCGGTACTGAATGGTCGCCGTGTCGGTAACGACTCCGCCGCAGAAATGGCAGTGAATCGTGTGCACAGTTCACCCTCCCGAGGGACGGGGGCGCACGAACCTTGGCCACACCATTCACGTTCGGCCGCGCGCGAGCAAGACCCGGAAACTCCCAGGAACGCCAACCAGCGGATTTACAGCGAGTTGCCGCGCGGGGGCTCGCGCCCCACGGCGGCTCGGGATAGTTTCGCCGCTCTTCCCCAACCGGAGATCGTGATGCGCCCAACGTTCCTGGCCCTGCTTGCGTTCGCCGCGCTGGCCTGCCGGCCCGCTCCGCCGCCGTTGACGGAGGCCGACATGACGGCGATTCGCGCCGTCGGCGACAGCTTCACGGTGTTTTTCCAAACGAACCGCGACTCCGCGATGGCCGAGCTGTATACCGAGAATGCGGTCGTGATGCCCCCGAACCAGGGGCCGGTGGAGGGCCGCGCGGCGATCCGGGCGTTCTTCGAGGGTTACCCGGCGCTGCCCGATTTCGCCGGCACGCCCGTCGAGATCGACGGACGCGGCGACCTCGCGTATGTGCGCGGGACGTACCAGTTCACGATTCCGGCGATGGGACGGACCCCGGCGGTGACGGACCGGGGGAAGTTCCTCGAGATCCGGCGCCGGCAGGCCGACGGCCGCTGGCTGGTGCACATCGATATCTTCAACTCGGATGTGCCGCTGCCGACGCGCTGACGCGCCTCCCCGAACACACACAACGCCCCGAGGGAGAGTTCCCTCGGGGCGTTATGTTTTGCCAATAGCGGCGGTCGGACTCGAACCGACGACCCGCGGATTATGATGCCGAGCCGGACTCCTTCCGGCTCGGCATCACTCGGGCTAAGTGCGTGCGGCTTGCCCGGAAGCGCATACAAGTCGTCCCAAGCCGCCTTCGACCACACAAGCAATCCCGAGGTGTAGTTCCACTGTTTATCCCACGGTGGTACCGCCTACGCCCGGACGACGCGCAGGACTTCTTCCGGTGTCGTGACCCCGGCCCGCACGAGCCGGAGTCCGTCCTCCCGCTGAGCGCGCATTCCGGTCTCGATGGCGGCGTCGCGCAGGTCGGTCGCTCCTTTGCCCGTGCGGAGCTCCGCCCGGAGGGCGTCGGTCATCACGAGCAACTCGTACATCCCAGTCCGCCCGTAATGCCCGTGCCTCGGGACTCGTTTCGCAGCCGGACCCGCGGACGGTCTGAGGCAGCGCGTCACGCCCGGTCCGACTGTCTCGAGCACCTCCGGGGTCGTCGGAGCGGGCGCGGCACCACGTTGGGACTCAGCGGTGTGCGCGTCCTCAACCGGATGCCGCTGATCGCCTACGAGTTCGGGCTGGAGCCATGCGGCGACCCTGTTTCCGGCGAAGTCTGGGGGCTTGAGGCGGAACACCACGCGACAGAGGAACGGCAACGAAACGACGACGACGCGCGAGCGCTTGCCGAGAGCGAGACGCGGCGACAAAGCGTACTCTTGCCGCGTGGCCTCTTCAATGTTCTGCGCTTGGACTTCTCGTAGAGCCTTCACTTGTGACTCAAGGAATTTCAGACGCTCCTCGATCGGCGCATCGGGACGGGCCTGGACCGCCACCCGCGGTGGAGGCACTGACAAGGTCATCTTTACCGGGTCGGGACGGAGTGCAATCGCGTCCGGCTTACCGAAGAGCCGTCGAACCACCCGCGTGTCGCTTCGACGATGCTCGGGCGCCTGAAGGTTTTGCGAATTTGATGAAGCCCCCACGCCACAGTGCCAAGGCCGAGAACTTGGAGTCCTGCCCCTGCGTAGGCCGCCCGCTCTCCTGGTCGCGTGCCCACCAACACGGCAAATGCGGTAATCACGCCGACCCCGAGAAGCATGACCCACACCGGCCACGGGGTGATGAAGATGTGCCGGAGGACACTCTGGAAGCGGTTAGGCGTCGTGCCGCTCTACCGCGAAGGCTCTCTCGTGAGCGGACAAACCGTAGAGTGTCACGCGGATCACCTCGACGTTCAAGGTTACAGGAAAAGGCAAGCGGCCCGAACGTGCAGGCCGCTTGATGTAGGAGGCGGTGCAGATCGGGGCTCGCGATGGTACCGCCCATCACGGGGCAGCGGGCCTAACTGTCCCCATCGGTCCCGCTGAACCCCGACAGGCAGAGTTTACGTCGCGCCGACGGGGACGGCAAGCTCTCCTGCAACATCATTCACCGCGTGCCGCCTTGACCATCTTCGCAACGACAGCCTGAAGTTCCGGCGAGCCCACCAAGTCGAGGACTGTCGCGGGGCTCCTTTCTACTGGATGACCGTTGGTTATCCCGTTCTGGCCGAAGGTCCTCGCACCGAGCGCAAGGCGGAAAGCGTCCTGCTGATCCTTCGGCAGTGGCGCGAGGAACGGACCGATCGCCGCCAGTTCAAGCGCGCGTTGCCGGTTCTGCTTCTCCATCTGGTGGTATTTGTCTGCCTGGTACGCCGCGTAGGCGGCTAGCACGGCGACGGTCAAGGAGAAGATGATCCGACCAGCGAACCCTTCCCACGAGAACGGGCCTTGGAGCTGCGGGATGAACAGCTCGGCAGCAGCGTAGATCACACCGCCCATCGCGACGACGGCGACACCTTGCCAAATCCAGAGTGCCACTCGCGCGTAGTTGGCCACCTTCACGTACCCGGAGGTCACGCCGAGATCGCCGATGACGCCTACGAGCTTTTCCACGTTCTTGCGGTGACCTTCGATCTCGTCAAGCACCGCCTTGCCGGCGTCGGCGTAATTCTGCTTGAGCGCGGCTACGTCCTCGCCGTACTGCCTAACCGCGGCTTCCCTCTGCTGGCTGAAGTCGGCGCTCTGCTCCGTGAGCCGGGTCGTAAACTCGGTCATGAGGGCCGCGAACCTATCCTGTCGCGCACCCTGCGCCTCGGTGTATTCCCGATTGCGCGTTTCTTGTGCAGTCGAGAACTGCGCCTGGAAGCCGGAACTGAGTTCGGAGAGCCGTTGACGTTCCGATGTGATGGCCGTCGTCAACTCGGCAGCCTTCTCCTTCACCGCCTCAACCTCCCCGGCCAAACTCGTCGTGGCCCCACGCGCCTTCCTCAACTGTTCGTCGAGCGAGGAGCGGTACGCCACAGCCGCGTCCTTCAGCCCAGCCAACTCCTTGGGCGTCGTGGGGACAGCCACGCCTGCGAGGTTCGCGAGGGCGTTGTCGGCGTGGGTGTTGGCGTTGGTGATGTGCCCAGCGTTGCCATTCGCGACGAAGTTCTGCACCTCGGTCGTCGCCTGGAGCAACGCGTTCGCGATGCCGTCCAGCGGCGCGGCATACGTCGTCGCCGGATCGGCCGCCGCTAGGCGCTTGCCGATGAGAGTCAGGACGGCGCGCAGCCGCTCAAGAGCGTCCACACCGTCCGCGTCAAGGCCCTCACGGGTAACGGCCTGATCGATCACCGGGCCGAGAGACTGGAGCTGCTGCCACACTGCGTGATTCTTGATGCGATCGGTCCACTGCCCCATCGGTACAGCCCTCCGCGCTCTGAAAGCGCCGCACAAGTTTCCCGACACTCTACGCTGCACACTGACAACAACCGCGCGCTCCGGATACCCGGGGGCGTGTCGTTGCCACTGCTCACCGAGAGCGCGATCTGCTTTCGCAGAGGGCCGTAGACGGCGGGGTGGGCGACCGGGCTTAACCCGGGCGAATCGTACAAAACTTACCTGGTCTCCGCGCCTAATTGTACTCTCGACCCAGGGGAGTGGCTCGGCCGGCGCGGACAATGAGGCTTAGCGCCACTCGGGGTAAGGATCGAGCTCCGGAGCGGGGACCAGTTGAAAGCCCACATCCGACAGGTAGATGGGGAAACCGCGTTGTATGAGGATCGGGCTGCGGCAAGTCCACTCCGTGACTGTGCCCGGCACGTAAAAGGTAGAGGCGGACTTCCCGTCAGGCGGGCCGAGATGGACCGGCGAGTAGGTGCGCGTGGCTTCGAGCGGCAGACACGTGACCATCAGATTGTTGCCCACGGGACCTTGGGGTCCAAGGGTCCCGGCGAAACTTCTGAACTCTCTCACCAGAAGGCGCGCTGAATTCAGCGGAGAGTTGAGGTAGTAGGACCGCCTCAACATGCGCTGACAGCGCAGCAACGTCGCCCGGTCCATCGGAACGCCATCCGAGTACAGCTCCAGGCCATTGGGGCGGCGCAGATGCGCAACCTGCACTGTGAAGTCGGCTCTCGGGCGTGGCAGAGGTCGGAATGAATCGTCGTCTGCGTTTGTGATGCGAACCGCTACGGGGAAGACCAATCCGTCGCGACGCCGCTGCTGCCACCCTGCACCGATGAACGTATGAAGCTGATCGGGGTACCGTCCAGCGAAAAAAACGGACGCTCGGCGCGCGACCTCCAACGTGCCCGGACCAATTTCGCCTCGGTCCACGAACGGCTTGAGCACTCGGGCTAGCCAGTAGGCGCCCTCGTCGCCCTCGATACGCGCTAGCCCGGTATAGGCGAAGATGAGCGCCCGATCAATGAGCAGAGCTTTGTTCTCGTCGTCCTCCGCAAGATGGTACCCGCCGCCCGGACGAACAAAAACCAAGCGTCGGTCCGAGACTTGAATCACGAACCGTCGAGTAATGCACGTAAGGATCAAAGTCATCTAGTTGTGTACGCGTTCGCCTCTTCGGGAGGCCTCCTGTCGTTTTTCTCCATTGCCCTCTGTGCACGCGACTCAGGTTTTCGCGATAACCTCAGCAATGTCCTCGTTCGTCGATCCGGAGGTTAGGAGCGACTGGGTCAGTAGGTCGAGCGAGACTGAGGGATCGCCCGCCTCCATTTTCGCCACCCGGGACTGACTCGAACCAATGCGCTTCGCCAGAGCGGCCTGGGACAGGTTCCGCGCAAGGCGCCGACGTCTTAACGCGGCGGCCAGGGCGACGCGCAGATCGATGATCGCCATATCAGCGTCGGAAAGGCCAAGAAAGTCCTTGGCATCGCCAACCTTCCATCCAGCGCGCTCCAGCCTTTTCCTCTTGTCCTTGCGCATCGCTTATTCCCCGTTTGCCTGCACGACACTGGCTCGCGCCCTTGACAGCGCGTAGCCTACTAGGCAAACTTATCCTCGCGGCTGGGGAGCTGCTGTAGCGGCTCAATTATCCCAGTCGCCTTTTTTTTATGCACCTCCTCTACCTCGACGACAGCGGCGACGACGGTCGATCTCCTAACTCAAGCGGCCACTTCGTCCTCGGTGGCCTCACTATCAGCGACAGGGAATGGCGCCCGCTGGTTGCGCGCGTCGACGCCATCGTCACCAAGCACCTCGGCGCTGCGGGCGCGAAGACTGAGCTTCATGGCTCGGACATACTTTCTGGTCGGCACGTCTACCGAGCGATGGATCCTGCCAAGCGCGAGGCGCTTTTCCGCGATGTCCTCACGGAGGTCGGCAGAAAGGAAAGTCGTCTTTCGTTGTTCTTTGTCGTCGTGCACAAAGAGTCGCTCCCGGTCACGAGGGGCGTTCGGGTCGTGGCCCTCCTTCAGCTGTGCCAGCGGTTCAATTCCTACCTGACCAGAATTGGGGCATACAGCAAGAGAGCTCACTCGCCAGGTATGCTCATCTGCGACGAGCACACGGCGAAGGGTCAGATCCAGTCCCTGATGGCGGTGATTCACTCGGGCGGGCTTCCCAAGCAGCTTCGCGACAACCTCATAGAGACCGCATTTTTCACCGAGTCGCACGAGTCGCGGGTGCTCCAGGTTGCAGATATGCTCTGCCACACGGTCTACCGCTTCGTGACAGAGCGCGACGAGCGGTTCTTTCACCTCGTGGAGTCGAAGATCGACCGCGACACCGAACCCGGCACCAAGAAGCTCGTGCATTACGGATTCCGCTACATCGCGAAGAGTCCGGAAACCGGGCTGGTCGGTCCTCTACCCTTCAAAGTGCTCCACCCGACGGCGACGACTCGCCTACCCCAGGGATCGTTCCTAAAGGTCGACGACCTCGAACGGGAGCTGGCCGCGCACGGGCTGTAGGCCCGTTTGGTGCACGTGCTGTGGCGCGTGAGGCTACAGCTCTCCAGATCGCCGGCCCATTCGCGCCTGGAAGGCGCTTAACGGAACCACCATTCGGTTGATCGGGAGTCCGTTGCCGTGCCACTATCCCGCGGGGGCACGACCTCCTCGCGGTCGACTGTAGCGATCACACCGCTTGGGTTTCGGAGCGGGAAGCGTCTAGGACATCCGGGACGATCAGACTCGTCCGAGACCGTCGCAATCTCGCGATCCCACCGGCCGTGCCACAGATTGTGGGGTCGGTCGCATGAACCCGGGGGGTCCACAATGGCTCCGTGCGCAGATCCGTGGCAGTGCGTCGCTCTGCTCCTTTCGCCGTTAAGCGCTTTTATTCTCGCCTGCAACGCCACTCCCGACACGCTGGCAGGGAACACCTGGCGCGTTGAGCGCGTGTTCTCCCGTTCGCACCGCCACCCGGTGGGTTCAACGATCACCCGAGAGATCAGGCCCGACTCCGCACCCCAAGTCAGACTACAGATGGGAGCGGCCTCCGGTACGCGAGTGCCTGGAACGCTCGTCTTTCAGATCCCCCACGAGCGAGCCGTAATGACTTACGAAGTAACCGCTACCGAATCCGCAACGGGTGAGGTGACAGTCTCCGTCCCGGGTGGGATCTCTGACCTAAGGACGTTGACCGTAAGCGGGACCCGTCGCGGCGACGAGCTGTGGCTCATCGGGACAGGCAAGGCGGATGTGATGTTTATTGACTCGGTTCTGCTTCGGCGAGTACGCAAAGGCCAGATGGCTGGCGGACCGCTGGTCATCGTCGAACGCGGGGACCTGACGGCGCTGATCCAGGCGCAGAAGGCCCGCATGAAATCCGACCTTCGAAACCTTGTCACGGAGCAGGAGCGCTATTTCGCAGACCACGTGCGCTACACTCGGCGTCTGAGTGACCTCAACTTTGCACCATCATCCGGTGTCACGATCGAGGTGACGCTCACCGCAGATGGGTGGTGGGGGCGCGCGCGGCATACTGGCACGGGCGCCGAGTGCGAGATCTTCGTCGGCTCCACTTCAGGCGGGTCGCTTGCTCGGAGGGAGGGCGCGCCCGCCTGTTCCGGGGAACCGTGAGGGTTGCAGCGGCCGTCCGCCGTCGGCTTGCTGCGTGATCGATCCGCACCGTGTCCGGTCCCACCACCTTGTGAGTTCCGCTCCTGCCCGTCTCATGTGCAGCTCAACCGAGGGACCCCCCTCTCGTGTTTGCAGAACGTCTGCGCCTTGATGCTGGCAGATGGCGGTAGATCCCGGTCGGGACGCGCCGGTGACCGGCAGAACACTGTGGTGGCCCGCGCTCGTTGGATCGCATTTTGCCCTTGAGAGACTTTCTGGGTACGGTCGGTGAACAGCTCCCCACCGGGCAACTACTTCTGAGTTGTGCAAGCAAGTGGAGAGATATCGGTGCACGCGGTGGTGCACGTGCACAGCGATATCTCTCCAAACCACCCATTCGCGCCCTAGCGGGCGCTCAAGGGGGAGGTTCGGTCGGCTGACACGCAGACGGTCCTCGTGGCGCGATCCGGGTCGGCACACGAGAACGGTCCACCTCTCGTTGAGGTACTTGTCTTTAGGAGGAGGAGTCCGTTTGGCGTCTGTCCCTGTGCTGCGAGGCCTGCTGCAACCGCCGCCTGGACCGCCCAAGCTGCCCCCGGACCGGGGCCGCCTCCTAACCGCCGCCCAAGTGTCGACGGAGCTGTTCGATGGGACTGTCTCGCCGACTTGGGTGCGCCGGCACGTCAGACCGAAGGTGGTGCTCGGTCACTCAACCGTACGGTTCTATGAACACGACGTGCTGCACTGGATCGCCAGCCGCCGCTCTTGCCCATGAAACACGGTGTCAACATGATGTTGACGTGGCCGACGATCCCCTTGCCCACGCCCTGCGCCGTGCGCTGACCCAGAGCCCTGGTTCGCGCCGGGCGCTCGCGGAGGCGGCCGGGATCGACCACACACTGCTCGCCAGGATCCTCGCTGGCGAGCGCCGAGCGACGCCCCAGCTTTGCCGACGCGTGATGCGAGCGCTCGAGCGCTGGGGCACCGACTGCGCGGCGGGGGCCGCCATTCTTCGCCGCACTCTCACCGGGAAGGGAGGCTGACAATGCACCGAACCTCACCCAACGGGTCTTACCGGCTCGATCGCCGCTTCCCCGGCCTCGGGCGCATCGCCGTCGCGTCCGGCGCGCGCACGGCGACCGAGTTCCAGAAGCGCAACGCGCTCTTGACTCGACTATTCGACCGGGGCCGCCTCGATCTGCTGCGCGCGATCCAGGCGGGCACCTACTCGATCACGGAGGTGTACGCGGCTGACCGCGAGGGCCGGCTGGACCACCTGTCCGGCGAACGTGCCATCCTCACCCGCCCCCTGTGGGCGACGGTCGAAACCTGGGTCGGTCGGCCGCGGTGGGGCTAGGCCGCCCAGGAGTGGGAGGGCGCGGAGCTGGGCCCCACGCGGCGACGCTACGCCGTCTCGTTCAAGGCCCTCCGGGCCCGCGGGGGCCTGCCCGAGCATGTCGCCATCGAGGGCCTCGGCACCTTGGACTGGCGGGCCCTTAAAGCCCGCTGGCCCAAGAGTGACGGCGACTGGTTCCACCTGCGCGCTGCCGTCAGCCACTTCCTGGCCGACCAGCTCGGCGATGTGCACCACCCGTTCCGTCGCGCGGTGATGAAGGACTTCCCGCGGGCCAAGGCCGCCGAGCGCGTGCCCGACCTCGACGTGCCCACGTTCTGGCGGATCGTCAATCAGGCGCCCGAGTTCGTGCGCGCGGCCTACGTCACCATCGCGGCGCTCGGGCTGCGCGTCGGCGAGTACCTGCGGCTGCAGGACACCGACCTGCTCCCAGCGACCAAGCAGGTGCGCATCCCGGGCACCAAGACCGCCGCCTCCGCGGCGACGCTGCCGGTGGCCGACGCGCTGTGGCCCTGGGTCACGGCCGCCGTTCCGGCGCCGCTCGCCTACAAGTGGTTGCGGGAGTACTGGGTCCGCGCGCGGAAGGCGGTCGGCGCGGGCGACGTGCGGCTCCACGATCTGCGCCACTTCCCCGCGCAGCTCCTGGTGAACGCCGGACGGTCAGAGGCGAGCGTCCAGAGCACCATGCGGCACGCCACCCCGGCGATGACCCGGCGCTATGCGATGATGCGCGACCGGGGGGAGAACGCCCGGGCCCTTGCTGACGTGCTCCTGGCGACGGGAAGCTGAGGATGCAGTCCCACTGTTTGTCCCACTGTGGTCCCACCCGAGGGACGCGGGTGCTGCTAAGTCGTTGAACGACAAGTAGCGGCGGTCGGACTCGAACCGACGACCCGCGGATTATGATTCCGCTGCTCTAACCAGCTGAGCTACGCCGCCATCCGGCAGAAAATCCTAGTGGCTTCGCGCCGCTCCCGGTAGTGGCGGCGCCCGTTTGGGCACGCGCGACCGGAACGGCGGCGCCTCCAGTCCGCGCCAGCGCCACAGGTCCCTACCCCTGGCCACCGGAGCGGGGGGGGCGGGGGCGGGCGGGCTCAGCGTGGTCGAGGCCGATACGTCGAACGTGTAGGCCCCGGTCTCGCCCGCTGCGCTGGTCCCGATGAAGACGTCGTAAATGCTGGTCACCGGCACGGAATAGGCGATGAAGCTGGTGAGGTTCCCGGGGGTGCTGTCGTCGTTCGTGGCGACCTCAGTCCGCAGGTAGTCCCCGTCGGGTCCAAACTGGCTGTCGTCAACCTGGAACAGCGTCAGCTTCGGATTCAGCGCGGTCGAGCGCTCGGAGATCGTGAGGACGGTGCCGGCGCTCAGAATCATCCTGGCGACATCGTGGTAATCCGTCCCCGCGGCGGTGTCGGGGCAATCCGCCGTCGTGATGGTGTCCGTTACGGTCACACCGCGCAGAACCCAGACCGCTCGACAGCCGTTCATCGTCGCAGGGCGCGTCACCGCCGTCATCGTGTACGGTCCGGTGGCCCGCGCATCGAACGAATTCGAGCCGATCACGTACGTGTCTCCCGGGAGAATAATATCGAGTTGGGAATTGAAGATGACGCCCAGCCGCTCGTCGTCATCAAATGCAACGAAATTCGCGACAGTGCCCACAACACGATAGAGATCGACGTAGCTATCGAAGGCTGATGATGTCTGCGTGATGCGCACGCTCGGCTGCCCGGGCGGCAAGACCAGCTCGTAGAAGTCGTAATAGTACGCCCCGAACCTCAGGCAATCCGTCGTCGCGAGCGTCCCGTTGACGCTCTGGCCAAGTGTATACGGCGCAAAGTACGTGCACGGATCGAGTGCGAGCGCGTGGAAGACGACCGGCTGGATCCCGGGAACGTTGCCGCGAATCTCGACATCGCCCACGAAACTGCCAAGTGTGACGTTCGTCTGCGCCGTGCCTTGCGCGTTGGTCTGAGCGCTCGTGGGAGAGAACGTCGCCCCGCCCGTCGGCGTCACGGTCCAATTCACGGTCACGCCTTGCAGTGGCTGTCCACCGGAACCCAGGACCACAAAGCTGAGGGGGAACTCGAGCGGCGTCCCCGTCAGCGCCACCTGGCTGTCGCCGGCAATGCCGGTCACGGACGCGGCTGATGGACCGGTGGAATCGCCGCCGCACGCCACGGCGAGTGCAATCGCCGCGGCGGCCAGGGCGGGAATCAAACGAGACAGTGAACGCATAGGTCCTCCCTCTACCGGGGTACGACCCGGTACAGCACCTCACCGTCCCGGATCATGCCGAACTGCTCCCGCGCCACGCGTTCCTGCACCGCCGGATTCGTCTCCAGGTCATGGGCCAGCTTCGCCAGCGAATCGATGTCGACCCGCAGCCCCGCGACCTGCGCCCGCTCGTCGGCGAGCTGGCGGCGAATCGTGATCCAGTCCGCCGTTCCATATTCCCCGCCCCAGACCGCGAGCGCAACCAGCGCCACGCCGCCCGCGAGACCGGCCACGCGCGTGCGCGTCACAGGCCGTACAGGTGGCGGCCGGGATAGTGCGCCACGTCCCCCAACTCCTCGGCGATGCGCAACAACTGATTGTACTTCGCGATCCGCTCGCCGCGCGAGGCGCTGCCCGTCTTGATCTGCCCCACACCCGTGGCCACCGCCAGATCCGCTATGAATGTATCCTCGGTCTCGCCCGAGCGGTGCGAGATCACCGCCCCGTAGCCGTTGCCCCGGGCCAGCTCGATGCACTGCAGCGTCTCGGTGAGCGTGCCGATCTGGTTCACCTTGATCAAGATCGCGTTGGCGACGCTCGCCTCAATGCCCCGCGCCAGGCGCTCGACGTTGGTGCAAAACAGATCGTCGCCCACGAGCTGCACCCGGTCCTGGAGCGCCTCGGTGAGCTTCGCCCACCCCGTCCAATCATCCTCGGCAAGCCCGTCCTCGATCGAGACGATCGGGTAGCGGTCGATCCAGCCCTTGTAGAGCGCGATCATCTCGTCGGCGCTCTTCTGCCCGCCCTTGCTCTTCTTGAAGACGTAGGCGCCCTCCTGGTACAGCTCCGAGGCCGCGACGTCGAGCGCGATGGCGACGTCCTTCCCCGCCTCGAACCCCGCCGCCTCGATCGCCGCCATGATGGCCTCGAGCGCCGCTTCGTCGTTCGGCAGGTCGGGCGCGAACCCTCCCTCGTCGCCGACGGCCGTTGAGAGCCCGCGCTTGGCCAGCACTTTCTTCAGGGCGTGAAATACCTCGACGCCGATCCGCAGCCCGTCGGGAAACGTCTCGGCGCCGATCGGCACCACCATGAACTCCTGCGCGTCTACGGTGTTCGTGGCGTGGGCCCCGCCGTTCAGGATGTTCATCATCGGCACCGGCAGGACGTGCGCGACGGGGCCGCCGAGATAACGGTACAGCGGCAGGCCGGCATCTTGGGCCGCGGCCCGCGCCACCGCCAGCGAGACCGAGAGAATCGCGTTCGCGCCCAAGTGGCCCTTGTTGGGCGTGCCGTCGAGGTCGAGCATCGCGTAGTCCACCGCGATCTGATCCTCGGCGGACAGACCCTCGAGCCGCGGGCCGATCACCTCGTTCACGTTCTTCACCGCTTCGAGGACGCCCTTGCCCCCGAAGCGCTTGGGATCGCCGTCGCGCAGCTCGACCGCTTCGTGCTCGCCGGTGGACGCGCCGCTCGGCACGGCGGCCGTGCCCGCGGCGCCGCTGGCCAGGGTGACATCGGTTTCGACGGTGGGATTGCCCCGGCTATCGAGGATCTCGCGCGCGTGGACGGAGATGACGGTGCTCATGCGTGGCCCGAACCCTAGCGCGCCTGGGACTGGAGAGCAACCATCGCGGCGCGCACCTGGTCGCGCAGCCGCTCCCGGTCGTCGGGGCCCAGGCCGGCCGTGGGGATCGGCGCGCCGACGAGCAGCCGGATCGGCCGCGGCCGCAGCCGCCAGGCGCCCTTGGGCAGGATCTCGAACGTGTCGTGGACGTACACCGGCACCACCGGCACCTGTGCGGCAATCGCCAGCGCAAATGGGGCGTTCTTGAACGGCAACAGCTCACCGGTCCGGCTGCGCGTCCCCTCGGGAAAGACGACGGCCGACAATCCGCGCTTGATGGTGCGCGCCGCTTCGTCGTAGGCCGCGAACGACTTCTTGCGAGCGGCCCGATCTATGGGGATGTGTCCCACCGCGCGCATCGCGCCGCCGAGCAGCGGGATCTTGAACAGCTCCTGCTTCGCGACGAACCGCAACGAGCCCGGCAGCGTGGCAAACAGCGCCCAGATGTCGAACATCGAGGAGTGATTGGAGGCATACATCACGGGCTGGCCGCGCGGGATCTGCTCGAGCCCCTCAGCGATGACCGGCGTGCCCGCGGCGCGAAGAATATCGCGCGCCCAGTCGGTGCCGCTCCAGTCGTACACCCCTCCGGGCCGGTGGCGGACGCGCACCAGCCCGGCCGCGACTCCGGCCGCAGCGTGGATGACAGTGGAAATGCCGAGGACGATGTAGTACCAGAGGATGCGGATCACCGCGCGAAGTGATCGTATCCTGGAGGCAGCGGAATCTTTTTGCCGTCCTGCATCAGCCGGACCCCACCCCGCCGGCCGCCGGCGCTGCGCAGGCAGACGCCGATCCGGCTCAGGGGGACGCCGGTCTCGGCCCGGAACGCCGACGCGCTGGCGTCGCCGAACGTCGGCGGCATGGTGAGGAGAAGCTCGAACTCCTCGCCGCTGGCGACTGCGGCGAGCGCTTCGACCCCTTCCCAGCACGGGATGTACTCGAGATTGATCTCGACCCCCACCTCGGAGGCTGCGGCGAGGTGCTGGGCGTCCGCGGCGAGGCCGTCGGAGATGTCGATCATGGCCGTGGCACCGTGGTTCGCGAGCCACCGCCCCGCCTCGATCCGTGGCTCCGGACAGGCGTAGCGGTTCCGGAGGACCGTGGGCAGGCGCTTGCCGGCTTGCAGCCCCGCGAGCGCCAGCGCGGCACCCCCCAGATAGCCGGTGACCCACACGGTGTCGCCCTCGCGCGCACCCGCGCGGCGCACGGGGCGCTCGGCGGTGCCGAGCACGCAGACGTCCACGATGTAGCGCTCGGCGCGGAACAGGTCGCCGCCCAGCACGCGGGCGCCGAGGTTGTTCGCGATCGTCGCGACGCCGGTCATGATCTCCGCGGCCGGGTCGGCTTTTCCTTTTCCATCGTCGGGCAGACCCAGCGAGACGAGCAGGCCAAAGGGCGACGCGCCATCCGCCGCCAGATCGGAGAGCGCCGCTCCCGCCGCGCGGAAACCGATTTCCTGGAAGTCGAGCCAGGCGGTACGGAAATGGACGCCTTCGAGCGAGCAGTCAACGCTCACCGCCAGCATCGTGTGGCCCAGCGGCACGACGGCGCAATCGTCGCCCAAGTCTTCCGCGTTCCCGGTGACCTTGGCGATCGCGGCGAAGATCGCGCGCACGCGATCGAATTCTTTGCCCGGGCCGAGATTCATCGGATGCGCACCACGCCGCTGTCGGTGGCCGCCCACACGAAGTCCCGATCGGCCGTCACGTCACGCACGGCGGCGGGCAGCTCGAACGGGACCGTATGGACACGAATGAACGCGCGCGCGATCTCCACCTGGGCCAGACCGAGCGTGCCGCCGATCCAAAGGCCCCCGCTGGGATCGGCCGCGAGCGCGGTCGGAATCCCCAGGTTGAGCGGCAGGGGCAAGGCGCTCCACGCTCGGGAGACGGGGTCCCGCCACAGCAGCTCTCTCTCGGTCGCCATCACGATGGTGTCCTGAAGACGCGCGAGCGCGTGAACGGTAACGCGCAGCCCGGGCCGATCCGCCAGCTCCGGAGGCACGGAGAGCGTCTCGCTCCCCGGCAGCAGCTGCGCGAGCCCGGCCGTCGTGCCCACCCACAACGTCTCGCGCACGGCGAGCAGGCTCACCACCGGCACGCTGCTCGCGCCGATCGCGACCACGCGATCGTCCGCCGTGATGAGCGACAGGCCACGAGTCGTCCCCACCCAGACGCCGTCGGGGGCACGCTCGAGACTCGTGGCGTTGGGAAGATCAAAGAGACGGGAGCGGAACGTGGACGGATCGACCCGCAGCACGCCCTGCTCGGTCGCGAGCCAGAGCTGGTTCGCGGCGGTGAGCAGCCGGCGGGAATTCAAGAACGTGAAGCCGGCCACGGCATCGCTGCCTTCGACGATGCGCGTGGCCGAGAGATCAGTCGCGACCCACGTCAGGCCGCGCCGCTGACTCCCGCCGGGCCGCGCGTTGGCGGCGGCCCAGATTCCGTCCGGCGCGAGCGCCACAGCGCCGACGCCGGGAGCAACCAGTCCATAGCTGAGCATTTCCCACTCCCCTGTTTGCTTATCTACCCGTACCAACCCCATTCCATTCGTCCCGAAGAAGATCTCCGGACGGTCGGGCGTGCCTGCGGCAGCCGTGAACTGATGGGTGCGCAAGCGGGAATCGGTGAGAATCGCCGCCCGCATCGCGTCCGCCAACGGCGCGCTCGCCAGTGCCGCCTCGACTGTCAGCGTTCCGTCAACCTGCCCGGAAGGTAAAGGGCCCCGCGTCCACGCGCGTGCGTCAACGTCATAATGGAAGTAGCCCATGCCCGTTCCGAGATCCAGCCACACCGCATTTCCCGTGCGATCGGCAATCGCGCGCCGCACGTGTCCGCCCGGATAGCCATCCAGCGCGGTCACCGGCGTCTTGAACCGCCGTGCGACGCGATCGTAGATGACCAGTCCGCGGGGCGTGGCGGCAAAAACCAGCCACGGTGACGCGGCAACGGCATTGATCTCGGAGAAGTCGGAGATCAGGACGCGATCCTCGGGGCCCCACGTGCCCGTCGGCCGAACGCTGGAAAGCTGAGGGGAGGCGCACGCGGAAACAATCGCCGCGACTGTTGCAGCGGCGCCACACGAAACCCGACCTGCGACAAGGCTCACGCGACTTCCGGCGCCTCCAGCTCCACGAGGACGGGAGGTCGCGACGGCTTGACGTCCCGCCACGCGCGCCAGATGTCGGGCAGCGCGGCGAGGACGTCGGCGGGGCGCAGGCTGCGCGCCGTCCACTGCCGCGCGCCGTGCTCGGCGGCGCGGCCGAGCGCGTGGGCGCCCAGCGCCGCGGCCTCGGCGGGCGCGGTGCCGCGCGCGAGGAAGGCGCCGATGAATCCTGCGAGCAAATCCCCGCTGCCGCCGGTGGCGAGGCCGGGGTTGCCGCTCGCCACCACGTGCGCGGGCCCGCGCAAGTCGGCGATGACCGTCGGCACGCCCTTGAGGAGCACGGTGCATTTCAACTTCGCGGCGGCCCTCGCCGCGGCGGACCAGCGGTCGTTGGCCGCCTCGTCGGCCAGCGCGTCGCCCGCGAGCGCGCGGAACTCGCCCAGGTGCGGCGTGAGAACCAGGGGTCGGGGCTTGGGGGCTAGGGACTCGGGGGTGATGAGATAGAGAGCGTCCGCATCCAACACCGTCGGCACCGGACGACGCGAGAGCGCATCTGCGACAAAGCTCGTGCGCGCATCGCGCGGCTCGCGGCCCAGCCCCGGTCCGATCACCACGGCATCCGCCCACTCGACGGCCTCGATGACGGCCGGCTCGAGCGATTCCCCTAACGCCGATTCGACGGTCAGCACGTCGGGGAGGCTCGCCTGCGCCGCGGCGATCGTCTCTCGCGCGGCGACGAGCTTGACGAGGCCCGCGCCGGCGGCGAGCGCCGCGCGCGCCGCGTGCAGCGCGGCCCCGCTCATGCCGTCGGCGCCGCCGACGACGCACACACGGCCGCGGTCGCCCTTGTGCATCGGCACCGCGAGCCGCGGCAACCGCTGCGCGGCCCAGCGGTCGGTCACGAGCAGCGGCCAGGCGGCGTCCGGCGGAGGGAAACCGATATCCACGACGACCACTTTGCCGCACCACTCGCGCGCCAAGAGGTGGCCGCGGCGCGGCCCTCCGAACGTCACCGTGACCTGCGCGTGGATCGCGCCGTGCGCTTCGCCGCTCGTCAGGTCCAGGCCGGTGGGCCCGTCCATCGCGAGGATCGGCGCGCCATACGCCGCGAGCCGCTCGGCGAGCGCGAGCACGTCGCCCTTGGCGGGCCCCGCGGCGCCGGTGCCGAGCAGGGCGTCCACGGCGACGGCGGACTGCGGCCACGCTTCGTCGCGCGACAGCTCGCGGACGCCGTCCACGCGCGCGAGCGCGCGATTGTCGATGGCGTCGTCGGTTTTGGGATCTACGGCCGCGACCCACACGGGGATGCCGGCGGCGTGGAGCGCGCGCGCGAGCACCCAGCCGTCGCCGCCGTTGTTTCCGGCGCCGGCGACGACGAGGACACCGCCGCTGGTGGCCGCCGGAAACTCGGCGAGGAGGACCAGCGCCGCGGCGCGGCCGGCGGTCTCCATCAGCACCCGGCTCGGCACACGGTACTGGGTGCGCGCCAGGGAATCCCACGCCGCCGCGTCGCTCGCCGCGAGAACCGGAACCGGATTCATGGAATCACCACCCCCGCATACCCGACCACCCGTGCGTTATCGCCCGATACCCACCCTGAGTGGCGATAGTCTACAACGTCCGCCCGTGCCGCGCCCAGGGCTCGCGCCGCCGCGAGCGCGACGGCGGCCGGCGCGCGGCCGCACATCGAGATGCCTTCGCGCTTGCAGCGCCTGAGCAGCTCGGCGCCGTCGAGCGCGGACACGGCCTCGAGCGCGCGGGCGTCCTTCCTGGCAGCGACCGCCGCGGACTCGTAATGGTTCAAGTCGCTGGACGCAAGCAGCAGCACCGGCTCGGCCGCGGCGCGGACCAGCCGGGCGAGCGTCTCTCCCAGCGAGCGCGCCTCGTCCCAGCCGTCCCACGCGAGGACGAGCGGGACAATGCGCACGTCGGGCCGGGCGATCTGGAGAAACGGCAGCTCGACCTCGATAGCATGCTCGGCGCGATGCGCGGCATGGTCCACGCCCACGAGCGGCGACGCGACACGCAGGTCGGCGGCGAACGCGGCATCCACGGGCACGTCGCCGAGCGGGGTGCGGAAGGCACCGCTTTCCCAGAGTGAGGCGCCCCCGTCCGCGTCGCAGACGCCGGTGTGATTGGGCGCGAGCATGACGACGAGCGCGGGGATGGTGGCGCGGGCAAATACGGCGGCCGCTGTAGGGCCCGAATAGACGTAACCGGCATGCGGCGCAATAACCGCGCGGACAGGCGCGGTGGGTGTGGTGGACGACGCGGCTCGCGCATCCGCGAGCAGCGTCGTGACGGTCGCGTCGAGCTCAGCGCGGTCGGCAGGATAGAAACGCCCCGCGACCGCGGGCGCACGGATCGAAGCGGCTATTTCGAGCTCTGGCCGATGGTGCGGCCGAAGGAGATCTCCCCGTTGTCTATGCGGATGTTGAACCCGCACTCCGGGTTGGAGCAGACCCAGGCCTTGTAGGTAATTGGCGCGCCATCACGGCCGTAATCCGACAACGGAATCAGCAGGCCTTGCAGGCACTTCTTGCAGGCGGGCCACTCGCGGGTGTCCATCGGACCCCCTTCCCTGACCACTACCCCGAAAAGGAAACTCCGGGCCAGCGATAGCCGGCCCCTCCCCTGAAGACCTCCGCAAAGTCGTACACGCGCTTGAAGTCCTCGAGCCGGTCGGTGGGCTGGCGAGCCAGCAGGCCAACCTCGATCAGCATGAAGACGATCTGCCCGAGGTCATCGGTCGTGTGGATTCCCCAATATTTGAGCACCGTCGCCGCCAGCATGCCGAATTGCTCGAGCGCGAAATCGCGGCACGCCCAGGCCAGCTCGCCGCCCGTCAGATGGCGGCGCGCCGGGAGCTTGGTCTGCGCGAACTCGAGCGCCGCGAGCACGAACACATAGGCGCGCTCGTTGTACTTGCCGTCGCGCCGGCGGAGCTCCGCCAGCGCCGCCTCGAGGGTGGCGACGTCGCTCATCGCCGCGCCTCGCCGGGCGTCGGCGGAGCGATGACCCGGACACCGCCGGAGCGGCGTTCCGCCAGCTCGGCGGGAACCTCGAGCAGCGCCAGCGCCAGCACTTCGTCTATCGTTTCCACGAGCTTGATATCGAGCAACTTCCGTACCTCGTCGGGTAAGTCCACTAAATCGTTCTTGTTGCGCGCCGGTACGAGCACGGTTTTCACCCCCGCCCGGGCCGCCGCCGTCAGCTTCTCCTTGAGGCCCCCGATGGGGAGCACCCGGCCCCGCAGCGTCAGCTCCCCCGTCATGGCCAGCTCCTGGCGCGCCGGCCGCCCGCAGAAGAGCGAGGCCAAGGCCGCGGCGATCGTGATGCCCGCCGAGGGCCCATCCTTGGGGACGGCGCCCGCCGGGACGTGCAGGTGGACGTCCGACTGGGTGAAGGCGTCGAGCGGAATGCCCAGCGCGCTGGCGCGGGCACGCAGGAGGCTCCAGGCCGCCTGCGCCGATTCCTTCATCACGTCGCCGAGTTGGCCGGTGAGCGTGATTTGCCCTTTCCCGGGCATCCGGATCGCTTCGATGAACATGATGTCGCCGCCGACGGGCGTCCACGCGAGCCCGATGGCCACGCCGATCTCGGGCGTCCGACCGGCGACTTCCTCCTGGACCTTCGGCTGGCCCGCGTACTTCTCGAGGTTCTTCGCCGTGATCTTCACCGCCGTGGACTTGCCCTCGACCACTTCGAGCGCGGCCTTGCGCAGCACGCCCTGGATTTCCCGCTCGATCTGGCGCACCCCGGCTTCGCGCGTGTACTCGGCGATCAGCCGCTCCAGCGCGCCGTCGGCCACGTTCCCGCGCTCGCCCAGGCCGGTCTCCTTGAGCTGCCGCGGCAGCAGGTAGCGGCGCGCGATCTGCAGCTTCTCGGCGGGCGTGTAACCGACGAGCGTGAGCTGCTCCATGCGGTCGAGCAGCGGATCGGGAATCGGCAGTGTGCTGTTCGCGGTCGCGATGAACATCACGCCCGACAGATCGAAGGGCACCTCGAGGTAATGGTCCACGAACGTCGAGTTCTGCGCCGGATCGAGGACCTCGAGCAGCGCGGCCGTCGGATCGCCGCGCACGTCGGCGCCCATCTTGTCCACCTCGTCGAGCATCAGCACGGGCGTGCGCGTCTCGCAGCGCTGCAGCGCGTGCAGGATGCGTCCCGGAATGGCGCCGACGTAGGTGCGGCGGTGGCCGCGGATCTCGGCTTCATCGCGCACGCCGCCGAGCGACACGCGCGTGAACTTGCGGCCCAGCGCCTCGGCGATACTCTGGCCGAGCGACGTCTTCCCCACGCCGGGGGGCCCGACGAAACAGAGAATCGAGCCCTTGGCGTCGGGATTCAGGGTGCGCACCGCCAGGTACTCGAGGATGCGCTCCTTGATGGTCTTCAGGTCGTAGTGGTCGCGGTCCAGGATCTCGCGCGCCGCCTTGAGGTCGAGCCGGTCCTGCGTGACGCGGCTCCAGGGCAGCGCGGCGAACACGTCGAGATAGGTGCGGGCGACCTGGTACTCGGCCGACTGCGGCGACATCTGGCGCAGCCGCTTGAGCTCGCGCTCGGCGACCTTCTTCGCTTCGGCGGAGAGCTGGGCGTCGTCCAGCTTCTTGGCGAGCTCTTCGATCTCGTCGTCGCCCTCGCCCTCGCCCAGCTCCTGGCGGATCACCTGGAGCTGCTCGCGCAGCACGTACTCGCGCTGATTCTGATCCAGCCGCGATTTCACCTTTTCCTGGATCTGCGTCCCGACCTCCAGCACCTCGAGCTCCTGCACCAGGAACTCGGCCAGCCGCTCGAGGCGTCGCGTCACGTCGTCAATCGCGAGCAACTCGGCTTTGGCGGGCAGGGCGAGGTCGAGGTTCGCGGCGATGAAATCGGCCAGTTTCCCGGCCTCGGCGATGCCGGCGAGCACCTCGTGCAGCTCGGCCCCCAGGTAGGGCGCGATGTCGATCACCCGCGAGAACTGCGCGATCACAGTGCGCTTCAGCGCTTCGGTGCGCGCGTCCTCGATCAAGTTCTCGTTGAGCGGCTCGAATCCCGCCATCAGCCACTTCTCGCCTTGCGCGATCTCGCTCAAGTGGGCGCGCTCGAGGCCCTGCACCATCACGCGCACGGAGCCGTCGCCCAGCTTCAGCATGCGGACGATCGTGCCGAGCGTGCCGACGTCGTAGAGCTGGTGGGGCAGCGTGGCCATCACCGCGCCTTCAGGCGGGTCCATGCCGCCGGCCGATTTCACGACGCCGAGCAGCAGCCGCTTTTCCCCCTGGATCACCTCGTCGATGAGCTGGACGGCCTTGGGGTCGGTGAGGGCCAGCGGCAGCACGACGTGGGGATAGACGACCAGCTGGCCCAGCGGCAGGACGGGGAGGCGCTCCACTACGTCACCCGCACCGAGTGCGCCCCCGACGCGCGCGGCGGCTGCTTGACGAGCCGGATCTCGAGGAACCCGTGCTCGTACGTCGCACGGATCGAGGCCGGGTCCACCACGACGGGCAGCCGGAAGCGGCGCTCGAAGGGGCCGACCTGGACCTCCATGGCGTGGTAATGGCGCTTGCCTTCCTGCCGCGCCGTGCGTTCCCCCGAGACGGTCAGGATACCGTCGTTGAATTCGACCTTGAAGTCCTCCGCGCGCATGCCGGCGATGTCCATGTGCACGACGAGCTCGTCGGCGGTCTCATAGACGTCGGTGCGCGGTTTCCACTTGGGGGATGCGACGAACCCGACGGGGCGGCCGTGGGCGACTTCGTTGAAGTAAACGTCCAGCTCGTCGGCCAAATGCACCGTGAGCGAGCCGGAGCCGCGCGAGGGGCGGCTCGGCCCGCCGCCGGAACCCGTACCGAAAGAGCCGCTGTCAGCCATGGCGCCTAAGATAATGCGCCGGGCAATACGGTGCGCGGCGCGGCAACCCGCGCTAGCGCAGGTACTTGGTCCAGATCAGCACCACCCCGCAATTGCTGCCGGATAGCTGATACTCCGCCGGGGCGGTGGACGGCCGCGGATGGACCTCCACTCCGACCAGGTCAGCGAGCTGATACGTACGCAGCTGATCGTAGTCCGCCCGCTCGCCGTCGATAAAGAGCGGCGCCACACACAGCCCACCGGCGCCCCGCGGCAGCAGGATGGTCAGGTCGAATGCCGAGCGGGAGCGCGGGAACCGGACCGAGGGAATCGTGGTGAACACGCCGCGCATCGTCCCCATGCGCTGGATTTCCTCCGCGGTACGCGCGTAGCCCGTGCCGGCGCGGCGGCGCCGATCGAACTCCGTCATCAGACGCGCCCCGCGCGTGCCCATGACACGGACGGGATCGAGCGTGATGGCGAGCGGACCGAGCGTCGCATCGAGGGCGGTCGTGTCCCCCGCCCGCAGCACCACGGCCTGCTCGAACCGCTCGCGGCCGATCGCCTGGATGCTGACCCACTGGGTGCCGGCCGGCAGACCCGCCAGCAGGAACGTCCCATTTTCGTCTGTGAGGCCGGAGCCGGCCTCGTGCACGATGACGCGGGCGCGCGCCAGCGGCTGGCCTTCGCTGCTCTGCGCGACGCCGCGCAGCACGGCGGTACGCGGGGCGGGAGTCTCGTCGGCCAGGGCCAGGGAAAGCGACAGATCGAGGCGCGCGACGCCGGACGGTCCGATGCGCACATCGACTGCGCCAGTCGAGTCGCCGCCCCCGTAGGCGCGGAGCCGAACGACGACCTCGGTCGTAACGCCGCAGAGATAGTAGGCCCCGAGCGAATCGGTGCCAGCGCGTGCCTCGCGCTCCTGAACCATCACGTCGCCGTTGCCGTGTTGGATCAGCCGGAGCCAGGATGCCAGCACAGCGGCCCCGGCGAGGCGGGCGCCGTTCGCGGCGTCGTCCACCGTCCCGACCACGATACCGCGGTCGAGCCGTGATCCGAGCGTATCGCGGCAGCCGCGGCGCCAGAACGTCGTGAGCGAGGGCACGGCCAGCGTGACCGCGGCGGTGTCGCCCGTCGCCACCGTCGCGGCTGCCGTCAGGGTGGACAGGCCCAGCGGCTCGAGCTCGGGATGCATGAGGGCCACCACGTGCGGGCCCACCGGCACGCTGTCGAGGCGGAAGCGGCCCGCCGAATCGGTAACGGTGTGACGCTCGACGCCGCGGAGCCAGACGATGGCGCCGCCGAGCGGCGCCGCCGCCAGGCTGTCATAGGCGACGCCGCGGATCGTGCCGCCCTGGGCGGGCGCCGCGGACGCCAGGATCGTGGCGAGCAGAGCCAGCGTGGGCGCGCGCATCACCTAGTTCACCCGCGTGCGCCAGTGGATCGCGACCGGCGAGCCGTCGGCGACGAGGGCGGACGCCGGCGCCCGCACCTGGCGCGCCAGCTCGACGCCGCACAGGGCCTCGACATTGACGTCAAAGCGCACGTCGCGGGCGCGCCAGATGCGCCACTGCGGATGATCGACCCGATACTCCAACGTGTCCTTCCCCGGCTCGCCGTTGTAGCCCCAGTGACGGTCGGTGAGGAATTCCTCGAGCGACCCAGGCGGCGCCGGCGCGCCGTTCTCGTCCGCCCGCGCGGCCAACGCGAACCATCGTCCGCGCATCTGCCATTGATACTCGGCGTCGGGCGCCGGAGCCGCGGCAACCTTGCTGCGCATCGGGACGACGACGTACGGCTCGCGATACAGCAGTCGGGCCATGCTGCCCACGATGGGCCGCGGCACGATCTCGCAGAGGAACACGACGCCCTTGCACACCCCGGTTTCCGTCGGGCGACGCACGTAGAAACGGAGGTTGACCTCTTCGAAATCCTGATGGAACGGCACGGGGGCGCCCAACACTTTCGTATCGAGAAACTGAAAGCCGACGAGACTCAGGAACGTCTTGCCGTGCCACGAGTCGAGCGTCGTGCCGCTGGGCACGCGATCGATGAGCGCCGCCGGGTCCACGGCGAACGAGAGCATCACGAGATTGCGCCACTGGGCGGTGAGGAAGGGGCGGCTTTGCTGGTTCTTACTCACCATGGGAATACCCTACACCGAAGTGGCGAGCCTTGCGCACGTTCCCGATCCCCCGATACTTACCGACCCCATGACCGCTGCCTCACCCAGCCTGTCACCGCGCGACCTGCGGCGCGTCGTCATCGCGGCCGCCGTCGGCAACATCATAGAGTGGTACGATTTCTACGTGTTCGGAAGCCTGGCCGCGATTCTGTCGGTCAAGTTCTTCGAGCCGAGCGACCCGGTCGCGGCCCTGCTGAGCACGATCGCGCTGTTCTCCATCGGTTTCCTGATCCGGCCCCTCGGCGCCTTGCTGTTCGGCCGGCTGGGCGACCTGGTCGGCCGGAAATACACGTTTCTCGTGACGCTGAGCGGGATGGGTATCTCCACCGCGCTCATCGGCGTCGTCCCGACATACGCCAGCATCGGCCTGGCCGCCGCGATCCTGCTGTTTCTGCTGCGTCTGGTGCAGGGTCTGTGCCTGGGCGGGGAATACGGGGGCGCTATCACGTATGTAGCCGAGCACGTGTCGGACGAGAAGCGAGGATACTACACGGGGTGGCTTCAGACTTCCCCTACACTGGGGATCGTCCTGTCGCTCGCCGTGATCATCGGTACCCGGACGGCGCTCGGCACGGAGGCATTCATGGCGTGGGGCTGGCGGATCCCCTTCGTCCTGTCGCTGTTCCTCGTGGCGATCGCGATCTACATCCGCTTGCGCCTGCAGGAGACGCCGATCTTCCAGGCGATCAAGGCCAAGGGCCAGACGGCGGTCAATCCGTGGCGCGAAGCGTTCATGGGCCCGAACCTCAAGTACGTGGCGATCGCGACGGTCGTCGTACTCGGTGAGGGATGCGTCTGGTACTCGAGCCAGTTCTGGGCGCTGTATTTCCTCCAGACGGTCAAGCAGGTGGACGTGCTCACCTCGAGCCTCATCGTCGGCGCCGCG
Source organism: Gemmatimonadales bacterium (assembly GCA_040901965.1). GTDB lineage: Bacteria > Gemmatimonadota > Gemmatimonadetes > Gemmatimonadales > GWC2-71-9 > 20CM-2-65-7. Next base: position 96,038 of record JBBDYB010000005.1, on the reverse strand, counting down.
CTGCTGCTCGCCACGCCCACGCTCGTGTTGTGCGGGTGGCTGTCCGACAAGATCGGCCGCAAGCCGATCATCCTCACCGGCTTGGTGCTGGCCTCGGCGACGTACTATCCCCTCTACGCGGCGTTGGGGCATTTCGCCGACCCGCAGGCGATCAACCTGCCGATGTCGATTCTGATCGTGACCGTGCTCGTGTCGTACGTGGGGATGGTCTATGGGCCGATCGCGGCGTTTCTCGCCGAGTACTTCCCGAGCCGGATTCGATACACCTCGGTCTCGGTGCCGTATCACATCGGCAATGGCTGGGGCGGCGGGCTGGTGCCGATCATCACGACATCCGTCTGGGTGTCCACCCACAGCCTCGGATGGACGCTCGCGTATTCGATCGCGGTCCCCGCGGCGGCGTTTCTGTTCGCGCTGTTCCTGATGCCCGAGACGCGGCGGATCCGCATCTGGGAAGACTCAGCCAGGAATTAGGGGCTCACGTGGTCCCGGCGCCGAAGCCCCGCGCCATCGCGGCCGCCGCGAGCACCATCAGCACGACGAGCGCCGCTTCGAGGAAGCTGACGCGGGCGAATGCCGGGGCGGCGGATGCATCGATCGTCTCGCCGCGTGCGCTGCGGATCCGCCACTTGATGAACGTCATCATCGGCCAGATCTCGTAGGTGGGCGCGACGTTACGGACCCAGCTCGACCCGATCACCTCGCCACGGGAGTTCCAGGCGTTCGCATAAGTCCACCCGCGCGTGCCGAGACCGCCCAGCTCCTGGGCCACGCCATCGCGCCACAACGTGGCGCGCACGTCGTAGTGATTGTTATCGAGCCGGACGAGGACGTCCCCGCGCTCGTTGAACCCGATGATCCGCGTGGCGGGAGGTGCCGACGCTCCGGTGTCGAGCCGCCGCGGCGCGCCCGTGACCCCGTCCCAAATGAGCACCGCGTGCAGGCCCGATTCGATGCCCGCGATCTGCCCCGCGGGATTGATCGCCTGGGCCTCATTGCGGGCGAAGGGCCCCGACTCGGCCAGCGCGCGCATCACGCCGTTCTCGTAGAGAAAGCCGCGTCGCACGCCGGACGCCGTGATGCTCGTGCCGACCACGCGGCCGTCATCGGTCAACGCCTCAGGGACCGTCCACCCCCCGCCCAGGTGGCCCAGATCCACGACCTGATAGCCGGACCGCGGCGCGCCCGTGCCGGAACCTTGCGCGGGGCCGAGCGGCGCTTTGCCGCATGCCGCAGCGCCCAGCGCCAGGGCCAGGATGCAGAATGAGGCGCGCGGAGCGCCGGTCGCCGTCATCGGTCCCCGTGGAGAAGAGAGAAGGTAGCCTGCGTGCTGGGCTACAAGGGCAAGATTGGTGCCGGGTTACTGAGGGTTAATCTGGAACACAAACGCGCCATGCCCCTTTCCGGGGGCGGGAACGTCCCCGGAAACGGGCATGCGCTTTCTACTACTACGTCCCGCGCGGTGCTAGCGCGTGACGCTACTTGCGGCGGATCCCACGACGATCTCGCCGGTCTTGGCCCCGGTGAGCGCATCCTGCAGAACCACCCGAATCATGGTCACGCGGATACCGGACGATGTTACGCCATCGCCCGAGGGGGTCTGCTCGTTGAACACCGCATACCCCACGCCGGGGAGTGTCACGCGGGTATTGGGCGCGACCTCGGTAATGACCGCGACGCCGTTCACCACGAGGTTGGCGAACCCCGATCCGGTGCCGTTGCTCCCGGCCCCGGTTCCGGTCACGTAACTGCTCGCCACCGCCGTCACCACGTCGGCCCGAATCACGCCGGACAGCACGCTGACGGTCTCGAGCTCGGACACGCTTTGCGCGCCGGAGTTCTTGTCGCTGCCGCTGCCGACGGCGCCGCTGCTCGTGGCGCTCAGCCAGTTCGCCGAGACGGCGCTGGGCACCTGGTACGAATCAGCGTTGGCCGCGGCAAGGCCTCCCGTGTCGCTCACGGACGCGACCGCGGACTGGCTGGTCACGCCCAGCGCATTCACGTACGCGCCGTACGCGGTCCCCGACACGCTCTGCGCGAGCGCCGGTCCGGCGAGCAGGCCGAGGCCGCTCACGACCGCGAGCGCGCGAATTCCTATCGCTTTCATGGTCAATTCTCCTTTGCGAGCCTCAGAAGTTTCCAGTCAGCCTGTGCTGCTGGATGTTGCCGCCCGACAGAATGCCGTGGCGCGTGTACACGGTACTGATCGTGAGCTTGATGTGGTCGTTCCCCACGCCGGGCTCGCCGTTGTCGCAGGCGTGATTCACCTCGAACGGCACGTTCTCCGAGGTGCCGCTATTGCGCGTCCGCAGGGTGCCGGACCCGCCGAAGCGCCCGCAGCGCGAATCGCCCGCGGTCTCGTCGGTCGGCGTCGTGAAGAACGTCACCCGCCCGTGGAAGGAGAATCCGCCGCCGAATCCGTCGGGGTTGTGCTCGTTCCACTGGAACTGCCCGCTGCCGTCCGTGGGCGGACACGCCTTGGTGGGGCGCGCCTGGAAGCCGAACGTCGCAAAGTCGCGGGATTGCGGCGTGCTCTTGGCGAACCCGGTGTGGTCGCGTTCATCGATGCGGCCGCCGCCCGTGAGCCGGAAGTTCGCGCAGCCGCCTTCGTCCTTCTTGGGCGGTGGAGGAGGCTTCACGCCGAAGCTCGGCGCGCCGACCGGCTCGGTCTGGCAGGCCACCGCAATCAGCGCCGCCGCGAGCGCGCCCAGCGCCAACGATGAATGTCTCGCCTTACTCATGTGTCCCATTCCTTTCGGTACACGTCGGTACACGTTGCGAACGCATTACTCGATCCGCGTGCCAGACACGCAAGCCAAGTGCCAGGGGCCGAGTGCCTGCGCCAAGGCTGCGCGCCTACTGTGTGTCGCGGGTGCGCGTCAGGATTCGCGCCACACCGTGGCAGCCACGAGCCACAGTTCCGCGGCGCCAAGAAAAAACGGCCCGGCGGCGACGCCGGGCCAGGGACCACCTACTCGAATCTCGGAATTAATGATGCGGTTGCCGCGTCTTCGTCATGATGCCGGCGAGCTCGTCGGGCGAGAGTGCGTCCGACAGACCGGGTCCGGAAGCGTTCCTCGTGTCGTCGGCAATCGTGATGGCCGCCTCGCCCACGTTATTGGCGTAATCGCTCTCGGCGAACATGCGGCAGAATCCGGCTGCGTCGCGCGGGCGGCTGCCGTCTCCGTCGCCGCACACGAAGGGCGGATTCACGGTGATACGCACCACGTAGTCGCCCGCCGGAACCGCCGCCCCCGGTTCGTCGAGCACGAAGTACTGGCCGTCCAACAGCCGGTTATAGGAGTCGGCCCATCCAACGCTGATCCCCTGATTGCCGGGGGACGAGCGCGTGCCGCAGCTCTCGTACAGGCGCCGCCCCGGCGCGGCGCCGCTGCCCCCCGCGGGCGTCACGTCCACCATGCAGAAGCCCCGCTTCGCCGCCTGCACGACGGCGCCCGTCGAGACGGAGATCAGCTCGTAGGTCGCGTAGTTGCGGAAGTGGAAGTGATCGTGGCAGGTCGCGAACTCGAACGTGCCGTCGTTTGCCGCGACGTGCTCGAGCGGATCGCCGACGAATACATCGGCCGTGCCGACGTTGGGCGTCGTGGCGGTGAAGCGCAGCAGGCGGTGCGTGCCCGGGCTCACGCCGCCCTCGAGGATCGCGCATTGACTCACCTCCTCGTCGCGGACCAGCCACGAGTGGGCGAGGCGCCTGGCATCCACGGTCAGGTCCGGGACGCCGTCGAGATCGGGTGCCGGGGTTGCGGCAAACAGGGGGGCCGCAAGACGCTCTGTCCCGCTGGGACGGTCTGCGGATTCGGCGCATGCCGCGGCCAGTAGGCCGGCGATCGTGCCGAGGAAGACACGGGCTGTCATCGAGTCGCTCCGGAGAGGGTGGCAGGATGAGGGGCTGCAAGCTCCGTGCGCCTGACGCATGGCCGCCGCAAGGGGGGCCTGCTGGCCGGGCGGGCCGGAGGTGTTGCATGGGTGCCACGCAGGGCTTTGCCACCTGATTATTTTGGCGGTATCCACTCGTACGGAGTTGCGCATGCCCCGGCTACTGCTGATCGCTCTCACGCTCGCCGCCGCCTGCCGCAAAGCGGACCAGCCGCCCCAGGCTTCGGGCCCCGGCACGGCGCCGGATATCAAGCATCCCACGAGCGCGGCGTTCAGCGTTCAGGCTCCGGACACGTTCCGCGCCCGCTTCGAGACCACGAAGGGCGTCTTCGTGATCGCCGTGCAGCGCGCGTGGGCCCCGCGCGGCGCCGACCGCTTCTACAACCTGGTCCGCTCGGGCTATTACGACGGCGTGCGCTTCTTCCGCGTGCTCCCGGGCTTCATGGCGCAGTTCGGGATTCACGGCGACTCGGCGGTGTCGGCGGTGTGGCACTACCAGTACATCCCCGACGATCCGGTGCGCCGTACCAACGTGCGAAGCATGGTCTCATTCGCGACCGCCGGTCCGGGCACGCGCACGACCCAGGTGTTCATCAACTTCGGCAACAACGACCGGCTCGACGCGATGGGATTTGCCCCATTCGGGGAGGTTGTCGAAGGGATGGAGGTGGTGGACCAACTCTATGACGATTACGGCGAGGGCGCACCGCGCGGCCGCGGCCCGAGCCAGGAGCGGATGCAGGCGGAGGGCAACCGGTACCTCGAGCGGCAGTTCCCCAGGCTCGACGCCGTCAAGATCGCGCGGATCGAGACGCCCTAGCGGCTCATGCGCACGAAGTAGAACACATAGAAGCCGAACCAAATGGCGCCGAGGACGGTGCACCAGAGCACGGGCCGCCCGTCAATCGAGCGCCGGAACAGGAGGCGCGCCGCCGCGGCCACCGCGAACACCGGCGCCATCCGCACGATCCGCGCGAACACCGTCCAGAGCAACACGGGCACCAAGCCCGTCCCCAAGAAGAACGCGATCCCGGCGTACACCTTGAGCGGCACGCCTCCCAGAATCAGCAGCGGCATGTACGGCAGCCCCTGTGCTCCCAGCTCGGCGCCCACGTCGAAGAGCATCCGCGGCGGAATCCCGGGAATCGCATCGAGGAACCGCACGTAGTCGAACCCGAGCACGACCACAAGCAGGTAAATGACAAGGACGCCGGCCAGGGAGCCGGCGATGGATGCGACCCAGGCGACGAGCCCCGCCCGCAACGAAAACAGCGCGGCAAAGCTGACGTAGACGTCGGGCACGATAAAGAAGAGAAAGCCTTCGGCAAGGCCCCACCAAAAGCCGGCGCGCCGCGCCAGCCGCTCATCCCGCGCGAGCTGCTGAATCCGTTCGGCGTTCATGGAATCCCACGTACAGGACCACCAGCGCCGCGGCCTGCACGACGTGATAGACCGCGTTGTGGTCGAAATAGACCGGATGGAGCGCGACGCGCGCTTGCTGCAGCAGCGCGGCCGCCGCGGACAGCGTCAGGCCGAGCGCGACAAGCGCCCAGGCCCGGCTGCGCGCGCGGATCGCCTCGAGCGCCGCGGCCGCGAGCGCGAGCAGGAGGATCGGCGCGTACAGCCGCACGATCATGGAGAATGACTCGTCAACGAACAGAAGGAGGGCGAGGAAGACGGCGCAGTACCCGAGGACGATGGCGCGACGTGCTCTGGTGCTCCCCGGGCTGCCGCCCGGGGTCAGCCGAGCCATGAGCATGGTCAAAGCCAAATCCAACAATCCCGCCGCGACGACGAGGATCGAAACGGCTACTAGCAGCCACGCGATGAAGCCGGCGGTCGTGGCTGTGCGGGCGGGGAAAAACGCATGAAACACCGCGCCCCAAAACGCCGCACTCGCGAGCCCACCCAGGATGACGCGGCCCTGCCCCGTCAGCCGCCAGCCCAGCACCGCGCCCAGGATGGCGAGCACGAGATCGGTGAGGACGACGGCCGGCTCGTGCATCGCTCCCGCTCACTGATCGCGCAGCTGCTTCGCACGGATCGGCTGATCCGAGATCACGCCGTACGGGCGCTTCTCCAGGGCTGCGCGGATGTCGGGCGCTTCGTTGACGGTCCAGATGAACACCGGCCAGCCTTTGGCGATCAAGCGGTTGGTGACCCGCGGGTTCACGGCGTGATTGATGCTGAGCAGGTCGGGCCGGATGATCTTGCGGATCGCGCGGCGGATGAACTCCTGGCGCACGATCCACGGCAGGTCCACCCGGTCCTCCGGCTTGATCTCGGCGAGCAGCTCGGGATTCCAATTGGTGTCCATGAAGATCAGCGCGGTGCGCACGTTGGGGTCGAGCCGCTTGATGCGGTACAGCACGAAGGGATTGAACGAGCTGAGGATCACGTTCTCGTGCGCGTTGTGGCGCTGGATGATCTCCACGGCGCGCGCTTCGATGCCGCTCGCGCCCAGGCCCGGTACCTTGAGCTCGACCATCAGGATCCCCCGTCCACGCCGCTTCACCGCGCGCACGAAGTCCTCGAACGTGTGCACGTTGGCGCCCAGGAGGGCGGCGTTGTACTTGGGACCCAGGTCCAACGCCAGCATCTCGGCCTTCGTCTTGTCGCGCACGCGCCCCGTGCCCGACGTGAGCCGATCCACGCTCAGGTCGTGGAAGATCACGATCTCGGCGTCCCAGGTGAGCTGGCCGTCCACGTCCACGCCGTCCATCCCAACGTCCAACGCCTGATCGACCGCGTAGAGGCTATTGTCCGGCCCGAAATTGCCGAAGCCGCGGTGCGCGAAGATGAGCGGGCGCGGCGGCACCTGCGCCGTCACGAGGGCGCCCTTGTAGCGCGGCTCGTAGCCGAAGCAGTAGCCGGCGGCGAGGACCAGCACCGCGGCGATCGCGGCGAGAATCTTCCGCCGTCTAGTCCGGAGGATGGGAGTGGCCATAGGCCTCGTAGAACTGGTTGCTGAACAGCTCGCCGGGATCGTAGAACCGCTTCCGGTCGAAGGCTCGGCGCGCGTTCGGGTACGCCCGGTGCAGCTGCTCCGGAGTGGGATAGAGCTGGTAGGTCAAATAATACGTGCCGCCGAACTCCAGCGTCGCGTCCACGAGCTGCTGGGTGACGGCCCGAGCGTGAGCCTGCGCGTCCTCGGACAGGCCCACATTGCTCATCTGGATGATCGCGAACGCCGGCCGGCGCGGCGCGTACGCGAGGGCCGGCGTGGCGTTGGGCGACACGTAGCGCACGGTCGAGCTGAGCACGTTCATCCGGCCGTCCCTGAGAATCGCGCGAAACCGGTCCATGAATGGGACGAAGCTCTCGACCGGGATGTAATACTCCTGGATGATGTCGGTGTCTTTGCGGGAGTGGTACTGCAGCAGCTCCAGCGGCGCGAGCGGCGGCCGCATCGCGTTGTTGCGCGACACGATCCGGTGCTCGCCGGCGCCGAGCTCGATTTTCTTCTGGAGTTTCCATCTGAGCGCCTTGGCCCAATCGAAGCGCCGCGACAGGCCCAGGAAGACCTTGTCCCGCCACACGTGCTGCTCTTCGGTCAATTCATAGGACCCGGTCCGTCCGGGACCGGCGTGGCGCCAGGTGACGACTACGATCTCGCGCAGAAACGAGGCGGGGTCGGGGTCGATGGACGGGCGCGCCAGCATCAGCACGATGTCGGAGTCGCCCTGGATGCGCTCCGCGAAATAGGCGGGGAATGCGGCGTAGTCCATGATGGTCGACTGTTGCTCGTACAGCTCGTCCGGCGCGACGCGCAACGTCACGTCGAGGATCACGCCGTAGAGGCCGTAGCCGCCGATCACCAGCGAAAACAGCTCGGGGTGCGCCGCGCGGCTGACCTCGAGGATGCGACCGTCGGCCAGCAGCAGATGGAAGCGCTGGACGACTTCGACGACCTGCGTCACGTCCAGGTCGCGCCCATGCGCGTTGGCGCTGAGCGTGCCGCCGACCGTGAAGATGTTCGACGACTGCATGACCTTGACGGCGAGACGGTGCGGCGCGATGGCGCGCTGCACCTCGTCCCAGGTGGCGCCGCTCTCCACGGTGATCGTGCGCGCGGCTGAGTCAATGTCGAGGATACGGTTGAAACCCCGCATGTCGAGCCGCACGCCGCCGGCGGTGTAGGTGTGGCCCCCCTGGCTGTGGCGGCTGCCGGCGACCGACACCTTGAGCCCGCGTTCCCGCGCGTCGCGCAGCACGGCTTGCAGTTGCTCCACGGCGCGCACGTGCTCGACGCGCGCCACCCGGGCGGGGGCAAGGCGCGCGACGTCCGCCGCCAGCAACGGGTCCTGGGCGCGGAACAGCTCGCCATAGGGGATGACGAACGTGCTGGCGTACAGCAGGACGCCGAGGAGGCCCGCGGCGACCCCAAGAGCAACGAGACGGCCCGTTTTGGACAGGGGCATTACGGGACCGGCTCGAGCCTCAGGATCCTTCCGTCGCCTTCGTCGGTGACCAGGTAGATGTAGCCGTCCGGACCTTGGCGCACGTCGCGGATCCGTTGGCCATAATCGCGGAGCAGGCGCTCCTCGAATGTCACGCGTTCGCCGTCCAACTCGAGTCGGGACAGCAACCGGAAGCTCAGCGCGCCGACGAACAGGCTACCCTTCCACTGTGGGAAGCGATCGCCCGTATAGAACAGCAGTCCGCTCGGCGCGATGGACGGGTCCCAATAGTGGACCGGCTGCTCCATGCCTTCCTTTCTTTGTCCCTCGCCGATGCTGGCGCCCGAGTAATCGCGGCCGTACGTGATCACGGGCCAACCGTAGTTCTTTCCCTTTTGGGGAGCGTTGAGCTCGTCGCCGCCCCGCGCGCCGTGCTCGACCGTCCAGAGCACGCCGGTCTCCGGATGGAGCGCGGCGCCCTGCACGTTCCGGTGGCCGTAGGACCAGATCGCCGACCGCGCGCCGTCACTCGTCACGAACGGATTATCGGAGGGGACCGTCCCATCCGGCCGGATGCGGATCACCTTCCCCTGCTGCCGAGTGAGGTCCTGGACGTAGGGGCGCTGCTGCCGGTCGCCGGTCGTGATGAAGAGACTGCCGTCGCGCGCGAACACGAGGCGCGAGCCGAAGTGGGCGCCTCCGGTCACCTTGGGTTGCTGCCAGAACACCACCTCGACGTTGCTGATCCCCTCCCCGTCGTCGCCGAGCCGGCCGCGCGCGACCGCGGTCCCCGCCGTCCCATTCGCCCCCGCTTCGGCGTAGCTCAGGTAAATCATGCGGCTCCTCGCAAAGTCGGGGGCGAGGACCACGTCGAGGAGGCCGCCCTGCCCCTGTGCGTGCACAGCGGGCACGCCAGAGACCGGCGCCGAGACGCGTCCATCCTGCGCGACGATGCGGAGCGTGCCTGTTCGCTCGGTGACAAGCATGCGGCCGTCGGGGAGGAACGCGAGTCCCCAGGGATGGTCGAGGCCATCCGCGACCGTCACCAGGCGGAACCGGTGGCGCTCCGAGCTGAATTCCTGCGGTGGGGACTGAGTGCAGGCGGCAGTGGGAGCGAGAACGGCCGCGAACAGCGGCAGCACGAGGCGTTTCAGAATGGGCATGGAGGTCATCAGAATAGAGTACGCGAAACGCCCGTGCGCGCCAGCGCGGGGCCTAAGGGGAATCGTGGCTCGCCGCGCGATGGTCGCCGCGCTGGAACGCCAGGAAGGCATGGATTGCCGCGATGGCCGCCGAGTCGCGGCTGCGGATCCGTGCGCTGAAGCGCCGGCTCGGCCAAGACACACGTCCTTAAGGACGCGTGCAGTAGCCGAGCCGGCCCTTTAGGGCACGGACAACATAGGACGATCGGGTCCACCTCAAGTGCAAGCACCGGTGAGACGGCCCGCGCGCGAGTCGGTGCGCCCATCAACGCCGGCGGCGAACCGCACCCATGCAAGCAAATCTTCGAGATACCCGGGGGCATTGCGTGGCCACACGGCGCCGGCCCGCCGCAGCCTCTGGGTATGATCGGCCCCGGGGTACACGCACACGGTGGGCGGGTCGCGATGCGCCGCAGCTAAAGCCTCTCGGATCGCCCGCACGCTCGCCTCCGTGGGTACGCGCTGGTCCGCACTACCATACACGAGCATCACCGGTACGGTGACCTGCATCCAATGGCGCCGCGGCTCATATCCCGCTATGCGCCGGGAGAACGCCCAGTAGTGACTGGCCGGAGGTGGTGGCGCGAAGTACCAGGGCTTCCCGGCGAGCGCGGTGGCGAGTGAATCCATTTCCTCACGCGGCTCACCGTAGTAGGCCACCCGCACGAGCGCCTCGATGTACCGGTTCGCGTGTGCCGCCTCGTCGGGAGGCAACGTGGAGAAGCCGACGGCGTTGCGCAGACTGAATCGCTCGGCGGAGTCGGTGGCGACGGCCGAGCCGGCCGAGGCGATGAGAAACGCCACGCCTCCCGCGCCTGCAACGAGCGGCAGAATGGTGGCGCCCTGGCTGTGGCCAAACACGCCGACGCTCCCCGCGCGGATGTCGCTTCTCTCGCGCAGCATCGCCACGCCGCTGGCGGCATCGGCCGCGAGGTTTTCGAAACCGGCGGACTGCCAGTCGCCCGAGGATTGGCCGACGCCGCGCTTGTCGAAGATGAGCGCCGCAACGCCGGCCTGCGCGAGGCGATGGGCCAGAAAGCGGTTCGCCCATCGTCCTTCGGCCCCCGACCCATGGACCATGACCACCGCGGGGTACGGCGGCGCCGAGCGCGGAAGGATCAGCGTGCCGCTCAAACGCACCGAGCCGTTGGAGAACTGCACCTCCGCTTCGCGAAGCGGGGAGGCCTTCGGCCCGCGGCGCAGCGCAAACGTCCCCGATGCTCCTGCCTCGGTGAACGTCCCGGTGATCGAGTCTCCCCGGATCGTGCCCTGGAACACGGATGTCGTCGCGTCGCCGCGGAGTGTCAACCGGATGAGGCAGCATCCGTCGCGTTCGACCGACGCAAACGGAATTCCTGCGACGCGGATCCGATCGGATGAGAATGACGCGCGGTAGCCGTGCGGTGCATCGCCCGCCTGGATGTCGAGGGTGACGCCGAGCGTATCGCCACTGCGAGCCCAGTAGCCCTGCCAGGGTCCGAGCGCGGGGTCCTGCCCGCCGAGGATTCCTGGAAGGAAAGTCGCTCCCATGCAGAGAGCTGTGCGATAGGGATGCATGGCTGACGTACGGCGTTTCGCTTGGATGGTTTCCGTCTTCTGGCTACTGCTGCGGCCGGTTGCTCTGATCGATGTCGGCCGCGATGAGCCAGGGACCCCCCCCCGCCCCGCGCGCGCCGCAGCGCGAGCACGAATTTGCCCCGATCCGGAGTGGGCGCGACGTCACCGTAGCCGTAAGCGCCGACGATGTAGCCAACCGTATCCTGGACCGCGAAGGCCAGCGCGCGCAGCTGCAGGCCGCCGCTCGAATTCGCATAGTTGGCGCGAATCGCGTCGCGTCCGCGCACCCACCCCCGCCCCGACGGCACGAACCCGTCCGCGGTGAACAGCGCGGCGAGCGCGGCCTCATCGCCCGCCTTCCAGGCGCGCTCGTAGTCGCGGAGGACGCGATCGAGCTCGGCAGGAAGTGTGATGGAGGGAAGCGTGGGAGGCGGCGGCGTGCTGGGTTCCTGAGCGGCAGCGGGTGCGGCCAGGACCGTAAAGCACAAAACCGTCTGCGCGAGACGCATGGAGAGCTCCGGGAGAGGTTACCTGCTTAGATGCTGTTCGGGCCGAACCTGTTGCATGCCTTCAGGGCAGGGACTACTGGCGGATGAATGTCACCGTGTCGGGCGCGATGCCGAACGCCCAGCGGTATTCGCCTCGCATGGAACGGCCGTCTGACGCGAGCGTGCCAAAGTAGATCGCCGGCACGAGGTTGACGCCCGAAAACGTGATAATGATGGGGGTGGGGTTCGAGGCGATTGACGAATAGAACCCGATAATGGAGAGCTGGTGGGGCGTCGTGGTAAACATCGTCCCCCGCCCCTCGATCACGGTATCGCGATGCGTGAGCGTGATGTCGATCGTCACCGAAAAGCTGGTGTCGGACACCCAGTGACCGCTGAGGAGACCGCCGGGGCCGGAGGAAGCATCGCACGCCGCCGCGCCGGCGAAAAACAGGGCGCCGGTGAGCACCGCGCGTAGGAGAAATGCAGGCTGCCGCATGCAGACCTAAGACTACTCGACTCTGGACCGGCACAACAGCCTCAGCCCGGGCTCTCCGCCCGGCCCACGCTCGCCGCGACCGTGAGGTGCCCCGTCACGTTCAACGTGGTCTTGAACATGTCGGGGATCGCGTCCACCGCGATCAGAATGCCCGCCCCCTCGGCGGGCAAGCCCAAATCCACCAGAACGGGAGCCAGGAGAAACAGGCTGCCGCTCGGAATCCCCGGCACGCTGAAGCTGATCAGCGTCGCGGTTACGACGAGCCCGATCAGCTCGGGGAGCGCGAGCTCCACGCCGTACAACCGGCCGAGGAATATCGCCCCGACCACCCAGGCGACCGGCACGTTGAGCCGGAACACGGACACGGCGAGCGGCAGCACGAATCCGGTGATCACCGGCGACGCGTGGAGCCGCTCGCGGGCGCCCGTGATCAGCGCCGGGAGCGCCGCGAGGGAGGAGCGCGAGCTGAAGGCCACCGCCTGGGCGGGAGCGAGGGCGGCCGCGAAGCGGGCGAGCGGAACGCGGCCCAGGGCCGTGGCGACCGGGTAGAGCGCGAGCGTGAACAGCAGCAGCACGCCCGAGAGCGTGGCCATATAGTAGATCAACGCGCCGGCGGCCGCGGCGCCCAGGCGGGCGGCGAGGCCCAGCGCCAGCGCGAAGATGCCGATCGGCGCGAGCGCGAGGATCCACCCGACCACCACGAGCATGGCGTCGGCGATGCTGTGAAAGAGCTGGACGACGGGCTCGCGCCGGGCGGGCTCGAGACGGGCGAGCGCCACGGCGAAGATCAGCGTAAACACGACGAGCGGCAGCATCGCGCCGTCCGCCGCGGCACGGAATGGATTGGCGGGCACGATCGCGACGAGGCGCTCGACGAGCCCCGGCATGGCCGCCTGCGCCGTGGTGTCGATCGCCGCGCCGGTCCGCAGCGTCGCCGCCACATCGGGCGCGATCGCGAGACGATCGAGCGCGAGCGGGGCGAGGAGCAGCGCGAATAAACCTCCCGCGACGAGGAGCACGACGAAGATCGGCAGCGCGCGGGCGCCCAGCCGGCCGACGTGCCGCAGGTCGGCCGTGGCGGCGACACCCGTGATCACCAGCGCGATCACGAGCGGGATCACGGTCATGCGGATGGCGTTGGTCCAGAGCGTGCCCACGGGCTCGAGCGCGGCGGCGATGGCGAGCAGCGCCGGCTGCCTGGTAGCGGCGGCGACGGTGCCCAGCGCGAGCCCGGCGGCGAGACCGGCGAGGACGCGGACGGTGGAGGACGTGCTGAGATGCGAGATGGGCGGGTTCCTAACTCCGACGAGTCCGCCTGACGCTCGGCAGCCACCGTCCTACCTCGCGGGTGTAGCGCTCGTACGATTCGCCGAAGCGGCGACGGAGCGTGGGTTCCTCGTAGCCGATCACGAAGAGGTTGACGGCGACGAACCAGATGGTCCAGTAGAGCAGCAGGGCGCGCGACCCGGTGAGCAGCACCTCCCCCAACACGATCATGGTGACGCTCAAGTACATCGGATTGCGTACGTACCGATAGAGACCCCGTACTACGAGCTCCCGGGGCGGGTCCACGGGCGACAAGGTGCCGCGGCCGCTGCGCGCGAACTCCCAGATGCAGGTGAGGAGCAGCGCCGCGCCGGCTCCGATCATGAGGAGCGCCAGGATGTGCACCGGATTGCGGAGATCGGGCTGCACCTGCGCGAGCCCGAAAAATCGCCACGGGAGGTAGCCGGCAAAGAGACCCGGAAGCAGGAGCGTCCAAAGGATGCTGCGGAGCGCGAGGCCAACGCTGGACCAACGCATCAGACGGAACGGTACAGCAGGTGGGGGACGCCCTCGTGGTCAATGTCGCGCTCGTACACGAGCCCTGTCTTGATCAGGACGCGCTGCGAGCCGACGTTCGCATGTCGCGTGATCGCCACGAGCGACGGCAAGCCCAGCTGCTCGCGCCCGTACTGGAGAAACGACTTGGCGATTTCGGTGGCGAGCCCGCGCCCCCAGAACGCGGGATAGAAGCCGTAGCCCAGTTCCGTTTCGTCGGTGTCCTCGACCAGAAGATGGCGCACCGCCCCGCGCCCCACGATGCGGCCGTCGACGTCCCGCAGGACCCAGAGCCCGAATCCGTACTCGGCCCAATGCTCCAGGTTCTTGGCCAGATAGTCGGCCGTCTGCGCCGCGTCGCGCGGGCCGCCGAGCAGGCCCATGAACCGCGGATCGCGATTCCATGCCGCACAGGGCATCGAAGTGCTCGGGCGTGAGTCGCTCGGCACGCAGGCGGGTGGTGGAGAAGGAGTCAGGGAACGCCATCGGTCTGGCCCCTGCCCTGGCGAATCACCAGCCGCGTCATGAGCGCGGGACGGAATGATCGGTGAGAACGGGCAGAAACGGCGTCCAGGGCCCGACCTGATCGCCGTATTGCTTCGCCATGACGCGCGCAACCTGGGCGATATGGCCGAGGTCGTGCACGACCCAGGTGGCCAGGAGCTGCCGGAGCGTCACGGCGCCGAGGCTCGGGTGCTCGCCCGGGAGATCGAGCTGCCGCGCGCTGAGCTTCCAGGAGCGCAGCAGCTCCAGGTTGCTGGCACGGAGCGCAGCGAACTCGCTGACGAGCGCCGCGAGCGAGCGACCGGCATTGCGCGTGCAATGGCGGAATCGGTCGTAGGGCTCGAAGCGAAGGCTCGGACCTTGGGCAAGGATAATGCGGGCCCTCGGGATCCAGTCCGTCTCCTCGCCGTCAATCAGGTGGCCGACGACGTCGAACGGACTGAACGTCTCGGGCCCTTCGGTGCCGCGGGCCCACGCGTCGTGGATTCCACCGAGCAGCGCCGAGAGGGTCGCGGGCGTGCGCCCGAGGATCTCGATGGAGCGATCGAGATTGTGATCCATGCCTCAGAGTTAGCTCAAACGCCGGTGCCCCGCGAACCCCTCGAGCGCGCTCTAAGCGCGCTCCGCGATCACGACTTGCTCCGGCGCCCCGTCAACGAGCGGTCCCCGCTTGAAGTCGCCGTAGATCTCGCGGACCCGGAACCCGCTGCGCGCGAGCAGGTGCTCCAGCTCGGCGCGCAAATACCACCGCATCTCGAACGCCTGCACGAAGCGCTCGGCCGGCACGCCGGGCCGAGGGGACACGTAGTAGATCAGCTCACTGTCGCTCGTTTGCGCCCCCCAGTGGACACGCACGATCCGGTACGTGCGACGAAACGCGCGGCCGTCCGGCAGTGAGACCTCCGGCGTGTCCTCCTGTTCCGTCCCATCGGCGCCCGTGAGCCTGGCGAAATTGGGATTGAAGACGTCGAACACGAACCGCCCACCCGGCGCGAGGTGGCGATGCACGCGCGCGAGCACGCGCAACTGATCCTCCACGGCCGGCACATGCTGAAGCACGCGGAAGGGCGCGATCACGAGGGCGTATGCGGCGCCGACATCGAAGTCGTGCACGTCCTGCTGGTGGAGCGTGACGCGCGCCTGCACTGCGGCCGGCTCGGCGGCGAGCTTGGCGCGGCAGCGCGCGAGCATCTGTTGGGAGCTGTCGATGCCCACCACGGTTGCTCCCGCGCGCGCGATCGGCACGAGAATGCGGCCGGTGCCGCAGCCCAGCTCGAGCACCTTCCCCCCGGCGGCTTTGGCTTCGTCCACATAGAACGCGACGTCCGGACGCGCCGTGTACAGCGGCACGCTGTCGTAGAGCAGGCCAAAGTCGGGAATGACGTCGTACGAGGAGACCGGCATCGCGGGAGAGTACCGCAATCGGCGGGAGGGCGCGAGGCTGGGGCCGAGCCCGTCTTCAGGACACGGATACAACGACGGCCCGTCTCTCGATAGGTGGGGACCGCGAGCCCGGTTGATTCTTATCCGTGCGCTGAAGCGCCGGCTCGGCTACGACACGCGCCCTGAAGGGCGTGGGCTCCCGTGCTTGAGCTCTTGGTCGCGAACATACGCGGTTACGTTGGGGAGCTGGCGAATCCCAACCGACCGAAAGTCGTAGCCCGGTTCCCACCGGAGACTCTTGCGCGCCGAATGCCCATCGCGGTTGGCGAGGCGCGCGCTCGCGCCTTTCAGGCCCTGCACCAATCGCGGCACATCGTAGGCGGGGGGCAGCTCCAACAGCATGTGCACGTGATCGCGCACGATCCCGATCTCCACGACGCGCGTATTGTGCCGCTTCGCTTCCGCCAGGAGAAAGGGGGCGAGGAAGCTCGCGACTTGTTGGTCGATCAGCGGCAGGCGTCCCCAGGTTGTCCACGAGAGATGCGCGTAAAGATGGAAAGGCATGGTCGAGGATATCGGGGCGGCTCAAGGCGAACCAACCAAATGAGCGCACCCGGCGTCCTTAAGGACGCGTGTAGTGGCCGAGCCGGTCCTTTAGGACACGGATCAAGGATGGACTGGTCACCCTTGAATTAACCGTGCGCTGAAGCGCCGGCTCGGCGAAGGTGCGCGCCCTTAAGGGCGTGTGCAGTGGCCGAGCCGGTCCTTTAGGACACGGATAAACGATCGGGGGGCAACGTTGATATGACCGTGCGCTGAAGCGCCGGCTCGGCGAAGGCGCGCGCCCTTAAGGGCGTGTGAAGTGGCCGAGCCGGTCCTTTAGGACACGGATAAACGACGACCAGACGGATCTCCGTCTTTGCGATCCAGACCCACCTCTTACGGCCCCAACCAGGTCCTCGATTCGAGGACCGTGCGCTGAAGCGCTCGGCGAAGGCGCGCCCTAACGAAAGTTCATCTCTTGCCCAAGCGGCGAATAGTGAGATGTCCCAGACCGCGGCTCTGTTTGGGCGGCAGCGCTTTTTCAATGATGACTCGAAAGATCTGACGGTCGTTGGGGACAACCGCCCGCAACGCTCGTATCCGTTTCGATCCGCCTGCCCTCCCCTGCAACGCATCCAGGACGTCCTTGAGGCGATTATCGACGTCGTTCGATGTCAGCGAAGCCGTCGGCAAATACAGCCGGACCGCGATTTCGAGCCGGTCGCCCGCATCGTAGCGAGCGCTCGAGCGGCGCTGAGCCTCCTCGACCGCCGCATGGATCTGACGACGCCAGGCGTTGCGTGGTCCACGGTAGGATGGAATGCGGACGTGGAGCTTGAGGGGACGTTTGGGATGAGCCTACGAATTCTCTTCTACTGGAGGCCACGGAAGCTTGAACGTGTGACAAATGCGCTGCCACGTTGTCACGCCAAGAAACCCATCCACCAACGTGCGGCGCTCTGCGGCGCTCAGATGCGGCAGACTGCGATTGGTAACGGCATCGGAGCGGATCGCATCACAACCCTTGACCCATTCGTCGCTGGCCGTCATGCCATCCCCGCTTGCTTCCCCTTCGACGATCATGAGTCCAAACACGCGCTTGCCCTTGGGAGCATTCCACGCGGCGGCATCCATGTGCCTGAGCATCTGGTTGCGATTCGCCATCCAACTGGTAGCCGTCGTCTGCCCGCGCTCGGCGCGTTTGCCTTCGATGACCAAGACGAAGTCGTCCGCCTCGAGGTATGCGTCCGGTTGCGAGAATCCCTCGAGCACATACCATTTCCCCGGCGTACCTGATGTCGCGAGCAGTTGCAGCGCCTGCGTGATTGTGGCTGGGTCTCGGTCGAGCAGCTTCTGGCGGTTTTCGCGAGTCGCCTCGCTCGTTTCCCGACCGCCCGTTCCTCGTTCGAAGTTCTGGGCCAGCCAACGGAGGAGCGCGGGATGAGGTTTGAGCCGGCGCTCATTCGTCCCCCACCACGACTCGTGGTTCTCGATGAGCCCACCGTCCACCGGAATCTGAGCGGCACTACTTCGTGAACCCAGCTGCATAAGGGGCACGAGCCAGCTGCGACCGCTGCGGTCCTTGCTCAGGAGCGATTCAAAGACCGGAGCTACGCGAGTGCGAGAGGAGTTGTGCTTGCCCAAGCGTTCCTCCGAGGGATCCGGTTGGCTTAGCGACCTCGTACCCATCGCACACCTGCATCGCTAACGTCCTGCATCTGGCGTACCGAGACGCCCAGCAACCCACCGGACAGGCTGTTGGATTTCAGGCTGAAGCAGAACTCTGATGGCCGCATCGTCTGCCTTCACATGGTAGTTGACGACGAACTCCCAGTAGTCTTCTACCTTGTCCACCTCGCGAACATGCCAAACGTGACTCGTGAGTTCGATCACCGATAGCTTCTCTCCTAGGGGTTCCCGCAAAGTGGGGCTCTGGGGACTCTGACGATTGCGAAGGAATGGACTTCAAGCTCTCGCTGGGTACTTTTGCGCAATTGTGAGTAGGGCCTAGTCCCAAAGTCCTCGTTAGAACGGATGTTCAGTACGATCGCCTCCCTTGTCGTGATTCCTGACCTTGGGCTCGGCTTCCATTCCTCACCCCACCCCCACCCTCGCATACAACGGAAACTCCTCCACCAACTCCCGCACCTCCCCCTTCACCCGCGTCACCGTCGCCTCGTCCCGCTTCACCAGCACCTCATCCATCAGCTCCGCCACGCGCTCCATCTCCTCCGCCCCAAACCCGCGCGTCGTCACCGCCGAGGTGCCGAGGCGGATGCCGCTCGTCACAAAGGGCGACTGCGGGTCCCCGGGGATCGTGTTCTTGTTCACCGTGATCGCCGCCCGGTCCAGCAGCTGCGCGGCATCCTTCCCCGTCAGCTTCTTGGGCCGCAGGTCCACCAGCATCAGGTGACTATCGGTGCCCCCTGAGACAATCGCGTAGCCCCGTTTGACCAGCGCCGCCGCCAGCGTCTGGGCGTTCTGCACGACCTGCTTCACGTACTGCTTGAAGTCCGGTTGGGCGGCTTCAAGTAGTGCGACAGCCTTCGCCGCAATCACATGCTCGAGCGGCCCACCCTGCGTCCCCGGAAACACCTGCTTGTCAACTGCCTTAGAAAGTTCGGAGTTGCACAGAATCAAGCCTCCTCGGGGACCGCGCAACGTTTTATGAGTGGTACTCGTGACGATCTGCGCGTGCGGCACCGGCGAAGGATACACGCCGCCGGCCACGAGCCCGGCGAAATGCGCCATATCCACGACCAGAACCGCGCCCACCTCGTCGGCAATCGCGCGCAGCGCGGGGAAATCCACGACGCGCGCATAGGCGCTGCCGCCGCCAATGATGATCCGCGGCTTCTCCTTGTGCGCTACGTCGCGTACCTCGTCGTAATCAATCCGCCCGGTGTCCTCGCGCACATGATACGCCGTCGCCCTAAACAGCGTGCCTGAGAAATTCACGGGCGAGCCGTGCGTCAGGTGGCCGCCATGCGGCAGTGCCAACCCCAGCAGCGTGTCGCCGAACTTCGCGACCGCCAGATACGCCGCCATGTTGGCCTGCGCCCCCGAGTGCGGCTGCACATTCGCATGCTCGGCGCCGAACAGCTGCTTCGCCCGGTCAATCGCGAGCTGCTCCACCTGATCCACGATCTCGCAGCCGCCGTAATAGCGCTTCCCCGGCAACCCCTCAGCGTACTTGTTCGTGAGCGCGCTGCCCATCGCCTCGAGCACCGCGATCGAGCAGAAATTCTCGCTCGCGATCAGCTCTAATCCATGCTCCTGCCTGGCCACTTCCTGACGGATGAGTTGGCGAACTGCGGGGTCGACCTCGGAGAGAGGTGCTAAGCGATCAGTCATCAGCTGTCAGCTTTCAGTTCAATCTTTCTTACACGCCGGTCGTGGCGGCCCCCCTCGAAACTCGTCTCCAGCCATCGGTGCAGAATATCGATGCCCTCCTGATCGCTCACGAACTGCGCAGGCAATACCAGCAGATTGGAGTTTCCGTGCCGCCGCGCCAACTCGGCGATCTCGGCATTCCACGCGAGCGCCGCTCGCACCTTTGGATACCGGTTTGCCGTGTAAGACATCCCGAGACCAGTCCCGCACGTGAGGATGCCGCGCTGCACTGCGCCGCTGCTCACGGCCTGCGCCACGGGCTTGGCATAGTCAGGATAGTCGTCCGATGGATCGAGCTGCTTGGGTCCAACGTCGATCGGTTCATAACCCAACTTCTTCAGCTCATCAACAAGCCGGTTCTTGAGATTGAACCCGACATGATCCGCCCCAACGTAGATTTTTTCAGCCATGGCACGCCCCTGATGGCTGATGGCTGACGGCCGCATTTCAGACAAAGTTCTGCCTCACCTTCGCGATCGCGGCGATGCGCCGCTCCGCCAGCCGGTCGGCCGCCTTGTACGTGGGCATCCGCTCCTCGGCCGCGATCTCGAACACCGTCAGCAGCGTGTCGTAGATCTCCCCCGCCTTGCTGCGCGCCCGCTCCATGGTCCAGCCGTTCAGCTCGGCGTTGACGTTGATCAAGCCGCCGCCGTTGATCACGTAGTCGGGCGCGTACAGGATCCCCTTCGCCTCGAGCGCGTCGCCATGCCGCTCCTCGGCGAGCTGATTGTTCGCGCCCCCCGCCACGATATCGACCTTGAGCTGCGGAATCGTCTGGTCGTTGATGATCCCGCCCAGCGCGCAGGGTGCAAAGATGTTCGCCGCCGCGGCGTAGATCTCCTCAGGCGCCACCGCTACCGCCTTGAACTCGCTCACCACCCGCTGCTGCTTGGCGCGGTCAATGTCGCTCACGATCAGCTTCGCGCCTTCCTGATACAGCAGCTCGGCCAGGTAATAGCCGACGTGGCCACAGCCTTGGATGGCGACCGTTTTCCCCGTCAGGCTGTCGCCGCCATAGCGATACCGGGCGCACGCCTTGATGCCGCGATACACGCCGAACGCCGTCACCGGCGACGGATCGCCCGACTTGCCGATCAATCCCGTGACGTAGTCGGTCTCCGCCTTGATGAACTCCATGTCGCCCGTGGACGTGCCCACGTCCTCGGCGGTGATGTAGCGGCCGTGCAGCGACTCGACGTGACGGCCGTGCGCCCGAAACACCGGCTCGCGATTCCGGATCTTGTTGTCGCCGATGATGACGCTCTTGCCGCCGCCCAGGTTCAGCCCCGCCACCGCCGCCTTGTACGTCATGCCGCGCGCCAGTCGCAGGCAGTCGATCAGCGCTTCGCGGTCGCTCGCGTAGTTCCAGAAGCGGGTGCCACCCAGCGCGGGCCCTAGTGTCGTGTCGTGGATCGCGATGATGCCGCGATACCCCGAGGAGGGTTCGTAGACGAGGCTCACCTGCTCGTGCGCGTGCTCCTCGAGCAGCGCGAACAGCGCCGACGCCTCTTCCTTCTTAGGCGTGGTGACGGAGCGCGCGGGCGATGACGACGCGCTGGATTTCGCTGGTGCCTTCATAGATCTCGGTGACCTTTGCGTCGCGGAAGAGTTTCTCCACAGGGAAGTCCCGCATGTACCCATACCCGCCGAACAGCTGAATCGCCTGCGTCGTGACCCACATCGCCGTCTCGGAGGCGAAGAGCTTGGCCATGCTCGCGTACATCCCGATTTCCTCGCCCGAATCCTTGCGGATCGCGGCGCGGTGCGCCAGGGCGCGCGCCGCCTCGATCCGCGTGGCCATGTCGGCCAGCTTGAACTGCACTGCCTGGAACTCCTCGATCGCTTTGCCGAACTGGCGCCGCTCGGCGCAGTAGCGGATCGAGTGCTCGAGCGCCCGGCGCGCGATCCCCACCCCCTGCGCCCCGATCCCCAGCCGCCCCGCGTCCAACCCCTCCATCGCGTACACGAACCCCATCCCCTCCTCGCCCAGCATCTGATCGGCGGGGAGGCGCAGATCGTTCAGCTCGATCGCGGCCGTATTCGAGGCCCGCAGGCCCATCTTGTCCTCGGGCTTGCCCGGCGTGTAACCCGGCGTGTCGGTCGGCACGATGAACGTCGAGATGCCCTTCGGCCCTTTGCGCGCGTTGGGCTGATCGGTGCGCGCCATGATCATCATCAGGTCGGCCGTGCCGGCGTTGGTCGCCCACGCCTTCGTGCCATTGAGCACCCACTGGCTTCGGTCGCGAATGGCTTGCGCTCTCAGCGATGCGGCGTCGGAGCCGGCATCCGCTTCGGACAGGGCAAATCCAGCCAAGAGCTCGCCGCGCGCCATCGGCTTCAGGAAGCGCTCCTTCTGCGCCGGATTGCCGTGCTTCACGAGCATCGTGGTGGGAATGGCGTTGTGGATGCCCATCGAGACGGCGATGGAGGCGTCGGCCGCCGAGATCTCCTCGAGCGCCAGCAGGTAGGTGAGCGTGTCGAGCCCCATCCCGTCGTATTCCTCGGGTGTGATCATGCCGAGGAAGCCGAGCTTGCCAAGCTCGTCAATCACATCGCGGGGGAAATGCGACGTCCGATCCCACTCGGCGGCAAATGGCTCGATCTTTTCTTTGGCGAACTCGCGCGCCAGCTCCACGACCTCGCGTTGCTCAGTCGCGGTAAGCATAGAACCCTTGCCCGGATTTGCGGCCGAGCTGGCCGGCGGCGACCATCTTCTTGAGCAATGTGGCCGGACCGTATTTCGGATCGCCGAATCCCTCCTGCAACACATCCATGATCGCCAAACAGACATCGAGCCCGATCAGATCGGCGAGCGCCAACGGACCGATCGGATGATTCATGCCGAGCTTCATGACTTGATCGACCGCGTCCGGCGTTGCGACGCCCTCCTGCACGCAGAAGATGGCCTCGTTGATCATGGGCATCAGCACGCGGTTGGACACGAAACCGGGAAAGTCGTTGACCTCCACAGGCGTTTTCTGCAGTTCGACGACTATTGCGACGACTCTTTTTACGGTTTCGCTCGACGTCTCTATTCCACGTATTACTTCTACGAGTTTCATAACCGGAACTGGATTCATAAAGTGCATTCCGATTACGGCATGCGGCCGCTTCGTCTGGGCGGCGATCGTCGTGATCGAGATGGACGACGTGTTGCTCGCCAGGATCGTCCCCGGCGGCGCCAGGCGGTCGAGGTCGCGGAAGATCTTAAACTTGATCTCGGGATTCTCCGTCGCCGCCTCGACCACGAAATCGGCCGTCTTGACGTCATCGAGCGACGTGCTCGTCTGGATCCTGCCAATCGTCTCTGCTCCCTGCTCCCTGCTCACGGCTCCCTTTTTCACCAGCCGCTCGATGTTCGTTTGAATCGTTTTCAAGGCTCGGGCCAGTGGGTCGCTCGCAACGTCAATAAGGACCGTTGACCAGCCGGCTTGCGCAAACACGTGGGCGATGCCGTTGCCCATCGTCCCCGCGCCAACGACGGCCACCTTACTCACGCGGCGACCTCGGTCGGCACCGCGGGTTCGGGCAGCGCGAAGCCGCGCGCGCGCGTGAGGAGATAGAGCGTGCCGGCGATCAGGGAGATCGTGGTGACGATGCCGCCCTCGGGGCCGAACGCACCGCCGTCCACCCACGCATAGTTGCCCGGCATGTATTCGACGACCGGCACCGTGAAGTCGAAGCCGCTCACGGGCGCGTCGAACAGCAGCGCGAGTCCGGCGTTCCAACCGAGGTGCGCACCCCACGCGAGCCCCATCCCGCCCTGCGAGAAGAACGCAACCGAGAGCCACAACGACGCGAGGCCGATGTTGACGATGCTGAAGACCGTCGCATTGGGATTGCCCGCGTGCGCGAGGCCGAACAGCACGGCGATCACGAGCATGGCCGGCAGGACGCCCACCCCATCCGCGAACCGGCGCAGCGGGTAGCCGCGGAACGCCAGCTCCTCGGCCACTGCGGACAGGACCAGCCCGAGGAACAACGGCAGGGCGACGCCCGCCCACGCGCTCCCGTCACTGGTGATGTGCACACGCGCGCCCAAGACGACGGCCAGCAGGATTGCGACGATCGACATTACGCCGCCGAGCGCGACGCCGCGGGCGAACGCAATGCCTGTGCGCGCCCGCCATCCCATGCCGTCCCAGGTGTACTTGTTCAGGAGCCTGCCCACGACGATCGTCGCCACGCCAAACCCAATGAGTCCGTACACGCCATTGCGCACGATCAGCCAGTTCTGGCCGCCCCAGCCCGCGGCAACTTCCGAAAGCCCGATGATGACGCCGATACTGATCGCGGCGAACAACAGGACCCACAGGACCGCGATCCCGCCGTGCTTCACTCCCGCAAACGAAACGCGCGCCATCAGAGGCGCGCGCGAATCGAGGGGGCCAGCTTGGCAAGGATCGCCACCGCGATCACCAGTTTAAAGAGATCGCCTAGCAGAAACGGTAGCGTTCCGAACCTCGCCGCCACCGAGACGCTCCCGGTGATAATCAGGAGCTGTGCCAGGCCACCCAGATGAATGAGGACGAGGCCGGCGAGCACACCGAGCCCCACTCGCAGCCAATAGGGTTCTCTAACCCCGGGCGCAAGCCCGGGGTTGAAAGACGCCGACGCCGGGTTTGGGTTTTCCCCGGGCTTGCGCCCGGGGTCAGAAAACCTACCTACCACAAACGCAGCGACCGGATACGCGAGCAAGTAGCCGCCCGTCGGTCCCATGAGCCGCGCCACGCCCACGAGGGGCACGGTCGGCGTGAAGACGGGGAGTCCCGCGATGCCCATCGCCAGATAAAGAATCATGCTTAGCGCGCCGAGCCGGGCGCCGAGCAGGCCGCCGACGAGCAGCACGGCGAGCGGCTGGAGCGTCATCGGAACGGGTGTGCCCGGAAGCGGGACGGCCACCTGCGCCGCGGCCGCGACGAGGAGCGCGCCGAGCGCTACCGCGCCGGCGCGAATGGCCAATGTAGAACGTCCAATGACGATTGCTTGATCCATCACAAGATCTCCACGCTAAGGGCGACTGCGTTGCCGCCACCGAGGCACAGAGTGGCGAGGCCGGTCTTCTTGCCGTAGTGCTTCAGGGCGTACAGCAGCGTCGTGAGGACGCGCGCGCCCGACGCGCCGATGGGGTGGCCGAGGGCGACGGCGCCACCATGCACATTGACGCGACTCCAATCCCAGCCGAGGGCGCGGCCGTCGGCGAGCGCCTGGACCGCGAATGCTTCGTTCGCTTCGATGAGATCGTAGTCGTTGATATTGGTGCCCATCTTCTTCATGAGGTTCTGCACCGCCACGATCGGTGCGAAGAAGATCTCCTTCGGCTCACCGCCGCCCGTCGCATAAGCCGTGATCCTGGCCATCGGCTTGAGGCCATGCGCTGTGGCAAACGCAAGCGACGTGACGACGAGCGCGCTGGCGCCGTCGTTGAGGCCAGGCGCGTTGCCCGCCGTGACGGTGCCGTCTTTTTGGAACACAGGCTTGAGCGACGCGAGCTTCTCCAGTGATGTATCGGCGCGCGGCGACTCGTCCTTGGAGAGAGTCTCGACCGGCACGATTTCGGCCTTGAAGTTGCACGCCTCCATCGCCTTCACCGCCTTGCGGTGGCTCTCCAACGCGAACTGGTCCTGGTCGGCGCGCGACACGCCCGCCTTCTTCGCGGTGTACTCGGCGAGGTTGCCCATGTGCGTATTCGAGAACGAATCCCACAGGCCGTCATGGATCATGCCGTCCACGAGCTGCGTGTTGCCCGCCTTGATCCCCGTGCGCATCCCGAACACGTAGTGCGGCGCGTTCGACATGGACTCCATCCCGCCCGCCACGATGCACTGTTCGTCGCCCGCCTTGATCGCCTGCGCGGCGAGCATCACCGCCTTGAGCCCCGAGCCGCACACTTTGTTGATCGTGAGCGCCGGAATCGTCCCGGGCAGTCCCGCGTGAATCGCCGCCTGGCGCGCCGGCGCCTGCCCTTCCCCACCCTGGAGCACGTTGCCCATGATGACTTCTTCGACGGCGGTGTCGGCGATCGCCGCTCGACGCACGGCCTCGCGGATGACCAGGGCGCCCAACCTGGGGGCGGGCAGCGGCGACAGGCCGCCCAGGTACCGCCCGACGGGGGTGCGGCAGGCGGACAAAATTACGGGTGTGGTTTGGTCGTGTGTCATAGGATCCGAATCATCGTTGTGATGCGGTTTGTAGGGGCGCAGCATGCTGCGCCCCTACACATCCCGATTCCCTGACGGATGTCCGTTCAAATTAATGGGTTCAACGCCCGGGTGCGCACCTCATCCTGCAGCCGCGCCACGAACTCCCCCACCGGCAGCACCACCTGCTTCTTCCCCTCACCCCTCGACCGCACCGCCACCGCCCCGGAATCAGCCTCCCGCTGCCCCACCACCGCCATGTAAGGCACCTTGTGAGTCTCGGCGTCGCGGATCTTGTAGTTCAACGTCTCCGAGCGCTCGTCGAGATGCGACCGGATGCCCGCCTTGCGGAGCGTCTCGTGCGCCGCGCGCGCGGCATCGAGCTGCGCGTCGGCGATGGGCAGCACCCGCACCTGCTCGGGTGACAGCCACAGCGGGAACGCCCCCGCGAAATGCTCGATCAAGAACCCCACGAATCGCTCGATCGTTCCGAAGATCGCGCGGTGAATCATGAGCGTGCGGTGCGGCTTGTTGTCCGCGCCCGTGTATTCGATCTGGAAGCGCTCGGGCAGCGCATAGTCGAGCTGGATCGTGGCGCCCTGCCACTCGCGCCCGATCGCGTCGTCGAACTTGATGTCGATCTTCGGCCCGTAAAACGCGCCGCCCCCCACGTCCATGTGGAATGGCACCCCACGGCGCCTTAACGCGCCTTCAAGCGCCTTTTCCGCGACATCCCACATCGCATCAGTGCCCAGCTTCTTCGCGGGCCGGGTGGCCAGGTCGAGCCGGTACTGGAGGCCGAACGTCCTACCCATCACGAACTCGACGAGGTCGAGCAGCTCGAAGATCTCCTCCTCGATCTGGTCCTCGCGCAGGAAGATGTGCGCGTCGTCCATGGTGAGGCCGCGCACGCGCAGCATCCCGTGCAGCGTGCCCGAGCGCTCGTTGCGGTAGACGTTGGCGATCTCCGCGAGCCGGATGGGCAAGTCGCGGTAGCTGCGCTGCTGGCTCGCGTACACGAGGATGTGCATCGGGCAGTTCATCGGCTTCACCCGGTAACGCACGTCCTCGCCTTCCCCTTCGCCCGCCGCCATCGGCGGAAACTGGTTCTCGGCGTAGAGCGGCAGGTGGCCGGAGCGCAGGAACAGCTGCTCGCGCGTCACGTGGGGCGTGTAGACGAGCTGATAGCCGCGCGCGAGGATCGTGTCCTCGATGAAGCGGCGCAGCTCGAAGTTCAGCATCGCGCCCTTGGGGTGCCAGAAGATGAGCCCCGGACCGACGTCCTCCTGGATCGAGAACAGGTCGAGCTGCTTGCCGATCACCCGGTGGTCGCGCTTGCGCGCTTCCTCGAGGCGGCGGACGTAGCCCTCGAGATCTTCCTTGGAGAACCAGGCCGTGCCGTAGATGCGCTGCAGCATCTGGCGGCGCTCGTCGCCGCGCCAATACGCGCCGGCGGCGTGCAGCAGCTTGAAGTGCTTGATCTTCCCCGTGCTGGGGACGTGCGGGCCGCGGCACAGGTCCACGAACGGCCCGTCGGTATAGACGGAGATCACTTCATCTTCTTTCAAATCATCTATTCTTTCCAACTTCAACGGATCATCCGTGAAGCGCTTCTTCGCCTCGGCGCGTGAGACTTCCTCGCGCGTGAAGGCGTAATCTGCTTTCACCACCTCCACCATCTTTTTTTCAATGGCCTCCAAATCCTCCGGCCCGAAAGGCCGTCCGATATCGAAGTCGTAGTAGAAGCCGTCTTCGATGGGCGGGCCGAACCCGATCTGGGCCTTTGGGAACAGCTGCCGCACCGCGGTCGCCAGGACGTGCGCCGAGGAGTGGCGCAGCACGTCGAGCGCGTGCGGATCCTTGTCGGTGAGGATCGAGACCTTGGCCCCGTCGGGGAGCGGCCGCTGGAGGTCGCGCACTTCCCCATCCACGCGAATGGCGAGCGCGGCTTTGGCGAGGCCGGGGCCGATCGCCTTGGACAGGTCGGCGCCGGTCGCGCCGGCCGGCAAAGCTTTCTGACTCCCGTCCGGCAGGACGACGTGAATCTCGGAGGCGGGCATGCGCTAAGGCGTGGACGTCGCCGGCGGCGGGACTGATCCGATGGGCGGGACGTGCAGCCCATACCGGAAATACAGCCCCACGGAGAACAGAATCACGCCCGCGAGCAACAGCCAGCGGACGATACGACTCGGCGGCAGCGAATCATCGGATGGGGGGGGAGTCATTGGACGATATTCTAGCGGCGGCTTCTATATTAAGGAATGGCATACGATCCCCGGCCCGTAGAACCCGCGATCTACAAGCGCTGGCTCGATGCGGGAGTCTTCCAGCCTAGGGCCCAGGGCGAGCCGTACGTGATCGTCATGCCCCCACCCAACGTCACCGCCGTGCTGCACATGGGACACGGGCTCGACATCACCACGCAGGACGTGCTCATCCGCTTCGAGCGGATGCGGGGTCGCGCGGCGCTGTGGGTGCCCGGGACGGATCACGCCGGCATCGCGACCCAGAATGTCGTGGAGAAGCTGCTCGCCGAAGAGGGCAAGACGCGCTTCGAAGTGGGGCGCGAGGCGTTTCTCGCTTGCGTCTGGGAATTCGTCAAGAAGACGGGGCGCACGATCCTCGAGCAGCTCAAGGTGATCGGCAGCTCCGCCGACTGGAGCCGCACCCGCTTTACGCTCGACCCCGAGTACTCGCGGGCCGTACGCGAGGTGTTCGTACGCCTCTGGGAGGAGAAGCTCATCTACCGCGGCCACCGCGTCATCCACTGGTGCCCGCGCTGTCTGACCGCGCTCTCTGATGAAGAGGCCGAGCATCACGAGACGAACGGGAATCTGTACTACATCAACTATCCGCTGGCGGACAATTCCGGGAACGTGACTGTCGCGACGACGCGGCCCGAGACGATGTTCGGCGACATCGGGCTGGTCTACAACCCCAAGGACAAACGGTACAAGGGGCTCAAGGGGAAGCAGGCGAAGATCCCGCTGTCCGGCCTCGCGATTCCCATCGCGGTGGACGACGCCGTGGATCAAGCGTTCGGCACGGGGATGCTCAAGGTGACGCCGGCCCACGATGCCAATGACTTCGAGATCGCGAACCGGGTGTGGCCCAACGAAGAAAAGCCGCTGATCACGACCGAGGACACGCGCATGGAGCGCTCGTCCAGGGTACCGGAGGCGCTCCAGGGGCTGGACCGCTTCGACGCCCGCAAAAAGATCGTGAAGATGCTGGAGAAGGAGGGGCTGCTCGTGAAGGTGGAGCAGCATCAGCATTCGGTTCGCCGTTGCTACCGCTGTGACTCCGTGGTCGAGCCGCGGCTCTCCGATCAGTGGTTCGTCAAAATGAAGCCGCTCGCCGAGCGAGTGATGCAGGGCTATGCGAAGGGCGACTTCAAGATCGTGCCCGAGCGTTGGCACGCGACGTTCGAGAACTGGATGAACAACATCCGCGACTGGAACATCTCGCGGCAGCTGTGGTGGGGGCACCGGATTCCGGTGTTCACCTGCACCAAGTGCGAGCACCAATGGGCCGACCGCGAAGATCCCAAACAGTGCCCCAAGTGCGGCGGCCCGGTGGAGCAGGATCCCGACGTGCTCGACACCTGGTTCTCCTCCTGGCTGTGGCCGTTCGCGACGCTCGGCTGGCCCGAGAAAACTCCCGATCTCGCGCGCTTTTACCCCGGCCACACGCTGGTCACGGGCCCCGACATCCTGTTCTTCTGGGTGGCCCGGATGCTGATGTCCGGCTACCACTTTATGGGGACGAAGCCGTTCAGCACCGTGTTCCTGCACGGCATCGTGCGCGACACGAAGCATCGCAAGATGTCGAAGTCGCTCGGCAACGGCATTGACCCGCTCGTCGTGGTGGAGAAGTTCGGCGCCGACGCGCTCAGGTGGACCTGCATCGCCAACACCGCGCTGGGCCAGGACCTGATGCTCGATCCTGACGACCTCGAGACCACGTTTGCGCCGGGCCGCAATTTTGCGAACAAGGTCTGGAACATCGGGCAGTTCATCCTGGGCCAGCTCCCCGCCCAGGTGCCCGCGATCGAGGCGATTGACCGCCGCCAGCTCACGCTCGCCGATCGCTGGATCCTGTCGCGCGCCCAGGCGACGATCCAAGAAACGACCGCGTCTTTCGAACAATTTCGGCTCGATGAGGCCGCGAAACGCTGCTTTGAATTCGTCTGGAACGAGCTGGCGGACTGGTATGTCGAGGCGGTCAAGCCGCGCCTCGGCGGCGACGCGAAGGCCAGGGCCACGGTTCACTCGGTTCTGGTGTATTGCTTCGATTCAGTACTACGACTTTTGCATCCAGTCGTCCCCTTCATTACCGAAGAGCTGTGGCAGAAGCTGCCTGGGCGTCAGGCGAACGAGCTGTTGGCGGTGGCGGACTGGCCCAAGGTCCGGCCCGAGCTCGAGGATGCCGGCGCGGACCGCGAGTTCGCACGGGTCAAGACGGCCATCGAGCATATTCGCTCGATCCGGGCCGAGTACCGCGTCCCACCCAAGACCAAGCTGCGCGCGACGATCGTGGCGCGCGGCAACGACCGCGCCGCGACGTTCGCGGGCGAGCGGGAGACGATCGAGCGTCTGGCGCAGCTCGAGAGCTTGGCCCTGGATGGCGCGACGCAGGGCGCGGGAGCGGGGGCGCACGCCGTATTCGGCGACGGCAGCGAGGTCGTGGTCGCACTCGAAGGGACGATCGACGTACAGCAGGAGTGCCGGCGCCTGACGGACGAGCTGGGCCGGCTCGACCAGCAGCTCAAGGGCTTGGCCGCCCGGCTCACCAACCAGAATTTCGTCGCCCGCGCCCCGCAGGACGTCGTGGCGCGCGAGCGCGAGAAAGAGAAGGCATGGCGCGACCAGCGCGAAGTCTTAGCCGGCAAGCTTCGGTCGCTGGGCTGCTCCTAGGGAGCCTCGCATGCGCCAATGTCGGCGACCCGCCCGGCGGGCCGCCCGACGTCGCACCTCCCAGAATCGTGAGCGTGCGGCCCGAGTCGGGCGCCGTCGTCCCCAACTGGAAAGACGACGCCGTCATCCAGTTCGATGAAGTGATCGAGGAAATGCCGGGAACGGGCCCGGCCAATCTCGCCGCATACGTGCTGCTGTCCCCCACCGCGCGCGGCATGAAGGTGAGCTGGCACCGCTCCAGCATCAGCGTCAAGCCACGGGAAGGATGGAAACACGGGGGGGCCCGCGTGTACCGGCTCGAGATCCTCCCCGGCATTCTCGACCTGCGCCGCAACCGGCTTGACTCCGCCACAATCGTGCTCTTCTCCACCGGCCCGGAGATCGGCCACGCGCGCATCGGCGGCATCGCGCTCGCCTGGGTCGAGCAGCGCGTCCTTCCCCGGGCGCTCATCGAGGCCGTGCCGCTTCCCGACAGCATCGGCTACTTGACCCTGGCCGACTCGGGTGGCCAGTTCAACCTCGAGGGCCTAACCCCGGGGCGCTACATCGTGTACGCGACAGCGGATGAGAACGGCGATCGCCGCCGCGGCCTGCGTGAGCCTTACGACTCGACGCTGGTCACGCTCGATTCGAGCAGCAACGTGGCACTCTACACATTCCTCCACGACACCGTGCCCCCCAGGCTGCGCGTGGCGACCGCGATCGACTCGCTGAGCGCGCGCGTCGAGTTCACGCAGCCGCTCGATGCGACCATCCCGCTCGACACCACGCAGGTGCGCGTGCTCGAGCTGCCAGATTCGACGCCGGTCGCGATCGCCAGCATCCTCACCCAGCGCCAGTACGACTCGCTGACGGCGGCGGCGGCGCGCGCGAAAGCGGACTCGGCCGCGGCACAGGACACGGCGGCTGGCCGGCAACGCGTCGCGCCGCCGCCTGGCCCGGAGCAACCCGGCCAGCCGCGGCGCCCAGCGCTCCAGGTGGACACCTCCCTGGTGCGCCAGCTGCTCGCCGAGCGCCCGGTGCCGTCGGACAGGATCGTGCTTACGTTCGCCCGGGCCCTGAAGCCCGAGACCCGGTACCTGATCCGGGTGACGGGCGCGACGAACCTCACGGGCCGGAAAGGCGACGGGCAAGTCGTATTGCTCGTCCCGAAGCCGGCGGTGGCCGACACCACCCGCCGTAGGCCCGATTCCCTAGCCCCTAGCCCCAAGCCCCAAGAATGACGGACCCACGCCGTCACTTGCCCGCCGTGGACGCCCTGCTCGCCGAGCCGGGTGTGGCGACGCTGCTCGCCGAGCATCCGCGCGCGCTGGTCTTGAAAGCGGTGCGCGAGGCGGTGGATCGCGCGCGGGTGAGCGGTGGGACGGCGCCCGCCGAGGGGTGGGATGCGGCGGTGCGCGCCGCCGTGGCGCGCCTCGTCGTGCCGTCGCTCGCGCCGGTGATCAACGCCACCGGCGTGGTGCTGCATACGAACCTCGGCCGCGCCCCCCTGGCGCCCGCGGCGATCGCGGCGCTGACCCGCGTGGCCGAGGGGTACGCGGCGCTCGAATACGACCTCGGCCGCGGCACACGTGGCTCGCGGCACGCGCACTGCCGCGACCTGCTCGTCGAACTAACGGGGGCAACCGATGCCCTGGTGGTCAACAATGCCGCCGGCGCCGTGCTGCTCGCGCTCAGCGCTCTCGCGCGGGGCGGCGAAGCAATCGTGTCGCGCGGCGAGCTGGTGGAGATCGGCGGCTCGTTCCGGATCCCCGACATCATGGCCCGCTCGGGCGCGCAGCTCGTCGAAGTCGGCACGACGAACCGCACCCACAAGAAGGACTACGAAGCGGCGCTCAGCGATGCGAGTCGCGTGCTCCTCAAGGTGCACCGGTCGAACTTCGAAGTCCGCGGCTTCACCGCCGACGTACCGGTTGCCGAGCTGGCCGAGCTGGCGCACGCGCGTGGTGTGGCGTGCCTCTACGATCTGGGAAGCGGCCTGTTGCTCGACCTCGGCAAGTGGGGTCTCAGCGGCGAGCCCACGGTGCGCGAGGCGGTAGCGAGCGGTGCCGATGTGGTCGCGTTCAGCGGCGACAAGCTGCTCGGCGGCCCGCAGGCCGGAATCCTGGTCGGCAGCGAGGCGGCGATCGCCGCGTGCCGCGCCGATCCGTTCGCGCGCACGGTGCGGGCGGACAAGCTGACGCTGGCCGCGCTCGAGGCGACGCTGGCGCTCTATCGCGATCCCGAAGTCGCGAGACAGGAGATCCCGGTTCTGAGGATGCTCACCGAGGATCTCGAGAGCATCAAACGACGGGCCGAGAGGCTCGGCGGGCAGCTCGTCGAGGGCGAGTCGGAAGTGGGGGGAGGCTCGTTTCCGGGGGCGACGTTGAAGACCTGGCTCGTGAGCCTGCCGGATGAGAGCGCCGCATCCAGGTTGCGCGCGAACGACCCGCCCATCATCGCCCGAGTTGCCGGCGGCCGGACGCTGCTCGACGCGCGCACAATCTTCCCTGATCAGATCCAGACCGTTAGGGCCGCGCTGACAGCAGATGGCTGATAGCTGATGGCTCGCGCAGTCTTTCTCGACCGCGACGGAACGATCGTCGAGGACAGCGGTTTTTTGCATGAGCCGGGCAAGGTCAAGCTGCTGCCGGGCGCCGCCGCCGCGATCCGGCGGCTGAACGAGCACGGCCACCTCGTTATCTGCGTCACCAATCAGTCGGGTATTGCCCGGGGCAAGTTCACCGTGGCCGAATACGCGGCCGTCCAGCGACGCCTCGGTGAGCTCCTCGCGGCGCATGGCGCCCGCTTGGACGACTCGTATTTTTGCCCGCATCATCCCCAGTTCACCGGGCCGTGTGAATGCCGCAAGCCGGGCACGAAGCTGTACCGGGACGCCAATGAGGCGCTGGGGGGAACGATTGACTTCACGCGCTCCTGGTGGGTCGGCGACCGGCTCTCGGACGTGCAGCCGGCCCGGCTGCTGGGGGGGGGGGACCACGGCATCCTGGTCGCCACCGGCCAGGGCAACCTGCACCAGGGACAGGCGCGTGCCATCGGTGTGATCGTCGTCGCGGACTTGGCCGCCGCGGCGGACGAGATTCTGCGGCCGACTGTTTTTTGATCCACTCGTGCTGCAGATTAGCGGTCAACCCAGCCCTACCTAGGAGCTCCTGTGCGCGCTCGCTACCTCCGCTTCGCCCTCGCCGCCCTGCTCCCATTCCCCACCGTCCTGGCTTCCCAGCAACCCCGACCCGCAGTGGGAATCGACCTCGCCGCGGCCCGGAAGGCCGTCGTGACGATCCACGCCCTCGGTCCGACCGGCAGGCCGGTCGCGAGCGGGACCGGCTTCTTCGTCACCGAAGGCTACGTGCTGACGGCCGCCCACGTGCTCGTGGGCGCGACCGGTTGCAGCATCGAGCTCTCCGACGGTCAGAAGCTGCGGTGCTCGGTGGCGGCGTCGGACACGGCCAAGGACGTCGCGATGCTCATGGTGCCGGGCACCCCGCCCGCCACCCTGCGCTGGGGATCGAGCGAGACCGCGCGGGACGGGGATGAGGTCACCGTCATCAGCAATCCGCTGGGTCAACTCCCGGGGACCATCTCGAAGGGGATCGTGTCCGCCACCCGCGTCATCGAGGGGACCAAGCTGCTCCAGATCTCGGCGCCGATCTCGCACGGCTCGAGCGGCGGTCCGGTGCTCAACGCGCGCGGCCAGGTGATCGGCATCGTGCGGAGCACCATCGAGACCGGCCAGGCCCTGAACTTTGCGACGGCCACGGACGCCATCCGCAATCTCAACAACGACCCGACGGCCATGGCGGAGGCCCAGTCGCTGCTCGCGCCCAAGGCGGGCGATCTCGCCGGCGCCGGCACCCCGACCGGCCGCGCCCGACCGGGGAGCGCGGTATCGGCGGCATTCCCGCAGATCGCCTTGGGGCAGATCGTCACCGGGACGCTGACGAGCAGCGACTCCCTGTATCCCGACACGACCTACTACCAGAACTACGTGTTCACCGCAACGCCGGGGCGGCCGATCACGATCGACCTCGCGTCCGACGAGTTCGATCCGATGCTCATCATTCGCGGCGACGACCTCGACGCGTCCGTGATCAACGACGACGGCGGGCCCGGCTGCTCAGCGCGGGTATCACGCGCCTTCCCGGGCCGCGGGCCGTATCGGATTCTGGTCAACACGACCGCTTCGCCGGAGCGCCAGACGGGCCGCTTCACGCTGTCGATCACGCGCGGGTCGAAGCCGGTGCAGGAGCGCGGCAATCAGGACTGTCAGCCACCTCAGGCCGCCGCGGGCGGCGCCGAGAGCGGCCTGCCGAGCGGCGGAGCGGCGACTGCGCACGCGATCTCCATCGGGCAGACGCAGCAGGGCACGCTCAGCCGCAACGACGTACTGCTGTCGAGCGACAGCACGTATGCACAGGCGTGGAACATCCAGGGCCGCGCCGGCCAGACGGTGACGATCGATCTCGAATCGGAGGCGTTCGACGCGTACCTGTTCCTCCGGGGCCCCGGCGTCTCCGGCGGCCGCGACTTCCAGGACGACGACTCGGGCGGCAGCTGCCACGCCCGTCTCACGGCGACGTTCCCGCAAAATGCCGAATACGAGATCGTCGTGAACACGGCCGACAAGTATGCGACGGGAGCGTTCACGCTGAGCGTCACCAGCGGCTCGAAGCCCAAATCGGTCGCGCGCTGTAGCCGGAGTCAGTGACGGATCGGCCGGTTCGTGTCGCCGTGCTCGTGTCGGGCGGCGGCACGAACCTGCAAGCCCTCCTCGATGCCCTCCACGATTCACCGCTCGCGCGCGTTGCGCGCGTGATCTCGAGCCGGCCGGGCGCCGGTGCGCTGGATCGCGCGCGCCGTGCCGGCGTCCCCACGACGGTGCTGCGGGACCCCACCGACCCGGACGAGCTGCTCGCCGCCCTCGAAGGCCACGACCTCGCGGTGCTGGCGGGCTACCTGAAGCTCGTGCCGCCGGCGGTCGTCGCGCGCTTTCGCCGCCGCATGATCAACATCCATCCCGCCCTGCTGCCCGACTTCGGCGGCCCCGGGATGTACGGCAAGCGCGTGCACGAGGCGGTGCTGGCGAGCGGCGCCAAGGAATCGGGGGCGACCGTGCACTACGTGGATGAAGCGTTCGACCGCGGCGACATCATTGCACAGGAGAAGGTGCGGATCGACCCTGGGGACACGCCCGACACGCTCGCGGCACGCGTTTTGGACGTGGAGCATCGACTGCTGCCGCGGGTGGTGTTGGAACTTGCCCGGAGGATTGGATGAACGTTGACCGCCGCATTTGCCTCTTGACCGCCGCCGTTGTTTCTTGACCGCCCTATGAGGGCATTACTCTCGGTTTCCGACAAACGCGGCCTGGTGGACTTCGCGCGAGAGCTGGTCGGGCTCGGTTGGGAGATCGTCTCCACAGGCGGGACCGCCGAGGCGCTGCGGCGCGAGGGCGTGCCCGTCGTGCCGATCGAGCAGGTCACGGGGTTCCCTGAGATGATGGATGGACGGGTGAAGACGTTGCATCCCAAAGTCCACGGCGGCCTGCTCGGGCGGCGGGATCATCCCGGTGACATCGACGCGATGAAGCGGCACGGCATCACGCCGATCGATCTCGTGGCGGTGAACCTCTACCCGTTCCGCGAGACGGTGGCGAAGCCGGAGACGACGTTCGCCCAGGCGATCGAGCAGATCGACATCGGCGGCCCGTCAATACTGCGCTCCGCCGCGAAGAATCACGCCTCCGTCATCGTCATCGTCGACCCGGACGACTACCCGTCCATCATCAAACGGCTGCAGAGCGGCGGCGTCGCGGCCAACGAGCGGCAGGCGCTCGCGGCCAAGGTGTTCGCCCATACCGCCGCATACGACGCGGCGATTCTGGGCTACCTGTCGCGCTCCCAGGAAGCGCTGCCGCCCACGCTCAGCCTGGTGCTCGAACGCCAGCAGGCGCTGCGCTACGGCGAAAACCCCCATCAGCGCGCCGCGCTGTACGCGACCAATGAGCGCGGTATCGGCGACCTGCATCAGCTGCACGGGAAAGAGCTGTCGTTCAACAATCTGCTCGACGTGGATGCCGCGGTGATGGCGGTGGCGCCGTGGGGGAAAGAGGGCCGCCCCGCCTGCGTCATCATCAAGCACACGACGCCCTGCGGCATCGCCCTCGGCCGCAATGCCGCCGATGCCTACACGCGCGCCCTCGCCACCGACCGGACCTCGGCGTTCGGGTCGGTCGTCGCGTTCAACACGGTGGTGGACCGGACCGCCGCCGAGGCGATGCGCGAGCTCTTCATCGAGGTCGTAGTCGCGCCGCGCGTGGACGCCGACGCGCTCACCGTGTTCCAGGAAAAGAAGAATCTGCGTGTCGTGGAGCTGCCGCGCTTCGCGGACGAGCCCCCCCCGACCATGGACTTCAAGCGCGTGCGCGGCGGCTTCCTCGTTCAGGACCGATTCCGTTTTTGGGGAAGCGGGGTAGCAGACGAGTCCAAGTGGCAGGTCGTCACGTCCCGACGGCCCACGGATGCGGAATGGAACGACCTGCGGTTCGCCTGGGCGGCGGTCGGATCGGTCAAGTCGAACGCGATCCTCGTCGCCCGGGAGGAAGCGGCGATCGGGATCGGCGCGGGTCAGATGAGCCGGGTGGACGCCTCGTTCCTCGCCGTCCACAAGGCGCGCCAGCAGGGCCACAATCCCAAGGGCGCGGTGCTGGCGAGCGACGCCTTCTTCCCTTTCCGGGACGGGGTGGACGAAGCGGCGGCGGCCGGCATCGCCGCGATCATTCAACCGGGCGGGTCGGTCAAGGACGGCGAGGTCATCGCGGCGGCCGACGAGCACGGCCTTGCCATGATCCTGACCGGTATGCGGCAATTCAGGCACTAGATTACACGGCGCTATGACGACCACCGTACCCAATCGCGCTACGCCCGCTGATCGGCGGCTCGGGTCTGCACCCGCGGCGCCTCCATCCGCCGTTAACCCGCCGTATCTGATGGCGGCCTGCCTGGCCGCCGGCGCCCTGCTCCTCTACATCCTGACGCTCGCGCCGACGACCCAGTTCTGGGACACGTCGGAGTACATCGCCGCGGCGTATACGCTCGGCATCCCCCATCCGCCGGGGAACCCGCTGTTCGTTCTCATCGCCCACGTCTGGGGAATGATCCCCTGGGTCGAGAATTACGCGCAGCGGATCAATCTGTTCGCCGCGGCGACGAGCGCCGTGTCGGCGGGGTGCTGGTTCCTGATCGGCGAGCGGTGGCTGCGGTCGATCGTACCCGCCACGTGGCCGCGGCGTCTCGCCGCGCTCGCCGGCGCGATCGTCGCGACCACGTCGTTTACGGTATGGAACCAGTCGGTCGTGAACGAGAAGGTGTACACGCTGAGCCTGCTCTCCATCGCGCTGATCCTCTGGCTCATCGTGCGCTGGGACGACCAGCCCGCCGGGGAGGCCCACGATCACCATCTGCTCCTGATCGTGTATCTGCTCGCCCTCACCGCCACCAACCACATGATGGGCGTGCTGGTGGGCCCCGTCGTGATGGTGCTGCTGTTCCCGCCGCTCAAGAAGCAGCGGGCGGCGACGGAAGAGGGGCGGAGGATCGAGTGGTCGCAGTTCCTCGTGTTCTCGACGGTCTGGCTGGTGGTGTTCACCCTCGGGCTCGAGAGCATGACGCCCGTCGTGCTGGCGGGCCTGCTATTCC
Organism: Gemmatimonadales bacterium; assembly: GCA_040901965.1. Classification (GTDB taxonomy): domain Bacteria; phylum Gemmatimonadota; class Gemmatimonadetes; order Gemmatimonadales; family GWC2-71-9; genus 20CM-2-65-7. Next base: position 57,598 of record JBBDYB010000005.1, on the reverse strand, counting down.
TGGGTGCTCTGCTGTTCGCGGCCGTCTACGCCGGCAACTGGTCGTTCGCGGTCACGGCGCTGGTGGTCGCCGCGATCGGGCTGTCGGTGTACACGTACCTCCCGATCCGCGCGGCCTTCTACCCGCCGATCAACGAGGGCGAGCCCACAACCTGGGAGGCGCTGTGGGCGGTGCTGACGCGCCAGCAGTACGGCAAGCCGTCCATCTTCGACAATCCGATGCATCCGCCGGGCGCCACGAACCCGGGCCACACCCTCGTGTTGTTCTGGCAGCAGATCCAGAACTACTGGCAGTACTTCAGCTGGCAATTCGGCCACGATTTCCCGGCTCGGATCCAGCGGCTGCTCGCGGTGCTGTTCCTGTTCGTCGGCGGCATCGGCGCCTGGCGGCACTGGCGCGCCGATAAGCGCACCGCGCTGGCGATGTCGCTGCTCGTCTTCACGTTCACGTTCGCCCTCATCTTCTACCTGAACTTCAAGTGGGGTTTCTCACAGCCCTACAACCAGCCCGGCCTCCAACACGAGGTGCGCGAGCGCGACTACTTCTTCATGTGCTCGTTTGCGATCTGGGGCATCTGGGTGGGGATGGGGCTGGCGGCCCTGATGGAGGGGGTGACCGGCTGGTTCCGCGAGCGCCAACCCGACGAGACGCGCCGCTGGCTGTACGCGACGCCCGTGCTCGCCGTCGCCCTGATTCCGCTGTTCGGTAACCACCTGACGGCGTCGCGCAAAGGCGAGACGCTGGCCCGCGACTTCGCCTACGATCTGCTGCAATCGGTGGAGCCGTACGGCGTGCTCGTGACGGCGGGAGACAACGATACGTTCCCGCTCTGGTACATCCAGGAGGTCGAAGCCGTCCGGCGCGACGTCACGGTGGTCAACCTGTCGCTCGCCAATACCGATTGGTATGTGCGGCAGCTGCAGCGGCGCCCGGTCGAGCCGTTCGACTCGCTCAACGCGCCGGCCATCTACCGGGGCCGGCAGTGGCCGATGCCGACGGGGCGGCTGATGAGCTTCACCGACGAGCAGCTCGCCCTGCTCGAGCAGTACTACATCATCGATCAGAAGCGCGTCGCGCGCCTGGGCGCGATCGAGGTCACGCTCGATCCGCAGATGATGGGGCGTCCCTACATCGAGCGCGCCGACGTCGTGGTGCTCCAGGTGATCAAGGACCAGCTCGGCAAGCGCCCGATCTACTTCTCGCGCACCATCGGTCTCTACGGGGATCAGTTCGGGCTGACGTCACGGCTCGAGGGCCACGGCTTCGCGCGGGCACTACGGGAAACAGAGCTGCAGCAGTCGGACAGCATCAAGGCGATGCAGTCGCTGGGCTACGTCAACGTTCCGCGCACCACGCGACTGCTGTTCGAGGTCTATCACGCCGATGCCGCGGCCCGGCCGCGGCCGCGCGGCTGGGTGGATAGGCCCTCGGAAGGGATCCTGTCGCTGTACGGGCTGACCTACTACGCGATGGCGCAGGAGCTCCAGGCCCCGCAACCGACGCTGGCCGCGCGGGCCCAGCAGATCGCGCAAGCGATCTTCCGGAACACGCAGACCATGTTCCAGCCGCTGCCGGAGCAGCCCGGCAACTAGCGCGCGCTGTCTGCCGCCTGCTGCGGGGCGGCGCCGGTGGACTCCGCTCCCGTGGGGGCGCCGCGGCGGCGCTCGACGACCTGCGCCATCACCGGCGCGCCCGGGAACAGCCGCTCGATCCCGCCGACCACGACCTGGTCGCCGGGTTCGACGGCCCCACCCTGGATCTCCGCCCACCCGGGCGTGCGCACGCCCAGCGTCACCTGGCGGCGGTCGGCCTTCCCGTCCTTCACCACCCAGACGAACGTGGAGCCTTGCAGGGGCAGCACCGCGTCCTCCGGCACGACGATGGCGTTGGTGCGGATGTCGGTCGCCAAGCGCGCTTCGATGAACATCCCCGCCGATAGCTGGCGCTCCGGGTTCGGAACCCGCGCCTTGATGAGGATGGTGCGGGCCGGCAGCTGGACGACGGGATCCACGAATACTACCTCACCCGAGAAGTTGCGGCCCGGCAGCGCGGCGACCTGGAAGCTCACGAGCTGACCGCGGCGCAGCCGTTCGGCGTAGCGCTCGGGCACGTGAAACGCCGCATATTGCGGATTCACCGTTTGCAGGGAGATGAGACGCGTCTGCGAGTTCACGGACTCACCCAGGCTGACGAGACGGTGGCCGGTCACGCCGCCGAACGGCGCCCGCACCACGCTGCGCTCGAGCCGGATCTGCAACAGATCGTATGCCGCTTCGGCGCTGCGCGCCGTCGCATCGGCACGCTCGAGATCGGCAGCCGACGACGCGTTCTGCGCCATCAACGACTTCGTCCGCTCGAGGGCCCGGCGCGCGAGATCGCGATCGGCCTCGGCGCGGGCGACCTGCGCCTTGAGCTCCGCGTCATCCACTTTGAAGAGCGGCCTCCCGCGGGCGACTTCTTCACCTTCGCGCACCAGGATCTGGACGATCCGGCCTTCCACTTCGGGCCGGAGCTCGATCGACTGGACCGCCTCGATCTGGCCCGTGGCGGCGATGGCATCGACGACGGTGTCACGCAGCGCGACAGCGACCTCGACCGGCATCGGCGGCGGACCACCGCCGCCGGGGGCGGCGGACTTGGCTTTGTTGCACGCCGCCAGCAGGAGCAGGAGACCAACGAATCGAGCGGACATTACGGTGTTCCCTTGTCGGTAAAGAGTCGGCGGCCGAGGATCGCTTCGAGACCGGCCAACGCCAGCCGGGTTCCGTAACGGGCCTGCACCAGCGCGGCCTCGGCTGCTGAAAGATTCACCTGCGCTTCGAGCAAGTCGAGGATCGTCGTGGCGCCCGCGGAATAACGGTTCTGCTGCACCCGGAAGCTCTCGCGCGCGACCACCACGCCTTCGACGGCCAGGGCCGTGGTGGCGCGGGCCACCACATACGCATCGTACGCGGCCGTCACGTCGTGCTGTAGGCCCCGGTCCATGTCCTCGCGGACGGCGTGCGCGACGTCGCGGGCGACCCGCGCCCGCGAGAGCGCGAGCTCGCGCTGCCCGTTGTCCCACAGCGGCAAGGAGACACTGAGCCCAAACGTTGTCTGCTTAAAGAGGTTCGGAAAGAAGACCGTGTCGAACGCCGTGGCTCCGAACGTCAGCGTTGCACGCGGCAGGTACGCGCCCCGCTGAGAGCGATAGGACGCGCGGGCGGCGCGCTCATTCGCGGCGGCAATCCGGTACTGCGGGCCTTGGACGGCCGCTTGCGAAATCGCCTCCGCCAGCGGCAGCGGCAGCTCGGGCGCGGGCACGGTGTCGAGCGGCGCGGCGTCGGCGGGTCCATCGAGCCCCACCCGCCGGCCCAGCTCGAGCCGCGCCAGGCGCAACGTCGAGGCCTGCTCGAGCGCTCCCACCTGCGCGCGCGTAAACTCGAGCCGCAGGTTCAGCGAGTCCGTGGAGACCGCCGCCCCTGAAATGACGCGTGCCCGCGCAATCGCGAGCTGCTGCTCCGCGCGGCGCAGGCGGTCGCGCGCCACGCGGTCGAGCTCGTTGCCGGCGAGCACCGCGTAGTAATCGGACTCCGTCAGCAGCGCCGTGGCGAACCGCTGCGCGAGCTCCCCGGCATGCGCGCCGTCCAGCGCAGCCGCCGAGCGGGTCAGCTCGGCGAGCTTCTGGCCCCCCGTGAACAGGTCATAGCGTGCGTTGATCTGACCGATCCAAACGGTCTTGAACCCTCCGGTCACTGAAAACCCGGGTGGGTTGGAGCTCTGCATGTTCAACGCCAGCGTAACCGACGGGAGCACGAAGACCGCGAAGGCATTGCGGCGCGCCCAGACGGCGTTGTCCACCTGCCCGAGCGCCGCCACATAATTGGGGTCGAGCCGCGCCGACCGCTGCAACGCTTCCGTCAATGTCACGCGCGGCAGCGTGTCGGTGGCGTGCGGAGACACTACGCCCTGAAGGGCGAGCCACAACGCCAACATCAATCGCCCTCCGCTTGGCCCGGGACGAGCCGCCGCCGGGTTCGCCACGTCTGTACACGCTCGCGCAGCCCGTCGAACGTCACATACGCGACGGGAACGAGGAACAACGTCAGCACCGTCGAAAACAGAATCCCGCCCACGATCGCATAGCCGAGGGGACGGCGGCTAATTGAGCCCGCGCCCAGGCCGAGCATGATCGGCACCGCGCCCATGACCGTGCAGACCGACGTCATGAGGATCGGCCGCAGCCGGATGCGGCCCGACTCGAGCATGGCGTCCACGGTCGAAAGACCGCGCTCCTTGAGCTGATTCGCGTATTCGACGAGCAGAATCGAGTTCTTGGTCACGAGACCCACGAGCAGGATCATCCCGATCTGACTGTACAGGTTGATCGTCGAGCCCGCGATCCAGAGCAGGAGCAGCGCGCCCGTCACCGCGAGCGGCACGGCGAGCAGCACCGTCAACGGATGCAGCAGCGACTCGAACTGTGACGCGAGCACCATGAACACGATGACGATCGCGAGCACGAAGACGAACAACAGCGCTGAGCCGCTCTCGGCGAACTCCCGCAATTCCCCGGCAAGCGCCGTGGTGCTCCCCGGAGGCAGCACCTGCGCCGCGGCGGCCTGCAGCGAGTCGGCCGCATCGCCCAACGTGAAGGGCGGCACGACGCTGCCCGACAGCGTAAACGAGCGCACGCGATTGTAATGCAACAGGCTCTGCGGACCGACGCCTTCGTCCACCGACGCAATGGCCGAGAGCTGTACCAGCTGCCCGTCCTTGCCGCGCAGATAGATCCCCGTCATGTCGCTGGGCGTGGCGCGCTCCTCCGGATTCAGCCGCGCGATCACGTCGTAGAGCTTGTTGTTGCGCGTAAACGTGCTGACCCGGCGCCCGCCCAGCAGCGTCTGCAGCGCGCCCGCGACGTCGCGCACCGGCACGCCGAGATCCTCGGCGCGGTCGCGGTCGAACCGCACCGTCAGCTCGGGCTTGTTGACCTTCAGGTCGATTTGCAGGTTCGTCAGCCCCGTGATTTGGCCGACCCGCCCGTAGAACGCGCCCAGCGCCGCCTGGAGCTTGTCGAAGTCGGGATTCTGCACCACGAACTGCACCTGGCCGCTGAATCCCCCGCCGATGGCAGGCGGATTTTGCGCGAACGCGAAGATGCCCGGGATCATGAAGAACTGCGGCTGCACCTCGTCGATGACGGCCTGCACGCCGCGGCTGCGCTCGCTCCAGTCGGTGAGGCGCGTGAAGATCACGCCGAAATTCACACCCCGGAATCCGATGATGCTGAAGTAGCCCTCGACGTCCTTCGTCCGCCCGATGATTTCCTCGACGCGGCGCTGGTACTCATCGGTGTACTGCAGCGACGCCCCTTCGGGCGCGATGACGAACGTGATGAAATAGCCGCGGTCTTCGGCCGGAATGAACTCGCGCTTGAGCTGGTGCTGAAAGAGCGAGACGGCCAGCCGGATGGTGACCAGGGCCACGAAGAAGACGATCATCCGCTGCCCAAGCGCCCCGCGCAGCCCGCGCCCATACCGGCTCGCCAGTGCTTCGAATCCACGCTCCAGCGTCTTGAAGACCCGGCCGTGCTGCTTCGGCACGCGCAGGATCTTGGCGGACAGCATGGGCGTGAGCGTCAGCGCCACGAACCCCGAGATCACCACCGCACCCGCGACCGCGATGCCGAACTCGTTGAACAGGCGGCCCGTGTTCCCCTGGAGGAATGCGAGCGGCGTGAATACCGCCACGAGCGAGATCGTCGTCGCGATCACCGCGAACGCGATTTCGCGCGTGCCGTTGATCGCCGCCGTTTCCGGGTCTTCCCCGAGCTCTTCCTGATGGCGGTAGGCGTTCTCGAGCACGATGATCGCATCGTCCACCACGATGCCGATCGCGAGGATCAGCGCCAGCAGCGTCAGATTGTTGATCGAGAAGCCGAGGAAGTACATCACCGCAAACGTCGTCACGATGGACGCCGGGATCGCGAGCCCCGGGATGATCGTCGCCCGGATGTTCCGCAGGAAGACGAAGATGATCAGGATCACGAGGATCGCCGCGATCACCAGCGTCTCCTGCGCTTCCTCGATGGACCGCGTCACGAACACCGACTGGTCGAACGCGGAGATGAGCTCCACGCCGGGCGGCAGGTCCCGCTGGATCGCCGGTAGCTCGCCGCGAATCGCGTCCGCGACCTCGATCAGGTTGGCCTTCGACTGGCGCACCACGCCCACCGCGACGGCGGGCACGCCCTTGTAGCGCAACACACTGCGCTCATCCTCGGCTCCCAGCTCGACGCGGGCGAGATCCTTGAGCTTCACGAGCCGGCCGTTCTGATTCGCGACCGTCAGCTCCCCGAACTCCTGGGGGGTCTTGAGCTCGCCGAGCGAGCGCACGGTGAACTCGCGCCGCACCGACTCGATGCGCCCCGCCGGGATCTCGACGTTGCGCGCGCGAATCGCGCTCTCCACGTCCTGCACGGTCAGGCCGCGAGCCGAGAGCTGGGCGGACGACAACCACACCCGCATCGAGAAGCGGCGCTCGCCGAAAATCAGCGCCTGCCCGACGCCCGGCAGGCTCTGCAGCCGCGTCTTGACGACGCGGTCGCCGATGTCCGAGAGCTGCAGCAAGTCGTAATTCTGCGCCCGCAGCGCCAGCCAATAGAACGGGAAGGCATCCGCTTCTTGCTTCGCGACGACCGGCTCCTGGATGTCCTCCGGCAGTCGCCCGCGCGCGCGCGAGACCTTGTCCCGGACGTCCTGCGCCGCCTCCTCCACCTTGCGCGAGAGATGGAATTCCAGCGTGATGCTCGAGACCTGCTCGGCGCTGGAGCTCGTCAGCGTCCGCAGCCCGGGGATGGTGGAGAGCTCCTCCTCGAGGATATCGGTCACGGCCGATTCCACGACCCGCGGATTGGCGCCCGGGAGCACCGTCGTCACCGAGACGACCGGTGGGTCGATGTCCGGAAACTCGCGCACGGAAAGGAGCCGATAGCCGATCACCCCGAACAGGACCAGCGCGGCGCTCATCATGCTGGCGAGCACGGGCCGCCGGATGGAGATGTCAGAGAGTTTCATTGGGCCATTTCGTTTCTGGACCGTGAACGCGCCGCAGAGGGCTGGCAGGACCTACGCAACCCGAGGGGCTGATGTTCCGAGCAATCCTCAACGTAACAGAGATTACGACGTGTCAGTTCCACGGTTACACGTTCCTAACATCGAATGGGCCGTCGCGAAATCGCAAAACAACGGCCCCGAACGTATACCGAAGCCGCGCCGGTCGCAAGAGTGTGTCCAGAGGAGGCCGGTTAGATTAGGGACCGTTGGGAGGGCTGGCCGAATGGCTAAGGCACCGGTCTTGAAAACCGGCGGGCGCAAGCCCTTACAGGTTCGAATCCTGTGCCCTCCGTCGCATCCCTTCCGCTCCACTCACACGACGAACGGGACTCCACGAATTCGACAGGTCCTGCGGGGAAACTATCGCGTCGCTTTCCAGGCCCCCGTGAGCGTGATCCGGCGGCTGCCGTCGTGCAGCACGCACGTGCCACGGCCGGTCAACTGGCTCGGCGGCATGCCGCTCGCGGCGCCATCGTACTCGCAGTTGGCGGTGACCATAAAACTGAACGTGTGGCCGACGACCCGGCCGGCGTCCACGGTTCCAGAATCGGCATTGTTTACGGGCCCGGTCGGCGTGCTGCAGACGCCGCTTTGCCCGTAGGTGCCCATGAAGCGGTCGCCCACTTGCGAGATGTCGTAGGTGCCGGTGTCGGAGCAGCTGAAGCCGTGGACGCGGTCCTCGAGCGTCTCGGTCCAAGCCCAGCGGCCGCTCACGTCCACGGTGTTGGCCTCGGTGCCCGCCTGACAGGCGGCGAGGACGACACAGGCGGTTACGCAGGACAGAAGGACTCGCATGCCGCTAGCTTGGCACCGCGAACGCGCGCCGTCAAATCCCCCTTGCTCCGGATGCGCGGAAATGACAATACTTAGACAACTGCCAGGGGATCGTGAATGACCGGTACGCGTGAAATGGAGTTTCTGCTCGCCGGGCCCGAGCGCCGGGTGCTACACGCGCTGGCGGCGCGCGTGCCGCGCATGATCCGCTCGAACCACCTCACCGCGCTGGGCATGGTGGGCGCGGCGGGCGCGGGTGCCGCCTATGCCCTCTCCAACTACCATCCCGCCTGGCTGTGGGTGGCGAGCCTGATGCTGGTGGTAAACTGGCTGGGCGACAGCCTCGATGGGACGCTGGCCCGGGTACGCGGGACGCAGCGGCCCAAGTACGGCTACTATCTGGACCACGTCGTGGACGCCTTCTCGACCGCCGTGATCGGGCTGGGCATCGGGCTCTCGCCGTATGTCTACCTCGGCCTCGCCCTGGGCATCGTCGTCGTGTATCTGGCGATGTCCATCAACGTCTATCTCGAGTCCACTGTGTTTGGCGTGTTCAAGATTTCCTACGGCCGGGTGGGCCCCACCGAGGTACGGCTTATTCTCATTCTGCTGAACACCGCGGCCGTGCTCACCGCCGGCATGCCGTCGCCGCTGCCGGTGCCGGTGAGCGTCATCGCGAATTGGACGCTCGCGATCCTGCTCGCCGGGATGGTGGCGCTGTTCGTGGGGCGCTTCGCGCGCAATCTCCACCGGCTCGCCAAGCTCGAGCCGCAGCGGTTCCGGTGGTGGGAGCGGACGCTGTGATGCGACGTCTCCTCTATCTGTTTGCCGCTGGAGTCGTTGGTGTCCTCGGCCCGGCCGGACTTGCGGCGCAGGAACGGGCGGATTCAACGCCCTCGGAGAATCGGGAGCGACCCCGCGCCCGCTCGTCCAACGTCCTGATCGAGGAAGACATCCGGCGCTTCGACGCCTCCGATGCGTACGACATCGTCCAGCGGCTTCGGCCCAACTGGCTGCGGCGCCGCGGGCCGACGAACCCGCGCAATCGGGCGTCGGGCGAAGTGACGGTGTACGTTGACGGCGTGGCGTTCGGGAACGCCGCAGCGCTCCGCAACATCCCGGCGGGCAACGTCGTGGGGATCACGTACCTCAGCGCCGCGGATGCCACGCTTCGCTTCGGCCCCCGCCAAACCGGCGCCGTGATCGAGGTGCACACCCGGATTCAATGACCCGGGGTTGAGCCTCCGGGAGGGAAGGGCCTGTTTACCTTACCGGGTAATCAACTGTTCGGGCTTGGAGGGGAATTCCGGGAGGCGCCGTTGAGCAGATCTACGATGTCCTTCGAGCCCTTCCGCGCGACCAAACCAGGCGGCGTCCTCCGTCAGCTCACGGGCTGCCGAGGGGTCAGCTATCCGCAACCACGTACGCACGCGTAAGAACGTCAGCACTGACAAGCCACCAGTCCACCGCGCCGTGCCGCTCGTTGGCAGTACGTGGTTGGGCCCGGCGCCATAGTCGCCCAACACCTCGCCCGCCTCCGCTCCGATGAACAGCGCCCCGTAATGCTCGAGCCGAGAGGCGACGGCCTGCGCGTCGGAGAGGTGCAGTTGCAGGTGCTCTGGCGCGATCGTATCGCACGCCGCAATGCCGTCGTCGATTGTATTCACCGTGATCACGCCGCCATGGGCGAGTGCGGCCCGCGCGATGCCGGCCGTTGGCAGGTCGGACAGCTGTCGGCGGATCTCGATCTCGACCTGCGCTGCAAGCGACGTACCGACCGACACGAGTACAGGAAGCGCGCAGGGGTCGTGCTCGGCTTGCGCGAGGAGATCGGCAGCGACGAGGGAGGGATCGGCGCTCGCGTCGGCGAAGACGACAAGCTCGGATGGCCCCGCGAGGAGATCGATGCCAACGGCGCCGGCGACGAGCTGCTTGGCCGCGGTGACGTAATGATTGCCGGGACCTACGACCACATCGCAGGGGGGAACGGGACCCGCCCCATACGCGAGCGCCGCGATCGCTTGCGCCCCCCCTACGCGCAGAAAGCCATCAGCACCGGCGACGGCGGCTGCCGCGAGCACCAGCGGCGTGGGCTTCGGGCTCGCAACCCACACCTCGCGCACCCCTGCGGCCCGTGCGGTCACCGCGGTCATCAGGACAGATGATGGAAGGGAATACCGCCCGCCCGGCGCGTAGCATCCCACGCGCTCGACAGGGGCAACGGTGTGTCCCGCCTTCCCGCCGGGAATCGCGACCGTCAATTCACTGAGGGTGCGCCGCTGCGCTTCCGCGAACGTGCGGATGCGGCCCGCGACCCGTTCGAGCCGGTCTCGATCCGCCTGATTCAGCCCGCGCAGAGCCTGCTCGAGTGCCGGGCGCTGGATCACGATCGGCTCGCCCGGCTGAAGCTCACCGAACCGCTCCGCCTGCTCGCGCACCGCGGGCTCGCCCCCTCGACGCACGGCTGCGACGATTTGGGCAGCGGCTGTCAGCGCTTCCGTCGGCACTGTAGGACGCGGCCGGGTGATCTCATCGACTGTGCGAGGCGGTAACAGAGGCGTCATTTCGCGACCATCGGTCGGCGACTCACGGCGCCATGTCGCCGCTCCAGCTCCGCCAGTACGTCGGCGAGCGACGCGCCGGACCGCACCAGCGCCACCAGCCCCATATAGAATAGATCCGCCGTTTCGCCGACCGCCTCGGCCGCGGTTTCCGCGGCGGCCAGTTCGGCCGCCTCCTCGCTGAGCTTTGCGGCAAGCAGAGTCCTGTCGGCCAACAGGCGGGCGGTGCCCGATTCGGGGGTCCCCCCCGCCCCTTTAGCGCGGGCCTGGATCACGCGCTCCAGCACGCCGAGGTCGAACCCGTCCGGCCAGCACGAAAGACGTTGCAGATGGCAGAATCCATCACCCTGTTGACGCACCGTGAAGCGCAGAGCGTCGCGGTCGCAGTCGAGCTCGACGCGCACCAATTTCTGCGTGTTGCCTGACGTCTCGCCTTTCACCCAGACGACCTTTCGCGATCGCGACCAATAGATCCCCCGCCGCTCGCCGATTGCGCGGGCCAGCGACTCTCGCGTGCTCCAGACGAGCCCCAACGTTCGTCCGAGCTCGTCGCACACCACCGTTGGCCATACGCCGCCGTCCAGCGGCTTGGCCAGCGAAGCCGAGAGCGCTTCGCCCAGAGGCAGGCGCTCCGTGTACAGAGCCATGCCGACCTGCGCATCCGCACCGAGCGCGTCGAGCGCCGCCACATGATCTACGGTGATGATCCCGCCTGCAGCCGTGATGCGCGCTCCGCCGGCCGCCGCGATTGCGCTGCGAACTGCATCCAAGTCGAATCCACCCATCGCTCCTTCGTACTCGACCTGGGTGAACAGAAACCCGCCCACGTACGGTGCTAGCACGGCGATGCGTTCAGGCACGTGGGCGCCGGTCTTGGCTCGCCACCCGTCTACCACGACGTCACCACGCTCGGCGTCCACCGCCGCGATCACGCGTTCGCGCGGCAACCGCCCGCACAGCTCGGGGCTGGCGGCGGTCCCGAGCACGACCTTTTTCGCGCCCGCGTCCAGCCACGCGCGGGCCGCGTCCGACGAGCGGATACCGCCACCGACGCGGCACGGCGCGCGCCGTACCATCGTTTGGATCAGAGCCGTGTTGGACCCTTGCCCGAGAGCGGCGTCGAGATCCACGACCGCCACTTCACCCACGACGGCGAATTGCTCGAGCCGCTCCAGCGGGTCTCCGCCATCGAGCACGAGCTCCCGTCCATGCCGCAGCTGGACGGCTCGTCCGTTCATGATATCGATGCTCGGGATTATCACGTCCGCACCGCGATGCCGCACGCGGCGGCGTACGATTTGATACCCTCCACCGTCTCGACGCCGTCGTGCAGCACCGACGCCGCCAGCACGGCGTCCGCACCGGCTTCGAACGCCTCGACGACGTGGGTCCGCGTTCCGATCCCTCCAGACGCGATCACGGGCACGTGGACGGCGCTGACGACGGCGCGCAGCAATCCGAGATCGTGCCCCTTGCGGGTTCCGTCCGCGTCCCAGCTCGTGAGCAGAATTTCTCCGGCTCCACGTTCCTCGCCTTCGGATGCCCAACCGACTGCGTCGCGTCCGCCGGCGGACCGACCGCCCACGACGAGTGCCTCCCATTCCTGGTCGCGGCGTCTCGCATCGATCGCGAGGACGACGCACTGCCGGCCGAATGCGTCGGCCAGCTCACTGAGGAGGTGCGGACGCCGGACCGAAGCGGTGTTGACGCTCACTTTGTCGGCGCCGGCGCCAAGCAGGCGCCGCGCGTCGGCGACGCTACGGACCCCCCCACCGACCGTGAGCGGAATCCGAATGGCTTCCCGTACTCGCCGCACGGTCTCCACCTGTGTGTCTCGCCCCGCTGGTGCGGCCGCGATATCGAGCATGACGATTTCGTCCGCGCCTTGCGCCTCGTAGCGCGCCGCGTGCTCAGCCGGATCGCCGACGTCGCGGAGCCCCTGGAAATTCACGCCCTTCACCACCCGCCCGTCGCGAACATCGAGGCAGGGGACGATCCGGCGCAGCAGACCGGCCGCGCGCGCCGGCGGTTCGGTGCGCGCCACACCGTTTCCCAGGCCCAGCCACCGCGCCAGCACAGCTTCTCCGTACGCTCCCGACAACTCTGGGTGGAACTGGCAGGCGAGCGTGTTGCCCCGCTCCAACGCAGCCACAAATGGCGCCCCGTGCTTCGTCCACGATGCAGTCCACCCGGGCGGCGCTTCACGCAGAGCGTAGGAGTTGGCAAAAGCCGCCTCAGCCGTGGTGACGAAGCGAGCGGCAGGATTCGCGTCAACCCGGTTCCAGCCGAGGTGCGGAACTCGCACACCCGCCGGTAGGCGCCGACAGATGCCCGGTACGATCCCGAGCCCCGGCACGCCCGGCGCCTCCTCGCTGCCGTCGCACAGCAGTTGCATGCCCAGACACACAGCGAGCAGCGGCGCGCCGTCCGCGATGCGTTCGCGCAAGGCGTCGTCGAGGCCTCCCCCCCGGGCGCGCAGCTCGGCTGCGGCCGCACCAAACGCGCCGACGCCCGGCAGGACTAAGCGCGATGCCCGGCCCACGACTACTGGATCGTTTGTCAGCGTGACGCGCACCCCGAGCCGGAGGAACGCGTTCGCGATCGACGCGACGTTTGCGACGCCGGTCTCGACGACGACGATCTCAGACATCGCGAGGAGCGCCCAGCGTGCCCTTCGTGGACGGGACATCGTCGCCACCGGAGCAGGCCACAGCCTGGCGCAGCGCCAGAGCCAGGGCCTTGAACGCGGCTTCCGCGCGGTGGTGATCGTTCTCCCCTCGCAGTACGTCGACGTGCAGGGTGAGCCGTGCGGCCGTGGCGAGCGAACGGAAAACGTGCGCCACATTCTCACACGCGAGCCCGCCGATGACCTCGCGACCGAGACCCAGGTCCACTGCGGCGTACGGGCGACCCGAGAGATCAACCACCGCGCGCGCCAGCGCCTCGTCGAGCGGCGCAAATCCCGATCCGAATCGCATGATTCCGCGACGCTCGCCGAGGGCACGGTCGAGCGCTTCGCCGAACCGGAGCGCGCAGTCCTCGGCGGTATGGTGATCGTCCACGCGCAGGTCGCCCTTGCATGCGATGGTGAGGTCAAACCCGGCGTGCCGAGCCAGGGTCTCGAAGAGATGGTCGAGGAACCCAATGCCTGTGCTCACCTCGGCCCGGCCCGTCCCATCGATGATGAGGTTGACTTTGATCGCGGTCTCGCGGGTGACTCGCTCCACAGCGGCAGCGCGGTTCATGGCAAGAGCTCCAGGAGATCGGAAAGCCGGTCGAGCACGCGAGCGGCACCGGCGTCCCGCAGTGCCGCGCCGGCCAACGATGCGTCGTCGCCAGGTGCGACAACGCCGAGGGGAAGCACACCCGCTTGCGCCGCGCCGCGGACGTCGTCGGGCGTATCGCCGATCATCCAAGCGCGGCGGACGCCGAGGCGCTCGAGTGCGAGCCGCACGGGCGCCGGGTCGGGCTTGGGACGCGCATCCTCCATCGCGACCACGGTGCCGAAGAGCGACGCGACGCCCGCGCGATCCAGGAACCACTGTGCCTCGGCGCGTGGCCTACCGGTGACGAGCGCCAACGGTCGGCCGGCGGCGAGACGATCCAACAATGAGCTGGGCGGGATGAGGCGTTCTTGCTCACGTAAACTCAGATACAGCGATTGATACCGCTCCGTCACATCGTCGAATGAGGCACTGCATCCACCAGCTTCGATCAATCGCCGGGTGACCAGCCAGTCGTTCGCCGCGTCGCCGGTCCGGATTGCCGCCGCGACCTGTGTGGACGTGACGGCTACGCCGAAGGCGCCGGCCGTTGCGGCGATCGCGGCTCGCTGAGAGTGCTGTACGTCGGCGAGCACACCGTCCAAGTCGAAGAGAAGCGCTTCAGGGGCGAGGGCGGTTTCGAAGGCCGCCACAAGGCGCTCAAAGGCGGCAGCGTTTCCCGGCAGAGTGATGCGCAGTGCGCTGGTCAGGCCGGGTCGGTTTGGAAACGCCCGCACGAAGACGCCGAGCGCCGCGAGGGCGGCGGTGAGGAACGGTGCGAGCTCGCCGCATTCGGCCAGAATGAAGTTTGACTGAGAGGGAAGCGGCTCGAGTCCCAACGCCGTCAGACGAGCGCACAATGCGCTCCGTTCCTCTCGCACACACGCGACGTGTACGCGCAACGCCTCGTCGCCGTCGGCGAGCTGCCGCAGCGCGACTGCGACCGACGGAGCGGCGACGGGGTAGGGCGCGCCTGAGATCCGCAAGGTCGCTATGACGTCGGGGCTCGCAATCGCGTAGCCAATCCGGCATCCGGCGAGCCCCCAGGCTTTGGAGAGGGTGCGCAGGACGACGACGTTGGGAAGGTCGATTACGGCGGGCGTGACGTCTTCGTCCGCGTACTCGACGTACACATGGTCGAGCAACACGAGGGCGCCGGGAGCGGCTTCGGCCAGGCGCCGGACGTCGGCGGCGGTCGCTGTGGCTCCGGTGGGGTTGTTGGGCGACACGACGGCGATCACGGCCGGTTGCTCCTCGAGCCGGTCGAGAAACGCCGCGAGAGGGAACTCGCCGCAAGGCCACGGGACGCGCACGAGCGTGGCCGCTCCCGAGAGCTTTGCAAAGTGATCGAACATCTCGAAGGTCGGCTCCGCGAGGAGCATCGTGCGACCGGCACCGAGATAGGCCCGGCACACGCGGTCGATCGCGTCGTCCGCGCCGGCGGTGACGATCACGCGGTTGGGAGCGACGCCGACCCGGGAGGCGAGCGTAGCCTCGAGCGTCGACACGTCGGGATAGCGGCGCAGCGCCTCCAGGTCGAGGGACGCCAACGCCGCGAGCAGAGCGGGCGGGGGAAGCGGACCCTCATTGCTGTCCAGCTTCAATGCCAGGCGCGTGTTCATGGTACGATCTGGGCCAGACGCGAGACCACGACATCCGTCCCCCCCGCCGCCTTCACCGCGGGAATCACGAGGGGGAGGAGGTCGCGCGGCACCGCCGCTTTCACCGCGTAGCCCCCGTTGCCGAACAGCGGCGACACGGTCGCCTGGCGCATCGCGGGCAGCGCCGCCACGACCGCGTCCAGACAATCGGCGGACGCGTTGACCTCGAGCATCACCCGCCGGCGCGCGTCGAGCACGGAGCGGAGCAGCAGGACCAGATCCTCCACCCGGCGACGGCGCTCCGGGGATTCGAGCGCGCGCGGGTTGGCGTACAGCCGGGTCGAGGAGCGCATCAGGACGTCCAGTACGCGGAGGCCATTCGCCGCGAGGGTCGCGCCCGTGGCGGTGTTGTCGACGATGACGTCCGCGTCTTCCGGTGGAAAAACCTCGGTCGCGCCGTAAGAGCGAACGAAGTCGGCGGCGAGGCCGCGGCGCGCGATCCAAGCGCGTGTTAGGCGCTCGTATTCCGATGCGACGACGATACGCCGGTCGGGGAGCGGGCCGGGCGCGGCCGCGACGATCTGCACCGGATCGAGCTCCGTGTCGAGCAACTCGATCACCGCGAAGTCAAGCTCAGCAACCCAGTCCGCGCCTGCGAATCCGACGTCGCGACTCCCCGCGGCCAGCATCTCCACGACGTTCTGCGGCTTGAGCAGCTTCGCTTCGGTCTCAGGGAGCGAAACCTCCGGGCGGTAGCCGCGTGCGCCCGGGCGCACGTGGATGCCGGCGTCCGCGAGAAGAGTGAGGACGCCAGCTTCCATGCGGCCTTTCGGGAGGCCGAGTCGCAAGACGCGGGTCGAGTCGAGTTGTGGGCACATCTTGGGCTGCTCCGGTGTGGTCGTGGTGCGCAACCAAAAAAAACGCCGGCCCTAGGGGCCGGCGTCGGCGATGGACTCAAGGTCTCGTGCTGGTAGAGACTAGCTTGCGCACACCTCCGGCGGCCCCCCGAACGGGTGGCGATGATGATGCCGGTGGTGACGTGCGACGCGTTGCATGCCCGTACGTAATCCCGCGAAGCGGTTAATGTCAAGACCAAAACCCGGGGCCGACAACTCCCCGGGGTTTGGTTGGCGGGCCGAAGTGGCCGTCACACTCCGATCAGCGCCGAACAGGATTCGCACGCCGTCTTATCCCCCGCCGCATAGTCAGACGCCCGAGGGCGCGCGAGCCCCTACACGTCATGTCGCACCTTGAGGTAGTGGGTCAGTTTGAATGAGAGGGGTCCGCGGCGCGGCAAGCGCCTCGGGTATACGACGCTGCTGCATCACTGGCAGCGGGCCACGAAGCGCGCAGGATGCGAAGGGCGCATCGTGCACGACCTGCGGCGCACCGCGGCGCGGGACTTTCGCGCGGCCGGTGTAAACGAGGGCACGATCATGGCGCTGTGCGGATGGAAGACGCGGGCCATGTTCGACCGGTACAACATCGTCGACGACGCCGACCTGGCCGATGCCGTCGCGCGCCGCTTCAACGGCCAAACTACGGCAAAACCGGAGGGTACCGCTGCTGCTGTGGCTCCGCTAAGTTCAGGCGCTGCAAGCGATGCAACGTAGGGAGAGGTGGCCGAGTGGCTGAAGGCGGCGGTTTGCTAAACCGTTATAGGGCTTTAAAACCCTATCGGGGGTTCGAATCCCCCCCTCTCCGTTGACACCGTCGTCAGTCGTCGGTCATCAGTTCTCAGAGGCGCATTTGCACATACTGACGACCGATAACTGACAACTCAAATGACCATCCGCGTCCGCTTCGCACCATCTCCTACCGGTTACCTGCACGTCGGCGGCGCCCGCACGGCCCTCTTCAACTGGCTCTTCGCCCGCCGGGCAGGCGCGAAGTTCCTGCTGCGCATCGAGGACACCGACAAGGCCCGCTCCACCGACGAGCACACCCAGGTCATTCTCGACGGCCTGAAATGGCTCGGCCTCGACTGGGACGAGTCGCCCGTCTTTCAGGGCGCCCGCGTCGCCCGCCACCAGGAAGTCGCCGATAAGCTCCTCGCCGACGGCAAAGCCTACATGGAAGAGGACGCGATCCGGCTGCGCGTGCCGCCCGGCGAAATCGCCTGGGACGACGCCGTGCACGGCCGCATCAGCTTTCAGGGCGAGGACATCCGGGACTTCGTGATCCTGCGCTCCCCCCCCGACCGCTCGCCGCTCTACAACTTCGCCGTCGTCGTGGACGACATCGACATGCAGATCACGCACGTCCTGCGCGGCGACGACCACATCTCCAACACGCCCAAGCAGATCGCCGCCTATCGCGCCCTGGGCGCGGCGCTGCCCGTGTTCGGTCACGTGCCCATGATCCACGGGCCCGACGGCAAGAAGCTCTCCAAACGCCACGGCGCCACCGCGGTGGGCGACTACCAGCACCTAGGGATTCTCCCAGAGGCGATGCGCAACTTTCTCGCGTTGCTTGGGTGGAGTCCCGGCGGCGACCGCGAGATCATGACGCTGGACGAGATGATCGCGTTGTTCTCGTTCGACGGCATCCAGAAGAAACCCGCGATCTTCGACACGACGAAGCTCGAGTGGATGAACGGGCAGTACCTTTCGGCCAAGTCGGCCGAAGAGCTCTATCCCCTCGTGTCGGAGCAGCTGGCGAAACTCGGTGTGGACGGCAACAAGGCCGCCATTCTCAAGGCGATAGCCGCGGTGAAAACGCGCTCTCGCACCACGCTGGACGTGGCCCGGCAGGTGGCGGTCCGGTTGGACGCCAAGTTCGTGGCGCTCGATGAGAAGGCGCAGAAGGAAATCGCCAAGGATCCCGCGGGGTATCACGCCTCGCTCGCCGCGAGCGTCGTCGCACTCAAGAACGCCGAGTGGTCGCCGGAGAATCTCGAGGCGGTGTTGCGGGATCTCGCGGAGCAGCGCAATGTAGCTGCCGGGAAGATCTTTCAGCCGATCCGGATTGCGCTAACCGGGGGGACGGTATCCGAACCCGTGAACGAGCTGCTGTATGTCGTTGGGAAAGAGGCGGCGCTAAGCCGCCTCGAGGCCGCAGCCTTAACATGAGGAGACCCGCTGCATGCCCCAATTTCGTCCGTCCGCAGGTGCCGTCGCCGCTGTTGTCGCTGCAGTCGCCCTCGCCGGCCTCTCCGGCGTAGCGCAGAGCCAGTCCCTGCTGGAGCGGCCGCCCAACTTGTCGGGCGGCTGGTTGGGCCCGGGTGGGACGCTGCAGTTCAACTTCGTGCACCGCTTTGGCGTCAGCAGTGCCCCGCTGCGCAAAGTCACCAACTCTCCCACCTTCCTCCTCGCCTACCGGCTTCCCATTCCATTTCTCATCGGCTTCAACTACGCCACCTCCTCCGACGTCGCATCGGCGTTTCCGAACGAGTGGGAAGGGTTCGCTCGGTACGCGCCAGCGGTGGGGCCGCTGGATGTGGCCGCCCAGGTCGGCTACAACCAGGCAGCGCGGAGTGGTGACGGCGAGTTGACCGTGGGGCGGCGGGTGGGGGCGCTCCGGTTGATGGGCGTCGGCCGGGTGCTTTCGAACGGCTACGCAAGCGACACGACGCGCTACGCGGTCGGCGGCGGCGTGACGCTGCGCTTGAGCCGCTGGTTCGCCATCGCCGGCGACGCGACTACGCTCCTCGACCGCCGGCCGACCGAAGAGCTGGCCTGGGGCGCGGGGCTGCACCTCGCCATTCCCTACTCCCCGCACACGTTCTCGCTGCAGGTGACGAACACGAACACCGCGACGCTCCAGGGCTCGTCGCGCGGCATTGACCGCGTACGTGGCGGATTCGAGTTCACGATTCCCTTTACGCTGAGCCGCTACTTCGGGAAACGGCGGGAGACGGCGCGAGATGGCGCCGTGGGTGATGCGTCGGCGAACGCCAGGCCTGCCGGGATCCGTGGCATGGCGTTCGCGCCAAATCGTATCGAGATCGCGGCGGGCGCCACGATCCGCTGGACGAACACCGACATGGTCGTGCACACCGTCACCGCCGACGACGGCTCCTGGGACTCGGGACCGATCGAGCCCGGCGCGACCTGGCACCACACGTTCGCCACTGCGGGCGACTACTCCTTCCACTGCACGCCGCACCCGTTCATGAAGGGTGTCCTCGTCGTGAGGTAACCATGACCCTATCTCGTAGGGCTCTGTTCCTCGTGGTTGGGTGCGCCGCCGCCGCAGCGGCCGCGGCCTGCTTCTCGGAGCGGGGCGCGGGCCCCGGAGTGGAGGGGGCCGCCGAGTGCCGCGTGCCGGTCACGGTCATCGATTCGCTGCACGTGATCGTCGCGATGCGGGACTTCAAGTTCGTCCGCGACACCATCACGGTGCCCGTGGGCGCGACGGTGACGTGGGTCAACTGCGAGCCGGCGGGGACCGAGCCTCACACGACGACGTCCGACACACCGGCGTGGGACTCGGGGGAGTTTGCGGTCGGCCTGCGCTTCTCGCACCGCTTCCCCGCAGCGGGAGCGTTCCCGTATCACTGCACGCCGCACAGGTTGCTTGGCATGGTGGGGCAAATCGTCGTTCAATAACCTTTAGCCGTCCAAAAGGAGGGCCGAGCCGGATTCCCGAAGCTTCGTGCGGTTCAATCAGAAGGAAGCAGTCCAAGGAGGTCTTTATGCGCGCACCGCGCGTGTTCACCGTCCTGGCCGCCGTCGCCCTGGTGGGCGTCGCGTGCGGGGACGACATCACCACCGCCATTCCCGAGGGCCTCGAGGTCTTTACCGCGACGCTGAACGGCGCGAACGAAGTCCCCGCGCTCGTATCGCCGACCACCGCGACGGGTGCAGCGACGATCACAGTCATGGACAACCTGGTGAGCTGGAGAGTGGAGGTGACAGGAATCGAGAATGTCATCATTGGACACATTCACTTCGGCGCCGCGGGCGTAGCGGGGGGCGTGATGGTGGACCTCGCACCCACGGCTGGCGACTATCCCACGACCACGACCATCGCGCTTGGCTCGTTGGTGGTGGTCGATTCGGTGCTCACTCACATGCGCGCCGGGAATACGTACGTGAACATCCACACGAGCGACGGAGTGGGTGGAGCCGATCCTGCGGGCCCCGCAGGCGACTATCCGGCGGGCGAGATTCGGGGACAGCTCGTTAAGCAGTAGGCTGGTAGGAGGACGTCCTAGGTGGGGGAGCCGGTCGGCTCCCCCGTTTTTGTATCTAGGGGATCACTCCGGTCGTATCCTGCGCCCGGCGCCGCTGCTCGGCGTCGCGCTCGGCTTGCTTCCGCTGCCTGAGCTCGCGCACGTACCGCCGGAAATCCTGGAAGGATTGGGCGCGGTCCGCGGCCCGCAACAGATCGGCACGCATGTCATTCAACTGCCGCGCTCGCATGCTCTCGTCGAAGTTGCCCTGCGGGAGCAGGTTGCCGAGCAGCGCCAGCGCCAGCGTGGGGATCTTGATCCCGGCGACGTGGATGTATTGCGAGTCGATGCCGAACTTCGGCGTCCCCTCGCCGCCGACGGTCCACGACGGCCGCTGCCGCTCGCGTTGCATCAGGTCCAACACCTGGTTGAGCGAATCCACCATGACGCGCAGCCGCTCGACCGCCTGGGCGCCCCGACCCGTGGTGTCGCCGTACAGCGCGTCAGCGACCGACGCCGGGAGCGGCGGGCGCGGGCTCACCCACAGGCGCCCGTCGCCCACCTGCGGCGCCGGGGCGATCCGGCTCGCGTTGGGATCGTACGCCGGGAGGGTAACGCCCGTGTCGGGCAGCGCAGCGGCGACGGGCGGCGCAGGGGCCGCAGGGGGCGCCGCGGGCTCGCGACGTGTCGAGGCGATCGTCGGACCTTTCGCGCGGAGCTCACGTGTCCCCGGCACGAATTGCAGCGTGTCGCCGATTTCCAGCGGCTGGAGCACGACGTACTCCGCCTGGCGGCGCGGCGCCTGCCAGGGCACCGTGAGCGCGAGGATGACCGCCACGACGTGGATCGCCGCGGTGATCAGCCACGCGCGGCCGACCGAGAGGCGCGGAACCTGGCGGTCAAACAGCGGCGAGCACCTTTCCCAGACGCTCTGTGGCTTCGATGAGCCTGGGGATCGGAACGGTGAGCGCGATGCGGAAGAATCCCTCCGCCCCCGTACCGAACGCGCTACCCGGCAACGTCACGACGCCGACGTCCTCGAGCGCCCGCTTCTGGAATGCCGCCGAGGACAGGCCCTCGGGCAGCGGCACCCACAGGTACATCGTGGCCCGCGGCGACTCGACCTCGAAGCCGTTGGCGCGCAGCGCCGGGAGAATCGCATCGCGCCGCTCCTTGAACTGCGCCGCGTACCCGGCCGCGAGCCGCTCGGCCTGCTTCAGCACTTCCGCTCCCGCCGCCTGGACCGGCAGAAACGCGCCCGTGTCCACGTAGTTCTTGACGCGGGCCAGCGCCGCGATCCGGTCGGCGCGTCCCACCGCCCAGCCGAGCCGCCACCCCGTCATGCAGAAGCTCTTTGACAGCGAGTGAAACTCCACCGCCACGTCCATCGCCCCGGGAATCTCGAAAATACTGGGCGCGACATAGCCGTCGAACGTGATCTCACAGTACGGATTGTCGTACGCGAGCAGGATGTCGTGTCGCCGGCATGCCGCGACCGTCCGCTCGAGATACTCGCGCGGCGCGACAGCGGCGGTCGGATTGTTCGGATAGTTCAAATAGACGAGCTTCGCCCGCTTCCGCACGTCGCCGGGAATCTCGCCCATCTCGAGCAGGAAATCGGTGCGCGGCGTGAGGTCGTAGAGATACGGCTCGCCATCGGCGAGCACGGTGCCGCCGTGGTAGACGGCGTAGCCGGGGACCGGCACGATGGCCGTGTCCGCGGGATCGAGGACCGCGGCGGCGAGGTGCGCGAGGCCTTCCTTGGAGCCCAGCAGCGGGTGCAGCTCGGTGAACGGATCGACCGTCAGGCCAAACCGGCGCTGCATGTAGCCGGCCGCCGCTTCGCGGAACGCCGGCAGCCCGAGCTGGAAGGCGTAGCGGCTCATCGCCGGGTCTTGCGCCGCCCGGGCGAGCGTCTCGACCGCGACGCGCGGCGGCGGCAAGTCGGCGTCCCCCGCTCCGACGTCAATCAGGTCCACGCCCTGCTGGATGAGCCGGCGCTTGATCGCCGGCAGCTCCGCCATCGGATACGTGGGCAGCTGCGTCACCCGTTTGCTGTTACCCGCCACTGAAGCTCTCCTCCGACATCGTCTCGAAATCGCCGATCTTGTGTTCCCAGTCGGTCAGCGCCGCGCACTTCACGTCGAGGGCCTGGTACTCCTCGCGGAACGTCTCCTTGAATCGCCTATAGTCGTCCCGCGTCCGCCACTTGACGTCGAAAGACCCGACGATCCAGTACACTTGAATCTAGCCCCCCGCCGAAGTCACGGGCGCGCCGATCCCGTGCATGGCGAAGAACTCTTCCAGCTCCCGCCGCACGTCCGGCCAATTGCCGATCGCTTTCGTGGCGGGCGGCAGTCCCTCGAGCATCGTGGCGCCGTACCGCTTGGTGACCACGCGCCGGTCCAGCAGCACCACCGCGCCGACGTCCGACTTGGTCCGGATCAGCCGGCCGAATCCTTGTTTCAACTTGAGCGCCGCCAGCGGCACGAGGTAGTGGGCAAAGCCATCGACACCCGCTTCCGTGAGACGCTCGAGCCGCGCTGCGGTGAGCGGCTCGCTCGGCACCTTGAACGGCAGCTTCGCCAGGATCAGGACCCTGAGCGCGCGGCCCGGGACGTCCACTCCCTCCCAGAATGAATCGGTGCCGAGCAGGATCGCGGAGCCGGCGTCGCGGAAGCGCCGCAGCAGGTGATCGCGCTGTCCTTCTCCCTGCACGAGCAACGGCCAGCGGCCGCCGAGCTGCCCGCGCACCGCGTCCGCGGCGCGGCGCAGCGCGCCGTGGCTCGTGAACAGCGCGAAGATCCCGCCGTCCGAGGCGTGCGCCAGCTCGACCAGCACCCGGGCGACCGCGGCGCCGTGGCCCCCCCCCGATTCGTCAGCCCGCGGCTCGGGGATATCCGTCGGGATGCCAAAGACGCATTGCGACGGGAAATCGAACGGTGACGGCAGCACTTCCCGGACGGCGACGCGCGACGGCGGGAGCGAGAGACCGAGGCGCTCCTCGAGAAACGTGAACTCCCCACCGGCCGCCAGGGTCGCGCTCGTGAGCACAACCGTCTCGGTCCGGTCGAAGAGCGCGTCCTTGAGAATCGGCGCGAGGTCGAGCGGCACCGCGGCGAGCGTCAGGTTGGGCGTCTTCTTGCCCCGGCGCTCCATCCAGCGAACCGCGGGCCCCGCCGGCGCGCGGAAGCCGGCCGGTTGCAGTGTGGCCTTGAGCCCTTCGGCGGCCGAGTCGAGCCGGCGCACGACGCCGCGCAGCTCGCTGACGAGACGGGTGCGCATCTCCGCGGGATCGTCAATGGACAGGTGGTCCGCGATCGTCTCGACGCCGTCGCGCAGCTTGCTGAACGCCACGAGCAGGTTCTCGAGCGCCACGCCGAGCCCCTCGGCCCAGACGGCGTCCTCCGAAAACGCGTCGGTCAGCCGCAGCACCTGATCGGCATCGAGGCGCCGCCCGAGGCGACCGAACAGCTCTTCCGCCCCGCGCCGCGCGGCGACCAGCGCATCGAGCACGCTGCGCGTCAACAGGTCGCGGCTCCCGGCGGCGAGGAGATCGTTACGCGTCCCCAGCTCGGCGGCGAGCGTAGGCAGCAGGCCGCGGCCGTTCCGCTCGAGGCGGCCGAGCAACCGCTGCACGCCGAGCATGCTGACCTGCGTGCCGAGGTGCTGGGCGGCCACGTCCTCGAGGTGATGCGCTTCGTCGAGCACGAGGCGGCGGTAGGGCGGCAAGACGGCCGCTTCCTGCCAGTTGTCGGAGGCGATCCGCACGGCGAGGTCGGACGCGAGCAGGTGATGGTTCACGACCACGACGTCCGCCTCCGCGGCGCGGCGCCGTGCCGAGAACACGAAGCAGCGCTCGAAGTGGGGACATTTGAGCCGCGTGCAGAGGTCCGACTCCGCGGCCACGGCGTCCCAGACCTCGGCGGACGGTTCCTGCATGAGGTCGGCGAGGCTGCCGTCGGCGGTGCGCGACGCCCACCCCGCGATGGACTCGAGCTCCGCCGCGCGCGCGTCGTCGAACAGCGATTCCTGCCCGGCGCGCGCCTGCTCGAGCCGGGAAAGGCACAGGTAATTCCGCCACCCCTTCAGCAGCGCGAACGTGATCGCCCGCTCGTCGGTGGACAGCGCGCGCGCCAGGATCGGCAGGTCCTTGCCGACGAGCTGCTCCTGCAGGTTGATCGTGTTGGTGGAGACGATCGTCCGCTCGCCATTGAGACGGGCCCACTCGAGGGCGGGCACGAGATAGGCGAACGACTTCCCGACCCCCGTGCCCGCCTCGAGCAGCGCAATGCCGCCGTCGTTGTAGACGTCGGCGGCAAAGGCGGCCATGTCCCGTTGGCTGGGACGGTCCTCAAACGCGCCCAGCTCGCGAGCCACGGGTCCGGTTTCAGCCAAGAGGTCGGCCACGGCGATCGAATCGAGTCGAGCCACGGTGCGCGCGCGCGGGCACTCGACCACGACGTAGAGCGACGTGACCTCGTTGTCTACGATGCCGAAACCGACGCCTTCGTCGTGCAGCCGGGCGGCGACGTGCAGGTCGGCACCGGAAGGCTCGAGGAAGCCGCTGGGGTGGTTGTGGAGCAGCATCTCGCCACGCTCGGCGACGCCGGGAAGGGCGAGTACCGCGTCGATCGTGCCGCGCGCGACGGCCCGCGCCTCGGTCAGCAGGCCGTTGGCGTCGGCCCGGACCACGAAGGAGACCTCGCGGCCGTGCGCGGCGGCGATCTGCTCCTGCATCAAGACACGCGCCGCCGGTGCGAGGCGTTCTACACTCACGTCTTCAGCTCGCGCTTCTTGGCCGCGGGAAAGAGGACGTTGTTCAGGATCAGCCGGTAGCCGGGCGAATGCGGATGCAGCGACAGATCCGTCGGCGGATCGCCGATCTGGTGCTGGGGATCCTCGGGATCGTGGCCGCCGAAGAAGGTCCATGTGCCCTTCCCCAGGTCGCCGTGGACGTACTTGGTCCAGGGCGCGCCTTCCTCTTCCGCGAGGATGGTGACGCCGGGTTTCAGGCGCGTGCGCATGAACGAGGTCGTCAGGCCGTAATAGTCGGGGATCGTCTGGCGGTGGCCCTGCACCAGCATCGTGGGCACCGGGTCGATCTTGGCGCTGAAGTTGAACAGCTTGAACGCGCCCAGCGGCTGGCGGCGCGAGCCGCCGTTCACCTGGTGGCCGTCAATGTCGGAGAAGCTCGCGACCAGCGGATTCGGCTCGAGGTGCCCGCCGGTGAACGCGAAAGTTTGCGACCAATCGAGCTTGGCATCGGCGTCGGGATCGAGCGGCGTGCCGTCGGCGAACGTGGCGGCGATGTCCACGCCGCGCGCCGCGAGCGCGAGGTCAATCGTCTCGGTGGCCGTGCACATCGCGAACAGAAAGCCGCCGTTTTCCACGTAGCCGCGGATGCCCCGGGCGACCGCCTTCTTCAGATCCGGCACGGTCTGGAAGCCGAGGCGCCGGGCGGTCTCGCTGTTGCGCTGCACCATATCGGCGAGCCACGGCATCCCGGAATAAATGAGGAAGAACTTCGAGTACTGGCCGGTGAAGTCCTCGTGATGCAGGTGCAGCCAGTCGTACTCGCGCAGCCCGCCGTTCAACACCTCGGGGTCCCAGATCTTGGCGAACGGAATGCCGGCGTATTGGAGCGCCATCGTCACGGCGTCGTCCCACGGCGCGGCGTTGGGGGGCGCGTACACGGCGACTTTGGGCGCCTTCTCGAGCGGCACCGCGTCCATGTTGCTGGCTTCGATCTCGCCGCGGATCGAGATGACGGCCCCGCTTCCCACGGGCTCCGCGCGCACGCCGTTCAGGGCGGCATCCCGCCGCAGCGCGTCGCCGTCGGGCACCAGAAACGCGCCGCCGCGATAGTTGAGGAGCCATTCCGCCTTGAGTCCGGCCTGAATGACGCGGTAGGCGACGCCGTACGCCTTGAGGTGATCGGACTGGGCATCGTCCATCGGGATCAAGAGCGACGGTAGGAGACGGTAGGGGACGGTCGGGGACGGTAAAATCCCGGCGTAGCGGGCACCAACCGCCAAACCGCCCAACCGCCCAACCGCCTTCACGAAGTCCCGTCTCTTCATTGATTCCCGTTCATGATTTTGGAATCGCCCCGCGCGCCCGCTCCAGCTCGCGGCGGGCTTCGGGCACAAACGCGCTGCCGGGATACGTGAGAATCAGGTGCTCGAGGTGCGGGATCGCGTCGCCGCTGCGGCCCTGACGCACCAGCAGCCGCGCCCACTCGAGCTCGGCCGCGGCCGGCGCCGCGCCTTCGCCGCTCCCTCCACTGCGCACGATTTCATCGAACAGCGCCGTTGCCGTGGCCTCGTTCGCCGCCCCGCCGAGGCGCGCCGCGACTTGCCCGGCGATGAGGAGGACGTCAGGTCGGCCCCCCCCCCCCTGCGCTGGCAACCGTCCTGCCGCCCGCCGCAACGTGACGATGGCGCCCGCGGAATCGCCGCGCGCGAGCGTCAGCAGCGCCGCGCCCAGTTCAGGGCTCGACTCGTCCGCGATGCGCTGCAGCAGCGCCAGCATCGCCGTGCGCTCGGTGGCGGCGGCGCGGTCACCTGCATAGGGGCCGGCGTTCCGGAACGCCTCCATCGCGCCCTTCAGGTCGCCGCGATAAAGCGCGATCCATCCGCGCTGCGCGATCGCCGCGACGCTCGAGTCGTCACCCAGCGCGGCGGCGGCGCGGTCGAGCTCGCCCCGTGCCACGCGCGCGCGCGCGAGCGCCAGGCGCAGCGTGCCGCGATCCTCTCCGGTGAGCGCGTTGTTGCCCGCGAGGCGGCGCTCCGCGACGTCGAGCTGCCCGTCGGCGACGAGCACCTCGAGCAGCGCCGCCTCGGCAATGGCGTGGGCGTCGGCCGGCGCGGTGGGGTCGGTGGCGAGTCCCTCCAAGACGCGGCGCGCCGCGACCCGGTCGCCGCCCTCGAGCAGCTCGCGCACGGCTTCCGCGCGGGCCCGCTCGGCGAGCGGCGACGGCACGAGATCCGCCCAGCGGTTCAGCGCGAGGCCCCGGACCCGGTGGCCCGCGGGCGTGGTCAGGGCACCGGCGACATCGGCGAAGCGGCGCAGCGCGCTTTGCGCCTCCAAATCCACGGCGCCCCCCCCGCCCCCCCCACCCCCCCCGCCCCCCCGGCCCGCAGGCGCGAGGGTCGGTTCGAACTGCGACCAAGCTTCGTTCGGCTGTCCCCAGACGATCAACAGCTCGGCCCCCAGCCGCCGGACCCGGGGCAGCCCGTCGGGCGCGGTCAACGCCTTCACCACGCGATCGCGGTGCGCCGCCGGCGCCTCGGCGAGCTGGCTCGAGGCGTTGGGCAGCACGTCGGGGGCGCGCGTCACGGCGCGGCCCCACTCACGCGCCGCCCCTTCCCAGTTGCCGGCGCGCTGCTCGACCTCCGCAAGCTCGATCGCCAGTGTGCCCCCCCCCCCCCCTTCACCGCCCAGGGCTCGGCGCCCGATGAGCAATACGCGCCGCGCTTCGTCGAACATGCGGCGGTCGGCGAGGGCCAACGCCCATTCGCGGTACGGGGTGTCGCTGCTCGGCACGGTGGCGGCCCAGCGCCGCGCCGCCGCCTCGAGCGAGTCGCCCAAATTGAGGCCGGCGTACACCCGCAGCTCGAGGCCGCGCACTGCGTTGTTGTCCGGCGCGCGCGCCCGCGCGCGCTGCACCAGCGGCAGCAATTCGGGAAGGCGGTTCAGGACGAAGAGCACCCGCTCGAGGCCAAGGAGGGCGGGAATGTTGGCGGCGTCGGCGCGCAGCGTGGTGAGGTACACGTTGGCGGCGTCGGCATAGCGTCCCGAGCGCTCCAGCTCGAACCCCTGACCGATCGCTTGGCCCAGGGCGGCGACCGGCGCGGCGAACGCCAGGGCTCCGACGAGCGCGAGGCTACGGCTTCGCTTCATTCAACCGGCGGAAGTACTCGAGCACGAGGCGCCGCTGCTCGGGCGTCAGCCGGCTCAGCTCGTCCCACGTCGGGTAGCGGACGCGCGGGCCCGCCCCGCTCGCGCCCGGCGCCAGCAGGCCCGGCAGGCGCACGCTGTCGCCCGTCGCGGAGCGGCTGATGCGGTCCTTCTGCTCGTCGGGCTCGGGACCCGACAGGCTGCGGCCCGCGTCGAGCAGCTTCCGGTACAGGCGCTCCTGCCGCTCGATCGTGCGCCGGTCGAGCCGCCCCGCCTCGAGCTGGCGCGCGAGCTCGCGGGCTTCCGCGGCGAGCGCGCCGGCGCCGCTGGCGTCGCCATCGGCCTGGAGGCGTTCGAGCTGCTCGGCGAGCGCGCGCTGGCGGCCCGCGAGCTCGCGCAACCGCTGCATCACCGCCTGGCCGCCCGGGGCCATCAGCGGCAGCAACCCCTGCGCATCGCCCGTAAGCCCCTGCTGCTGTCCGGCCATGCGGGCGAGCTGCTCCAGTGCTTCCTGAAATCCCGATCCCGACTGCGCGCCCGCGACCTGCTGGGCGGATCGCACCAGCGCATGGGCCGTGGCGTTGAGCGCATCGAGGGCCTGTTCGGCGAACGGCGCGGCGGTGGTCGCGTTCGGGTCGCCCTGCTCGAGCTGCTCGCGCGCCTGGCGCATCTGATTCTGCGCGTAGCCGAGTGCCGCTTCGAGCTGCGGCGACACGAGCGCGTGCCGGCCCGCCGCCTCACTGATCTGCTGCTCGATGGCGCGCGTCCCCTCCTCCACGGCCGCCTGACGCGCGCGGATCGTGGCGCCTGCTTCCCCGTCGCGCAACGCCTCGGCGACCTGCTCCTGGCGCCGGGCGAGGGCCGCCGTCTCGGAGAGCGCCCGGTCGAGCGCGTCCAGCGTTTCCTGTTTCCACGCGGCGACGAGCGAATCGCGCTGTTCGCGCAATTGATCCGGGAGGCGCGCGAGCGAGTCGGCCGCTTCCTGGCCCTGGCGCCGCGCCCCGCGCGCATCGCGCCGGCTCGCGGCGTTCGCGGCTTCCCGCATGGCCGCGCTGGCCCGGCGCGCCGCTGCCTGCGCCTCATCGAGCGGCGTGGCCTCGCCGACGCGTTTCAGGCCCTGGGCCAGCGAGTCGGTGGCCTGGGCGAGATCCTGCTCGCTGGCCGCGGCGGCGGAATCCGCCCGCGGTGCCTCCTCGCGGTTCCATTCCTGCTGGCGCCGCTGGAGGTCTTCCGCGTCCTTGGCGAGCGAGGCCAGCTCCCCTTCGAGCGCCGCCCGGCGGAACAGCTCTTCGCTGCGCTCGAGCTCGCGGCGCAGCTGCTGCTGCGCTTCGGCGAGCCGCTGCAGCGCCTGGCGCGTCGCTTCAGGATCGAGCCGCGCCAGCGCTTCCTGGAGCTCGCGCAGCCGCTGCTCCAGCTCGGGCGTGAGCGCCCGCTCGAGGAGCTGCTGCACTTCGCGCAGGCGATTCTGGAACGCCGTATCGTCCACGCCGGCCGCCCGCGCCGCGCGGGCGATTTCTTCCACGGCCTGCGCCAGCTCCGCGATGCGCTGCGCCATCGCCGCCTGATCGCGCGCGATCTCTTCTGCCCGCTGTGTGGCCTGAAACGACATCGTACCTGGTTGATTCCGGCCGTCCGGCCGTCCGGCCGCCCCGGCCGGCTGATCACGGCTGCGCTCCTGGGCGAGGTCGCGGGTGCGGTCACTCAACTCTTGCTGCGCCGCGGCGACCGAATCCGCCGCCCCGGCCACGGCGCGCGCCGCCGCGCGCGCTTCGGCGCGCAGCTCCTCCATGCTCGGCAAGCGCAGGGCGATCTCGGCGCTCCGTCCGCGATGCGGGGTCGGCGCGTTGTCCCACGCCTCGACGTACATCCGCAGCGTATCTCCCGGCAGCAGTCCCCGCCGCTCAGCATCGAGCTGGCCCTGGACGATCGCGCGATCCCCCAAGCCGCTCACGTCGAGCGACTCACGCACGGCCTCCCCTACGCGCCCGGTGCGGCTCACGCGCCAGCTCACCACGGCAAGCCCG
Organism: Gemmatimonadales bacterium; assembly: GCA_040901965.1. GTDB lineage: Bacteria > Gemmatimonadota > Gemmatimonadetes > Gemmatimonadales > GWC2-71-9 > 20CM-2-65-7. The sequence continues at coordinate 27,260 of JBBDYB010000005.1, read as the reverse complement.
GTGATGCCGTGATCGTCGCGCACGTCGGCGACGAGCGGCTGGCGCAGCGACAGCGGCAGCGTGGTATCGCGGCCCGGCACGGGCAGAGCGACGATAGGCGCCGAGTCGGGCACCATGACGAGATGCAGCTCGGGCGCGATGCCTTCGAGCACCGTGCCGTCCGCGGTGCGGACATCGAGATGCCAGGTGCCGCTCGCCGCCGGTGCGAACCGGCCTTCGAGCCGGGTGCCGTCAATGCGCAGCGGCGTGGCGCGCGTCTCTCCCGTCCAGACGGCCGCGGCGAGCGGCACGCTGGCGGCGCCGCTCGTCAGGATCTCCGTCCCAGCCGGCAGTGGGATCGGATCGGGACCGACCAGCAGCGGCTCGTCGGCGCGCGCGAGGTACGCGGGGAAGCGCGCCGTGAGCGCGAGGTCGGCGAGGAAGGCCGGCAGCGCCAGCGTGACCTTCACCTCGCCGCTCGAGCGCCCACCGCTCGCGGCTTTCATGTACAGGTCGGCCTCGAGCGGCCCCACGCGGCGCACGGCACGCCCGTCAGCGTCGAGCGTCAGCGACACGGGCTTCCAGGGCTCACCAGGCCCGCGGGTCCACAGTATCGCGCGCACGGCGCCCGGCACCTCGACGGTGGCGGTGACGCTGTCGCCGCGCCGCGCGCTGCTGCGGTCCACGGCCAGCCGTACTGGCGCGCGCGCGTCGCGCCACGCGCGGAGCGGATGCCAGAACGCCGCGGCCCGGCCCGACGCCGGTGCCCCCGCGACGAACAGCGTGGCGCCCAGAAGCGCGGCAGCTACGCCAAACGCGACGCGGCGGAGGGTGGTGCGGCGCAGCATCCCGTTCACTGCCGGGGCGGTGAACGACACGACCGCGGCGGCGCGCGTATCGGCCGCGAGGAGCAGCGCGGGACTCATGCCCGCGCCCTTCCCTGCGGTCGGACTCACGACGCCGACGACGCTGCCGGCCCGCCCGCCGGCTGCGGTCTCAATGAGGCGGCCCAGCGTCGTCGCCGCGGCCTCCCGGCGCGCGCGCACGACGGCCCACACGGCGGTGGCGGCGCTCGCGGCGATCAGCACCCAGGCCAGCGTCACGCCCGACACGGCCGGGGCCAGAACCAGACCGAGAGCAGCGGCCGCGAGCGCGGCGCCGACGCCGCCGAGCACGACGGCGAGCGCGCGCGCGCGGGCGTGGGGGACGCCCAGGCGCTGCAGCCGGATCGCCGTTTCGGTCATCTGATCGCGCTCACCGCGTAGGTGAAGAGATTCACGCCCATCCGCAATGCCGCCTCATGAAGCTCCGAGGGGTCGTGGTGGACATCGGAGTCTTCCCACCCGTCCCCGAGGTCCGACTGATAGGAATAGTATACGACGAGGCGGTCGCCCAAAAAAATGCCAAACCCCTGCGCTGGCAGGCCGTCGTGCTCGTGGATCTTGGGAATACCCCGCGGGAAGTCGTATACCAGCTTGTACACCGGATGCGTCAGCGGCACCTCGACCAACGGGTGGTCGGGAAACACGCGGGCGATCTCCCGCCGGAACGCCACGTCCATCCCGTAGTTGTCATCGGCGTGCAGGAAGCCGCCCTGTTCCAAATAGCGCCGCAGGTTGCGGATTTCAACATCCGAAAACCGCACGTTTCCATGACCGGTCATGTAGAGGTACGGCACATCCCACAGCTCCGGCCCCGTGAGCGTCACGACCCGCTCCCGCTCGGCGACCGGCAGCGTCGTCCGCTCGCGCAGCGCGGTCAGCAGATTGGGGAGACTCGAGGGATTCGCGTACCAATCGCCACCGCCGTCGTAGTGGAGGCGACCGATGGTGAGACTGGCGGCCGGACGGCCGTCATTCATAGTTCATTCACCAATCTGTAGGCCGTGTTTCTTGAGATACCCGTCTCCTCGGCCAGTCGGTCCACGACATCTTTGCGCGACAGTCCCCCCGCGAGCAGCGCGCGGGCCCGCTCGCCGGGATCGGGCGGCGGCTCCTCGTGGTACTCCTTCCCCGTCCCAGAGACGACGACGGTGACCTCGCCGCGCACAGGCGCGTCGGCGTAGTGCGCCGCCAGCTCGGCGAATGTCCCGGCCCGGGTTTCCTCGAAGACCTTGGTCATCTCGCGCGAGACAGCGGCCTGCCGGTCCGGCCCGCACGCGTCCGACAGATCGGCGAGAAGTTGCGCGACGCGGTTCGGCGCCTCGAAGAGGACGACCGTCCATTCACTGCGCGCGACGGTTTCCAGGAGACGACGGCGGTCGGTTCCTTTGCGCGGCAGGAATCCGAGGAACAAATAGCGATCGGCACTGAGCCCGGAAATGGAGAGCGAGGCAGCGACGGCGGTCGGCCCCGGGATCGTCACCACCGGGACGTCGCGCGCGCGGGCCGCCGCAACCAGGAGGGCACCGGGGTCGCTGACCGCCGGCGTGCCCGCGTCGGTGACGAGCGCGACGTCCTTCCCGAGGCCGAGCAATCGCAGAATGCGCTCGATGGCACGCTCCGGCGAATGCGCGTGAAAGCTCACCATCTCGGCGTCCGAGCCGATGTGGGTGAGCAGCGGTTTCGTGTGCCGGGTGTCTTCGGCGGCGACAACCGCCACGCGTTTCAGCGTGTCGGCGGCGCGCAGCGAGAGATCGCCGAGGTTGCCGAGAGGCGTCGCGACGACGTACAGGGTGCCGGCCACGTCACCACGTCACCCGCCAGGGGAGTCGGCCGTAGAAGCCGGCCGCCTGGAGCACGTAGCGATGCTCGCGGGTGGCGTCCTTGAGCACCTTGGGCGCGGTGCCGGGCATCATCACCTCCGCGCCCTCGAGCAGCTGCAACGACCAATCCGTCAGCGCAGTGGCCAGCTCCTCGGGGCGCACCACGGCATCGGGCGTGTCCGTCCCCCGCGGGACGCTGAGCAGCGCCAGCGCCTGGTGCGTGTCCACCATGGCCGCCGTGACCTTCTGCGCCCGCTTCTTCGCCTCGCCGGGGAATTCGCGGTCCACGGCGTCCACAATCCGCCAGTAGAGCTCACGGTACGTGTTGACGAGCGCGGTGGCCGCCTGGGCGGGCAGCTCGGCCGCGCCGGGGAACACACCCGCCGACATCGCGGGTGGGGAGCCGTCCGCGCCGATATCGAACAGGGACTCGAGATAGCGTGCGGGCGGCACGCTGTCGGGCCGGTCGCAGAAGTAGCCGCTGATGTACTTCCCCTGCTCGAACTTGAGATAGGAGACGCGGCCGTTCGCGATCAGCTCCAGCACGCCGCTCACCTTTTCCTGCTGCAGCATCGGGAAGAACTTGTCGGGCTGATTGACGTCAATGCCGCGGGGCGTGTACCCCCCCGCGCAGGACCCGTACATCCAGGCGAGCTGCTCCATCGGCGCGGCGCAGTACGCGAGATCACCGCGCTCCATTTCCGCCCGCATCCGCTTCAATGCTTCGGTGATCGTGATGACCTGTCGCCCGGCCGTGTGCAGCGAGGAGGCGTTGACCGCCTCGCCCTTGCGAAAGAACAACAGCAGGCACTCGTCGGGAAGGTATGCCGCGATGTAGCCGTCTACCCGCCCGTCACGATCCCGCTTGGCGAAGGCGAGCAGGTTGTCGAAATGGATGAATGCGAGGCGCGTACGATGAATAAGCCGGTTCACCTGCGGAAACTGGAGATCCGCGAGGCGAACCGGCGAATTGGTCAGGCGAGCGGTGCTCGCGCGCATCGTCCTCCGGGGAGGAAGCTACGAAAGGTGCTGCTCGATTTTTTGCTCGAACGCCGGCGACGGATAGGCACCCACCAGCGTGTCCACGTGGCGTCCGTCCTTGAAGAATAGAATACTCGGAATCGAGCGGACGTTAAAGCGCATGGCCGTCGCCTGGTTCGCGTCGACGTCCACCTTGATGATCTTGACCTTGCCGTCGTACTTCCCGGCCAGCTGCGCCATGATCGGCGCGACCATGTGGCAGGGCCCACACCAGGTGGCCCAGAAGTCCACGACCGCGAGTCCCTTGTACTGCTCGACTTCGACCTGGAATGTGGCGTCCGTGACGGCCACGGGATGCGTCCCCTCCATAACCCTCCACTCCCTCTTGATCCGGCATTAAGTTGACCGTTCCTATGAGCCCCGCCCCTACCGCACCGCGCATCGCCCACGTCGGCATCGCCGTGGCCAGCATCAACGATTCTCTGCCCTTCTACCGCGACATCCTGGGACTTTCCCCAGGTCGCCCGGAGAGCGCCGACGGTGCCACCATCGTCAGTCTGCGGTTCGGCGATGTGGACGTCGAGCTGCTCGAACCCGAGCGCCCCGACAGTCCCGTGGCCAAGTTCCTCGCCAAACGCGGGCCGGGGATCCACCATATCTGCTACCGCGTGCCCGACCTCGATGCCGCGCTCGCGCGCTGCCGGGCGGCCGGCTACCGGCTCGTGGACGAAGCACCCCGGCGCGGAGCGGGCGGCCGGCGCATCGCGTTTCTGCACCCCAAAGCGACCAACGGCATTCTGCTGGAGCTGACCGAGAGACCGTGAAACGCGCAACGCTAGGGCCGGGTTCCCGCCCCTGCCGGCTGGCAGCGCGCCGTCGGGCTCGCCGCCTCGAGGTGCACGTCGTAGACCAGCCAGCCCCCGCTGCGCGTGCGGATCACGTCGATCGGCACCACCTGGTTGCAGTTCGGGCGCTGCAGCTCGACGCGAAACGTGCGCAGCTCGTCGCGGCCCTGTGCCAGCAGCGGCCCTTCGATGATGCGATACCCGGCGTGATCGAGGTACTTCTGGATCACCGTGACGCGCTGGCGCAGGACGTTCGCGTTCATGGTCTGAGACGCGGGGCCCCGATCGGTGCCCCACAGGTTTCCCATCCTGGTGAGATCGTTGGCTTTCACCGCCGCGAGGAATTGCGCGACCGCCTCGTTCATCGATTGCGGGACCGGCGTGCTGGGTCCGGGATTCTTGCTGCACGCGGCCAGCCCGGCGAGCAGGACGAGGCATACGGAGGAGGCCAGTCGTCGCATCACGAAGACAACCTTGTGGTGAGCGGGATGCTCCGAAGGTAAGACACCATGCGTCTCTACGTCAACATTGATCACGTCGCGACGCTGCGTGAAGCGCGCCAAACCGACGAGCCGGACCCCGTTCAGGCCGCCGCGGCCGCGGAGCGCGCGGGCGCCGACGGCATCACGGTGCACCTGCGCGAGGACCGCCGCCACATCCAGGACGCGGACGTCACGGCCCTGGCGCGCAGCGTGCGCACCGTCCTCAATCTCGAGCTCGGCGCGCACCCGGAGATCGTGCGCATCGCCACGCGCGTCAAGCCGTTCCAGGCGACGCTCGTTCCGGAGCGGCGGCGCGAGATCACCACGGAAGGCGGCCTGTCGTTGCGGCGCGGAGAGCGGCGCCTGCGCGATACGGTGGAGGCGCTCCAGGACGCCGGCATCCGTGTCAGTCTGTTCATCGACCCCGTTCGCGACACGATCGACCTCGCGCGGGCGCTCGGGGTGCCCGCGATCGAGCTGCACACCGGCCGCTATTCCCACAGCTGGCGGCGCGGGCCTGGCGCCTTGAACGAGCTGCGTCGCGCGGCGGCGCATGCGAAGCGCATCGGGCTCGCCGTCCACGCGGGCCACGGACTGACGTATGAGAACGTCCAACCCGTCGCGGCGATCCCCGAGATCGAAGAGCTGAACATCGGGCACAGCATCGTGAGCAACGCCGTCTTCTGGGGACTCGAAGAGGCAGTGCGGCGCATGAAAAAGCTGGTGGACGACGCTCGGACCCCCTAGCTTGGTGTCGCCATGACCACCCCCACCCCCGGCGCTCCACAGCCGCTCGGGATGACGGACTTCTTCGCCCTCGAGGCGGGGGAGTATCTCGACCGGCTCGACGCCCTGCTCCAAGGGCCCGCGACCCCCGCCGCCGACGAGCTGGTGCGGCTGGCGCGCGCGCTGCGCGGCAGCGCGCTGATGGCGAGCCAGCCGGCGATCGCGCGCGCGGCGATGGGATTCGAGGCGCTCGCGCGGGGGCTGCGCGAGGGCCGCCGCCAGTGGGATGCCGCCACCAAGCAGATCGCCATCCGCGCCGTGGACGACCTCAAGATCTTCGTGCGCCGCGCCCCGTCCTGGACGGACGCCGACACGGCGAAGGCGGAGGCGCTGGGGAGCCAGCTCGAGCAGCTCGGCGGCCGGCCGTCGGCACAGGTTCGGGCGGCGGAGGCGATGGGGCTCGACGCCGGCGCGCGGGCATTCGTCGCGCGCGAAGGCGCGGCCATCGCGAGCGCGCTCGACCGGGCCGCGCGGGTGTTGCGCACCAACCCGATGGCGCACGACCCGCTCCAGCAGATCCTCAAGGCCCTCCAGCCGCTGCGTGGACTGGCGGCCCTCAACGATCTGCCGCCGCTGCCCGATTTGCTCGAGGGCATCGAGCAGGCGATCGGCGAGCTCAGCCGGACCAGCGCGTCCCCGCCGCCTGGGGTAGGCGATGCGATCGGCGAGCTGTTCCAGATGGCGGCCACGTCCATCGCGCACGCGGCCCGCGAGGTCGCCGAGCGCGGCCGCCCCGATCCCGAGAGCGCTGAATTCCGGAAGTTCGCCGGGCTGCTCATGAAGTTCATGGAGAGCGAGCCCGACGTCGTCCCGATCGATACGCTCGGCGTCATGGTGCAGCGCGGCACACCCACCACCCGCCCCGCCACGCTGGGCCGACTCGAGCTCGTGAGTCATGGCGAGCACCTGCGCCAGGCAGCCGACTCGCTCGAGCGCGCCCCGAGCGCGACGCAGCGGGAGCTGCGCGCCCATACGCTGGCCGGCACGTTCCGCGCGCTGGGCGCGGCCGGCGGCGGACCGCTCGCCGAGCGGGTCGCCGAATTTGCGCAGGCGGCGCGCGAAGCCGTTTCCAGCGGCTTCGCGGTGAATCAGCCCGCGGTATTCGCCGCGGAGCTGCGCCGGGCCGGCGAAATCCTGTCGCAGTCGGGATCAGGGGATGAGGCAGCCAATGCGGCCGCCCTCGCGGCCGTGACGGCCGCATTGCGCGGGTTCCGGGGCGACGGCGCTCGCGTCGCCGAGCCTCCACCGGTCGTGCCGATCGACTCCCTCGCTCCCGCGCCGGCTGCCCCGCGGCATCCGACAACGCCCGCCGACCGCGCGCGACCCGAGTCCACGGGAGGCATTGCCGGCTCGTGGACCGTGTACCAGCGCATGGTCGCGGCGGGCGTCGGGCCGGCTTCGCTGGAGGAACTGCTCAGGCGTCCATCCGCTGACACGGCCACTGCTCCCCGCTCCCCGTTCTCTGCGCCCGCAGCGGAGCCGGTTGCTGTCGACATCCGCAACCTGATCTACAAGGGCGGGCGGGCCCGGCAGCGCGCGCAGGAGCTGCGCGAAGCCGCCCGGCGCGCGAGCGGCGACGATCTGCGCGCGATCATCGACGAAGTCTGCGACCTCGTTGTCCTCGCCATCGAACCCGAGTCGTAGCCGCCGCTCTCGCTGGCCCTGGCTGATCGGGCTTGCGGTCACCGTCGCGCTACTCGCGTGGGTGCTGCACGGCATCGACGCGCGTGAGGTCTTGGAGCACGCGCGTCGCGCCGATCCCCTGCTCCTGCTCGTCGCGGTCGCGCTCGCGACGGCCACGTTCCCGCTGCGCACGATCCGCTGGCGCCTGATCCTGCGGGACGTGGATGGCCATCGCTTCCCCTGGCAGCCGCTCTGGCACGCAACGGCGATTGGCTTCATGGCGAACAACCTGCTTCCCGCGCGCGCGGGAGAGGTCGCGCGCGCGTACGTCGCACGCCGCCAGCTGCCAGTGCGGTTCACCACGGCGCTCGCGTCCATCGGCGTCGAGCGCGTATTCGACGGCCTCGTGATGATCGGCTTGATGGCGGTCGCGATCGCGGCCCCCTCGTTCCCGGCGCAAACGGCGGTGGGAGGTCGCTCCGTGTCGGCGCTCGCGACGACCGCCGCGCTCCTGTTCGGCGGCGTGCTGCTGCTGGCGCTCGTGGTGGTGCACCGGCCCGCGCCCTGGCTCGTGTTGTTCGGACGCGTCGTCCGGCGCCTGTTTCCGGTGCGCGCCGCCGAGCGGCTCGTGCAATGGGCCGAAGGGATCGTGGCCGGGCTGGCGGTGCTCAAGAGCCCCACGCGGTTCGCGGGCGTCGTGCTGTGGTCGCTCGTGCTCTGGCTGGTGAACGCTGCCGCGTTCGCCGTCTGCTTCCGGGCGTTTGGGCTGACGCTGCCGCTCGAAGCGGCGCTGCTGCTCCAGGGCATCATCGGCTTCGGAGTGGCGGTGCCCTCGACACCCGGGTTTGTGGGAGTCTTCGAGGCGGCGACGCGCGTCACCCTCGCGATCTACGGCGTGGATGCGAGCCGGGCGGTGAGCTACGCGCTCACCTATCACCTCACCACGTTCCTGCCGATCACGCTGCTCGGCCTGTGGTCGCTGTCGCGCCTGCACCTGCGGCTCGGTGAGCTGCAGGCGCCTGAGGGAGAATGACGTGACGGCGCCCTCCGCCGTGCGCGTTCCCGCGCACGCGAAGCTGAATCTCTTCCTGCGCATCCTGGCGCGGGAGAGCTCCGGATGGCATCAGATCGAGACGGCGTTCTCGCTGCTCGAGCTCGCCGATGATGTCGCAGTGCGGCGCGCGGAGTCGGGAGTGGCGCTCGAGGTGGAGGGGCCGGATCTCGGCCCGGTCGAGGAGAATCTCGCCGTGCGCGCGGCGCGCATGGTGCTCGACGCCACCGGCAACCGCTTCGGTGTGGCGATCGCGCTGACCAAGCGCATCCCCGTGCGCGCCGGGCTGGGCGGCGGCTCGAGCGACGCCGCGGCGGCGCTGCACGCCGTCAACACGCTCGCCGGCAATGCCGTCCCGCGCCACGAGCTGCTCCACTTCGCCGCGAAGCTCGGCGCCGACGTGGCGTTCTGCGCGAGCGGCACGCCGTTCGCCGTCGCCTGGGGCCGCGGCGAGCGGCTGTTCCGGGTTCCCGCCCCACCCGCCCTGCCTGTCCTCGTAGCCGTTCCTCCGGTGGAGGTCGCGACGCCGGACGCGTATCGCTGGTGGGATGAGCAGAACCCTTCACCCGCTGTGCGTGGGCCGGTCGCGCTCGATGCCGACGCGTTTGCGACGTGGGGCAGCATCGGGCGCCTCGGTGGCAACGACTTCGAGACGCCCGTGTTCGGGAAGCATCCTGAGCTGCGAGCGCTGTACGAGCGGATGGCGGGCACGGGCCCGGTGTGGGTGCGTCTCTGCGGCTCCGGAAGCGCGGTCGCGGCCGTCTATAAGAAGGAGAGGGAGCGCGACGACGCGGCGCAGCGGCTGGGCACCAAGGGTCAGGCACTGATCAAGACGATGACGCGGGCCGACCCCGTGCCCGCCCCCGCCTTGTTAGATTAGCTGGCCAGTCGCTGGCCCCTCGTCCAATGGCAGGACACCGGACTTTGGATCCGGGAATCTTGGTTCGAATCCAAGGGGGCCAATTCGACTCGCCCTCACTACGCCTACTCGTTTGATCCCCTTATGCGCACCGCGACGTACAAGTCCAGGTTGCCAGATCCGCCGGGCCGGTTGGAATCGAAGAACAGCATCGTGCCATCGCTCGAGAGCGCCGGGCGGCGGTCTTGGAACTCGGTGTTGATCGCCGGACCGAGGCTCACCGGTGCCGACCAGGCATCACTCCTCGCCTGCCGCGTCGACACCCAGATGTCCAGTGTCCGCGCCCGATCCGAGGCGAGAAAGATCTCACGCCCGTCGAACCGAAGACTCGGCTTCTCGTCGTGGCCTGCGCTGTTGAGCTCCGCGACCGGCAACGCAGGGCCAAAGACATCGCCGATCATCTTGCTCACGTAAATGTCCCCTGGGTTGGCGAGGGTGCTCGCGGGGCCACGCCAAAAATAGAATTCCGGTCGGAGCAAGTGAGGACCCAGCTCGGCTTCCGAGGTGTTCACCGGAGGTCCGAGATTCACGGGAGCCTCCCACGCGAAGTCGTCGTGCGTGTGTGCGCGATAGGAGACGTTGAGGTCGTTCGACCCGTGACCCCCGGGCCGTTGGCTCGTAAAGAACAGATAGTGACCGTCGCGAGACAGGTGCGGGCCGGCGTCACCAGCCGAGGTGTTGATCACCGGACCGAGGTGTACGGGCGCCCCCCATGGCTCGTCGACGCTGGCACGTCGCGACACGTAGATGTCGTTGGCCCCGAACCCGCCCGGCCGGTTGGAGGCGAAGTAAAGGCTCAGTCCGTCTTTCGACAGCTCCGGAGCGAGGTCCTGGAACGCCGAATCCCCTGTTGGTCCGAGATTGATTGGCTCGGACTAATCCGAGTACCGCTCCGACGCGAGCAAAAAGTCCGGATCCATGACGACGGCATCGGGTCTGCAACCGACTGTAAGGAGCGCGATGAGAAGCGCGCAGCCGGCGAAGCGAGTCAGGGTTTTCATCTTATCCTCCGCTTGCAGATTGTCAGCAGCTTCCGCTGGTGCCGGTCTGGACCGCACAACTCTTGCTGCCCGTCAATCCCGCGGCATCCAGGACCGTGAGCACGACCGTGTATGTGGTCCGCGCGCTGAAGATCTTTTCCACGACGACGCCGCTTCCCGAGCCGTCGCCAAAGTTCCACGACCAGCCGGTCACCCCGATATCGTCGCTGGAACCGCCGCCGTTGAACGTGCATTGGCGGCCGCCTCTGACCTTCCCACAGCTCCAGGTGTAGCGCGCCACAGGCGGAGCGTTGAACGTCATCGCGCTGGCGACCTGCGAGTAGGGCGAGATCTCGTCCTGGTTGAAGGCGCGCAGGCGGTACGAGTACGAGGTGCTCGACGACAGTCCCTGATCGCTATAGCTCGTCACATTCGCGCCCAGCGATGCGATCCAGACGAAGTCGGTGCACCCGGCCCCCACGCAGCGCTCTACCTGCTGGTCGGTCTCGGTATCGCCGGGGTCGGTCCACGAGAGGTTGATCTGGGAGTGGCCGACACCGGTCGCGATGGCGTCACTCGGCGCAGCCAAAGGCGCCGCGGTGGATGCGGTCGCCAGGTTCGAGTAATCGGACGTCCCGCCGGAATTGCCGGCGCGGACGCGATAGGAGTACGTCGTGCTCGGCTCGAGCCCGGCATCACTCAACGTCGTCGTGTTGGCGCCACGGACCGCGACCGTGACGAAGTCGGTACAACCGGCGCCGCCGCACCGCTCGATCTCGATCCGTGACTCGTTGTCCGCGTTGTCCACCCACGTGAGGTTGATGCGCGCGCTGGTCACGGCCTCCGCCGCAAGGTCGCTGGGTGCCGCCGGCGGTGGTGGCGGCGTGCCACCGACGAAACCGCTGTAGAGAATCGAGCCCTGGCCCGGTTCGGGCGGCGGCTTGTAGCCGTAGGGGTCGTTCCAGATGACCTTTTCAAAGCTGGCGTTCTCCTTGAGCGCCGCATCCACCTGGAGCGGCGGAGCGAGCGGGTCGGTCTCGAGATACAGCGCGGCCCCGCCGACGACATGAGGCGTCGCCATCGAGGTGCCGCTCCAGGTGTCGGTCGAGTTGTCATCCCAGATCATCGCCGACGTGATGTTCACGCCCGGCGCCCAGAGGTCGACGCAGCTGCCGCGGTTGGAGAACTCGGCTTCCACGTCGCCGGCATCGGTCGCGCCCACCGTCGTCGCATCGGGTGTGCTCGCCGGCGAGAAATAGCACGCGTTGTCATAGTCGTTGCCCGCGGCGACGCCGAAGAACACGCCTGCGTTGATGGCATTCGTGACGGCCTCGTTGGCGGGCTCGAAGTACCAGCCGCCGAGCGACACGTTCGCCACCGCCGGACGCTGATGATTGACGGTCACCCAGTCGATGCCGGCGATTACGTCGGACCAGTAGCCCCACCCTTCGCAGTACAGCACCCGGACCGAGTACAGCCGCACATCTTTGGCGACGCCGTACGTCGTGCCCCCCACTGTGCCGCTGACGTGCGTGCCGTGGCCATGGCAGTCCCACCCCTCGTTCCAGGGATCGATGACATCCACCCCGAGCGAGGCGCGGCCGCCAAACTCGGAATGCGTATACCAGATCCCCGTATCGATGATGTAGGCATGCACGCCGCTGCCCGTCGCGCCGTAGTTATACGTGCCGTTGAGCGGGAGATCGGGTTGATCGATCCGGTCGAGACCCCATGTGGCGTCCAGCTGCTCGTCGATCGCGTGGACGATTTCATCCTGCGCCACGTAGGCGACCTGGGGGTTGGCGCGCAGCGCGGCGACCGCCGCGTCAGGGAACTTCGTAAGGGCGAAGCCGTGCAGCGCCGCGCGGTACAGGTGCCGCACCGCTCCGCCGTGCTGTGCCGTAAGACGGCGGGCGACCGCGGCCACGTCGGTGACGTCCTTCCGCAGGACCACGATGTACTGGCCTGGCACCGGTTGGCGGGGATTGGCGGTGCGCGAGAAGCGCGGTTCCACGGGCCGGACGCCGGTGGGATCGGAGTCCCGATCGCAGGCGAACAGGAGAACGAGCGTTGCGAGCAGGGGGATGCGCGATGCAGCTGTCATGCTGAACCCTCCAGCAATTGAAGTGTCAGCCGGCAAGCGTGACACGGTGGAAATGCGCTCCGACAGGGAATGGCCCAGGCGCGCTCCCAAAGCGGCACTCGCGCACCGTCAGCACGTTTTCCGCGACGGTGCCGCGGATGGTGATCGCCGACGCGTCGGGATTGGACAGGGGAATACGGACCGTGACCGCGTCCAGCTCGTCGAATTGGCCGGTAACGGCGCCGAACGTGCCGGGCGGCATACCGACGTCGCCGGCAAACCACAGCGCGACACGGCCCCGGAACGTCATACCGTTCGCTGAATCGATCACGATCGCGACGAAGAGACCGCCGTTGAGAGATGGCGGGTCGGCGGAAACCACTTGATTCCTGTAGGTCCACTCGCCGAGCATGACAGCAGCGGGAGGCTGCGTTTCCGGGCCGGTCGGAGCTTCGGCACACGCAGTGACCAGGAGCGCCACCAGTGGCAGCACAGGAGCAGCGTGCAGGCGATGACCACGCATAGAGAATCTCCGCATTGGTCGGTGATGCTACGACGCCGCTATCACGTCCTGGTCACGCGAACGCGCGGCCCAATCACGTGCGCCTTCTGACTGCGGTGTTGACGGTATGTTCTACGGATGCAGGGCTGCTGTTTGCTCGCTGACGGCGGACCCCGCGCTCAGCCCTGGGTGGCTGAGGCGCGCGCCGCGCTGATCCGGATCGGCGATTAGGGCGCCAGCGGTTCGCGGGCGCGCCCGCCCGCCTCCAGGTTTTCCTCGACAAACCTGGTCAGCAGTGAGAAGAGGTGTGTCCGCGTGGGGCCTCCCACGATCGCGTGATTGCGATTCGGATATACCATCAAGTCGAACGGCCGGTTGGCCGCGACCAGCGCGTTCACCATCACCTCGGTGTTCTGGTAGTGGACGTTGTCGTCCCCTGAGCCGTGCACGATGAGCAGGCGGCCCTTCAGGTTCTTGGCGTAAGTGACCGGCGAGCCCTTGTCGTAGCCCGCGGCATTGTCCTGCGGCAGTCCCATGTACCGCTCGGTGTAGATCGTGTCGTAGTACTTCCAGTGCGTCACCGGCGCCACCGCGATCGCCATCCGATACACGTCGGGCGCCTGCGTGATGACGTTCAGCGACATGAACCCGCCGTAGCTCCATCCCCAGATGCCGATGCGTGTCGAGTCCACGAACGGGAGCCGCCCGATCGCGCGCGCGGCCGCCGCCTGGTCGTGCGTCTCGATCACGCCCATCTGCTTGTAGATGATCTTGCGCCACGCGCGCCCGCGCGCGCCCGTGCCGCGATTGTCCACGCTCGCCACGATGTAGCCGCGCTGCGCGAGCATCTGGTGCCACAGGTAGTTCGCCCCGCCCCACCCATCCATCACGGTCTGCGAGCCCGGGCCGCCATACACGGTGAACAACACGGGATACTTCCGCTTGGGATCGAAATCGGGCGGCTTGATCAGATACGCGCTCAGCCGGATGCCGTCGCCGATGTCCACTTGCCGGAACTCCGCGGCGCCGAGACGCAGCCCGGCGACTTTTGCCTTGAGCGCCGCGTTATCCACCAGCGGGCGCAGCGCCCGGTGCTCTGGCAGCGCCACGAGCGTCGCGGTGGGGGGCACGCCGAAGCGCGAATACGTGTGCACCGCGAACCGCCCGCTCGGCGACACGTTGTAGCCGTGGACACCGGGATCTCCGGCCGGCGTGATGCGCTGCGGCGCGCCGCGCTTGCTCAGGCTGACGCGGTAGAGGTAGCGCTGCGTGGGGTTGTCCGGTGACGCCGTGTAGTAGACCCAGCCGCCAACGGTGTCCACCCGCTGCACACTCAGGACGTCGAACGCCCCGCTCGTCAATGCGCGCGGCGCGCCCCCCGCGCCCCCCGCGCCCCCCGCGCCTGATCGCGGGAACAGATACAGATGGCTCCAGCCGCTCCGCTCGGAGAGCCAGAGAAGATCCCGCCCGCCGTTCACGAAGCGCAGCTCGTCGAACTGCTCCACCCAGGCGCTGTCCTGGTCGATGAACACCGTGCGGACGGCGCCCGTCTGCGCGTCCGCCAGCATGACGTGAAGCGTGTTTTGCAAGCGGTTCAAATGCTGAATGACCAGCTCCCTGCTCCCTGCACCGCGTCCTACGGACGGCGCCCACTGCATGCGCGCGATGTAGTGGTTGCGGGGATCGCCGGGGACGGTCATCCAGCGCGTTGTGCCTCCGCTCGCCGCCACCACGCCGACGCGTCCCGCCGAGTTCGTGGCGCCCGCTTTCGGGTACTGCACGGGGATCGTGAAGGCGTAGAGCGAGTCGGTCGTGTTGAAGAGCGGGAAGTCGCGCACGCCGGTGGCGTCGAGCTGCCAGTACGCGATCGCCTGGCCATCCGGGCTCCAGCGCCAGCCGTCCTGGAGCCCCAGCTCTTCCTCGTAGACCCAATCGAACGTGCCGTTGATCGTGGTGCGCGAGCCGTCCTGCGTCAGCGCGGTGATGCGATTGGTCGCGAGGTCCTCGACGTAGAGGTTGTACTCGCCGTAACGCACCCAGCCCACGCGCCCCCCGTCGGGCGAGAACTTCGCGAACATCAGCGTCGAGGGAGGACCCCCCCCGGCGCCGCCGAGCTTCTTCAAGCTCCAGCCGGTGAGATCCAGCACCCAGTAGTCGCCGCGGGTATTGGTGCGCCACACCTGCTCGGACTTGGTGAAGATCAGCAGCCGCTTGCCATCGGCCGACCAGCTGTACTCCTCGACCTCGAGCGGCTCGGCAGCACCGGAGGGAACGAGCCGCTCGGCGGGCACGAGGATGGTGCGGGCGCCCGTCTCCGCGTCGTAGCGCACGATGTCGCGGCCTGGCTCGCCCTCCCGGGGGCGCTCCAGCGTCGTGTACGCGCTGCCGTCGGCGAGCCACGCCAATGGACCGAAGGTCCCGGGGCGGAATTCGGCCGACGCGTAGATGCGATCCACGGTCAGCAATGTGGAGTCGGCGGCGGGGGCGGGGGCGGGAGCGGCGCGCTGAGTGGCAGCAGTGCCGCTCAGCGTCGCGGTGACCACGCAGGCGAGGACCAGGCGACGCAGCATCGATCGGACCAGGGTTGAGGACATCATAAGATACCCGGCCCGGTGCTGCGCGGCGGGCGGCGGATGAACAGAGGCTTCGGGAGCGCGTCGAACTTGGTCTGTTGCGCGGGCGTCAACAAGTTGCGGATCGCGGCGAGCCACTGGTCCGCTTCCGCCTGAAACCCTTCCATCTCGACGCGCACGCTGTCGAGACGCGCGCGCTGCTCGGGCGTCGGCTCCTGCCCGGGCGTGAACGTCCCCTGCATCTGCTGGCGGATCGCCTGGCGCCGCGTGGCGGCGTCCTTCATGACGCCGTTCAGCGCGGTATAGGCCGGCGTGACCTTGATGCGCTGATTCGCGTTCAGGCCGAGCGCCTGACTCAGCGAATCGATCGTCATCCAGTGATCGGGGGGCGGTTGGAAGCGCCGCTGGCCGGTCGGCGCATCCGATTGCGGCGTCTGGGCGACCGCTGTTCCGGCCAGCAACAACAGTGCGCAGCTGAAAAGCGACAAGCGATGCATTCTGTGACTCCATATGGAAGAAGGTATGTCTACATACGCCGGTCCCCCCCGAACGCGTTGAGCTACTGCGCTTCGCAGCAGCCCATCTTCGTACAGCGCTCCCACGCCAGCGCACTACGGAGCGGATAGTATCGCCAGCGAGCCAGCGCCTGCCGCTCGGACGCCCCACCTCTGTCCGTGGTGAATACCATCGTACGCCGCGTGACCGGCTGGGACGAATCGGCGGGGATGAAGATCGCGCGCCCTTGTCCACTGTCGCGCGTGACCATCACCAGACTGTCGACCCACATATAGCTCACTCCGGCTCGCAACCCGAGCCGCGAATACGGAGCACTGGTGCGAATCCGGGCCACGATCCGACCAACGCCTTTGAGGTCATCTTCGGAATTACGGTGCGTGTTTCGCTCGGGCCAGATCTCGCCCACGGCTGCGATCGTGTCTCTTCGTGGAACCACGCTCGTGTCGACGAGAGTGAGCGGTTGTTTGTCGGATGCCCCATGCGTAACCGTGTCGAACTTCAGTGAATCGGCGTACGCCAGTACGGCGCGTCGCTGGGCGGGGTCGGCGGCATTCGTCACTGTGGCCGGTGGCGCCGGCGTTCCCGTGGCGGTGCTTGGCACTGCGCGGCAACCAGCTGCCCCAAGCATGAACAGGAGGACGGCATAAGCCTTCGTGGTCATGGATCCTCCAGTGAAATGGAACTGCGAGAGACATAGTGATTAGCGGCGCCCTCCGCCGGGCGCGATCGCGGTCATGCGAGCGACGACCGCGCCGAGCTCGGGGTCGGCGTCGCGCCATAAGACAGTGACGGCGCGCGCCCAATGGGCAGCAGTGGAGGCATCGCCGCCGGCCGCAGCCAACTCGGCGCGCAACGCCATGGCACGGACCAATCCGGCTGCCTGCGGCACCTGATCGAGCAGCGCGGTGCCCATGCCTGGGAGTGCCGCCAACGAGCGATCGAGCCGCTGCACCGCGGCGGCCGTGTCACCCACCGCGACGAGTAGCCACGCTTCCTGATAGACGATGTCACTCGCCACATCTCCGGCCCGAAGCACGCCGCGACTCGAGTCGATCGCTGCGAGCTCTTTCCGCACCGCTGCCGGGTCGCGCGCGAGCAAACGCTGCAGCCCCAGCAGGTAATTCCCGCCGGCCGGTCGAGAGTGGGCCTCGCGCGCGCCGAGTTGCGGAAACGCGAGCATCGCCGGCTCGTGAAGAGCGGCTTGCAGCGCGGCGGCCTGGCGTTGCGGCTCTATCCAACTCGACACCAGGCTGGTGATGCGGCGCTCCACGACCGAAATACTTTCGGCGGGGACGCCCACGGCAGCGTATACGAGGAGGTGGCGAGCGGGTGCCGCGACGCTCGCCGGGAGAACGATGTGATCGCCCTCCGGCGTCGTGAACGGCGACGCCACATCCATCGCGAGCAATGCCGCAGCGCGGTTTACCCGTCCCGCAATCACGGCCACTCCCGCAAGCTCGCGCGCCTCGTCCGGATCGGGAGCAGGCCAGGCGGCAAGCAGCGAGTCGCCCAGAGCGCGCGCCTGCGCGAATCGCTCCAGCTTGATCAGCAGCCGGACCTCGTCGACACGCAGCCGCAGCCGCTGACGCGAGTCCGCCACCACCTGGCGCGCCGCCCGGACCGCATCGAGCGCCGAACGCTCCGGGTTCCCCGCCTCGGCCAACTCACCTACCGTCTCCAGCACTCGGGCATGGGTCTCGAGAGCGTCGGCGCTGGCGGGAAACTCCTGTACCCATTTTGCGGTGATCGCGCGCAGCGTCGTTCGGTTGCGCGCCAGTGCCGAGGCGAGAGTGGGTGATCCCGTTCCCGGGGCATCGGCGAGCCATGCGGCTCTGGGGTGCGGTACGAACGTGAGCGTGTCCGCCACGAGGCCGGGATGGGCGGCGAATTGCATCGTGTCGGGCAGCAACGCATACCCGTTCCGGTAGCGGAACGGCTGCGTATAAAACAGCGCTTCCAATCGAGTGTAGGCGGATCCGGCGAACGCCCGGTGCACGGCCGGCACCAATTCCAGGGCGCGGCTATACGCATCGATTGCCGCATGCTGGCTCGAGCGGAACCTCCATCCCGACGGACTCGTGGCGCTGCGTATGACGAGCCTGTCGCGCGCCTGGCATTCCCCCAAACCAAACCAGCCGACAAAGTCGTTCGGATCGATCGCGATCAGGCGGCGATACGCATCGCAGGCATCCAGATAGCGGCCCTGTCCGAGGGCGACGAGGCCGCGCGCAACCTCGCGATCTGTTTCGCTGAGACTGTCGGCCGCAGCCAGCGCCCGGGTGGCATACGCGACCCAGTCAGACGGAGTGCGCCCTGTCCATGCGTGTATTTGCGCGAGCCAAAGATTCGCCTGTGGGAAGCCGGGGTTCAGCGCGAGGGCCTCGGTGAACGCGTGCGCCGCTTCGTCCATCGACCAGCGCTGCAGCGCCTCGTCGCCGCGCGCGTATGCGAGCCAGGCCGTGACCGACCCCGCGCCCCGGGCCGCCTGCGCGGCGTGCGGCTGGACCCGTCCCAGCAGGAGCGAATCGGTCAGCTCGCGAAACTTGAGGTCGATGTCCTGGAGGTCAGGGCCTAACCGGATCGTGTGCGCCCGCAGCAGTCGTCCGCGACCTCGCACGTCATACAGCGCGCCACGCACACCCACCGAATCGCCATCCTGCCACAGCTCACCCCAAATCAACATGCCGGAGCCGACCGCGCGCGCGATGCGCATGGCCTCGCGCAAGTCGGGCAGTCGTTCCCCGCGCTGATGGCGCTCGCTGCTCACAAGAAAGCGATCGACGGTCTTCACATCGCTCCAGCGATCCAGCTCCTCGTACAAGCGCAGCTCGCATTGGTCGCCTTTAAACAGCGTCGGGGCCGCGCCATCGCGGTGGCCAAACGGAACGACGACGTAGAGGGCGGGGTTGAGGCCCGCGCCGAGCACCTTGGGGAGTACCAGCACAGCCGCGAGCGCAACTACGGCTGCCGCGACCAGCCCGGTGCGCCAGCGGCGTCGCAGGCGACGTAGCCAGTGCCGGGATATGAGCGATTGCGTCGGGACCAGGTTGAGCGCGGCGCCGAATTCCCCCGCCGTTGCGAACCGTTCGCTCGGCAGTGCGGCGAGGCCCGTCTGGATAGCGAGCTCGAGCTCGAGTGGAATCCCGGCGCCCCCCCGCTCCGTGGTGATGGACGGGCGCTCACCCGAGGGCGCGCGTCCGGCGAACGGGGTTCGCCCCACCAGCATCTCGTACAGGACGGTTGCCAGGCTATAGATGTCGCTTCGACCATCAAGTGCTTCCCCACTCGCCTGCTCGGGGCTCATGTAATCCACGGTCCCGATGACGATGCCCGTACCGGTCATCCGTGATTCGTCCGCCTCGCTGATGGCGCGCGCGATGCCGAAATCGCTGACGACCGGATGCCCTGCTTCGAGCAGAATGTTTTCGGGCTTGATGTCGCGATGGACGAGGTTCTGGCCATGCGCGTAGGACAGCGCGTCGGCGACGTCGCACGTAATGCGCACGGCTTCCGCAACCGACAATCGCCCTTCGCGCAACAGGCGGTGGCGGAGGGATTCGCCCTCCACGTACGGCATCGTGTAAAACAGCAGACCGTCCGCCACGCCGGAATCGAACAACGGCAGGATATGCGGGTGGGTAAGCCCCGCGGCGACTTTGATTTCGAGGAGGAAGCGCTCAGGACCGAGCGCGCCGACAAGCTCCGGCCGGAGAACTTTCAGGGCGACGCGGCGGCCGTGGCGCAGATCCCGGGCGAGATACACGATGGACATCCCGCCCCGGCCGATCTCGCGCTCGAGCGTGTACCGACCGCCGAGGGCATCCGCGAGGCGGGACTGGAGGTCGTCCACGACCTTAGCATACGGCTCGCTACCCCGGCCGGTAAGGCCTTGGCGACACGCGGTTTGCCGACTACTTTCCGAGGCCCAATGCGGGACCTGTCGTTGTCACGCAGTCAGCTACTGCTCCTCGCCGGAACGGCCAACCGGCCCCTCGCCGAGGAGATGGCCCAGCATTTGGGACAGCCGCTGTGCGCGGTGACGATGCGGCGGTTTGCCGACGGCGAGATCTTCGTCAAGATCGACGAGAACGTGCGCGGGCGCGATGTCTTCATCATCCAGCCCACGAATCCGCCGGCGGAGAATTACCTGGAGCTGCTGCTCCTGATGGACGCCGCGCGGCGCGCGAGCGCCGCCCGGATCACGGCGGTGCTGCCCTACTTCGGCTACGCGCGCCAGGATCGCAAGGATCAGCCACGCGTGGCGATCAGCGCCAAGCTGATGGCGAACCTGATCACGCACGCGGGCGCGGACCGGGTGCTGGGAATGGATTTCCATTCCCATCAGGTGCAGGGGTTCTTCGACATTCCGGTGGATCACCTGTACGCCGCGCCGGCGTTCGTGAACCACTACCGGACCAAGTCGCTGACGGATCCCGTCGTGGTGGCGCCGGACGTCGGGTCGGCAAAGATGGCGCGCGGGTTCGCGAAGCGGCTGAACGCCTCGCTCGCGATCATCGACAAGCGGCGCCCCTCGGCCAACATCGCCGAGGTCGTGAATGTCGTGGGCGACGTCGAGGGGAAGGACTGCCTCATCCCCGACGACATGATCGACACCGCCGGGACGATCGCCGAGGCGGCGATGGCGCTGAAACGGCTCGGGGCGAAGCGGATTTTCGCGTTCGCGACCCACGCGCTGCTCTCGGGTCCCGCCGTCGAGCGGCTGCGGGCGGCGCCGATCGAAGAAGTGACGGTCACGAACACGATCCGGATTCCCGACGATCGCGTGTTCGAGAAGCTGAAAGTGCTGTCGATCGCGAGCCTCATGGCGAAGGCCATCGGCTACGAGCATTCGAATCAGTCAGTCAGTTCTCTGTTTGATTAGTTGAGGAGACTATGGCGCAAACGGTGAGCCTCGCAGCGACCCCGCGGGAAAAAACGGGCAAGGGCGCGGCGCGGCAGGCCCGCTTCGCACGGCAAGTCCCCGCGGTGATCTACGGGCACGGGCGGCCCACGCAGCCGCTCATGGTGGACGCGCTGGCGCTCGAGAAGGCGCTGAGCGGCGTCGAGCCGGCCAGCACGCTGATCGAGCTCACGGTGGACGGCAAGATGAGCCGCACGCTGATCCGCGAGATCCAGCGGCATCCGATCCGTCCCGACATCATCCACGTGGACTTCTACGAGATCCACGCGCACGAGAAGATCACGCTCGAAGTCCCCGTGCACCTCGTGGGCTCCCCCGACGGCGTGCGCAACGCCGGCGGCGTGCTCGACCAGGTGCTGCGCGAGGTGAAGATCGAAGTGCTGCCCGAGCACATCCCCGACCGTGTCGAGCTCGACGTCACCAACTTGAAGATCGGCGACTCGCTCCACGTGCGGGATCTGATCATTCCCAACGCCGTGATCCTCAACGGCCCCGACCTGACGATCGCGACGGTCGTGCCGCCGCGCGCCGAGGAAGTGGCCGCGCCGGCGCCCGAGGCCGCCACCGAGGTGGCTGAGCCCGAGCTGATCCGCAAGGTGCGCGAGGGCGAGGAAGGCGAAGAGGGCGAGGGCGAGGCGGCGGCGCCCGAAGGCAAGGGCGCCAAAGCCGAGAAGACCGAGAAGGTCGAAAAGCCCAAGGGCGGCAAAGAAGGCAAAGAGAGCTAACCCCTGCGCGCCGTCGTCGGCCTCGGGAATCCCGGTCCGGAATACGCGGCGACGCGCCACAACGCGGGGTTCCTGCTGGCGGACGCCGTTGCCGCGCGCTGGCAGCTGCCGCCGTTCCGCCGCGCCGAGCGGGCGCGCGCGACCGAAGGCAGCGTCGCCGGGATTCCCGTTCGCGTCCTGAAGCCCACGACGTACATGAACCGCAGCGGCGCCGCGCTCGCGTCGCTGCGGGCCGACCCGACCTTCACGCCGGCGCGCGACCTCCTGATTCTCGTGGACGACTTCCAGATCCTTCTCGGCACGTTCCGCCTGCGCACCGACGGCTCGGCGGGCGGCCATAACGGCCTGAAGAGCATCGAGGGGGCGCTCCAGTCGCAGCAGTACGCCCGCCTTCGGATCGGCGTAGGACCGCTACCCGAAGGGGTGAGCGACTGGGCGGATTATGTGCTCGCCCCGTTCGAACCGGAGCAGCTCGAGCAGGTGGAGGCGTTGATTCCGCAAATGGGTGATGCCGTGGATCGCTGGCTGCGTGAAGGGAAATGCTGAGACTCGGAATCGTCGGTCTCCCCAACGTCGGGAAGTCCACTCTCTTCAACGCCCTGACCTCGTCGAAGGCCGCGGCGGCCGAGAACTACCCCTTCTGCACCGTCGAGCCCAACGTCGGCGTGGTCGAGGTCCCCGATCCCCGGCTCGAGACGCTCAACGCCGTCGTCAAGCCCAAGAAGAAGATCCCGGCCGTCGTCGAATTCGTGGACATCGCGGGCCTCGTGAAGGGTGCGTCGCAAGGCGAGGGGCTCGGCAACCAGTTCCTGTCGCATATCCGCGAGGTGGATGCGGTCGTCCACGTGATCCGCTGTTTCGAGGATCCCGACGTCGTCCACGTGATGGGACCCGTGGACCCGGTGCGGGATCACGATGTGATCACGAGCGAGCTCGCCCTCGCCGATCTCGCGATCGTGGAGCGCAGGCTCGAGAAGGCCCGCAAGTCCGCGCGCGCGGGCGACAAGGACGCGCAGGCGGAGCTGGTGCTGCTCGAGCGCGTCGTCTCGGAGCTGAACGCCGGCCGCGGCGCGCGCGAAGCCGGCGAGGGCGAGGAGGCCGTGAAGTTCCTGCGGCAGCTGGGCCTGCTCACGGCCAAGCCGATTCTCTACGCCGCCAACGTCAACGAGGACGACCTCGCGGCCGGCGGCGGCCACTGGATCGACAAGCTGCGCGCGGCGGTGCAGACCCACCATGAGGAAGCGGAGATCGTTCCCTTCTCCGCCAAGTTCGAGGCCGAGCTGGCCGAGCTGAGCGGTGACGAGCGCCAGGAGTATCTCGCCGGCGCCGGCGTCGCTGAGCCGGGACTCGACCGCTTGATCCACGCCGGCTATCGCCTGCTGGGGCTGCAGACGTTCTTCACCGTGGGCGAGAACGAGGTGCGCGCCTGGACGATGCACCGCGGCGAGACGGCGTTCCATGCGGCGGGCGAGATCCACTCGGACTTTCAGCGCGGGTTCATCCGGGCCGAGACGGTGGGGTTCGACGAGTTCGTCAAGGCGGGGAGCTACAAGGTGGCCCGCGAGCAGGGGCTGGTGCGGAGCGAGGGGCGGGATTACGTGGTGAAGCACGGCGACATCCTGCTGTTCCGGTTCAACGTCTAAGCGCCGTCTTTGAGCTCCTTGAAGAAGTAGCTCTTCTGAATCCAAATCGTCTTGGGCGGTATGACGGTCGGGTCTGGTTCGTCATCCGCGAAACCGCTGCTCGCCGGTGGGCCCGGTCGTGACTGCCGTTTCAGACCCGCCGCCTGAAGAATCCGCGTCCGCCGCTTCCCCTTCCCCTGTTTCGCCACGATCGTGCCCCTCCCTACCGTTTCACCGGCTCCAGTTCGAGGTCGACGATGTCCTGCGCTACGACGGCTCCCACATCGTCGGCGAGCTGCAGAACCTGGGCGTTGAGGACGACCGCATCGTCGAGCACGCGACCATCCCGCAGTTTCACGCGTACGCGTTGGTAGCCCATGCCAGATTCCGGCAAGCGGCGAAGCTTGTCCATCCACTGCGAATCCAGGGTCACCCGCACAGTTCATTCTCCTGGAGGAATCTCGTCCTGCTTCTGTTTGGTCCCGGCAGGTGCGCCATTGTCGAAGATAACCTCGTCTCCGCTGCCCTGGTGCCCGTTCGCAGGCTGAACCGTGCCCCGCCGGACCTGTACCTGGCGGGGAGGCTTCAGCCAGAACCGATGCACGGCGGGATCAGGATTCGGCAACGCGTACCGCTCGACCGCCTCCTTCCCGGTCTTCACGCGTAGTCCATCGGTCTGCGTCGTGACGTACGTACCGGGAAGCACTGAACCGTCCGCGTGGTCGATGCGGGCATCGTCTTTGAAGGCAGAGAACCGGAGGAACTCCTCGCCCGCGCCCGACTGCACGGGGGTAGCCTCGGAGGCTGGTTCTTTGCCGGCCGCGTATGCCCGGGTTTCGACCAAGCCTTTCGTGACAGCCTCTCGAAGTTCCAAGACTCTGAAGGGTGTGTCCTCGCGCTTCGACTTGAGGGCCAGATCCACGCGCATCTTCCGCGCTTGGTTCGCGCCTTCTCGAAAGCGTCGAGGGCTCTCCTGCACCTCCATGGCGCGTTGCGCGTTCAGGACGACGACGTGTTCGGCTCCCTGAGGAATCTGGACCTCGACGATTTGGTATCCCATTCCGGTTTCGGGCTGGTCAAGGAGCGCCGCCGACCAGGTCTTGTCTATCTCGTAGCTCACGGCATAGCCTCCTCCACGATTCTGATCTCCTCGTCGGTGAGGCCGTAGAGTTCGTAGACAAGCTGGTCGATCTGGCGGTCGATGGCGGTGATTTGACGCAGCAGGCCTTCGCGCTCGCCTTCAGTCGTCGCACGCTCGGCCCTCGGCGCAAGCTGGAGCACCTGTAGCACGAGGACCGTAATGCGGTCGGCCCGAGGAGCACCGCCATGACCCCTCTTGGCGCTCTTCGGCAGGTACAGATCTCCGATGATGTCCTGAAGCGGGTCGTCATCTACCTTGAGCCGCGGGGTCAGCTCATCGGGCCGCTCGGCGCGTCCCTTCTCTTCCTTGAAATGAAACAACCCGGAGTTGTAGCGGTCGTCCGCCCGCTCGAACAGCTCGAAGAGCCGAGCATACATATTCTTGCCGTTGAGCAGCCCCTGGAGCCGGCCGTACGGCTCGATCCCCCGATCCTCCGCGATCCGCAGAAAAATGATCCGGTCAATGATTCGCTGGACCGCGAAGTTGATCTCCCGGACGTCGAGCTTCGGGTTCCGCGCGGCGATGTTCTTGGCGAGCGCCTCCCGCCACCCTTCGATCTCCTTGAGGAACGCCTCGTCCACGGGGAGCGACCCGCGCTTGGGACGCTTGGCCTCGGCGAACTTGTCGAACGCCCCCTGGAGCACCGCGTCCCGCGAGAAGATCGCGGCGATCTCTTGCCACTTCTCTGCATACTCGGCGTGGGTGAAGTACAGGACCCGCCCCACCGACGTAACGCCACAGCTGGAACGCCGCCTCGGCGTCGTCCTTCAATCTCTTGGATGGCTTCTTGGCCTCAACGAAGAACTTGCGCGTGCCGCCGATCCGGAAGGCGTAGTCCGGAGCCTTGTTGAACTCGCCAACCTTGATGGCGTCCTCGTGAATGACGTCTTTGTACGCCTCGGCGATACCCTGCCGGTTCTGAACATCCCAGCCCAATGCATCGAACATCGGATCGAGAAACTCGCGCCGAAGCTGGGTTTCATTGTAGGCGGGGGCTTCGTACGACTCGCGGTGTCGCTCGAACTTTTCAACGAGATCGAGAACACCCTTCGGAGCGCTCATGGGAACACATGCTACAACCGAGCGCCGACCGCGGAAAGGGTAACAACGCGTCTAGTTCTTCGTCCAGATCACCACGGCGCCGCAGTCGGCAGAGTACCGCGAGAACTCCGCGGGCGTGTCCACGCCCTGGCGGTACACCTCCACCCCCAGCACGTCCTCGGGGGGAATCATGTCGATGTTGTAGTTCTCGACGCGCAGCCCGTCCAGGAACACCGACACCGCGCAGCGCCGCCCCGACGCATTCCGCGTGGGGATGCAATGCGTGCGGATACAGCGCATCACGATCCCCGTCCCCACCAGCATCATGCTCAGGTTCGCCGGGTGGCGGCGCTCGATGTCGTCCCGCGTGACGAACCGCCCGAATCCGTGATCGCGGCGCGAGTAGAAACCCGCCAGGCTGAGCGCATAGTCGTTGGACGAGGCCTCGACCACGATCGGCGACAGGTCCACCGCCTTGGCGTCGAGCAGAATGGACACGTCGAGCGTGCGCCCCGCCTGCAAGCCCACCTGGTAATCCTCGCCTGAGGTCTGGCCGGCATACGCGACGTGCAACGTGTAGCGCCCCGGCGCCAGCCGGGTGATCCGGAAGTGCCCGGATGAATCGGTGACGTGGAACGCTCCCCTCCCCGCCCTGCCGCGCACCGAGACCATGACGTCGGCGAGTGGCTGCCCGTCTCCGGCGGAGCGCACGATCCCGGTCAATGTCGCGAGGGTGTCCTGCTGCGCGGCGCCGGGAGCAGCGCCGGCCACGAGAAACAGCACGAGGAGAGTCCTCGTTTTCACTCCTTGACGATTCACCGGCGCACCGCGTCCGTCAAGCAGGGTGTTGTCCACGCCTTCCCACGCCTTCCCACCCAGTTTAGCTTGTGGTCTTCACATATCCCCTACTCGGCGCCCCCCCCACCTGCGCCGGGTCACCCATGACCAAAGGGAGGTGGCATGACGCGTCGGTACGAGACGGTCTACATCTTTGACAGTGCGCTGGACGAACCCGCCGTCAATGAGAAGCTCACCCGCTTCCACGCCCTCCTGACCAAGGACGGCAAGGGCACGGTCTCGAACGTGTCGCATTGGGGCAAGCGCACCATGACCTACAAGATCAAGAAGAAAGACACGGGCTACTACGTCGTCGCCCAGTTCGAGGCGGCCGGCGACCTGTTGCCGGAGTACGAGCGCGCCGTGAAGCTCGACGAGGGCGTGCTGCGCTACCTCGTCGTCCAAGCCGCCCGCGAGCAGCCCAAGCCCGTCGTGGCCGCCGCTGTGGCCCCTGAAGAAATAGAAGAGATCGAGGAGGAAGAAGCGTGAGACGCCCCTCCAAGACCTGTCCCGTGTGCGAGTCCGGCGCGCGCGTGCTCGACTACAAGGACGACCGGACCCTGGGACGGTTCCTCACGGAGCGCGGCAAGATCCTGCCGAGCCGGTTGTCGGGGATGTGCGCCCGCCACCAGCGGCAGCTGGCGACCGCGATCAAGCGGGCGCGCCAGCTGGCGCTGATTCCCTACATCAAGGGTCACACGGCCTAAGGTGACCGCACCCGCCGGCGCCGCTCCCCCCCGGCCGCGGTGGCGCCTCGTCTTGGCGCTAATCGGTTTCGCGTTGTGGGCGCATCCCAGTCTTGTCGGCTTGCCCTGCGCGGCCCTGCTGATCGCGGCGCCGGACCGGTTCGGGCGGTCGCTGCCGTTGGCCGCCCTGATCGGCGCCGCGAGCCTCGCGCTGTTGGTGCTCGGCGGGGGGGGGGCGGGGGGGGCTCCGGCAGCCGGCTCGC
>JBBDYB010000004.1:172532-182326 GCA_040901965.1 Gemmatimonadales bacterium | reverse complement strand
ACGCTCCGCAATCAGCGACGTCAGGGTCTGCCCTAGACAATCACTCTCATAGAACTAGTAATTAGACTGCGTCGTCTGTGGTTCACCTCGTCCTCTCGTGGTCGCAGTCTAACGCGCACATTCTCGCACGCAAGGCGGACTTAGGCGGCGAGGGCTGCAGTATATCACGCACCGCAGCGCGTTAGACTGCGAGCTCGATGAGCGTCACAGGGCACCCCCCCCTCCGCTCCCCTACCCCCCCCGCGTGTGCATCTCCCGCCGCGGATCGGCCCGCAGCGCGTCGATCTGGTAAAGCGCGCCGCGCTGCGCGACGGAAAGGCGCTCCTCCGCCCCACGGTCGGTGCGCGCGGTCCACGCGTCTGTGATGATCGTCCGAAGCTGCTGGTCGGAGCCGCCGGAACGCAGCGGCTCCCGCAAGTCGAGCCCCTGCTCCGCGTACAGACACAGAAACCAGGTGCCGTCCGCCGTGAGCCGGCTGCGGTCGCACGACCGACAGAACGGCGCCGTGGTCGAGGCGATGATCCCGAACGTCGTGCCGTCCGGCAGCCGGAACCGCTCCGCTGGCGCCGAGGGATCGTCCGCCGACGAGACCGGCGCGATCGGACCGACGCGCCGCGACAGGCCCTCGAGCATCTCACGCTGCGACACCACCTGCTCCGCCGACCACCCCGTCGCCCCGCCCACGTCCATGTACTCGATGAACCGCACCTCCGCGGCGTGCGCCCGAGCGAATTCGATGAGGTCCGCGAGCTCGTCGTCGTTCACGCCGCGCATCACCACTGTATTCAGCTTGATGCGGTCGAACCCGGCCGCCCGCGCCGCCGTGATGCCGGCGATCACGTCGGCATGCCGGTCCGTGCGCGCGAGCTCCCGCATCCGCTCGGGGCGCAGCGTATCGAGGCTCACCGTCACGCGGCCGAGCCCGGCTCGACGCAGCGCTGCGGCCTGCCTGGCGAGCAGGAGGCCGTTCGTGGTGAGGGCGAGATCCCGCACGCCGGGGATCGCGGCCAACATCTCGGTGAGAGTCGGCAGGTCGTGCCGCAGCAGGGGCTCCCCGCCCGTGAGCCGCACTTTCTGGACTCCGAGCGAGGTGAAAACGCCCACCAGCCGCGTGATCTCCTCGAACGTCAGAATGGACTGCTTGGGGAGCCAGACGTACTCCTGCTCCGGCATGCAGTAGCGGCACCGGATGTTGCAGCGGTCCGTGACCGACACGCGAACACTGCCGAGCGGGCGCCCGTAGGTGTCAGCGATCACGAAGGCCTCCCGCCACCGGCTTCCCGGACGGGTCAACCCAGGTGGTCGTGCCATCCACCCGCATTTCCTTCTTCCAGACGGGCAGCCGCTTCTTGACCTCCTCGATCACGTAGCGGCAGGCGGCAAACGCCTCTTCGCGGTGGGGGGCCGCGGCCGCGATGCCGATGCTGGCCTCGCCCGCGGGGATCATCCCCAGACGATGTCGCAATGTCACCCGCGCGTCGGGCCACCTGTCTCTCGCCTCGGCCAGCATGCGCTCGATCTCTGCCTCGGCCATCGCATCGTAGGCCGAGTACTCGATGCCGGTTACGCCGCCCTCTTCGGGGCCGTTGCGGACGGTGCCCAGAAAGACGCATGTGCCGCCGCGCTCCGGGCCTTGGACCTCGGCGAGGAGCGCATCAACGGCAATCGCTTCCCGAGTTAAGTGACTCACCTTTTAGCCTCCGGACAACGGGGGCAGCAGCGCCACTTCGTCGCCATCGCGCACGCGCGCGTCCAATTTCACCTGTCGCAAATTGAGAGCGGTCAGCGGCCGCG
Organism: Gemmatimonadales bacterium; assembly: GCA_040901965.1. GTDB lineage: Bacteria > Gemmatimonadota > Gemmatimonadetes > Gemmatimonadales > GWC2-71-9 > 20CM-2-65-7. Next base: position 180,532 of record JBBDYB010000004.1, on the reverse strand, counting down.
CGGGCAGTGCCTGCGCGCCCGGCACAGTCTCGCGCACACGCTCCAGCACGTCCTGCACCGTTGCGGACGACGACACGGCGACCGCTGCCGACTCACAGCCGGCAAGCTCGGCATACCGGGCGAAGAACCGCACCGTGACGTTGGCCATGATTGATTATGGCCCGCCCCCCGAGGCCAGCCCCTGCCAGATCTTCGCCTGCTTCGGCGTCGGATTTGGCGCGCGCTCCAGGGTGAAGCGCGTACTCGTGCGCTCCCGCACCACTGTGTTGAGCGCGACCGGACGCCCGCTTCGTCGCACCGTGATCGTGAGCGGCTGCCCGGCGCGGCCGCGATACCGCGTCCGGAACGCTCCCGCCCAGTCTTGGTCCGGCGTGATGGCGACGTCGCCGACGCTGATCAGCACGTCTTCCGGCTCCACGCCCGCCGCCTCCGCCGCGCTTCCCGGCGTCACCGACTGCACCTCGAGCGCGCCGCTCGCCGTGTTGGCGGTCGAGACGCCCAAGAATGGCGCCGTGGCGATCGTGCGAGTCAATACCAGACCGGCCTTGGCGAACACGGTTTCGTACGGGAGCGAGTCCCGGCCGTCGACGTAACGACGGTAGAAAGCGTCCACGTCGGGCATGCCGGCGGTGCGGAGCTCGCGCAGCAGGTCCGCCGTGAAGAAGCCCTTGTTCTGGCGGTAATAGCGGGTGTACAACGTGCGCATCACCTCATCGAGGTTGTACGCGTTGTCGGTCGCGTCGCGGATAGAGATGTCGAGCAGCATCCCGAGCAGCGAGCCTTTGGGATAATAGAGCTGCGAGCTGTTGATGTAGACCTCGTGGACCCATGTGGCCACGCTGCCGTCCTCCGGGCTCCACGGCTCGGGCGTCGATTCCACCTGCTGGATGTTGCCGGTGACGCTGAGAAGGAACTGATCGGCGGACCACAGCCCCGAGCGCAGGTTGGTGAGGTCGCCGTAGTAGTCGGTGACGCCTTCGGACCACCACAAGAGCGGCGTGTACTGCTCGGCGCGATAATCGTACGGCCACATTTCACCGGGCCGGATGCGCTTCACGTTCCAGAGGTGGAAGAACTCGTGCGCCAGCAGGGGATACATGAAGTCGCCGAGGTTGCCGGCCGCGTCGGCGAACGCCGGCGCGGGCATGATGTCGTATTGCGAGAAGCTGTGCTCGAGGCCGCCCCCGAAGTTGATTGGCTCGTGGATGACGTTGAAGAACACCGTGTAGACGTCGTAGGGCGCGTCACCCATGATGCGGTTCTGGACAGCGAGCATTTTCTCCGCGCCGCCGCGGAGGTTGCGCGCCACCGCGGGCGTATAGTCCGCTGCGGGCCACACGGCGATGCGAACCCACTTTCCGTCCACCTGTAGCGAGTCGAGACTGTAGCGGCCTACGAACGTCATCGCGTCCGCCAGCTCGTGATAATCGGGGGCGCGGTAGACGCCGTTCGCCGGCCCGCGCAAGGCGGTCGCCACCTGCCACCCCGCGGGCACGCGAAACCGCACTTCGGCGGGACGCGCGAGCTGCCCTTCCTCGAAGAGGAAGAGGTTGGTGCCGAGGAACTGGCCGAAGTCCGAGGTGACGCGCGCGATCGAGAGGTCGATCGTGTCGGCCAGAAAATCGAACTCCACCGTGACTCGATCGCTGCGCCCCGTAACGACGCGCCACGTGTCTTTGTCGCCGCGATCCCAGCGCAGCGGCTGACCGGCGGCGTTCTTCGCAACGAACCCGTGCACGTAGCGCGCGTAGTTCTGAATCTCGTATGCCCCAGGACTCCAGGCCGGCAACGAGAGGAAGAGCGTGTCTTTACCGGCGGCCGGAAACTCGGCCGTCACATGAAATTGTTTCGCGGCTGGCGACGTGACCGCGATCTCGTAACGCACCGTCTGCGCCGCGACCGACGTGGTGCAGATGACGAGGAGTGCGGGCAGCATTGAGCGGGACCAACGGTGCATCATGACTCCAGGCAAGAAGTTGGCGCGTGGGTGTGCAAGTCACCGATTATACCCACAAGTACAACGGCCCCGGCAGCGGTGCCGAGGCCGTCAGTCCAAGTCCCGTACCCGCAGGAGCTTACGACGAGACGCGCGCGCTTGCGTCCGCGACCATGGCGCGCAACTCCTTGCTGGGCTTGAAGACAGGAACGGGCCGCGCCGCGACTTCGACCGGGTCGCCGGTGCGCGGATTGCGCGCCATCCGAGTCTTACGCTGACGGATCTTGAACGTCCCAAATCCGCGTATCTCAATGTTATGCTGCTCGGCGAGCGCTGCTTTGACCGCGTCGAGGAAGGAATCGACCACCCGAGCACAGTCCTTTTTGGAAATGAGGGGACCGGCGGTGCGAGCGATTTGCGCGGTGACCTTTTCGACCAGATCGGCCTTCGTCATTGGCCCCCCCGAACGTCTGCCGGGTTGCAAAAGTCGGGGGCTATCATACGGGCTTACTTATTTAGTGTCAAGAGCTTGTAGGAATTGACGGAAGTGTCCTTGGGCGTCATGGGGGCCGGGCGAGGCCTCCGGATGGTACTGGACGGCAAAAATCGGGTACTCGCGGTGCTTCACCCCTTCAACGGTTCCGTCGTTGAGGTTAAGGTGGGTCACTTCAAGCGAGTTCGCGCCCGGAACTCCCCCCGTCTCGCCACGCACTGCGAACCCGTGGTTTTGTGAGGTGATAAGTACTTGGCCCGTATTGAGATCGCGAACCGGATGATTCCCGCCGCGGTGCCCGTACGGGAGTTTTACCGTTTCGCCACCCAACGCGAGACCGAGCAATTGGTGTCCGAGACAGATCCCGAAGATTGGCAGGGTGCCGTCCGCCAGGTCGCGGATCGTGGTGATCGCATAATCCACCGCCGCCGGGTCGCCGGGACCGTTCGACAGGAACACGCCGTCGGGTTGGAGCTCGCGGACCGCCCCCGCCGACGTCGTCGCCGGTACGACTGTCACCCGGCAGCCGTGCTGTAGGAACAGGCGGAGGATGTTGCGCTTCATCCCGAAGTCGAACGCGACGACATGATGCTTCGCGTCCGCGGGGGCGGGGCCCTCGCTGTAGGCGCGGGGAATCGTCGCCACGCTCGCGAGATCGAGCCCGTCCATGGACGGAGAAGCCGCGAGCGCCGCCTTGATGTCATCCGTGGGCGCTTCGCCCAGCGCCATGACACCGCGCATCGCGCCGCGCGACCGGATATGGCGCGTGAGCTGCCGCGTATCCACGTCCGCGATCAATGGCACCTTGGCGCTCGCGAGCCACTCGAGCAGATTGCCGGTTGAGCGCCAATTCGATGGGTTCGCCGACAGCTCGCGCACGACGACCCCCACGACGCGCGGATGATCGGATTCGACGTCTTCCGGATTGATCCCGTAATTGCCGATCATCGGCGCGGTCATCACCACGATCTGGCCAAGATAGGAGGGGTCGGTGAAGACCTCCTGATAGCCGCTGAGATTTGTGGTGAAGACGACTTCCGCGTACGCAGGCTCGAAGGCGAGGGGCGCGGTTCCGGGGAACCAGGCTCCGTCCTCGAGGAGGACGTAAGCTCTAGGGTCGATTGGGAGGGGGCGCCGGAGGCGCCGTTGGTTGCGTCTCGAGCGGGAGCGGTGTGGGCTGCACCGGCGTCGGCGCCTGTCCCTGCCCTTCGAGTACCGAGCGCACCTGCGCGCCCTGCTGGGACATGAACGTCAGGACCAGGGCGAGAAAGAGGAAGATGCCGCCGGTCCACCAGGTGGCCTTGGTGAGCAGCGTGGTGGCTTGGCGACCACCCATGATCGTCTCGGTGCCGGCACCGCCGCCCAGCGTCGCAAGCCCGCCGCCCTGCCCCGCCTGCAGCAACACGGCCGCCATGAGGATCAGCGAATCGAGGATGAGGATAATGACGAGGACCGTGTACATGCGCGGGGCAAGATACCTAGGCTGCGCCGGTGCGCACAAGCTCGGCCCAGGCCGTCGGATCGAGCGATGCGCCGCCCACCAGAACGCCATCCAGCTCAGGCTGCGCCAGTAGGTCGGCGGCGGTTTTCGCGTTGACGCTCCCGCCGTAGAGAATCCGCAATTCCTTCGCGCCCCTGTCCTTCAGCCAGGCCCGGATCACCGCGTGGACTTCCGCCGCGTCCTTGGGCGTGGCATTCCGGCCGGTCCCGATGGCCCAGACCGGCTCGTAGGCGATCGTCACGCGGGCCTGGCCTGCACGCCCCGACAGCGCGGCCTCGAGCTGCCGGGTCACGACCGCCAAGGTTTGGCCCGCGTCGCGCTGCGCGAGCGTCTCGCCCACGCACAGCACGGGGTGGAGATCCGCGGCGAGCGCCGCGGCGAGCTTCAGTGCGGTCTGCTCGTCCGTTTCGCCGAAGACGTGGCGGCGTTCGGAGTGGCCGATCAGCGTGGCACGCGCGCCTGCTTGCGCGGCAAGCGGCCCCGAGATCGCCCCGGTAAAGGCTCCCTTCGGTTCCCAGTGAATGTCCTGGGCGCCCGCGAGGAGGTCGGGGCGATCGCCGAGCGCGCCCGCGACGGCTTCGAGGGAGACGGCGGGAGGAAAGAACCACACCTGGCGGCCGGCTCGGGCTACGTAGGCTTTGAGGAACGTTGCGAGATACGTACGAGCGTCGGATGGCCCGAGATGCATCTTCCAATTGGCCGCGAATAGCAGAGACCTCACGCGTCCTCCAGCGCCGCAACGCCTGGCAACGTCTTCCCTTCGAGCAGTTCCAGCGACGCTCCACCGCCCGTCGAGACGTGTGTGATCTTGTCCTCGAGGCGGCGGACGGCGGCTACCGAGTCGCCGCCTCCCACCACCGTGACGGCCCCCTTTGCCCCGGCATCCACCAGCGCCGTCGCGATGGCCCGGGTGCCCGCGTCGAATGGCGGCGTTTCGAACACTCCCATCGGGCCGTTCCAGAAGATGGTCTTGGCGCGCAGCAGCCGGGCGCGGAAATCGAGTTGCGTGGCCGCGTCGATATCGTAGACCGCCCAGCCGTGGGGGACCTCGTCGGCGTGGACCTCCCGCCGTTCCGCGGCGCGCTCCAGGGATGGCGCGACGACGGCGCCGCGCGGGAGGATCAGCTTCTTGCCGCTGTGTGCGAGCAGCTCTTGGGCGAGCGAAATGCGGTCCCGCTCGACCAGCGATGATCCGACGTCGAATCCCATCGCGGCGAAAAACGTGCACGCCATCGCGCCGCCGATCAGCAGCTCGTCCACCTTCGGCAGCAGCGCCCGAATGACGTCGATCTTGCCGGAGATCTTGGCGCCGCCCAGCACCGCAACGAACGGCCGCTTCGGATCGCCGAGCAGCGAGCCCAGATACTGGAGCTCCCGTTCCAGCAGGAATCCGGCGACAGCGGGTTTCAGCAGGTGGGCCACAGCCTCCGTGGAGGCGTGCGCGCGATGCGCCGAGCCGAAGGCATCATTCACGTAGAAATCGCCCAGGGCCGCGAACATCCGGGCGAGCTCCGGATCGTTGGTTTCTTCACCGGGCCAGAAACGGGTGTTCTCGACCAACGCCACGCCGCCGCGCGGGAGACGCCGCGTCACCGGGACGCCCGCCGCGGGATCGGGGATGAACTCGACCGGGGCGCCAAGCAGCCCTTCCAGGTCGCGCACGATTTGACGCAGGGAGTACCGCGGATCGGGTCCCCCTTTGGGGCGCCCGAGATGCGAGAGCAGAACGACGCGGGAGCCTTTCTCCCGCAGGTACGCGATGGTCGGCAGCGCGGCCCGCAGCCGCGTGTCGTCCGCCACCCGTCCGTCCTTCAGGGGAACGTTGAAATCGACGCGCACCAACGCGCGCTTGCCGTCCAAGGCCTGCGGCGGCAGATCGCGCAGGCCCCGCTTGGTCAACGGCGGCGTCCGATGTAGGCGAGCAGGTCCACACAGCGCGCCGAGTACCCCATCTCGTTGTCGTACCAGGACGACACGTGCACCAGCGTGCCGTCGATCACGGCGGTGGACATCGAATCCACGACGCTCGAATACAGGCTGCCGATGTAGTCCACGGATACCAGGGGCTCGTCGCTCACGTCGAGCACGCCCTTCAGCGTGCCCGCGGCCGCCTGCTTGAAGGCGGCGTTCACGGCCTCGACGGTCGTCGGCCGTTCGACTTCGGCGGTCAGGTCCACGAGTGAGACGTCGGGTGTGGGGACGCGGAGCGAGATGCCGTCGATCTTGCCCTTCACTTCGGGGAGGACGAGGCCGGTCGCCTTGGCGGCACCGGTCGTCGTCGGGATGATGCTCAGGGCCGCGGCGCGGGCGCGCCGCAGATCCTTGTGAGGCAGATCGAGAATCTGCTGGTCGTTCGTGTAGCTGTGCACGGTCGTCATGAAGCCGTGCCTGAACCCAAAGTTGTCCATCACGACTTTGACGACGGGGACGAGGCAGTTGGTGGTGCACGAGGCGTTCGAGATGACGTGATGCTTGGCCGGGTCGTACTTCTCGTGGTTCACGCCGATCACGATCGTAATGTCTTCGCCCTTCGCCGGTGCGGAGATCACGACCTTCCTGGCGCCCGCCGTCAGATGCTTCGCGGCGGCCTCGCGGTCGGTGAAGCGGCCGGTGCTCTCGAGCACCAGCTCCACGCCGAGCTCCTTCCAGGGGAGCTTCTCGGGCTCTTTGATCGCCGACACCTTGATCGGCCGGCCGTTCACGACGAGCGAATCGCCCTTGGCTTCCACCGTCCCCGGGAACCGGCCGTGCACCGAGTCGTACTTGAGCAGGTGGGCGAGCGTCTTCGTGTCGGTAATGTCGTTGACGCCGACGAACTCGATCTCCGTCTGCTTCGCCATCGTCGCCGCGCGCAGCACGTTCCGGCCGATGCGCCCGAATCCGTTGATCCCAACCCGAACCGCCATGACGGCTCCCTTAGGTGAAGTCTGGAATGACCGCGCGGGCGAACGTGATGCCGCGCACGGTCCGCGCCCCTGCCTGCTCCAGCGCCCGCGCCGCCTCGGCGAGCGTCGCGCCGGTGGTGAACACGTCGTCGACCAGCACCAACGTCGGCCAGGGTGCGTTAACCCCGGGCTGGCAGCCCGGGGTTAACAAACCCGTTTCTCGTTTCGTTACCGCAAACGCCCCCGCCACGTTCGCCAGGCGCGTCTCTGGTGTCAACGCCGTTTGCGTCGGCGTCTCCCGTGTACGGGTCAACACCGGCATGACGGGGATCTTCCAGCGGCGCGCCAAGGCGAGGGCGAGAGCCTCGCTCTGATTGTAGCCCCGCTCGCGCAGCCGCTTGGGCGCGAGCGGAATAGGGACGAGCCCTGACGGACCGTCGGAAGGAGGCCTCACACACCCCATCGCCTCCGCCAAGTCGTCGGCGATGCGGTGCAGGCCGCCGTATTTCAGTGCGTGCACGGCGCGCCGAACACCGTCGTCGAGCCATACCGCGGATCGCACCGCCATGAGCGCCGTCGGCCACTCGGGGCACAGCCGGCAGGGGCCGAAATGAGGTTCCGGCTGGCCGCAGCGCTCGCACCAAGGCGGCCGCACGGGGCGCCAGCGGTGGCGGCAGACGGGACACACGATGCGAATGGCGTCGCGGCCGCCCAGCAGGCCGTGACAGAGGAGGCACTCGGCCGGGAGGAGAAGTTGCTCGAGCGCCGGCGCGGAACGGGCGCTATGCACGGAGCGCGCGGCCGACCGCCGCGCGCATGACATCAATGGGCGCCGCCTCTCCCGGAAAGAACCGCGAAAAACTTGCGGCGCCCTGGTGCACGAGCATCTCCCGCCCATCCTGCGCTGTGACGCCGTGTTCGCGAAGGGCGTGCACCCAACGCGTTTCGCCCCGCGCGTACACCAAATCGAGGGCCACGCGCACACCGGGAAGGTCCTTCGGATCCGCCGGGAGCGGATCGTGTCCGGCAAGGCCGAGCGGCGTCGCGTTGATCGCCACATCCACCTCCACCGGTCCACGCGCCACTTCGGTTCGCGCGGGCCCGGGGGGGGGGGGGGGGGGGGGGGCGGGCGGGGGCGGGGGGGGGGGGGGGGGGGGGGGGGGGGGGGGGGGGGGGGGGGGGGGG
>JBBDYB010000004.1:0-172522 GCA_040901965.1 Gemmatimonadales bacterium | reverse complement strand
GTCCCCCCCCCCCCCCCCCCCCCTCCCCCCTCCCCTACGCCGCTCGCCCACGCGGCGAACTGCGCGGCGCGCTCGGCATTGCGTGACCGTACCCACAATGTCGCGCCTGCCTCGGCCGCCGTGACGGCGACCGCGCGCGCCGAGCCCCCGGTGCCGATGACGAGCCAGCGGCCGGCACCCAGCACGCCGAGCTGTTCCAGGGTCGCGCGCACGCCGCACACGTCGGTGTTGTCTCCGACGAGCGCCCCGTCTTCGGTCCAGAACGTATTACACGCTCCCACGCGGGCGCAGCCATCTGTTTTCCGCGCGACGGACCCTTCGACTGCTTCCTTGTGCGGAACGGTGACGTTGCCCGCGCCGCCGGTGGCCGCTTGGGCGGCGAGCACTGTGGCAAGCGATTGCGGTGGGACCCGCAGCGCGACGTAGACGGCGTCCAGCCCCAGGACCCGGAACGCGGCGTTGTGCATCAGGGGGGACAGCGAATGGGCCACCGGGTCACCGATGACCACGAGCAGGCGCGTGCTAGCGCTGATCTCCACGCTTGCTCTCCGCGGCCAATCGCTCGGCCACGGCCGCGGCGAGGGCCTCGAGCTCGACGCACGTGTCGCGGTACACTTCGAGGTTACCGCCGAACGGATCACTCACCTCGACGTCGTCGCCTTCGCGCCCGGCGTACTCGCCGAGCACGAACACCCGTCCCTCGCCGCCCAGCTCGTCCACGCGGGCACGGTGGTGGCGGGCCATCGTGAGGATCAGGTCGGCCTGCTCGACCAGCTCGCGGCTGAGCAGGCGCGCGCGATGCGCCGAGAGGTCGAGCCCGCACTCCAGCCCGACGAGGTAGGCGCCTTCGGATGCCGGCGCGCCGTCCCAGGCGCCGGTGCCGGCGGATGTGACGGCCACCTCGAGGCCACGCTCCTTGAGCGCGCGCTCGAGCAGCGATGCCGCGAGCGGACTGCGGCAGATGTTGCCGGTGCAAACGAACAGGACGTTTCGGATCATGGTGCGAGGCGGCCAACCGCGCGGCGCAGCTCAACGACGCTGAGCGTTCCTTCGCGCACGATGTGCGCCGCCGGTTGTGTGCAGTCAACCACAGTGGACGGCGGCCGGTTCCCCAGCACCCCCCCGTCGAGCACCATGAGCTGGCCGGCGTCCACGGCTGGGCGAAAGTCGCGCACGATCGCTTCGGGTCCAGGGCCGGGCGGCTGGCCCGGCAAGTTGGCCGACGTCGAGGTCAGGGGCGCGCCCAACGCCGCGACGAGCTGCGCGATCGCCTGATGTGACGTCCAGCGCACCGCGATGCCGCCGTCCGGACCCCGCAGCTGGTCGGGCAGGCGTCCGGAACCCCCCGGCAACACCAGCGTCAGCGGGCCCGGCCAGAAGGCGCGCGCCAGCGCATCGGCGGATGCGTTGAATGCCAATCCGTGGGCCTCAGCCATGGCGCGATCGCTGATGAGCAAGAGAAACGGCTTGGCGGCCGACCGTCCCTTCAGAGCCGCGAGTGCAGCGACGTCCGCGGCGACGGCTCTCGACCCCACCCCATAGACCGTCTCTGTCGGGTATGCGAGCAGACGACCCGCGTTGAGGTGGGCCACCACGCGCGGGATGGCGGCTGTCACCGCCGCGGCCGTTTGGAACGGAACCGGCTTCACCGCAGCTCACGGGCGAGCGCCTCGGCGATCCGGAAGTCGTCGGCCGTGGTGATCTTGATGTTGTAAGGCGAGTCCGGAACCAGCTCCACGGCAAAACCGGCCCGCTCGCACACCTCGGCGTCGTCGCTGGGCGTGCTCTCCGCAGGGGTGGGGGGGGTGGGGGCGGTGGGGGCGGGAGCCAACTGGGCGTATGCATCATCCAGCATCTGGCGCGGAAACCCTTGCGGGGTCTGGGCGCGCCAGATCCGCTCGCGATCCACGGTCCGCGTCACGCGCGGTGTGGCACGCTCTCTTCCCTGCACCACTTCCTTCAGTGTATCGGAGACAGGGACGGCGGCCACGGCGCCGACGCCCGCGCGCGCGCGCGCGATGACGGCGTCGATCGTCCCCCGGCTCACGAACGGCCGTGCGGCATCGTGCACGAGCACCACGATCGCGTCCCGCGGCAGTGCCGCCAGGGCGGCGCGCACCGAATCCGCGCGTTGGGCGCCGCCGGCGACGAGGCCCAGCCGCTCGCCGCGCACTTTGCCGAGCCACTCGGGTGGCCGCTCCGCATAGCCTGGCGGGAGGGCTACGACGACGTGCCGCACCTCGGGGTGTCCGGTAAACGGGCGCAATGCGCGCAGCAGCATCGGGACTCCGAGAATGGGGCGAAACTGCTTCGGTTCTCCGGGACCGGCCCGCACGCCCGCTCCCGCCGCCACCACCACGACCCCGACGTCAGGCGGCGAGCCGGCGGGCGAGCTCACCAATGCCCTCCAAACCGATTACCTCGATGCCGCTGACGGCGCCGCGCGAGCGCGCCGACAGAAACACGCGCCGGAATCCTTGGCGCGCGGCTTCGGCCAGCCGGCGCTCCACGCCGGCCACGGGGCGGATCTCGCCTCCCAAGCCCACCTCACCGAGGAACAACGCATCGGCGGGCACCGGCCGGTCGTGGACGGTGGAGACGAGCGCGGCCAGGACGGCGAGATCGGTGGACGGCTCGACGAGTCGCACGCCCCCCGTGACGTTGACGAACACGTCGAGGTTCCCAAACGGCAACCCGGCGCGGCGCTCGAGCACGGCCAGCAGCACGGCGAGACGGCGATGGTCCAGCCCGGTTGCGACGCGTTGCGGGGTGCCGAAACCGGCCTTCGAGGCGAGCGCCTGGATTTCGACGAGCATCGGGCGTGTGCCTTCCATCAGCGCGGTCACGGCCGACCCCGAGACGCCGGTGCTGCGGCCGGCGAGGAACGCCGCTGCGGGATTCGCGACCGGCTCGAGTCCCTCGCCGGTCATGCGAAAGACGCCGATTTCGTCCACGGAGCCGAACCGATTCTTCACGGCGCGTAGGATCCGGTGATCGAGGGTGGCTTCGCCCTCGAAGTAGAGCACCGTGTCCACGATGTGCTCCAACGTCTTGGGACCGGCGATGCCCCCGCCTTTGGTCACGTGCCCGACGAGCACGACCGCGGGGCCCGCTTCCTTGGCGAAGCGCATCAGCCGGGCGGCGCATTCCCGTACCTGGCCCACGTTGCCGGGCGCGCCCTCGAGCTCGTCGGTGTAGGTGGTCTGGATCGAATCCAGCAATACGACCCGCGCCCCCAGCTCCGCGGCGTGATGGAGGATCGCTTCGAGGCGCGTCTCGCCGAGGACGTGAATGCCGCCCGCGTCCTCGCGCAACCGGTCGGCGCGCAGCCGCAGCTGATCGGGCGATTCCTCGCCGGAGACGTAAATCGTCGAGATGCCCTGGCTCTCCAGCCGCGCGGCGCATTGCATCAGCAGCGTGGACTTGCCGATGCCGGGCTCGCCGCCGACGAGGATGACCGATCCGGGGACGATGCCCCCGCCCAGGACGAAGTCGAACTCGGCGAGGCCGGTGCGCCACCTCCCCACTTCCCCACTCCGCAGGTCGGTTAGGCGGATGGGCGGTTGGCCGGTTGGAACACCTCTAACCGCCGAACCGCCTGACCGCCCAACCGGCTCCTCAACGAGCGAGTTCCAAGCGCCGCACGAATCGCAACGCCCACCCCATTTCGGTTGTTCGGCGCCGCATTCGGTGCAGCGGAATACGGAACGGCCTTTAGACACTGGCAAGCTCTGGAGGCAGTTCTCGACGCGTGGCGTTGTCGAATCTGGTAAAGCGCTTTTCGAAAATCAGAGAAATGGTGCCGGTCGGGCCGTTGCGCTGCTTCCCCACGATGAGCTCCGCCTTGCGCTCGATATCGTTGCCGTCCTTGTCGAGCTTTTTCCCGTCCGGCGACGGGGTCACGTACATCTCTTCACGATAGATAAAGAGCACGACGTCGGCATCCTGCTCGATGGCGCCGGATTCGCGGAGATCGGAGAGTTGCGGCCGGCGATGCTCCCCGCCCCGCTGCTCCGGAGCGCGCGACAGCTGCGACAGCGCGAGCACGGGGACGTCGAGCTCTTTGGCGAGGGCCTTGAGCGACCGGGAGATGTAGGAGATCTCCTGCTGGCGGTTGTCCAGGTCCTCAGGTCCCTGCATGAGCTGGAGATAGTCCACGACCACGAGATCGATATCGTGCTCCGCTTTGAGCCGGCGCGCCTTGGAGCGGACCGCCAACGGTGTCAGCCCGGCGCTGTCGTCAATCCAGATGTGGGCGGCGCTGAGCAGGCCCGCGGCACGGGCCAGCTTCGGATAGTCCTCGTCCTGGAGCTTGCCGCGGCGCAGCTTCTGGGCGTCCACGAAGCCTTCCGAGCAGAGCAGGCGCTGCACCAGCTGGTCCTTCGACATTTCGAGCGAGAACAGCGCGACCTTCTTCGCATGGGTAATCGACGCGTGCTGCACGATGTTCAGCGCAAAGGCGGTCTTTCCCATCGACGGCCTGGCCGCCAGGATCACCAGGTCGGCTTTCTGGAGGCCTGCCGTATACTCGTCGAGGTCGTTGAAGCCGGTGGGCACGCCGGTGAGGGCGCTCGCCCTGCCCTGGAGCTGTTCGATCCGCTCCATGGTGGGCCAGATCAGCTCCTTCAGCCGGATAAAGTCCTGCGCGCGGCGAAACTGCACGACCTCGAAGATCCGGTGCTCGGCGACGTCGAGCACCTCGGCCGCGTGTCCCCGGGTCTCATAGACATCCTGAATGATGCCCGTGGCCGCTTCGACCAGGCGCCGCAATACCGCCTTGTCGCGCACGATCTTGGCGTGATAGTCCACGTTGGCCGCGGTGGGCACGACGTCGATCAGCGCCGCGACGTATTCCATCCCGCCGGCGCGGTCCAAGTCGCCGCGGCGCGCCAGCTCGTCGCGCAGCGTCACCGGGTCGATGACGTCGCCGCGCTCCGTGAGGGACATCATGGCCCGGAACAGCAGCCGGTGGCCCTCGCGGTAGAACATGGTGTCGTCCAGGACCTCGGCCGCCTTGAGGGCCGCGTCCTGATCGAGCAACATCGCACCGAGGACCGCCTGCTCCGCGTCGTTGCTCCACGGAGTCTGGCGCCCGGTGAAGTCGCTGCCTCGCTCAGCCGTCGAGGAGGCGAGCGGCGATACGGACGTCATCCCAGGTTGGTCGCTTCCAGTTGGGGTTGCGCAGCAAGGCGGCCGGGTGATACGTGACGATCACCGGAGTGCCGCGAAAGCGGTGAATCTGGTTCCGCAGGGCGCCCAACGACTGCTTGGTGTTGAGGATCGTCTGCGCGGCGGTGCCGCCCATCGCCAGGATCACTTTCGGCTTGACCAGCTCGATCTGACGGTACAGATACGGCACGCAGGCGGCGATCTCGTCGTACTGCGGCAGCCGGTTTTCGGGCGGCCGGCATTTCACGACGTTGCAGATGAACACCTGCTCGCGCGGCAAATCGATCGCGTCGAGGATCTTGGTGAGCAGCTCGCCCGCCTTCCCGACGAACGGGCGGCCCGTCTCATCTTCGGTGCGGCCCGGTCCCTCACCCACCACCACCAGCCGCGCGGTGGCGAGTCCCTCGCCCGGCACCGTCTTGGTGCGCCGCTCGCACAGACGGCACTTGGTGCACGTAGCGATGAGCGTCGCCACGTCCGTGAGGGTGCGCGTCTGCTGGATCGGGTCCGTGGCGAAGAGATCGCTGGACGGCGGGTCGAAACTCAGGCCCGCGGGGGGACGACCCGTGATCGCCGGCTGGGTTTTCCCCGGGCTTGCGCCCGGGGTCAGGACGGCGGGTTGCGGCCGAGGGTTTTCTGACCCCGGGCGCAAGCCCGGGGTTGCAGGAGCGGTGTCCGGCAGGATCACCGAGTCCCCGCCGAGCGCCCGTTGCTGTTCGAGATATTCCCGCGCCAAAGCCCGCCCCCGCCCTTCCGTCACAGGGCTTCTTCCACCACGTCGAGGATTCGTTCCGCCACGTCGCGCTTCGGCAGGAGCGGCAGATCCACGCGCCGTCCCCCTTTGCCCAACACCGTCACACGATTCGTCGGAACCTCAAATCCCGCGCCGGGCTCGAGCGCGTCATTCAGGACCACGAAGTCGAGGGCCTTATCTTGCAGTTTTCCCCGTGCCCGCGCCAGACCGTTGCCGGTCTCGAGCGCGAAGCCGACCACCACGCAGCCTCGCGGGCGCTTGAGCGAGCGCAGGATGTCGGGCGTCACCTCCAGCTCGAGGGTCAGCGCGCCCGCGGCGCGCGGCCGCTTCACTTTGCCCGCGGTTTTGGGTTTGTAGTCGGCGGGCGCCGCGGCCATGAACAGCGCGGCGGCATCCTTCATGACGGCTTGCACCGCTTCCTGCATCTCCCCGGTCGTCTCGACCCGCTGCGTCGCCACGCCGCCGGGCGGCGGCAGCTCGGTCGGCCCGGAGACGAGCACCACATCGGCGCCGCGCGCGTGCGCGGCTTCCGCCAGCGCGTAGCCCATGCGGCCGCTCGAGGGATTCGTCAGCACCCGCACCGGGTCGAGGTGCTCGCGCGTGGGGCCGGCGGTTACCACGACGCGTTTGCCCGCCCATTTGCCCGCGGGCCCCCCCCCCCCCGGGGGGGGGGGCGGGGGTTACCCCCCCCGGTTTTCCCCCCCATTTCCCCCGCCCCCCCCCCCCCCCGGCCCCTGACCGCCCAGCAGCCGCGCTGCGGCAGCGAGGATCGTCTCCGGCTCGCTCATGCGGCCCGGCCGCTCGCTGGGCCCTTCGGCGAGGGCGCCGACGTCGGGCCCCACGAATTGCCAGCCGCGTTGCGTGAGCTTCTTCAGATTCGCGGTCGTGGCCGGGTGCGCGTACATCGCGTCGTTCATCGCCGGCGCGGCCAGGATCGTACCGGTACGGGCAAGGAGCAGGGTCGTGAGGAGGTCATCCGCCATCCCCATCGCGGCGCGCGCGAGCAGGTTCGCCGTCGCCGGAGCGACGATGACGAGGTTGGGGTCTTTGGCGAGGCTGATGTGCGCGAGCGCCCCCCCCGCTCCCCCCCGGCTGCGTTCCCATAGGGAGGTCAGGACCGGGCGCCCGGTGAGCGCCTCGAAGGTCAGGGGCCGGACGAATTCGGCCGCGGACGCGGTGAGCACCACGTCCACCGTGGCGCCCGCGTCGCTGAGCCGGCGCGCCAGGGTGCAGCTCTTATAACAGGCGATCCCGCCCGACACGCCGAGGAGGACGTGACGGCCGGCAAACGGCATCAGGACTCCTGGCGCCGCCGCCGGACCAGCCGGTACTTGAGGTTGCCCTGGACCAGCTCCTCGAAGGCGCGGGTCGTGAGCTTCTGCTCCCAGTCCACGGACCGGTCGCGCGGGAAATCATTGACGTAGCGCGCGAACTTGGCGGCCACGAGCACGCCGAGGTACTTGTTCTGGGTCTGACCTGCCACTTCAGCCGGAGTGACTATTCTCACGTCGTTACCTTCACTTTCTTGTTTATCTTGGACTCAATGATCTCGACCTGCCGTTGGAGATACATTGTGATCCGTTGAAGTTGCTTGCTCAAATCGACATTTCGTAGGGTGCGATGCGCCTCCGCATCGATAATCTTCCCCACGTCGGCCACCGCCACGGGTAGCTTGTCATTGACGACCACGTAGTCGAATGCTGGTGCCTCTCGAAGCTCACTCGTCGCCGTTTTCAATCTGTTGCGGAGCGACTCGAGCGATTCGCTCATGCGCCGCTTCAGGCGTTGCAGGAGCGCCGTTGGACCCGGTGGAAGAACGAAGATACTGACCGAGCTCGGCGGTGGATATGCCTCCCGCACCTGTCGGGCGCCCTGAATCTCGATGTCCAGAAGCACGTGGCGCCCCAGATCGTGAATTCGCTTGATCTCGCTCCGCAGCGTGCCGTACCACTCCCCGCCGTACTCCGCGCATTCGAGGAACTCTCCTTTGTTCTTCAGGTCCTCGAACTGCTCACGACTGATGAAGTGGTACGCCTTCCCGTCCTTCTCGCCCGGTCTGGGGGCCCGGGTCGTGGCCGAGACCGAGAACCCGACATCCTTGCGAACCTTCACGAGACGCTGCGCGATCGATGTCTTTCCTGCGCCAGACGGAGCGGACAGTACGACAATGAAAGGCGACGACTTCACTCCAGATTCTCCAGCTGTTCCCGGAGCTTCTCCAGCTCGCCTTTCATCGCGATGACGGCCTGCGTGATGCCGGCATCGTTGGCCTTGGAGCCCATCGTGTTCACCTCGCGCAACAGCTCCTGCGCCAGGAACCCGAGCTGCTTCCCGACGGGCTGATCGGACGCGAGGGCGTCACGGCAGGCCGCCACGTGGGTGCGAAACCGCACCAACTCCTCGGTGATGTCCACGCGGTCGGCCAGCAGGGCGATCTCCAGCGCCAGGCGCTGCTCGTCCACGGCCGTCCCGGCCATCAGGTCCGCCACCGCCTGCTTGAGGCGGGCGTGTTCAGCCGTGAGACGGGCGGGCGCCCGCTCCTCGATCGTCCGCGCCCCGGCTTCGAGTCCCGTGAGCCGCGCGGCGAGCTCGTCCGCCAGCGCGCGGCCTTCCCGCTCCCGCATCGTCAGCACGTCGCGCGCCGCCCGTTCGACGATCGGCTTTACGTCGCCCCACGTGACGGCGGATTCGGCGCTGCCGTTGGCGGCGCTCATGACTTCCGGTTGCCGCGCGACGAACGCCAGATCCACGGTGCCCTTCAGCTTCAGCTTCTTCTTCAGCTGCTGCGCCGCGGCGACCACCTGGCGCGCCCGCGCCAGATCTACGGTGACGGCGCTTTCCTGCGTCGGAGACTCGACCCAGCGCGCCGTCACGGCCACGTGCCCGCGCTCGAGCAGCTGGCGCAGCCGGTCGCGCAGCTCCGCTTCGATCCCGGCGAGCTCCGCCGGCAATTTGAGCTGCGGGTTGAAATACCGGTGGTTGACGGTGCGGATATCAACCCGTAGCCGTCCGCCCAGGACTCGATCCTCGGCCGAGCCGAAGCCCGTCATGCTGCGCGGCACAAGGCCTTAAATGTAGTCGGGAAGCCTAGTTCGTGAAGAACCAGCGGGCGCCGTACCACTGCGCGCTCTTCGGGTGACCCAAGCCGTCCACGTAGCTGGACCGCATGCCATTCACGTTGCGGACGACCCAGAAGAGGGTCACGCCGGCGAGCTGCATCTCGAGGTTGGTCTCGGCGAACGTGGCTCCACCCATCCTGCGCTGCACGCCGGCGCTGTCGATGCCACCCAGGCCCCACCGGCTCCACGATTCGATCGCGAGCTCCCCGCGCAAGGCGAAGATGCCGCTCTTGAAGACGCGCCAGAACTTCGAGTAGAAGGTCGCGGAGACGCGCGCGTGATGCGGAGGCTCAAAGTCGCCGCCTCCTACCTGCGGGTCGAAGTACCATCCCGAGAGCTCGACGCCCGGGAGCGGCCGGATGCTCGCGTGGGCCGCGACGAATTCCGTGAGCGGCGTCGGGTGCAGCGAGTCCACGGTCTGGATCCCGACCGCAAAGCCCAGGGGAACGAAGGGGTCGCGGCGGCCGCGCCCCACTTCGATCACGAGGCGCCGATGATCGAACCGCATCCACCCCGCCACATCCGTCGCCTGCTGTGGACGATCGGCGAGGACGAAGGGCGCCTGCACATCGCGCTGCCACGCGAGCTCGGCGCGCGCCGACAACCCCAGTGGCAAGGCGAGGGCCGCGGTCGCGTAGATGCGGTTTCCCACGCGGCCTCCGGCGTAGCTCGAGTGGCGTGCGGTCGCGGCGAGTGTGAGCGGCCGAATGGGCATCCATCCCGCCCGCCCCTCGAACTGTGTGGGCAGTCCCGCGGCGCCAAACCGGGCGGTCGCGGTGACGTTCGCGCGCGGCCAGGTTCGACTCAGCTCCAGGCTGGCGCCCGACACTGCCCGCGACGCGACCAGCGTATCGTGGCTGACCGCACTGGTGGCGAGGGTTCCCGTCAACCGCAGCCCGAGCCCGTCCTCGCGCTCGGCCAGGAAGAGTCGCAGCAGGCGCTCGCGGCGGTCCTGCCGCCACCCGTCCACTCTGCCGTCGGAGGCCGCGCTGCGGTTCCAGCTCGAGCTCGAGATCTGAAATGACGCACCCACGCGGCCGCCCTCGGGCACGTATTCCGCTTTGAGCCAGAGATCGCTGCTGTTGAAGGTGGTTGTCGTGGAGCCGATGTTGGTGTTGCCGACGCTGTTCCAGTCCGCTACGAGCGACACGCCGAACCCCGAGTGCGTCCGGACGGCGTATCCGGCGCGATAGTCCGCGACGTCCTGATCGCCGGTGAGAATGCCGATCTGCGTTCCGGGCGACGTGGAGCGCGGCCGCGCCGTGACGAGATGCACCTGCACCATCGCCGGCATCACGATCACGTCCACCCGCTCGAGCGGCGCGAGGGGGATCCGCGCCGGATCGAGGTAGATCGAGTCCCGGCCGAGCGGCACGTAGGGGAAGCCGTCCCAGTAGACCTCGAGGGCGGCGGGTCCGCGCCCTCCGTACAGCACGATTTCCGCCTGCCCGTACCACCCGCCGCGCGCAACGTACACGCCGGGAATATGACCGAGCAGATCGCTGAGCGTGCGGGCGTTCGAGAAGAGCAGCGAATCGGTGGTGAAGGTGTAGCGCGCCCCTTTGGGGAGCGGCCCCGGCGCGATCGGCGGCGCGAAGGTCGGGAGCAGCGCGGGAATCGTATCGCGCCGGGTCGTATCACGCACCGCGGTCGTATCGCGGCGGGTTGTATCCGCCTGCGCGGCCGCCGAGCCCCCCCCCGCCGCGCAGAGGAGCGCCAGGGCTAGAAAAGCCCGAATCAAGACCCCGCGCGTCTGAGCAGAAACTCGGTGAAGAGTCGCACGCCCACCGCCGTCGGCCCCTTGGAGTGGCCGGCGCCATCACCCTCGATGTAGGCGGTCCCCGCGATGTCGAGGTGCACCCAGGGGAATCCTTCGACGAATTCCTTCAGAAACCACGCGCCGGAAATGGTCCCGGCCGAGCGGCCGCCCGAGTTCTTCACGTCCGCGATATCGGATTTCACGAGGTCGCGGTATTCGTCCCATAGCGGCAGCGGCCAGCAGCGCTCGCCGGCCCGCTCGCCCGCGTCACGCACCTCCGCCACCAGCGCGTCGTCGTTTCCCAGGATCCCGATGGCGTGGTGGCCGAGCGCCACGACCACGGCCCCGGTCAGCGTCGCGGCGTCGAGCGCCGCGGCGGGCTTGAAACGGCGCGCGTACGACAGCGCGTCGCAAAGAATCAACCTGCCTTCCGCGTCGGTATTGATGACTTCGATCGTCTTGCCGAGATGGCTCTTGATGACGTCGCCAGGCTTGATGGCGGTGCCCGAGGGGAGGTTCTCGGTCGAAGGGATCAGGCCAACGACATTGAGCTTGGGCTTCAACCGGCCCAAGACCTCGAACGTGCCCAGCACCGCCGCCGCCCCCGACATGTCGTACTTCATCTCCTCCATGTTCTGAGCGGGCTTGATCGAGATGCCGCCCGAATCGAACGTCACGCCCTTCCCCACCAGCACAATCGGAGCGCCGGTGCCACCTTGGTACTCGAGCACGATGAACCGGGGCTCTTCGGCGCTGCCCTGCGCGACCGCGAGCAACGCTCCCATCCCTTCCTTCTTTATCTGGGCGCGATCGAGCACCGTGACGCCGAAGCCATGCGTCTTGGCCAGGGCCCGCGCCTGGTCGGCGAGGTAGCTCGGCGTGCAGATGTTGCCCGGCAGCATCTGGAGGTTGCGGGTCAGCCGGTGTCCAGCCGCGACCGCGTCGCCGATGCGGCGGCCCGCCTCCGCCTCCGCCTTGTCGGCGGCGTCCACGATGAGCTCCACCGCCTCGAGCTCAGGCTTGGGCTCCTCAGGGGCTTTCTTGAGCTCGGTGAACTGCCAACCGCCTTGCGCCGCGCCTTCAACGGCGACCTGGGCGAGCTCGGCGATGCCCACACCGCCGCGCGCTTCGGCCGCGACCGCGAACGAGAAGGTCTTGGTGCCCAGCGCCCGCGCGCGCCTCGCCGCGACCGCGGCGGCCCGCCGCAGCACGCTGCGCGTGATCTCGCCGGGTTTGCCGACGCCCACCAGCAGGATGCGTTGGGGGGGCGCCTTGCCGCGTCCGTATACGAGGAGGGTTTCGTCACGTTTGCCCTTGTGGTCCCCCGCGCTGATGGCGCGCGCCAACCCGCCATCGGCCGCGGCGCGGTCCAGCTCGGCGAGCGAGGCGGGAAGACTGGGGGGCGTGCTTTGCGGCACGGCCACCGCGAGCAGGGGGGTGTCGACCTTGGCCAGCGGCTGCGCGGTGACGGAGCTGTTCATGAAAGGTGCTCGATAATGGTGTCGGCGAAGGCGGAGGTCGAGACCTCGGTCGCGCCCGGCAGCTGGCGGGCCAGATCGTAGGTGACGCGCTGCGACGCGATCGCGCGCTCCAGGCCGCGGACGATGGCGCGGGCGACGTCTTCCCACCCGAGCTCCTCGAACATCATGACGCCGGAGAGGATGACGCTGCTGGGATTCACCTTGTCCTGGCCCGCGTATTTGGGCGCGGTGCCGTGCGTGGCTTCATAGACCGCGTAGCCGTCGCCCACGTTCCCGCCGGGCGCGAGACCCAACCCGCCGACCTGCGCGGCCGCGGCGTCGGAGAGGTAGTCGCCATTCAGGTTGGGCGCCGCGATGACCGAGTAATCGTCCGGCCGCAGCACCAGCTGCTGGAACATGGCGTCGGCAATGCGGTCCTTGATCGTCACTCTGCCCACGTCCG
The DNA here is from genome assembly GCA_040901965.1 of Gemmatimonadales bacterium. Classification (GTDB taxonomy): domain Bacteria; phylum Gemmatimonadota; class Gemmatimonadetes; order Gemmatimonadales; family GWC2-71-9; genus 20CM-2-65-7. The sequence continues at coordinate 159,798 of JBBDYB010000004.1, read as the reverse complement.
CCTTCCGCTTACCTCCTTCGGCCTCGGTCACGGTCTGCTCGGCGAAGCGCTCCTTCGCCACTTCGTATCCCCAGTCCCGGAAGCCGCCCTCCGTGAACTTCATGATGTTGCCCTTATGCACGAGGGTGACGGAGGGACGGCGGCTCTTGATGGCGTATTGGATCGCCTTCACGACCAGGCGCTGCGAGCCGAACTTCGACATCGGCTTCAAGCCGACCGCGCTGCCCGGCCGGATCTTGGAGCCGAAGCGCCGGTCGACAAACTCGATCAGGGCATCGGCTTCGGGACTCCCGGCCTTGTACTCGATGCCCGCGTAGACGTCCTCGATGTTCTCGCGGAAGATGACGACGTCGAGCTTCCCCGGCTGCTTTACCGGCGCGGGTACCCCCGCAATGTGGCGCACGGGGCGGATGCAGGCGTAGAGGTCGAGGATCTGCCGCAGCGCGACGTTGAGCGAGCGGATCCCGCCGCCCACCGGCGTGGTGAGCGGGCCCTTGATGGCGACGCGGTATTGACGGATCGTCGCGAGCGTCTCGTCGGGGAGCCAACTGCCCGTCTGATTGAACGCCTTTTCGCCGGCCAGCACCTCCTGCCACACGATGCTGCGTTTGCCCGCTGATGTCCGGGCGACCGCGGCGTCGAAGACCCGCACCGCGGCGCGCCAGATGTCGGGTCCGGTGCCGTCCCCCTCGATGAACGGGATGATGGGATGATCGGGGACGATCCAGTGACCGTCCCGGTAATCGATGCGCGCGCCGCTCGCGCCGCCGCGCCGGCCTTCGGGAGGAGAGGGGGCCCCTGGCATGGCCCCCAGTTTACCTATGCGAATCGCAAACTGGAAGCACACGAAAAAACGAGGAGGCCCGCGCGGACGCGGACCTCCTCGGAACGCTGCTCATTACCAGCCGATCGCGAGACCGGCGCTCAACACGAGGTCGTTCTGGAACTTGCGGCTGCCGTCAAAATTGCCGCCGTAGAAATAGTCTTCGGCCTCGAGCCGCAGGCCGAGGGATGGCGAGAACGGAATCCGGAAGCCGAGGCCGACCACACCACCCCAATCGGTCACGCTCTCGCTGTCGTTGGCCACGTCCCGGCCGCGGCGAATCAGCGACGGGCCGCCGCTCAGGAACACGCCGAAGCGGGACTCGTCGCGGCTCAGGCCCAGGAGGATCTTGAGGCCGCCGACGAACACCTGGGTGTTGCGCTCTTCGTTGACGGTGGTGCCGGCGATGCGCACGCGCGCGGGAGCGAACCCGCCCGTGAGCTCGAAGCCGACCGGGCCGCTGCCCCACGACGTGATGCGCGCGCCCATGATGAAGCTGTTGTCGCGGCGGATATCGCTTCCCACCGTGCGGAACTCATTGCGGGTGGGAACGTATGCGCCGGCCCAGGGCGTCACGGAGAATCCACTTTGGGCGGCCGCTGGCGCGGCGCTCAAGGCGACCACCACGAGCGCGCCCATGAATAGTTTCGTGCTACGGTACATACGCAACCTCCATTCGGGATTTGCCGCCGCCTCACACATCGGGGCGGGCTGCGGGGATGATCGCCCGGCGGCGGGGTCGCAAACAATCGCTCCCTCGGGGCGATTGCGGACTACGGCTGATGAGTTAAGCCCGTTCTACGTCGCACACGTCAGGGGACTAATGGCGGTGCAGAATGCTCTCACCGCGGAACCAACCGCACGGGGTGGGTACCTAAGACATGCGGCTGACACGATCAGCTCTGCTTCGAATCGCCACCACGCTCGTGGTGAGCGGTTGTATCGGCGGTACCGGCTCCGGCCTCACCGGCATCATTGGCGGCAACGGTGGAACGACGCGGGTCCTGGCCTTCACCGTCCAACCAAGCAACGCGGTCGCGGGCGAGATCATCACTCCAGCGATTCAGGTCACGGTACGCGACACGCTCGGAAGTACCGATGTGACCTTTACGGGGTCTGTGACGGTGGCGCTCAGCACGAATCCGACGGGCGCATTCCTCGACGGCACGCGAACGGTGGCAGCGGTGTCCGGTGTAGCGAGCTTTGGAGACCTGGTGGTTGATCGGGTGGGGACCGGCTTTACGCTGCGGGCCACGGCCACCGGTGCGACGGCGGCGACGAGTGGCGGGTTCAGCATCGCAGCAGCGGCTCCATAGCCACGCGGATGCCCGAGGAGAGAGTCGAACTCTCATGGGGTTGCCCCCGACGGATTTTGAGTCCGTTGCGTCTGCCATTCCGCCACTCGGGCGAGTGAAGCGGCAGCAAATATACCCCGAAAACACGGAAGGACGGAAAGGGATCTCGCCCCCTCCGTCCTTCGTTGCCCGTACGACGCTGGGCTAAATCGGCTGCGGGCCTCGCGGACGCATGCCTGGTCCGCGCCCCCCCCGCACCCCCGGCCCCATCCGTCCCCGACGCTCCTGGCGCATTTCGTTCACCCGCTGCATGAAGTGCTCGCGCATCCGCTGGTAGCGGGCGCGCTGCACCGGCGTCAGATAGCCGGCCATTTCCTGGTTTTCATCCTGCTCGATCTTGAGCATCTCGCCGCGCCCAGCCTGGATCCCATCCATCAGCTTGCGCACGCTGTCGGCGTTCGCGGCCACCCCGGGCTCCATCTGATCCTCGAGCGCCCGACGCCGCTCAATCTGCTGGCGCGCGAGCGCGCGCCGCCGCGCCCCGAACCGCTCCTGACTGGCGTGCAGCTTGGTGGCCTGGTCGGGCGTCAACTTCAGCTCCTCCTGCACCCGCTGGCTGAACCGCTCCTCGATCTGCGCCCGCAGCCGTTCGGCTTCCGCCGTATCGCTGCGCTGCCGGGGCGCCTCGCGCTGCTGGGCCGCGAGTCCAGGAGCCAAAATGACGGCCAGAGTCAGCATCCACAGTCGCTTCATTTAGCCCTCCAAAGAGCGCAGCACCGCACGCAGTAGCTGCTCGTCGAGATCGTCCAAGGTCGAATCGGACGGCGCCGTGCGACCCGATTCGAGTGTTTCGTCCAATGTGTTCAGGACCTGGCGGAGCTGATCCGCCGAGAGGTCGCGCAAATCATCCGTCACCAAATGCGCCACCGCGTGGCCCTCGTCGCGGGACGGCGTCAGTTGACGCGCGAGGAGCGCGCCGCCGGCCAAAATCACCAGGGCGGCGGCGATGCGGAGCCACGCCGCCGGGACCCATGAGGGGCGAGCGGCGGGCTGCTCCCGCAGCCGCTCGACGACGGCGCGTGCCGTCTTGTCGACGTCGAGGCGCTCGGCAGCTTGCGCGCCGAGTCGCTTCGCGATGTCGTGCAGCCTGGTGTCGTCGTTCATAGCTCCCCCCCGATCAACTCCTTCAATCGCTTTACCGCGTGGTGATAATGCACCCGGGCCGCCCCGGGCGTCGTGGCCAACGCCGCCGCGATCTCCTCGTACTCGAAGCCTTGCTGCGCTCGCAGCAGGAAGACTTCGCGCTGCAGTCGCGGCAGCCCTTGCAGTCCCGCCGCCAACCGGGCCTCGGCCTCTCTGGCCTCCGCCAGCTGGTGAGGGTCGCCGCGGCCGTCCCGCACTCCCTCGTCCAGCGGCATCACCTTGCGGCGACTGGCCCGGCGGCCGTGATCCTTGAGGACATTTCCGCCGATCGTCAGGAGCCAGGTCCGGAACTGACACTGTCCCCGAAACCGGTCCATGCTGCGGAATGCCCGGATGAACGTCTCCTGGACCAGGTCGTCCATGTCGGCCTCAGGCGCGCCGGCGCCGGCCAGAAACCGCGCCAACGCCCGCGCATGGCGCCCGACCAACTCGGCCGCCGCCTGTTCGTCCCCTCGCTGCCACGCGGCAATCAGCGCCGGGTCCAAGAGGGGCTCCGCAGAGACCGGGTGTGGTTGGGCCATGGACTCCGGTATGGTGGACGTAGAAGGTGACCAAATATTAAGGCTTGCCCAGGCGGATACCGCCGGGTAGCTTCCGATTCGAACGCTCGTTCGAACCCATGCGACCCTACGACCAACGGCTCGACCACCTGCTCGCCCGCGCCGCCCGGGTCTTTGCGGACAAGGGCTATCACTCCACGACCATGCGGGACCTGGCCGCCGCCAGCGGCATGTCGCTGGCCGGGATGTACTACTACGTCCGCGGCAAGGAAGACCTGCTCGCCCTGATCCAGGAGCGCTGCTTCGCCCGGGTGCTCGAGGGCGCCGAACGGGCGGTGGCCACGGCGACGGATCCCCTCGAGCGCCTCCAGGCGTTCATCCGCCATCACGTCACGTTCTTCGCGCAGCACATGGCCGAGATGAAAGTGTTGTCTCACGAGCCCCCCCCGCGGAGCGTCAGTGCGATCAAGCGGCGCTATGTCGATCTCCTGGAAACGCTCCTCAAGGAGGCGGCGCCCGAGGAAACCGCCGTGGACCGCAGCGCCGCCGCCTACATCCTCTTCGGCATGATGAACTGGATCTACAACTGGTACGACCCGGCCGGCGAGATCGATCCGCGCCGCTTGGCCGACCTCATCGCGCGAGTCTTCCTCGGCGGGTTCGTCGAGATGCGCTCCCCCTCCCCGGTGCACGGAGACTAGAGTTCCTATGGCGACCATGACCGAACCAACCCGACAGACCAAGACGCTCATTCAGTATCGCGTCGAAGACGGGCTTGGGATCATCGAGCTGGACGATCCGCCAGCGAATACCTACACCTACGAGATGATGCACCAGCTCGACGAAGCGATTCTCAAGGCGCGCTTCGACGACGCGGTGCATGTGATCGTGATCCGCGGCCGCGGCGAGAAGTTCTTCTCGGCGGGCGCCAACATCGCGATGCTCAACAAGGTCACGCCCCGCTTCAAGTACTTCTTCTGCCTGCATGCCAACGAAACGCTGAACCGTCTCGAGCAGACGCCCAAGCTCACCATCGCCGCCTTGAACGGGCACACGGTGGGGGGTGGGCTCGAGATCGCGATGGCCTGCGACCTCCGTGTCGCCAAGGAGAACGCCGGCAAGATCGGCCTTCCGGAGGTGAATCTGGGCGTGCTCCCGGGCACCGGCGGCACGCAGCGCCTCGCCCGGATGGTCGGCAAGTCGCTCGCCATTGAGCTGATGGTGAAGGGCGAGACGTTCTCGTTTGAGCGCGCCAAGGAGCTGGGCCTCGTGAACGAGGTCTTCCCCCAGGACTCGTTTTGGGATCAGATCCTGCTGTATGCCAAGCAGTTCTGTCCTCCGCACAAGGCGTCCAAGGCGGTCGGCCTCATCAAGCGGTCGGTGCAAGCGGGTGCCGAGGTGCCGTTCGAGAGCGGGCTGGCGATCGAGCGTGAGCTGCAGCAGCAGCTGTTCCAAAGTGAGGACGCGAAAGAGGGGATCGCAGCCTACAACGAGAAGCGGGTGGCGGAGTTCAAGGGGAAGTGAAGACCGACCTCTTCATCAATAACGAGTGGCGTCCGGCGGCCTCCGGGAAGCGTTTCCCGGTCGTCAATCCGGCCACCGAAGAGGTGCTGGCCGAGGTCGCCGCGGGCGACGCCGCCGACGTCGACAATGCGGTGCGCGCCGCCAAAGCCTGCTTCGAGTCCACGGCATGGCGCGATCTGTCCGCGCGCAAACGGGGACGAATCCTGTTTAAGGCCGCCGATCTCCTCGAAGCGCGGCTGGACGAGTTCGCGAGGCTCGAGACGGCGCAGAACGGCAAGACGCTGTTCGAGTCGAAGATCGAGCTGACGATGACCGTCAATACCCTGCGCTACTACGCGGGGTGGGCCGACAAGATCGTCGGCGATACGCTCCCCGTGGACGGCCCCTTCTTTGCCTACACGTTACGGGAGCCGGTCGGGATCGTGGGCGCGATCGTGCCGTGGAACTTCCCGCTCAATATCGCGAGCTGGAAGTTCTCGCCCGCCCTCGCGGCGGGATGCACGATCATCCTCAAGCCGGCGTCGGAGACCCCGCTCACCGCTCTCCTCTTCGCCGAAGTGGCGCTCGAGGCGGGCCTGCCCCCGGGCGCCTTCAACGTGGTGACGGGCGGAGGCTCGACGGCGGGAGCGGCGCTCGTGCGTCATCCCGACGTCGACAAGATCTCCTTCACCGGCTCCACCGAAGTGGGCCGCCAGATCATGAAAATGGCAGCCGAGACGAACAAGCGCGTCACACTCGAGCTCGGCGGCAAGAGTCCCAACATCATCTTCGCTGATGCCGACCTGAAGGCGGCCGTGCGGGGTGCCCAGACGGGGATTTTCTACGGCAAAGGCGAGGTCTGCGCCGCGGGGTCCCGCCTGCTGGTCGAAAAGTCGGTGCATCAGCAGGTGATCGAGCAGCTCACCGAGGGGGCGAAGAAAATGACCCCCGGCGATCCGCTCGACAAAAACACCCGCCTGGGCGCGCTCGTCTCCAAAAAGCAGCAGGAGAGCGTGCTCGCCTACATCAAGAAGGGCGTGGACGAAGGCGCGCAGCTCGTGGCGGGCGGCAAGGCCGCAAAGGCCAACGGCAAAGGCTACTACGTCGAGGCGACCGTGTTCGACGGCGTGCAGCCCGAGATGACGATCGCGCGCGAGGAGATCTTCGGGCCCGTCCTCGCCGTGCTGACGTTCGACGATTTCGACCATGGCGTGAAACTCGCGAACCAGACGATCTACGGTCTGGCTGCCGGGATTTGGACGAAGGACATCCAGAAGGCACATCGCGCGGCTAAGGCGATCCGCGCCGGCACCGTCTGGATCAACTCGTACAATTTCTACGATTCCGGCGCTCCGTTCGGCGGCTTCAAGGCTTCCGGCTTTGGACGCGACCTCGGCCGCGAAGCGTTAGACGGGTATTTGGAAACCAAGACCGTGTGGGTCGGACTGTGACGGACGCGTTCATCACGACGGCCCTGAGAACCCCCGTCGGCAAACACGGCGGCTCGTTGGCCGGCGTGCGCCCGGACGATTTGGCGGCAGTTGCAATCAAGGCGGTCGTCCAGCGATCCGATATCGATCCTTCGACCATCGACGATGTCATTTTCGGGTGTGCTAACCAGGCTGGAGAGGACAACCGCAACGTTGCCCGCATGGCCTTGCTCCTGGCCGGCCTGCCGATCGAGGTGCCGGGCCAGACGGTGAACCGGCTGTGCGGCTCCGGCCTCCAGGCGGTGGCCAGCGCGGCCCAAGCGATCAAGGCCGGCGAGGGAGCGGTGTTCGTCGCCGGCGGGGTCGAAAGCATGACGCGCGCCCCCTATGTAACGCTCAAATCGGGCGAGCCGTGGAGTCGCCGGACCCCGGAAGTCGCGGACACGACGGTCGGCTGGCGGTTCACGAATCGCCGCATGAAGAAGGAATGGACGATCGCACTGGGCGAAACGGCGGAGGTGGTCGCCGAGCGGTACAAGATCGGCCGGGCGGAGCAGGACGCGTTCGCCGTAGAGAGTCAGCGGCGCGCCGAGCGCGCGCTCCAGGAATGCGTGTTCACGGAGGAGATCGTGCCCGTTCCACTGCCCGATGGATCAATATTCGCGAAGGACGAATACCCGAGGGCTGGGACGACGATTGAAGCGGTTGGCAAGCTCAAGCCCGCGTTCAGGAAGGATGGGACCGTCACTGCGGCGACATCGAGTGGAATAAACGATGGTGCCGCGGCATTGCTGATCACATCGAAGGCTGCGAAACCCCTGGCGAGAATCGTCGCGACCGCAGTGGCGGGAGTTGACCCGAGCTGTATGGGGCTCGGGCCAATCCCAGCAACGAAGAAGGCGCTGCAGCGCGCGGGGCTCACGATCGACCAGATCGATCTCGTGGAGCTCAACGAAGCGTTCGCGGCACAGGCGATCGCCTGCATCCGCGATCTCAAGCTCGATCCGGCCAAGGTCAACATCTACGGCGGCGGTATCGCGCTCGGCCACCCGCTCGGCTGCACCGGCGCGAAGATTCTGACGACTTTGGTCCACGCCTTACATCGTACGAAGTCTTCTTACGGTCTCGTGACCATGTGCATCGGCGTCGGCCAGGGCATCGCGATGATCGTGGAGCGCGTCTAGTGGCGGCCTACGAGCGGATCCTCATCGAGATGGCGGAACACATCGGGACGGTCACGCTCAATCGTCCCGAGAAACTGAACGCCTTCGATCCCGAGGCATGCGACGACCTCATCGAGGGATTGCGCATGCTGGCGGCGGCGGACGAGATCCGGGTCATCGTGGTGACGGGAGCCGGGCGCGCGTTCTGCGCGGGCGCGGACCTCGCGGTGCTCGGCACCCCGGGGGGGGGGGAGCAGCTCGTCGCAGCCGGGAAAGCGATCGCCCTTGCGATCCGCCACGCTCCGAAACCCGTCCTTGCCGTGGTGAACGGGCCCGCGGCCGGTGGCGGCGCCAACCTCGCGCTCGCGTGCGATTACCGGCTGGCCTCCGACCAGGCCTCGATCGGCCAAGTCTTCCACCAGCTAGGTCTCGGCCCCGACTGGGGCGGCAGCTACTTCCTGCCGCGGCTGGCGGGCATTTCCAAGGCCCTCGAGCTCGTGTGGAGCGCGCGGATGGTCCCCGCGGCGGAAGCCGAAGCGCTCGGGCTGTTCGACCGGGTTGTACCCCATGCGCAGCTTGCGGCGGAAACCCGGGCCCTCGCCGGGCGATGGGCGGCGATGGCGCCCCTGGCCGTCCGCAAAGCGAAAGAGGCGCTGTACCAGTCCGAGCACAGCACCCTCGAGGAGATGCTCGACCTCGAGATCGAGCATCAACACACGCTGTTTGCCACTCCTGAAGCCAAACAACTGATAAGGAACCGCTGATGGTCCGCAAACTGCACAACTTCGACGACTGGATCGACTACTTCCGCTACTGGCAGGATTCGATCGGTCTCCCGCAGGGTGATCTGCGCCAGTATTCCTTTGACGCGAAGTTCGGTGACCCGGAAGTCCCCCACATCGAGTTCGGGCATTACCGAGGCCAGCGCAAATGGCCCACGGTGATGCACATCCCCGATCAGCGCATCCGCGACGCGCTGCTCAATCTGATCGTGTACCAGGGCGACACCGAGTTCGCGTCGGTCGAGCAACAGCGCAACCTGCTCCAGCACGCGCCCTCGGATTACGACCTGCTGTCGCTGCAGCGGGTGATGACCGAGGAAATGCGGCACGGCTGGCAGATGTCCTACCTGCTCTGCACGTACTTCGGCGACGAAGGGAAGCGCGAGGCCGCGAAGCTGCTCGAGCGCCGTGCCGATGAGGGCGAGCGGCTGCTCGGCTCGTTCAACGAAATCGTGGACAACTGGCTCGACTTCTTCACTTATACCCAGTACATCGACCGCGACGGTAAATTTCAGCTCAAGATGCTGTCGGTCTCGGCTTTTGACCCGCTGTCGCGCTCGATGGGGCCGATGCTCAAGGAGGAGTCCTACCACCTCGGCACCGGCAACAACGGCTTGCTCAGGATCGTCAAGGCGGGCCAGATGCCCCCCGAAGTGATCCAGCGCTTCTTCTATAAGTGGATCCCGACGGCGTTCGACCTGTTCGGCACCGACAATTCGTCGTCGGCGCACTGGGCCTACGTGTGGGGGCTGAAGGGCCGCTACGACGAGCGCGAAAACACGCAGGAGCCGGACAAGGCCAAGCTCAACGAGTACGGCCGGGGATTGTACCGTCAGGAGATCGTGAAGCTCGTCGAGCGGCTCAACATGTTCATCCCCGAGCGCGAGCTGCAACTCAAGGTGCCCGATCTCAAGTTCAACCGCCGGATCGGGGTGTACGCGCACCAGCATTTCACGGTGGACGGCGAGCCGCTCGACGCCGCCAAGTACCCCGCGTATCTCGCGTCCGTGCTCCCGCGCCCGGAGGACGTGGCGACCGTCCACGACATCGAGAAAGAGCCGGGCTGGATCGAGCTGAAGTGAAGCCTCTGGTCATCGCGCACCGCGGCGCCTCCGGCACCGAGGTGGAGAATTCGCTTGCCGCGTTCCGGGCCGCGGCGCCGCGAGGCGCCGACGCGGTGGAGCTGGACATCCACGCGACCGCGGACGGCGAGCTGATCGTCCATCACGACGCTAGCATCAACGGCGCCTCCATCGCCCAAGCGCGCCTGCGCGACCTCGCCCCCCTGCGCCTGCCGAACGGCGAGCCCGTGCCCACGCTGGCGCAAGCGCTCGACGCCATCGGCCAGGACCTGCGCGTGTTTGTCGAGGTGAAGGTCCTGGACCCGCGCTGGGACGAGCGGCTGCTCGAAACACTGGATCGTGGACCCAATCCATCGGGCTACGCCGTGCACAGTTTCGCCTACCACGTCGTGCGGCGTCTCGGTGAAAAGCGTCCGGATCTGGCGCGCGGGCTCCTGTCGGAAGTCCGCACGAAGGACCCCAGGAAATCCCTGCAGGACGCCTCCGCCGACACGCTCTGGCAGGAACGGGGGACCACCGACCAGCCCCTGGTCGAAACCGTCCATGCTGACGGGTACCACATCATCGTGTGGACCGTCGACGAGCCCGCCGAAATGTCGCGCCTGATCGCCTGGGGAGTGGACGGCATCTGCACCAACTTCCCCGAGCGGGGGCGGCGCGCCGTGGACGCCTCGCGGGCCGCATGACCGCTCCGCGCGTCGCGATCGTCGGAGCGGGCACGATGGGTCACGGGATCGCCTACGTCGCCGCGCTCGCCGGGTGCGAGGTGCGGCTCACCGATGTCCGTCCGGACGCCTTGCCGCAGGCGATGAGCCAGATCGAGAGCCTGCTCGCGGGCGGCCTGAAGCGCGGCAAGCTGACCGAAGCGGACCGGGCCGCGGTCTACGACCGGCTGCGCACCGAGCCGCAGCTCGGTCCCGCGGTCGCCGACGCCGACGTCGTGATCGAGGCGGTCGTCGAGGACCTGACGCTCAAGCAGCGCCTCTTCGCCGACGTCGAGCGGTTCGCGCCGGCCGGCGCCCTGCTCGCGTCCAACACGTCATCGCTATCGATCGGCCAGATTGCGGCCGCCATGAAAGAGCCCGCCCGCCTGGTCGGCATGCACTTCTTCAATCCCGTGCACCTGATGAAGCTCGTCGAAGTCGTGGCCCACGGGCGTGGCGGGGGGGGCGCGCCGGCGGTCGAGCGCGCGGCGGCGTTCGCGCGCCAGCTGGGCAAAGAGCCCATCGTGGTGCGCGATTCGCCCGGCTTCGCGTCGAGCCGGCTCGGCATCGTGCTCGGCCTCGAGGCGATGCGCATGCTCGAGCAGGGCGTCGCGAGCGCGGAGGATATCGACAAGGCGATGGAGCTCGGCTACAACCACCCGATGGGACCCCTGAAGCTCACCGATCTCGTCGGCCTGGACGTGCGGCTCGCGATCGCCGAGTACCTGCACGCCACGCTCGGCAAACCGCACTACGAGCCGCCAAAGATTCTCCGGGAGAAGGTAAAGAAGGGCGAGTTGGGAAAGAAGACGGGAAAGGGGTTCTACACCTGGAGCGACTGACCCGCATCACCGACGTCCACATCCATATCCAGCCGTGGCGCGACCTGAAGCCCAAGGTCCAGGACGCGATGCGAAAGGGGAAGGAAGAGCATTGGGACTTCCTGATCTCGCTGATGGATGACCCCAAGGCTCTGCTCGAGGTCATGGACCGCTCCGGCGTGTGGCGGGTGGGGTTGGTGAACTATCCGAGCCCCGACGTGATGGGGTTCGATGACTCGACCAACACGTTTGCCGCCAAGTACGCGCAGGCCAACCCCGAGCGGCTGCTTCCCTATGGCGGGGTGCATGCCCGCTACACGCGCGACCCCGCCGGCGACGTGGACCGGCTCGTAGACCTGGGCATCCGCCTCCTCAAGATCCACCCGCCGCACCAGTGCTTTCCGGCGAATGCGTACGCGGACGGTCTCGACGCGCTGGGCGCGATCTACCGCCGCTGCGAGGAGCGGGGCCTGCCGGTGATGGTGCATACGGGTACCTCGATCTTTCCGGGGGCGCGCTCGAAGTACGGCAATCCGCTGGAGCTGGACGACGTCGCGATCGACTTCCCCGACTTGCCGCTCGTCATGGCCCACGGCGGCCGGCCGCTGTACATGGAGGAAGCGTTTTTCATCTTGCGACGTCATGGCCACGTCAGGCTCGATGTCTCGGGCATTCCGCCCGCCAAGTTGCTGGAGTACTTTCCCCGCCTGACGGAGATCGCCGACCGGGTGCTGTGGGGCACCGATTGGCCCAGCCCGGGCGTGAAGGATCTGCGACAGAACATCGATCAGTTTTTGGCTCTCCCGCTCACGGACGCGCAGCGGCGGGCCATCCTCGAAACCAACGCGCTCGCACTGTTTCCCACGGAGTCTCCCCCTCATGCATAGCCTGTTGCTCGTCGCCCTGCTCACGCAAACCGGCAGCATCGCCTTCGAGCAGTTCACGCTGCCGAACGGGCTGCACGTCGTGTATTCCGAGGACCATTCCACCCCGATCGTGTCGGTGGACGTGTGGTACGACGTCGGCTCGCGCAACGAGCGGGCCGGCCGCTCCGGCTTCGCCCACCTGTTCGAGCACATGATGTTTCAGGGGTCGGCGAACGTGAAGAAGGCGGAGCACTTCCAGTTGATCGAGCGTGCCGGCGGGTCCATGAACGGCAGTACGCAAGAAGACCGGACGAATTACTACGAGACCCTCCCGTCCAACCGGTTGAGCCTCGCCTTGTGGCTCGAGGCGGACCGGATGCGCTCGCTCGCGATCACGCAGGACAACTTCGAGAACCAGCGGCAGGCCGTAAAGGAGGAACGTCGCCTGCGGTTCGACAACCAGCCTTACCAGGCCGCGTTCATCGACGGGATCACCTGGCCCTTCGATTCCACCGGGTGCTTTGCCTATGCGCACTCGGTGATCGGATCGATGGCCGACTTGGATGCCGCGCAGCTCCCGGACGTCCAGGCGTTCTTCGAGACCTACTACGCGCCCAACAACGCCACGCTGGTCGTGGTGGGCGATTTCAACCCCGCCGAGCTGCGGCAGCTCGTGAATCAGTACTTCGCCGGCATCCCGAGCCATCCGGCACCCGAGCCCGTGCGGTGCGACGCCCGCGCTGGGGGGGGTGGGGGGGGGCCTCAGCGCCGCGAAGTCCGCGACCCGCAGGCCAATCTGGACGCCGCGCTGCGCTTCTACCGGATTCCGGAGCACCGGCACGCGGACACGCCGGCGCTCGAGGTGCTGAACCTGATCCTGGGCCAGGGCGAGAGCTCACGGCTCAACGTCGCCGTCGTACGGCGCGAGAAGGCGGCGGTGGCCACCGGGGTCCTGTTGAACCCCACCGGATCGCGGAACGGGCCCGGCGTGATGGCGGCGTACGGCATCGTGAATCAGGGAATCCCGGCCGAGCGCTTGGACAGCTTGATCGGCCTCCAGCTCGACAGCCTCCGGGCGAGCGGCATCACGCCGGACGAGCTGGCGAAGGCCAAGAACCTGCTGCGCGCGAGCTTCATCAACAATCGCGAGACCACGCTCGGCAAGGCCGAGGAGCTGCATCACTACCGCATGTTTCACAATGCCATCGACGAGATCAACACCGATCTCGGTCGCATTCTGGCCGTGACCAGCGAGGACGTGAAGCGCGTGGCCAATACCTATCTCGCTCCCGCGAACCTGACACTCGTGATCGTCCGCGCCGGCGCAGCGCCCGCGTCGGGAGGCTCGCAATGAAGGCCGTGCTCGCGGGTCTGCTCTTATCCTCCAGCGTCCTCGCCGCCCAGGAGCCGTTTCCCACGCGCCCGCCGGCGCCGGCCCCGCTGCGGCCGGCGCGGTTCCCGCCGTTCCGGGAAGTCGCGCTGCCCAACGGCATGATGCTCGTGCTCGTCGAAAACCACGAGCAGCCGACACTCTCCGTCACCCTCAGCTTCCGCGCCGGCGGCGCGTACGATCCCGCCGGCAAGGAGGGCCTGTCCGCGATGGTGGCGGAGCTGCTCACCAAAGGCACGCCTACGCAGGGAGCCGACCAGATCGCCGCCGCGATCGAGGGCGTCGGCGGGAGCCTGAGTGCCAGCTCGGGAGAGGATTTCCTCACTGTCTCCACGGACGTGCTCAGCGACTACGCCGATCTGGCGTTCGCGCTGCTCGGTAGCGTCACCCGCCGGGCCACGTTCCCGGAAGAGGAGCTGGAGCTCGCCCGCACGCGCATGCTCTCGTCCCTCGAGGTGGAGCTGTCGCAACCGCAAGCGGTCGCCGCCCGCGTGTTCCAGAAGGAGATCTACGGCCGGCATCCGTACGGACGAAACACGACGCCGGCCTCGTACAAGGCAATCACGCGCGCCGACGTGGCAGCGTTCGCCGGGCGCCGGCTCCGGCCAGGTGGGGCCCTCCTGGTCATCGCCGGCGACATCACGCTACCGCGCGCCCGCGCGCTCGCGACTCGCGCCTTCGGGACGTGGCGTGGTGCAGTGCCGGCCACGCCGCCGCCCCCCGCGGTGCCGGTGAAGCGCGCCAGCGATATCCTGCTCGTGCATCGGCCCGGCTCGGTGCAGTCGAACATCGTGCTCGGCAACACCACGTTTGCCCCGACCGACACGGGCTACTACGCGGCGCGGGTGGCCACCCATATCCTGGGGGGCGGGACCGACTCCCGGCTGTTCCTGATTCTCCGCGAGCAGAAGAGCTGGACGTACGGGTCGTATGCCGCGCTGCGGCGGAACCGCGGCATGGGCCATTGGGAAGCGACGTTCGAGGGACGGACGGTCGTGACGGACAGCGCGCTGACGGAGCTGCTGCATCAGGTGGACCGCCTCCGCACCGAGGCCGTTCCGGACAGCGAGCTTGCCGCGACCAAGGGCTTCCTGGTCGGCTCGTTTCCCCTGACGGTCGAAACGCCGCGCCAGATCGCCCAGGTCCTGACCACGGCCCGCCTGCTCGGTCTGGGTCCCGACTACCTGCCCCGCCTGCGTGACCGCCTGGCGGCAGTCAGCCCCGGGCGGGCCCGCGCCGCCGCGCAGCGCGTTTATCGTCGCAATGCCCTGACGATCGTCGTCGTGGGCGATGCCAAGGAGATCTACGACAAGCTAAGGGCGATCGCGCCGGTCAGACTGGTGGATGTCGACGGCAAGCCGATGGACCCCGCCGAGCTGAATCCCACCGGAGGCCCGGTCGCGTTCGACCGCACCCAGATCACGGCCAGGAGCGACAGCTTCCAGGCGCTGGTCCAGGGGAACCCCTTCGGCGCCCGGGCGCGCCGCGTCGAGGTGACGCCGGACTCGATCGTGTACACGGAGACGACGGTGCTGGGGCCCTTCCTTAACCAACGGGTGACCGTCGTCGTCAACGCGGCGGATCTCACGATGCGCCGCAGCCGCCAATCCGGGGTTGTGCAGCAGCATCGCTCGGAGGCGAATCTGGATTTCGCCAACGGCCGGGTGAAGGGGAGCGCGACCACACCGCAGGGCACGGGCGAGCCGCGGACCATCAGCATCGATACGACCGTCGCCCCCGGCACGGTCGATGACAACGCTCTGCGCCTGCTCGTTCCCGCGCTGCCCCTCGCGGAAGGCCAGACTTTCAATCTGAACGTGTTCTCGTCGAGCGAAGGCCAATCGAAGGTCGTCACCGTGAAGGTCGCCGGGGTCGAGCAGGTCACCGTCCCGGCCGGCACGTTCGGGGCCTACCGGCTGGAGATCGCCGGCATGCAGCTGCCGATCGTGATGCACGTCTCGACGGACTCTCCCCGGCGGCTGCTACGCGTCGCGCTGGTGGGAGCGCCGATCGTCTTCGAACTCGTGAAGTAGGAGATCACGCATGCGACACCTGTCGGCAGCACTCGGGTTGGCGGTCAGTATCGTCGTGGCCGGATGTACCGCTGCCGGCGCGCGCCAGACGCCCGCGGCTGCTCCCGCGGCGGCCGCGCCCCAGGACAGCACCAGCGCGGACCGGACGCCGTATGCCTCCACCTATCAGCGCCACTCCAACCCGCCGGTCGTGATCCGGAACGCCACGATCATGACCGCCGCGGGTCAGGAGATTCAGGGTGGCTCGATCCTCTTCCGTGACGGTCGTATCGTCGCGGTCGGTCCGACGGTGGACGCGCCGGCTGACGCGATCGTGGTGGATGGCACGGGCAAATGGGTGACGCCCGGCGTCATCGACACGCACTCGCACCTCGGCGTCTACGCCGCCCCCGGCACGCAAGCCGAGTCGGACGGCAACGAGGCGACGAGTCCGGTAACGGCTGAGGTGTGGGCCGAGCATTCGGTCTGGCCGCAGGACCCGCAGATCCCGCTCGCGATCGCCGGCGGCGTCACGACGATCCAGGCCCTGCCCGGATCGGCGAATCTCGTCGGCGGCCGCAGCGCCGTGCTCAAGCTCGTGCCGGCGCGGTCGGTGCAGGAGATGAAGTTCCCGGGCGCGCGCTACGGGCTGAAGATGGCGTGCGGCGAGAATCCCAAGCGTGTCTACGGTCAGCGCGGCGGTCCGTCGACCCGCATGGGCAACATGGCGGGCTACCGCACCGCCTTCATCCAGGCGCAGACCTATCGCCGCCGCTGGGACAAGTGGAACAAGGATCACCAGGGCGATCCGCCCGACCGCAATCTCCGCAATGAGACACTGGTCGAGGTGCTGCGCGGCAACATCTACGTGCAGAACCACTGCTATCGCGCCGACGAAATGGTGCAGATGCTCGATCTCGCGCGCGAGTTTGGCTTCAAGATCCGGTCGTTCCACCACGCCGTGGAGGCGTACAAGATCGCCGACGTGCTCGCCCGCGAAGGGACGGCGGTCTCGATCTGGGCCGACTGGTGGGGATTCAAGGAAGAGGCGATGGATGGGATTCACGAGAACGCCGCGCTGGTGCAGCAGGCGGGCGGCCGGCCCGTGATTCATTCGGACTCGGAGTCGGGGATTCAGCGGCTCAACCAGGAAGCGGCGAAGGCGATGTACTACGGCCGCCGCGCGGGGATCCAGATCACGCGCGACCAGGCGCTGCGCTGGTTCACGGCGAACGCGGCCTGGGTGCTGGGCATCGATTCGCTCGTGGGGACACTCGAGCCCGGCAAGATGGCCGATGTCGTCGTCTGGTCCGCGGACCCGTTCTCGGTGTACGCCCGCGCGCTCCAGGTCTACAACGACGGCTGGCTGGTGTACGACCGCAACGACCCGACGCGCCAGCCCAAAACCGACTTCATCTTGGGGCGTGAGCCATGATTGCGTTCCTCCTCGCCCAGACGATCGCGATCACCGGTGGGACGGTGTACCCGGTCTCGGGCCCGAAGCTCGAGAACGCCACAGTGCTGATTCGTGACGGACGCATCGCCGCCGTCGGGACGAACGTCGCGGTCCCGGCCGGCGCGACCCGCATCGACGCGGCCGGCAAGTGGGTGACGCCGGGGCTGATCGACGGCGGCGGCCAGATGGGGCTCACGGAAATCGGCGCGGTGCCCGGCACGAACGACGGCGGGGTGCGCGACAGCGCCGTCGCCGCGTCGTTCAACGTGCTGGAAGGGATCAATCCCGCCTCGACGCTGATTGCGGTCACCCGGATCGAAGGCGTCACAACCACGCTCGCGGCGCCGTCCGGGGGGTTCATCAGGGGACAGGCGGTGCTGATCGATCTCGACGGCCGGACGATCGAAGCGATGCTCATCAAGTCGCCGGCGGGGATGGTTGTCAACCTGAACGAGAACAGCAAGGGCGCTGGCGGCGGGTCGCGGGCGGGAGCCGCCGCTCGGCTGCGGCGCGTCCTGACCGACGCCCGCGAGTACGCACGCCGGCGGGCCGACTTCAACCGGGCGCAGATCCAGCCGCTCGCCGCCTCCGCGGCGGATCTCGACGCGCTGCAGCCCGTGCTGCGCGGCGAGGTGCCCCTCATCGCCGTCGCGAACCGGCGCAGTGATATCGAGACGGCGATGCGGATCGCCCGCGAGTATGGCCTGCGCCTGATTCTGGCCGGAGCCACCGAGGGATGGATGATCGCCGATCAGATCGCGGCCGCCCGCGTGCCCGTGATGGTGCAGGCGCTCGACAACATCCCCACCTACGACGGGTTGGGGGTCCGCTACGAGAATGCGGGGCTGTTGGCCAAGGCCGGGGTGAGAGTCGTGCTCATGGAAACCGATACGCACAACTCGCGGAACCTCCGGCAGCAGGGTGGGAACGCGGTCTCCTACGGCATGACGTGGGATCAGGCGCTCCGCAACGTCACGCTGACCCCCGCCGAGGTATTTGGGGTGGCAGACCGGTACGGGTCACTCGAGCCGGGCAAGGTCGCCAATGTGGTGGTGTGGAGCGGCGATCCGTTTGAGTTCGCGACGGGCGTAGAGCATGTGTTCATTCGCGGCCGCGAGATCCCGTTGCGGAGCCGGCAGACGGAGTTGATGGAGCGCTATAAGACCCTGCCGCCGAGGTACTGACGGTCTCCTACTGCTAGTTCTTCGCCGCCGCTTCCTTCGCCGCCGGATACACGCTCACCTGCATCCGTTTCTTGTTCTTGTGCTCGAATTTCACTTGCCCATCCACGACCGTGAACAGCGAGTCATCCGACGCGCGGCGGACGTTCTTGCCGGGATGGAACTTGGTGCCGCGCTGGCGGACGATGATACTCCCCGCAGTCACGAACTCGCCGCCGAAGCGCTTCACACCCAGGTACTTCGGATTGGAGTCGCGACCGTTGCGGGAGGAGCCAACGCCCTTCTTATGAGCCATGCGATCCTCAGCCGACCTGCACGTCGGCAATTCTGACTTCGGTGAAATCCTGCCGGTGCCCTGCCTTGCGGCGATACCCGCTCCGGCGCGCGAACCGGAAGATCCGGACCTTCTTGCCCTTGCCGTGCCGCACGACCTCGGCGGTCACCTTGGCACCCTTCAGCATCGGTTGGCCGGTCTGCACGTGCTTGCCGTCGCTCGCGAGCAGCACGCGATCGAACGTCACTTCGGTCCCAGGCTCAGCCGCGAGCAGCGGGACCTTGATCGTGACGCCGGGCTCAGCCCGGAACTGGTGGCCACCGGTGGTGAAAATGGCGTAACTCATAGGGTCGGAACGCTAATTGGGGCTTACGGTTCGGTCAAGGGAGCAGGGAGCAGGGAGCGGGGAGCAGTACTGCTCCCTGCGCTCAGCTCCCTGCTCCCTTCACGCAACCGCGTACAATTCCGTCACATCCCTGCCCGCCGGTTTCGCCATCATGCGAAACTCATCGAGGCGCATCATCGGGTCGTCCCGGACCTCGAGCTCGAGCCCCGTTTGTTTTTCCAGCTGACGCAAGAAGTTAGGCTCCTGCTCCACGAGGTAGAGCGCGACCTCGGGGTGGAGCCGGACGGCGAGCTGGCGCTCCTTGTGGTCGGCCCCGGCGCGCTTGAGTGAGCGCTCCATGCGGCGCACGACGACCTCGGGCCGGAATACACGGCCCGTCCCGGTGCAGGTCGGGCATTCGGTCGTCATGGACTGCCACAACGACGGCCGGACCCGCTGCCGGGTCATCTCGACGAGGCCCAGCTCGGAGACGGCGAAGGCGCGGGTGCGCGCCCGGTCCCGGCCGAGGTGGGTGCGCAGCTCTTGGAGCACCTTGTCGCGGTTGGAGCGCGTCTCCATGTCGATGAAATCCACCACGATGATTCCGCCGATGTCGCGCAGCCGCAGCTGCCGGGCCACTTCGCGCGCGGCCTCGACGTTGGTGCGCAGAATCGTGCTCTCGGGATCCCGCTTCCCGGTGTAGCGCCCGGTGTTGACGTCGATGGAGATCAACGCCTCGGTCGGCTGGATGATCAGGTAGCCGCCGGTGGGGAGATCCACCCGCTGCTTGAAGAGATTGCGGATCTCCGCCTCGATGTCGTACTCGTCGAACAGCGGTGTTTCGGCCTGGTACAGTTTGACCCGCGGCAGGAGCTCGGGATCGATCTGCTTCAGGTACTGCTCGATCTCGTTGTAGAGCAGCTTCGAATCGACGAGTAGGAGGTCAACCTTGTCGGAGAGCAGGTCGCGGACGATCCCGCGTGTGAGGCTCGTCTCGCGCTGCACCAGCGCCGGCGCGTGGCCCGACGCTGCCTTGCGCGTGATCTTCTTCCACAGGCCGATGAGGTGGTCGATCTCGCGCTTGCAACTCGCCTCGGTAAAGTCCTCGGCCACGGTGCGGATGATCCAGCCGCCCGAGTCCGCGGGGACGAGCTTCGAGACCATGTCGCGCAGCTTGGCGCGGACGTCGCGCGCTTCGATCTTGCGGGAGACGCCGACCTTCGAGGCAAACGGCATGTAGACGAGGAACCGGCCGGCGAGCGAGACCTGCGCGGTGACGCGGGGTCCCTTGGTACCGATGGCTTCTTTGATGACCTGGACGAGCTTGGTCTGTCCGCGCTTCAGCTCGTCGCCGATGTTGGGGGCCTGCCTGCGGCCGGGGCGAGGTGAGCGTTCCCGGCCGCGCCGCTCGGCTACGGCCGGACCGCCACCATTCCCTACCCCGTTGGATCCGCCATTCTCGTCGTCCACGTCATCCGCCCGATCCTCGGGCTCTTCGTCCTCCTCCGACTCGATTAAATCGGAGGCGTGGAGGAAGGCGCTCTTTTCAGCGCCGATGTCGACGAACGCGGCTTGGATGCCCGGCAGGACAGCCTCGACCTTGCCGAGGTAGATGTCGCCCACGGAGCGGCGGGCGTCGGGACGATCGACCAGGAGCTCAACAAGGCGGTCGTCCTCCAGGATCGCCACGCGGGTCTCCCGCGGGCTTCCGCTGATGAGAATCTCGCGCTTCAAAGCATTTACCCTCGCTCCCGGGGGGGGGCGGGAAGCACCCTCTTGGGAGCCTGTGGTTATCCCAGCAATAGTCCAACTCGCCCGGCACGCGGAGCGCGGGCGTAGAGATGAATCGATTGGAGAGGCGGCTGAGAGACGCCAGCGACCAATGCATAGGGGTAAAGCTAAGGCGAGTTGGGACTTACGTCAATCAATCAGATGCCCAAGCAGTTGGCGGGCGATCACGATGCGCTGAATCTCGCTGGTTCCTTCCCCGATCTCGCAGATCTTGGCGTCCCGCATCATGCGCTCGACCGGGTACTCCGTGGTGTAGCCGTAGCCGCCATGGAGCTGCACGGCCTTGGTCGTGGCCCGCATGCACAGCTCCGACGCGTACAACTTCGCCATGGCCGCTTCCTTCTTGAACGGATGACCGTGCTGCTTGAGCCAGGCGGCGTGGTAGACGAGCTGGGTGGCGGCTTCGATCTCGGTCGCGAGGTCGGCGAGCGCAAAGTGCACACCCTGGAAGCTCGCGATCGGTCTGCCGAACTGCTTGCGGGTGGACGTGTAGGTCAGGCACTCCTCGAGCGCGCCCTCGGCCAAGCCCAGGGAGAGCGCGGCGATCCCGATGCGCCCGCCGTCGAGGGTGTGCAGAAACTGCCGGAAGCCGTTGTTCACGGGCCCGAGCACGTTTTCCTTGGGAACGATGGCGTCCTGAAAAATCAGCTCCCGGGTGTCCGAGGCCCGCCAGCCCAGCTTGTCTTCTTTCTTCCCCGCGAGGACGCCGCGGCATTTCGGGAGCTCGGCCGGGGGGGCGTGGCCGATGCCAACGCGCTTCGCCTCGCCCAAGTCGCAGGTGTCTTTCGTGACGATGAATGCCGTGATGCCGTGCGTTCGCTTGGCCGCCGGATCGGTGCGCGCCGTGGCGACGAATACCTCGCCGACGCCTGCATGGGTAATGAAGATCTTCGACCCGTTCACCACGTAGTGGTCGCCGCGATCGACCGCCGTGGTCTTGGTGCCGCCCGCATCCGAGCCGGCCCCCGGCTCCGTGAGCCCGAAGCCGGCCAACACCTTGCCCGTCGCGAGCAGCGGCACAAAGCGCCGCTTCTGCTCCTCGGTGCCGAAGTCCACAATCGGCGACGTGCCGAGCGTCGTGTGGGCGCTCACGGTGATCGCATGGCTCGCGTCCACCTTCGCGAGCTCGTGGATGACCGTGATGTACGACAGGTAGTCCATCCCCGACCCGCCCAGCGTTTCGGGCCAGGGGATTCCGAACAGGCCGAGGTCGGCCATCTGCTTCACGTTGTCCCAGGGAAACCGGCTCTCGAGGTCGTACTGGCGGGCGGTCGGCTTGACGACGGTGCGCGCGAAGTCTCGAACCATCTCGCGGACCTGGAGGTGGTGGTCGGAGAAGTAGAGGCTATCGTGCATGGTCAGAATATCGACACAGATCGCACCCCGAACAACCGGAACCCTGCTCGCCGAAGTACTCGAGCAGCATCCGCCGCCGGCAGCGCCGAGCCTCGACGTAGCGGCGCATCGGAGGCGCGACCTCTCCCCAAGCAAAGTCCTGGGGACGCCACAGAATGAGACACTGTGATGGCCGGCCGTCCCGGCCTGCCCGACCTGCCGCCTGGTAATAGGCTTCCAGCGTCGGCGGCGGCCCCCAGTGGATCACCTGACGGACGTCCGGCTTGTCGATCCCCATCCCGAACGCGCTGGTCGCGACGATGACGCTCACGCGGTCCGCCAGAAACGCGCGCAGCACGCGGCGGCGCGTTCCGGCCGTGAGGCCGGCGTGATAAGGCGCGGCGCGTATGCTGCTACGGATGAGCGCGCGCGTGACGAGCTCGGTCAGCCGCCGGGTCGGGGTATAGATGAGCGACGCCCCTTGGGAAGCACCGCGCACGAGCGCCCGCAGCGTCGCAAATCGCTCGCGGTCGTCACGCACGCGTCGGACCGCGAATCCGAGGTTGGGGCGATCAAATGAGGTGACGACGACCTCGGCTTGGGGAATGCGGAGCACGCTCAGGATGTCGGCGCGGGCTGCCGGCGTGGCGCTGCCGGTCAGCGCGATCGTGAGTGGATGGTCGAGCTGCGAGCGGAACACGCCAAGGCGGCGGTACACCGGGCGGAACTCATTCCCCCACTCCGTGATGCAGTGCGCCTCGTCGATCGCGAACAGGGCGAGGGGTGTGTGCGCGATCCGCAGCCGCCGCGTCAGTGAGGGGAGCCGTTCCGGCGCGCAGTACAGCAGCGGTACCCGGCCCGCGAGCGTTGCATCCAGGATGGTGTGGCGCTGGTCGGCATCCAGCTGGCTGTTCAGATAGGCTGCGGCGATCCCGCGCCGGCGCAGCGCCCCGACTTGGTCCTGCATCAGGGAAATCAGCGGCGAGACGACGAGCGTGAGGCCACGGCCGAGCAGGGCTGGGACCTGATAGCAGAGCGACTTCCCCGCCCCCGTCGGCAGGACTGCGAGCACGTGACGCCCCGCCAGCAGCGGCCCCAGCACTTTCAGCTGGTGGATCCGAAATCTGGGGTAACCAAATCGGGCTGCAAGCACCACACGGGCGGCGTCCAGGCCGCCGGCGAACGCGGGCATCCCACAACGAAACGACTGCCTCGCTCTGCCCCCCTACCCCAAAAGCGCAAGGCTCGGCACGTTTACGCGCTATGACCACTCTCAAGATCCTCCCTTTGCTGGCTCTGGTGATGACTTCGACGATCGACGCGCAGTCGCTTGTTTACCCGCCCACACGCAAGGGCGACATGGTGGACACCTACCACGGCACGAAAGTCTCGGACCCCTACCGCTGGCTCGAAGATGTGGATTCGCCCGAAACTAGGGGCTGGGTGGAGGCGGAGAACCGGGTCACGTTCGCATACCTGGAGCAGATCCCCGAGCGCGAGCGCATTCGCCGGCGCCTGACCGAGCTGTGGGACTATCCGAAGTACGGGGCGCCGTTCAGGAAGGGCGGCCGCTACTTCTTTTTCAAGAATTCCGGCCTGCAGAACCAGTCCGTGCTGTACACCCAGGGCTCGCTCACCGCGGAGCCGCAGGTGCTCCTCGATCCCAACACCCTGTCGCCGGACGGCACGGTCGCGCTCTCGATCCTGGCCCTCTCCGACGACGGGCGCGCGATGGTCTACGGCACGTCAGGGAGTGGCTCAGACTGGCAGGAATTCCGCGTGCGCGACGTCGCGACGCGCCAAGATCGCGGCGACCACTTGAAGTGGATCAAGTTCTCGGGTGCGGCGTGGACACATGATGGCGCGGGGTTCTTCTACAGCCGCTATCCCCAGCCGGCCGCCGGCGCCGATCCGCTGCTCGACGTGAATCGCGACCAGAAGGTCTATTACCACCGCCTCGGTACCGACCAGGCGGCAGACCGCCTGATCTATGAGCGCCCCGATCATCCCGACTGGGGATTCGGGGTCGAAGTGAGCGCGGACGGCCGCTACGCCGTCTACTCGGTCTGGCTCGGCACCGACCGTCGCAACCGGATCTACTACCAGGATCTCGGCGACCCGAAGCAGCCGCGGCTCGATGCGCCGGTCGTGCGCCTGCTCGACGACTTTGACGCCGCCTACGAATTCGTGGGGAACGACGGGCCCGTCTTCTACTTCTCAACGGATCAGGGCGCGCCCCGTAAACGCGTCATCGCGGTGGATACGCGCCGGTCCGAGCGGAGCGCATGGCGCGAGGTCATCCCGCAAGCGCCGGACGTGCTCGAGGGCGTGCAGATCATCCACGACACGTTCGTCGCCCGCTACCTCCACGACGCCTACTCGCAGCTGCGGTTGTTCGCGCTGGACGGCAAGCCCCTCGGCGAAGTGCCGCTCCCGACGCTCGGCTCAATCGTCCAGGTGAGCGGCGAGCGGCGCGATACCGAGATGTTCTACGCGTTCACCTCGTTCCTGTACCCGACGACGATCTTCCGGCACGATTTCACCACCGGTCGTTCGAGTGTCTTCAAGGCCCCGGAGATCGCGTTCGATCCGTCAAAGTACGAAACCGTGCAGGCCTTCTACCGGAGCAAGGACGGCACGCGCGTACCGATGTTTCTGACCTATAAGAAGGATCTGAAGCGGGACGGTTCGAACCCGACCTACCTCTATGGCTACGGCGGGTTCAACGTCAACCTGACGCCGGGCTTCTCGATTGGGGTGCTCGCCTGGCTCGAGATGGGAGGCGTGTACGCGCAGCCGATTCTCCGCGGTGGGGCCGAGTATGGGGAGGAGTGGCACCAGGCGGGCATGCTCGACCGCAAGCAGAATGTCTTCGACGATTTCATCGCCGCCGCCGAATACCTGATCGCGGAGCGATACACGTCGCCGTCCAAGCTCGCCATTGGCGGCGGCTCGAACGGCGGGCTGCTGGTGGGCGCGGTGCTGAACCAGCGGCCCGAGCTGTTCGGCGCCGCCGTGCCGGCGGTCGGGGTGATGGACATGCTGCGGTTCCACAAGTTCACGATCGGCTGGGCCTGGGTCACGGAATACGGCTCGGCGGACAGCGTGGGGCAGTTCCCGTTCCTGCACCGGTACTCGCCGCTGCACAACCTGAGGCCGGGGACGCGCTATCCCGCGACGCTCGTCACGACCGCGGATCACGACGACCGCGTGGTGCCGGGACACTCGTTCAAGTACGCGGCCGCGCTTCAGGCCGCGCAGGCGGGGCCCGCGCCCGTGCTGATTCGCATCGAGACGAAAGCCGGGCACGGTGCCGGGAAGCCGACCGCCAAGATCATCGAAGAGCAGACCGACCGTTGGGCGTTCCTGGTGCACAATCTTCGTATGATTTTGCCCCCGCCGCCGGCTCGCCCGACTCCCTAGGAGGCACGCGAAGGGACGATAAGGGTCCTTTACCCGTCCGTTACCGTCGTCTTATCCAGCGTCCCGCCAGTCGATCGGGTAGCTGCGCCCGCACTCGCCACACTTCGCGTCCTTCGTTCCCTCGGGGAGGACGGCGCGCGCGTGGCAGCCGGGACAGACGAGATGGGGCTCGCGCACGACGCTCCACGCTTTGGGCCGCTCCCTGCGGATCTCCAGATCGGTGCGCGGAATGCGGATCTCGACGTGATGAACGTCGAGCACGACGTACTCTTTCGCGGGGTCCTCGACGACGCGGTACCACGCGCCGCGGCGCAGGCCCTGGCTCTCGGCGCGATTGCCCTGACTGCGTGCCCACCCGATGTCAGCCATGCGCCACCCCTCCACCCCCCCGGACAAGGACCAGAATCGCCGCCTGCGGAACGACGAGATAGGTCTTGCTCTCAAACGTGATCTCGACCGCCGCCTTGCGGAAGAACAGCGCGTAGTCGCCCATCAACGCCTGCATCGGCAGGTACTTCACGTCGGGGCCGTGAATCTTCCACGGCTCTTCGTCCATGCTGGCGGGTTCGGCCATCGGCGTCCCCGGCCCCGTCGCGACGATCCGGCCGCCTTGCACCTGGCGGCTTTCGACGGCGGTCGGGGGGAGGTAGAGGCCGACGTTGGTGCGCTCCTCACCCTCTTCGGGCGCGATCAGCACGCGGTCGCCGACGACAATCAGGCGCTTTGGGTCATCCGGCACGCCAGATGATTTGGCCTCCATGGGCATTTTACGCAAGTCGCAGGGGGGGGCGTGACGCCCGTCACGCTCCCGTTGCTTGACTTGTCGGGTCCGATTTATAACAATGTGCCCGCCGACCACCCTCGGGAGCCCCTATGCAAGACCCCGTCACCACCGCCACTGGCGTGCAAAGTGAACAATGGACCTGGATCCTGGACAAGCTACTCGACTTTGTCTGGGCAGGGTTGTCCTGGATCGTCGATTGGCAGGCGCAGCTCTTCGGCTTCGTGCTGGGCTCCGACTCGTTTTGGGGGCTCGCCGGGATGGGGGTGCTGCTGCTGCTGCCCGCGGCCGTGGTCGGCGTCGCGGGCGTGTGGGGCACGATGGTCGCGCTTTACACGATCCCGTTCCGGCTGGGACGCGCCGGCTCGTTACTGCAGGCGCTGATGATGGCATGGTGGGACGCGATCCGCATGGTCTGGCTCTACTGGGCCGGACTGGCGCGGTTCCTGGTGCTCGTGGTGGGATGGATCTGGGGGCTGATCAAGGTCACGGTCCAACTGGTGTGGGGCACGTTGAAGGGGGCGGTTACCTCTCCGCTGGCCGTGCTCGATGCGACGTCGCGCCGGCCCGGCGTGCCGTGGCCGGCGTTCTTCCTGCTCCTCGTCTGGTCCGCCGTCGAAGCGACGATCTTTACGTTCACCCTCCGGCCGACGATGGCCGAGCTGCTGGCCGACCTCACCGGTTACGAGGTCAACGCCTTCGCGTTGATCGCTCTGCTCTGGATCTTCCTCGCGATCATCGTCGCGGGCAGCTTCGCGTGCATCCAGGTGCTGAACGACGCGATCAAGGCGCGGCAGACCGGCAACATCGTCTTCATGATCCTGGTGGAGATGGCCGTGGCGATGTTCGAAGTCCTGTTCCTCTACCGCGAGATGGTGGACGCCATGACCCCGTGGCTCGCGCAGCAGGGTGTCACGCTCGGTGTGGTCGGCACACTGGGGCTCGCGTTCTTCGCGTGGGTCGGCGTGCGCGGCATGACGTGGTTCCTGTTCGGTCGCTTCGGCGCGCCCGCGCTGATTGGGTTGCTGGGGCGGCAGGCGTTCGCGGTCGAACATAGCGGCGGCCATGCCGCGGCTCCAGCCGCGAGCGAGTTCTGGCGCGGACCGATCGGGGCGCTCAAGGCCGAGCGCGAATGGTTCAAGAAGGAAGCGCACGAGATGTTCGAGCTGGTGTCGCTGCCCGTGCTGCAACTCGTGGCCGCCGGCTTGAACTTCGGCGTCGTGCTCGTCGCTGGCCGACCCCATTTCTCGCTGCCGTTCCGCTCCATCGAAGACGCGCTCGCCAGCACGCCGTTCGTCGGGGACAGGCGGGCAGCGGAGGCGGCCCGATGAGGCGCGCGGCGGCGTTCCTTGTTGCCCTGGCGCTGATTGCCTGCAAGCCGCCCGAGAATGCGCCGCCGCCGCGTTCGACCCTGGTGGTCGGACTCGACGTCAGCGGCTCGTTCCGCCAGAGCGGGCATTTCGACAAGAGCATCGAGTTCGCGGCGCTCTACATCTACGGCCACCTCAACGGCCTGGGAGGGCTCCGCCAGCCGACGGACGTCTTCATCGGATCGCTCGGCGGCCAGCAGGTGAATCAACCCAAGGCCTTCCATCCGATTCAGGACCTGAGCGGCAAATCGGTCGAGCAGATCGCGGCCGACCTGCGGGCATGGTTCCCCGAGACGGATCCGATCACCGATTTCAACACGTTCTTCAATCGGGTCGCGGTGCACGTCAGGCGCCAGAACCTGGTGCTCTCGCCGCTGAGCGTCGTGATGTTCTCGGACGGCGAGCCCGATTTCCCCGGGGCCGGACGGCTGACCCCCGAACAGCGCTACCGCAAGATCGACCTCACGCCGCTCGAATACCTGTCGCGGAGCGTGACGGTGCGCCTGCTCTACGCGACGCCGCGCGTCGCGCAGTTCTGGGAGCAGCAGGTGCCGCGCAAGCGCGTGCGCATCTGGACTCAGGACTGGCAGGTAATGCAGGGGTGGGCCCGGCACGTGAACGCCGGGGTCCCGTACGAGCAGCAGGACTCGCTGTGGAGCTGGATGTCGGAGATCGTGGACTTCCGGGTGAGGCGCGGCCGGATCCTCTAGGAGCGTACGCGGTGAGCGGTGCGCAGTGAGCGGGAAGGCGTTCTCGCGTACCGCTTACCGCGCACCGTGCACCATCTGCACCCATTGCTCCGGCACCACTGCACTGTGCGGTACCAGCGCCCGCGAGAGCTTGTACCGCAGCTTGTCGAATCCGCGTAGCTCGCGGCCCGTCTGTACCAGCGGAATCAGTCGAGAAGCCCGGCGCGCCAACCCGCGCCGGGCTTCTTGCCAGCGGGCGCCGTCCCGCGGCCGGTACTGCGCCCACCCGATGGACCCGCAGAGCCCGGCCGGCCCAAACTGATCCGAGGCCAGCAGCTCCTCGACAAACACCCGAATAGGCCCCTCGAAGCTGTTCAGCACGTCGTGCAGCGCCACGATGGCGCCGTCGGCCAGGTGGCGGCGAAACAGGTCGATGTCTTCCTTGGCGCCGTGATAGGTATGATCGCCGTCGATCCAGAGTAACCGGACGGGGCGGTCCCAGCCGCGGGCGAGGTCGCGCGAGAAGCCGCGGTGCGCCTCAACCGCGTCCTCGACGCCCGCCGCGCGTAAGGTGGCCCGGAAGTCGTCCCAGGACGAGCGTTGGCCGCGGAGATCGGGATCGGTCGCGGAGGGCGCGGTGTGGGGATCGACCGCGACGACCTTGCCGAGCCCGTAGCGCGCCGCCACCGACGCGAGCCCGACGGTCGATTTGCCCTTGAAGCTGCCGATCTCGAGGATCACGCCCTGGGCGGGGCTGCAGGCGGCGGCGAGCGCGAGAAACCGGGCCTCGCGCTCCGTCAGAAAGCCGGGCGCAACCCGGACGCGCGCCCACGCCTCGTCAATCGCGGCCGGGAGATCCTTCAGCAGTGGCGATCGAATGCGGCGGTCAGATCGGCCGCGATGTCGCGGGCGTTGCGGCCTTCGATATTGCGCCGCTCGAGCATGAACACCACCTGCCCCTCCTTCAGCAGCGCGATCTGCGGGGACGAGGGCGCGTAGCCGGTGAAATAACTCCGCGCCCGGGCCGTGGCATCGGCATCCTGACCCGCGAACACGGTGACGAGCCGCGCCGGGCGGCGCGGGTGCTGGATCGCGAGCGCCGCCGCGGGCCGGGCATTGCGAGCCGCGCAGCCGCAGACCGAATTCACGACGACCAGCGTGGGCGCGCGCTCACGGGTGAGCATCGCGTCCACGTCATCGGGGGTGCGCAGCTCTTCGAAGCCCAGGCGAGTCAGCTCTTCCCGCATCGGGCGGACCATCTCGGGGTCGTACATCGGAACGTTCAGATTGCGCATGCGCTCCTCCGGAAACCGTTGCCTACAAGGTAATCACGCCCTGCTACTTCTTGAGGAATGCCGTCAGGGCCGCGCGGAAATCCGGGGTGCTGCGGCTCACGGCATTCACGTCCGCGCCGAGCCGCAGCCCCTCTTCGAACGGCAGCCCATCGAGCTGGTAGAACTGCTGCTTGGTGAAGGCCAGCGCCGACGGGCTGGCCTCTGTCAGAATCCGCAGCACCTCGCCCGCCTGCTCTTCGAAGTCGGCATCCTCGTACACCCGCGACGCCAGTCCCACCGTGGCCGCTTCGCTGCCGTTCAAGAGCCGCCCGGTCGCGGCCAGGTCGAACGCGATCTTCTCGCCCACCGCGCGCCGCAGCATCGTCATCACAATCGCGGGCACGAAGCCGCGCTGCACTTCCGGATAGCCGAAGTGGGCCGACTCGCTGGCCAGCACCAGGTCGCATGCCGTCGCGAGGCCGCAGCCGCCCGCCAGCGCCCGGCCCTGCACGAGCGCGACCACCGGCTTCGGCAGCCGCCGCATGCGGACGAAGATGCCCGCGAAATGCAGCGCGGCCTTCCGGTTCTGCTCCGCGGTATGGTCGGCTGACGCCAGGAGCTCGTTCAGGTCCATCCCCGCGCAGAAGTCCTGTCCCGCGCCCCGCACCGCGACCACCCGAACCTCGCCATCGAGGTCCGCCCGCTCGAGCGCGGCGAGCAGCGCGTCGATCATCTCCGTATCGATCGCGTTGCGCTTATCGGGCCGGTTCAGCGTCGCCGTGAGGACGCCGCCCGCCACGTTGACCAGGACGCGATCGCTCACTGTCTCACCTCGATCTCCATGCGGAGCAATGCGGTCGAGAACACCTTGCCCTGGGCATCGGTCTTGAGCGAGATGGTGCCGCCGCCGTCCAGCGCCCCATGCAGCAGGAAGTTCAACGCCCGGAGGTTCGGCAGCTCGAAGCGCTCGACCGATCCCGTGATCATTCCCTTAAAATGCCGGGCGACGCGCGCCGCTGTCACCTGCTTCACCAGGAGCGGGTAGTAGTCGGCCTTCCGGGCAATCAGCCCGACGTTGGCCGTGTCGCCCTTGTCGCCC
Source organism: Gemmatimonadales bacterium (assembly GCA_040901965.1). Lineage (GTDB taxonomy): Bacteria > Gemmatimonadota > Gemmatimonadetes > Gemmatimonadales > GWC2-71-9 > 20CM-2-65-7. Next base: position 129,226 of record JBBDYB010000004.1, on the reverse strand, counting down.
GAGCGGGCGTGCGCCAGGTCGAGGAGCCGCACCTTGCCTTTCTTCAAGCTTCGACGAGCTCGACGCACGGCTCCACCATTCGTTTGTCGATCAGGGCCGGCCAGTAGGCAACGATCTCTTCGGGCTTGGGGCGTCCGCCCGCGAAGCCCGTGACGCTGGGTGGGCCGTTCAGGATCAGCGGCGCGATCTCGCGCGTGAAGCGGTCCACCGGCTCCTTCTCGCGCGCTCGCACGCCGATCCGGAGCTGCACTTCGGGGATCTGGGCCGGATCGAGCTCTTGCAGCGCCAGGTTCCCATGCGTCGCGTTGGCCCCGACGAACTCGCTGTGGATCGCCTCGAGGCGCAGACCCAAATCCTGCAGCCGTTGCCGCAGGATGCGATCGGCCGCCTGGGCCTTTTTGAGGGCGTCGGGCCAGGCGTACACGAGGGTGCCCACCGCCTTGTAGCCGTAGAAATACGCGATCGACACCTTGAGTTTGTCGGTCGCTGGTTTGCCCCTGACGCCTGACACCCGAACCCGGTCCTTGCGCACCTGAGCCAGTTGGATGGTCGTAAAATCGGCGATCCCATCCGGCGTGATGTATGCGCGCGGATCACCCATTTCGTACACGAGCTGCTCGGTTACCCCGGCGACGTTGATGCGGCCACCGGTGCGTGGGTGCTTGATGATGTCGAACGTTCCGTCGGGGCGTGCTTCGACGATCGGGTAGCCCACGCGGGCGAGGTCCGGAATCCGTTCCCAATCGCTGAGCGTGTTGCCGCCGCTCGCTTGCGCGCCGCATTCGATGATGTGGCCCGCCACCGTGCCCGCCGCGAGCAGGTCCCAGGCGTCCGGCGCCCAATCGAACGCGTGCATCAACGGGCCGAGCGTCAGGCCAGTATCGGTCACGCGTCCGGTGATGACGACTTGGGCGTCGCGCCGCAGCGCTTCCACGACGGGAGCCGCCCCGAGGTACGCGTTTGCCGAGACCACGCGATCGCGCACGTCGCGCAGCGGCCGCCCGGTGTCGAGGTTCTTGAGGTCGTGCCCGCGCGCGATCAAGCCATCGAGCCGGCCCAGCAAGTCGTCGCCGGTGACGACGCCGATCTTGAGCTTTCCCTCGAACCCGAGGCCCTTGGCGGCCTCGGCGACGGCGGCGGCGCAGGCGCGCGGGTTCACGCCGCCGGCGTTGGCCGTGACTCTGATCCCCCGATCGACCACGGTGGGGAGAATCCGTTCCATCTGGGTGACGAAGTCGGTCGCATAGCCCAGCGACGGGTCGCGCGATTTCTGCTTCTGCAGGATCGACATCGTCACTTCGGCGAGATAGTCCATCATCAGATAATCCACCGGCCCGCCGGTCACCTGCCGGTACGGCGCTTCCAGCCAATCTCCCCAGAATCCCTGCCCTGCCGCGATCCGGACGGTCTTCACCGTTCGATTGCCGTCCGGCGTGCGGCCAGTGCACCCGCGAGCGTCGTGACGCGAGTTTCGATCAGCGCCCCGAACCCCTCCGGCAGCTCGAGCGCTGGGACCGCCGGCAGACTCACCACGGCGCGCCCACCCGCGACCACGGAGAGCTCACCGCCCTCGCCGACCGGCTCGTCGGGTCCGAGGAAGCGAACCCGGGCCCTACCGCGCCAGGGATGCCCCGGCAGGCGCGCGAATGCGGGATACAGCTCCACCGTGAGGGGCCGGCCGGCGAGCGAATCGGGCAACACGAAGCTGAGCCGTCCGAACGCGTAGTTGACCGCCTCGTTGGCGCCGGGTACCTGCTGTTCGGTGGAGTCGTACACGGTGACGCTGAAGTCCGTGAGCTCGTCCCACAGGTTGGGCGGCAGATCAATATCCACCTCTACCCGCTTCGCCCACGTGGGCGCTCGCACCAGCAGCGTCTCAGCGGGCTGTCCCCGCCCCGCAACCGCCCAGCTGCGCTCGGCCCCTACGAGCCGATGCATCACCTCGCCCGTCACTGTGCCCCCCGCGCCCCCCGCTGTCCCCGTCCCCCGCGCCCCGCCCGCCCCGCCCGCCCCGCCGCCCGTCACGCTCGAGGCCTCGAGACGATTCTGCGCCGGGGTGAGCGTCACCGGCCCCAGGTCCGCCCGTACGGTCGCGGTCACGCCGGTGAGCGGAGGCGCAATCACGTCGAGCTCGTACACACCGGGCACCAGATCCTCACCGCGGACCGTGATGACCGCGGTGCCGGGCTCCTCACCTCCGAGATCGATGTCCTGGGAGGCGGACCGCGCCGGAGCGCCGTTCGGCTCGTACAAACGCACCGTTGCCTGCTGCCCCTGAGAGTCCGGCAATGTCACGGTCGCGCGCAGTGTGGCCCCCGGCTGCGCGACGCGCAGGAAGTAGCGCTGTACCGCCGCGGGGCCAACGGCGCGCCGCTCGTCGAACAGTACCTTGGACGCCAGGTCGAATGGCACGATCACCGTGTTGACGAGAGCGAACAGCGGTCCCGCCAAGGTGTCGCGCGGGTTGAGTGCCGTGACGGTGCCCACGTACACCCCCGGCGTCGCCAAGGCGCTGCGGCGATAGCGCACGGGGATCTGCGTCCCGCGGGGGGCCGCGTCCACGGTGTCCTCGGTTGTGAGCCAGGGGACGTCGGCGTGTAGGACGAACTGCGCCGCCCGCAGCCCGGCGAGATGCCGCACGGCGAACGTCTCGACCGTATCCTGAGGACCGGCGAGTCCGTTGCGCCGGTACGCCGCCGAGGCGCCGTTTGTGGCGCGGATCCCGTAAGTCGAGCCCTGGTGGCCCGCCTTCAGCCACTGGTACGCCGCCTCGAGCACGGGTGTGCCGGCGCCCTGATCCACGATCCGCGCCCCGCTGAACGGACGCGCCGACACGCGCAACGCCTGTATCAGCTCCACTGCGCTGACCCGCCGTCCTTCCTGCACCATGGCCGACACAAGGCACGCCACGAGACCGGTCGCGTGCGGGGCGGCCATACTGGTGCCGCCCTTGATCTCCCCGCCCGTTGCCCAGCGCGGCACCGTCGAGAATGCGACGCCCGGTGTGATGACGTCCGGCTTGGCCAACTCACCGCCCCGTGCGCTGAACCAGCCAAGCACGTCGCGAGCCGGTGGCACACCAGGCTGGGGCGCTTGGGCGAAGACGCCGGGGTAGCTGGCGCCAACCGACAGGGCCAGGTCCGCCGAGCCCGGGAAGCCCATCGTGGACAGGCCGGGACCGTCGTTCCCCGCGCTGATCGCGAACACCACCTCGGGATGGGTCAGGAGAAACGCGTCCACGATCGAGTCGATCACGGCGCGCCCTTCGTGCTCGTTGCCGACCCCGAAGCTCAGATTCAGGACCAGTGGCAGGTTGCGCTGCTCGGCGAAGCGGGCCGCGTAATCCATCGCGCGCATCATGCTGCCGTGCACGCTGACGCCACCCCGCGCGTTGTTGGCAATCTTGAGGCCGATGATCTGCGCGCCCGGCGCGACACCGTGGAAGCCGTTCACGTCGAACAGGTTGTATCCGGCGGCGATACCGGCGACATGCGTCCCGTGGCCCGAGGTGTCGAAAAAGAGATCGAGCGTCGGGACGCCATTCTGTTCGGCGAAGTTGGCGACCAGCGTGAGGGGCTTCGTCCCCAGCGCAATCGTCTCGCGGCCCTGCCGGTAGTCGTGCAGCGGCATCTCGTCCTCGAACGAGCCGTCCAGGTTCGTATCAAGGAACGCCACCCACCCATCCGACGCCTTCACGACGACCACAGGGAACGCATCCGTATTGGAGCCGTTGCCGTTGACGTCGCCCGCCGGCGGGCGGCCGAGCGGCAGCTCCCGAAACACGCCTGCGTACCACACCGGGGCTGCGGTGAGACGCGCGATGCGCGCCGCGCCCCTCATCTCCCGGCCCGCGACGGCAAGCGGGGCCCCGTCGCCGGGCGCACTCACCGCCGCGAGGGCCACGCGCCCTTCACCGGAGAAGTCTCGCAGCTCGATCACCTTGTGCGCACCGGTGCTTGTGGTGATCAAGCCCGCGACTCCCGGGTCCAGCCCGCTGTCGAGAATGGCAATCAACACGCCCCGCCCATCGTAACTGGGGTGGGCGGTGCGGAACGCGTCCGCGCCAGTGCTCCTCAGGGGCATGAGTCCCAGCAGGAACGCGACGGGCGGCTCGACCGCCGGCTCGGGCGCGGTCCGGCTCCCGTCCGCCGGCGCCGCAGCCGGCGGAGGCGAAGCGCTGAGGGTGGGTGCCGGTGCCGTAATGGGACGAGCCGTGCTGCTTGCGCAGGCCGCGGACAGGGCGACGAGAACGGAGAGTTGCGACAGCTTCATGAGACACTCGGCAGTGCAAAGGCCCCGAGATGCGGGCCGGTGAATTCGGTGGACACTTCCAGCAGGAATGCGAGCGTGTCGCGGGTCTCGTCGGGCGTCAGGATGGCGTCCACGAACCCCCGCGCGCCCGCGAACTTGGCATCGAGCTGATGCTCGTAGTCCGCCCGCATCGCATCCACGGCGGCGGCGTTGTCCGGCTTCGTCGCGTCGGCCCCATACACGGCCTGAATCGCCGACTCGCCCTCCATGACGCCCATGCGGCCGGTCGGCCAGGAGACGATGAAGTCGGGGTCGAACCCCTGCCCGGCCATCGCGTAGTAGCCGGCGCCCGACGCGTGATTCATGGTGAGCACGAACTTTGGGACCGTGGCCGTTGCCATCGCTTCCACGAAGCGCGCACCCGCCCGGATGATACCCGAGTGCTCGGCCTCGGTCCCGACCATGAAGCCCGACACATCCTGAATGAACAGGAGCGGCAACCGCTCGCGGTCGGCGTTCTCGATGAAGTAAGCGACTTTCTCGGCGCTTTCCGTGTAGATGATCCCGCCGATCTTCGGCGGCTGGCCCTTCTTTTGGCCCTTGATCACGCCGCGGGAATTGGCGATCACCGCCACCTGCCGGCCTTCGATGGCGCCGTGCCCACACAGCATCTCGGGTGCGACATCCGGCTGAAACTCGGTAAACTGGCCCGCGTCGAGCAGGCAGTCGAGCACGGCGCGGACGTCGTAGCTCATGCGATGATCGGCGGGGATCAGATCGTAAAGCTCCTGCGGATCGCGTTTGGGGGCGGGGTACTTGGGTCGGGGCGTGAGCACGGGGCCGTGCGGCAGCCGGGCCACGTATTCGCGAATCCTAATCAGGCACTCCCTGTCGTTTTTGGCGCGGTAATGCGCGACCGCGCTCACCGCCGTGTGGGTGGTGGCGCCGCCGAGCGACTCGGCGTCCACGACCTGACCGGTGGCGCCCTTCACGAGGTTCGGCCCGCCCAGCCCCATGAACGACGTGCCTTCGACCATGAAGATCACGTCGGACAGCGCCGGCAGGTAGGCGCCGCCGGCAATGCACGGGCCCATGACCGCGGCGATCTGTGGGACCTTGAGATAGCGCCGCATGATCGAGTTGTAGTAGAAGATCCGCGCCGCTCCATACTGACCGGGAAACACGCCGCCCTGATAGGGCAGGTTCACGCCGGCGGAATCCACCAGATAGATGATCGGGATCCGTTGGCGCATCGCGATCTCCTGGGCGCGCAGGATCTTCCTGATCGTCTCGGGCCACCATGAGCCGGCTTTGACCGTAGCGTCGTTGGCCACGACGACGACGGGGCGGCCGCCCACGCGGCCCAGACCGGTGACCACGCCGGCGGCGGGCGCTTGCTCGTCGTATTGGTCCCAGGCCACGAGCAGCCCGATTTCGACCCACGGGCCATCGGGGGGGGGATCGAGCAGACCGGTGATGCGCTCGCGGGCGGTGAGCTTCCCCTGGTCGTGCTGGCGCTTGATCCGCTCCGGGCCGCCCCCCTGTTCGAGACGCGCCCGCAGCGTGCGGTAGTCGTCACTCAGCGTCTTGAGACGACTCACGCGGCGACGTGCTCCGCCGCCCACTCCTCGATGTACTTGATGAGATCCGACGTCGGCGTGCCGGGCCCGAACAGTTTGCCCGTCCCCTGCCCTTCGAGGGCGGTCATGTCCTCGGGCGGGATGATGCCGCCGCCGGTGAGCAGCACGTCCCGGCGGCCCGCGGCGTCGAGCAGCTTGCGAACCCGCGGGAACAGGGTCATGTGGGCGCCCGACAGGATCGAGAGTCCGACGACGTCCACATCCTCCTGGATGGCCGCCTGGGCGATCATCTCCGGGGTCTGGTGCAACCCCGTGTAGATCACCTCCATGCCGGCGTCGCGCAACGCGGCGGCGACGACCTTGGCGCCGCGGTCGTGCCCGTCGAGTCCGGGCTTGGCGACAAGGATCCGGATGGGACGACGGCGGGCGGTCATCAGCGGCGGAAGCGGAGCAGCGCGGCCAGGCCGTCCACGACCCGGCGCGCCTTCTCGTCGTAGAGAACGTCCACTTGGGCGCGCTGGCGCAAGGCGTCCTCGACCGCTTCGTCGATCCGCAGATCGTCGTCCTGGCCATCGGCCAGCAGGGTGCGCACCTGCCCGCGCGCCAGCGTCTTGAGCGTGGTCTCGATGCCGTTCACCGCCCATCCCTCGGGCACGCCGTCCTTCAGGGCGTCGGCGTGCGCGCGCTCCCAGGCCCGCTCCCGCTCCTCGCGCAGCGCGAGGGCGGCCTCGCGCACTTCCGCGGGAGTCGCGTGCTTGGCGTTGAGCTTCACCACGCCCAGCACGAGATCGTGGACGTAGCTATGGAGGTGGGGAATCAGAGCCCCGGCGTCCACGCCGACACCGCCAATCAGCAGGCCGGCCAACGGGCGCACGCGGTGAATATGGAAAATCCGGTCGGCGATCTGGGCGTAGAAGCGCTGCTTCTCGGTGCGGATGCGCATGTGGTAGTTGTGCTCGCCCGCGCTGCCGGACGGCGTGCCGGCGCGCGCCAGCACCTGGCGCTGATGAGAGCCGTGGAACTTGCCCGCGCGCGATGCCTCGATGCCGGCGAGCGAGGTGAGCTCCCCGCAGTCGTACGCCGTTACCTCGAAGAAGCGGGCCGCGGTCCGGTCGTAGACGACGGCGAGAATGGTGCCGAATTCTTCCTCGAGCGCCACGAGCTCGCGCACCAGCGGCTCGTGCTCGATCGCCAGGCGGGAGCGATGGACGTGGGGCAGCGGCAGCACCTCGAACAGGTCCAAGCCCTGTGACGCGAAGATCGAGATCGCGCGCGTGCGCGGCAGGTGATTCGGCTCCTCGAGATACTCCAGCACCCGCTGCAAATCGGCAGCAAGGGCCTCACGGTCCGCATGCGAGAGCGACGGCCGCGAGAGCGCGGCGGCCGCATCCTTGACGCGGTTCTTGATCTTGATGAGGTACTTGCCGCGCGTCCGGTCCCGGGGCTCGAGCTTGAGATAGCACGTCACGACCCAGTAGGGCCCCGGCTCGATCGCCGCCAACCGCTGGACCGCGGCGCGGACATCCTGCTCAGTGGCGGCGGCTGCGAGGGCGCTCATCGGCTAGAAGAACACCGGCTCGCGATAGGCGCCCCAGACGCGCTCCAGCGCGTGACGGATCTCGTAGAGGGTGCAGTAGGCGCGGGCGCAGTCGAGCATCGGCCCGATGACATTGTGATCCGCTTCGGCGGCCTGGCGCAGGGCTTCGAGGCGGCGTTCCACCAGCGCGTTGTCCCGCTCGGCGCGGAGGCGCGCCATGCGGCGCCGCTGCCCGTCTTCGGCGTCATTCGACACCTTCAGGATCTCGACGGGGTGATCGTCGTCGGACAGGAACTCGTTCACGCCGACGATCAGCTTTGCGCCGGCCTCCACCTGCCGCTGGTATGCCGCGGCCGACTGCGCGATCTGTCGCTGGAACCACCCGCTTTCGATCCCCCGCACGACCCCGCCGATGGACGCGATTTCGCCGAACAAGGCCTCGGCTTCCCGCTCGAGCTGGTCGGTGAGCGCTTCGACGTAGTAGGAGCCGCCGAGCGGGTCGATCACCTCAGCGACCCCCGTCTCGTGCGCCAGGATCTGCTGCGTGCGGAGCGCCACCTGCACCGACTGCTCGGTCGGCAGGGCCAGCGTTTCATCGAGCGAATTCGTGTGCAGCGACTGGGTGCCGCCGAGCACCGCCGCGAGCGCCTGATAGGCCACGCGCACGACGTTGTTCAAGGGCTGCTGCGCCGTGAGGGTCACGCCGGCGGTCTGGCTGTGGAAGCGCATCATCCATGACCGCGGCTGCCGCGCGTGGTAGCGCTCGCGCATGTGGCGCGCCCAGATCCGCCGCGCGGCGCGGAGCTTGGCGATCTCTTCGAAGAAATCGTTGTGGATGTCCCAAAAGAAGGAGAGGCGGGCGGCAAAGCTGTCGATGTCGAGACCCCGGGCGATGCCGCGCTCGACGTAGGTGAACCCGTTCGCGAGCGTGAACGCCAGCTCCTGCGCCGCGGTCGCGCCGGCTTCGCGGATGTGATAGCCGGAGATGGAGATCGTATTCCACAGGGGGGTATGTGTCGCTCCCCACTCGAACATGTCTACGATCACTTTGAGCGCCGGCTCGACCGGGTAGACCCAGGCGTGCTGGGCCATGTATTCCTTGAGGATGTCGTTCTGTACCGTGCCGCGCAGTTTGGCGATCGGCACCCCCTGCTTCTCCGCGGCGGCCACGTAGAAGCAGAACAGGATCGCCGCCGGCCCGTTGATCGTCATGGAGGTGGACACCTGATCGAGCGGGATGCCGCTGAACAGGTCTTCCATGTCGGCGAGGGAAGAGATCGCGACGCCGCACTTCCCCACTTCGCCTTCCGAGCGCGGATGGTCGGAGTCGTAGCCCATCAGGGTCGGGAAATCGAACGCCACGGACAGCCCGGTCTGACCGTGCTCGAGCAGGAATTTGTAGCGCTGGTTGGTGTCGGCGGCGGTGCCGAACCCGGCGAACTGACGCATCGTCCACAACTTGCCGCGGTACATCGTGGGGTGGATGCCGCGGGTGAAGGGGAAGTCGCCGGGGCCCCCCCCGAGCTGGCGTGCCACATCGAATCCCTGCAGGTCCTGCGGCGTGTAGACGGGCTTCTTTTCGATGGTCATGTGCCTGATCCCTTCCCCCCGCCGTTCCTTACCTGATCCAGGATCTCGGCTGCCACGTCGTACGGACTGCGGTCTCCGCCGGCCACCTCGTCGAGCCGCCGGGCCACCAGCTCCTCAGCCCCGGTCTCGTCCCATACCCACTGGCGGATGGCGCGGTTCACGACGGCGCGCGTCCGTGCCGCCAAACGCCGCCGCCGCCGCTCTACGAGCTTCCCGCTCCCCGCAAGGTACTCGTGATGGCGGTCGAGCGCGGCGGCGAGCTCGGGAATACCCGCACCTGTGGATGCGACCGTCTGAAGAACAGGTGCTTCCCAGTCGGACGGTCCGTGATGTGCCGGCACGTGGGCAAACGCATTCTCCCTGCGGATGCCGAGCATCACTTCCAGCTCCTGCTTGAGCTTGTCGGCCCCCGGACGGTCGCTCTTGTTGATCACGTATAGCTCGGCGATCTCCATTACCCCGGCCTTGAGCGTTTGGATACCATCGCCCGATTCCGGCACCAACACGAGGACGGTGGTTTCGGCGGTCGCGGCGACGTCGAGCTCGGTCTGGCCGACGCCGACGGTTTCGATCAGGATGCGGTCGAACCCGAAGGCCGCGAGTACATCCGCCACTTCTTCCGTCGTCGTCGCGAGTCCCCCCTGCGCGCCGCGCGTCGCCATCGACCGGATGAAGACGCCGGGGTCCAGGCTGACCGACTCCATGCGGATCCGGTCGCCGAGCAGCGCCCCTCCCGTGAAGGGACTGGTGGGGTCCACGGCGATGACCGCGACCTTGAGGCCGCGGCCCCGATACTCGCGGATCAGGCCCTCGGTCAGCGTGCTCTTGCCGGCTCCGGGAGGACCCGTGATGCCGATCCGCCGGGTGGCGCCCCGACCCAACCGCCCATGGACGTGCGAGAGGACGCGCTCGAACCCGTCGCGCTGGTTCTCGACCAGGCTGATCGCGCGGGCCAGCGCGGTGGTGTCGCCGCGCTCGAGGCCTGCCAGGATGTCGTCCGTGCGCATGCGCCCCAAAGATAACCCGCTTACAAGAGCAACAGCGTGCCCAACCCCAAGAGCAACCCAAACCCGCACACGTCGGTGAACGTGGTGACGAAAATGGACGAGGCGACGGCGGGATCCACCCCCGCCCGCTCGAGGACGATGGGAATGAACGCACCCGCGAAGCCCGCCACGATCAGGTTGCCGACCATCGCGAGAAATACCACCACGCCGAGCATCCATCCCTGGCCAATCGCCGTCGCCACGAGGGCGACGACGCCGCCGTTCGCCAGGCCGTTGATTGTCCCGACGAGCATCTCCTTGCGTATGACCTGCCACGCCCGCCCTCTCGGCAACAGCCCCAGGCCGAGCCGGCGTACGGTGACCGCGAGGGCCTGAGTCCCGGCGTTCCCACCCATGCCGGCGATGATGGGCATCCATACCGCCAGCACCACCACGCGTGCCAGCGTTCCCTGAAACGCATACACCACCGCCCCGGCCAGGAAGGCGGTGACCAGGTTGATCACGAGCCATGGCAGACGGTGGCGCACCGCGGTGGTCCATGGTCCGATGAGGTGCTCGGCGGGACTCGCGCCAGCGAACTTGAGGATGTCCTCGGTCGTCTCGGCCTCGACGATGTCGATCACGTCGTCGAACGTCACGCGGCCCAGGAGCCGCCCTTGCTCGTCCACGACGGGCACCGCCGGGAGGTTGTAGCGCGCCATCAGCCGGGCGACCTCCTCCTGATCCTGGTCGGGCCGCACGTGGACGGCAGGAGGCTCCATCACCTCACGCACCACGCGCGCCGGGGAGGCGACGATCAGCCGCGCGATGGGCACGGTACCCTTGAGCCGTCCCTGCGCGTCGACGACGTAGACCTGATACAGGTCCTCGTCTTCGCCGCTCTGGCGCCGGATCTCCTCGATGCCTTCCGCGAGCGTGGCGTCTTCGCGGACGGCGGCGAGCTCGGTTGTCATCAGCCGGCCGGCGGAGTCTTCCGGATAGTGGAGGATTCGCTCGACATCCGCGCGGTCGCTGAGATCCGCGAGCACCGCCTCGCGGTCGCTCGGGGCCAGCTCGGACACCAGCTCCGCCGCGTCATCGCTGGGGAGCTCTTCGACGAGCTCGGCCGCGTATTCGGGGCCGACCGCGAGTAGCATTTCGGAGGGGTTCTCGCCGGCCTCCATCTCGGCGAGGGCCATCGAGGCGAGGTCGGTCGGCAGCTCGGAGACCACGCGCACCCGCGTGGCTTCATCGAGCGCGGCCAGAACGTCCGCCAAGTCGGAGGGATGGACCAACGGCGCCAGCTTCAGGAACGTGGAGAGGTCCTCGCGTTCCGCCAGACCTTTCAGCTCGTCGAGTCGCAGCTCGGGTGCGGTCACATCCCGCCCTCCGCGCGGTCAAGCGGCACTACCCGCACGGGTCCGGGACGGACCGCGACACGCTCGACACGGGTCGCGCTGGCGGCGAGGATGTCGAATTCGAGCCCCTGGTAGATGAAGCGCTCGCCGGTCCGGGGAATGCGGCCGAGTGCCTGAATGAGCAAGCCGCCCACGGTCTGCGCGCCGCGCGCCTCGAGCGGCACGCCCAGCTGCTCGCCGAGCGTGGCCGTGGCCGCGCCACCTTCGATCTCGACCACGCGTGATCCCGCGGCCGAAGCCGGCGGCGCCGCGGAGGGGGGCGGCCCTTCGAACAGCTCTCCGACGAGCTCGTTGAGCAGATCCTCAAAGGTCACGAGGCCGGCCGTTCCCCCGAATTCATCCAGCACCGCGGCCAGATGGCGGCCGCCCCGCTGCATCTCCAGCATGAGGTCGGCAGCACGCATCGTGCCGGGAACCACCAACGGCGGCCGCACCCGCACGGGATCCTCGGGCTGGCCCGTCAACAGGTCCAGCGTATGGGCGACGCCGATCACCTCGTCGAGCGAGCCGCGGTACACCGGATAGCGGCTGTAGCCCGATTGCTGGAGGACGTGGGCGACCTCCGCCGCGGCCATGCCCTCGGGAATCGCCACGATCGCCGTGCGCGGCGTCATGAGCTCTCGCACGGGACGGTCGGCGAAGGCGAGGACGCCGGACACGACCGCCATCTCGTCGGTACCGGCGAGGCGGTCGCTGTCCGCCCCCGAGAGCAACGCCGCGAGGGTGGTCCGCGTGGACGTTTCCCGCCTGGGGATGAAGGGGCCCAGGACGGCGCCGGCACGCTCCATCCAGGGCACCGTCCGCGCCACCAACACCTCCGCCCAGCGGCGACCCACCACGCGCGGCACGAGGTAGGCCGCGCCGATGAAGAGCGGCACGCCCACCGTGATCGTGAAGATGCCCAGGAAACTCGGCGTCGTAGCGGCGAGGAGCGCCGGGATCGCGCCGGCGGCGAGCAACACGCCGAGGGTCGTGATCGCGTTGGCGGTGGCGAGCACGCTGCCCGGGTTGTGGAGCAGCCGCGCGGCGCCGGCGGACCCGCGGAGCTTGTAGGAGACCCAGCGCGTCAGCTCGAGCTGGCTCACGGTCGCGGCGGCCACGCCGATGGTGGCCGCGGTCCCGGCCACCGCGAGCCCCAGGAATAGGACGACGAGCGCGACGCTCATCGCTTCTCGAACGAGACCTGCGTGACGCGGCGCTGGTCCACCCGCTCCACGACGACCCGGAAGCCGTCCAGCGTCAGCTCGTCGCCCGGCCGGGGGACGCGCCCCAGGACCGAGTAGACCAAGCCGCCCACGGTGGACACCTCGGCGTGCGCGAACGTGGCCCCCAACGCTTCCGACAGCGCGTCGAGGCTCACCCGCCCGTCCACCCAGAAGCGGTTGCCGTCCTGGCGGATCGGCGGTGTGGTCGCCGTGTCGGCATCGCGTTCGTCCCGGATCTCACCGACGATCTCCTCGAGAATGTCCTCGCGCGTGATCAGCCCCGACGTCCCGCCGAACTCGTCCACGACGATGGCAATGTGCGCGGGTGTGCCCTGGAAATCGCGCAGCTGGCTATCGAGCGTCTTGGCCTCGGGCACGAATGCGGCCGGCCGCACCACCGCCTGCCAGCGGGTGTTGGGCTCGGCCAGTCCCATGGCGATGGGCACGAGGTCCTTGGCGAAGAGGACGCCGGCGATGTTGTCGGGAGAGCCGTCGAACACGGGTAGGCGCGTGTGCTCACTCTGCCGGAACGCTTCCAGCACCTCGTCGCTGGAGGCCGACACATCCACGCCGGCCATGTCCAACCGCGGCGTCATGACTTCGTCCACGGTGGTATCCGCGATCGTAAAGACGCCGAGCAGCATATCCCGCTGCGACGCGCCCAGATTGGGTTGCAGCGGCCGGGGCGTTTCGACGAGCGCATGCAGTCCGCGATCCGCCCAGGCGAGCAGCCACAGCAGCGGCCCGAACGGCGTCAGCGTCCGGCGCGCCAGCGGTAACGCCGCGTCGCACAGCTCGGGAGCGATCCGCGCCACGCTGCGCGGCAGCGCATCGCCGACGGTAAAAAGGAGCAGCACGCCGACCGCGAGCGTGCCCAACGCCTCCGCCCAAGGGCGCGTCCACCACGCCACGGCCTGGGCCACCGCCACGGCGCCGAGCACCAGGAGGGCGAGGCGGGCAATGTGCAGCGCGCGATGCAAGGGCACCCGGCTGCCCGCCGAGACCGGAGGCGCATCACCGAGGGTGTGCAACGCCTCGCCCACGGCCGCCTCCTCGGCCATCGCGAGGAGCGCGGCCCAGAGGGAGGCGACGACCGCGACGACGAGCGCGATCAGGCGCAGGGCGGCGTCGCTGAGCATCAGCGCCCTCCCCTGCGCGGCAGCAGCCGGCGGACGTAGCGCTCCTGGCGCCGCCACATGGCGGAGCGGGTGCGCCCCGGACCGTCGGGGTGGTCGTAGCCCAATACGTGGAGGGTCCCGTGCACGACGAGTCGCACCAGCTCGTCGTCCACGCGGCCGCCGTTCCGCGCTTGCAGCGCCGCGGCGGCAGGGCAGATGTACACATCGCCCAGCAGCGTGCCGTCAGGCTGGGGCAGCGCATAGGCGATCACGTCGGTCAGGCCGCGGCGCCCGGTCGCCCGGCGGTTCAGGCGGCGCATGTCCGATCCCGACACGAGCGTGATGTCCACGCGGGAATGCCCTGCCCGTTCCCACGTCAACACCCGCCGCGCCACCTGCGCCAGACGGTTAGCGCCCGGTCGCCGGTTGCCAGTCCGCCCCGATGCCCCCACTGGACTCCGGATAGTCGATGCGATTGTGATACATCCCGCTGAGGACGATGAGGAACGCCGCTTTCACCTGCTCGATCTGCTGTAACGTAAGCGGGGCTTCGTCGAGCTGGCCGGCGTTGACCTTGGTGCGCACGATGTGATCGATCGCTTCTTCGATCTTCTGCGGCGTGAGGTCGTCGAGCACCCGCAGCGCCGCTTCGACCGAATCGGCGATCATCGTGATCGCGGTTTCCATCGATCGCGGTTTGGGACCGGGGTAGCGAAAATCGTCCGGGTCGCGCGCCTGCCCGCCGTCGGTCTTCTTGGCCTTGTCGAGGAAATACGTGATCTCCGTGGTCCCGTGGTGCTCCGGGATGAATGCCGCCACGGAGTCCGGCACGTCCGCTTCGGCGGCCAGCGCGAGCCCGTCCACGACGTGCGCCTTGATGATCTGCGCGGACTGCACCGCCTTCAGCCGGTCGTGCGGATTGTTGCCGGGAATCTGGTTTTCCACGAAGAACATCGGATTCTTGACCTTGCCGATGTCGTGATAATAGCACCCGACGCGTCCCAGCAGCCCGTTCGCGCCGATCCGGTTGCAGGCCGCCTCCACCAGGTTCGCCATCGCGACGCTGTGCGCGTAGGTCCCCGGCGCTTCGAGGGACAGGCGCCGCAGCAGCGGCCGGCTCGGGTCCGACAGCTCGAGCAACGTGAGGTCCGTCGTGATGTGCGTGATGGACTCGGCGACCGGCAGCAGGAAGAATGTGAGTCCCGCCGACACGAGGCCGTTCAGGGCGCCCCACAGGCCCCGCAGCCCGATCTCCTCGATGGGCCAGCCGCTCGCGAGGCCCAGGGCCAGCGCCCCGGAGAGGTATCCGGCGGCGATGATGAGGACCGGCGCGTAGAAGTTGCTGCGGCTGCGTAGGGTGCGAACGGACAGGGCGGCCGTGACGCCGCCCACGACGCACAGGAACAGGGCCGGCACGTCGTGGAACACGGGTTGCAGACCGATCACGACCGACAGGATCAAAGCGGCGATCAGCGAGACGCGTCCATTGAAGAGCACGGTCATCATCATCGCCATGAACGGCATGAAGATGACTTCGGGGTGGGCCGGGTAGAATCGCGCGACCAGCCCCGCCTGCGCCAACACGACCGCGAACAGGCTGCCGATCAGGGCGACCTGCCGCAGCTCGCGGTAGGTCTCGCGCCGGTAGAACACGAGCAAGACCCAGAAGATCGACAGGATCAGCATGTCGCGCAGCAGCGGGCCCAGCACGCCGCGGATGGACGACGTCGTGGCCGCGCCGCGCCGCAGCAGCTCCTGGTGGAGCGCGACGAGCCGTTCGTGCGCTTCGTTGGTCACGACCTCGTGCGCGCCCACGATCCGGTCGCCCGCGCGGACGATGTATTTGCTCGGATCCACGCTGCCGCGCAGCTCGTTCCGCCGCCGCTCGGTCTCGAGCTGTTTGGGTATCAGCGTGGGCCGGAAGAACTGGCGGACCAGTTTGAGGTACAGCACGTCGCCGACGCTCGATCCGGCATCGGGATGGAGCTGCTTGGCGCGGTTCAGATACTGGGCGAACGTCAGCACCTGGTCGCGGGCCACGGATGACTCCGACGTGCCGCGGCGCACGATCAGCTCCCGCGACTGCTCGACCTGGAGAACCCCGGGGCCGGTCACGCCCTGCGCCAGCGTGCGATCGAACAACCGGGTGAGGGCCTGCTGGAGGGCCCGCCGCTTGTTGGTTTTGCTCAGGTACGCGGCCTCCTGCAGGTTGACCACGACTCCGAACTCCGCGGCCGCCCGAATGATCGCCTGCGGACCCTCGTCCGCCGCCGCGTCCACGGCCGCGAAGAACGCGGCCATGGTCGTCGCCGCGGTATCGTACGAGCGTTGGCGGAACTCGTAGATCGGCTTCGCGGACGCGGCGAGCTCTTCGGCCTCGCGCTGCAGCTCATCCTCCGACTTGTTCACCACGAAGTTGAAGGGGGCGATGATATCCTTGCCGGCGCGCGCGCCGGGCTCGAGCAGCGGCGCGACGTCGGCGGCGCTCGACGGGAAGGCGACGTGCGCGACGATCGCCAGCAGCGGGACCCAAATCCAGCGCGCGGCGTGGTAGCGCACCTTATCCATCGTGGGGAGTTTCATCTCAACCCTGCGCGTCCTCGGCGTACGCGCGGATGATGTCGCGCACCAGCCGGTGGCGCACGACGTCCGCGTCGGCGAGATAGCAGAACCCGATCCCCTCGATGCCGGGGAGAATCCGCTCGACCTGCAACAGGCCGGAGTCTTCGCGGTTGGGCAGGTCGATCTGCGTCTTGTCGCCGGTGATCACGGCGCGCGAGTTCACGCCCAGCCGCGTCAGGAACATCTTCATCTGCATCCCGGTGGCGTTCTGCGCCTCGTCGAGAATCACGAACGCGTCGCCGAGCGTGCGGCCGCGCATGTAGGCGAGGGGCGCGATCTCGATGGTCCGGGTCTCGAGCGCCTTCTGCACCCGGTCGCGCGGCATCATGTCCTCGAGCGCGTCGTAGAGGGGCCGCAGATAGGGGTCCACTTTCTCCTGCAGGTCGCCGGGCAGGAACCCCAGGTTTTCCCCCGCCTCGACCGCGGGGCGCGCGAGCACGATGCGCCGGACCCGTTTGCGCGACAGCGCATCCACCGCCGCGGCGACGGCCAGATAGGTTTTGCCCGTACCGGCCGGTCCGATGCCGATGACGATGTCGTGCTCGGCGATCGCCCGGAGGTAATCCCGCTGCCCCGCGGTCTTCGGCTGAATCACCCGGCGCAGGCCGGGGAGAATGATCTTCACCGGATCGGCGACCTGGCGGCCGAGCTCCCCCTGGGCCTCCTCGGTGATCAACCGCTCCACGTCGTGCACATCCACGATCTCACCCATGCGCGCGAGGTCCACGAGGGCCTGGGCGACCGGCGTCGCGCGCTCGATGGCCGCAGCCGGGCCCGCGAGCGACAGACTGTCGCCGCGCAGCGAGACGCGCACGCCGAGGCGCCGCGCGAGCTCGAGCAGGTTGGCATCGTTCACGCCGGCGAGCGCCAGCGGGTCCACACCCTCCGCCGAGAGGCGGTGGGAGACGTCGTCGCTCATGGCACCACCTTGATGTGCAGCGCCGCCAGGTCGTCGGGCCGCGCGGGAGCGGGCGCGCCCTCGAACAGGGCGCGCGCCGCCGTGGTTTTCGGGAACGCGATCACGTCGCGCAGCGAGCCGGCGCCCGCCAGCAACATCGAGACGCGATCGAATCCGACGGCGAATCCCCCATGCGGGGGCGCCCCGGCCGCCAGCGCCGAGAGCAGGAATCCGAAGCGCGCCTCGATGTCGGCAGCAGACAGGCCGAGGTGCTCGAACACGCGGCGCTGCACGGCCGGATCCGTGATGCGGATCGAGCCGGACCCCAGCTCGTGGCCGTTGTAGACAGCGTCGTAATGCAGCGCCCGGCAGGCGAACGGGTCGGCATCGAGCTTCGCGATGTCTTCCGGATGCGGCGCCGTGAACGGATGATGCGCGAACACGGGCTTCCCGGTGTCCGGATCGGGCTCGAACAGCGGAAAATCCACGACCCAGCAGAACGCATGCGCCGCCTTGGGCTGCGGGGCAAGCCGCCGGATGACTTCCTGGCGGACCTTGTCGAGCGCGCGCGAAGTGACCCGGTCGGGCCCGACGGTCATGAGCGCCACGTCCCCATCGCCGACGCCGAGCCCGCCGAGCGCAGCCGCGGTAAAGTGCTTGCCGACGGAGCCGGACACCTGCTCGCCCTGGCGCTTCACCCACGCAAGCCCGGGGGCACCGTGCGTCTTGGCGGTCTCGGCGAGCTGGTCCACGTCCTTGCGCGACAGGCTGCCGCCGCCACGCACCGCGATCCCGCGCACGCGCGCTCCATCCTTGAGCGCGCCCTGGAAGAACGGCACCGCGAGCGGCTGGACCTGGGCCGTCCAGTCGGTGATCGGAAAGTCATAGCGCAGGTCCGGCTTGTCGGTACCGTACCGCTCCATCGCTTCCCGCCACGCGAGGCGCGGGAACGGCCGCGCGATCGTGTGGCCCGCTTCATCCCACAGCTCCGCCAGGACGGTCTCGACGAAGCCGAGCACATCCTCCTGGCCCACGAACGAGGCTTCCAGATCGATCTGCGTGAACTCGGGCTGGCGGTCGAAGCGCAGATCCTCGTCGCGGAAGCAGCGCGCCAGCTGGAAATAGCGGTCGAATCCCGAGACCATCAGCAGCTGCTTGTAGATCTGGGGCGATTGCGGCAGCGCGTAGAACTCGCCGGCGTGTACCCGCGACGGGACGAGGTAGTCGCGCGCCCCCTCCGGCGTCGGCTTGGTGAGGATGGGTGTCTCGATCTCGAGGAAATCGAGCGCGCTGAGCGCGCGCCGAGCCCGCTGCAACAGGCGATGGCGGAGGATGAGATTCGCTTGCAGCTCCGGCCGCCGCAGATCGAGGTGGCGGTACCTGAGGCGCAGCTCCTCCGACGGGAGCTCCTCGGCTGTGCCGCGTGCCACTGGAATCGCGGGCGTCGCGGCCGGGCCCACGACCTGCAGGGCGGTCGCATGCACTTCGACTTCGCCGCTGGCGAGCTCGGGGTTCTTCATTGCGGGAGGACGCGCGACAACCTCGCCTTCCACGACGATCACGGTCTCGGCGCCCAGCGTTTGGGCGCGGGAGACGAGCTCGGGCGAGGCCCACCCCGGGCCCACGGCGACCTGGACGATGCCGTCGCGGTCGCGCAAGTCGAGGAAGACGATCCCACCCAGGTCGCGGCGCCGGTGGACCCAGCCCCCCAATCGCACCCGCTGGCCGACGTCCTGCGTCCGCAACGCCCCACAGCGGTGGCTGCGCCAGGTTGTCCGAGTCACCAAAGCGTCTATGCTCCCCCCCTCTCCGCATCGCACAGGACGCGGTAGAACTCTTCGGGCGTTGGCGCCGCCAGCAGCCGCGCGCGAATCGGCTCGCGCCGCACCAGCCGCGAGATGCGGCTCAGCGCCTTGACGTGGGCTCCGGCTTGAGACTCCGGTCCCGCCAGCAAGAAGAACAGTCGCACCGGCTCGCCATCCACGGTTTCATAGGGCACGGGGACGCGCGACGTCCCGGCCACCACCAGCAGATTCGCGAGCGCCGGCGTCTTGCCGTGCGGCACCGCCACTCCGTAGCCGATTCCCGTCGGGAACTGCCGCTCCCGCTCCAGGATGGCTTGGAACACGTCCTCCCCAGCCCCGTTGCCGCCCACTAATAACTCTACGAGCTCCCGGAGCACCCCCTCTTTGCTCTGGGCCCGCAGCGGTACTCGAATCCGACTCGGCGTCAGGAGCTCGGAAAGCCGCAATGGAATGTGTCCCAAGTGCCGTAACCGGTTGAAGATAGTTGACTTGAGTTGACAGCGCCACTTGCTGCGGTAAACGTTCGGCATGCAACGCATTGGCCTGCTGTTAATTGGCGTCGTCGTCCTGTGCCAGGGACGCGGCGCCGCGCAGCAGGCCGCCGGCACGGCGCTATGGCGTGTCGCGGCGACGACCCTGCCGGTTCCCCCGGCGCTCGCCACCGGCCCCGCAGCCGTGTTTTGGAATCCTGCGCAGACCGACGACAGCGCGCGTACGCAGATCGCGATCGAGGGAATCCAGACTCCCGCCGCCGTCGGCGCCTCAGGCATGCTCGCCGCCGTGCGCGTCCCGACCAGATCGTTGGGGTACCTCGGGATCGTGTATGGCCGCGTGGGTCTCAACGATCTGACGCGCACGATCGACAGCCCCGATCCGATCGGCAGCGTCGTGCCCGTGTACACGTTCGCGCTCGGCGCCACGTGGTCGCGGTTCTTCGGCGCGACCAGCGTGGGGGCCACGCTGGCGTTCCACGAAACGCGCCTCGACGCGGCCCGCGCTCACCGCTGGACCATTGATGTGGGCGCGAGCCGTACCATCGCCGGCGATCGGCTGCGCATCGCCGCCGCAACGCATTTCTTCTCGTCGCTCACGGCCAGCGATCCGGCGCAGGACATCTATGCCGGCCTGGAAGGGCGTCTGTGGGAAGGGCCGTTATGGGGCGACCGCGCGCTCCTGCGGGCCCGATATGGATTGGCCTTTGGACATGGGTTCGCCGCCGACCATCAGTTCGGGCTCGGAGCCGAGCTGGCGCGCATCGTCGCGCTCGACGTGGCGCTCGTCCGCGAGGGCGGTTACGGCAATGACGCGGGTTGGCGCCCCGTCGCGGGCGTACGCGTGAGCATCGGCAAATACCGGATCACGCTTGCCCGGGACGCGGGAGTGAACGAGCTGGGGTCGGCCTACCGCGTCGGTGTGGACGCCCGGTTCCGATGAGCGTTGACCTCCTGAGCCTTCCGCCCGACGCGGCGCGCGCCGCGCTCGGGGAGTGGCTCACGGGGCGCGGCGAGCCGGCGTACCGGCTGCGGCAAGTCCTTCCCCGTCTCTGGCAACGGCCGGTGGCCCGCTGGGCGGACGCCACCGAGCTTCCCGCGCCGCTGCGCGCCGCCCTCGACGCATCCTTCCCGCTGCGCCAGCTGACGCTCCGCACGCATCAGGTCTCCAGCGACGGTACCGAGAAATTCCTGTGGGCCCTGGACGACGGCGAGGCGATCGAATCGGTGTTGATTCCCGAGGGCAAGCGCCGCACCCTCTGCATTTCCTCGCAGGCCGGTTGCGCGCTGGGGTGCGTGTTCTGCGCGACCGGCCGCATGGGATTCCGGCGCAATCTGTCGGCGGCCGAAATCGCCGCCCAGGTGCGCGAGCTCGTGATCCGCGATGGGGCGCAAAAGCCGAGCAACGTCGTGTTCATGGGCATGGGGGAGCCGCTGCTCAACTGGGAGGCGGTGGACGCGACGCTCACGATCCTGAATCATCCCGACGGTTTCGCGATCGGCGCCCGCCACATCACCGTGTCTACCGTGGGGATCCTGCCCAACCTGGCGAAGTTTGCCCGGCGCCCGGAGCAATTTCGGCTGGCGGTGTCGCTACATGCGCCCTCGCCGGCGTTGCGGCGTGAGCTGATGCCGATCGAAAAGAAGTACACCCTGCCCCAACTGATGGAGGCGCTGCGGCAGTTCCGCCGCCGGGTGACGCTCGAGTACGTCCTGATCGGCGGGAAAAACGACTCGCTCGAGACGGCCGATCAGCTGGCGACGCTGGCCCAGCAACTGGCCGCGCTCGTCAACCTGCTGCCGCTCCATCCCGGAGGCGCGCCCGACCTGACGCCCAGCAGCCGCGCGCAGATGCTCGCGTTTGAGCGCCGGCTG
The DNA here is from genome assembly GCA_040901965.1 of Gemmatimonadales bacterium. GTDB lineage: Bacteria > Gemmatimonadota > Gemmatimonadetes > Gemmatimonadales > GWC2-71-9 > 20CM-2-65-7. The sequence goes on along the minus strand of JBBDYB010000004.1, from coordinate 107,850 downwards.
AAGCAGCGGGGCGTGGAAACGGTGTTGCGACGCAGCCGCGGCCTCGACATCAGCGCCGCTTGCGGGCAGCTACGGATAGAAGTCGAGGCCGGTGCGCGGGGGAGGCGCAAAGTCAGCGCCCAGGAGCACGCTGGCATCGAGTAGCCGGGAGCTGTCGAGCGCCACCTCTACCCGCCCCACACCCAGCGCGGCCCGCACGCGCTCGCCGACGCTGGCCGCGCCGCGCCGCACGATGATGCGCGTGGAGTCGAGCCCGCCCTCCGCCGCATTGCCGAAGTAGACGACGTCGATTCCTGCCCGCCGCAGGAGGCGTGTCCCCGTCCGCGCGTCGCCTGCCCGCCCGTTCGCGTTGAGCACTTCGACCATGATGGCGGGACCGCGGTCTCCGGGAACCGGATGGGCGGGTGCGGCGTCCCCGCCGCAGGATCCGGACGCAAATGCCACAAGCACGCAACCAGCCCGATGCAGCCTCATGGCCGTCCGGCCGTCTGGCCGTCCGGCCGTCGGACGAGCTGGTTCCAGAACGCCACCGTCGATGGAACGAGGGGCCAGCCGGAGCGGAGCACCCAGTCGATGCGCCGCCGTGCCACCTCGCGCAGCACCGCATCCCGCTCCCCGGACACGCGCCCCGCGAGCCGGCGCCGCTCGGAGGCGGTGCTGGCGGGCTCGCGCCCGGGCTCGAGGAAGTCGGCGAGGTACAACATCCGCCCCACGTCATCCCAGTCGGGAGAACCGACAGTGTGGTAGCGCACCGCGTCGAGCACCCCGCGGTCGCGTTCACCCGCGGCCGCCGCGCGACTTGCCGCTTCGGGACCGTGGGACGTGGGGTCGGCGGAGGGCGCATCGCGGAGGGCGTCGTGGAGCCAGCCAGCGCGCACCCAGCGGTCGCGCTCCGTCGTCGACACCTGCATCGCGTCCGCCCATTCGCCGAGCAACGCCGCGACGCGCTCGATGTGCGCCCCGCGCGCCGGTGTGACCTGCGCCCAGCCGGGGAGGCTCATGGCGTGACCCGGGGGTCCGCGCCGATGCCCTCGCCGAGCACGACGTTGTCCAGCAGCCGCGTCTTCCCGACGCGGGCCGCCACGACCGCGACCGTGCGCGGCGTGACGCGCGCGACGGGCAGCAAAGCCTCATCCACCAACGCGCAGTACTCGGGCACCACGCCCGGCGCGCGCATCGCGTCCAGACCGGCGCGCTGCAACGCGGCGGGGTCCGCTTCCCCGCCGCGCCACGTTTGCTCGAGCGTGCGCAACGCGCGGGAGAGCACCAGCGCCGAGCGGCGCTCGTCGGGGGTCAAATAGCTGTTGCGGGAGGAGAGGGCGAGCCCGTCGAGCTCGCGCACCGTCGGGGCGACGTCGATGGTGATCGCGAAATCGAGATCGTGGGCGAGCCGCTTCACCAGCATCGCTTGCTGGAAATCCTTCCGTCCGAACACCGCGACGTCGGGCTCGACGAGATGAAAGAGCTTCGCAACAACGGTCAGCACGCCCGTGAAGTGCCCCGGACGGGCGGCGCCTTCGAGAGTATCGGCCACGGCGCCCGGCACGACGCTGGCGAGCGGTTCCGCCGGGTACATGTCGGCCGCGCTCGGCACGAACAGGCAATCGACGCCGCGCGCGGCGGCGAGCTTGCGGTCACGGTCGAGATCGCGCGGATAACGGGAGAGGTCTTCTTGGGGCCCGAACTGGAGCGGGTTGACGAAGACGCTCATCACGACCCGGTCGCTGAGCTCCCGGGCGCGGTCCACGAGGCGGAGGTGGCCTTCGTGGAGATAGCCCATGGTGGGAACGAAGCCGATGGTACGGGGGGGGCGGGGGGGGCGGCGAGCGCGCTCGGCCCGGGACCAGGCGCGCATCTCGGGGAGACCGGAGAGTTCGAGCACTAGGGCTGCCCGGCTAGAACTCGCGCTTCTTCATCTCCGAAAAGAAATCGCGACGCTCGATGTCGTCATCCGTCGTTTCGGGCGGCAGGGTGGAGTCGTACTTGCGGCGCGTCTTGGGCTTCGCCTTCGCGGCTTTGGCCACGTTCTTCCGGATCAGCTTCGCCAACTTCTCATCGTCACTCTTGGACATCCGGACTGGCTCCGTGTCGGAGGGCGTCCGAAAGATACACAATCCCAATTGATGTGGCGGCGAACTTCATGGGGCCGCGGCTTTGCGCTCGATCCGGATCCGCCGCAGCGCGGCATCATCGGTGGGGAGCGCGGTGTCCCCGGGGGGGAGTCCGCTCAGCTCGAAGACGTAGGCGAGCACGTCCGCGTACTGCTCACGCCGCAGTACACCGGGATCGTCCAGCGGCATCTGCGTGCGGATCGACTCGAACAGATCGCGGACGGTGCGTCCGTCCCAGGCGTGGATGAGGCTCGGCTGCCGGAATTGGGCGAGCGCGTGGCAGTCGCCACATACGCCGTTGAAAACGGCCTCGCCCCTGCGGGCTTGAGCCGTCGTGTAGGCGCCGTCCAGGATCGATTTCATGGCGGACGTATCGGTACTCTGGGCGCGCGCCGGCCGCGCGCCCGCGGCACAACAGACGCTGACCAGCAGGATGAACGCCGCGCGATTCATGCCCTCCCTTTCCCTTCTCGTTCTCACGTTACTTCCCGAACGAATGCTCCGGCCCGGGATAGCGCCCCTCGCGCACCTCCGCGGTGAACACCTGTACCGCCTCCCGCACATCCTCCGCCAGCGCCGCGTACTTCTTGACGAACTTCGCCGCAAACCGGTCGTTCAACCCCAGCATGTCGTGCAGGACCAACACCTGCCCGTCACAGGCCGGTCCCGCCCCGATGCCGATGGTCGGAATCGTCAGGGCCTTGGTGATCTGCGACGCGAGCGGTGCGGGCACCAGCTCGAGCACGACCGCAAACGCGCCGGCATCCTCCAGCGCCTTGGCATCGGCCTTGAGTCGCTCGGCGGCCACCTCGTCCCGCCCCTGCACCCGGTAACCGCCGAGCGCGTGTACCGACTGCGGGGTGAGGCCGATGTGCCCCATCACCGGGATGCCGACGTCCACGAGGCGGCGGACGGTGGCGGCCATCGGCTGTCCGCCCTCGAGCTTCACGGCGTGGCACCCGGTTTCCTTCATCGCGCGCCCGCAATTCCGGACGGCATCCTCGGGCGTCACCTGATACGAAAGGAAGGGCATGTCGCACACCACCATCGCCCGCTCCGTCCCGCGGCGGACGATCGTGGTGTGATAGATCATCTGGTCCAGCGTCGCCGAGAGCGTGGAGGGCGCACCGGCGAGCACCTGATTGAGCGAGTCACCCACGAGGAGGATATCCACGCCGCTCGCGTCCAGGAGGCGGGCGAAGAGCGCGTCGTAGCAGGTGAGTGCCACAATCCGCTCGCCCTTTTGCTTCATGTCCAGGAGGTTGTGCGTCGTCACGTCAGACATGAGCTTCGAGCTCCGCGATTTCGCGCTGCCAGAAGTCCCGCTGGGGCAGCTCTGGATGCGGGATCGTCAAGTCGGGCTCCCGTACGGTGTGTGCGCCGTAGCGCACGATGTCGAGGTCCAGCGTCCGCGGGCCCCACCGTTGCCCCGCGACGCGTTCCCGCCCCCGCTCCGCCTCGATGGTGCGGCAGTGCACCAGCAGATCCCCCGGACTGAGCGTCGTTTCCAGCAGGACCATCTGATTGAGAAACGGCCCCTGCGACACCGGCCCGAGGGGGGCTGTTTCTTCGACCCGTGACGCCGCGACCACCCGCGTGCCCGGCAGCGCGCCGAGGCGCGCCCGCGCATGCGCGAGATGCGCCCCGCGGTCGCCCACGTTCGAACCCAGGGCCACGTAGACCCGCTCCGGAGTCGGTGCCGGCACGCTGGAATGCTACTGGGACCGGGAAGGCTACGCCACGCTGGCGAAGCCGCGCGTGAGATCGCGCAGCATGGTCGCCACTTGCTCGAGGTCGCGGGTGGCGCGTTCGAGATCCGTCAAGCCTTCCGCCGCCTGGGTGGCGCGGGTCGCCACATCGTCCGCCTCGGCGCGGTTCTGCCCCGCGATCGCCGCGACGGCGTTGATCCGCTCGCGCAGGTGGGCGAACGCCAGATTCTGCTCGCCGGCGGCGTCGGTGATCCGGCCGGCATGCGCGGTCGCTTCCGCGGTCGCCGCGACGATCGCGTCCAGCGCCTCGAGCGCCGCCGCCGACAGCTCCTCGACGCCGCCCACGTTGACCTGCCCGCGCCGCATCTGCTCCACGACCTCGCCCACTTGCCGGTGAATATCCTGGACCAGGTCGCCGGCCTCGGCCGCCGCCCCCGCGCTCTGCTCGGCGAGGCGGCGGACTTCGTCGGCCACGACGGCGAATCCCTTGCCGTGCTTGCCGGCGCGCGCGGCCTCGATGGCGGCGTTCAACGCCAGCAGGTTCGTCATGTCGGCGAGCTCGCGGATCGACGCGATGAACCCGGTGATGCGCCGGCTCATCTGGCCCAGCTCCTGCACCTTGGTCGAGCTCTCGCCGACGAACGACTTGAGGGCGACCAGCCGCTGGATCGCTTCGCGGATCTGCGTGCGGTTCCGGGTGGCGACGTCGCTGGCCGCGGTGGACGCCCGGGCCGCGCCCGCTCCGTCATCCGAGACACGGCGCGATACCTGCGCGAGGCTCTCCGTGGCCTCGAGCCCGCCCGAGACCTCGCCCTCCTCGCGGCGCACGCCCTCCCGGATGACGCCGGTCGAGGCGGCGACGGCGGCCGCCGCGCCCTTCAAGGCCTCGGCGGTCTGCGCGATCGTCGCCAGCTGGCGCGTCATCCGCTCCACCGTCTCGACGAGCGGCCGGCGCAGATCCGTGATGTGCACCGCGGTCGCCAGCTGGCTCGCGAACGTGGTGATCGTAAGGATATCCTGACGCCGGTAGCTGTTCTTCTTGTGATGCTCGAGCTCCAGCGTCCCGATGACGTGCTCGCCGAACTTGAGGGGGACGATCACGAGGCTCTGGACCTCGAGCGGCGCGTCCGCCACGCGCTTGTCGCGCGTCACGTCGTCAATGACGGCGGTCTCGCCGCTCGCCGCCACCCCGCGGCGCAGCGCCACCGTGTCCTCCGACGGCTCGCCGCGGCCGGCGCGCCCCTGCAGCGACCGGTGGACGAGCGTCATCTCCCCGTCGTGCAAGCGATAGATGCGGAAGTCGCCCCAATCCACCAGGCGGTGCGCCAGGCGCTCGATCCGCTGGAACGAATCCTCGAGGCTGATGTTCGCCGTGATCACCGCTTCCATCGCGTGGATCTTGTTCAGCTCTTCGGCCGAGATGGCCTCTTCGATCATTTGCTTGAGGAGCAGGCCGAGGAACGTGAGGACGAGGGCCACGAGGATCCAGGCCCCGAACGACCATGCGACGACGGCTCCGACGAAGATCGTTGCCGCGAGCACGGTCGCGGCATAGCCGATCACCTCGTAGCGCACGATCATCATCCGCTCGGCCGGCTCGAGCTTCGCCCGGATGATCAGGCTGAAGTAGAACAGCACGCGGCTGAACAGGAAGTACGCCAGCGCGTAGCTGGCGAGGGCGGGCAGCAGCTCGATGTGCAGCGTCGGCGCCGGCAGCTCGAGCCACTGCAGCACCGTCGCATACACGCCGTAGGCGGCGACGAGCGCGATCACCTCGCGGCCGAGGTTGATCCAGGCGACGCGCATCGGCTTGCGCTGCCAGAGCGCATCGGTGATCAGCGTGGCGCCGGCGACGGCGAGCGCCGTCGCCGGCACGCCCACCAGCAGGCTGCCTGACAGACCGACGAGCGACGTTTGGGTCAGGTACGAGTACTTGCTGAGCGGAACCGCCAGGCCGCGCAGCGCGACCGCGCACCCGAACAGCACGACGATCTCCGGGATCTGGGCGAGCCAGCGCTGATCCGCGATCAACACCGCGATCAGCAGCGCGGTCCCGAGCCACGCCAACGCCTGGCTGTACAGCGCGACGAACCGCGAGATCGTCATTCGTGCACCGCCGCGGCCAGGTTCCGGGCCAACCGCTCCGCGCCCGGCACGCCGCCCTGCGCCAACGCGTCCATCAGCGCGCTTCCCACGACGACGCCGTCGGCGTAGCGGGCTGCCGCCGCGGCCTGCGCCGGGGTGCCGATGCCGAAGCCCACCGCGACCGGCAGCCGGGTCGCGGCGCGCACGCGGCGCACGTGCGCCTCGAGGTCAGGCGGGACGTGGGTGCGCGCGCCGGTCACCCCCAGCCGCGAGATGAGATAGACGAACCCGGCGGCATCCTGCACCGCCGCGTGCAGTCGCGCGTCGTCGGTCGTGGGCGCTACGAGCCGGATCAGCGCCAGGTGGCTCCGCGTCACGGCGGCCTCGACAGCCGGATCGGCCCCGGCCGGGAGGTCGGTCAACAGCACGCCTGCGGCGCCCGCGGCATGGGCATCCGCCACGAACCGATCAACGCCATAGGCGAGCACGGGATTCAGGTAGGTCATGATGATGACCGGCACCTGCAGCGCTGCCTCCTGGATGAGCGCCAGGACGCCCGCCATGGTCATGCCCTGCTCGAGGGCCGTCTGCGTAGTGCGTTGAATCGTGGGGCCGTCGGCGAGGGGATCGGAGAACGGCACCCCGACCTCCACGAAATCAGCGCCGGCGGCGGCCACGCGGCGCAGCGCGTCGAGCGAGACGGCTGGCGTGGGAAATCCCGCCGTGAGGTAGGGGATGAGCGCGCGCTTTTTCCCCAGTGCTCGCCACCGCTCCGAGATGGCGAGAGCGCGGCTAGACAAAGTAGTCGCTGACGTTGATACCGTATTTGACCGGGTCCGTGACTTTGACGATGGTGCGCGGGAAGCTGCCGTGTGCATCCTTGTCCGAAAGGTCCACGACCGTGCCGGGATTGAGCAGCGCCCCGTCGGGCGTCGTCACCACGCGCACCACGGGGCGGTGGACGTGTACGACGTCCGGATTGGCGGTGTGCACGATCGCCACCTCGTAGGTATCGAGGATGACGCAGGTGCCGACGGGGTAGATGCCGATCAGGTTGATGAACGCCTTCACGACCACGGGATCGTAGCCGCGGCGCGGGTTCTCCCACATCTCCTTCAGCACCTGGTCGGGCTGAATCGGCACCGTCTGATACACGCGGCGGCTCGTCGCGGCGTCGAATCCGTCCGACACCGCGATCACCTTGGAGAAGATGGACAGCTCGCGCGCGCGGATCGACTTCGGGTAGCCCGTGAGGTCGAGCTTCATATGGTGCTCGTAAGCGACCACCATGCCGCGGTAGGGGATCTCTCCGTAGCCGCGCAACCCAAAAAGGGTCAGCACGCCGAGCCAGGGGTGGGCCTGCATGATGCGCCACTCCTCCTCGGTCAGTGCCCCTTCCTTATTGAGCACCTCCAGCGGCACCCGGGACTTGCCCACGTCGTGGAAGAGCGCCGCCATGCCGAGATCGTAGAGCTGCAGCTTCGTGAGGCCGAGCTTGCGGCCCAGGGCGACCGAGAAGATGCACACGTTCACCGAGTGGGTGAACGTGTACTCATCGTAGTCCCGCAGCGTCGTCAGCCCGACGAGCGACGATTCGTTGTTCAGGACCTGATCCACGATCGCCTGCACGGCGCGCTTCACCTTCTTCACGTTGGCGGTGCGCCCCATGCGGATGCTGTTGATGACTTCCTTGGTCACGGCGACCGAGCGCGCATAGGTGCGCTTGGCGGCTTCCTTCTGCCGCTCCTCTTCCTCGACGTCCTCTTCGGCCTCGAGCGGCGGCTCGACGCTGATGAACGACACCCCGCCGTCGGTGAGCTTCTGCGACAGCTCGAACAGCTTGTTGGGGTTCGCTTCCTTGGCCGCGTAGGCCAGCATCAGCGACACGAAGATCTGGAGCTGACGCCGGTCCGCCCCCTCGTCCAAGCGGACCGCGCCGATGCCGCATTGGCGGAACACGTTGAGGATGTGGGAGAACGACGCGTAGTTGTCGAGATCGAGCCGCAGCCGCGTGGAGTTCACGAAGATGAACTCGCCCTGGATGCGGATCTCGAGCTCCCGCTCCACGTCCAGCAGCTGCTTGGTGGTCGCGGCCAGATCGTCCAGGGCCTTCTGGACCTGGGCGTTCTCAATCGGGTAGAGCTTGAGCGAGCGGAACGCGGTGTACAGCACGACGAGGAAGTCGCGCCCGGCGTGCCGCAAGAAGCCGTCGGTCGTCTGGACGGTCTCCATCATCGAGAGCCGCCGGTCGCTGGGCCCGCTCATGCCGCCCCTCCCACCTCGCGCAGCGCGCGACTCACGGCGTTGCGCACCAGCGGCTCCTTGTCCTGGGTGACCTTCTGGAGGATGTCGCGCGCCGCGGGCGTCCGGATTTTCCCGAGCGCCATGGCCGCGCAGGCGCGCGTCTCGGGATCTTCTTTGCGGGCGAGGATTCCGCCCCTGCCGATGAGGAGCTTCTCGAGCACCGGGATGCCGGCGGCGCCCGCGAGCGCGCCGTACGCCTCGAAGAACGCCATCTTCTCGGTGAGGTCGGCGTCCTTCAGCTTGTTGCCTACGACGGCGGCCTCGATCCGCGGGAACGCGTTGCGGTGCCCGCGCTGTCCCAGGAACTTGACCGCCGCGATCCGGACATCGCGGTCCGAATCGTCGATGGCTTTCTCGAGCAGGCGCATGGCATTGGGGCTGCCGATCGTCGTGAGCGCTTCGACGACGGCCAGCTTGAGCTCGCGGTCGCCGCGCTCGAGCAGCGGTCCCATGCCGTCGGGGGCGCCCGGCAGCTTGAGCCGGCCGGCGAGCCGCACGATCTCGAGTTGCACCGCCGCGTCCGTCGAGCCCAGCGCCTTCAGCACCTCCGCAGCGTGCGTCTGCGCCAGCCGCTCCGCGGAGGTCTTCACGAGGTCGCGCACCCGCTCGTTGGTGAGCTTCGGCAGCCAGCCCATCAGCGTGCCCAGCGCGTCGGCCCGGAGCTCGCTGAACAGCTCGCTCAACTCCTCTTCGGTCGGGTGGCCGGTGGCTTCGTCCAGGGACTGCAGCAGCTGGGACAGCGCGTCGGCCTGCGACAGCCGCGCGGGCAGGGCTTCGAGCGTCTGGCGATGCTCCGGAATCAGCTCGCGGGCGCGCTGGAGGATGACTTTGCTCTCCCGGAGGATGTAGGCGACGGAGCGGAAATCCCCCGCGCCCAGGAGGTAGGGGATGAAGTTTTCGAGAATCGAGATCAGCTCGGCGCGCACCGTCCCGTAGGTCTGGAGCTCCAGCAGGTCGAAGAGCATCGCCAGCACGTTGCGCCGCAGGTCCTGGGCGTACTCGCGCTCGACTTCTTTGTGGAGGTACTCGATTTCCTTGTCGTCGAGGAAGTAGAGCGTGGTGTCGAAGTCGTCCACCGACACCAGGCCGTCGCGCTTGGGCGGCGCCTCTTCCTCCACCTGGCGACGCACGGTCGCGGCATCGGCGGTGCTGGTCGCTCCGGCTTCACCGCCGCTGCCCCCACCGCCTATGGGTGCGGCGGCGCCCTCCGCGCGCTCGATGGGGACCGCGGTGTCGCTGGCCAGCTCGCGGAAGGTGTAGGTCACGAACTGGAAATCTTCCGCCCACAGCAGCGTCAGCAGGTCGTCCGGGGCGTCGGCCTGGAGGTTCTTCGCCTGATGAAGGACGGCGAGGAAGCGGACAATCTCCACGTCCTCGACGCCGGGCTTGAACGTGAGCGAGCGGACGCCGTCTTTGTAGAGCGTCCACGAGATGCTCTCATTGCGCTGTTCCTGATGGTACACCGGATGATCTTCCCAGCGCATTTCCGTTTCGCCGATGTCGAAGATCAGATCGTCGGTGGCCTGCCAGATCTGGCGAAACGCGCCGCGGATGTTTTCGACGGCGCGCTGGTAGACGGGATTGTTCGGCATGTACAGCTGAGTTGCCCGCATCCCCTTGCTGACGATCTGCATCAGCTCCTCGACCTGTGAGGGCGGTAACGCCAGTTCGGGGATCGAGGGGTTCGTCAGAGCGCTGCTCCCGTGAGCTCAACGACCATGGCGACGTCCTTGTCGCCGCGGCCGCTCAGGTTGATCAGGATAAGATCGTCAGGGGCCCACCGGGCACTCCCCTTCCCTATCACCCACGCTATCGCGTGAGCGCTTTCCAGGGCCGGGAGAATGCCTTCGAGTCGCGACAGCCGGGCGAATGCCTCGAGCGCCTCCCGATCCGTCACGGCATCATACAATACGCGACCCGTGTCCTTCAGGTAAGCATGCTCGGGGCCCACGCCGGGGTAATCGAGTCCCGCCGAAACGCTATGCGCCGGCTGGACTTGACCTCCCCCATCCTGCAACAGGTAGCTGAGGCTTCCATGGAACACGCCCGGCCGTCCGGCGGCCAACGTCGCCGCATGCTTGCCGCTGGCGACGCCTTCTCCAGCGGCCTCCACCCCGACCAATTCGACGCGGGAATCCGCGAGGAACGCCGTAAAGATTCCCAGCGCGTTCGAACCGCCGCCGACGCAGGCGACCACCGTGCGCGGCAGCCGGCCGGTGCGCTCGAGGACCTGGGCGCGCGCCTCGCGCCCGATCACCGCCTGGAAGTCGCGCACCAGGCGTGGGAAGGGATCGGGGCCCACCACCGACCCGATGATGTAATGCGTGGTGGTGACGTTCGTGACCCAGTCCCGTAGCGCCTCGTTGGTCGCGTCCTTGAGTGTCCGGGTCCCGGAGGTGACCGGGACCACCTTCGCTCCCATGAGCTCCATGCGATACACGTTCAGTCGCTGGCGCCGCATGTCTTCCTCGCCCATGAAGACGACGCATTCGAGACCGAAGCGCGCGCAGACCGTGGCCGTCGCGACACCGTGCTGCCCCGCCCCCGTTTCAGCGATGATGCGCCGCTTGCCCATTCTCTGCGCGAGCAGCGCCTGGCCCAGCGTGTTGTTGATCTTGTGGGCGCCGGTGTGGTTCAGATCCTCCCGCTTCAGCAGCACTTGCGCACCGACCTGCGCGGAGAGGCGCGGGACGGCGGTGAGCGGCGTGGGCCGCCCCACATAGTTCTTGAGGAGCTCGTCGAGCTCGGCCCAGAACCGCGGGTCAGCGCGCGCCGCGTCGTAGACGCGCGCCAGCTCGTCGAGGGCGTGCATCAGCGTCTCGGGCACGTATCGCCCGCCGTAGGGGCCGAACCGTCCGCTCACCCCTGGTGCCTCAGTCACGCCCGACTCTCCGCACTTGGGTCAGGGCACGCGCCGCCTGCTCGGGATCGCTCTCGCGCGCCAGACTCGTGCCGACGAGCACCAAATCGGCCCCGGCCGCCGCCAGCCGCTCCACGTCCGATCGGGTTTCGATTCCGCTCTCGGCCACCACCGGGATACTCGCGGGCACACGGCGGATGACGGTCTCCGCCGCCCGCATGTCGACGTTGAAACTCGCGAGGTCGCGCGCGTTGACACCGACTGCGGCAGGACCCGCCGCGAGCGCCGGTTCGAGCTCCGGCGCCGCATGCACTTCCACGAACGCCGCGAGACCCCAGCTCCGGGCAGCGGCTACGAGAGCCTGGAGGCGGTCGGCGGGAAGCACCCGAACGATGAGCAACACCGCGCTCGCGCCCGCAGCCCGCGCTTCGAGAATCTGCAGCTCATCCAGGATGAAGTCCTTGCGCAACACCGGCGCGGCGACGGCGGCGGCCACCTGGGCGAGGTCATCCAGCGACCCCCCAAAGTGGGCCTCATCCGTCAGGACCGAAACCGCCACCGCCCCGCCCCGCACGTAGGCCCGCGCGTGGGCGACCGGATCGAGATCGGCGCGGATCGTCCCCTGGGACGGCGACCGCCGTTTGACCTCCGCGATCAGCCCGACCGTCGGCCCCAGAGCGCCCGGGAATGGGCGCGGCACAGGCCCCGCGGCCGCCCGGCGCTCGAGCTCGGCGGCGCCCGCCTGAAGAGCCGCGACCCGGGCGCGGGTCACCGCCAGGATGGCGTCGAGACGGGAGGTGGACGAGGTGGGGGTCATCCTTGCGTTCGGGCGTTCTTCGGGTAGATTACGTTTCGGTATATCTTCGGGGAGCCATCATGTCGGTCACGCGGCGCCAGCGCGAGATCCTGGATTTCATCACCAAGCATATCGATGAAAAGGGGTACGCGCCCAGTTTCGAGGAGATCGCCCGTCAATTCGGGTTCCAGTCGCTTGCCACGGTGCACGAGCACCTCACCAATCTCGAGCGCAAAGGCTACATCCGCCGCACCCACAATGAGAGTCGCGCGATCGAGATCGTCCCGCCCAAGGGCCAGACCGGCGCCACCGAAGTGCCGCTGTTCGGACTGGTCGCGGCGGGACAGCCGATCGAGGCGATCAGCGGCAATGAGACGATCGCGGTGCCGGACGAGCTCCTCCCCCGCCGCGGGCGCAGCTACGTCCTCAAGGTGCGCGGCGATTCCATGATCGACGAGCACATCAAGGATGGCGACTACGTCGTCGTGCAGGAGCGGAATCAGGCCGACAGCGGGCAGACGGTCATCGCCCTCGTCCACGGTGACAGCGCCACGGTGAAACGCTTCTACCGGGAGCCGGGCGGATGGATCCGGCTGCAACCGGCCAACTCTTCGCTGCAGCCCCTGCGTTTGAACGAGCGGGATGTGGTCGTGCAAGGGGTGGTCGTCGGCGTCATCCGGAAATACTAGCGGTCGCCTTGCGCAGCCGGTCGAGGGCGCCGCGCGCGGCCCCCGAGGCGACGACCTCTCGCGCCCGGCCGATGCCCTCGGCGAGCGACCCGGCAATTCCCGCCACGTAGATAGCCGCCCCGGCATTCAGCAGGACAGCCGAGAGTCCCGGCGGATCGGCGGCGCCATTCCCCAGAATCCGTTCCAACCGCTCGGCGTTGGCGGCCGGCTCGCCGCCCATCAGCGTTCCCACGTCGGCGATCCCCAAGCGATATCGCTCCGGATCGATTTCCCAGGTGCGCACGGTGCCCTCCTTCACCTCCCACACGTCCGTCACGCCGTGCGGCGAGATCTCGTCCATACCGACCCGGCCGTGCACGACCAGGGCGTGCTCCGCACCGAGGATCAATAGCGCCTCGGCGACGACGGCCGCCCGGTCGGACTCGGCAACGCCGATCACCTGGCGAGGGACGCCGGCCGGATTGGCCAGGGGCCCCACCAGGTTCATCACCGAGGGCGTGCCCAGCTCGCGCCGCACCGCGCCCACATGCTTCATGGCGGGATGGAAACTGGGGGCGAATAGAAACACGACGCGCGCCTCCCTGAGGACGCGCGCCGCGGTGGATGCGTCCAGCACGATCCGGACACCGAGGGCCTCGAGGACGTCGGCGGAGCCGCATCGGGAGGTGAACGAGCGGTTGCCGTGCTTGGGGACCGCGGCCCCGGCGCCGGCGGCAACGAGCGCGGCGACCGTCGAGATGTTGAACGTCGGGACGGAGCCGCCCCCCGTGCCGCATGTGTCAACGAGGTGCGGCCCTGCCGCGTCCACGCGCACCATCGCCTCACGGAGCGCGCGCGCCGCACCGGCGACCTCCGCGGCGGTCTCCCCTTTGGCGCGGAGCCCCATCAACAGGCCCGCGATCTGTGCCGGCGTCGCTTCACCGCTCATCACGATACCGAAGACCTCGGCGGTTTGGCTCTCTGAGAGTGACTGACGATTAGCGAGCGCGGTGAGCGCGGCGCGAAGAGTCGACGTAGCCATGAGGCATTAAGGCTATCACCCTTGTCAAATAGTGACAACGAGTTGCATCTTTCCGGAGTGACGAGCCGCCCCTTCCTGGCCGTGATTCAATACGACGGGAGCGGCTTCGCGGGATGGCAGCGTCAGCCGCAAGCGCGCACGGTCCAAGGGGAATTCGAGGCCGTGCTGGAGCGCTTAATGGGGCGGCGCACGGTGGCGACCGGGGCCGGCCGGACCGACGCCGGCGTGCATGCCCTCGGGCAGGGCGTCGGATTCACGGGCGGCGACCGCTGGGCCGCCCAGCCGGACAGCCTGCGGCGGGCGCTCAACGCGCTGCTGCCGCGCGACATCTGGGTGCAGGAGCTGCACCTGATGCGGCCTGGCTTCGACGGACGGCGCAGCGCCACCGCGCGGCGCTATCGGTATGTGATCGGAACCGACGCAGCCGCAGCGTCCCCGTTCCGCCGGCCCTACGAGTGGGCACTCGGGCCGGGGCGAGCAGTGGACGTCACGGCCCTCGCGACCGCCGCCGCGGCGCTCGTCGGGGAGCACGATTTTCGCGGCCTGGCTGCGGCCGGTGCGAACACCGCCCATTATCGCTGCCGCGTGGCGCTCGCCCAGTGGGCGCCGCGAGCGGACAGCGCGGAGGGGGGCGGGGGCATGACGTTCACGGTCGAGGCCGATCGATTTCTGCATCACATGGTGCGCTTCATCGTCGGCACCATGGTAGACGTCGCCCTCGGCCGGCGCCCGCCGGCGGACTTCCCCCGTTTGCTCGCTGCGACCGACAATCTGGCGGCCAGCCCGCCCGCGCCGCCCCAGGGGCTCTACTTGGAAGCGGTGCGGTATCCCCCGGACCTCTACGCCGAGGAGTCTAGCGTATGAAGTTTTTCCTCGACACCGCGAGCCTCAAAGACATCAGCTGGGCGGCGCAGGCCGGCTTGATCGACGGCATCACGACCAATCCTTCCCTGCTCGCCAAACAGGCAGGCGATCTCGACCCCAAGGACGTCCTCAAGGAGATCTGTTCGCTCGTGGAAGGACCGGTCTCGGCGGAAGTAGTGGCGGTGGACGCCGAGGGAATGGTCAAAGAAGGAAAAGAGCTGGCGAAGATCGCCGAGAACATCGTGGTGAAGATCCCGATGCTCGAGGATGGGATGATCGCCGTGCGCCGGCTCGCCGCCGCGGGGATCCGCACGAACGTCACCCTGTGCTTTTCGAGCGTGCAATGCTTGATCGCCGCCAAGGCCGGGGCGGCCTACGTCAGTCCCTTCATCGGCCGGCTCGACGACGTCGGGCAGGAAGGGATGGACGTCATTCGCGAAGCGCGCGTCATCTTCGACAACTACGGCATCGAGACCGAGATTCTGGCCGCGTCCATGCGTCATCCACGCCACGTGGTGGAGGCGGCGATGATCGGCGCCGACGTCGCCACGTTGCCTCCGGACGTCTTGAAGAAGCTGCTGCTGCACCCGCTGACCGACCGCGGGCTCGATCAGTTCCTCGCCGATTGGAACAAACTGGTCGCGCGGGCGAAGGCCGCCGTTTGAGCTGGGTCTCGCCGCTTTCCTCGCGCTACGCCTCGCCGCCGATGCAGGGGTTGTGGGGCGAGCGGCGCCGCATCGGTCTGTGGCGCCGGCTCTGGCTCGCGCTGATGGAGGGTCAAAAAGAGCTGGGACTCGACATTCCCACCGCTGCGCTCGCGCAGCTGCGCGCGCATCTGGATGACGCGGATCTCGACAAAGCCGCGGAGTATGAGCGGCGCCTGCGGCACGACGTGATGGCGCATATCCATCACCTCGGCGATCAGGCGCCGGCCGCGCGGCCGTATCTCCATCTTGGCGCGACCAGCGCGTATGTGACGGACAACGCCGATCTCCTGCTGATGCGCGAGGGGATGCAGCTGTTGCTGGGGCGCATCGGCGCGGTGCTCGTCGCGATGGGCAAGCTCGCGCGCCGCGATCGCGCCCTCCCCTGCCTCGCCTACACCCACTTCCAGCCCGCTCAGCTCACCACTGTGGGCAAGCGGATCACCCTGTGGATGCAGGAATTCGCGCTCGATGCCGAGGAGCTGCTGCATCGCATCGGCACGATGCGCTTCCGCGGCGTGAAGGGCACGACCGGCACCCAGGCGAGCTTTCTCGATCTCTTCGAGGGCGATCACACCAAGGTCGCCGAGCTCGATCAGCGGGTGGCGCGCGCGCTGGGGTTCGAGCACGTCTTTCCGGTCACGGGCCAGACGTATTCGCGCAAGGTCGACGCGCAAATCCTCGCCGCCCTGTCGGGCATCGCGCAGTCGGCGGCGAAATTCGCGACCGACCTTCGCCTGCTGCAGCACGAGGGCGAGCTGCTGGAGCCGTTCGAGAGCGAGCAGGTGGGGTCCTCGGCGATGCCGTACAAGCGCAATCCCATGCGGGCCGAGCGGATGACCGGCCTGGCGCGCTTCGTCATCGAGCTCGAAGGCAACGCCTGGCACACGGCGGCGGAGCAGTGGCTGGAGCGGACCCTCGACGACAGCGCGAACCGGCGTCTCGTGATTCCGGAAGCGTTCCTCGCCACCGATGCGATCCTGGTGCTCACGACCAATGTGGCGGCGGGCCTCGAGGTGCGGGAACAGACCATTGCCGAGCACGTCGCGGCCGCGATGCCGTTTCTCGCCACTGAGCGGCTGCTGATGCGCGGCGTCAAGGCGGGCGGCGACCGCCAGCACCTGCATGAAGTGATTCGCACGCACAGTCTCGAGGGCGGGAAGGATCTGCTCGAGCGGCTTGCGCGCGACCCGGCCTTCAAACGCTTGAACATTCGCACCCAAGCGCAAGAAATCGACCCCGCGGGGTACGTCGGGCGGGCCCCGCAGCAGGTGGACGATTTCCTCGATCGCGTGCTTCCGGAGCTGATGCGCAACATCCAGGCGGCGGCCCCCCCCCCGGCCCCCCCCGCGGAGGTAGAGGTATGACCGGAGCGGTGCTGGTCCAGAGCGAGCTGCCACTCCCGCTGCTGCGTCGCGGGAAGGTGCGGGAGGTGTACGAGGTTGACGAGGCCACCCTGCTCCTCGTGGCCAGTGACCGCGTGAGCGCGTTCGACGTGGTGATGCGCGAGCCGGTCCCTCATAAGGGCGCCGTCCTCACGCAGCTGAGCGCGTTCTGGTTCAGGCGGCTCGCGCCGGTCATGGCGCACCACTGCCTCACGGCCGACGTCGCGGAGATCGTCGCGCGGGTCCCGGCTCTCACCGCCCATCGAAACGAGCTCGCCGGCCGGGCCATGCTGGCGCGGCGCGCGACCCCGGCGCCGTTCGAGTGCGTGGTCCGGGGTTATCTCTCGGGCTCGGCATGGGCCGAGTACAAGGAGTCGGGGACGCTCGCCGGCGAGCCGCTCCCCGCCGGCCTCGTCGAGAGCGCGTGTCTCGATGCGCCGATTTTCTCGCCCGCCACCAAGGCCGAGCAGGGACACGACGAGAACGTCAGGTTCGACCATGTGGCCCGCAGTTTGGGGCGTGAGCCCGCCGAGCGGTTGCGGCGCGCCAGTTTGGATCTCTATGAAGCAGGCCGGGCCTACGCCGCCGAGCGGGGCATCATCATTGCCGATACCAAATTCGAGTTCGGGACCGCGTCGAACGGTACGCTGCTCGTGATCGACGAGATTCTGACGCCTGACTCCTCCCGCTTCTGGCCCGCCGACCGCTATCAGCCCGGCCGCGGCCAGCCGAGCTTCGACAAGCAGCCGCTGCGCGACTATCTGGCCGACCTCAAGCGGCAGGGCCGATGGAACGGGGAAGCTCCACCGCCCCCCCTGCCCCCCGAGGTGGTGGCGGCGACCAGCGAACGGTACCGCGATGCGTACCGGCGGATCACGGGAACAGAGCTGGAGTGAGGATCGCGCCCGAGGGATGTCCGTTCATTGCGGTTGCGGCAACGTTAGCGATCGGCGCGGGATTCCTCGCGCTGCGCTGGGGAGGGGGAGGCGCCTGGTGGGTCCTGACGGCGGTGGTGGGGATTCTGGCTCTATGGGTCGTCGCCTTTTTTCGCGACCCGATCCGTCCCGGACCGCGTGGTGAGCGCTACGTGCTCGCGGCGGCTGAAGGGAAGGTCGTGCACGTGACTGAGGTCGATGAGCCGATGTACCTGAAGGAACGGGCGGTCCGGATATCGATCTTTCTGTCGGTGTTCGACGTGCACGTCAACCGGTATCCCGTCGACGGCGTCGTCGAGCTGGTACATTACAACAAAGGCAGATTCCTTCACGCCGCGGACGAAAAGGCGAGCCTGGACAACGAGCAGTCGTCAATCGGCATTCGCGTGCTTCGTGGCCGGGTGCTGGTGCGCCAGATTGCCGGCCTCATCGCGCGTCGCATCGTCACCGATGCCCGCCCGGGCGATCGGGTCACGCAGGGCGCGCGACTCGGCCTCATCCGTTTCGGCTCCCGCACCGACGTATTTCTGCCGCTCTCCGCTCGCCCCGTGGTGAAGGTCCAGCCCGGTGATCGCGTGCGGGTAGGCGGCAGCGTGCTGGCGGAGTATCCATGAGACCACCACCATTCCCGATCCGCCGCGTGGTGATCGTGGTGCCGAGCCTGTTCACGCTGTTCAACCTGTTCTTCGGCATCTGGTCCATGGTTCTCGCGACGCGTGGCGAGTTCTACCGCGCGGCATGGTTCATCGTCTTCGCCGGCATCCTCGATACGCTGGACGGCCGGGTGGCCCGGCTCTCGGGGACCGGCACGCGCTTCGGTGCCGAGCTCGACAGCCTGGTGGACATCGTGAGCTTCGGGGTGGCGCCTGCCTTCCTGATGTACCAGATCGAGTTCGCGAGCGGCGGCCCCGCGGCGTGGATCTTCTGCTACTTCTACGTGATGGCGGCGGCAATCCGGCTGGCCCGGTTCAACGTCACCCAGGCAGGCCGCGCGAAGACCTACTTCATCGGCCTGCCGTCACCCGCCGCCGGCATGACGCTCGCCACGTACTACCCCTTCACCCAGACCGACTTGTTCGAGTCAATGGGCGGGTTGCCCTGGCACCTGCTGGTCACCTTCCTGATGATCGCCCTCACGATCCTGATGGTGAGCAACGTGCACTACCCAACGCTGCCCCGCGCCGGTTTCCGCAGCGCGCGCGGGCTCTTGGGACTCACGGTCATTGTTGTTATCCTGGTATTCGGCATCTGGCAGCACGACGTTTTCCTCTTCCCACTGGGGATTCTGTACGTCAGCTATGGGGTGGTGCGGGCGGTTCTGTTGGGCTTCTTCGCCGCACCAGCCGAGGACGAGGAGGCTGAAATCGCGGGACCGATCGTGATTGACGAGACCGATCAGGCGTACGGCACGGGACCGCGGCGTCCGGGCATCTCCCCCCGGGGAGGTAGCGGCGGCGGAGGATCGGCGTGAGTGCGTTCACGGTGGAGATCCGGGTGATGCCCCGCGGGTCGCTGCTCGATCCCCAGGGACAGGCGGTGCAGCACGCTCTGCAGGCCCTGGGATTCGCCGACGTGGCAAGCGTTCGCGCGGGGAAGCATCTCGTGGTGCAGGTGCAGGCGAGCACGCGCGAGGAAGCGGTGGCCAGGGCGCGGACGATGTGCGACCGGCTGTTGGCCAATCCGGTGACCGAGGATTACGAATGCAACGTGTCGCTGTAGTCGTCTTTCCCGGGTCGAACTGCGACGCGGACACGCTGGACGCGGTTCGCGCCGCGGGCTCGGAGGGCTACTACGTGTGGCACCGCGACACCGATTTGCAGCAGGCCGACGCGGTGATTCTGCCGGGCGGGTTCAGCTACGGCGATTACCTGCGCTCCGGCGCGATCGCCCGCTTTTCACCGGTGCTGCGGGCCGTCGCTGCTTACGCCCGGGCCGGCGGCGCGGTGCTCGGGATTTGCAATGGATTCCAGATTCTGTGCGAGGCGGGGCTGCTTCCGGGCGCGCTGATGCGCAATGCCCGCCTCAAGTTTCTGTCGCGCCCCGTGCGGGTGCGCGTGGAAACGACGGACACCCCGTTCACGCGCGGTTACGAGCGGGGCGAGGAGCTGACGCTGCCGATCGCACATGGGGACGGCCGCTACGTGGCTGACGGCGAAACGGCGGCGCTGCTCGAGGCCAACGGTCAGGTCGTGTGGCGCTACGTCGCGGAGAATCCGAACGGCTCGACGCACGAAATCGCCGGCGTATGCAATACCGGCCGCAACGTGGTGGGAATCATGCCGCATCCGGAGCGCCGTAACGCCCCGGTTCTGGGCGGTCAGGATGGCGCCCGCGTCTTCCTCTCTCTGGAGGCTCGCAATGCGACGCAGCACGCTGGCGATATGCGCGCTGTTGACGGTCGCCACCTTCGGGTGTGATACGGCGAAGGAAAAGCTGAAGCTGGCGTGGGACAAGGTGCGCGGGCGGCAGACGACCGCTCCGCCGCCGCCCCCCGCACGCCCGGCGACCGACACCGCTGCTGCCCGCCAGGCCGCCGCGCAGCAGCAGGCGGCCCCCCCCGGCCAACGGCCCCGTCCCCCGGCGGCGCCGCAAGGCACCGCGCCCGCACAGGACGTCCCGTACTTCTCCGAGGACACCGGCACAGTCGCTCCCGGGATGAGCGAGCGCGAGGTCTACCTGATCTGGGGCGCGCCCGCGGCGGTGCGCCGCGTGGGTGAGTACACCTATCTGTTCTTCCAGAACGGGTGCGAGTATACCTGCGGCACGATGGACGTCGTGACGTTGCACATCGGTCAGGTCGTAGACGCCATCGTGCGCTGGGAAGGGCACCGCTACGCTGGCGAGTCGTCCTCGCCTCCGGGCCGCGTGCCGTTCGCCAATCCCGGTGGCGACCCGCTGAACATGCCACCTCCACCCGCGCCTCCACCGGCGCCTGCCTCGGCCATCCAATGAGCCCCGAAAAGCCAAGTAAAAACGAAGACGAATACTTCGCCCGGCGCGATGCCGAGCTGTTGCGCCAGCAGCGCGCCGCCGCACAGCAGGTCGCCGCGGAGGCGGAGCGCAAGTCGCACTACATGAAGTGCCCCAAGTGCGGCTACGATCTCATCACGGGCCAGTGGGAGAGCGTGGAAATCGACCAGTGCACGCATTGCCACGGCATTTGGTTCGACGCCGGTGAGGCGGAGAGTCTGCTCAAGTCTACGGAGCCCGGAATGGTGGGACGCGTGCTGCGGTCGGTGATGCGCGGCGTCACGCGAGGGAAGACGTGAGGCGGGTAGCGCCAACTCCCTCCCCCGGGGACCCGCCCGTCACCCCCCAGCTGGTCCAAGAGCACAACCTCACGTCCGCAGAGTACGCCCGCATTGAAGCGATGCTCGGCCGCACGCCGACGTTTCCGGAGCTGGGCATCTTCTCGGCGCTGTGGAGCGAGCATTGCTCCTACAAGCATTCGCGGCCCATCCTGCAGACGTTCCCCACCACCGGCCCCCAGGTCGTCCAGGGCCCCGGCGAGAATGCCGGCGTGCTGCGGCTGCCGGATGGCTGGGCGGTCGCGTTCAAGATCGAATCGCATAACCACCCCTCGGCTGTCGAGCCGTACCAGGGAGCGGCGACGGGCGCGGGCGGCATCCTGCGCGACGTGTTCACGATGGGCGCCCGGCCGGTCGCGCTCTTGAACAGCCTGCGCTTCGGCCCCCTCGATGACGCGCGCAACCGGTATCTGTGCGCCGGAGTCGTGCGCGGCATCGGAGACTACGGCAACTGCGTGGGCGTGCCGACGCTGGGCGGCGAGGTGGATTTCGCTCCCGGGTACTCGGGGAATCCACTCGTCAATGCCATGTGCGTGGGGGTGCTGAGAGAGAAGGACCTCATCAAGGCCGCCGCCCACGGCGTTGGCAACATGCTGCTCGCGGTGGGCTCGCGCACCGGGCGCGACGGCATCCACGGCGCCTCGTTCGCTTCCGAAGAGCTGACCCACGAGAGCGAGCAGCGGCGCCCCCAGGTGCAGGTCGGCGATCCATTCACCGAAAAGCTGCTGCTCGAAGCGAGTCTCGAGCTGATCGCCTCGGGGCACATCGGCGCGATTCAGGACATGGGCGCCGCCGGGCTGACGTCATCGTCGGCGGAAATGGCGGCGCGGGGCGGCGTCGGCGTCGAGATCGACCTGTCGAAGGTCCCGACCCGTGAGCCCGGCATGACCCCGTACGAGATCCTGCTGTCGGAATCCCAGGAGCGAATGCTCGTCGTGGCGTTGGCGGACCGGGTGAAGGACGTCCAGGCGATCGCGGCCAAGTGGGAGCTCGACGCCACACCCATCGGCCGCGTGACGGATGACGGCATGTATCGCTGCACCTGGGGCGATCAGGTCGTCGTCGAGATCCCGGGCCGCCAGCTCGTCGAGGACTGCCCGGTCTATTCTCCCGACGCGAAGGAGGATCCCCGGACGGCGGGGTTGCGGGCGTCGCAACCTGCTCCCCGCTCCCTGCTCCCTGCTCCCAGCGACGCGCTTCTCCAATTGCTCGACGATCCCCCCGTGGCCTCCAAACGCTGGGTCTTCGAACAATACGACTCGACGGTGCAGGCGAGCACGGTCATCGCTCCCGGCGGCGATGCCGGCGTGCTGCGCGTGCGCCACCAGGACTTCGGGATCGCCGTCACGACGGATTGTAATAGCCGTTACGTGCGCCTCGATCCCTACGAGGGCGGCAAGGCGGCGGTCGCGGAAGCCGCGCGCAATGTGGCCTGCACCGGCGGGCGCCCACTCGGCATCACCGACTGCCTCAACTTCGGCAGCCCCGAGCGCCCCGAGGTGTTCTATCAATTCCGGGAAGCGTGCCGCGGCATCGCCGACGCGTGCCGCGCACTGGGCACGCCCGTGACGGGCGGCAATGTCTCCTTCTACAACGAGAGTCCCACCGGGGCTGTGGATCCCACGCCCGTTGTGGGCATGGTGGGGCTGCTCGCGCGCGCGGACCGCGCCGTGCCGAGCCACGCGCGCGCTTTCGGTGACGTCGTCTTCGTCCTCGGAGAAACGCGCGCCGAGCTGGGGGGCTCCGCGTACTGGGAGGTGTGCCACGAGTTCGGGGGCGGCCAGCCGCCGCGCGTGGACCTCGAGGCGGAACGGCGGCTCGTCGAGCTGCTGGTAACCGGCGCCGAGCGTGGTCTGTTCCGGTCAGCGCACGACAGCTCCCAGGGGGGGCTCGCCGTGGCGCTCGCCGAGGTGGCGATGGGAGGCCCGTACGAGGAGGCGGGCTTCGGTCTCGACGTCGATCTCACGGCTTACGGCGCACCGCTCACGGCGCACGATTTGCTTTTCAGTGAGTCCCACGGCCGAGCGGTGATCACGTGCGCGCCGCAGCGCGCCGAGGCAATCCAGGCACTCGCCCGCGAGGTCGGTGTGCCGCTCCATCGGGTGGGCACCGTCGGACCGGCCAATGGCGCGTTCCGCGTCTCGCTGCGCGACGACGTGATCCACGAGCCCATCGCCAGGCTCAGGGAGGTATATTTCAGCGCGATTCCTCGACGCATGGGAGACTGACGACAGGATGTGTGGCATCATCGGCGTATCCGGCGTTCCCGACGCATCGCGCGTCGCCTACCTCGGTTTGTACAGCCTGCAGCATCGCGGCCAAGAGTCGGCTGGCATCGTCACGGTGGACGGCGCCGGAGTCGCCCGCGCGCACCGAGGAATGGGACTGGTCTCCGATGTCTTCGCCGAGTCCGTGCTTGCGAACCTGGGCGGCGATGTGGCGATCGGGCACACGCGCTACTCGACCGCCGGGTCTTCCGTCCTCGCCAATGCGCAGCCTATCGTGGCCGGTTATCGCGAAGGTCCGCTCGCGCTCGCGCACAACGGCAACCTGACCAACGCCGAGGCCCTCCGCGCCGATCTGGTCGCCAAGGGGTCGATTTTCCAGACCTCCTCGGATAGCGAGGTCCTGATTCATCTCATCGCCCGCTCGGAGGCGCGCGAGCCGGAAGACCAGCTGCTCGACGCCTTGGAGCGTGTCGAGGGCGCCTACTCGCTCGTGGTGACGGTCGGGCGGACGCTGTATGCCATTGTGGACCCGCGCGGCTTCCGGCCCCTGTGGCTCGGCAGACTCGGCGAGGGCTACATCGTCGCGTCCGAGACGTGTGCGCTCGACTTGATCGGCGCGAGCGTCGTCCGCGAGCTCGAGCCCGGGGAGTTCCTGCGGATTCAGGGGGGCGATGTGGATCGGCTGCCGGCGCTTCCCTCCAAGCTGCACCGGCGCTGCGTTTTCGAGCTCGTCTATTTTTCGAGGCCCGACAGCACGATCTTCGGCCGTTCCGTTGACCGCGTGCGGCGAGCGCTGGGCCGCGAGCTGGCCCGCGAGCACCCCGCCCCGGGCACCGACTGCGTCTTTTCTGTTCCTGATTCCTCCAATGCGATGGCGTTGGGCTTCGCCGAAGAGGCCGGGCTGAAGCTCGAGCACGCGCTGATCCGCAATCACTATGTGGGCCGCACCTTCATCAATCCGACGCAGGCGGCCCGCAACGCCAAGGTCAAGATCAAGTTCAATCCGGTGCGGGAGGTGCTGCAGGGGAAGAAGGTCGTGGTGGTGGACGACTCCGTCGTGCGCGGCACGACAAGCCGGGAGCTCGTCCAGATGATCCGTCAGGCGGGCGCGGCAGAGGTTCATTTCCGCGTAGCGTCGGCGCCCATCACGGGGCCGTGCTATTACGGGATCGACACGCCCACCAAGAGCGAGCTGATCGCCGCGACGCATTCGATCGAGGAGATTCGCGGCCACCTGGGCGTCGAGACCCTCGGCTACCTCTCGCTCGATGGAATGCTCCGGGCCGCCGGCGGCGATCCCGCCGAATTCTGCCATGCCTGTTTTTCGGGTGACTATCCGACCGCGATTCCGGATGACGCCGCGAGGGCACGACACGTCGCGCCCCTACAGACGGCCCTGACGGTCTGACTTCCGGGTTGTGCCTTCCGTCGAACGCTACGTCTATTCGTTTGGCAACGGCCGCGCCGACGGCTCGGCCGCCATGCGCGACATCCTCGGCGGCAAGGGCGCCGGGCTCGCGGAGATGGCGAATCTGGGCCTGCCGGTGCCGCCCGGATTCACGATCTCCGCGAAGCTGTGCATCACCTACCTCGAGCAGGGCACCTTCCCCGACGAGCTGCGCGAAGAAGTCGAACGCCACCTGAAGCAGTTGGAGCGCGCCACGAAGAAGGGATTCGGCGATCCCAAGAATCCGCTGCTCGTGTCGGTGCGCTCGGGCGCCGCCGTGTCGATGCCCGGGATGATGGAAACGATCCTGAACCTCGGCCTCAACGACGAGACCGTGCAGGGACTGATCGCGCATTCCAAGAACCCGCGCTTCGCGTACGACTCGTACCGCCGCCTCGTCCTGATGTACGGCGACGTCGTGTTCGACCTCGGGAAGGAGCCGTTCGAGGAGGTTCTGGCGGAGGCGAAAGCACGCCGCAAGGTCAAACGCGACATCGACCTGCCGCCCGAGGAGCTCCAGGAGCTGGTGCGCGAATTCAAGGCGATCATCCAGTCGCGCACCGGGCTGCCCTTCCCCGACGATCCCGACAGCCAGCTGTGGGGCGCGATCGAGGCGGTCTTCAAGAGCTGGCGCACCAAGCGGGCCATGGACTACCGGCGCGTCAACGGCATCCCCGACGACCTGGGCACCGCCGTGAACATCGTCACGATGGTGTACGGCAACATGGGGGATGACTGCGGCACCGGCGTGGCGTTCACGCGCGACTGCCGCACGGGCGAGCGGGTTCTGAACGGCGACGTGCTCACCAACGCGCAAGGAGAGGATGTGGTGTCCGGGGCGCGGACGCCGGAGCCGATCTCGAGAATGAAGCGAGGCAAGGGGGGGCGGGGGGGGCTGGGGGGGCTCGCCAAGGTCTACCGCGACCTGGAACGCCTCGCGACCAAGCTCGAGAAGCATTTCAAGGACGTGCAGGACATCGAGTTCACGTTCGAGCACGGCAAGCTCTACATGCTCCAGACGCGCCGGGCACAGCGCACGGGCATCGCGGCGGTCCGCATCGCCGTCGAGATGGTCGCCGAGAGATTGATCAGCGAAGAAGAGGCGGTGCAGCGGGTCCCGCCCCAGGACCTCGATCAGCTCTTTCATCCGATGGTAGACCCCCGCGCGCCGGTCACGGTGCTCGCCAAGGGACTCCCGGCATCGCCTGGGGCCGCGACCGGCGAGGTTGTTTTCGATGCCGACGAAGCCGAAGCGCTGAAGAAGAAAGGCCGGGACGTAATTCTCGTGCGGCCCGAGACTTCGCCCGAAGATTTTCACGGCATCGTCGCCGCCCGCGCGGTGCTCACGGCGCGCGGCGGCATGACCAGCCACGCCGCCGTCGTGGCGCGCGGGATGGGGAAGACGTGCGTCGTGGGCGCCAAGGACCTGGACGTGGATCCCGCCGCCGGGCGCTTCCGTGCCAACGGGCGGGCGGTGAAACGCGGCCAGGTGATCACGGTGGACGGGACCAGCGGCCGGGTGATTCTCGGCGCCGCCAAGCTCGTCACGCCGAAGATCGGCGTGCACTTCGCCAAGCTGATGGCCTGGGCGGACGCCCGGCGCCGCTTGCGGGTACGCGCCAACGCGGATGTCCCCGCCGACGCGCGCCGGGCGCGGGAGTTCGGCGCCGAGGGGATCGGGCTGTGCCGCACCGAGCACATGTTCTTTGAGGGCGACCGGATCACCACGATGCGGGAGATGATCGTCGCATCGGACGAAGCGGGACGGCGGCGCGCGCTCGCCAAGCTGTTGCCCATTCAGCGCGCGGACTTCGAAGGCATCTTCGAAGCGATGGCCGGCCTGCCGGTCACGATTCGCCTGCTCGATCCGCCGCTGCACGAGTTCCTGCCGCACTCGGGCGCCGACACCGGCGCGCTGGCGAAACGGCTCAAAGTGCCGGCGGCGCAGCTCGAGCGCATCGTCCATTCGCTGGTCGAAGCGAACCCGATGCTGGGCCATCGCGGCTGCCGGCTGGGGATCACCTACCCCGAGATCACCGAGATGCAGGCGCGCGCCATCTTCGAGGCGGCCTGCCGCATCGTGGCGCGCGGGAAGAAGGTGACCGTCGAGGTGATGGTGCCCCTCGTAGCGGACGTCCGCGAGCTCGTGCACCAGACCCAGATCATCCGCCGGGTGGCGCAGGACGTGTTCCAGGCGGAGGGGCGCGCCGTCCCCTATCTCGTGGGCACGATGATCGAGCTGCCGCGCGCCGCGCTGACCGCGGACGAGATTGCCAAAGAGGCGGAGTTCTTCTCCTTTGGGACGAACGACCTCACGCAGACCACGTTCGGCTTGTCGCGGGATGATGCGGGGCGGTTCTTACCGTTCTATGTGGACCGCGGAATCCTGAGCGAGGACCCGTTTCAGGTCCTCGACCAGGCCGGCGTGGGCAAGTTGATCCAGTTGGCCGTCCGGCTCGGCCGGCAGGCGCGGCATGACCTCAAGGTCGGCATCTGCGGCGAGCACGGCGGGGAGCCCAGCTCGGTCAAATTCTGCCACCATGTGGGGATGAACTACGTGTCCTGCTCGCCCTTCCGGGTCCCGATCGCCCGCCTCGCCGCGGCCCAAGCGGCCCTCGAGGAGGCGGGCGTGATCAATCGGACGAGAGCGACCGTCTGACTCAGCCCGCGCGGCCGCCGAACAGACCGGCGAACACGCCTGCGATCCCGACGCCGATCAAGAACGAAATGGTGGCCACGGCGTAGCCGGTGCCCTTGGACAGGCGATGCGTGGTCGAGATGCCGATCGCCGTCAGCACCAATCCCCAGATTCCGAATGGATTGATGGCCTTCAACGCCGCGCCGACGAAGCCCTTGGCGCCCGGGACGAGCAAGTCCAAGCCGAGGGCGGGCTGCATGTCCTGGGGTGACGTGATTTGCCCCGTGCCCTGCAGGTGGAGAACGATTGTTCCGACGATGGCGAGCAGAAGCACCGACGGGACCGACGCGTAGGTCGCCACACTCAGCAGGGTCGCGAACTTGCCCTCCCCACCCATGATCGACACCAACACCCAGAGGATCAAGGCGCCGAGGAGAAACGCGATCCCCAGGCCGATGGGAATGAACGCGGCGCCGATGGCGGCGAATTTCGACGGATCGGGGCCGCCCGCGGGCCCCTGCGCCATCTGGGCCTGCATCGCCGCCTTGAGGAACGGCAGATTCACGAAGTAGATGACGATTTGCACGGCGCAGATCGCCAGAAACGGCACGAGGAATCTCGGCCGCTCCCGCACCCGCTCGAACACGGCCGTCGGCTCGAACAGGACCTTGACGAGATCGAGTAATGCGCTGCTGCTACCGCCCTGCTGCACTGGGGGCTGCTGAATTCCCGCACCCATCCCGCCTCCCGCACGAGGGTTGGTTGTCGGAGCACCGTCCGGACGGCGCCCAATATATGACCCAGACGCGAAAACGGGAAACGCGTTGTGACGACGCTTCCCGCTCTCGCTTCTCCGGTGCGGTGCTGGACGACGCCTTGACGACGTTAGCGGTCCTGCACGATCCCCCAATAGACGACGACTGTGCGTTGCCGATCGAAATCCGCGCAGCCGCTCACCGGAAACCGCGCGGTGCTGAACTCGGGAACAAGGCGTGTTAGAACGCCCATACATGACTGGTCACGAGGTTGGCGAACACCCGCTGCATGAGCGAGGACCCGGTATTGCGAGTCCAGGACCAAGGCCACCGCTGCGCCCGGTAGAGGACGCACCAGCGCCTCGGGGTGATACTGTCGAGCCAGGCGACGTACGTCCTCAGCCCGGCCAGCCGGACGCCGGCCCACTGGGCCCTCGTTCGACGGGGGCGAGCCTTCGATCGGCGCCCACCCGATTTTGGTGGCGCGATCGCCTATGCGGACGACTACCGTAGGCGGAAGACCGCGTTCCGCGTGGACCAGCACTGCACTGACCTGGAGTGTGTCGTATCGCGGAATTGCCCGAGCCGCGGTCATCGTGCTGAGGACTGAATCGCGGTGCATCCACGGCGCCGTTCCCCACGCGACCACGCGACCGGGTTTGTCTACTACGAACCATGCGATCACCGCGCTGTCAGCCAGGCGCCCAGCATTGGCCCCGAAGTACCGCGTCAACAGAGGACGCACCTGAGCCGAGCTGACCCCAGGGCCCTGAACGGTCAGTTCCGTGGGGTTCTGCGCCGCGGCAACGCTCGTTGCAAAGGGGCGCGGGGTCTCACACGCCGCGACGACCGCTCCCGCCGCGATGCTGAACGCGAGCGCGGCTCCCGCCCACCGCCCCCGCGGCAGCCCCGTCACAATTCGGCGGATGCGGCGCTCGAGGAACGAAGCCGGCTCACCGAACGCCGGCGCCCCCAGTGGAAGCTTGGCGCGCCGACGTCCCACCTCCAGCAGCAACTCGCCGTAGGTAGGAGCGGAGCCGCCTCGCGCAAGCACGCGGGCGTCACAGTCCATCTCCACCGCGAGGCGCAGCCGCCGCACCTGCCACCAGAGCGCGGCATTCCACGGCGCTAGCAACACGGCAACCGCGCCGAGAGCCAACAGCCAGGGGTCCCGGGTACGCACGTGTTGTTCCTCATGCGCCAACATCAAGGCCCGCTCTTTCGGGGGAAGCACGAGCGCCCACTCGGGAATAACCACCCGCGGACGCCACAGCCCGACGACGGCCGGTCCCACGTCACGGGAGACCAGGACGAGCCGGCCATCTACCCGGGAGGCACGCCACCGCCGGCGCAGCGACGCCAGGCGGAACGCGGCCACGGTGAGGACCAGTAACAGCATGGCCGACGAGAGGCCCCAGCTCCAGCTGAACAACGCATCCAGGTCGCTGAGCGAGAACGCCCGCGCGGACGACGCAGCGGCCGCGCGCGCCGCATTCGTACTCGGCGACGTTGGTAGCACGGACGACGGCGACCCGACGCGTTCGGGCACTGGGAGCGTGAGTGTGGCAAATGCGTCCGGCCGCACCCACGCCGCGACGGGCACGAGGCATGATCCGGCAAGGGCAATCATCCAGGCCCAACGCGTGGGCCGGCCGGCAAGATGAAGGCCGCGCTCCAGTGCGTAACCGACCACGACGAAAGCCAACGCAATACCCACGCAGTACAGCATCCAGGCGGCGATCATTTGCCACCTCCTTTGAGCCGGGCTGCGAGCAGCCGCCGCAACCGGCGCAGCTCCTCGTCGCTGAGGTTTTTGTCGGAAACGAGCTGCGTCATCAAGAGCTCAGGCGAGCCCTGAAACACTTTGTCCACCAGCCGGCGCACGGCATTGCGGCCGGCCGCTTCGCGCTTGACGAGGGGATGATAGCGGTGCGCCCGCCCCTCCCCCGTATAGCCGACGTAGCCCTTGTGCTCGAGGGTGCGGAGCACCGTGAGGACCGTCGTGTAGGCGAGGTCGTCGACGAGCCGCTCGCGGACTTCGGCAACGGTCGCCGATTCCGCGTCCCAGAGCACGCTCATCACGTCGAGCTCGCGATCGGTGAAGGCAATCCGCATGCGCTCCGTCCAGCTACTAGTGTTGTAGTAGATGGTAGCCGGGAGCCCGCCGGTTGTCAACTAGGTCCTTAGTAATTAGGGGTCGACGGGTGTGGCAGAAATGCGACAGGGAAGAGGTCGGGAGCGTCCCCTTCCTCTTCCCTGTCGTCTATTGATGGAGGCGCGGGGAATTGAACCCCGGTCCGAGCATGACTCCGATACCGCTCCTACGTGCGTAGACAGGACTTTTTGGGTCTCGCTACCTCGGCGTCCTGTCAGCCCTGGTAGCAACAAGCCTCTGACATCTCTTGCCTAACCTGTTGAGGCCCCAGGTTACGCCAGCCCGACTTTGCGATACGTGAGCGCCGCCTCAGGCGGGCTGCCACTCACGCAGGTGCGTGAAGCCGAAGCTTACGCAGCCAGAGCCAGTTCAGAGTTGGCTTGTGTGTCTTCCCAGTTGTTTTTCCAGGTGACTGAGAACCTGGGCACGCAACAGTACCCTCGCCCAACCCGTCGAAGCCTGTCGCCCCCGCGGCAGGAAGCTAGTGACCTGGCGCCGCCTTTTCAACTCGGTTGCGGCCTCCCTGCTTGGCGCGGTACAACGCCGCATCAGCCGCCGTCGGCAAATTCAGCAGATCGCCGATCGGCTCGGGATACGCCGCCACGCCGCACGACGTCGTCAGCGGGTACGGCGTGCCGCTCCAGTGCCAGGTGGTCCCCGCGACCGAATCGCGAATGCGCTCGGCCACCTCCAGCCCCTCGCGCACGTGCGCGCGCGGCAGCCATACGGCGAATTCCTCGCCGCCGATGCGGGCCACGAGGTCGCCGTCGCGCACCGCATCCTCGAGCACCCGCGCGATGTGCTTGAGCGCCGAGTCGCCCGCCGCATGCCCGAGCGTGTCGTTCAAGCGTTTGAAGTGATCCAAGTCCACGTAGATCAGCGTCGCCGGCGGCGGCTGCTTCTGGGCCCGATACGATTCCAACGCGCGCTGGAACTCGCCTCGATTGCGGAGCCCCGTGAGATGGTCCACGACCGCGCGCCGCTCGGCATCGTGCACGGCGCGCGCCGCCGCCAGGCGTGGCCCCAGCTCCGCGATCAACGGTCCCAGCTCATCGAGCAGCGGCGTGTCGGGATCGAGGGGTGGTCCGAGGAGCACGAGCGCGCCCACGACCACGGAACCATCCACCAATGGGTACGCCGTTCCGGCTCGTTCGCTGCGGCGCCGCTCGGGCACGCCGGGCCCGAACACGTCCTCCGTGCCGCGCGTCGCGATCGGCACGCCCGTGGCGATCGCCCGGACGACCGGCGCCTTCGGTGCGCCGCCGCCTGGTCCTCGGCGATTCGCATACCCGCCACGAAACGCCGCAGCGCGCCGGCGGCGACATCAGTGACTGGCTGGGAGTGGTCTTCGCCGGGAAGGAGCAACCCCGCTCCAAAGGGAAAATCGCCGACCGCAACGTACGTTCCTTCGCGGTCGCGGACGACGTGCAGGCGCCCATCCACCGAGGCGAGCTGCACCAGGGCTGAGCCGCGCCGCCCGAACTCGGCCGGGACGTCCGCGTCACCGAGAACCTCGAGCGCGCCATCCGCCGGGCCGACGGCCCAACCGGCAGTGGCGCTGTGGGCGCGTCGCAGGAGATCGAGCACTTCGTGGAGACCGAGCGGCGGTGGGCCGCGCTGACGCAGGCGCCCGGGGCGCCAGCGGATGGTCCAGCCGAGCGCCAAAGCGGCGCCCCCCGCCGCCGCGAGGAGACTCCACACAGAGGCTCCCCGCCAGATGGCGAAAGCGACGAGTGTGATCCCGAGAACCTGCATGGCCAGCGCGACCCAGCGCCGCGCTGGGAGGCGATTACGAGTGATTGATACGGCTCGCGGCTGCAGCGGCGCCGAATCCGTTGTCGATGTTGACCACGGTGACGCCGGAGGCGCAGGAATTGAGCATGGCGAGCAGCGCGGCCAGCCCGCCGAAGGAAGCGCCGTAGCCGACGCTCGTCGGGACGGCGATGACCGGGACTTTGACGAGTCCGCCCACGACGCTGGGCAGCGCCCCCTCCATACCGGCGACGACGATGATCACGCTCGCCGCGCGGAGCAGGTCGGTCTGGGTGAGCAACCGGTGGATCCCCGCGACGCCGACGTCGGTGAGGCGCTCGACGCGGTTCTTGAGCGCCCGGGCGCTGACCGCCGCTTCCTCGGCCACCGCCAGGTCGCTCGTCCCGGCGGTGCACACCAGCACCGTGCCGCGCCCGGTCGGTGCCGGCTCGGGATCGGCCGGCAGATAGACGGTCCGGCCCAACGCGTTCACCTCGGCGCGCGGAAACCGCGCGGCGAGCGCGTCCGCCTGTGCCGGGTCCGCCCGCGTCGCCAGGAAGCTGCCTCCCGCGATCTCGAGCCGCTCGGCGATCGCCACGACCTGCCCGACCGTCTTGCCCGGGCAGAAGATGACTTCCTGATGTCCCTGCGTGATGGGGCGGAGGTGATCGATCGTCGCGAAGGGAAGCTGCTCGAAAGTCACGCGGCAGCCTCGATGACAGACCGGTCGAGATACGCGGCGAAGAGCGCCTCGGCCTCGGCCATCGATTCGATCGCAAACAACTGCTGGCGCAGCTCCGCCGAGCCCGGCAGCCCCTTGGTGTACCAGCCGAGGTGCTTGCGGAACTCGATCGCGGTTTTGCGATTGTCCCCCTGGAGGCGCAGCGCCAGGCGCGCATGATCCAGTGCGGTCGCGAAGCGCTCGGCGGGCGTCGGATCGGGCCGCTTGGCCCGGCCGTCGAGCAGATCGCGGCCCTGCGCGAACACCCACGGATTCCCGAACGAGCCGCGGGCGATCATGATCCCCGCGCACCCGGTGTGGCGGC
This sequence comes from Gemmatimonadales bacterium, assembly GCA_040901965.1. Classification (GTDB taxonomy): domain Bacteria; phylum Gemmatimonadota; class Gemmatimonadetes; order Gemmatimonadales; family GWC2-71-9; genus 20CM-2-65-7. Next base: position 75,058 of record JBBDYB010000004.1, on the reverse strand, counting down.
GCATGGCCAGGATGTCTTCCGGCGTACGAATGTCCCCATTCCCGATCACGGGGATCGCGAGCGCCTCCACGACGCCGGCGATTTCATCCCAATCGGCGGCCCCCTGGTACATCTGGGTGCGCGTCCGGGGGTGCAACGTCAACGCCTGGGCGCCGGCGTCCTGGCAGCGCAGCGCGATCGTGACCGGGTCGCGCTGCGACTCGTCCCAGCCGCTCCGGATCTTCACGGTCACCGGGAGATGTGTCGCGCCGCGGACGGCGCCGATAATGCCGCGGACCAACGTCATGTCCTTGAGGCACCCCGACCCGCCGTTATTCCGGACCACCTTCTTCACGGGGCAGCCGAAGTTGATATCCACGAAATCCGGCTCGAACAGCGCCGTCACCATTCCGGCGGCCGTGGCCATCACCTGCGCGTCGGCGCCGTAGATCTGAATGCCGATCGGGCGCTCCCGGGGTTCGAAGCGCATCTCCGCCAGCACGCGCTCGATGCCGAGCGAGATGCCGACCGACGAGATGAATTCCGACACTACGACGTCCGCCCCGAAGCGGCGGGAAATCTGCCGGAACGGGGACTCGGACACCCCGGCCATGGGGGCGAGAAAGAGCGGCACGTCGTGCGCCGTGGAGTACGGGAACTTCATGCGGTGGAACGTAATAGCGCGTTGCGCGTGGAGCAACCAATCATTACGTTTCGCGCCGCAATGCGCCTCCGCGAGTTCTTCTCCGAAGATGCCATCACGCTCGAGCTCGAGAGCACCACGAAGGACGCGGTGCTGAAGGAGCTCGTCTCCCTGCTCAAGCTGGACGAGAAAGCGCACGGGATGCTGTTCAAGATGTTGAAGCGCCGCGAGACCCTGGGCTCGACGGGGATCGGCCAGAACATCGCCATCCCCCACTGCCGGTCGCTCGTGGTGAGCCGGCTACGCTGCGCCTTCGGGCGGTCGATGAAGGGGATCGATTTCAAGGCCATCGACGATAAGCCCGTCAACTACTTTTTCCTGATCGTTGCCCCACCGCTGGAAGTGTCGAACCAGTATCTGCCGGTCCTGGGCAAGATCGCTCAGTTTGCGAAGGAAGCCGACGTTCCCGGCCGGCTGGCCAAGCTGAAGGCGCCGGGGGAGTTTCTGGCGCTGCTGGAAGAGAAGAACATTTAGGGGCGCTACTCCCACTCGATCGTTGCCGGCGGTTTCGAGCTCACGTCGTAGGCCACCCGGTTCACCCCACGCACCTCGTTGATAATCCGGTTTGAGATTCTTCCCAGCACGTCGTGCGGGAATGGAAACCAGTCAGCCGTCATCCCATCGCGGCTCGTAACTGCTCGCAGCGCCACGACGTAGTCGTAGGTGCGTCCATCCCCCATCACACCCACCGACTTGACGGGCAGCAGCACCGCGAACGCCTGCCAGATCTGGTTGTACAGACCGGCGGCGCGGATCTCCTCGAGGTAGACGGCGTCTACACGCCGCAACAGGTCGAGCCGCTCCTCGGTCACGGGGCCGAGAACGCGGATTGCGAGCCCCGGGCCCGGGAACGGGTGACGCCCGACGATCTCTTCGGGCAGGCCAAGCTCGCGGCCCACCTGGCGCACTTCGTCCTTGAACAGCTCGCGGAGCGGCTCGATGAGCTTCCACGGCAGGTTTGGCCGCAGGCCGCCGACATTGTGGTGCGTCTTGATCGTGGCGGATGGGCCCCCCTTGGCCGACGTGGACTCGATCACATCAGGGTACAGCGTGCCCTGCACGAGGAATCCCACCTCCCCCTCGATGTGCTGAGCGGCATCCTCGAATACATCGATGAACGTGTGGCCGATGCGCCGCCGCTTCTCCTCCGGATCCTCGACGTCCTTCAGCTCGCGGAGAAACCGATGCGTCGCATCCACGACCCGGAGATCCATGCCGAGGTGCGCCCGGAAGGTCTGCTCCACCTGCTCCCGCTCGCCCCGCCGCAGCAGGCCGTGATCCACAAAGACGCACGTCAGGCGGTCACCGATGGCCCGGTGCACCAGCGCCGCCGCCACGGCCGAGTCCACGCCGCCCGACAGCCCGCAGATCGCCCGCCCGGAGGGGCCCACGATCTGCCGGATCTCGGCGATTTCCTGGTCAATGAAATGCCCGGGCGTCCAATCGGGGGTGCAGCCGCAGATGGCGAAGAGGAAATTGTGCAGGATCTCGCCGCCACGCGGCGTGTGCGCGACTTCGGGGTGGAACAGCACGCCGAAGATGGGCTTGCTCTCGTGCTGCATCGCCGCCACGGGAGCGTTGTTGCTCGTCGCGGTCACCTTGAAATGGGGCGGCGGCTCCTCGAGCCGGTCGCCATGGCTGGCCCACACGGTCGTGGTTGCCCGCGGCTCGAATCCCGCGAATAATCCCTTGCTCTCCCGCACGGCGATCTCGGCGCGGCCGTACTCGCGTGCTTGTGACGGCGTCACCTTCCCCTTCGACAAGTGCGCGATGAGCTGCATCCCGTAGCAGATGCCGAGCACCGGGATGCCGGCGTCGAGAATCCCAGGATCGGCCGTGGGGGCCCCGTCGTCAAAGACGGAGCTGGGTCCGCCCGATAGGATGATTCCCTTGGGATCGAACGATCGGACGAAAGCGAGATCCGTGCCGCGGGACGCGGGGTGGATCTCGCAGTAGACGCTCGCCTCCCGGATGCGCCGCGCAATCAGCTGCGTGAACTGCGAGCCGTAGTCGAGAATCAGAATCCGGTTCACGCCTTATACCAGGTCGTGGGTTCGGCGGTCTCTCCCCGGACCAGGTCCTCGAGGGTCTCGCGCTGCCGCGCGACGTAGTAGCGGTCGCCCTCCACGACGACCTCGGGTGGGCGGGGACGCTGGTTGTAGGTCGAGCTCATCACGAAGCCGTACGCCCCGGTGCCGAGCACCGCCAGCACCTCGCCCGGGCCGACGGCCGGCAGCTTGCGGTCCAGGGCGAGGAAGTCGCCCGATTCACAGATGGGCCCCACGACGCTGACCGTCTCCTTGGCCCGTTTGCCGTCCTTCAGGGGAAGAATCTCGTGGTGGGCGTTGTAGTGGCTGGGGCGGACGAAGTCGTTCATCCCCGCGTCCACGATCACGAAATCCTTGCCGCCCGCGTGCTTGCGGTACAGCACGCGCGTCAGCAGCACGCCCGCGTTGGCGACGAGATAGCGTCCCGGCTCGCACAGCAACCCCAGCCCGGCGGCCTTGACCGCCGGCACCACCGCATCGGCAAACGCCTTGGGGGTCGGCGCCTTCTCGGTGTGGTAGCGGACCCCCAAGCCGCCGCCTACGTCGAGGGCCTCGAGCGTCGTGATGCCCGACGCGCGAATGGCGCTCACCAACTCCAGCAGCTTCACCGTGCCGCGGTGGTAAGGCGCGACGTCGGTGATCTGCGAGCCGATGTGCATGGCCAGGCCGCGCAGCACCAGGCGGGGCTCCGCCGCGATGCGGCGAGCGACCGGCACGACTTCGTCGAACGGTACGCCGAACTTCGTGGTCTTGTCGCCGGTCTTGGTATAGGGATGCGGTGTCTCGGTCGCGACATCCGGGTTCACGCGGATACCGACGCGGGCGGGCAGCTTGACATCCTTGGTCACCGCGACGATCGCATCCAGCTCGCTCGTGGATTCGACATTGATGAAGCCCACGCCGGCGCGGATCGCTTCTTCGATCTCCGCGGCTGTCTTTCCCACGCCGGAGAAGACGATGCCGTCGGGATCGAAGCCCGCGGCGCGGGTGCGGCGCAGCTCCCCCACCGACACGATGTCGGCGCCCGCGCCAAGCTGCTTCAGCACGCGCAGCACGCCGAGGTTGCCGTTGGCTTTGACGGAATAGCAGATGCGGTGGCGGATTCCCTGCAGCGCGTCGGCCAGGGCGTGATACTGGGCGCGGATCAGGTTGGTGCTGTAGACGTACGTGGGAGTACCGACGCGATCCGCGATCGCCTGCAGCAACCCCGGATCGAACCCTAGTACGCCTGCGCCCACACTGCCTCCGCCACGCTCGGCTTCCCGCACCACATGCAGGTCTGTGGCGTTTCCTTGCTGCGGAACTCGGCATCGGGAAGCACGCGAATCGTGGCGCCTGTCTGCTCCTTGATCTCGGCTTCATCCACCGGGTTGCCGCAGAACCCGCCGTACGCGAACCCGCCGGCGTTCTTCATGAGATCGATGAACTGCGCCTTGCTGACGCCGCGGACCGAATGCTGCTCGCGCCGCTCCCGCGCGGCCTCGAACAGCGCCGTCTGGATCTGTTCGAGCGCCTGCGTGACCGCAGCGACGATCTCCGTCAGGGGGACCGGCGCTTTGCCACCGGTGCGGCGCGCCAGGACCGCCTGCCCGGCGGCGAGATCGCGCGGCCCGAGATCGAGGCGGACCGGGACGCCGAGCCCTTCCCACTCGAAGTACTTGGCGCCCGGCTTCATGTTCTCGCGTGCGTCCAGTTCCACGCGCAGCCCGGCCTTTTCGAGATCATCCTTTAGCTGTCGGCCGACAGCTGTCAGCTGAGTGCGCTCCTCGTCGCTCTTCCAGATCGGCACAATCGCGACTTGAACGGGCGCCAGCCGGGGAGGAGCCACGAGGCCGTTGTCGTCGGAGTGCGTCATGATCAGGCCGCCGATCAGTCGCGTCGTCACACCCCAGGAGGTGTTCCACACGTACTCGAGGCCTCCCGCCGCCGTCTGGTACTGCACGTTGAAGGCCTTGGCGAAGTTCTGGCCGAGGTTGTGCGAGGTGCCGGCCTGGAGCGCCTTGTTGTCCTGCATCAGGGCTTCGAGCGCGTACGTCCGCAGGGCGCCCGCGAACTTCTCGCCGTCGGTCTTGACACCGGTGATCACCGGCATCGCCATCCAGTCTTCGGCGAAGCGGCGATAGAGTCCGAGGATCGTGCGGGCCTCGCGCTCGGCGTCGGGCTCATCCACGTGCGCGGTATGCCCCTCCTGCCACAGGAACTCCGTGGTCCGGAGAAACAGGCGGGTGCGCATTTCCCAGCGGACGACGTTGGCCCACTGGTTCAGGAGCAAAGGCAGGTCGCGGTAACTCTGGATCCACTTGGCGAACATCGCGTAAATGATTGTCTCGGACGTGGGCCGCACGACCAGCGGCTCCTCGAGCGCGGAGGTGGGATCAACCGCGATCGCCCCCGCTCCCGATTTGCCCGTGGCGCGCAGCCGCGTGTGCGTGACGATGGCCACTTCCTTGGCAAACCCCTCCACGTGCTCCGCTTCCTTCGCGAGAAAACTCATCGGGATGAAGAGGGGGAAGTAGGCGTTGCGGTGACCCGTCGCCTTGATCATATCGTCCAACGCGCGCTGCATCAGCTCCCAGATGCGGTAGCCGTGGGGGCGGATCACCATGCAGCCGCGCACCGGCGAATGGTCGGCCAGCTGCGCATTCGCGATGACGTCGCCGTACCACTCGCTGAAGTCCTTCGCGCGTGGCGTGATCTTCTGCGCTTGCGCCATTAATCGAAGTATCCGTTAAGGAGCTTGTCGATGGGGACTTTCGCTTCGGTGCCCGTCGTGAGGTCCCGCACCATCGCCAAACCCGCCGCCCGCTCTTCGGGGCCGACGATGACCGCACGCCGGGCGCCGCGCGCCGCCGCCAGCTCGAGCTGTTTGCGCACCGCGGCATGGCGCAGGCCATACTCGACGGCGATGCCGCGCTCCCGCATCCCATGGGCCAGACGGAGCACGGTGGGGAGGTCGTCGCCGCCCACCGCCACCAAAAAGGCGCCGAGCTCGGTCGACGCCTTGGGGACCGCGCCGCGCTCCTTGAGGAGCTCGGCGAGGACGACGTCCCCCATTCCGAACCCCAGCGCCGGAAGGTCCAGCAGGCCGTCGTAGCGGCCGCCCCCGGCAATCGCGCGCAGCGTCTTTTGGGCGTCGAACAGCTCGAACACGATGCCCGTGTAATAGGCGAGCCCGCGCACGATCGAGAGATCCACCGCCACGAATTCGCCGAGCCCCATGGCGATGAGCGCCTGCACGGCCTGCGCGAGCGCCTCCCCCGCCTCCTCGCCGCCGTTGACCTTGGCGAGCGCCGCCGTCACATCCCCGAGGCCGCGCAGCGCGGCGGTGTCGAACACGGCCCCTGCCTCGCGCTTTCCAAATCCCGCCTCCTTCAGCATCTCCTCGAGCACCTTCTTAGGCACGCGCTCGCTGCGGTCGATCACCGCGAACGCGCTCGGGAGCTGCGCCTCCTCCACGCCGCCGCCGAGCAGCAGGGCCTTGAGGACTCGCCGGTCGGACACCCGCGCCTGCACGTCGGTGGGACCCAATCCAAACCCGCGCATGATGTCGATCGCCGCCGCCATCAGCTCGGCGTCGGCGAGCGCTCCCGCCTCGCCGATGATGTCCATGTTGAGCTGAAAATGCTCGCGCAGCCGCCCGCGCTGCTGCCGCTCATAGCGGAACAGCTGAGGGATCGAGAACCAGCGGATCGGCTTCTTCAGGGCTTGGGCGCGCGCCGCGACCATCCGTGCCAGCGTGGGCGTCATCTCGGGCCGCAGGGCGACGTCCCGGTCCCCCTTGTCCCGAAATGCATAGAGTTGCTGGACGATCTCGTCGCCGCTCTTCTGGGTGTAGAGCTCCAGCGATTCCAGAGGCGGTCCGTCGTATTCCTCGAAGCCGTAGCGGGCCGCCACGCTGCGCCACGTGGCGAAAATGTGGGTGCGGAGGGCCAGCTGTTCGGGGTAGAAATCGCGGAAGCCGGGGAGCGCTTTCCCTTGCATCACAACAACTTAACCCACCGGCGCGAACCCGGGCAAGCGGGCGAGCGCGTCGCCGACCGTGTGGAACGATCCGGTGACGACAATCGTCGCCGCACCCTCCTGAATGTCGCGCAACGCGCGCTCGAAGTCCGGCTCGAAATGCAGGCTCGCGCCCGCCGACTCGTCTATCGACCATTGCTGCAGCACCGGAACGGAAGGCGGCATCGTCAGTACCAGCCGGTCCACGACCGGCCGGAGTATTTCCAACATCGCCCGCCAATCCTTGTCACTGCGAATCCCCACGAGCGCATGCAGCGGGCGGCGCAGCGGCGGCGTATGCTCGCGGATCGTGTCCGCCAGCACGCGCATGCCGTCGGGGTTGTGCGCGACGTCGAAGACCCACTTGCCGCGTACCTCGAAGCGGGCGGGGATGTACGCATGCGCGAAGCTCGCCGGGAGGTTCTTGCCCACCGGGCCGAATGGCTCGGGCAACGCGTTCAAGGCGGCATGAGCGACCAAGGCATTGGCGACCTGATGGCGCCCTTTGAGGCCCAGGCGCGTATCGCGGCGCGGGTGGAGCGTCGTGTCAACGGTGACGACGGGGTCCGCGCCGCGGCGCTTTGCTTCCCGCACCAGCTCCGCCCGCACCTCTGGATCGGGCTCACCCGTGACGAAGGGGACCTTGGGCTTCGCGATCCCCGCTTTCTCTCGCGCGATGCTCTTCAGGTCCTTGCCCAGATAGTCCTGGTGCTCGAGCGCGATTTTCGTAACGACGCTGGTGAGGGGCATCAGCACGTTGGTCGCATCCAGCCGCCCGCCGAGGCCCACTTCGATCACGGCGATGTCCACGCCGCGGGCCGCCAGGTCGGCGAAGGCGATCGCCGTCGTGGCCTCGAAGAAGCTCGCATCGAGTCGCTCGATGTGCGGCTGGAGCTGCGTGGTCCACTCGGCGAAGGCGTCCTCGCCGATCGGCACGCCGTCCACCGTGATCCGCTCGCAGGGTGAGACGAGGTGGGGCGACGTGTACAATCCCACGCGCCATCCCTTCGTGCGCAGCTCGGCGGCGACGAAGGCGCACGTCGAGCCTTTGCCGTTCGTGCCACCGATATGGATCGCGGGAAAGTGACGCTCCGGCCGGCCCAGGACGTCGAGCAGCCCCTCAGTCGGGCCGAGGCTCCATTTGATGCGGCCGGCTTGTCTTGCGAACAGGAACTGGCAGGCTTCTTCGAACGTCAGTCGGCAGCCTCTGCGGGCCAGGCGCCGGTCATGTGCCGCAGCAGCTGGGCGGTCGTGTCCCGCAGCTCGCTCCGGGGGACGACGGCGTCGATCATGCCGTGCTCCAGCAGGAACTCCGCCGTCTGGAACCCTGCGGGGAGGTCCTGCCCGATCGTCTGCTTGATGACGCGCGGCCCGGCGAACCCGATCACGGCGCCGGGCTCCGCCAAGATCATGTCTCCCTGCATGGCGTACGACGCCGAGACGCCGCCCGTCGTGGGGTTGGTCAGAATCGAGACGAATGGAATCCCCGCTCCTTGCAGCTCCGCGATGACCACGGACGTCTTGGCCATCTGCATCAGCGAGAGCACACCCTCCTGCATCCGGGCGCCACCCGAGGCCGACAGCAGGATCAACGGCGTGCGCTTGTCGATCGCGTGGCGGGTCAGGCGGGCGATTTTCTCCCCCACCACCGACCCCATGGATCCCCCCATGAAGCTGAAATCCATGACGCCGAGGCTGATCGCCATGCCGGCGAGCCTGGCGTATCCGGTGCGAATCGCGTCGAGCGGGCCCGCCTTCTTCATGGCCGCCTGCACCCGCTCGGCGTAGTTCTCGAACTTGAGGGGATCGGCGGACTTCAACGCCGCAAAGAGCTCGTGCCAGGAGCCCTCATCCACGAGGATGTCGATGTATTCCTGCGCGCTGATGCGGCGATGATGGCCGCAGTTGGGGCAGACGTTGAGCGCCCGCACGAAGCGCTCGCGGATGTCCACATGACCACACTCGTCACACTTCTCCCAGGCGTCGGCGGGGATCTCGAGCCGGACCCGTTCGGATGTGCGAGGCTTACGTTCCTTTTTGAACCAGGCCATGCGAGCCGTTTAGAGGTGACGAAGCGCACAATTTGGGCGCGTCCCTCCGGTGGCGCCAGCCCTGCGAGACTAACTCATTGTCCCAGTTCGGCATACCCAGACTGACGCGACTCCCACGCGACCCGGAGGGCCATCCCTACTCCGATCGAGCACGCGAGCAGGAACGATCCTCCGTACGAAAAGAACGGCAGTGGAATGCCGGTGATCGGCATCAGGTTGATCGTCATGCCCACGTTCTCGACGATATGCGTGAAGAACAGGCCCGCGACCCCGAACACGCACAGGCTCGAGAAGGGATCGGTGGCTTTGCGGGCGACGCGGAGCAGGACGAACAGCAACAGTCCGAAGAGCGACAGCGCGACGAGGACGCCGATGAACCCCAGCTCCTCGCCCACGACCGAGAAAATGAAGTCCGTGTGCTGAGCGGGTAAAAACGCGAGCCGTTTCTGTGTCCCCTCCGTGAATCCCTTCCCCAGCAGGCCTCCAGAGCCGACGGCCACCTTGGATTGGATCACGTGCCAGCCCGCCGCGCGGGGGTCGACATCGGGGTTGAGGAACGCCAGCAGGCGGTTCTGCTGATACGGCGCCAGTCGGTTCCAGAACGGCAACGCCAGCACGCCGCCCAACACGTTCAACGCCATGACAGCCAGCCCCTCCCACACGTAGGGGCGCCACCACAGGAGCAGGCCCGCCAGGATCGCGATCCACAGGCCCCAGGCGACGGTCGAGAAGGCGAGCACCAGCCCAATCACGGGTGAGGCTGCCAGCAACAGCAGCGACGGCTTTGTGCCCGCCCAGTACAGCATGCAAAAGAGGATGGCGATGAAGACGATGGCGCTGCCCAGGTCCGGCTGCTTGAGGACGAGGAAGCAGGGGATGCCGGCGATGGCGCCCGGGGGAATCAGATCGCGCAGCGTGGCGGGGGGCTCCCGCAGCCCGGCCAGCCAGCGGGCCAGCATCAGGATCACCGCCACCTTTGCGAGCTCCGCCGGCTGCCCAAACCGATGACCCGCGATCGACAGCCACGACTTGGTTCCTGCCGCGGTGCCTGCCCCGGTGCCGATGACGAGGGTGAGGAGCAGCAGGAACACCGCGATGGCGTACACGAACGGCGTGGCCCATTCGAGCATGCGCGGCGATGTGCGGAAGGTCAGCCACGCCACGATCAGGCCCATGCCCAGCCAGACGAGCTGGCGCTGCCAGATCCCCGCGACGAACGTCGGCACCTCGGTCTGACCGGCGGAGTAGAGCGTCGCCAGACCATAGAGCGCCAGCGCCGCGACCGCGGCGAAGAGCGGCTTATCGAGTTGGCGGAGGCGGGAGAACAAGCGTGTCGGTGGGCATGGGGATCGGCCGTAGCGAATCGATTCGCGGCGGGCCCGGGATCTGGAACGGCTCAGGGGCCGAGTCCGCCGGCACCGCGATGCGGATGCTGGCCGCGCGGGTCTCGTCGACGCCCAAGTAGTGCGCGATGGTCCGGGCCACGAGCGGCGCGACCGCGGACCCGTGCTGCGAGAACTCGATGATCGCGCCCACGACGATCTCCGGCTTTTCGGCAGGCCCGAACCCGATGAACCAGCCGTGATCGGGCCCGTGCGGGTTCTGTGACGTCGCCGTCTTGCCGGCGATCTGGAGACTCGCGAGCCGAGAACCCCGCGCGGTGCCCTGCTCCACCACGGCGATCATCGCGCGGCGCAGCCCGGCGATCTGCTCGGGCGTGAGATCGAGCGACCAGTTCTCGGTCGGCCGGTTGGGAGACAGCCGGACGAGGAAGGGTGTACGCACCCGCCCGTCGCTGGCGAGCTGCTGGTAGAGGCGGACCATCTGCACCAGCGTCTGCGCGTTCTCTCCCTGCCCGATCGCGAGGTTCAACGCGACGGCCGAGGTCCAGCGCCGCGCGCCGTAGAGGCGGTCGTAGTATTCGGGGCCGGTCGGGAACTCCGAGGGAATCTCCCCGGGCAAGTCGATGCCGCTACGCGCGCGAAACCCCCAGGCGTTGCCGTCCTCGAGCATCGTCGTGACGCCGAGCTTGATGCCCAGCTGGTAGAAATAGACGTCGCAGCTGTGCGCGATAGCTTCGCTCAGGGTCAGGTTGCCGTGTCCCTCCGCGTTCCAGCACCGGAAGAAGCGATTCCCATACTGGAGGCCGCCGCGACACGGGATCGGCATCCGACTCCTGAAGCCCACGGTCCCCCGCTTCAGCGCCATCGCGGCCACGCCCAGCTTCCACGTGGACCCCGGGGGGTAACGCGTCTGGATGGCGCGGTCGAGGAGTGGCCGCGCGGCGCTCTCGTTGAGCGAGCGCCAGTACGAGGCGGAGATGCCGCCGACGAACGCGTTGGGATCGAACCCCGGGGCGCTGTAGAGCGCCAGCACTTCGCCGGTGTTGGGATTCAGCGCCAGCACCGCGCCGCGCCGACCGGCGGGAAATATCTGGGCGATGTACTGCTGCAGGTCGAGGTCGATCGTCGTGTGCAGGTCCGCGCCCGGCACCGGGGCCAGGTTGGCCGCGGCCTCGGCCTCGCGCACCATCTGGCCGCGCGCGCTCACCTCGACGAAGCGCACTCCCTCGGATCCGCGCAGCGTGTCGTCGTATTCGCGCTCGAGGCCGTCCCTCCCCACCAGGCCGCCGAGCCGTACCGACGCGAACCGCTTCGTGCCGCGCTCCCCTTCCGTCACCTCACCGACGTAGCCGACGAAGGCGGCGATCGCCGTGTCGGGATAGAACCGTTTGGGCTCGGACTGGATGAGCAGTCCCGGGATGTCGATGCGCCGCTCCTCCAGCGCCGAGACGACCGGGAACGGCGCGTCGCCGAGCACCAGCGCGGGCTGGTAAGGAGCGCGCCGCGCCCGCTGGATGACGCGCTCGATGTCGGCGCTGTCGAGTTTCGCGATGGCCGCGATGCGCGCCAGCGTCGTGCGGAGATTCGCCTCCAGTCCGGGTAGGATCGAGACCGCGTACCCCGGCACGTTTTCCGCGAGCACGCGGCCGTTGCGGTCGAAGATCACGCCGCGCGGCGCGGGCAGAGGGATCGGGCGCAGCCGGTTCGTCTCCGATTGCAGCTGATACTTCCCGTGGCCGAGGATCTGCGTGCGGAAGAACGACAGGATGATGATCCCGAGGACGAGCCAGACGGCCTTCTGGGCCGCGCCGAGCCGCCGGTCGAGCAGGTGAGGATGGAAGGCGCTCACGCCACGCTCCGGCGCGGCGACAGCCAGCCGCGGAAGAACCACAGCACGGCGACACCGACCAACGCCGTCGTCAGCCCCTGCAGGGGCGACCACACGAGCAGCTCCCAGGCGAGCTGCGAGCCCTGGAGCCGTCCCGAGGCGAGCAGCACGATGAGATTTCGCAGCCACGTACCCGCGAAGAAGAGGCACCCCTTCACAAAGACGTGCTCGGCAAAGAAGACCGCTTTCGCCCACGACGAGAAGAATCCGACGAGCGTGTGCGCCAGCGCGCCGGCACCGAAGCTCGCGGGGGTGAGTGCGTCGCGCAGCAGCCCGACCACGAAGCCCCCGGCGGCGCTCCGCCCCGGCTCGGCGCGAATCGTGTAGATGAGGAGGGCCAGGAGCAGGAAGTCGGGCGCCACCCGGTCCCCACCCAGCCGGCTGCGCACGGTGAACTGCAGCAGGACCAGCAGCGTCATGATGATGGGGTAGCGATACCGGTCCGTGCGTCTCATGGACGAGGCGATTCGCTGGGAGGGGGGAGGGCACTGTCGGGAACGGTAAACGCCCCCCGGAGATCACTCCGGGCAGGCCGCGGAGAGGTGAGAATCATCACGTGCGACAACGCGGCGGGGTGCACGGTCGGCCGCACCAGATAGGTGCGCCCCCATCCCTTCGCTTCGCCGGCCGGGCCGACCACGATTCCGATCGGAATGCCGCGCGGGAACACCCCCCCCAGCCCCGAGGTCGCAATCACGGTGCCCGCGGGCACCTGCTGGCGGTAGAGCACGCCCTGCAGCTCCAACAGCCAGACGCCCGGCCCCTCCGCGCCGTGCGGAGCGGCGATGCCGACCACGCTGCCGTCCCTGGCGATGGCGCTGGCGCGGAACTCCGGGTGCGCCCAGCTGAACACCACGCTCGTGCGCTCATCCACGGCCGCCACCAGGCCCACGAGTCCTTCCGGGCTGACCACGGCGGAGAGCGGCCGCACTCCTTGCCGGCGTCCCGCCGAGACCACGAACGAGAGCGGATTCGTGGGCTCGGGTTGGTGCAGGATCTCGGCCGATACGTAGCCTCCCGCCAACCGCGCACTGAGACCGAGGAGGCCGCGCAACCGGGTGTTTTCGCTGCGCAGCTCGGGGAGGAAGGTCGCGGCGAGCGCGACAGAATCGCGCTGCGCGACGACGGCGTCGTAGCGGGCGCGGGCGGCGGCGAGCAATTCGGTTTGGCGCTGGAGGAAGAGGAAAGGCGCCAGCACGGTCTGCCGCAGCCCCTGGGCGAGTGGATCCCGCCACTGGTCGGGGAGGCTCAGCGCCGCCACGGACAACCCCACACAGGCGATGAAGAGCAGGGTGTCGGCGCGCGACGCGTAGCGATCAGTTCCGATCGCCATACCGCTAGGTGGTCAGGACGTTGCGGTATTTCTCGGGGGAGTCCAGGATCCGCCCCGCCCCACGGACCACGCACGTCATGGGGTCTTCGTCCAGATGAATCGGCAGGCCGGTTTCCTGCTGCAGGAGCAGGTCGAGCCCGCGGATCAGCGCGCCGCCGCCCGTCATCACGATGCCGCGATCCACGATGTCCGACGCGAGCTCGGGCGGCGTAATCTCCAGCGCCCGGCGCACGGCGTCCACGATCTGCTGGATCGGCTCCTGCACCGCCTCGCGAATCTCGCTCGAGTGCACGCGCACGATCTTGGGGATGCCGGACACCAGGTCGCGGCCTTTCACTTCCATCTCCCGCTCTTCGCCCATGGGGGCCGCGGATCCGATCTGGATCTTGATCTGCTCCGCCGTCGGCTCGCCGATCAGCAGATTGTAGTTTTTGCGCATGAACTGGACGATCGCTTGATCGAGCTCGTCACCGCCGGTGCGGATGGACGTGTCGGACACGATGCCCGACAAGGCGATGACGGCGATCTCGGTGGTCCCGCCGCCGATGTCGATCACCATGTTGCCCGTCGGCGTCTCAACCGGCAGCCCGACGCCGATCGCGGCCGCCATCGGCTCGGCCACCATGTACACTTCCTTCGCGCCCGCCGACTGCGCGGAGTCACGCACCGCGCGCTTCTCCACTTCGGTGATGCCGCTGGGGACGCAGACGATGACTTTGGGACGCACGCGGAAGAGATGGCGATCGATGATGGTCTTGAGGAAGAAGCGCAGCATCTTCTCGGTGACGTCGAAGTCGGCGATGACGCCGTCTTTCAGCGGCCGGACCGCGAGGACGCCGTCCGGCGTGCGGCCCAGCATCCGCTTCGCCTCGAGACCGATGCCCTTCACCTTGCCGGTGGCTTTTTCGATCGCCACGACCGAGGGCTCGTTCAACACGATCCCTTCGCCGCGAACATAGACGAGTGTGTTGGCCGTACCGAGGTCCACGGCGATTTCGTTCGCCGGGCTCCAGGCACCCATTTTGAAATTCAGCCAGCGTGGCGGCACGTGGTCGTCTGGTAAAAAGAGTGAGGCGGGCGCTGCTCGGACGGCTGAAGGTAATGAAATGCGTAACCTCAAGCAAGGATGAAGCTTGACGCTTCTCGGCGCTGCGGCTACCGTTCCGCGCATGCGTCGCGTGACGCCCGACACAATTGCCGTCGTAGACCTCGCCGCCGCAGCCCGGGCCGCCGACGCCGCGGTACCGGACATCACCGGATCATATGGGAGTGTGTCTTTAGAACTCGACCCGAAATGTCACACTCGGCACGGCTGGAAGATCGAAAAGCCGCTCGTATCTCACGCGGCCCTGCGGGCTAGGACCCGGATCGAACCCGGGCCTGGATGGCCGAAGGGGGGCTACCGGACCGAATCCGGCGTTCACAATGGATAGGCCGAGATTCATGCGCGTGTTCCAAGGGCCAGTGAACGCAAAGGTGCCGCTCAGGTCCACGCGCGCCGTGCCCGCACTCCTTGCTCCATTCTCGGTTCCATAGATGTACGCTGGCCGGCCGAATGGCCACCGCATGAGAGTACCCGTGTCACCAGGCTCGCCAACCAAAACCACGCCATCGACCAGAGTCAAAGGAGCGCCGCTGGTCGCCTCCAGCACGGCGGCGAGCGACCAATGCTCCCGGATTTCCGTCCGTCCGATCACCCGCAGCATATGCCGGCGGTCTAACGTCCACGGGGTCCACGCCGTACCCCAGTTGCGATCTGCCACACTGTAGACATATGCTAGCGAGAGCGCGCGCTGGCGATGAGTGCTCCCACGGAGAGCGAGCTGAACCTCCAAGCCTCTGCTTCTGCCATTGCCGTAGCGAAACGGGGTCTCGACCTCACCTCTTTGATCCGTGGACGGACGCAATTCCACCAGTCCACGTCCAAAGGACGCGAAAAGCGACAGCCGAGCCGCTATCGAGCCTCGGCCAACGTCGAAATCAAACGTCGCATGATCCACTCGCGGGATTGGGACACCCGCCGTTCCCGCATTCAGCCAAAAGTCGTAAAACGCGAGATCGGGCTCGGACTGAGGATCTGAGACCAGATGAAACAAACGCGCGGTCCGACCGACGGCTATGCCAACGGATGTATGAGGTCCGAGCGACATCGCTAACCGGGCACGCGGCTGCAAAACATGAACTTGACCCGCCGCATCGAGCCGTATCCCAGTCTGGAGGGATGCACGGCCCACACCCACTGTGAGCTCTCCAAAAGCACCCAATTCAGCGCGGTTGTAGCGCGCATCCGTAGCTGGGAAGTCGTCGCCCCCCACCGGCACGATCCGATTGCCGATGACCCGCCGGAACCCCGAGAGACCACCTGCGATCTGGAAGGCCGGGCCACGCGCGAGAATGTCCACTCCCATCCCCGCGCGCTCGAAACGGTTTCGGACATTGATACGAGAAAACCGGGCGGGCAAATCCACCACGTCTTCTTGGAATCGATTGACATTGCCCCAGATACTGAGCGCGACGCGTCCCCGCTGCAGAGCCTGCCAACGCGTGCCGACGAGGATATTACTCCAGTCCATTCCCGCGCCGATATCTTGATCGAACAGCTCATCCTGCGAAGCAAACGCAGTGATTTTTACGGCTGGCCGACCCTTCGATGAGATCAGGGCGCTCGCGTAGAAGTCCTGGAAATTGTAGGGGACTCGCGCTTGGCTCAAGCTATTGAGGAGTGACAGATGGACTGCGCGAATGGTTCCGAACCACTGAAGATCACGGCCGCCACCGCCTGCCCACACCGTCGCCGATGCGAGGCTCAGGTCAGCCCCGCCGCCTGCGCGCCCTGGTTCACCGACGCGGCCGGTGATATCGAGAATCCCCGATAGCGTCCCGCCGTTCGCCACGCCCTGTGGTGCCGCGGCGACAGCCACCTCGCTTGCTGCTCCAGCCGGAAACGCCGCGAACACGCGCCCGATGTGATAGAGATTCACAACTTCGAAACCGTCGATCCGCACACTCCCTTCTGCCGCATCATAGCCTCGGATGATCGGACGTGCCGAAAGGGGCGTGGAGAAACTGACAGCCGGAATCAACGTGAGGGAGCGAAATACATCCGGTTCCACGGCTGCTGGAACATTCCGAGCGGCAGCAACCGGCACGCGCCAACTTCCCACATCGTCCGGCGGTCGAGCTCCATACGAGGGTGCGGTAACTATTACATCGGAAAGAGTGATAGCGTGCGACGCTAGACGGATAGTCAACGCCTGAGCGGGAAGATCGTTTAGGAAGACATTCGTCGGGGTCCGGCCGATAAGCGCGACAGCGAGTGTTTCGGGGAAGGTCGGTATCCATATCACGAAGTGCCCCAGACGATCACTAATTGCTGCAATCTTGGCTCTACGAGCCGTGACTAGCACTCCCTGGAGAGGGACCCCGGTAGCCGAATCCACGATGTCGCCCCGAATCGCAGACTGAGCGGGAGCCCGACCGACCGCGACGAGGGCGACTATCACCGCAAACGGTCCGGACCTCGACATTACTGCCAACTGATCCAGCGCTCGGCCCGCGACGCAGCGCCAAAAAGACCGAAGACCCCGCTCACACTGCTGTTGGGATCGGTCGCCGTCAGGAAGGCTGCTGCGTGGGGGTCGAGAGCGAGTACGGTAACATGCGAAATGCCCTGTCGTCGCTGGAGGTGAATAACTCCCGACGTGTCGCGGGTTGAGCCCCCTTCGCTGAACGGCAAAGCCCCATTCTCGGAATGGAAGTACCAGTACGCCGCCGCGTCGGGGGCGTACCACCGATATGGCAGTGTACACAGCAGCGTGCAGACGTCCGTGAATACCAGGGTGTCCTGGGCCGGCTCACGCAGGTCGATCATGCCAGGGACTGTGGTTTCGCCAGTGACTGTGACGCCTGTTATGGCACCGGCCAAGCGATAGCGAAGCGCTGGGAACACATTGGTCTGGGCATCGAAGCGGCCCGGAATGCCGCTGACCGCTGCAAAGGGGATTGCGCTGCTGTCAGGCAAGATCAGAGAAAGCTGAACACTGGCCGGATCCACCGGCCGGACCTCGGGTCCAAAGGCTGAATCGGCAGGCACGCGCCACTCGATCCATGCCGTTTGCACCGGTGATCCAGTGACGAGAAGCACCTGTATGACCGGAATGGGGACGTTCTCAGGGTTGCTAAGGTCCGCCTGGCAAGCAGACGTCGCAAGCAGGAGTATCAACCCGTCCCAAGCCAGACGCCGCGCTGATATCACCTTTACCGGAAAGCCTCGGCAGAGGAAATGAACGTCCGGCCGCCAAAGAGCAAGCGGCCGGTGCGTTTCAATCAACCTATTGCCACTCGAACTTGACGCCAAGCGTCTTGTTTGCAGCCGCGTCGCAAGACTGCTCCGTCAGCAACCAGCCTGCGCCGTTAAAGCTGGCTCCGAGAGGAATAGGTCCACAATAACCGACTTCAGCGAGATAGAATTGGTCATCGCCGAAGGCCCCATCTGTCTCCTTTACTGATATCTGAATCACTGACTGGTCATCGAGTGGTTCCGAAGTTATGAGAAGGTCGAACCGCAGTTGCGCTGTGGTGCTGGGGATATTCTCTATCCGCAGGTGCCCGGTCGATCCGTCCCAGGATTGGGCAAAGAACTCGAATTCGTTCCCCTGGCCGCAGTCGGCCCAATCACAGATCCCATGCGTTTCGATGTAGGTGAGATACGTCGCATCGGGAGGGGGACCGCCCCCTGTATCTGTCGTATGCTCGCAGTTGATGGCCGTAGGATCGCAATGGTCCAGCATAGGCCGGAAGGGTTGTGCGTGCAAGAGAAGGTCAGCGAGTTCGACCACCGTGATCCTCCCCTCGGCATCCGTAAATACGAAGGTTCCACTGAGTTCGCCATCGTCAGGGTCCTGGATGGTCAGACCGGCGCGATCGGGCTGGGGAGCGACGCGTCGACTCTTCGTCTCAGCCGGATGGAGCAGAAGCACGGCTGGCCCGGGCGTTTCAGGCAAAGAGATGTCGAGCACCACCGACCGACCATCAGCATCGAAGCCGGTCTTCCGCGGGTCGGCGTTCATCGTTGCCACAACCATGTAGTCACGGCTGGCACGCCAAGTGAGCCGATGTTCGCGACGCGGAACATAGAAATCTAGCTCGGGCAGCCTGGCAATGGCCTCTGACAGCTCCTGCGCACTGGTCTCCTGGACAGCGGCAGCGGCACGGAGCAATAACGATCCCTCCGCGGTGGTCATGAACTGCTGCAAGGACAGCTTATGCTCTGTCAGGCGTGATGCTCGCATCGCGTCGCGTACTGCAGCCCTCACCTCCGGTTCTCCCATGCCGACCGCGATAGACCGCGATAACCAGCTGAGATCTGTTTGAACGCGCGTGGACCGAGGTGCATCGGGACCCACGACCTTGCCACCACGTTCCGCGCACGCAGCTAGCAGGACGATGCACCCCACGACCGCCACCCGCCGACCAGCTTTCCTTTGGTAGATCATGTGTCACCTCGCCGAACAAAGGACTATGGCTTGCTATCCGCTTCGGAACGTCCAGCTGTGGACGTAACCGGGTGGACGCATACTGACGAGGCGAGTGGATTAGCTTGTACTGACCAGAAGGACTAGCCGATCCCCCCCAAAGAGGATTAACCCTCTGGCTACTTTCGTCGTCATAGCTGCGCTCGACACATATTCGGATTCCGTGCAGCGGCGTGGTCCTGCAACACCGATCACCAGGGGAACGCGCGAGGCTCGACACGCATAGTCCGTCACCATGATCCGCCCGCCGTGGACGAAGACGATTGTGGGAGCGGACCCAGATCAACGCCGACTTACGTTCGCCAGGCTTCCGGCACCCATTTTCAAGTTGACGGTCCTCCCAGGTTCGGCTACCCTTCCGCCCATGCGTCGCGTGACGCCCGACACAATTGCCGTGGTAGACCTCGCCGTATGCGACCGGTGCGGTCTGTGCCTCCCGCTGTGCCCCCCCGAAGCCATCCACCTGGAGTTGAACGTCCTCACGGTGGACCGGGGGACGTGCACTGGCTGCGAGAAGTGCGTTGCCCCCTGCCCCGTCGGCGCCCTCGCGATGGTGGCCTA
Organism: Gemmatimonadales bacterium; assembly: GCA_040901965.1. Classification (GTDB taxonomy): domain Bacteria; phylum Gemmatimonadota; class Gemmatimonadetes; order Gemmatimonadales; family GWC2-71-9; genus 20CM-2-65-7. Next base: position 55,619 of record JBBDYB010000004.1, on the reverse strand, counting down.
TGCGTGACATCGACATCCTGGTCATCGGCGCGGGACCGGCCGGCGCGCTAGCGGCGTGGCAGGCCAAACAGGCCGCCCCCGAGCTCGATGTCGCCCTGTTGGAACGTGACCGGGCAGTTGGGTCACCCGTCCGCTGCGCGGAAGGGGTCGGGGATGCGGGGCTGCGCGAGTTTGCCAACCCCGATGGCGCGGACTGGGCCGCCCGCAAGATCACGCGCGTCATTTTCCTCGCCCCCGACGATACCGAGGTCAAAGTCGCCGAGCGCGACGTGGGCTGGGTGCTCGACCGCACCCGGTTCGACGCGCATCTCGCCGCGCAGGCGGCGGCCGCCGGCGCGGAGGTGTTGGTGGGCACCGAAGCCACCGCGATGGCGCGCAACGGTGACGATCGCTGGCAGGTGCGCGTGAAGCAACGTGGTACCGAGGAGACGTATCGGGCGCGCGTCGTGATCGGCGCCGACGGCGTCGAGGCGATGGTGGGCCGCTGGGCCGGGCTCGATACCCGTGTGCCGTCGCGCGACATGGAATCGTGCGCGCAATACGTGCTCCAGGGCATCGACTGCGACCCGGACGCGATCTACCTCCAGTTCGGCGACACCATCGCACCCGGCGGCTACGCCTGGATCTTTCCCAAGAGCGTGGGCGTGGCGAATGTCGGCCTCGGCCTCGTCGCGCTCAAGACGGACGGCCGCAACGCGCGCCAGTATCTCGACGCCTGGGTCGGCCGCCGCTATCCGACCGCCGCGCGAACCGGATACACCGTGGGCGGCGTGATCGTCCATACGACGGTCAAGAAGACCTACACGGACGGGGTGATGATCGCGGGCGACGCGGCCCACATGATGAATCCGCTGTCGGGCGGCGGGATCGTCAACGCCATGAAGGCGGGCCGGCTGGCGGGGTGCACCGCGGCGGCGGCGATCCGCGCCGGCGATACGAGCGAACGGCGGCTGTCAGGCTACCACAAGGCCTGGATGGATCTCCTCGGCGACGATCACCTCAAGTACTATCGCATCAAGCAGGCGCTCGAGGCTCTCGATGACTCGTTCTTCAATGGGCTGGCGCGGACGGTCAACAGGATTCCACAGCAGAAGCGGTCGCTCGGGCGGATCTTCGCGCATGCGCTCATCAAGCATCCGCAGCTGATTCCCGTGGCCGCGCGCTTCTTTGTCTGAGCATTATCGAGGTCCCCACGGCGCACCGATTGGCCATGTGCGCGACCACCTTCCCGACCGCACCGAGCGCATCATCTCGGAGACCCAGCGGGACGTTGCCCACGTCCCAGGAGTAAACCGGCACCCGCGGGAAGTTCAGCCGATCCCCGTTGCCCCGCACTCCTCCGAAGCCCAGCTCGTAGCCGGCCCCGCGCGCCAGCCCGGCGACTCGCGCGTCCACCGCCCCGAACGGGTAGGCGAGGGCACGGCCGGCCTCCGGGCCCAGCCGGGTCGTGAGCGCTGCGCGGGAGCGGGACAACTCAGTCCCGATATCGGCGTCTGACAGCCAGGTGAGCCGGCGGTGGGTGGCGCCGTGCGAGCCGAAATCGAAGCCGCGCGCCCGCCAGCGCTCGATTGCCGGCCAGGACAGGTGGGGCAACCGGTCCCAGGTGTAGCGCATATCCCAACCGTTGGTCTTCCCGACAAAGTCGGTGATCAGAAACGTCGTGGCCGTGAATCCCAGATCCGCCAGCACCGGGTAGGCATGCTCGGCCAGCGAGGCGTAGCCGTCGTCGAATGTCAAAAGGAATTGGCGGGGCGGGACCCCGTCATGTAGGGGCACGGCATGCCGTGCCCCTACAACGTCATCAGGTCTCGTGAATTCGTCTAATGCCAACGTTTTCCAGCCCGCGCGCGCCAGCGCCGTCATTTGGCGGGCAAACACCGAGCGGCCCACGCGAGTGACGCCAAGCTCGAGCGGGCCGCCGATGCGGTGGTAGCAGAGGACAGGCGTGGTCACCGCGGCCACAGCCACCCGAATACGCCCGCGGTGAGACACGCGTAGATCAGCCCGTCCACCGTCGCTTTGATCGTCATGTTCCAGGCGCGGTGATACCAGATCGACATTTGCCACAGCGCCAGTGCATATCCGATGAACGCGGTCGCGCCGACGAACCGGAACACGTCGAGGTACGCGGCGCCCGGGGGCAATGCGCGGCCGGCGATGTAGGCACAGAAGATCCCGACGACGACGATATAGACGAACCAGAGCGTCAGGCTCTTTTTCATCTGGCCCATCATGGGCGGTATCACGGTCATCAGGATGTTCGGCCCGCGCTTCACCTTCTCGACGAACGCCGGCGAACGCATTTCCGCCGGCCCCGCGGGACGCGGCATGAAGTAGTCGCCCGGCGGAAGGCCGATGGGGCGCAGCGCGTCCATGACGCGGTCTTCATTCGACAACTTGGGATAGTCGGTCTTGTGCCAGAGCGGCGTCATGTGGATGATGGAGCTCACCACGAAAACGAGGACCGCCGACACGAGGATCGGCAGCCACAGCGCGGATAACGCGGTCATCTCGGGCCTCCGGTAGGGGGAACGACGGTGACTCAATCGTTCAGTCCGGTGACCCCCGCGTCAAGGGTTACTGTGCCGCGACGGCCAGAGCCTCGAGCAATGATATCGCGCGGGCCCAGGGGCGGTATCAGGCGGCTCACAGCGCCGCTCTGGCGCGTGCCGGCTGGGCGAGCTCTTCGAGCGCGGCGAGGATGCCGTCCGCACCCGGGTTCACCGTGATCGGGGAGAGATAGCTCCAGCGGATCACGCCGTCGCCGTCGAGGACGAACAGCGCCCGCTCGGAGAAGCCATCCTTCGCGCGGTACGCGTCGTACGTGCGCGACACCTCGCCTTTCGGCTCGAAGTCGGACAGCAACGGGAACTCGAGCTTGCGGGCTTCCTTGTACGCCTTGTGGCACCACACGCCGTCCACCGAAATCCCCACGAGCCGCGCGTCGTAGCGCTGAAACTCCGGCAGCACTTCGTTGAAGAGGGCGAGCTCGTCACCGCACACCGGGCTCCAGTCGGCCGGATAGAAGGCGAGTATCACGGGACGGCCGCGCAAATCGGACAGGCTGAGTGTTTGTTCGGGACTGTTGTTCAGCGTGAAATCGGGGGCTTTGGTGCCAGCGCGCAGAACCATAGGGCTCTCCTTGTATTATCGGGGAAGGTAGGAATCTGCCTCGCGCGGCCTATCCACCGAAGGGGTTAACTCCCGGCGGACCATCCTCAGGGCTTTCGTCCCACGCACACCGGTGAAGAGGTCGCCGCCCCCGCGGTCATCGCAGCACCTCGTCGCCGTTGTGCCCGTGCGATTCCATCTGGCGGCGGACCATTTCGTAGTAGGTGCCGCGCGCCCGCATCAGGTCCTCGTGGGTCCCCCGCTCGATGACGCGCCCCTCCTCCATTAGGAGGATCAGGTCGGCGCGGCGAATTGTGGAGAGACGATGCGCGATGACAAACGTGGTCCGGCCGGCGAGTAGGGTCGCCATCGAGGCCTGAATCAACTGCTCGCTCTCGGTATCGAGATTGCTAGTCGCCTCGTCGAGGATGAGGATTTGCGGCGAGGCGAGGATTGCGCGGGCGATGGCCAACCGCTGCTGCTGCCCCCCCGACAGCTTCACGCCGCGCTCGCCGATGAACGTCTCGTAGCCGTGCGGCAGCTTGACGATGAATTCGTGGGCATTGGCGCGCCGGGCCGCATCTTCAATCTCGGCGTCCGTCGCATCGTGGCGCCCGTAGGCGATATTGTCCCGTACCGAGCCGTCGAACAGAAACACGTCCTGCTGAACGATGGCCAGCAGATCGCGATAGCTGCGCAGCCGGAAGTCCCGGATGTCGGCGCCATTGAGCAGAATGCGCCCCCGGCTGGGGTCGTGGAAGCGCGCTACCAGGTCTGTCACCGTCGTCTTCCCCGCCCCGCTGCGACCCACCAGCGCGACGACTGAGCCGCCGGGCACCGGGACGCTGAAATCCCGCACCACCGGTTGACCCTCGCGGTACTCGAAGGTGACGTCGTCGAACTGAATGTCCCGCACGACCGTCGGTGCGTCGCGCGCCCCGGGGCGGTCGGGCTTGTCATGTTCCATGCCGAGCACTTCGAATACCCGTTCCATCGCGGCGAGCGACCGCTGCATTTCGGAGAACGAGTTGACGATGTTCCACACCGGATTGAGCAGCAGAAACATGTACCACTGAAACGCCATGATGTCGCCGACGGAGGCGCCGCCCACGATGTTGAGGTAGCCGCCGAACCAAACGATCACCACGCTGATGCCCGCTTCCAGCAGGCCCCAGGACGTCCACAGCACGAGCTCGCGGCGATGGGCGAACAGCTCTTTGCGCAGCACGGTGTGCCGCCCCAGCATGTATGTGAGGAGCTCCTGGATCTCCTGCCGAAACGCCCTGACGACGCGGATCCCGGAAAACGTCTCACCGACGCGGCCGTCCACATGCTCCACGTCCTTGCGCACCGAGCGATAGATGGGCCGGATCCGCCGTGCAAACACGAGGCTCAGCAGCATCACGCCCGGAATGATCGCCAGCGCGGTCAATGCGAGGCGCCAGTTCAAGAGCAGCAGGATGACGATGGCGATGATGAGGCGGATGGCCGAGATGGCGGGCGAGATGATCGCCATCTGCAGCAGCCCGCTGGTCGTTTCCACGTCGCCGGTGAGGCGCGACAGGATGCCGCCGGTCTTCATCTCCCACAGCTTGGGCAGCGGCAGATGCAGCAGCCGCTCGTACAACGAGCGGCGCAACGACAGCATGACGTGCACGTTGAGCAGGCGCTGGCGGTAATCCTTGAACGCGTTCATCAGATGGGAGAGGATGATCACGGCGAGAAACACGGCCCCCGTCACATGCAGACGAGTCAACCGCGCCGGCCCGTCCAATTGCCTGTTCAGGATGATCTGGTCAATGATGAACCGGATGAACAGCGGCTCGATCATCTGGAGGCCGGCGACCACCAAGGCGATGAGCAGCACCGCCGCAAGCGGGCCGCGATACGGTCGCAGCCAGCGCAGGTATTCGCGTACATATTCGCGCCGCTTGCCGGGACGCGGCGGGCCGGCGGGCTCGCGCGCGCTCTCCGCTTCCCCTTCGGTCAATTCGTCCAGCCGCCCCTGCTTGTAATCCTGAACGAATTCCCGATAACGGTCGCGCGAAGAGTGCGGCTGGCGCTTTACAGGTACTTCCGCCACCAGCCCTGCCTTAGCCCCAGACTCCAGGTGTAGCCGCTCACGCGGTCAATGCTGGCGCCCGGCGGTGACCGTCACCGCGCCGCGTTGGCCAGGTCCGTCACCGCCACGGCGAGGAGACGCACCTTCGCCGCATCGGCCGCGCGTGGCGCATCCGCGTTCAGCTGGGCCGCCAGCTGAGTGAGGGCATCCCGGCGTTGCTGCCCCGACAGTCTCTCGGCGCGCGCGAGCGCGTCCCGCGTCGCGGCCACCCTCGCGGCCGCCAGGCCGTTGGACCGCGCCAGCTGGTCTACGTAGGCGCGCGCCACCACGAAGCTCGCGGGCCATACCAGCTTGTGCTGCTCCTGGGCATTCAGGTAATCGAAGCGCACCAGCTTCGCGGCGTCGAGCTCGTTCTGCGAGAGCAACGCGCTGGGTTGCAGCTCGAGGATGTCGAGCCCGCGCGAGATCTCCGAGCTGATGATGTAGCCGTTGTACCAGTACGCCGACCACGATCCCGCGCCGACGAGCTTGGTCGAATCCATCGGGCCGCGATCGAAGTACGCGATCTCCTTCGGACGGGCCGGATCGGTCCAGTCGAAGACCGAGATGCCGCCCTGATACCAGGCCTGCGCCATGACGTCGCGCCCCGGAATCGGGATCAGCGTGCCGTTGTGCGCCACGCAGTTCTCGTTCGCCGTCTGCGGCGCCGGGAGCTTGTAGTAGCTCTTGAACGTCATCGTGTTGCCGGACAGCGTGAAGATGGCGTTCGCGCCCCACTCGGGCTTGTCGCTGGGCCGGCAGCGCGGCTGCAGGCCGCCACCCCACTCGTCCGTGAAGAGGATCTTGGTCGCGTCGTTGTTGAACGTCGCCGAGTGCCAGAACGAGAAGTTCGAATCCGCGACTGCGCCGATGCGCCTCGGATTGGCGACGTCGCGGATGTCGAGCAGCAGCCCATAGCCTCCGCAGGCACCGCCGGCGAGGCCGATGGCCGGATAGACGGTGATATCGTGGCACTGCGTCGGCCCGGGTCGTGGACCGGGGGCGCGGTTGGGCGGATTCACGATCAGATCCACGATGGACTGGAGATTCGTCCGCAGCGTGGCGGTGTCCGCCGGGGTCGGCGTGCCGGTGCCGCCCCGTGCCTTCACGATGCTATCGAGCCGCGTTCTGACGAAATTCGGCCCCAGGACGATGTCCATCCCGTTGGCCTTCGCCGTGAATCCACCGGCGGCGCGCGCCGAATCAGCGGTGCGCGCAGCCCGGGCGATGTCTTCGTCCGCCTCGGGGTGGCTCTTGGGCCGCACGAGGTCCTGGAAGATGCGCGGCGAGCTCACGATGCGCGCTTGCTCCGGATGCGCCAGCGGTACCTGAATGACCTCGATCCGGAACAGCGCCGTGTTGGGGTTCGAGTCCGGCGACGCGGCCGAGCAGCCGGGGAGCTCGCTGGGCGAGCGGACCGGCGCCGACCCGGAGACGTAGATGTAGACGTTGGCCGTGTCGGAGGGCGACGTGACCACGGTATGCGTATGCGAGCCGCGGCACGTCTGCACGTTGGTCAGGAGGCTCGGATTGGCGAGATCGGTCCCGTCGAAGATGCGGATGCCGCGCAGCCGGTGGTGGCTGACGGTATCCTGCACGCCCTCGGTGCCGCAATCGGTGCGGCCGTTCAACGCCTCGCCCGACACGAACAACAGGTTGCGATACACGGAGACGTCGCTCTGCGAGCCGGGACAGACGAACGCCTTGTGAATCTTGGGGCTGCGCGGGTTCGTGATGTCCCAGATCTGCACCCCGGAGAAGTTGCCCTGAATGACGTACGGCCCGCGGAACGAGATGTCCGAGTTCATCAGCCCGAAATCGCCCGGGCTGCTCCGATTGATGAAATCCGGCGACGGCGCGGTGCGCGAGACGACGCGCAGGTTCCAGACGGCTTCCGCCGCATCCATCCATCCCGCGCGCAGCCCGACGCGTGGATCCGGGCTGGGCGCCGTCGCGGACGACGCGGCCGGGGCAGCGCCATAGTTCGATTGGGGCTGGGGCGGTGCGCACGCCGCAACCGCCAGCACGAGGGTGGTGTAGGTCCGTTTCATCTTACCGCTCCCCATTCGCGAGATCCGTCACCGCCACGGCGACCAGACGCACCTTGGCGGGGTCCGCCGCGTCCTGCGCGTCGCTGTTCAATTGCACCGCCAACTGCGTCAGCGCATCGCGGCGCCGCTGCCCCGACAGGTTGGCCGTGCGGGCGAGCGCCGCGCGGGCCGCGGATACTTTTGCGGCCGCCAGGCCGTTGCTGCGGGCCAGCTGATCCAGGTACGCGCGCGCCACGGCGGCGTTCGCGGGCCAGGTCAGTTTCGGCTGGTCCTGTGTGTTGAAGTAGTCCAGGCGCACCAGCTTGGCGGCATCGATCTCGTTCTGCGAGATGAACGCGCTCGGCGTCAGCTCGAGGATATCCAGCCCCCGCGAGATCTCGGAGCTGACGATGACGCCGTTGTACCAGTACGCCGACCACGATCCGCCGCTCCCCATCTTCGTGGAGTCCACCGGTCCGCGGTCGAAGAAGGCGATCTCCTGGGGACGGGCCGGATCGGTCCATTCGAACACTGAAATGCCGCCCTGGTACCAGGCCTGAACCATGATGTCGCGTCCGGGAATCGGAATCAGCGACCCGTTGTGCGCGACGCAGTTCTCGTGCACGGTCTGCGCGGCGGGCATCTTGTAGTAGCTCTGGAACCGCATCGTGTTGCCCGAGAGCGTGAAAATCGCGTTCGCACCCCATTCAGGCTTGTCGGTCGCGCGGCACTTGGGGCCGCCCCCCCCACCCCACTCGTCGGTGAAGAGGATCTTGGTGCCATCATTGCTGAACGTCGCCGAGTGCCAGTAGGCGAAGTTCGAGTCGGCGACGGCGGCGACCCGCCGCGGATTGGCGACGTCGCGGATGTCCAGCAGCAGGCCGTAGCCCCCGCAGGCGCCGCCCGCCAGGCCGATCGCCGGATACACGGTGATGTCGTGGCACTGGGTAGGCCCGGGGCGCACGCCGTTGCGAGTGCCCGGAGGATCGGCATTGACCATCAGATTCACGATGCCCTGAACGCCCTGGCGCAGTACCACGCTGTCCGCGCCCGTCGGCGCGCCGGTTCCGCCGCGCGCCTTCACGATGCTGTCCAGCATCGGGTTGATGAATCCCGGTCCCAGCGTGAATTCCATGTCGCGCACCCTGGCCGTATAGCCGCCCTTGGCGCGCCAGTCGGCCGCGGCTTTGGCGGCGGCCGCAATATCCTCCGCCGGCTCGGAATGCACCGGCGCTTCGGTCAAATCATTGAAAATCCGCGGCGACGTTACGATGCGGGCCTGCTCGGGATGCGCGAGCGGCACCTTGATCACTTCGATCCGGAACAGCGCCGAATTGGGATCCTCGTCGGGCGCGAGCCGCGAGCAGCCCGGGAGCTCGCTGGGCGAGCGCACCCCGGCCGAGCCGGAGACGTAGATGTAGACGTTCTCCTTGTCGTTCAGATCTTCCACGACCGTGTGCGTGTGGGAGCCGCGGCACGTCTGCACGTTGGCCAGGTACTTCGGCGCGGTGATATCGGTGATGTCGAAGATGCGGATGCCACGCAGCCGGTGGTGGCTGACCGAGTCGCGCACCCCCTGGGTGCCGCAGTCGAGGCGCCCCGACTGCCCTTCGCCTGACACGAACAGCAGGTTCTTGTAGACCGACACGTCGCTCTGCGAGGCCGGGCAAAGGTAGCCGATCTTCAAGGTCGGCCGCGCCGGGTTGGAGATGTCCCAAACCTGAAAGCCGTTGTAGTTCCCCTGAATCGCATAGTTGCCGGAGAACGAGAGATCGGAGTTCGTGACGCCGGCGAACTTCTCCGACGGCGGTGTCCGGGAGACGACGCGCAGGTTCCACGCGGCTTCCGCCGCATTCATGAGGCCGGAGCGCAGGCCAACTCGTGGGTCCCGGCCGGTCGCCGTGGTTGTGGGCGCCGTGTTCGACGAGGACGTGTTGGGCTGAGATGCGGCGCACGCGGCCAGCGAGAGGACTCCGATCAGGGGCGACAGCGCGCGGAGATTGATTCGCAGTGGCATTGCTTGATTCCCTATGGAAGAATGGAACTCACTGGCTGCGCGTCCCGAACAGCAGGGCGGCGAGCATCTTCTGCATGCGGTCGATTTCGGTGGTTTGATCGGCGAACACGTCGGAAGCGAAGCGGTACACGACTTCTTCCTCGCCCCCAGCCGAGGCGAACAGCTCGTTCACCATCGTGATCGCGCCTTGGTGGTGCTGGATCATCAGCGTCAGGAACAGACGGTCAAACTCCGCGCCGCGCGCGCGATTCAGTTGTTGTAGCTGGTCGGCGGTCAGCATCCCAGGCATCATCGGGTGGTGCATACCCGGCATCATGGCGTGCGCGGTGTCCAGGGCGGGCACCGGCTCATTGTGCTGCTCCAGCCAGCGCGAGGCGAGCGCGATTTCGTCGTTCTGGCCCACCACGATGCGCTCGCACAGAGCGCGCAGTGAGGCACTCGCCTCATGCGTCGGCGCCCAGCCGGCGATCAGCACCGCCTGGGCATGATGGTGGATCATGCCGCTCATGAAGCGCACATCCGCGGCGGTGTAGGCTCGTCCCCCCCGGCCGGTATCCGACGCGCTGGCAGCGGGCGTACCACTGCTCGATGACGATGGACGCGAGGCGGTGGCGCATGCCGTGAGGGCGATCAGCGCCAGCGCCGAGGTGGCGCGGTGATGCATATCGTAATCTATCCCCCGTTTTCGCTTCACGTAGCCGTTACGCAACGAAACCTCCGGGACCCGGTTAATCTTACTTACCGCCATGCCCGCCAAGTCAAAGCCTTCCCCCGCCGCGATCGTCCCGCCGATCGAGCCGATGCTCGCCAAGCTGGCCGACGCGCTGCCGGCGACGGGAGATTTCCTGTTCGAGCCCAAGTGGGACGGGTTCCGGGCCATCGTGTACCGCAGCGCCGACGACGTGTTCATTCAGAGCCGCGAGCTGAAGCCGCTCGATCGCTACTTCCCCGAGCTCCACGACGTGTTCCTGGAGCAGCTGCCGGACGGCACCGTGCTCGACGGCGAGATCGTGATGCCGACGTCGCACGGACTCGATTTCGACGGGCTCCAGATGCGCCTCCACCCCGCCGCGTCCCGTGTGGCGAAGCTGGCGAAGGCGACGCCGACTTCGTTCGTCGGCTTCGACGTGCTCGCCGCGAACGGGCGCAACCTCCTGGACCTCCCCCAGCATGAGCGGCGCGTCCAGTTGGAGAAGCTGTTCGCGCGCCTCAAGCGTCCCCTGCACCTGACCCCGATGACACGCGACCGGGCCACGGCGCGTGATTGGCTCGACCGCTTCGAGGGCGCCGGGCTCGACGGCGTGATCGCGAAGCCGGTGAACGGCCCCTACCAGCCCGGCAAGCGGGCGATGATCAAAGTCAAGCACGCGCGCACCGCGGAATGCGTGGTCGCCGGGTTCCGCTGGCACAAGACGGGAAACGACACCCTGGGCTCGCTGCTGCTGGGCCTCTACGATGATGACGGCGTCCTCCAGCATGTCGGCGTCACCTCGTCATTCACGATGGCGATGCGCAAGCAGCTCGTGAAAGAGCTGGCGCCGCTCCGCACGAACGCGCTCAAGGGTCACCCGTGGGCCGATTGGGCGACGGCCGGCGCATCGAGCCGCATGCCGGGCGGCCCAAGCCGCTGGAGCGCGGGCAAAGATATGTCGTGGGAGCCGCTGCGGATCGAGCGGGTATGCGAAGTGAAATACGACCACATGCAGGGCGATCGCTTCCGGCATGCGGCCGTGTTTCTGCGCTGGCGCCCCGACAAACAGCCGGAGGCCTGCCGCTACGATCAGCTCGAGGTGACCAAACCCTACGAGCTCGCCAAGGTTTTCTCGTCCGGATCCAAAGGTTCCTGACGGGGCCGCAGCTTCACTCCGCCATGCGGCGCTTGGATGGCTGCACCCCGGGCGGCTCACCCTGCTGCTTCTTGTAGTGGGGCGGCCAGGGGGCGTCACCCAGCCCTTCGCCTTCGTCCCGAGCCGCCAGCTCCAGCAGCCGCTCGAGCGATCCCGGGTGCTCGTCGATCCCCGCGTGCCGGTCTCCCCCCCCGATCGCCGCAAAGCGCCGCGGCATGGTCGCCAGCGTGAAGTCGGCGGGGTCACAGTCGTCTACCTCGTCCCAGCTCAGCGGCGCGGACACTCGCGCATCAGGCGTGGGCCGCACGGAGTAGGCTGAGGCGACGGTGCGGTCCTTGGCGTTCTGGTTGTAATCGACGAAGACGCCATGCCGCTCCTCCTTCCACCATTTGCTCGTCGCCAGAGGGGGGGCGCGCCGTTCGACCTCGCGCGCGAGCGCCAGCGCCGCGCGCCGCACCGCGTCGAAGCTCCAGCGCCGCTCGATGCGCACCACCACGTGCATGCCCCGCGAGCCCGAGGTTTTGGGCCAGCCCACGAGCTTCAGGTCCCGCAACGTGGCTTCGACCACGCGCGCGACCTTCCGCACCTGCGGCCACTTGATGCCGGGCACCGGGTCGAGATCCACGCGCAGCTCGTCGGGATGGTCTAGATCGTCGGCCCGCACCGGGTGGGGGTGCAGCTCGAGGCAGGCGAGATTGGCGAGCCACGCCAAGGCGGCGGCATCGCGCGGCACCACCTCCTCGGCGGTCCGCCCGGACGGAAACCGCAGCGTCACCACCTCGATCCAGGGTGGCCGCGATTCCGGTGCGCGTTTCTGGTAGAAGAACTCGCCCCCGATGCCGTTGGGGTAGCGGACCAACACGTTCGGCCGCCCGCCGGCGCCGCGCAGGGCGCCCTCGGCGACGGCCAGGTAGTAGCGGACCAGATCCAGCTTTGTGTATTTGGGCTTGGGGAACAGCACCTTGCCGGGATTCGAGATCGCGACTTCCCGGCCGGCAACGAGGAGCGATTCACGTTCAGGTGGCTTCATGCTTCCTCACGCCCTCACTCCTGGACGGCGCCGGGTTAGCTCCGAACCGATTCCTCCGATGCATACCCGTGCCGTCCCGGCCCGCCGAAATTGTTCCTCAGCCCGGAGCTTCAGCTCCCCGTAGTTCGACTTCACAGGAGATAACCCATGCGTACCCGGATGTTACGCTGCATTCCGGCCTTTGCCGTCTGTCTGTCACTGACCGTCGCCGCTGCGTGCGGCGAACGGGCCAGCGGCGGCACCAGCGCCGTCTCGGTAACGGACGTTGAACTCGGCCGCTCGCTCAAGCCGGATATGACGATCGGCGACAAGACCGACTCATTTCACGCGACCGACGTGGTTTACGTTACGGTCGCCACCAAGGGCACAGGGCCCGCGACGCTGAAGGCCCGCTGGGTCTTCGAGGACAACCAATTTGTGGCCGAAGACACCCAGGAACTCTCGCCCACAGGGCCGGCCCGTACCGAGTTTCATCTATCGAAGCCGACCGGATTGGCCTCGGGCCGCTATAAGGTCGAAATCTTCCTGAACGACACGTCCGTCGGAACGAAGACGTTCGAGGTCAACTAAGTAGAAGGGCAGCGCCGCGTAACGTGCAGGGGATTCTACGTCTGAAGGTGACGTAGGATTCCCTGCACGAACGCGTTTTCTCACACGCTCATGGCGGCTGGCGCTTGACTGCGGCGCGCGATGCGGACGCCGGCCCACGCCGCGAGCGGAATGAAGATCAAGGCCGCCGGCCACATCCACACGGGATGGGGGATGGCCACGAGATTGGCGATGGTCGCAGCCAGGAGAATCAGGGCAACGACAGACCCGTGCGCGACCGGCGCGCGGCCGGCCCAACGGGCTCCGACGAAGGATCCGGCCAGCGCCGCCAGGGACCACCCGGCAAGCAGGATCAAGAAGGCCGCCACCGGCAGGGCGGCCGCGGCTTGGCGCAGCGCTTCCCGGTTCGTGGCGTCGGTGCCGGGTGGCAGCGGATACAGGCTGCTCACGATGGCGTCCGTTCCCGCCACGACGACTATGGACGCGACGAGCCCAGCCAGGACCACCACGATACTGCGGACTATCGGCGGCATATCTGCCTCCCTAGCGAGTCGAAGGTAAGCTACCCTCGAGTAACGCGCGCGTGCGACGCAAGTCTTCCGCTCCAATCAGCGTGACTCCCTCTGCTAGCAGCCATGCGTAGACTTGTTGCCGCTCCGGCACGTGGTGGACCCGGATGGGCGCGCCATACGACGCCGCCTGCTCGCGCGCCCGCGCAAGGAGCTCCCGCACGCCCCGTGGTATCGGGCCCTGGCCTGACCATTGGATGGCCTTCCCATAGTCGATGCTGACAAGGCCGACTCGGGATCGCACGGGAGGCTCACCGCTCGCGATGGCGCGAGCAAGCGGAGAGTGGACCTTCAAGAACACCGGCCACGATGATCCGCCGGAGTCCGACTTCGGCCACCATCCGACCAACGTGACTTGCACCAGGGGGGGGCCGACGATGGCGTCGGCGCCTGAAACAGCTCCTCGTACGCTAGGAGCTCGGCAGCAAGGAGACGAAACGCCACTGAATCGGCGTCCTTCAGCTCGATGTTAAGACGTGCGGATTCATATAGTAAGTGCTACACGTCCCCCAACGACAAAGGTGACCTGGAGATACCATAGGGCTTCAATCTCGGCCAAGAGAAGGAAGCCTACGATGCCGTATCACCAGGTCACCTTTGCGGAAAGATACACCCTGGGCCTGCTCCGCCAGCGCGGGCTCGCCCCGGCCGCGATCGCCCGCGTGCTCGGGTGCCACCGCAGCACGATCGGGCGGGAGGTGCGGCGCAACGGCACACCCGGCGACGGGTGCTACCGCCCCCAGCTCGCCGAGTGGTACGCCCGGGGCCGGCGCGCGCGGTCGCGGCGCAATCGGCGGTTCTCGGAAGCGGATCTGCAGCGGATCCGGGGCCACGTTCGCAGCCTATCACGCAGACGAGCGCGTTAGGCTGCGAAAACGCGCTGGCCGTCACGGGACATCCGCTGGGCTCCGAACCGCCAGCCCGCCCCGGTTCAGTACGTGCGTGTACATCATCGTGGTCCGTACATCACCGCCTCGAGCAGATGCGTCGCGAACGGCGGCCGCTGCGCCCCCACCACCGCGCCCAACCTTCATGCCCGACAGTACCCGACACCCTCGGCGCCCTCGGGACCCCAAAAACGCGTTGCTCGCTACATGAGCGCCTTCGGATCGGTGAGCGACAACCCGAATGCCTCCGCCACCCCCGGATACACCACTTTTCCCTCGACCACGTTGAGCCCCAAGAACAGGCTCGGATCCTGCTTGCACGCCTCTTTCCATCCCAGCCGCGCCAGCTTCTTGGCGTACGGGAATGTCGCGTTCGTCAGGCCCAAGGTGGAGGTGCGGGGCACGCCGCCGGGCATGTTGGCCACGGCATAGTGAATGATCCCGTCCACGACATACGTCGGCTTGTCGTGCGTCGTAGGCTTGATCGTCTCGATGCAGCCGCCCTGATCCACCGCCACGTCCACGATCACCGAGCCCGGCTTCATGAGCTTCAGATCGGCGCGCTTGACGAGGTGCGGTGCTTTGGCGCCCGGCAACAGCACGGCGCCGATGACGAGGTCGGCCTTTTTGATCAGCTCGAGAATGTTGTGGCGATTGGAGTACAGCAGCTCGACGTTGGGCGGCAGGACATCCGACAGGTATCGGAGCCGGTCGAGCGACACGTCCAGCAGCGTGACGTGGGCGCCGAGGCCGGCGGCCATCTTGGCGGCGTTCGTGCCCACCACGCCGCCCCCGATAATCAGCACTTCGGCTGGGAGCACGCCCGGGATGCCGCCGAGCAGGATGCCGCTCCCCCCGAACACCTTCTCGAGGTACTTCGCCCCCTCCTGCACCGCCATCCGTCCCGCGACTTCGCTCATCGGCGTGAGCAGCGGCAGCTCGCCCGTCGAGAGCTGCACCGTCTCGTAAGCGATGGCGACGCAGCCCGACTTGATCACCGCCTTGGTGAGCGGCTCCGCGGCGGCAAAATGGAAATAGGTGAAGAGGACCTGGCCCTTGCGCATCTTCGGCCACTCGGGCTCGATCGGCTCTTTCACCTTGAGGATCATCTCGGCCTTGGCCCACACCGGATCCGCCGACGGCGCGATCTCGGCCCCCACCGCCCGGTACGCCTCGTCGGCAAACCCCGAGCCGAGGCCCGCGCCCTGTTCCACCAAGACGATATGCCCGTCGTTCGTCAGGGACTCGGCGCCCGCCGGCACCAGCGCCACCCGGTTTTCCGCGGTCTTGATCTCCTTCGGCACGCCGACGATCACCCGTGGCCCCCCTTCGTCCCCGCTCCATCCGTCCCATTGGGCCCGAGCGAGACGATCGTCTGCCGCTCGGGCGCGAAGAACTCGGCCGCCATCGCGGACACTTCGTCCGCCGTCAGCGCCGCGACCGCCTGCAACACCTCGTCCAGGCTGCGATACGTCTCGCCGTACACGGCTGTGCTGGCCAAACGATACATCCGCGCCGTGGGACTCTCCAGAGAGAGCATCAGCTGGCCCAGCGTCTGTTGCTTCGCGTCCTCGAGCGCGGGCCCCCGGAGCCCCTCGCGCGCGAGCCGGGCATACTCGGCGGTGATCGCCGCCGCGGCCTCATCGGACCGCGCCGGCTGCGTCCCGACGTAGACACCCGCCATGCCGATGGCGCGATAGAAAGACGTGAAGCTGTAGATCGCGTAGGCGAGCCCCAACTCCTCGCGGATGCGCTGGAACAGGCGGCTCGACATCCCGCCGCCGAAGATGTTCGAGAGCACGAGCATCGAATACTTGCGCCGGTCGGCATACGGAATCGTGTCGGTCGCGAACACAATGTGCGTCTGCGCGGTGTCCTTCTCGAACGCGCGCCGCGCGCCGCGCACCGCGGGCGGGACCGGCGGCACCGGAGGCGGCGCGAGCGGCGACGTGGGTGGACCGCTGCCGTCGAACCACCCCTGCTTCTCGATCTCGTTGAGCAAGTCGTCGTGCGTCAAATTCCCCGCCGCGGCGATGACGCAATTGCCGGGGAAGTAGGCGCGGCCGTGCAGCTGCTTCAGGTCGTCGGCCGAAATCGCGCTCACGGTCTCCTTGGTGCCGAGGATCTGGAAGCCGTAAGGATGGTTCGGCCACAGCGTCTGGTAGGCGAGATCGAAGACTTCGTCGTCGGGCGTGTCCTCGACCGTGCTGATCTCTTCGAGCACGACCTGGCGCTCGAGCGAGAGATCGCTGTCCCGCAGCGTCGGCCGGCGGACCATGTCCGTCAGCACGTCGAGCGCCCGGGACAGGTCGGCGTCGAGCACGCGGGCATGGTAGGCGGTGGAATCGCGGGACGTGTAGGCGTCGAGTGAGCCGCCGCGGGACTCGAGCGCGAGCGCGATCTCCTGGGCGGAGCGGCGCTCGGTCCCCTTGAACACCATGTGCTCGAGCAGGTGCGACACGCCCATCTTGGGCCGCGGCTCGTGGGCGCTGGCCGTCCGCACCCACACTCCCACGGCCGCCGAGCGGACGCTCGGCACGCGCTCGCTCAACACCGTGACGCCGTTGGGCGCCGCGGTGCGGTGAATTTCCCGGTCCAGCCGGACCGTGTCTAGCGTTCTAACAGAGCCTTCCGGGACAGCCGCATGCGGCCGCGCTCGTCCACCTCGAGGAGCTTCACCTTCAAATGGTCGCCCTTCTTCACCACGTCTTCAGTCTTCTCGGTCCGGCCGTGCTGCAGCTCGGAGATATGCAGCAGCCCCTCGACGCCGGGGATGATCTCGACGAAGGCCCCGAACGCGGTCGTGCTCTTCACCACGCCCTCGTACACCTTCCCCACCTCCGGCTCCTGCACGATGCCGGCGACCATGTCGCGCGCCCGCTCCGCCGCCTCGCCCACGCCCGCAATGGTGACCAGACCCGTGTCGTCCACGTTGATCTCGGCGCCCGTCTGCTCCTGGATGCCGCGGATCGTCTTGCCCTTGGGGCCGATCACGTCACCGATCTTGTCCGGCCGGATCTGGATCGTGAGGATGCGCGGCGCGTACTTGGAGAGCTGCGAGCGCGGCTGCGGCATCGTCTGCTGCATGATGTCGAGAATGTGCAGCCGGGCCGTCTTGGCCTTGTCGAGCGCTTCGCTGATGACCTTCCAGTCGAGCCGCTCGACCTTGATGTCCATCTGGATCGAGGTCACGCCGTCGCGCGTCCCCGCGACCTTGAAATCCATGTCGCCGAGATGGTCCTCGGTCCCCAGGATATCGGTCAGGATCGCAGTCCGCTTGCCGTCGGTGATCAGCCCCATCGCGATGCCGGCACAGGCCGACTTCACCGGCACGCCGGCGTCGAACAGCGCCAGCGAGCCCCCGCAGACGGTGGCCATCGACGATGACCCGTTCGATTCGAGAATGTCCGAGACGATGCGCAGGGTGTAGGGGAACTGCTCGTAGGGCGGCAGAATCGCCTGCAGCGCACGCTCGGCGAGCGCGCCGTGCCCCACCTCGCGCCGTGAGACACCCCGGATCGGCTTCACCTCGCCCGTGGAGAACGGCGGGAAGTTGTAATGCAGCATGAACGACTTGGTCGTCTCCTGCGCGACGTCGATCGAATCGATGCGCTGCTCGTCCCGTGTCGTCCCCAGCGTCACCGACACCAGTGCCTGCGTCTGGCCACGCGTGAAGAGCGCGGAGCCGTGCGTCCGCGGCAGCCAGCCCACCTCGCAGGTAATCGGCCGCACGGTATCGAGGTCGCGGCCGTCCACCCGCTCGCCTGCGGACAGCACCCGGTCGCGCATCGTCTTGTACTCGATCTCTTCGACGACCGAAACGATTTCCCGCAGCTTGTCGGGGAACTCCTCGGCGAGCTGCTCCACGATCGTCTGCTTGATCGCGCTGAGGGCCTGCGTTCGCTCCGCTTTGACTCCCAACGTCAGCGCTTCAGCAACTTTATCGTCCGCCAATTCTTTGACGCGCGCGACGAGGTCAGCGGGAGGCTCGGCCTTCACCCATTCCATCTTGGGCTGGGCCAGCTCGGTTACGATCTCATCCGTGATGTCGAGCAGCTCCTTGATGCCCTTATGCGCCACCTCGAGCGCCTTGACGATCTCGACCTCGGTCAGCTCCAGCGCTCCGCCCTCGACCATGACGATCGAGTCGCGGGATCCGGAGACAGTGAGGTCCAGGTCGGAGAATTCGAGCTGCTGGAAGGTGGGGTTCAGGATCCACGAGCCTTCGACGCGACCGACGCGAACCGCCGCGATCGGGCCGTTCCAGGGCACCTTGGACATCGCGAGCGCCGCGGACGCCGCGGTCACACCGAGCACGTCGGCGTCGTTCTCCTGGTCGGCCGACAGCACGTACACGAACACCTGCACTTCGTTCTTGAAACCCTCGGGGAACAGCGGCCGGACCGAGCGGTCGATCACGCGGGCCGAGGTGATTTCCTCGTCCGAAGGCCGGCCTTCACGCTTCAAAAAGCCGCCGGGAATCTTGCCGGCGGCGTAGGCCTTCTCGCGATATTCGACGGTGAGGGGAAAGTACGGGAGGTTCGCGATGTTCTCGGACACCGTCACCGCCGCCAGCACCACCGTTTCCCCGAACTGCAAGAGACACGATCCTGCCGCTTGTCTGGCCAGCCTGCCCGCTTCGAGCTTCAATGTGCGGCCGGCAAATTGCTTTTCGACGTGCTTCACTCAGTTGCCTGTCTAGAGCACTGGAAAATACGCCGAGCGCCCCGGTGCTCTTTCCGGGGCGCCCTGCAACGACGCCGTTTGCGATTAGTGGCGGAGACCGAGCTCGTCGATGAGCTGCCGGTACTTCGCGAGATCGGTGCGCTTCAGATACTCCAGCAGGCGGCGCCGGCGGCTGACCATGCGCAGCAGGCCGCGTTGCCCGTGGTAGTCCTTGGCGTGGACCCGGAAGTGCTCGGTGAGGCTGTTGATGCGCTCGGTGAGCAGCGCCACCTGAACCCGGCTCGAACCGGTGTCCCGGTCGTGCAGCCCGTGCTTCCTGACCGGCGTCGTCTTGTCGTACATCGTCCCTGTTCCCTAATCGTTGTGAGCGGCGTAGGTTAACCGGCTTCGACCCCTTTGTAAAGTGCGCCCGTGACGAACGCTGCAACCGACCTCGTGGGCCGGACCCTCGGCCCCTACGCCCTGGAACGCCTGCTCGGCCAGGGCGGCTTCGCGTGGGCGTTCGTGGGCCGCGAGGCCGACGGCACCCCGGTCGCCGTCAAAGTGCTGAAGCCCCGCTACGCCGGCGACCACCAGTTCGAATCCCGGTTTCGCAACGAAAGCGAGACCGCCGCCAAGCTCGAACACCCCAACATCATCCGCATCCGCTCCGTGGCCAAGACGGGCGAGCACGTCTATTTCGCCATGGACCTCTGCGCCGACAGCCTCGGCGCCCGGATCGCGCGCGAAGGCCCACTCCCCGAGGAAGACATCCTGCGTCTCGCCCGCGACATCGCCGCCGCCTTGGACTTCGCGCATCGGCAGGGTGTGATCCACCGTGACCTGAAGCCCGACAACGTCCTCATCCGCTCCGACGGCGCGGCGGTGCTGACCGACTTCGGCATCGCGCGCGCCGTCTCCGGCTACGTGGCGTCCACCGGGGTCAACATGACGATCGGCACCCCGCACTACCTGTCGCCCGAACAGGCGCAGGGACGTCCGCTGGACCAGCGGGTGGACTTCTACGCCCTCGGCGTCACCTTCTACAAGGCCGCGACCGGTGAAGTGCCCTTCAGCTCCAGCGATTGGTTCGAGCTGGCCCGCATGCACGTCGAGGACCCGCCGCCGTCACTCCGGCGCAAGCGGCCCGATCTATCGAAGCGGTTCGAGCGCGTGGTGATGAAGTGTCTCGCCAAGCATCCTGACGACCGCTACAGCACTGCGGCGGAGCTGCTTGCGGATCTCGACGCAGTGGAGCAGAAACGGCGCCCCACCCCCGCGCTGGGCGCCGCGCCGATGGGCACGACGCAGCGACTGGCGCTGTCCGACCCGCCCGCCCACCACCGGGCATGGCTCCTGGTGGTCGGGACGGGAATCGGACTGCTGTTGTTGATCGGTTTGGTCGTAAAGCTTATGCGCTGAAAACTTTGCGGATCGCCCGGATGATTCGGGAGAACAGACTGGGAGCAGGGAGCGGGGAGCGGGGAGCAGAATCGGGAGCAGGGAGCGGGGAGCGGGGAGCAGTAGCCAAAGCGGCGACTGCCTGGCGCAACTCACTCTCGTACCGCTTCGGAAACGGTCGCTCAGCCAGTCGAACCGCAAACCCCGGCTTCGCGTCGTTCGCCAACAGCTCGATTATTCCAGGATGTGCTCGTTCGATAATCTCGATAAGCGGCCCTAACTGCTCCCTGCTCCCCGCTCCCTGCTCCCCGTAGTACGCCGCCGCTACGACACCCACGAGCTGCTCCGCGGTCACACGACCCGCGGCGTAGCCCGCCAGGGCGTCATTAACGGATGTTGCGGAGGACATCGTTCGAGATCGCGAGCACCATGATGCCGAGGATGATCAGCATGCCGATCTGCGTGAGCCGCATCCGCAACTGTGCCGAAAGCGGCTTGCCGCGGATCGCCTCGACGATGAGGAACATCGCGTGGCCGCCGTCGAGCACCGGAATGGGCAGCAGGTTCAGGACCGCGAGGCTCACCGAAAAGAACGCCATGAACATCAGGAACCGGTCGAGGCCGAGCCGTGCGGCTTGCCCGGAGACCTGAGCGATCAGGATGGGCCCGCCCAAGTCCCGCATCGAGGCTTGACCGAAAACAAGGCGTTTCAGCGAGACCAGGATGACCTTGGTCTGGAGCACCGTCTGCCGCGCGCCGACGGTCACCGCCGTCGTGAACGGCAGCGCCTTCTTGATCTGCGGAGGGTCTGCTTCGACCCCGATCAGCCCAATCGTCTTGAGGCCCGACCACGCGCTGTCGGGGTCCGGCAGCGTCTTGGGCGTGACCGTGATCTGCACGAGCGAGTCGCCCCTGCCCGGTCGCCTACGACGTAGCGTCAGATCCACCGGCCGGGCCGCATTACTCCGGATCTTGACCAGCATATCGTGCCACGACCGCACCGTGTCGCCGTCCGCCTTGATGACGACATCACCCGAGCGCAGCCCCGCCCGGGCCGCGGGCTCCCCCGGATAGACAAGGCCGATACGCGCCGGGAACAGTGGCTCCAGGGCGCGCACCACACGCATGCGGCCCGTATCGCTAGCGGGGAGCGTCAGGGTGATCGGTTGTGGCCGGCCGGCGACCTCGATGTGGATTGCCGTGTCCGCCTCGACTATCCGCCGTAGGACGTCCTCCCACGTCGCCACCGTATCGCCGTCGATCCGAATGATGCGATCCCCATGCTGCAACGCGGCAAGCGCCTCAGCTCCGGGAGGCAACCGCGTCGCGTGCACGGTATCGACCTGCGTGGTGGCGCGCTCGGCAACGCCCATGAACGTTCCTACGCCGACGTACACCACGAACGCGAACAGGACGTTCATCGTCACGCCGGCGAGGATCACCGCCATCCGCGCCCACAGCGGTTTGCGGTCGAACGTGCGCTCGGGGTCGATCGCCACGCCCGCCTTGCCGCCTTCCAGCTCACCGACCATGCCTTCCTCTTCGAGTCCCGCCATTTTGACGTAGCCGCCGAGGGGGATCCAGGAGATCCAGTACTCGGTCTCGCCGCGGCGCCATTCGATCACCGGCCGGCCGAAACCGAGGGAGAAGCGCAGCACCTGAATGCCGACGGCCTTGGCGACGAGGAAATGCCCCAGCTCGTGGACGAAGATCAGGACGCCGAGGACGACGATAAGGGACGCAATCGTCAGGAGCATGCGGCCTCCCGCGCCAGCCGGCGCGCTTCCGCGTCGGCGGCGAGCACCCCGGCGAGCGAGCTCGCGTCTCCGGAACGTCCCTTGTCTACGACTTCTTGGAGCACCTCCGCGATGCGGCCGAAGGGGATCCGCTCCTCGAGGAACAGCTGCACGGCGACCTCGTTGGCGGCGTTGAACATGGCGGGCGCGGTGCCCCCCGCGCGCGCCGCTGCGCGACCGACGGCATACGCCGGGAACCGCCCCGGCTGCACCGCCTCAAACGTGAGAGCTCCAGCCGCGATGGGGTCGAACCGGCGAACGCCCGAATCGGGAACTCGGTCCGGATGGGTTAGCGCGTAGAGAATCGGCAGCTCCATGGTCGGGAATCCCACCTGCGCCAGCACCGAACCGTCCACGAACTCGGCGAAGGCGTGAATCACGGACTGCGGGTGGACGACGACGTCCACCTGATCGTACCCCACGCCGAACAGGAAATGGGCCTCAATGACCTCGAGGGCCTTGTTCACAAGTGTCGCCGAGTCCACAGTGATCTTCTTCCCCATGGACCATGTCGGGTGCCGCAGCGCCTCGGCGACCGTGGCCCGCGCGATCCGATCCGGCTCCCAGGTACGGAACGGACCGCCGGAGGCCGTCAGGATCAGGCGCGCCAGCTCCGCGGGACGCCGGCCGGTCACGCACTGGAGCACGGCGCTGTGCTCGGAGTCCACGGGGACGATCTCCCCGCCCCCCTCGCGCGCGGCTCGCGTGACCAGCTCGCCCGCCATGACCAGCGTTTCCTTGTTCGCGAGCGCGACGCGCTTGCCCGCCCGCAGCGCCGCCAGCGTCGCCTCGAGTCCCGCGGCCCCGACGATCCCGTTCACGACGATCCGCACGTCGGGATGCGTCGCGGCCTCGACAAGACACGCAGCGCCTTTTCCGCTCCCTGCTCCCGGCTCCCCGCTTCCTCCATTCACCAGCCCGACGTAGTCCGGCTTCCACTCCTTTGCCTGGCTGGCGAGCAGCTCGCCATTGGAGTGCGCGGTGAGCGCCACGACGCGGAACCGCTCCCGCTGGCGCGCGAGCACTTGCAGCGTGGACCGGCCGATGGACCCGGTGGATCCGAGGATGGCGACGCCGACGGGGACCGCGGAGGCGTTCATATCACACCGAACATACGGTACAATCCCGCCGCCGCCGGAATCACGAAGTACAGCGAATCGAGCCGATCCAGCACCCCGCCATGCCCGGGGATGAGCGACGACGAGTCCTTCACGCCCGCTTCCCGCTTGAAGAGCGACTCGGCGACGTCTCCCACCTGCCCCACCACCGACACGGCCAGCCCAAACAGCAGCAGCTGGGCGACGCTGAAGTTCCACCCCTGACGGTTGAGGACCAGCTTGCCCAGGACGACCGCCGCGACCACCCCGCCGAGTGTCCCGCCGATGGCGCCGGCATGAGTCTTCTTGGGCGACAGCACCGGCGCGAGCTTGGGCCCGCCGATCGCGGACCCCGCCGCCATCGCGGCGGTGTCACAGATCCACGTGATGACGAGCGGAAACAGGGTCAGCGACGCGTAGGCCGCGGGCCGATTTTCGGCGTTGCCGCCGTGGCGAATGGCGATGAGAAACGCGAGCAGGCCGGACGCATACAGGGACCCGAACACCGTCACGGACACGCTCGTGAGCGGCCGGCCCGCGGGCCCGCGCCGGATCATCGCCACGACGAGCACCGCCATGAGCCACAGCGCCCCCATGTACAACGCCGGCCCCTTGGCCCAGTACGCGAGCAGCGGAATCGCGGCCGCGGCCAGCCAGCCCGTTTCGTCGAGCGGCTCGATTCCCTGACGGCGCGCCAGATCGTAGATCTCGCGCGTGCCCAACACGCCCAGCACCGCGAGCGTAGCGGCGAGCGGCCAGCCCCCCAGCCAGATCAAGCCGATGACGAGGGGAATGGCGATGGCCGCAACGACGATGCGCTGCGCCAGGTTGTTGGGGGGGGAGGAGGCCATTACAGCGCGGTGACTTTGCCGAACCGGCGCTCGCGCCCCTGATAATCGAGGATGGCTTCGAACAACGTGCGGCGATTGAAATCGGGCCACAGCACCGGGGTGATGTACAGCTCCGTGTACGCGAGCTGCCAGAGCAGGAAATTCGAGAGCCGCTGCTCGCCGGAGGTCCGGATCAACAGGTCCGGGTCGCCCCAGGGCGCCGTGTAGAGCTTGCCCCGAATCGCGTCCTCGTCGATCTCCTCGAGCTTCGTCGTGCCTTTGAGGACCTCCTCGGCGAGCAGGCGCGCGGCGCGGGCGATTTCGCCGCGCGAGGAATAGGAGATGCACAGGTTGAGCGACAGCGTGCTCCCCGCTGCCGTTTCGCGCTCCACGCGCTCGACCGCCTCGCGCCCCGTGGGAATCAGGCGGCTGCGGTCGCCGAGCACATGCACCGCGACGCCTTGCTGGCGCAGCTCCGCCGCCTCGCGTGCGATGTACTCCTCGAGCAGGTCCATGAGCGCCGAGATCTCGGTGGGCGGGCGCTTCCAGTTCTCTTCGGAGAAGGCGAACAAGGTGAGCACGCCCACGCCCGCTTCGATCGCTCCCTCCACGGTCTCCCGCACCGCCTTCATCCCCTCGCGATGCCCGAACGGGCGCGGTAACCGGCGTTCGCGGGCCCACCGCCCGTTCCCATCCATGATGATGGCGACGTGGCGCGGGACCGCGCCCAGCATCTTGATGCGCCCCAGCAGGTCGTCCATCAGACTTCCATGATCTCCGCTTCCTTGGACTTGACCGCCGCGTCCACGGCCTTCAGGTGCTCGTCGTGAATTTTTTGTACGTCTTTTTCAGCATGTTTCTGATCATCAGAAGAAACATGCTCCGTCTTTTTTATACGGTTCATGGTCTCTGTGCGCGCGTGGCGGATCGCGACGCGGCCTTCTTCCGCGAACTTGTGAATGACCTTCACCAGTTCCTTGCGACGTTCCTCCGTCAGCGGGGGGATCGGGATGCGGATCATGTTGCCGTCGTTCGAGGGGGTCAGCCCGAGGTCGGACGCGAGAATTCCCTTCTCGACGGCTTTCAGCAGGCTCTTGTCCCACGGCTGGATGGTGAGGAGCTTGGGCTCCGGGGCGGCGACGCTGGCGACCTGCG
Source organism: Gemmatimonadales bacterium (assembly GCA_040901965.1). Lineage (GTDB taxonomy): Bacteria > Gemmatimonadota > Gemmatimonadetes > Gemmatimonadales > GWC2-71-9 > 20CM-2-65-7. The sequence goes on along the minus strand of JBBDYB010000004.1, from coordinate 30,534 downwards.
TCAGCGGCATCTCGTTCCCGTACGCCTCGACGCGCACCAGATCGAGCAGCGCGGTGGTGGCCTTGCCGGTGCGCACGGTCGAGAATTCCCGCTTCACCGCTTCGACTGCCTTGCCCATGAGCTGCTTCGCGTGTTTGACGTGATCGGCCAGCGTGGGAGTGGCAGGGGTCATTGGACGATCGTGCCGACGCGCTCTCCGGCCAGCACTCTGGCCGTCGCGCCGGGCTGGTTGATGTTGAACACCACGATAGGCAGCTTGTTCTCCTTGCACAGCCCGAACGCGTTGGCATCCATCACCGCGTAGCCCTTCACGATTGCCTCCTGGAACGTCAGCTCGGGGATGAATTTCGCGCCGGGATCCCGCTTCGGGTCCGCCGTATAGACGCCGTCCACGTTCGTCGCCTTCAAGATGGCCTGCGCCTCGGTCTCGAGCGCCCGCAGCACCGCCGCCGTGTCGGTCGAAAAGTACGGGTTGCCGGTGCCGCCCGCGAAGATCACCATGCGGCCCTTCTCGAGATGGCGCAACGCGCGCCGCCGGATGTAGGGCTCGGCGAGCTCCTCCATGCGGATCGCGGTCATCACCCGCGTGTCCACGCCCTTCTTCTCCAGGATGTCCTGGAGCGCGAGCGCATTGATGACCGTGGCCAGCATCCCCATGTAGTCGGCCGACACGCGGTCCATCCCCTGCTGGCTGGCGGTCGTCCCCCGCAGGATGTTGCCGCCGCCGACCACCAGGCCGAGCTGCACCCCGGTGGCCGCGACGCTCTTCAGCTCGTCGGTGAGGCGGTCAATGACGCCGAAGTCGATGCCGGACGCGCGCCCGCCCGCGAACGCCTCCCCGGAAATCTTGAGGAGCACGCGCGCGTACGCGAGCCTCGGCACTTAATTCCCTCCCAATTCAAACCTTGCAAACCGCCGTACCTGTACCTTCTCCCCCGTTTTTCCCGAAAGAGCCTTCACCAGGTCGCCGACCGTGACCTTGTCGTCCTTCACGAACGGCTGCTCGAGCAGCACGTTCTCCTGGTAGAACTTCCGGAGCTTGCCCTCGACGATCTTCTCCTTCACCGCCTCGGGCTTCTTTTCCTCGGCGACCTGCGCGGCGTACACGCGCCGCTCCCGCTCGACGACGTCCGCCGGCACGTCCTCGATGCGCACCGCGATCGGCCGCGCCGACGCGACGTGCAGCGCCAGGTCCTTGGCCAGCTGCTTGAATTCCGCCGTGTTGGCGACGAAGTCGGTCTCGGAATTCAGCTCGACCATCGTCGCGACGCGGCCGTTGAAGTGCAGGTAGATCTCGATGACGCCTTCCGCGGCGGCGCGGTCGGCCCGCTTGTCCGCCCGGGCGGCATACTTGACGCGCAGGAGGTCTTCCGCCTTGGCCATATCGCCGCCCGATTCCTCGAGCGCCTTCTTGCAGTCCATCATCCCCGCGCCGGTCTTGGCGCGGAGCTCGGCGACCTGCTGCGCCGTAATCGCTGACGTCTTCGTACTCATTTCCTATCACTCCTCATAAAAACGCCGCCCTCGCGCCGTGGAGCCCGGGGGCGGCGGTCGGTGGTTCATCCGCGGGTGGCTACGCCTCGCCCCCGCCCCCCCCGGTGACGGGCTCTGCCGGGGCCGGGGCCTCGTCCGACTTCAGCCGGGCGGCGATCGCTTCCGGCTTGGGCCGCCGCTTGCGCCGCGCCGGCCGCTTCTTCTTGTCGCCATCCACTTCGGCTTCGACGCCGGTTTCGGTCGAGTACGTGGTCCCCTCACCCTCTTCCCCCGCGTCGCGCAGCGGGATCTGGCGCCGCGCTTCGCCGATCACATCGGCAATCGAGTTCGTGATGAGCGAGACCGCCCGGATCGCGTCGTCGTTGCCGGGAATCGGAACCGTGATCAGATCGGGGTCGGCGTTCGTATCCACGATCGCCACCACCGGAATCCCGAGCTTGTTCGCCTCCGCCACCGCGATGCGCTCCTTCTTGGCGTCCACGATGAACAGCGCGCCGGGCAGCCGGCCCAGGTTCTTGATACCCGCGAGGTTCTTGTCGAGCTTCGCCCGCTCGCGGTCGAACAGCAGCTGCTCTTTCTTGGTGTAATTCGTGAAGTCGCCGTCCGCCGCGCCCTGCTCCAGCTCCTTGAGCCGCTTGATCTGCTTCTTGATCGTCTGGAAGTTCGTCAGGGTGCCGCCCAGCCAGCGCTCCGTGACGTAGAACGCGTTGCAGCGCTTGGCCTCCGCCTCGAGAATACCCTTCAGCTGCTTCTTGGTACACACGAAGAGCACGCCTTCGCCTCTGAGCACGACGCTGCGCAGCAGCTCCTGCGCCGCCTCGAGCTGACGAAGGGTCTTCTGGAGATCGATGATGTAGATGCCGGAACGCTCGGCGAAGATGAACCGCCGCATCTTGGGATTCCAGCGGCGGGTCTGATGGCCGAAATGGACACCTGCTTCCAACAACTCCTGCAACTGAGGCTGACTCATGCACTCCCTTTCCGGGTTGTTTCCGCCGCTGCTCTCACCTTCGGTGCCACCCCGTGCTGACGGGGACCCAACACCGAATCAAGCAGCGTGTGGTTTTTGTCGTCGGTTGTCGGTTGTCGGTTCTCGGTTATCGGCAACCCGCGACCGACGACCGACGACCGATTACCGCTTGCTAAATTGGAACCGCTTGCGCGCGCCGGCGCGGCCGGGCTTCTTGCGCTCCACCGCCCGCGGATCGCGCGTCAACAGGCCCTGCTCTCGGAGCTTCTTGCGATGCCGGTCGTCGGCCAGCATCAGCGCCCGGGCGATGCCGAGGCGCAGGGCGCCTGCCTGACCGGTCAGCCCGCCGCCCACGACGCGCGCCTTCACGTCGAATGCGCCCAGCGTGTCCGTGGCGGTAAACGGCTGTTGAATGTGACTCACGAGCGACGGCCGGGGGAAATAGTCGCCCAGCGTGCGCCCATTGATGTTCCACTTTCCCGAGCCCGGGGTCAGGTAGACGCGCGCGATGCCCAGCTTGCGACGCCCGATCGCGTGCCAGCGGAGCTCCGGTTGGATGACCGTCACTTGGCTGCCTCCGCCACCAGCGGCGTGGGCTGCTGCGCGGCGTGCGGATGCTCCGGCCCCGCGTACACCTTCAGCATCTGCTTCACGTGTTGGCGCGACAACGTCGTCTTGGGCAGCATCCCCCACACCGCCTTCTCGATCACCCGCTCGGGGTGCTTGCCGAGCATCTTCTGCACCGGCGTGAACCGCTCGTGACCCATGTAGCCGGTGTGGCGGAAGTAGCGCTTCTGCTCCACCTTGCGGCCCGTCAGCTGGACCCGTTCGGCGTTGACGACGATGACGAAGTCGCCGCCGTTCACGTACGGCGTAAAGGTCGGCTTGTGTTTGCCACGCAGGATCTGCGCGATGCGGCTCGCGAGCCGGCCCAGCGGCTGTCCCGCCGCGTCCACGACCCACCAGCGACGCTCGATATCCTGCGACTTCAACGTGTACGTCTTCATGCCCCTCGGTGCCCTGGATTTTGACAGACGCGAACAATACCCGGGCCGTAAGGGCTAGTCAACCCGAGGCTTGCGCGGTTAGTGTGACGAGCGGCGCGCCTTTCTCCACGCGCTGGCCGGCACCGACGTGGATCTGCTCGACGACCCCGCGGTACAGTGCCCGCAGCTCGTTTTCCATCTTCATGGCTTCCACGACGACCAATCCGGCGCCCGCCTCGACCGTCTGTCCCACGGTCACTTCGACGCGCACGACCAACCCGGGCATCGGCGCTTTGACGACGCCGCCTTGGGCCGGCTTGCCGCCCCGCCCGGTGAGGGCCTCGATCTGCTTGGTCCGGTCGTCCTGGACTTGGACCTCGAGCCGCTCCCCCGCGGCGCCGAGGGCCCAGCGGCTGTCGCTCAGCCGCTGGCACGCCACGGTCCAGGACTCGCCGCCGACCAGGAGATGAATGAGAGGCGTGCCCGGCACCGCGGCCCAGTGGGTCTCGAGCCGCTCGCCGTCCACCGTCACGGCGCCCCCTTCGACGTCGATAATGTACGTACGGGATCGGAGAGTGACGTGATACTTCATTGGTTGTCCGTCGGCTGAAGCCGGCTCTTCAGAGCACGGGTCACGCGGCCTCCAACACGGCCACGGTCTCCACGTGCGCCGTCTGCGGGAACAGATCGAAGGCCCTGACGCCGGAGACCTGATAGTTCACGTTGAGCCGGTGCAGATCGCGCGCGAGCGTCGCCGGGTCGCACGAGACGTACACGACTTTGGGCACCGGCTCGGCGGTGAGCCGCAACGTGACATCCCAGTGCAACCCCGCGCGCGGCGGATTGACGACCACGGCGTGCGGCGGCGGCAGACTCGGCAGCACGTCTTCGGCGCGCGCCGCGATGAAGCGGGCGCCTTGAACATGGTCCCGCGCCCACGTGACCGCCTTCTCGTCCGCATCCACGCTCACGACGCTGGCGCCACGCTCCACGAGGAGTGCGGCGGTATCGCCGATTCCGCCGTACAGATCCCATACCGTCTGGCCGCGGATGTCGCCGAGCTGCTCGACGGCCCAGCGCCGTGCCAGAATCCCCATGTCGGGATTCACCTGCTCGAACGCGGTCGCCGGAAAGCCGGTCGCCGGACCCGCCACGACCCGCGCGGCTCCTTCCGCCGGCTGCCACCAACACACGATCTCTCCACCGCCGCCATTCTGGAGCGCCCCGCGCAGCCGGTCGGCGTCGAGCCATGGCGCGCCGGCCGATGCGGCGATGACGTGCCGCCGTCCGTCGCGGTCGAGCCGCAGCGTCAGCCGACTCAGACGTTCCGGGAGCAGGTCCAGCTTGCCGCGCAGCTCCCGCCAGAGGGCCATCAGTCGGAAGTCGGTGATATGACAATCGGCCAGCGGAAACACGAAGTTCGGCCTATCGTACGGATGCAGTCCGACCGTCGTCTTTACTGCCATCGAGATCTTCGTCCGATACCGCCATTCCTCCAGGGCCTCGACGATCTCGGGATCGGGCAGATCCAGCTTCCCGATGCGGCGCAGTGCGTCACCGACGATGCCCCGCTTGGCGGCGAGCTGGACGTCGTAGGCCAGGTGCTGCAGCTGACACCCGCCGCAGTGATCGTGGACGTAATGCGGGCACGGGGGCGTCACGCGGCTCCCCCCCGGCGGCACCTCCACGATCTCGCCGATCTCCGCGCGGGCGAAGTTGCGGTGCAGCTTGAGGGAGCCTTCCCGCAGCCGCACCCGGTCGCCGGGCGCGGTGCGCGGCACGAAGACGGCGCGCCCGTCCGCCAGCCGCCCCACCCCGTCTCCGCCGACCGCGATACCGGTGATGGTCACGATCTCGGTCACTCGAGGCCGTCCCGCATTCCCAACCGCCGCCCCTCCACCACCCAGGCGGACTGTTGGACTGTCGGACGGTCGGACGGAACCGCGCTGGCAGGGACGCTCCGGTGCTCGTCGGCGACAATGGCCGCGGCGACGGCGAGCGCACGTTCGACGCCCGGGCGCGGGACGGCGGCGAGCAACCGCTGGCCGGCGCGCTCCAGGTAGGTGATGTCGAGCTCACCATTTTGGAACTCGGCATCGTCCATCACGCGCAAATGAAACGGCTGGCTCGTGGGAAGCCCCACGATCACGAGCTCGCCCAGCGCGCGGCGCATGCGCTGAATGGCGACCTCCCGCGTTTCGCCCCAGGCGATGAGCTTGGCGAGCAACGGATCGTAGAACAGCGTCACCTCGTTCCCCGCCTCGACGCCGGCGTCCCAGCGAATGCCGGGCCCGCTGGGCACGCGCAGGTATTCCAGCACGCCGGTCGCCGGCAGGAAGTCGTTGAACGGATCCTCGGCGGTGATCCGGCACTCGATGGCGTGCCCGCGCGGGTGCAGCAACCCGGAGTGGATGCGCATCGGCTGGCCGGCGGCAATGCGCAGCTGCTCGCGCACCAGGTCCACGCCGTAGACGAGCTCCGTCACGGGATGCTCGACCTGAATGCGCGTATTCATCTCGAGGAAGTAGAACTCCCCGGCGGGCGTCAGCAGGAACTCGATCGTTCCGGCGCTGACGTACCCGACCGCACCCGCGGCCGCCGCCGCCGCCTCCGAAAGCCGGCGGCGCAGCGGCGGCGACACGGCGGGCGATGGCGCCTCCTCGATCAGCTTCTGGTGGCGGCGCTGAATGCTGCACTCGCGCTCGCCCAGCGCCACGGCGCGGCCGTGCCGGTCGGCGAGCACCTGGATCTCGATGTGGCGCGGCCGCTCGAGGTACTTCTCCGCGTACACGCTGCCGTCGCCGAACGCCTTCTGCGCTTCGCGCCGCGCGGCTTGAAAGGCGCTCTCGATGTCCGCTTCCGCCGCCACGAGCCGCATGCCCTTCCCGCCCCCCCCGGCGACGGCCTTGAGCAACACGGGATAGCCGAGGCGCTTCGCCTCGCGCCGCGCCTCGGCCGCATCACGCAGCGGCGCCGCGGTGCCGGGCACGACGGGGACGCCCGCCGCCTGCATGCGGCGGCGTGCTTCGGTCTTGTCGCCCATGGCGCGGATCGCCGCGGCCGGAGGGCCGACGAACACCAAGTTCGCGTCGGCGCACGCCTGGGCAAACGCCGCCCGCTCGGACAGGAATCCATAGCCGGGGTGCACGGCCTGGCAGCCGCTCGCGCGCGCGGCTGCGATGAGTTTCTGGATGTCGAGGTAGGACTCGGTCGCGGGCGCCGGGCCGAGCGACACCGCCGCGTCGGCATCGCGTACGTGCGGGGCCAGCCGATCGGGTTCGGAATAGACGGCGACGGCCGCGAGACCTTCCTCGTGGCAGGCGCGGATCACCCGGACGGCGATCTCGCCGCGGTTGGCGACCAGGACGCGATGAATCGCAGCCATCAGCCGTCAGCCATCTGCCATCACCGGCACCCAACCTCCGATTTCAGCCCAAACGTGTCGAACGGCTTGCAGAGCGCCGGCACCATGCTCACGGCGCGGCGGTAGAGCGCCACGGCGGGTGGGCTCCATGTCTCATGCTGATCCACCGCCAGCCGCAGCGCCGCAAACACAAAGTCGTGGGCGGGCACGCGATCAGCTCTGGTCTCTTTCCCCGTCACCCACACGAGCGGGCGTTTCGCCCACCGCAGCGAGCGCTCCTCCGGTGGGCGCTCGAAGCCCATGCTGGCGCACACGGCGCGCGTCCGGCCCAAAGCCCGGAGCGCCCGATCGCGCGCCTTGAAGTCGCGCATCACCCGGCCGCGCATGACGGTATCGCCACGCCAGCGGTCGAAGGGCATGATCACGAGGTCCGCACGGAGGCCGCGGGCGAAGCGCAGGTACCACGCCGCTTGCGTGTCGTGCTCGTTCGCCGTGAGCAGGATGCCGTTGTGGGGACAGGCGCGCAGCAGGTTTTCCCCCAGCTCCTCGAGTACCGGCGGCAGGCGCAGCCCTTCCGGCAGGGTATGCCAGGCCAGGATCGCCGCCTCCGGGCCCCCGGATTCCCAATCGAGATACGCCCGCTCGCCCACGGCGTACACGTGGAACACCCGGGCGGAATCGGCGGTGCGGGTCCCCGCGCTCCAGCGCGCGGCGCGGCCGAACGCCTGTTGCGCCGTATCGAGGATTGCCTGTGCCCACGTGGTATCGCGGGGCGCCGGCGTCTTGTGCGCGTGGTACTCCGCGCCCCGCTGCAGGTACAAGCGCCCCAGCTCCAGCCACGCCGGTCCGTCGGTCGAGTCCGCCGCGACCCGCGCCCACAGCGCCGCGCGCAGCGAGTCGGCGGGGGGCGGCGCCGGTGCTTGAACGAGCGTGACGGCCAGAACGACGCTAGAGAGGGATATTGCCATGCTTTTTCGGGGGATTCTTGCTCCGCTTCGTCTCCAGCGTGATCAGCGCGGCGATCAGGCGCGGCCGGGTGTCGCGCGGGTCAATGATGTCGTCCACGTAGCCGCGCGCCGCGGCCTGATACGGGTGCGCGAACTTCTCGCGATACTCGGTGGTCTGCTCCTCGCTTGCCTCTCCCTTATAGAGGATCTCGACCGCGCCTTTGGGACCCATCACGGCGATCTCCGCCGTCGGCCAGGCGACATTGTAGTCGCCGCGGATGTGCCGGGAGCTCATGACGTCGTACGCGCCCCCGTAGGCTTTGCGCGTGATGACGGTGAGCTTCGGGACTGTGGCCTCGCAGAACGCGTATAGCAGCTTCGCGCCGTGCTTGATGATCCCCCCGTGCTCCTGCGCCACGCCGGGCAGAAAGCCGGGCACATCCTCGAAGGTGACGAGCGGGATGTTGAACGCGTCGCAGAAGCGGATAAAGCGCGCACCCTTGAGCGAGGCGGCGATGTCGAGCACCCCGGCCAGCGTCGCGGGCTGATTGGCGACGATGCCGACCGGACGGCCGGCCAGCCGGGCGAAGCCGACGATGAGATTGCCGCCGTACTCGGGCTGCACCTCGAGGAACGCGCCGCCATCCACGATGTGCCGCAGCACGTCGCGCATGTCGTACGGTTTGCTCGGCTCGTCCGGAACGATGTCGAGCAAAGCCTCCTCGCGGCGATCCGGGGGATCATCGGAGGCCCGCGTGGGTGGGCTATCGAGGTTGTTGCCCGGCAGGAAGGCGAGCAGCGTCCGGATCGCCGTGAGCGATTCGAGCTCCGAGTCGTGGACGAAATGCGCGATGCCGGACGTGCCGCCGTGGACGTCCGCGCCTCCCAGCTTTTCGAAGTCCACTTCTTCGTGCGTCACCGTCTTCACGACGTTGGGGCCGGTGACGAACATGTACGAGATGCCGCGCACCATGAAGATGAAGTCGGTGATGGCGGGACTGTACACGGCTCCGCCGGCGCACGGACCGAGGATGGCGCTGATCTGCGGCACGACGCCCGACGCCAGCGTGTTGCGGAGGAAGATGTCGGCGTACCCGCCGAGCGACGCGACCCCTTCCTGGATGCGCGCGCCGCCCGAATCGTTGAGCCCGATGACCGGGGCGCCGTTTTGCATCGCGAGGTCCATCACCTTGCAGATCTTCTCCGCGTGCGCCTCCGAGAGCGACCCGCCGAACACGGTGAAGTCCTGCGAGAAGACGTACACCAGCCGCCCCTCGACCCGGCCCCACCCCGTGACCACCCCGTCGCCCAGGACCTTCTGGTCGGCGAGCCCAAAATCGGTGGCGCGGTGAGTGACGAAGCGGTCGAGCTCGACGAAGGAGCCGGGGTCGAGCAGCACGTCGAGCCGCTCGCGCGCCGTCATCTTTCCTTTTTGATGCTGGGTGGCGATGCGATCGGTGCCGCCGCCCTGCTCGGACTCGGCGCGCTTCTGCTGCAGGAGCTCGAGCTTCTCGCGCATGCTCATGGCCCGAATCTAGACCGCCAAACGAAAAGGGGACAGGATAACCCTGTCCCCTCACGGCCGTTCACCACGACGCGTCTACACGTCGAGTTTTTGCTCGTCCTCAGTAGTTGGAACCGGGGCGGGAATCGGCGGCGGCGTGCCGTCTTCCTTGGGGAATCCCGTAGCGGCCAGCACAATGCGGTGATGGATCGGGTCTACTTCCAGCACCTTCAATTCCACCGCCTGTCCTTCCTTCACCGCGTCACCGGGCTGCTGGATGTCGGGAATGCCGAGCTGCGACATCGGCACAAAGCCTTCGATGTCGCTCCCCAGGTCCACGACCACGCCTTTGTCCATCAGGCGCATCACGCGCCCGCGGAGCTCCGTGCCCACCGGATACGTTTCGCCGATCCGCAGCCAGGGATCCTCCTGCGCCTGCTTCAGACCCAGCGAGATCCGCTTGTTCTCGGCGTCCACGTTGAGGATCAGGACGTCCACCTCATCACCCTTCTTCACGACCTCGGACGGATGTTGGACCCGCTTGGTCCACGACATGTCGGAGATGTGGATCAGGCCGTCGATGCCCGGCTCGATCTCGACGAACGCGCCGAACGACGTGAGGTTGCGGACCTTGCCGCTGAGGCGGGTGCCCACCGGATACTTCTGCGGCAGCGCCATCCAGGGATCCTGCTCGGTCTGCTTCATGCCGAGCGAGACCTTCTCTTCGGTCTCGTCCACCTTGAGCACGACCGCTTCGATGGACTCGCCGATGGAGACGATCTTCGAGGGGTGGCGCACGTTGCGGGTCCAGCTCATCTCGGAGATGTGCACCAAGCCCTCGATGCCGGGCTCCAGCTCCACGAACGCGCCATAGTTCGTGATGGACACGACCTTCCCCTGGACGCGCGTGCCGACCGGATACTTGGCCGCCACGTTCTGCCAGGGATAGGGCTGGAGCTGTTTCAGGCCGAGGGAGATGCGCTCGCGCTCCCAATCGATGTCGAGGACTTTCACGTCGAGCTCGTGGCCGATCTGCACCATCTCCGACGGATGCGACACGCGTCCGTAGCTCATGTCGGTGATGTGGAGCAGGCCGTCCACGCCGCCCAGGTCGATGAAGGCGCCGAAGTCGGTGATGTTCTTCACGACGCCCTTGCGCACCTGGCCGACCGACAGCTCTTTCATCAGGACGTCGCGCTTGGTCTTGCGCTCGGCTTCGAGCAGCACGCGGCGCGAGACGACGATATTGCGGCGCCGTTTGTTCAACTTGATGATCTTGAACTCGAAGCTCTGGCCGAGCAGCTCGTCGATGTTCGGGACGCGGCGCAGGGCGATCTGGCTGCCTGGCAGGAACGCGTCTACCCCCATCAGGTCCACCACCACGCCGCCCTTGATCTTCTTCACCAGGGTGCCGGCGACCGCGTCATCCTTCTCGTGCGCTTCGCGGATCTTTTCCCAGACCCGCATGAAGTCGGCCTTCTTCTTGGAAAGGACGACCGCGCCTTCCTGGTCCTCGAGATGCTCGAGGAAGACCTCGATCTCATCGCCTTCCTTGAGGCTCTTCGGGTCCTTGAACTCGTCGATTGCCACCGCGCCTTCCGACTTGAATCCGACGTCGAGGATGACGGCGGTGTCGGTCACGCGCAGCACTTTCGACTTGACGATCTCACCTTCTTCGATATTGGAGAGCGTCCCCTCGTACAGCAGAGTCATCTTCGCGATCTCGTCCGAGGAATACTCCTCGTCGAGGCCGGAACGGACGCGGAGTGGCGAGCGGGGGGGCTTCTTGGTAGGGATGTCTTCTTCTGAATCTTCCAGGTCGCGCGCTTCAACGAGCATTACGTACACCACCGGTTCGGTTGCGAGTTTGGGGTTGACCACACCGAGTCCATGGCTCGGGTGGCGCGAAACCTACCCAGGGAACAGCCCCCGCGCCAGTTCGACGACGCGCGTCACCTGCTGCTCCAGCGTCAGCGCCGTGGTATCGAGCAGCACCGCGTCCGGCGCTGCCTTCAAGGGGGCGATGAGCCGGTTGGAATCGGCCGCGTCCCGGGCCGCCAAGGCCCGGCTTTCGCGCCGCACTTGCTCGACGTCCACGGCCTGCCCGCGCTGAAACAGCCGCCGCCGCGCCCGTTCGTCCGGTGTCGCGGTGAGAAAGATCTTCAGCGGGGCCTCGGGAAAGACCACCGTCCCGATATCACGGCCATCGACAACCACGCCACGTCCTCCACACCCCTGCACGGCCAGCCGTTGCTGGGTGTTTACCCAGGTCCGCACCTCGGGAATGGCCGCGAGCGCGGAGACATGGCGCGTAACCCGCTCATTGCGGACGGCCGCCCGCACATCCGCCCCCGCGACCTCCGGCCGGAACACATCGCCCACCAACACCAGACGCACGGGCAGCGACTCCGCGAGCGCCACGAGCCGCTGCGCCGGCCACGCCTCCCCGCCGTCCCGCTCCCTGCTCCCTGCTCCCTGCTCTCCCAAGTTGTCGAGCGCGGCGAGGGTGAGCGCCCGGTACAGCGCTCCGGAGTCGAGGTGCGCCCAGCTGAGCTGCTGCGCGACGAGCCCGGCCGTGGAGCTCTTTCCGGACGCCGCGGGACCGTCAATCGCGATCACGCGCAGCATCATGCGCCGATCCGTTTCAAGTCTTTGAAGAAGTTCGGATAGCTGATGGCCACCGAACGCCGCTCCGACAAGCGCACGTCGGACCCCGGCACGGTCCCGAGCACCGCGAATGCCATCGCGAGGCGGTGGTCGGCGGCGGTATCGACAACTCCGCGGGGCGGTGCGTCCCTTCCCTCCACGTGCAGATCGTTGCCGCGCGCTTCCGCGCGCACGCCCACCGCCCGCAGGTTCGCGGCGACCAGCTCCAGCCGGTTGCTTTCCTTCACGCGCAGCTCGCCCACGTCACGAAACACCGTCGTTCCCTGTGCCCGGCTGGCGAGCACGGCCAGGACGGGGACCTCGTCCACGAGCGTTGGAATCTCCGTGGCGGTCACTTCCGTCCCGGTGAGCGTTGCCGGACGCACCACGAGATCGGCAACCGGCTCGCCCCCTTCATCACGCAGGTTCACGCGGTCCACGGGCGCGCCCATCCGCGCCAGCACGACCAGAAATCCTGTGCGTGTAGGATTGACGCCGACATTCTCGATGAGGAGCTCTCCTCCCTCCGCCAGCACGGCGGCGGCGACGAGAAACGCGGCGCTCGAGGCATCTCCCGGGACGGCAAGTTGGAACGATGGAATGTTGGAATGTGACGGCTCGTACACGATGGCGCCGCTCTTCTCGTGAATGCCCAGACCGAGGTGTGCAAAGAGCCGTTCCGTGTGATCTCGCGAGCGGTACGGCTCGCGGATCGTGACCGCCACGCTCCCCGTGAGGCCCGCGAACAGCAGCGCGCTCTTCACCTGCGCGCTCGCGACCGGGCTTGCGTACGTCAGGCCGCGCAGCTTGCCGCCCCGAATGGTGAGGGGCAGACCGTCGCCGCGTTCGGCGATCTCCGCCCCCATCGTTCGCAGGGGCTCCGTCACGCGGCGCATCGGCCGGCGTCGCAGCGACGCATCGCCTGTCAACGTCGATGCGAATCGCTGACCTGCGAGTACTCCTAACAGGAGGCGCGCTGTGGTCCCAGAGTTACCACAATGAAGGCGTGAAACGGACGACGTCAAACGAGAGGCGTGTACTGAAACCGTGGACCCTTCTCGAATGATCGAGATCTTGGCGCCGAGCTGGCGCAGGACGCGGGCGGTGCTCTTTACGTCGGCTCCCGTGAGCAGGCCCGCCAGCTCGCTCGTGCCCCCCCCTCGAGCGAGGGCAGCCAGCATGAGCACGCGGTGGGAAATACTCTTGTCGCCCGGGGGCCGGGCGACGCCCTGCACCTTCACGCCTCCTCTCCGAGGCGCCGCCGCCACGTCGCCGCGCGGGTGAGCCACGCGGTCAGCGCGGGCGCGTCGCCGATCTCCAGCGCGCGCTCCACGGTGCCGAGCGACTCCTCGAGCGCGCGCAAGGCGGGCAGCACCTCGTCGCGGTTCATGAGCAGGATTTCGGTCCACAGCGCCGGCTCGCTCGCCGCCAGGCGCGTGGTGTCGGTCGCGCCCGGGCCGAACGTGGCGCCGGGAGGCGTGTTGCGGGCGAGGAAATCGGCGAGCAGCGAGGCGACGACCTGCGGCACGTGGCTCGTCGCGGCGAGCTGGGCATCGTGACGTGCGGCGTCGAGGACGACCGGCTGTGCTTCGAGCACGGTCTCCCAGAAGTGGGCGATCTCGCGGGCCGCATCGCCGCCCGCGCACGGCGTCACGTACACGATCGCGCCTCGGAACAGGTCGCTGCGCGCCGCCGCGAATCCGCGCCGGTGCGTCCCGGCAAGCGGATGGCTCCCGGCAAACCGCGCCCCCAGGCCGAGCCGCTCGGCGCGCGCCACGATCGCGCGCTTCACCGAACCGACGTCCGTCACGAGGGCGCCGGGGCGCAGGTGGGGGGCGACGGCGTCGAGCTGGGCGAGGTTGGCGGCCGGCGGTGCGGCGAGGATGAGCAGGTCGGCGATCCGGGCCACGTCGGTGGCGCGGGGGGGCGCAGCGTCCAAGGCGCCGTACTGCGCGGCCGCGGCGCGCTCGGCTGGCTCCGGTGACCATCCCACGACCACCGCCACACCCGCCAGCTTCGCCTGACGGGCAACCGAGCCGCCGATCGCGCCGAGCCCGATCAGGCCAAGGGTATGGGGCCGCACGGCTTGGAAGGTACACGCCGCCGCCGTATTATGGAGCCCCATGCGGGCGGCGCCCAGCATCACCCGCCTCTTCGCGGCGATGTTCATCGCCGTCGCCCTGGTCGGCCTCGTCACTCAGGTCGCCACCTGGCGCAGCGCTCGCGCCACCCAGGCCGCGATGATCGAGCTGGCGCAACGGCTCGACCGGATTCAACGCCTCAACCCCGCACCCCGGGTCGCCGCGGAGGCAACGGCCGCCGCCGAGCTGGCCGCCGACGCGGGCGACGACGCCTTGCAAGCGGCGCTCGCATCCGCCGTCCTCTTTGCCGCCACGCTCATCATGCTCGGGCTCGGGTTCTGGTACAACCGCCGGAGTTTGGCCGGCCCGTTTGCCCGGATCGTTCAGGCGCTGCAGCGCGTGGCCGAGGGCCAATTCGTCGATCCGCTGCCCGAGGATCAGCCGAGTGAGTTCGGCACCATCGCGCGGGGGGTCAATCGCATGGCGGCCGCGCTCGCATGGCGCGAGGAGCTGCAGGCCTACCTGTCGCAGCTCCTGGCGGCGCTCAACACGCCGGCCGACGAGGCCGCCACCGGGCTCACGCAGGCGCTCGGCGTCATCGCCGGGGCGACGCGGGCGACGGGCACCGTCCTCTACCAGCCCGCGTACAACGCCAATGAATGGGCCCCGACGGCCGCGCGCGGCGTCGAGCCGCAGCCCGTCTCACGGGCCACCATGCGCGACCTGATCGGCGAGGCCGCCCAGGCGGTGCATTATCACGGCGAGGCGGTGCAGCCCGTGCGTCACCAGCTGCGTCTCACGGCGGCCGTGCCGCATGGCCTCGTGCTCGTCCCGCTCCGGTCGGGATCCAAGCTGGTCGGGGTGCTGGGCGTGGTGCCGGGCGCGCAGTTCGGTACCGACGAGCGCGCGGCGCTGGACCAGGCGGCGCCGAATCTCGCGATCGCCTGCGAGCGTGAATCGGCCCACCAGCATACGCGGCGGCTCGCGACGGAAATCCGCCATACCGCCAAGCGGCTGGAGCAGCTGAACGCCGACCTCGACACCGCGATGAAAACGAAGGATCAGTTCCTCTCGAACATCTCGCACGAGCTCCGGACGCCGCTCAACAGCATCATCGGCTTCACGGATCTGCTCTTGACGCAGGAGCTGGGCCCGGCCCTCTCCGATCAGCAGCGGGACTTCCTCGAGACCGTCGCGCGCAACGGCCGCCAGCTGCTCGAGCTGATCAACGAGCTGCTCGACTTGCAGCGCATTGCGGCGGGGCGGATGGAGATCAAGCCCGAGGCGGTCGAGGTGGCCGGCCTCCTCACCGAAGCGGCGGGCAGCGTGCACGCCCAGGCGCAGAAGCATGGCCATGCGCTCGTCGTTACGCCGCCGCCGGCCGACCTGCGGGTGCACGCCGACCGAGGCCGGGTGCGGCAGGTGCTGCTCAACCTGCTGTCGAATGCCATCAAGTTCACGCCCGACGGCGGCCGCATCACCGTCGCGGCGGCCCCGGTCAACGGTGGAGCCGCGACCCGCATCGCGGTCACCGATACCGGGATCGGCATCGCGCCCGAGGATCAGCCCAAGCTGTTCCAGGAGTTCTCGCAGCTCGACGCCTCGGCGAGCCGCAAATACGAAGGCACGGGTCTTGGCCTGGCGCTGTCGCGGCGGCTGGTCGAGCTGCACGGCGGCGCCATCGGCGTGGAGAGTGAGATGGGGAAAGGGAGTACGTTCTGGTTCACGCTCCCGCAGGCGGGATGACGTGGCCACGATCCTGATCGTCGAGGACCAGCCCGACAATCTGAAGCTGCTCACCGTGCTGCTGACCCTGAAGGGCCATCAAATCATCGGTCTCCCGAACGGGGACCGCGTGGCGGAGGTGCTGCGCACCCACCGGCCGGCGCCCGCGCTCGTGCTGCTCGACATCCAGCTCCCCGGGCGCGACGGCTTCGCCGTGCTCGAGGAACTCAAAGCACTGCCCGAACGCTCCTGCAAGGTGGTGGCGCTGACCGCGCACGCCATGCCGGAGGACCGGGCTCGCGCGGAAGCCGCGGGATTCGATGGGTACATCACGAAGCCGATCGACGTGCGCACGTTTCCCACGGAGGTCGAGCGCTATCTCGGCGCGTAAACTCTTTCACCTGGGGTGACTCACATGGCCAGTCAGTGGCTGCTCGTCGGGCGGATAGTCTTCTCCTTCTTCTTTATCTATTCCGGCTTCAACCACCTCACCAAGCTCAGCACCTACGCGCAGTACGCCGGGGCGTCGGGCGTGCCCGCGCCGACGCTCGCCGTCCTGGTGTCGGGGCTCATGATCCTCGCCGGCGGGCTGAGCATCCTGCTGGGCGTGAAGCCGCGCTGGGGCGCGCTGCTCCTGGTCGCCTTCCTTATTCCTGTGTCCTTCATGATGCATCGCTTCTGGGGCCTGCCCGATCCCATGATGGCGGCGAATCAGGCGGCGCACTTCTGGAAGAACATCGCGCTGGCGGGTGCGTCCTTGATGATCTACGCGCTGGCGACGCTGTACCCGATGCGCTGGCCGTACAGTGTGGGCGCTAATCGGGCGGGGGTGTCGGGGCGACCTGTGTAGCTCGCTGGGCGGGCGCGGGGCGCGGCGGCCGGGGGGTGACGGGTGGGGGGGCCCTCATGAGGCGCATCGTCTGCCCGTGGGATTCACGGAGGGTGATCGACCCGTTCACGGTGTTGAGCTTGAGCGTCGGGCCGCCGATGCCGGTGCCGATCGTGCCGCGCAGGTGCCGCGTGCTGATCTTGCCGGTGATCTTCACGGGGAAGTCGGTCTCGACCCGCCCATTCACCGTTGCGGCATCGATCGTGGCGTTGAGCTTGGGCGGCAACGCGGCGGTGACGGAACCGTTCACGGTGGTGAGCTCGACGTCGCCCCCGGTGACCTCGTCCATCACCGCTTCGATGCTGCCGTTGACCGTCGTCGCTTTGACGGGCCCGACGGCGGTGGTGACGAGGACGCGGCCGTTCACCGTCGTCGCTTCGACCGGCGCGCTGACGCCGTCGATCTCGAGCGGCCCATTCACGGTCGAGAGCTCGATCGGCACGCCGCGCGGCAGCCGCACCGTGATGCGCACGGCGACGTCGTTCTTGCGGACGCCGTTCAGGCGATAGTCGCCGCCATCGCCGCAGCGGCGATCGCGCGCTTCCCACATGGCGCAGATCGTGACGCCCCGCTCGGTGGGGACCGCCACGAGCTCGACGCTGCCGGGGCTCGACCGCCGCCAGCTTTTCTCCGCGTGCACCTCGAGCGTGTCGCCGCTCCCGGCGACGACTTCGATCGGTCCATTGGTGTTGCGGATCCACACGTGCTGCGAGGGCTTTACGGTCGAGCGGAATTCCCACGCATCGCCGACTTCGCGGTTGTGGCCGAAGAGGTTGCCGCCCTCGCCGTCGCCCCAGTCGAAATCGCCGAACGAGCCGAGGACGCCCCAGGGCGTGGGCACGTGGTTCTTGACGTTGCGAATGAAGAGGCCGGCGCCGAGCACCAAGCAGAACAACACGCCGCCGCGAATGAGCTCGCGGCGCCAGGTGCGCCAGAATCGTCTAATGGGGGTGGGTTGCGCGAGTGGCATATCCATTAGGAGACGCTACGGACCCCCTGCCTGTCAAGTTTCGCCGCACACCCCCGGCTCCGCCGAGACTTCGACGGTCACGGGGGCCAGCATGCCACCGTACCAGACGCGGGTCGCGTCCGCGGTTGGGACGGTGGTCGCGGAGACGCCCGCCACGCGGCGGATGTCGGCGGTGATGGCGGCTTGGGCGGCGAAGCCGTATCCGAAGGTCAGGATCGTCGCGATGACTAGCGTCAGGCCGCGCATGTGCATCCCTCCAGCAGAGGACGTAGTGGCAAGCTTCAGAGGGTAAGACGCAGCAATGGCGCGAAAGGTTGCACGGCAAACGTCAGGGGAATGACAGAAGGGGAAGACTCGCGCGAGGCTTCCCCTTCTCGTTTGGCACCCCTACCGCAACGTCAGTAACCCGTGTTTTGCACCAGCCCCGGCGCGACGTCCAGCTCGTTCAGCGGGATGGGATACAGCACTTGGAACGCGGCGCGGGGCGGAAGGGGCGGAACGAAGGCCGCGAGGTACGCGGCGGCTTTCCCGGTCCGTACCAGATCCGGCCAGCGATCGCCCTCGAACACGAGCTCGAGCCGGCGCTGTTGCAAGATCGAATCGATGGCCGCCGCCTGACCGAGCGCTATGGAATTAACAGGTGGCAACCCGGCGCGGGCACGAACCAGGTTCACGCCCGTATCCGCTTCGGCCAACTTGCCCTGGCGCGCCTCGGCTTCGGACTTGATGAGCAGCACCTCGGCGAAGCGAATCACATGCACGTCCTCGGCGCCGATGCCGGTGGGCCACTTGGAACCATAGACAAAGAACGGAGCGATAGTGTCAGTAAACGCGATGTTGTGCTGGCCACGCAGGTCCACCGGGTTGTACGATGCCGGTGTGCCCGCGTAGGCCGGGTCGTACTGCCTGAGCAGAGTAGCGGTGGGGCCGATTTCCCGACGCCCGCCGGGGACGCCCTTGGCACGGTAGAAGAAGCCGAGCAGCTGGAAGTCCACCGGAATGAACTCGAGGACGAAGATGTCCTCGGGCGTGGCCTGGCCGTCCTGCGTGAACAGATGGGCGTAATTTTGAGCCAGGGTGTAGCCCATGGCGGCGACCGCTTCGGCTTCGGCTTCGGCGGCCGCGTAGTTCGCCTGGTAGAGGAACACGCGCGCCCGGACCGCCCGAACCGCACCGATGGTGGCCCGGTGCGTCGTGGACCCGCCACCGGACAGCGTCATCAACGATTCCGCCGCGGCCAAATCGGCGAGGATCTGCGTGTACACCTGCCCGGTCGTGGACCGGGTGATCTGCGACGCCGTCGGGATGTCCGTGGGTGGCACCAACGGAATCGGGACGCCCATGCCGACCGGCGCCTGCTCACCCCACAGCTTCACGAGATTGTGGAACGTGAGTGCCCTGGCGAAGCGCGCCTCGGCCAGCATCTGGTCGCGTTCCGCGGCCGCCAGGCCGGGAACGGTGGGCACGCGGGCGAGGATGATGTTGGCCCGCCCCACCGCGCGGTACAACGCGTCCCAGAACCCTTCGATCGTGGTGTTGTCGGCCGTCAGAGCGTTGAGGTCGGCCTGCCGGTACGTCGTAAACGTGCCGGTATGCTCCACGTCCTCGGCGGACAGATCACCGAAGAAGGTGAACGTACCGCCGTAGTACCCCGTGCTCTGCAGCCCATCGTACAGCCCCGCGAGCGCCGCGCGCGCGCCCGCCGCGGTGGTAATCGCCGTCCCCTCGTCCACTTCGTTAATTGGCCTCACATCCAGGATCGAATCACAACCGGCGGCCAGGACGACCAGCAGCGCCGGGAGAAGAGTCTTGAATTTCATAAGAGCTCCCATGCTGAGGTCAGAATGCGCCGCTGATGCCGACCATGATCGTGCGGGCGAGCGGATAGGCATAGAACTCCGTCGATAGCGCCGTGTTCGAGTTCGACCCGTTGCTGTTTACGTCCGGCGAGTAGCCGGAGTACTGCGTCCAGGTGTGCAGGTTGCGCCCGGACACGTACAGCCGCGAGTCGGCCATGCGCAGCGCCGCCGCCCACTGCGGCGGCAGCCGATAGCTGAGCGTGACGTCCTGCAGCCGGACGTAGGAGCCGTCCTCGAAGTGGCGGCTGGAGATCAGGTCGGCGCCGGACGTGCCGTCGTAGCTGGCCCGCGGCTCGTTCGTCACGTCGCCGGGGTTCTGCCAGCGGTCGAGCAGCCGCCGAAACTTGTTGTCGTGGTAGTACCCGCCGTCATTCGCGAACACGCCGATCGCGTTGAAGATCATGTGACCCTGCGTGAACTGCACGAACGACCGCAGGTCGAAATTCTTCCACGAGAGCGTGTTCGTCAGGCCGCCCCAAAACTTGGGATGCGGGCTGCCGATGAAGACGCGGTCGGCCGCGTCGATCGAGCCGTCGGCGTTGATGTCGTCGAAGATGGCATCGCCGGTCGCCGGATCGACGCCCAGGAAGCGCAGCGTGTAGAAGGCCGACAGCGGCTGCCCCACCTCCACGCGGCTGGTGCTGTACAGGCCGACGCTGAAGGGCTCGTTCTGGAACAGCTTGGTCACCTCGTTGCGGTTCCACGAGATGTTGAAGTCCGTTGACCACCGCAGGCCCTCGGGACTCGAGGGTTGCAGCGGAATCGCATTGAGCGTGAGCTCTAAGCCGCGGTTCTGCGAGCTGCCGATGTTCTCCGTT
This sequence comes from Gemmatimonadales bacterium, assembly GCA_040901965.1. GTDB lineage: Bacteria > Gemmatimonadota > Gemmatimonadetes > Gemmatimonadales > GWC2-71-9 > 20CM-2-65-7. Next base: position 10,281 of record JBBDYB010000004.1, on the reverse strand, counting down.
GCGCTGGTCAGGCCGCTCGTGGAGGTGATCGGGCGGTTCAAGAGCAGGTTGTCGGTGATCTTCTTGTACCAGTCGCCGATGATGGTGGCGCGGCCGCCGAAGATCGTGAGGTCGAAGCCGACGTTGTACTCGCGGGTCCGCTCCCACTGGAGGTCCGGGTTGCCGAAGCTGTTCTGCGCAAACCCGGCCACGTCGGCGTAGTTGGCCCGCGCGAACCGCGACAGCGGGGCGAAGTTGTCGTTCAGGTCCTGGTTGCCGGTGACGCCGTAGCTGCCGCGCAGCTTCAGGTCGCCCCGGCGCGCCAAGCTCCGCGCGAACGGCTCCTCGGTGACTTTCCAACCGACCGACATCGCCGGGAAGGTGCCCCAGCGGTTGTTGCTACCGAACCGGGACGAACCGTCGGCGCGCAGGCTGGCCGTGACGAGATAGCGATCGCGGAACGTGGCGTTGGCGCGCGTGAAGAACGACACCAGGTTGTGCCCCGTCCAGTCGCCGTCGTAGGCCACGACGGTCGCCGCGTTCCCCGGATACTGGAACTGATCGCCGGCGAAGCCGATGCCATCCAGGTAGTCGAGCTCCGAGGAATTCCACTCCGCGCTGGCGCCGCCGGTCACCGAGAGCGACGCGGTCGGCCCAATGCGGGGATGGAAGTCGGCGAACCCCTCCACCACATACCGCGTGGGGGTGTTGTTGCCGATGATGGATTCGCCTCCCACGCTCTCGCCGTACGAGCCGCCGACGTTCGGCGAGTACCAGCGCAGATCGCGGAGGTTCAAGATGTCCATGCCGAAGCGGCCGTTGAGCGTCACATCCGGCCTCAGCGTGTAGTTCGCCTCGAGGCTGCCGAGCGCGCGCAGGCCGCGCGACTGGGTGATGTCGTAGCTCGCGATGGCGAGCGGATTCTCGTACTCGAGCCCATCGTCCGTCGTGGTGAAGCTGCCATCGGAACGCCGCAGGCTCATCCACGGCTGGTTGGCGATCGCGTTGGTCACGACTCCCGCGATGCTGTTGTCGTTCTCGATGCGGTCGTGCTGCTCGCGCGCGATCGAGAGCGAGCTGCGGAACCGGAGCTTCTCGGAGGCCGTGAGATCGACATTGACCCGTCCCGCCTCGCGATGGTATCCGGAGCCGATCACTACGCCGTTCTGGAGGAACCGCGACCCCGAGACGTAGTACTGCACGCGGTCGCTGCCGCCCGTGATGCCGACGGTGACGTTTGTGACCGGCGTGCTGCGGAAGACGGCCGACTGCCAATCCGTGCCGACGCCGATGGTGTCGGGATCGCCGAAATAGAACGGCCCGTATGCGTCGTTGGACGCCGCTTCATTCATGTACGTGATGTACTCGTTGGCGTTCATCAGGTCCCAGCGATTGCCCGTCGGGACACCCTGCGAGCCTGTGTAGGCGTTGAATGTGAAGCGGGTGGTCCCCACCCGGCCCCGCTTGGTCGTGATCATGACGACGCCGTTCGAGCCGCGGGAGCCGTAGATGGCCGCCGCCGCCGCGTCCTTGAGGATGTCGACCGTCTCAATCTCGTCGGGGTTGATGCCGGTCACGGCCGTCAGGTCCTGACCGCCCACGCCGAGCTGTGAGAAGTCATCGCGCAGCATCGGGATGCCGTCGATCACGTACAGCGGCTGGTTCGAGGCCGAGATGGACGCGGATCCGCGGATACGCACGGTCATGCCCACGCCGGGGTTGCCGGCGTTCTGGACGACCTGCACGCCGGCGGCCCTGCCTTGGATCGCGCCGTCCACGCCGGCCAGCGGCGTGCTCTGAATCTCCGCGGCGCTGACCGACGACACCGACGTGCTGAGATTAGCCCGCGTGTCGCTGCCGTACCCGGTGACCACGACGTCCGACAACACCGTGGCGGCGGCCCGAAGGACGAAGTCCGCCGTCGCAGTCTCGCCTTCCGTCAGCGTCACTTGCCGGTCTCGCGCTGCGAACCCGATGCGCTGCGCGCGCAGCGTGACGGTTCCGGGCGCCAGGCCCTGCAGCAGGTACCGCCCCTCGCGATCGGTGAGTGCGCCGGCCGTGGAACCGAGCATGGTGACGCGCGCGCCGGCAACGGGTTGCGCCGTGATCGAGTCCACCACCCGGCCCGTCACGCTGGCGGTTCCCTGCGCAGCGGCGGGTGGAGCGGCGAGACTCAGCGCGAGTGCGACTGAGAGAGTAGACCACACGATGGTTGTGCGGTTCATATGCGTGCCTCCAGGAAGGGGTGGCTGCCCCATGTTGCTGCAAGAACCGGCCTTCGGCAAGAGGCTTAATCCCATGAGACTTAATTCCTAGCGTGTGGCCCGATGCCCGGAGCAGGACTCGAACCTGCATGGGAGTCGCCTCCCAAGGGATTTTAAGTCCCTTGCGTCTACCAGTTTCGCCACCCGGGCTGGGACAACCTCGAGGCTCTGGAAGGTAATGCAGGTGGCACGCTTCCTGCGAATTGCCGAGCCGTACCCTTCAGGCTTTGAGTCTTGTATGCGCGTAGTCTCGATCCTCGCCGCCTTCGCACTGTTTGGGTGCGCCGCCGGCCACCGCCTCGACCCTGCCTTTGCCGCCATGCAGGTACCTCAGCGCGTCACCGCACTGGCGGCCTACGGCTCCGGAGCGCTCCCCGCGCCGTATCGGCGACCGCACGATGGGCTAGGCTTGTCGTACGTGTTCTTCAGCTACGAGCGTCTGTGCGTCGTGGATGCCCGCGCTTGGACCACCACGCAGGTGGGCGACCTCGTGAGCTGCGAGTGGCGGTCGCCGCGGTAGCTGGACGCACCGCGCGCTGCGCTGACGGGTCAGGCGTGCTCGAGTTTGACGCCGGCCGAAGCATGGGCTTCGGTAATGGTCGGCTGCTTGCCGTGCGCGTTCTCGTACGCGCGCTGAATCGCGGTCACGGTGTGCGTGTCCCTCTTCTTTAATAGTACGATCGCGGAACCGCCCCACCCTGCCCCCGTGAGCCGCGCGCCCATGGCGCCGGCCCGCTGCGCGGCGGCGACGATCGTGTCCAGCTCCGGCGAGCTGCACGCGTACAGCCGGCGGCAGGATTCGTGCGACTCGTACAGCAGCCGCCCGAACTGTTTGAGCCGGCCCCGCTCCAGGAGTTGAGCGCCAAAGCGGGCGCGCGCCGTCTCGCTCACGACGTGCACCGCGCGCGAACGCACCGGCTCCCGCAACGCCCGCTTGAGCCGCGGCAGCCACTCCGCGGGCCAGCTCGCGAGCCACACGATCTCGGGCAGCTCGACCTTGAGCCGCTTCACCGCCGCCTCACACTCGGCGCGCCGCTCGTTGAGCGCACTCCCGAGAAGAGGATGGCGCGTGCCCGTATCCACGAGCAGCAGTCGTGCGTCGAAGGGGATCTGTCGCGTCTCGAGTGAAGCGCACTCGAGCAACAGCGCATGATCCTTTTTGGCCAGCGCCGCGATCGTCTGATCCATCACACCGCAGGGCACGCCGACGTGATCGTGCTCGGCGCGGAACGCGACGCCCGCGAGCTGGCGGCCGGTGAGCTTTGCGCCGGCCAGTGCGCCCAGCGCCTTGGCGGCGGCGACGGCCAGCGCCGCTGACGACGCCAGGCCCGCCCCCACCGGCACCTCCGACGCCACGGCCACACGCACGCCGCCTCCCGGTGGCGCGGATTCCAGCGCCCACAGCTCCCGCATCACGCCCGCGACGTACGCGGCCCAACCTTTCGGCAACTCTTCCTGCCAGCGAATGCGGACGATTTTGCCGTACCGCGTCGACACCGCTTCGAGGACACCGGGCTCGCCGGGCCCGACGGCCACCGTCGCGCGCGGCGCGATGGCAATCGGCAGCACCGGCCCGCCGTTATAGTCACTGTGGTCGCCGATCAAGTTGACGCGACCCGGCGCCGACGCAGCGGCCCGCGGCGCGGTCCCAAAGGCTGCGTGAAAAAGAGCTATCGCGGGTCGTGGCATCGGTTTGACAAGGATTCGGCGCAATGGTAGCGTATCGCGGCCAGATAGACCATTACCCCATTCGTCCCTCGGAGAACGCGTATGCGGCGGTTTGCGGTGCTGCTTCTCGCCGGAGCTCCTTCGCTCGTCGCCGCCCAAGGGTTTGGCGTCTACGAGCAGAACACCTGCGCGATGGGTCGCGCGGGCGTGGCGGCGGCGAGTCCGTGCGCGGATGGCTCGGCCATCTTCTTCAATCCCGCGGGACTGGGCGGGCTGGGGGGAAATCGCTTCACCGCCGGCGTCACGCTGATCGGCGCGCAGGGCAGTTTCACCGACGACTTCCTCGGGCGCCGCACCGATCTCGAAAACCCCCTCATTCCCGTCCCCGCCGCTTACTTCACGCACGCCCTCACGCCCGCGCTCACGGCGGGCATCGGCGTGTATGCGCCGTACGGCCTCGAGACGAAATGGCCCACGGAGGACTTCGAGGGCCGGTTCGTCGGCTACAACACCGACGTGCGCTCGATCTACATCCAACCGACCGTCGGCTACCAAGTGAGTCCCAAGCTCAAGCTCGGCGTCGGCGTCGCCTATATCACCAGCCGCCTGGCGCTGCACCAGCGCGCCGACTTCTCCACCCAGCTCGTACCCGGTCAGACGTTCACGTTCGCGGCGCTCGGCATCCCGACCGGGACGGACTTCGCCGATGCATCGCTGCACGCGACGGGGAGCGGCTTCGCGGTGAATTTCGGGGGGATGGTCCAGCTGTCCGACCGGGTCTCGATCGGCGGCCACTGGCTGACGCGCAAGCAGATTGACTACGACGGCACGGTGGACTTCACGCAGATCTCCACGGGCCTCACGCTCCCCGCCGACAATCCGCTGGGCCTGCCCGCCGGGACACTCGTAGACGCCTTGGTCGCGGCGAACTTCGGACCCGGGGGCTCGCTGGCGGACGGCGGCGTCAAGACGTCGCTCATCATGCCGCCGCAGGGCACGCTCGGGTTCGCCTATCGCGCCACCGACGCGTGGACCGTGATGGCCGACTACCATTACGTCGTGTGGGGCTGGTTCAGCGAGGTCCAGATTGACTTCGCGAATCCCGCCACCCCCGATTTGACGCTGCACCCGAACAACAGCGACACCCACGGATTCCGCTTCGGCACGGAGTACCGCTACTCGCCCAAGATCCAGCTGCGCGGCGGCTACCTGTACCACAGCGCGGCGTCGCCGGCCGAGTTCGTGACGCCGTTGCTCCCCGAGGGCGCGCGCAACGAGTTCACGATCGGCGCCGGCATCGAGCTGACGCCCCAGCTGCACGCGGACCTCGGCTACCAGTACATCCGACAGAACGACCGGCGCGGCCTGGTGAACACTAGCGGCGGCAACACCGGTCTCTACCAGTTCTCGGCCCATCTGTTCGGGATCGGGGCGGCGTACACCTTCTGAGGGACAGCGACCCATGATTTGGACGACCACACGTTTCCCGGCCGCCGCCCTCGGCCTCCTGCTGGCCGCGTTGGGGGGGGCCTGCGAGAACGACACGGTGAACCGGCCGTTCTCGAACATACCGGTGGATCCCCTGTTCGAGCGCTACGTCTCGATAGGGAACTCGATCACCGCGGGATTCCAGTCGGACGGGATCCTCGACAGCACACAGCTACAGTCCTATACCGTGCTGCTCGCGCGCGCCATGCATTCCCCGTTCTTCGTGCCGCTGATGAAGCGGCCGGGGTGCCGGCCGCCGTTCACCAACGTGTTCACGCAGACGCGGCTGACGCCTCCCGGCTTCCCGCCGAGCACCGCGACCTCGTGCTACCTGCGCGTCGTTCCGCCCATCCCGCCGCCGTTCGTCAGCAATACGGCGGTGCCCGGGGCCGAGGTCTTGGACATCTACAACAATCTCGATCCCGCGTCGAATGCGAATACGCTGACGACCTTCTTCCTCGGCGGGCTGACGCAGGTGCAAATGGCCGAGCGCGCCGAGCCGACCTTCGTCAGCGTGTGGATCGGCAACAACGACGTCCTGGGCGCGGCGACGAGCTCCACGAATGGCGGGGATACGACCCTCATCACCCCCGCTGCCACGTTCACGCTGCGCTATACCGCGATGATGGACTCCATCGACCAGATGGCGCCGCAAGGCGGCGTCCTGATCGGCGTCGCGAACGTCACGCTGATTCCCTTCTTCTCTCGGGGGTCCACGTACTGGGCGATCAAGAACGGGCTCGTTCCAGGCGCGGCGTTCCCGGCAACGATGGCGGTGGACAACAACTGCGCGCCCGCGGCCGTGATGATTCCCGGCTCGCGCGGCGACTCGACGCTGGTGCCGTTCCCCTATGGCGCGGCGCTCCTGACGGCGGCGAGCGGGGGAACGCCGGTGGTGCTGAGCTGCTCCGATACCGTTCCTCGCGTAGTCGTGCCGGCGGAGCTGCGCGCGCTGGTGGCAGCGGTGACGGCCTACAATGCGACGATCTCCGCGGCCGCGGCCGTGACAGCGCGCGGCTGGGCATACCTCGATCCCAACGTGAAGCTTGCGACCCTGGCGGCCGATACCGCCCAGGTGCGTCCGTTCCCCTATTTCCCGCAAGGGAACGCGGGCGACACCGTCGCCGTGCGCCGGCCATTTGGACGCGCGTTCTCGCTGGATGCGGTCCATCCCAGCGCCGCGACCCACCGCCTGCTCGCGGATACGCTGCGGCAGTTGATCAACGCTACGTACACGACGGCGATCCCTCCGATCCCCTGAACGCGAACCTGCATCCCGCCACGGGGTAACGGGAGGGGAACGGCACTCGGCGACTTGTCGGGTGCCGTTCTGCTAATGCGAACCCACGCATTCCTTCTGGCTCTCGCACTCCTCGGCCTTGCGCCCGGGGTCAGCGGGGCGCAGGCCGCGCCCCGGACCGATACGCCCCCCGCGGGAACGCTGCGCGTGACGTTCGAGCCGGTGATCACGACCTGGGAGAACGAGTTCACCGCGTCGGGCCGGCAGCGCGTCGGCGCCTCGCTCCCCGCGGCGGTGTTCGTGCGCGCTGAGCGGCGGGTGACGCCGCTGATCGCCGAGTTCGGGATCACGAACCGCATCGCGGTGAGCGCCCGGCTGCCGCTCGTGCGGGTAAGAACCCAGGCGGGTCACTTCATCGACAGTACGGGGGTTCCGGACAGCGCGGCGCTGGCCCTCGACTCGCTGCTCCGTGATTCGACCTACGACTTCGCGCCGATCCGCAACACGCCGCGCCGGCTCCGCTATTTCCCCGGCGATGCGGAGCTGCAGGCGAAGTACCGGCTCGTCGTCGCCGCCAACTACTCCGCCAGCGTCGCGCTCGTCCTCCGCCTCCCCACCGGCCACCAGGATTCGCCGCACGATCTCTTCGACCTCTCAACCGGCGACCACCAGACCGACGTCGAGGCGCAAGTCACCCAGGAGCTGATCGTCGCGAACCGGCTCTGGCTCAACGTCGCCGTGCGGGCGGCGCACCAGCGGCCGGGGACGCGGGAGCGCCGGGTGGGGCCCGACCCGCACCAGAACTTGCTGCTCCCGAGGGGCTCGACGGCGCGCCTCGACTGGCGCCCCGGCGACTACGCCGCGATCGACATCGCGCCGCTGTATCGGTTTTCACCCTACTTCGGCGCCGGGCTCACGGCAGGCTACTGGAGCAAGAAGCGGGACCACTATGCGTATCGGTCCGCCCAGGACTCGATGGACGTGGCGACGCGGTTGGGGGCCCCGCTGCCGGCCGGCGGGCTCGACGCGGGCACGTCCGAGCGCTGGCTGAGACTGGGCGCGGCGGTGACCTACGTGGGACCCGACGTAGAAGGCAGCTTTTCGATCGAGCAGACGGTCAGCGGCGCGGGGGGGAGGGGGGGGGGGACGGGTCCCCGCGGCGACGGTGTTCCGGGTCGTGATGCGGACTGCGCGCTGGCCGTTCTGAGCAGCTCCTCGGCGTGGCGCCGGGCGGTGTCCATGTCGGCGTCGCCGAGCATCCGCGCGATCTCCTTTATCCTCCACTCGCCCTCCACAACCTGGACATCACTCGTCGCTACGCCACCCTTCTTTGCTTTTGCGACCACGAGGTGCTGATCGGCATACGCGGCGATCTGCGGCAGATGCGTAATCACCAGCGCCTGCCGGCCGCCCCGCGACACCGCGGTCAGCGCCTCGCCCACGCGGACGCCGACTTCCCCGCCGATGCCTTGATCGACTTCGTCGAACACGAGCGTTGGCACAGCGTCCTGGGCGGCAAGCACGACCTTGAGCGCGAGCATCAGGCGAGACAATTCCCCACCCGACGCCACTCTGGCCAGCGGGCGAGATCCGAGTCCTGGGTTGAGCTCGATGTGGAACGTGATCCCTTCGGCCCCATCCCCTCGGGGAGCAGGGAGCGGGGAGCAGGCCGCGTCGAACCGTCCGCCCGGCATCCCGAGCGCGGGCAAGAGCTTGTTCACGGCCCGCACCAGCTTCTTCGCTCCGGCGGTCCGCTTTTGGGTCAGCGCCGCGCAGGCGCGCGCGAACTCGCCGGCGGCGTTCGCGCGCTCCTCCGCGAGATTGCGCAGATCCAGATCGGCGGTGTCCAAGAGCTCGAGCTCGCGGGCCGTGGTGTCACGCGCGGCGAGCACATCGGCGATGGTCGGCCCATGCTTCTGCTGCAGTCGAAACAACACATCCCGCCGCTGCTCCACGGCGGCCAGGCGGGCGGGATCGGCCTCGATGTCGCTCGCGTATGCGCGCGCGGCCTGCGCCAGCTCGGCCGCGCCCGCGAACGTCGCATCGAGCAGGTCTTGCCACCTCCCCACGGACGGATCCAGGCGCAGCAGGGAGGTCAGCGTCTTCTGCGCCTTCGTGGGAACGGCCCCGTCCATCGCCTCCTCGAGCTCGCGCGCCAGGCGGCCCAATTCGTCGGCGTGCGCCAGACGCTTCGCTTCGGTATCGAGCGCTTCATCTTCGCCGAGCTTCGGCCCCGCCCGCTCGATCTCCTCGAGCACATGGCGCAGATAGTCGGCCTTGCGGCGCACCTCGGCCTGCCGCGCCCCGAGCTCGGCCTCGCGCTGGGTGAGCGCCGCGACGCGGGCATGCGCGTCGCGCGCCGCCACCCGCTCCACGTCCGCGTCCGCGTAGGCATCGAGGATGTCGCGCTGCGCATCGGCCCGGAGCAACGACTGTGTTTCGTGCTGGCCATGCAGGTCCACGAGCAGCGCGCCGATCTCCGCGAGCACACCCACGGTCGTCGGTGAGCCATTCACCCACACGCGCGATTTCCCCTCCCGCAGGACCTCGCGCTTCAGCACCAACCGGCCTTCATCCAGCTCGATGCCCAGGGCCGCGAAGGGCGGCAGCAGATGGCGATGGACCGCCGAGGGGAATTCAAACGCTCCCTCGATGACGGTCTTGTCGGCTCCGGGCCGCACGATATCCGCCGAGCCGCGTTCGCCCAGCAGCAGCGCCAGCGCGTCCACCAACATCGACTTCCCCGCGCCGGTTTCGCCGGTCAGGACATTGAGGCCTGGTTGAAACGGCAGGGTGACGTCGGCGATGACGGCAAGGTCGCGCACGCGCAACTCCGTCAGCACTACTTGCGCTCCCGGTCGGTGAGATCGCCCCACTGGAGCTTCTTGCGGAGCCGCGCGAAGAAGCCCTCGGGGCCCAGGCGGATGAGCAGCACCGGCCGGTCGGCGCGGCGCGCCAGCAACCGCTCTCCCGGCTGCATCGTCGTGCCCACCTGACCGTCGAACGACACGAGGACCTGGTCGCTCCACGGCGGGATCGGCTCGATGGATACGGTGGACTGCGCGGGGATAACGAGCGGCCGCACGGCGAGCGTGTGCGGGCAGATCGCGGTGACGACAATCGCGTCCACCCCCGGGACGACGATCGGCCCGCCCGCGGACATCGAATACGCGGTCGACCCCGTGGGCGTCGAGACGATGATGCCGTCGGCCGAGTACTGCCCCACTTCGTCGCCGTCCACCAGGACCTTGAGGCGCACGACGCGGGCGACGCCGCCCTTATGGACGACGACGTCGTTCAGCACGATCGGCTCCGTCCGGGCCTTGCCCGTCTTGTCCGCGATGGAGGGTTGCAGCGCCAGACGGGACTCCGTCGCATAGGCCTTGCGCACCAGGGCATCCAGTGCCCAGTCGAGCGTTTGCGCGGACGCGGTCGTGAGAAAGCCGACCCGGCCCAGGTTCACGCCGAGAATCGGCGTGGTGGCGCCGTTCAGGATGCGGGCGCCGCGCAACAGGGTGCCGTCACCGCCCAGGGTGATCAGGCAATCGAGCAGCGGCGCCTCCGCGAGCGGCTTGGGCTTGGGAACCGAGGAGGGGGGGGGGGGGCGGGCCAGAGGGGAAGCAGCGCTTCCTCGACGTACAG
>JBBDYB010000003.1:274178-448058 GCA_040901965.1 Gemmatimonadales bacterium | reverse complement strand
GGCGACGAAGTACGTGTGGTGATCGACGATCTCATGGCCCCCCCCGCCCCCCCCCGGCTTGTTGAACAGCGCCGCGAGCTGCGCCTCGGCGATCGCCATGCCCACCGCATTGCCCGTTCCCTGGCCCAGAGGCCCGGTCGTCGCTTCGACGCCGGGCGTGACGCCGTGCTCCGAGTGCCCGGGCGTGCGGCTGCCCCATTGCCGGAATTGCTTGATCTCATCGAGCGAGAGGTCGTAACCGGTGAGATAGAGCACACTGTAGAGCAGCACGCAGGCGTGCCCGCAGGACAGGACGAACCGGTCACGGTCGGGCCAATCGGGATTCGCCGGATTGTGCTTGAGGTGACGCTGCCAGAGCACATAGGCGAGCGGCGCCAGCGCCATGGCGGTACCGGGATGGCCCGAATTGGCCTGCTGCACCGCATCCATGGCGAGCGTGCGGACAGTGTTGATGCACAGCTGGTCGATGGCCCCCCCCCCCGCGCCCACGGTCCCCCGCGCGACCGTTTCCGTCACAGCAGGCCGGACTTCGCGGCTTGCCACAGCTTGGTCAGCCGGTCGAATCCGTCCACGAGCATCTCGACCTGTTGGGGGCTGGGCGTCGCTTGGGCGGCGATCTTGAGCTCTTCGACGAGCCTCGGCATTTCGTGCCGGCCTTGCTTCGCGCTTTCGATGCCGATCTGGTTCAGAAGATCGAGGATCTGCTGACGCACGGCCGCGTCTTTGGGTACCTGCCACAGATACTCGGCCGCCTGCTTTCCATCGGCGCACAGCTGGCCGAGCGCGTCCATCAAGGGTTGGCGGGACGGCCTGGGGGCGTTGGGATCGCTCATGGGAGCGATAATCTAACACCCGGCGGCCCCGGATTGCCCGGCTGTTTGAATGCCTCTAGCTTGCGAGTCCTATGCTTCCGATTCTCTTCGCGATGGTGTTGCAGGCGGCTCCCCCGGCTCCCCCGGCTCCCCCGGCTCCCCCCCCTCCTCCAGCGGCCGCCACCGTTTTGCCCGCGGACTCGGGCGAGCGTCGCCTGCGCAACATTCGCCAGCTCACGTTCGGCGGCCAGAACGCCGAAGCCTATTTCTCGCGCTCCGGCCGCGAGATCATCTTCCAACGGCAGGAATCCGACTCCGGCTGCGATCAGCAGTTTGTGATCAACGCGGACGGCAGCGGCCTCCGCCGCGTGTCGAGCGGCCGGGGACGCACGACCTGCGGATACTTCTTCGGCGGCGACCGGCGCATCTTCTACTCGAGCACCGAGCATCTCGGCGCGGCCTGTCCGCCCCGTCCGGACTTCTCGCTGGGCTATGTCTGGGCGCTGTACGACTACGACATCTACGCCGCGGATTCGAGCGGCGCCGACGTCCGCCGTCTGAATGCCAGCCCGCGCTACGACGCCGAAGCCACGCTCTCGCCGGACGGGCGGATGATCGTGTTCACCTCGCTCCGTGACGGCGATCTCGAGATCTATACGATGCACGCGGACGGCTCGAACCTGCGGCGGCTGACGCGCACCCTGGGGTACGACGGCGGGCCGTTCTTTTCCCCCGACGGCAAGCAGATCGTGTATCGCGCCTGGCATCCGCCGACGGCGCGCGACTCGGCCGACTACCAGACGCTGCTCGCCCAGAACCTGGTGCGCCCCACCCGCATGGAGATCTGGGTGATGGACGCGGACGGCTCCAACCAGCGGCAGGTGACGAGCCTGGGGGGCGCCAACTTCGCGCCGTACTTCCACCCCGATGGGCGGCGGATCCTGTTCGCCTCGAACCATAAGAACCCACGCTCGCGCAACTTCGATCTGTATCTCGTGAACGTTGACGGCAGCGGGTTGGAGCAGGTGACGACGAGTGCGGAATTCGACGCCTTCCCGATGTTTTCGCCGGACGGCCGGCGCCTCGTGTGGGCGTCGAACCGCCAGGCCCAAGTCCCGGGTGAGACGAACATCCTGATCGCGGATTGGGTCGAGCGTCCGTGACGGCGGTTCCTTCCCCCGCGCCGGTACGCCCGAAGACGCTGAAGGAGGAGGCGATCGCCTGGGCCAAGGCGATCGGGGCCGCGCTCCTCATCTGGATCGTGCTGCGCTCCTACCTCGTGGAGGCATTCCGCATCCCGTCGGCCAGCATGGAGAACACTCTGCTCGTCGGCGATTTCCTGTTCGTGAACAAGGCGGTGTTCGGTGGCGAGCTGGAGATCCCGCTGACGGGCTTCCACTGCTGCCGGCTGCCCGCCGCCCGGGTGCCGCGGCGCGACGAGGTCGTCGTGTTTCGCTCGGTCGAGGACTCGACGCCCAACCTCAACATCGTCAAGCGCGTGATGGGCGCGCCCGGCGACACGCTGCAGATGGTGCGCGACACCGTCATCCGGAACGGCCGGCGTCTGGACGAGCCGTACGCGTTGCACACGGCGCTCACGCCGGTGCAGGAAGACGAGTTTCGGCTCCGTCAGATCAAAGCGTGGCAGCTGCCGCACTACATCGGGCCCAACCCGGAGCGCTACCGGCCTACCACGCATGATTGGGGTCCGATTGTCCTCCCCCCGCAGCACTACTTCGTGATGGGCGACAACCGGGACGAGTCTTACGACAGCCGTTTCTGGGGCTTTCTGCCCCGCGCGCACATCCGCGGGCGCCCCCTCTTCATCTACATGAGCATCGCCACCCGCCCGTTCCGGATCCGCTGGAACCGGTTGTTCCGGCATCCGTCCTAACCCTGGCGGGGAATGCCTCCGCTATGATCCAGCAGGTCGCAGGATCACGTCCACGCCCACGTTCAACGTCTTCCAACGCTTCATGGCGACGCCCATACCGAGCGCCCAGGTGGACATGCCGAACTGATCGGTGAGCGCGCGGGCCGGCACCGCAAACTGCGCGCGCACGCGCAAGCCCGCGGCGTCGCGCCACGCGAGCACCGGCGCCCGCATCGGCATCGTGGCGCCGAGACGGTAATGATGCTACGACGGTGGATCGTGGGAAGTGGGTTTGCGCTCGCCGCCATTGCGGCAGCCTGCGCCGGTCCGTACGGCAGGGTCAATGAAATCGTCTCCGCGAGTGTCCCCGGGGACAGCTTCCGGAGCGTCGTTGTCATCTCCGCCGACGACGACCAGAGCGCCCTGCAAATCACCGCCAAGGTGCGGCAGCAGCTGAACGACGCCGGCGTCACCGCCCTGCGGCGCAGCGGCATGTGGTCCGTAGAGCGTGAAGCCCTCGCGGACCTCTGCCCCATCGGAGTCGTGAGCGACCTTGATGGACTACTATTCGTGTCGTGGAATGAGCTGTCGCTGTATGACTGTCGGACCCACAAGCCCGCCTACCAAATCCGGGGCGGCATGCGCGGTACCGATGTCATGGTCAAGCGCCTCTTAGGCTACCTGCGCGTCTCTGCACCCTGAGGATTCTCTAGGGGTGAGTCGATGTCGGGGGTTGTTCTGGGTTCGGCGGCAAATTGGGGGTTCCGCCGGTTGCCAATAACGATATCAGTAATGCGCTGACCGCCACGACGCCGCTGAGCAAGAGCACGGTGCGTCCCGTTGCAGCCTGCCGTACCTGCACTCGCCCCAGATCGCTCGGTGCGAATTCCTGATAACGCCCACTCACGAACCCCACGAGCGTATCGTTCAGGAAACGAGGGCCTTCGATCAGGAGAGGCTGGGCGTTTCGGGGCGTTATCCACAATTGGCTGGGCTGGCTCGTCCGGACGTACTGCTGATAATCGGCGACCGGCCGCAGCGTGGTGCACGCGACCATCGAGGCCAGCAGGATGCTTGCGACAAAGCGTTTCATCATGACGATCCCCCCAGTGAGCGCTACTTGTATCGGTAGGTGATCCGGCCCCGCGTCAGATCGTACGGCGACAGATCCACCGCGACCCGGTCGCCCTGGAGAATGCGGATGTAGTTCTTCCGCATCTTGCCGCTCACGTAGGCCAGTACCTCGTGTCCATTTTCGAGTTTTACGCGGAACGTCGTGTTGGGCAAGACTTCCGTCACCGTGCCCATCATCTGAATCGCGTCACCGCCCACGCTGGGCCCTCCGGTCCCCGCGGTCCCTCCGGTCCCCCCCCCCCGCGTCTCCCCCCCGGTCCCCCAATCTTCGCTCGCCCCCATCCCTCCGTGTGCCTGCGTTCACGCGCTGCCCAGGCTCATGCGGGTCCATGGTCGCGTCGCGCGGCGGCTCGAGGCCGCGCGTGATGTAGGAAGCATGCCGGCTGCACGCGGCGCACGTCAGGCTGATCCGCTCCGCCGCGGCAAACAGGTCGCCGGGGCGCGCTGGGCGGCGCCGGGGCACGCGGTGGATCGTGCGAGTGCCGCACGACGGGCATACCAGTGGCTGATGCGCCCGATCGGCCGCTATGAGCGCCAGCGCCTCCGGCGCCCGAAACTCCTTGATCCCGCGTCTGCCCACGGCAACTCCCCTCCAGATGGAATCTACACTGCCCCGGCTCTGGACGCCTTTCCACCCGGGCGTATCTCTCACGACAACAGGAGGTTGCCGCCCCCGCTACAGTCATCCGTCCGCTTCGCTCCCAACGCGCCGCAATTCTTGACGCCCCCGGGGGGGTAGAGTAGCTTGGCGCGACCTTTAACCCCTAACCCCCCCCACGATGCCAGCTGAGCTCGGTGGTTCGCAGATCTCGTCGCTGCTGGAGGCCCTGCCCGGCATCGCGAGCGTCCTGCGCAGCCCGGTTGCGGACGCCCTCATCAAGGCGATGCGCGCGGCCGCGGGACTCGGCGAGCTCGCTCCCGAGGACGCCGAGGAGCTGGTGCGCTACGCCGTGCGGCGCGGCTTGATCGGCGCGGACGAGGGGGATCGAGTGTTGGCGGAGGTGCAGGAAGGACTGCGGCGCCACAAGCCGGCTGCGGTGAAGAAGGGCCCGGCCGCCAAGCACCCTGCCAAAAAGGCCAAGAAGAAAAGCCGGCGCTAGATCCGGAAGCCCCGGACCACCCCGCGCAGTTTCTCGGCCGCCTGGAGCAGGTCTCCGGCGGCCGCCGCCATTTGCTGGGTGGAGGCACCCTGCTGTTCCGTGGCGGCAGTCACCTGCTCCGCGCTCGAGGCGTGGGAGACCGCCCGGTTCACGACCAGCTGCGTCTGCTGGCCGAGCTGCTCCGTCACGCCGCGATTCTCCTGCGCCGCCCGCGTGACGCGTGCCGCTGCCTGCTCGACCTGTTCCACGGCGGCGACGATCTCCGTCAGTCCGCGCGCGGCCCCCTCGGCGACCGATTCGATCCCCCGCACCTTGGCCTGACCGACGGCCATCGTCGCGGTGACCTCGTCCACCTGCTCGCGGATGACGCGCGTCGTGCGCGCCACGTCCTCGGCCGCGCGCGCCGACTCGTCCGCCAGCTGGCGCACCTCCTCCGCCACGACCGCGAAGCCGCGCCCGTGCTCGCCGGCACGCGCAGCCTCGATCGCGGCGTTCAACGCCAGCAGGTTCGTCTGTGACGAAATGCGCTTGATCAGATCGACGAAGTCGTCGATGGCGGCGCTCTGCTCGGCGAGCTGCGTGACCTCGGTCGCGGTGGTGCGGACAACCTCCCGGACGTCGAGCAGCGTGGTGCCGGCCGCGGCGACGTCGCCACGATGCCGGTTGGCGACGGTGCGGATCTCCTCCCCCAGCCGCGCCACCTGGGTCGCGGCCTCCGCCATCTCGGCAGTCGCGCGGCGCAGCGTTTCGAGCCCCGTCTGGGTGGCGTTCAGCTCGTTGCGCTGATGCTCGGCGCCGCTGGCGATCTCGAGCATCGCGGTGGACACCTGGCTCGAGGACGCGGCCAGCTCCTCGCTCACCGCCGAGAGATCGCCTGCGGAGCCCGCGATCTTGTCCGCCGAGCCCACCACCTCACCCACGATCCCCCGCAACCGCTCGCCCATCTGCCGCATCGCGTCCGCCAGCACCTGGAACTCCCGCGGCATCCGGCCGGTGGTGACGGGTCGCAGGTCCCCGCTCCCAAACCGCTCGGCGGCGGTCACGAGCCGCACCAGCGGCCCCTCCACCCACCGCAGCGTGAACACGCCGACCACCGCCCCGATGACCGCGGTGGCAACCAGCACCAGCCACAGCACGATTTCCCGCTCGCGCGCCAGTGTGGACAGGCGCCGCCCGGCCTGCACCGCCTTGTCCGACTGCCGCGCCGACAAGTCCCGGACGAGCCGGGTCAGCTCCGTCACCGGCACCCGCACCCCTGCCGCCAATGCCAACGCCTCACGCGTTCGGCCGAGATCGAGCAGTGCGTGCGCCAGCGAGTAGTCTACGTGGATAGCGGCTTGCAGCTGCTTGATCCGATTGACCGTGAGGCGGTCCGCCTGGGTCAGTCCCTCCAGGCCGTCGAGCTCTTTTTGAAAGCCGAAGGCGACGTCCACGGCGCTTTGAAACTGGGCGCCCGCCTCTCGGCTGCGGTCACTCAAGTACTGCTCGGCAAAACGGATTTCGTCGAACACGGCGGTGACCAACCCGCTTCCCACCGCGCTCGAGGCCCGGAGGTGCTCGATTTCGTCCGCCAGCGAACGTCGCAGCGTTGCGAGCGACGTCACGCCGACTACCGCGGCAACGACGAGCCCGGCGAGCAGCCCGGACAGGCCCAGGATGATGCGCCAGCGGATCGTGTTCAGGGCGTGGCCTCGGTGAGCAGCCGGCCGCCGCGCACCACGCCGATCACGACCGGCTTGGCGGGAACGTCGCCGCGCGTGTCGAAGCCGATGGTGCCGGTCACTCCCTCATAGACGGGCAGATCACGACCGGTCCGTGCCAGGCGGTCGCGGATGGCGCGCCGGTCGGTTCCCGTTTGCTCCAGCACGCGGGCGAGCAGGTGCACGGCGTCGTAGGCGCCGGCGCCGCGGTGGTCGGGACGTTGTCCGTCGTGCGCGCGCGCGTACGCGGCCACGAACTGGGCGTTGCGCTCGCCGGGCCGGTCGGGCAGGTAGGCTGAAGACAGGCGCACACCCTCGGCGAGCGGCCCCCCCCCGCCCCCACCGGGCCCCCCGGCTTCGATGCCGGTGAGCGCATCGCCGCCCAGCGCCGGCCACCGTACGCCGATGCGTGCCATGTCCCGCAAGGCCAACTCCGCGCCGCCCCGCTCGGTCGCCAGCATCAGGACGTCCACGCCGCCCCCCAGGCGCAACCGGGATAGATAGGGCTCGAGGCTGGGCGTGGAGCTGAGCGAGGGATCCTCCTCGACCACAGTACCGCCCAGGCGCCGGAACTCGGCCGCGAAGCTGAGCCGCAGGCCGCGCCCGTAATCGTCGTTCACGTAGATCACGCCCGCGCGCCGGGCGCCCAATATCTGGCGCGCATAGCGGGCGAGCTGCGCTCCATGGCTCAGGTCGGTGGGACACACGCGGAAGACGTAGGGGTTCACGCCCGAGAGATCCGGGCTCGACGCCGATGGAGAGATCATCACCACAGGCCGGCGGCCCTCACCGTACACCCGGCCGGCCGCGAGCGATGTGCTGGAAGTGAGGTGTCCGACGACCGCGACGACGGAGGGATCCTCCACCAGCTCGCGGGCAATACGGATCGCCACATCAGGACGGGCGCTGTCGTCCACAATCCGCAGCGCGAGCTGCCGCCCGCGAACTCCGCCACGCGCATTGATCTCCTGCACCGCCAGCTCGGCCGCCCGCTGCATGGCGACCCCGCGCGGTTGTGAGAACGGTCCCGCTAGGCCCAGAACGATGGCTGACCCGCGGCTGCCGCCTCCGCGGGAGCACGAGGCGAGCCATAGGGTCGCGGCGAGGAGTGCTAGCCTCCGCAGAAGGTCCTCCGGGTCTTGAAGGGAGAGTGCGGGCAAGGTTAAGCCTGGGCGCGGGATAGCGCAATATCCACGCGCTTTCCACATTACGTGTGTGAACGCGAGACGCCGGCTCGGTGGATTCGCCGCGGGACTCGAGCGCCTGCTCGCCGCCCGCGACGCCGCGGAGTTGGACGCGACGTGGGAAGAGTTGGACCTCGGTCAAACGGGGTGGGAAGCGCTCGCGCTCGCGCGCCGCGCCAACACCGAAGCACTCGAGCCCGCACTCGCAGAAGTGGATCGCCGGCTGCTGGCCGCGCTGGAGCGCTGTCGCGCGTTCTTGGATCCGCACATCGTCACGTTCCGCGTGCCGGAGCTCGAGCGCTGGCAGCACGCGGCCGCGGCGGCGCTCGTCGGCGCCCGCTGGGGAGTGGCGGGACTGCGCACCGTCATCGGCGACACACAGGCCCCGCTGGGACGTCGCTACTTCGCGTTCCTCGCCCTCGCCGAGCGGCATCCCAAGGAAGCCTGGCCGCTATTCGCCAGATATCTCGACACCCCGGGCGCGCATCACGCGTTCGTGGCGGCGGCGGTAGAGGCCGCGCGCTACTATCCCGGGCACGCTGCCAACGTGATCGCGCTATTCCAGCGGATTCGCGGCGATCAGATGCTGCGCCGCTTTCTCGGTCCCAAGATCCTCGAGTCCTTGTATGTCCTGGGCGACCCCGCCGCCCTTCCTTTGTATGAGGAGCTGCTGGTGGCGGGGCATACCGATCGCGACTTGGGACGCTGCGAGGTAACGAGAGCCTTGGTCGGCGTCCGCAAGCTCACCGGAAGGGTTGCGGCGAGCAGCAAGTTTCCCGATCCGGAGGAGCCGCACGTGCGGCAGGCGCTGGATGAGGCGGAGCGGTTGTTCGAAGAGGAGCGCGACCGGCTCGTGCCGGTCGTGGTGATCTAGCGGACGAAGCCGGCGAGCTTGTCGCGGTACGCTTTCCCTCCCACGTCGTACGTCTCGTTGTGCCCCGCTCCTTCGATCATCACGAGCTCGACTGTCGCTCCACCAGCCCGTGCGGCCTCGGCGACGCGGCGCCCCATCTCGATCGGCACGAGCCGGTCGGCGGTGCCATGGAAGACGAGCACGGGACAGCGCACCCGCGGAATCATGGCGACGTTGTCGAGCTGCAGCCGCACGAGGAATAGCGGGAAGATGCGGTAGTGGCGGGCCGCCATGCCGCGCGCGCTTGTGAACGGCGACTCGAGGATCAGCCCGGCGACGTCATGGTCGGCCGCCGTGCGGGTCGCGACCGCGCTGCCCAGCGAGCGGCCGTAGACGTAGATCCGCTCCCGATCCACCTCCGGCCGGCTCGCGAGCGCCTGATAGGCCAGTGCGCCGGCCTCATAGATGCCGGCTTCCGTCGCGCGGCCCCCGCTCGCCCCGTACCCGGGATAGTCGAGCACCAGAAGGGCCGCCTGGGGTGGGCGAAAGTCCCGAATCACGGGCCAGATCGCCCCGATCGTCTCGCCGTTCCCGTAGAACCACAGCACCCCGGGGGCGGGAGCGCCTCGCCCAGCCGGCACCTTCGGTGGCAGAAACCACCCCAGGAGCTTTGTCCCGTCCTGCATCGTCAGCTCGACCTTCTCGCCCGCGCCGGGACCCAGGGCCCGCTCCGGGTCCGGCAAGGCGTCCCTGGGGGCAGGGAACGTGATGCGCTCCTGGAGCGTCCAGAGCAGCACCAGGATGAGCAGGTAGAGCGCCGGGAGTCCCAAAACGAGAGCCATGGCTGGTGTTAATTTGGGGGCCAATGGATCCAGAGCTCGTCTCTCGCGCCCGCGGCGCGTTGCTGGGGCTCGTTGCCGGCAACCAGCTGGGCGTACCGACTGAGCACCTGGGGACTCCCGAGGCGATTCGTAAGGCCTTTCCGAACGGGGTCTCGGACCTGTCGCCCCCTCCCAAGAACTCGCCCTATGACGATGACGCCGCCATGGCGCTGCTCCTCGGGGAGTCGCTGCTGGAATGTCAGGGGTTCGACGCCACCGACGTCGGGCGCCGCTGGGTGAAGTGGATGAAGGTGGACGGCCGCGGCATCGGTGCCACGACGCGGCGGGCGCTGACGCTGATCGACCGCGGCAAGGAGCCGTTCGAGGCCGGCCGCCTGGTCTATCAGGAGAACCCCCCCCCCCGGCGCGCGGCCGGGAACGGCAGCGTCATGCGCTGCGTCCCGGTGGCGCTCCGCTACCACGACGATGTGGACCGGTTGATCCGCGTCTCCACGCAGCAGGCCGCGATCACGCACGCCGATGAGCGCTGCACGTGGGGCGCCGCGGCGGTCAACCTCGCGGCGCGCGAGCTGCTGCATGGGAACATCTACTTCGTCGAGGAAGTGCTCCATCGCATCGGCGATCGCGCGCCACGGGTTCTGCGCGACGCGATCCATCGCGTGCCGCGCGAAGCCGAGGCCGACCTGCCGATCACGGTGGCGGGTGAAACGGGCTACGTCGTGCATTGCGTGGAAATCGCCTTTTGGTTCGTGACGCACGACCGGACGCTCGAAGAGGCGCTCATCATCCTCGCGCAGGCGGGCGGTGATACCGACACCAACGCCGCGGTAGCAGGAGCATTGCTTGGTGCGCGCTACGGAGAGGCGGCGCTGCCGCCGCGGTGGGTGGAACAACTGGTAGGAGCTGGGGGAATTGGCAGACTTGCGGAGCAACTCGTGCGCAGTGAGCCGTGAGCTGTGCGCCGGAATACGGGTTTCCGGCGCACGGCGCACTGCTCACCGCGTACGCTTTGGTCTCCGAACGTAATTCGCGATGCGGTCCATCACGTCGTCGTCCCGAAGCGTGATGGAAATCCAGCGCGCGGGACCCACCCCGCGCCAGTTGAGGCGCACCACGCGCCGCCCGCTCGTCCACTCCATCATGCTCCGCTCGCGGCGATGCGCCGGCCCGAAGCGTTTCGACAGGTCGCGCCGCGCCCAGTCGACCAAGCGCTGGCCGCCCGAGTCGGTCAGCGACACCATCGCGACGTTGCCCTCGAGCACGTACGCGCTCAGGTAGAAGCGCGCGCTGTCGCTGGGGTCGCGGATCATCACGCCACACTCCATCAGCTGCGCGGTCCGGCGTGACGTGTTGCAGCGCAACGTGTCGCGGCGCGCGAGCGCGCGGGCCCGCTCGGCGAACTCCTGGTAGGAGCGGCCGGGCGTGAACCCGCGATACGATGGTGACAGCGCCGTGCGCGCGGCAGGAGCGCCGGGGGGGGCGGGCGCAGCCGGTCGCGAGGGGGGAGGAGGGGGGAGAGGGGGAGTCTGCCCGTAGAGCATCGCGGGAAACGCGAGCGCGCCAAGCCAGACAACCGACGGGCGGAGTCGCATGGAGCCAATATACCGCTAACGCAGCGGGCCCGGGGAGTTACCCCCGGGCCCGCCGCTCGCAACGTCCGCGCTCGCTCAGACCTTGCGAACGTTCTGCGCCTGCAGTCCCTTCGGACCCTGAGCGACGTCGAATTCCACGTTGTCGCCCTCGGCGAGGCTGCGGAAGCCCTCCGCCTGGATCGCCGTGAAGTGCACGAACACGTCCGGACCCGACTCCTGCGCGATAAAGCCAAAGCCCTTCGCGTCGTTAAACCACTTCACCTTACCCTTAGCCATACTGTTCAGACCTCACCACGTGGGGGCACTGCCCCGGACTGGAACGACCCAAGCCACCGCGGCCTGGGACGGGCTCAAACAAAAACCGCGAGACAAGTGGTCCTCGCGGAAGCGCAGACAGCCGGTGACGGTGCCACGTATTGCTTGAACCGGGGCCAAAAGTACGGAACCCTTTCTGGCCTGTCAATCAGTGCACACGTTTTCAGTATCATGACAGCATAGAGACAGCATAGCAGCACTCAGCTACACTTCCATTCTCCTTCCGGCGCCGGTAACCTGAGACCTCCCACTAACCGCCGTCGACCGAGGATTCTCAAATGCTCGTGCACGCCCTACTGTCGCTGGTCGCTCTGCAGCAGCCCACCGCGCCGGCACCGCCGCAACCCATCACGAAAGTCGAAGTCCAGCCCAGCGGCGGCGAAGTGCCGATCGGGGGAAAGCTCAAGTTCACGGCGCGCGCGCTCGATGCGTCGGGGCAAGTCGTGCCCCGGGCGGAGATCGGCTGGTTCGTGAACGACGTCGGCGACGTGGACACGACCGGACTGTTCACCGGCGGCTACCAAGGATACGCGCGGGTCACGGCGGTCGCGTACATCCCGGGCGACCAGGACAGCCAGGTGTTCGGGTCGGCGCTCGTCCAAGTGCTTCCCGAGCCGCCCGCCCGCATCGCGCTCGAGGCCCGGCCCACGCGGCTCGTGGCGGGATCGCGGCTCACGCTCACCGCCACGCCGTTCTCGCGGCACGGTGACCGCCGCGCGGACCCGGTGGCCTTTAGGTCCAGCAACCCCCGTATCGCGAGCGTGACGGCCGACGGGCGGCTGCGCGCGATCGCGCCGGGACGGGCCACCATCACGGCAACCGCCGGCCCGGCGACCGAGACGCTGGCGGTGCAGGTTGTGCCGAACACCGTTGCGCGCATTACCATCGAGCCGGGCGCACCCACCGTGCGGACGGGCGACGTCGTGAAGTTCCGGGCAACGCCCCGGGCCGCCGCCGGCCGGTCGCTTGGCGACGTGGCCGTGGACTGGGCCGTGGCTGCCGGATCGGGCGTCGCGCAAATCGATCCCGCGGGAACCTTCGTCGCCGAGCTGCCGGGCACCTACACCGTCACCGCCACGGTGGGAGGCAAGTCGGCGGACGTGCTCGTGCGCGTCGCGGCCCGCGACGTCGGACGGGGCATCGAGGTCCGCGGCCGGTTGCCGATCACCATGAGCGCGGCGGAAGTCTGGGTGCATCCCTCCGGCACCTGCGCCTACCTGTCGACGATCGCGGACCGCGTGTACGCGATCGACATCACCGACGTCACGCGTCCGAAGATCGTGGACTCGATGATGACCGACGCGCGCATCGTCAACGACGTGATGACGACCGAGGACGGCAAGTACGGCGTCTTCTCGCGCGAGGGCGCGTCGAACCGCAAGAACGGCATCGTGGTGTTCGACGCGAGCAATCCGTGCCATCCGAAGCCGGTGTCGGAGTACACCGAGACGGTGTCGGGCGGCGTGCACAGCTCCTATGTCTATCAGGGGCACGCGTACATCACCGACGACGCCACCGGATCCATGCGCGTGATCGACTTCCGCGATCCCGCGCATCCCAAGGAAGTCGCCCGCTGGCAGACGCAGCAGACGGAGGCGGGGCGCTACCTGCACGACGTCATGGTCGTGGATGGCCTCGCCTATCTGGCGTACTGGAACGACGGACTCGTCGTGCTCGACGTCGGGAACGGCATGAAAGGCGGCAGTCCGTCCAACCCGCAGCTCGTGTCGCAGCTCAAGTACGACCTCAATGCCGTCTACGCCCGCGTCGGGCAGCTGTGGGGCCCCGGGTTCGTCCGCGGTACCCACACCGCGTGGCGGCAGGGCCGCTACGTCTTCGTGGGCGATGAGGTCTATGCCGCCCGGCCCTATAAGGGACTGGCCGACGGCAACAACCTCACCTTCGGACGCCTGCACGTGATCGACGTCTCCGACATCCGTAATCCGCGGGCAGTCGCCTGGTACGAGCCGACGGACGGCGGCGTGCACAACGTGTGGGTGGTGGGAGACACCCTCTATCTGGGGAACTACCAGGGTGGGGCGCGGGCGCTCGACGTGTCGGGCGAGCTCAAGGGCGACCTGCTGCGGCAAGGTCGGGAGATCAGCTGGATCCTGACGGCGGACTCGCTGGGCCACCGCCCGCGCGCGCCGTTCGCCTGGGGGGCGGTGGTGCGGGACGGCAACATCTTCGTCCCCGACATCAATACGGGGCTTTGGATACTCAGACTGGAGCCGAAGGCGCAGCCAGTTCCATAACTTATTCTATAACAACCGTTTAGCTTACTGCTGGCTTACGGTCTTCGTACTGTCCGGCCTGTTTTGGGCCGCCAGCGCCGCCTTGTACGCCAGCAACGCCTCATCATATGCCTGCAGCCGTTTGGTCAAATCCGTGGCCACGGTGGTCGGCTCGCGTCCCGCCGTTTTCTCGCAGGCAGGCAGCGCTCTGGAGAGGGAATCCAGACGGACGGTGAGCTGCTTCGCGAAGGTTCGTAGCGTATCCGCATACGCGGTCGGCTGCATCTTGGGCCGGCCGCTTGCGATGAACGTGCGCGCGCTGGCACACAGGCCACCCAAGCGGCGTGCCGCGCGGCGGCTGCTGACCGAGTCTTTGGCTTGCTGGGTGCGCAGCACCCGGCTCAATCCGTCGCGCAGCTGGGCCACGCCACGGGTGGCGGTGCGCAGCCCTTCCGCGTAGCGGATCTGCTCGATCGTGGGCGGCTGCGGCGTGACCGGGGCGGGGGCCGGCACGGGTGGCGGCGGCACCGGGACGGCAAGGACGGGTGGCGGAACGGGCACGGTATCTTTGCGCCCGGTCGTATCCTGCGCGCCGAGCGGAGCAACCCCAAGCGCGGTGACGGCGATCACGATGGCAGCGAGCCAGCGACACGACGACATGTGCATCGAAACGACTCCTCCGTTATTATCTCAAATGGCTGTTCCTGCAACCTCTCGCATCGTGCGAGCCTTCGAGGATCGCGCCGACGCCCTCGCGCATTTCTTTCAACGGGCCGGCGAGGCTCCTCGCCTGATCGCGTACGACGACGCCATCGGCCTCCCGCTCGATCAGGCACTCGCGGCGCTCGAGTGGACTGCCCAGGTCGGCATCCTCGCGCCCGACGACCTCGTGCACGCCGCGCGTCTCAGTCCGGACTCGGCCGCCACCGTCGTGGAGCGCAAGGACGGCGACCAACGCGTCTTCGTCTACTTCGGTCCGCAGATGGACGCGCCGCCCGCCGACCCCTACGAAGGTACCCTGCTATACGACGAGCCGGGAGTGCGCTCCTACATTTTTGCGCAGCGCGGCCACGCGATGGCGCACTTCCTCCGGGCCACCCACGGATTGGGTGCCGCGCTGAGTTTATTGTCGCGCCGCGCCCCCGAGCTGCGCCACATCCGCCGCTGGACGCAGGCATTGTTCGCCGAGCCCGCGGTGGGACGCTCCACCCAACTGCTCGCCGGCTGGTACGCGACGAGCGGCGCCGGCTTTCTCTTCATTCCGTCGGAATCGGACGACCCGTTTGCGTATTGTGAGGTCGCGGTCGAGGGCTGAGGTTCTTTCTACACCGCATGTGGGAAGGTGTGTTCTGTGGATTCACAACTCCACATTGTGTGGAAGAGCGGTGGAACGAGTTGCGCCGGCAGGGAGTTACCCTCCACAGACGATGCACATCGAAGTGAGCTAACCCGAAGAAACATCGGCACTTGCGCGTTTTTCGGGCGCCCCTATATTGATCTCACGCGACTTGAAGGGAAGGGTTGGGACCTGGCGTCTCAACAACGCCTTCAAGTCGGGTCCGAACGGAAATTCCGGGGAGGGCGCCGATGCAACCAAGGGCTCAGGCGCTCGATGATCCGGGAGTACACTCACCGGGTCGGACAGATAGGGCCAGTCGCGTTGCCCTATCCACGTCGACATGGTGCCTCGACGTGCAGTGCGGAGGGTCGGTCCGCGACCCGATCTGACCCGTAGCACCCACATTGGCGAACCAGGCGACCCGACGGGGTTGTTTGGGGATGGAAGCCGGAGCCTCTGCTTGCCCTACCGAGGACGTAACAGTCCACCGGCGGCGGCAGAGAGAAGAACGGAGGGCGAAAGCCCCCGACTCCGGGTAGCCGATGTGTCGGAGCCCCCGGGCGCGCCTATTGAGCCGTCCCGGGGGCTTCGTTTGTGTAACAAAGACGCCGAGACGTCTAGCGTCTCGGCATCTTGGCGTCTACCTCATCGTCTCGGATCTAAACACCGAATGGCCGCCCAGGACCGTCATCAGTACGCGCGTCCCTAGGATCTGTTCAAGGGCGACGGTCATGATGTCCCGGTCCAGCACCACGAAGTCCGCGAACTTGCCGGCCGTCAGGCTGCCGCTTTCGCTCTCCATGAAGGCCGCGTACGCCGGCCACACCGTCATGGCCAGGAGCGCCTCCTGGCGCGTCGTGCGCTGGTCGGGGAACCAGCCGCCCGCGGGGTAGTTGTCGGCGTCCTGTCGCGTGACGAACGAGTGAAAGGAGATCAGCGGATTGGCGGCCTCGACGGGCAGATCCGACCCGTTCGGAATCACGACGCCCGTGTTGAGCAACGAGCGCCACGCATAAGCGCCCAGCGAGCGCGCCCAGCCGAGGCGGTTCGGCACCCAGTACATGTCGCTCGTCTGGTGGCTTCCCTGCATGGACGGAATTACGTCGAGCTGGGCGAAGCGGGGGATGTCTTGGTAATGCAGAATCTGGGCGTGCTCGATCCGAAAGCGGTGGTCGGCGGCTGGCACTTCGCGCAGCGCGGCGGCGAACTCATCGAGCACCAGGCGATTGGCGCGATCGCCGATTGCGTGGACGTTGAGCTGGAACCCCGCCCGCAGAGCGCGCACGGCGACGCTCTTGACGCGCTCCATGGGCGTTGTGATCAGCCCGGTATTCCCCGGATCGTCGGCGTACGGCTCGAGCAGCGCCGCGCCGCGGCTGCCCAGCGCGCCGTCGGCGGTAATCTTGATCGAGCGGATCCAGAGTCGCCCATCGAAGAGTCCCTTCTGGGGCCCCCGCCGCATGAACGCGTCGAGCGTAGAATCGTTCGCGCGGATCATGACATAATTGCGCAGCGAATA
The DNA here is from genome assembly GCA_040901965.1 of Gemmatimonadales bacterium. Classification (GTDB taxonomy): domain Bacteria; phylum Gemmatimonadota; class Gemmatimonadetes; order Gemmatimonadales; family GWC2-71-9; genus 20CM-2-65-7. The sequence goes on along the minus strand of JBBDYB010000003.1, from coordinate 431,561 downwards.
GCGTCCCTCGCGGGCCAGCTCCTCATAGACCGAGATGCCCTCGGCGCCGACGCCGGCATCGTGGATGCCCGTGAGTCCCCAGCGGTTCAGCTCGGTGATGGCGGCCAGCGTATGCTCGCGCAGCTCCGTGCGTGACGCGGGCGGGATCACGCGCCCTACGACGCCCTGCGCCGCATCGATGAGCACGCCGGTGGGATTGTTCGCCGAATCCCGCATGAAGCGCCCACCGGCGGGGTCGGGGGTTGCGGCGCTGACTTGCGCCAGCTCCAGCGCCTTGGCGTTTACAAGGGCAGCATGGCCATCTACTCGTGTCAGATAGACGGGATGGTTGGGGACGGCGCGGGACAGCGCCGCGTGAGTCGGGAACCTCGTGTCGGCCCAGTCATTCTGATCCCACCCGCGGCCGCGAATCCACTCGCCGGGACGGGCGGTCCTGGCGCGCTCCACCACGCGCGCGATCACCTCGTCGTACGAGCGTGTGCCCACGAGATCCACGGTGCGGAGCGCCTGACCAAGGCCGAGCAGGTGCGCGTGCGCGTCCACGATGCCGGGGATCACCGTCCGGCCGCCGAGGTCGAGCCGTTCGGTGCGCGGCCCGGCGAGGGCCAGTGCGCCCCGGGCGCTGCCCACGAACAGGATCCGCCCGCTGCGCGCGGCGAACGCCTCCGCAACGGGGCGGTTGACGTCGGCGGTGTAGACGCGCGCGTTGGTGACGACGAGATCGGCGGGTGCCTGCTGGAGCAGCAGCGCTACGACGCTCAGGATCATGTCCGCAGCCTCGGGAGGTTGGTGTCCACTTCATGCGCCTTATGGAACGGCATCCGCGGTCCACGGATCGGGACCAGGTGTGCGATCGAGTTGGCGTAGTACTCGAGCAGCGGCCGGCCGCGGGGCAGCACGACCAACGTCTCGCCGTCGGCGAGCACCAGGCGGCGCATGCGCAGCATCCGCCAGGCGCGGTCCCACACCTCGGCGATCCGGGCGCCGCCGCGCACCATCTTGCCGTTGACCTCTTTGAGGCGGTCGCGCAGCTGATCCATGCGCTCGAGCACGGCCGTCTTCGCCACCACCGTCTGCCCAAACGAGAGCAGCGTGGCAGCCGCGAGCGGCACGGGCGTGACCGGGATGATCGCGCCAATGCGCGTCAGCATCTCGCGTGCGAGCTTCTCGAGCTCAGGCAGCCGGCGCTCCTTGGGCCAGGCCAGCACGCCCTCGGGCGCGGACCGGAGCCACCCGCGCAGCGACAGCGGCGTGCCGAAGTTCACAGCGACGCGTCCGTAGCGCTTGAGGCGTCCCGTGAGCAGTCGGGCCGTGAAGGCGATCTTGGGATCGTCGGGCGGCTGGTCTCGCCGTCGTACGACACCACCGAGGAGACCCCATAGGGTCGGCCGATCGCAAGGTTGCGCCTCGGCCATATGAAACCTTTCGGATCCCTGGTGTGCATGTTGGTGAGGCAAAGTACGCGCCGCTCAGCGGTGGGCGGGATCGAGGATCGTGAGGTGACGAAAATAGCTTCGATAGAATCCACGATCGCGCGTGAGCAATCTGTCCGCCTGCTGTGCGGCGTGCGCGCCGATCAGGAAGTCAGGGACCACGCGCGTACGATGGCCGCCGCGCCGTCGATAGTCCTGCCACGGAGCGCCGGCCGCGAGCGCCGCGGCAGGCGTCAGGGGATCGTACTCGACGCCGAGGAGGTCCATGGCGGCCTGGGCCGCCTCCGGCGCGGGGAAGAACGCTGCCACTTCGGCCCAAACCACGTCGCAGGCGGTCAGCCGGCCGACTGTCACGGACGCACGCAGGGCCTCTTGTGCGCCGGCGAGGAAGTGGGGGCGGCCGCCGAACACGTCCAGCAGCACGTTGCTGTCGACGGCGGTGATCACACGGCGTCGGGCTTGCCGCGCAGCTCCGTGATCAGCTCGTCGACCGGCCGGTCAAGCTTGAGGATGCCCGTCACGCGCTCCACAGCATCCCGGGTCGTGACCTTGGTGGCCACGACCCGACCCCCTTCCTCGCGCACCTCGAGCACCTGACCGGGACGGATGCCGAGCCGCTCGCGCACGGTCTTGGGGATCGTGATCTGGCCCTTTTCGGACACCCGAGTTTTCATACTGAATGAGTAGGAATTCCTACCTCGAATGTCAAGCGCCCCCGCCCGTCGGCAGCCGCCCCTCCAGCTTCAGTGCCGCGTAGCCCATCCCCTTGAGCCGCGCGATGCGCATGCTCATGGGCGGGTGCGTCGCCAGCCTGTCGGCGAGCCATCCCTCGCGATTCGTGAGCCGCCGGCCCAGTGGATCGACGATGCAGAGGTGCGCCGAGCCGCGCTTGATCGCCGCCGTCGGCGCCGCGGCGTGCTCGATCTTCTCGAGGGCGCTGGCGAGCGCGAGCGGATTGCGCGTGAACTGGGCGCCCATCGCGTCGGCCAGATACTCGCGGCGCCGGCTGACGGCGAGGGCGAGCAGCTGTGTGATGAGCGGCGCGATGATCCAGCTGACGATCCAGAGCGCGAACAGAATCGCGATCAGGGGATTGCCGCCTTTGCCGCGGCGGCCGCCGCCACCGCCGCTGGGGGGGGGCATTCTGCCGTGCCGCATCGACCGGCCCATGCCGTCGCGGATCAACAGGATCGCTCCCACGAGCGCGGCGAGGGTCGTCATGAGGCGGACGTCCAGGTTCTTCACGTGCCCGAGCTCGTGGCCGACCACCGCCTGGAGCTCGTCGCGGCTGCACAACGCCAGCAGGCCTTGCGTGACCGCCACGTGGGAATCCCGCGGCTCGTGACCCGTGGCGAATGCATTGGGGTCCTCGTCGGGGATCACCCAGATCTTGGGGCGTGGCAGCCCCGCCGCGATGGCCATTTCCTCTACGACGTTGACGAGCTGGCGCTCCTGGTCGTTCGCCGGATCAATGACCTCCCGCGCCCCCGTTGCCCACAGCACCTTCTGCGGCCCCGTCTTGTAGGCGTACCTCGCGATCCCGATGCCGATCAGCGTGAGGGCGATCCCGAGGAAGGGAAACACGTGGTGGTAGCGTTCGGGCGCGTCATCCGCGGTGGACAAATAGATGATGAGGTCGCCGCCGAACCCGAGCCAGGCGAAGAACAACACGAAGCCAATCACCAGCCACGTCGTGCGCCGGCGATTGGCTTCCTGTTGTTGAAAGAGGTTAGCGTCGGGAGAGGTCAACCTGCGGCACCGCGCGCTCAGCTTGGTCTTCGATTTCCCATAGCTCCGTGGGGGATGCCTGCGCCATGCCGGCGACCAGCGTCGTGGGAAACTGCTGCTGCTTGGTGTTGTATTGCGTCGCCGTGTCGTTGTAGAGCTGGCGCGCGAACGCAATGCGATTCTCGGTGGACGTCAGCTCCTCCTGGAGCTGGCCGATGTTCCCCGTCGCCTTGAGCTGCGGATAGCGCTCGACGACGACCATCAGCCGCGAGAGGGCGCCCGAGAGCGCGTTCTCCGCCTGGCTGATCTGCTTCATGGCGCCGGGGCCCCCCGCGCCCCCCCCCGAGGCGTTCACTTTCACGGCCTGATTGCGCGCCTGCACCACGGCTTCGAGCGTCGAGCGCTCGAAGTCCATCGCACCTTTCACCGCGTTCACGAGGTTGGGGATCAGGTCGTGCCGCCGCTTGAGCTGCACGTCGATCTGCTTGAACGCATTGAACGTCTGATTCTTGAGGGAGATCAGGCCGTTGTAGGCGGCGATCACCCAGCCGATAACGACCACCGCGACAACCAGCAGGACCCACATGTTCGTTACTCCCGTTGAAAGAGCAGGGGCACAGCATGCTGTGCCCCTACAACGTTACGTGGATGCGTGCGGCAGGAGTTTCGCGATCGCCTGGCGCACGATCTCCGCAACGCTGCTGTCCTCGGGCCCGACGCGGGCCAGCGGGTGGTCCGCGTCCACATGCAGCTCGACGCCGCGCGCCACCGGGATCCGCCGCCACGTGCTCGGTCCGCCCGTCTCTTTCCCGGCGTCGCGCGTGAGCCAGGCGGTGAGCGCCCGGCCGGAGCGGCCCCGCGGCATGCCCTCGGCGCCCTTCAACGGCAGCCGATCGGGCGGGGGGAGGGAGGCGCCGAGCACCTGCGCGCACCGCCGCTCCAACACATCGCCGGTTGTTTCCGCCATGTCCTTGGTGATCGCGGCGAGCGTGGCGCCTTCCATTTGGCGCAGCTTGATCGCCAGCAGCTGCAGGAAATGACGGTAGGAGTAGGTGGCCGCCGTGCCGCGCCCTTCGGGCGGGCTCACGAGGCCGCGGGTGACATAGAAGCGGATGGTGCGCTCGCTCGGGGCCGCGCGCGCGGCGGCGTTGATGGGCGTTACCGCGGACGCATCGAGGACCGCGCCGACCAGGACCGACAAATCGCGGAGGTTCCAGGGAGCGAGATGGCGATACTCTCGCAGGACGTGCAGCGGGTCGGAGTGCACCGCGCTGGTCATGCGTCCATCGCCCCCGTGGAGCGGTCCCGCGGGTGAAGTACGGCCGCGACCCAGTCCGCTACCTGCTGGAGGTTGAACGGTTTGCGAATCACGGTGCACTGATGATGCTCGAGCCAGGTGCGCACTTCGTCGGCTTCGGCGTCACCCGTCATGATCGCGATGCGCCCTTCGAGCGCCGGCCAGCGGTGGATGATCGCGAGGTAGAGCGCCAGTCCCGACATCGTGGGGAGATGGATGTCGAGCAGCAGGGCATCCGCCTCCTCGGCCGCGAGCAGCTCGTACGCCGATTCCGCGGTGCCGGCGCTCAACACGCGGTGCCCGTGCCGCTCCAGGTAGCGCTCCAGCACGCGGCGCAGGCCGGCTTCGTCGTCCACGATCAGGACGGTAGAGGGCCTTTTGGGCGGCGACGTCATCATGAGGCGTCGGCCACCGCGCGGCGCACCGGTGTGAGAAAGCCCCGGACGATGCGGGCCGTAGCCTCGTCCGCGGTGAGCGACAGGCGCATCTCGCCGGCGGTGAGACCGAGATAGGTGCGCGCGTGTTGCTGCAGCGTTTTGGCCTGGGCGTAGCCGAGCCGCTCGGCGACATCCTCGATCGTGAATCCGGGGTCCTGAAGGAGCCGGTGCGCATACAGTACGCGCGCGGCCGCGAGGATGTGGCGCGGACTGGGCAGGCCGGCGCGCGCGAACCACCGCGCGCACGTTCCGCGGTCAACGCGCGCCCGCGCGGCGACCTGTTGGATCGTCTGGATCTCGCCGGGCGTCCGCAGCGCCTCTTCCAGTACCCAGCGGAGCTCGCGCGGCAGCGGCGCGAGCGCGGCGGCCAGCTGGCTGAGAAGCTGGTGCGAGGCAGCGTGCATTTCCTCGCCCTCGAGCATATCCCGCAACCGGTCCGGATGATCGTCGATGCTGTTGAGGAGGACGTGGCGGACGCCGCACTGGCCCAGGTGCAAGAGCACGCTGGGCAGCTGGGGCGTCATGGACGTGTACAGAATGAGCGGCAGTGAGGGAAACAGAAGACGGAGCCGTTCGATTTCCCTACCGCTGGCCGTGCCGGCGAGGAGCGGGTCCACCACCGCGATCTCCACGGGACGGCCGCGAATCGTTTGCAGTGCCGCATCCCACGTGGGCGCGCGCGCCAAGGCGAAGCGCGGTGTGACCGCGGTTCGCAGCCGGTGGAACTGCATGTCCGGAACAGCCGCCAGAACCAGCATTCGTCCCCCGTCCCCCAAAAGCCGAGCCCAGTGCCGCAAAAACGCCCTACGATGCCGCAAAAACGCCCTAAACGCGGCGCTCTCCGCGGTTCAAGTTGGGTGGTGTTCGCGACGCCTCACCAACCCGACCGTGGAGGTCTTATGGCCCGCCGCATCCGCTTCGCCCTGTCGTTGCTCCTCGTGTCGTTCGCCCTGACGGCCGCTGCCTGCGCTGATGCGACCGCGCCGCGCGCCGAGACGACGTGCGATCAGAACAACCCCGGCGTTTGCTAATAACGGCTACGCCCTGAGTGTCGCCAGAGAGGCCGATACCTCTTTGAGCGCCGCCGACAACGGGGCGGGCTCCGAGACGACGTTCTCGACTTGCTCGGGAGCACAACAGTCTTGGAGCCCGTCACGGATTCGCTCGATGCGGAAGCAGAGTTCGTGCAATCCGTGTGCGCTCGCGACTTCGAGCGCTTGGCCTAGCATGCCTCCAGCTCTGCGATAATTGCCGAAACGCGCGAACCCGACGCCGACCTTCAAGAGATAGTCGGCGCGGATGTTCGGCGGTGCCTCTTCCAATGCGATGAAGGGCGCGTTCCCGCCAGCGCTCGAAGCTGACCCTGTCGCGCCGGAATGACGCGCAGTGCATCAGCTCGAGCATCGCGTTCGTTATGATCTCCGCAGGTCCACCCCGCCGCATAACTTCGTTGAGTGCTCGCTCGGCAGCGTCCACGTTGCCCAGGGACAGCAGGGCAAGTCCGAGGTCACCGAGCGCGCGAAGCTGCTCAATGCCGTCTTCATGCAGTTCGTAGGCACGCCACAGGTGGGGAGCACCCTCGTGTGCTTGCCCGCGACGCTGTAGGACGTTCCCGAGTCCGTGCTCGGCGTATGCTTGCGCGCTCTGGAATCCCGCCGCTCCGGCGTCGCTGAGGAGGGCGCGCCACGCCGCCTCGGCTGCGGCGAGGTTGCCCCGGAAGTGAGTGACATTGCATTGGCCGACGCGGCTGAGCAGCACCGACCGCTGGTCTCCGGCTGCCGCGGCGATCCGCCCGGCTTCGACGTACGCGGCGGTAGCGCGCTCGAAATCGGCCTGGATGCGCCGCACGCGTCCGACGCGTAGCCAAGCCGCCGTTGCGTCTGAAGCGGCCAAGCGATCACCGCCGACATCAATCAACGTCAGGAGCGCGTCGTCGGCTTCCTGGAAATGCGATTCCTGTTCGAGGTAGTGAGCGTACGCGAGCAACGCGGGGGCGAGTAGGCGGATGTCCCCGCGCCGATGTGCCTCGCCGGTCGCGCGCACGATGCCGATCAGGTGCGCCGCCTCGGTCCCCTCGCCCTGCAGCTCGGCGCAATAGCGCTCCGTCGCCGCCCATTGATAGCGGAACACGTCCGCTGCCGGCGGCTCGCGGTCGGCGGATAACAGGTCCACGAACCGGAGCGTTAAAAACGCTCCCTGCCCCAGACGCACTTCCGGCGACGTGGCTGGTTCGTCAGCCACCCGCTGCAGGAAGACCGCATGGGGAAGTCCGACCGGTCGGGCTTGGGCTTCAGTACTCATCGCGCTCCGCACTTGCACCAGGTATGCCGAAACGCAAGGCCATCGCACGTACGAACATAGCGCCCGGCGGCCCGGCGCGTTAGACCGCAAATGGCGCGTTTTCTGGCCTTTTGCCGGGGTTTTCCGATACCCACGGACACTCCCCGGCCGCCTATAAACAACGCATGGCCAAAGGGTTCTCCCTGGTCGAGCTGGCGGTCACGGTGTGCATCGCGGCGCTGCTCGTGACGTTCTGGCTGCCGCGGGCGGGCCGACTCCTCGATTGGATTGCGACCGATCACGCCGTCCGCGATGTCACCACGGCGCTCGCGGTCGGGCGGCACGGCGCGGTTCTCCAGTCGACGCGCGCCCGTGTGACCATCGCCGCCGACACGCTGCGAATCGACCGGCTGAGTTCCACCGGGTGGGAACCGTGGTGGCGCCGGCCGGGCCCGGCGAGCCTCGGGGTCCAGCTCACGGTCTCGAATCCGAGGGTCGTGTTCGGCCCTACCGGAATGGGATGGGGTGTGTCGAATACGACGGTGGTGCTGCGCCGCGGGTCTCAAGTCGAAACGATTACGATGTCGCGGGTGGGCAGGGTGAAACGCTGGTAGATGCAACCGTTCAACGGGTCCGTGCATCTAATCGTATGAAACCTGAGTGTGCAGTTGACGTATAGACAAGGGTCGCGGCCGAAGTGTGACGGCCACTTCGCCCGACCGCCAGCCCCGGGGAGCTTCTGGCCCCGGGGTTTGGTCTTTTAGGGAGTCCGCCGTGAGCCGCGGCAGTGCGCTGACGGAGGCGGAGACGGTGCCGTGACCGTGGCACGTCGTATCGTCACGGCGATGCGATTCTGACCGGAACTGCACTCTGACCAGTTTCTACTGGATCCAGGCCGATCTCGCCGTCCTCGTTTCGTCCCCAGCAGTAGATCTTACCGTCGACGCTCGTTCCACATGTGTGCCACGCTTCGCCTGCACTAACGTTTGAGAACGTGAGCCCGCTGACCACTGCCTGGGGGTTGTGGCTGTCTTCGTGAAAACCTGTACCCAGCTGGCCAAAGTCTCCCCATCCCCAACAGTACGCTCGTCCGTCGGTCGCAAGCGCGCAGGTGTGCGAACCTCCCGCGCTGATCGAACGGAACCGCACGCTGCCGCCTTCCACTCTCAGGGGCGAAGCGTGGGCTAACGTGTCTGCGGTGCCAATGCCGAGTTGCCCGAAGCCGTTGTAGCCCCAGCAGTACGCTGCTTCATCAGCTGCGACCGCGCAGACGTGACCGAAGCCGGTCGAAATCCCGATCAGGGTCAGATCCCCGGCGATCGGGGTTGGCGAAGCACGTCGCTCCAAGGACCCGTTGCCGAGTCTGCCGAACGCGCTTCGTCCCCAGCAGTACCCGACGGAATCCACGCTGATGCCGCAAGCGTAGTCGTCGCCGGTGGAGACCATTGTGAACCGGATCCCGCCGACCACCGCCTGCGGTTCCGGATGGCAGGGATTCGGTATGCCACCAGGGTCGAGGCACTCAGCCTCCGCTGCGCCGGTCCCAAGTTGACCGAAACCGTTGGAGCCCCAGCAGTAAAGGGCCCCACCTGCGGCGATGCCGCACGCGACGGTCTCGCGGGCATCGATCGCCTCAAACCTGGGCGTGCCGGGCACAGCCGCCGGCTCTGGAAGGAAGCTGCTTGAGACGAAGTCTCCGGGCTCGCCGACTGGATTCCCCCAGCAATAGGGCACGCCGTCCACGGCTACTGCGCAGGTAAGCCGGCGACCTGCGGCGACGGCGGAGAATCGTTCTGAACCCGCCACCCGTCTCGGGCGGTGGCCGCCCTGAAGAGGCAGGCCGTCGCCTAGCAGGCCGCCCGCGTCCGAACCCCAGCAGTATAGAGTAGCGTCCTCCCCGATTCCACAGTTGTGAGAGACCCCGGCCTCGACTGTTGCGAAACGAAAGGCCGCCGGTTCATTCACGTCCTGCCGGCACGAAGCCGAGAAGACTCCGGCCGCGATGAGCACGACTGAGAGCACGCCGAGCAGACCCGGCGTCCGAATGGCTCCGCGGTGGGGTGATGCGGTGGAGGTTGCCAGCGCAGGTGCAGTCGCGCCGTTGACCATACCGCTGGGTGCAGCATTCATCGTGCCGCGAATCTGAGCGGCACGTCCCAATTGGCGCAACACGTTCCCCCTTCCCCACCGATCCGCACGAATACCAACCTCACGTGCACCTGCACCACCGCCCCCATCCGCGCAATCACGAACTTCACCGGCGGCTTGATGCCGTAGTCCCGGATGTCAACCGGAAAGTCGGCGGCCACAGTGACGGTATCAGTCCCGAGCCGCACCGTGACCGGCCACACGACCTGCCGCGTCGCACCGTGGAGCGCGATCGTGCCAGCCAGACTGTCGGCTCCGGGCCGCACTCCGGTAACGTCAAACCGGATCACCGGAAACCGCTCAGCGTCGACCGTCTGGAGCATGTGCCGGTTACGCGTGCCGTTCTTCGTGTCGATGTCCCCCCAGCGAACCTCGATCCAGCCGCGGGCGTCTGCCGGGCTGGCGCCGCCCACCAGCTCGCCCGTCGCGGCCGTGGCGCGACCCTGGAAGTCCGCGACCGTCGCGCGTGCATCGAACCAAATCTCGGTGTGGGTGAGCCGGGCGGAGGGGACTGCTTGAGCGAGGACGACGAGCAGGGTCGATACACTCACAACAACTCACTCAAATCGCCGGGCCGACGTCTTCGTCGAGGAAGATCAGTGTCTGACGGCGTCCCACGATGCGATTCAGCGCTTCGAGCACGCGCGGATCGAGCACGGTCCCGGACAGGTCGTTCATCCGCTCAGCCGCCTGCTCGGGCGTCATCTTTTCCTGGTAGGGACGCGACGTCGTGAGCGCGTCGAACACCTCCGCCGCCGCGATGACCCGGCCGCCCAACGGCACTTCCTCGCCACGCAATCCGTCCGGGTAGCCGGTGCCGTCCCAGCGCTCGTGATGGCTTTTCACCATTGCCACCACATCGCCGAGGTGGACGAGCGGCGCGAGAATCTGCGCGCCGATGATCACGTGCTGCTTGACGTGCTCGAACTCGTCCGCCGTGAGGGGCCCTTCCTTATTTACCACGGTCTCACGGGTGCCGATCTTGCCCAAGTCGTGGAGCCGGCCCGCCATGCGGATGCGGTCGACGACCTCTTCGGGCAGTCCCATTTCCGCGGCGATATTGGCCGACAGATCGGCCACGCGCGCCGAGTGGCCCCGCAGGTAGGGATCCTTGGCCTCGAGGGCGTTGACGAGCGCTTCCAGTGTTGCGGTGGAGACGCGCTCGAGCCGGAGCCGCTCGCGCTGCAGCTCGGCGGTGCGCGTGGTGACTTCTTCCTTGAGCCACTGATTCAGATGCCGGTTCTCGAGGAGCGTCTCACGGCGCTTCAACGCGCGTTGGACGGCGCGGCCCAGGTCGGCGAGCTCGATCGGCTTGGTGAGGTAATCCATCGCGCCGCGCTGCATGCAGAGCGCGGCGCTGGTGGCGTCGTTGACGGCGGTGAGCATCAGAATGGCGAGGTCGGGCTCGATCTCCAGCGCCTGCGGCACGAGATCCACCCCGCTCGTCCCCGGCATGCGAATGTCGGAGAGCATCAGGGCGACCTTGTGGAGCCGCAGCTGCTGCAGCGCCTCGTCTCCGGAGCCCGCGGTGTGTACTTCGAACTGCTGCTGCTTCAGGTATTTCCGCAGCGCGTTCCGGATGGGTTCTTCGTCGTCTACGACGAGGACGGAGACTGCTCCCGCGTAATCAGCCACCGATGCCCCTTTCCTGAGCCCCTTAAGGATTGGCCGCGACGAAGGTTAGGTCAACCGGGGCGGGGATGATTGCCGCGCGGTGGGCGCGGGCGAGCAGCTCGGCCACGGCCCGGCGCCCGTCCGGGCCATAATCCACCGTGTAGGCGTTCACGTACATGCCCACGAAGCGATCCGTCTGCGCCGCATCGAGGCCCCGACTAAACCCCTGCGCGTGCTGTAAGGCCTCGGCGCGGTGCGCCAGGGCGTACTCGATGCTCGCCTTCAAGTCGCGGGCGATGGCGCGCATGAGGTCATCCCCGAGATCGCGCCGTACGACGTTGCCGCCGAGCGGCAGCGGCAAGCCCGTTTCGCCGTACCACCACTCCCCCATGTCCGCCCAGAGGTGGAGCCCGCGATCGGCATACGTGAGCTGCCCCTCGTGAATGAGGAGTCCCGCGTCGGCCTTGCCGGCGGCGACGTAGTCCTCGATCTGGTCGAATGGCACCACGACGTGGTGCGCGGCGGGTTGATACAGTTGCAGTGTGAGAAAGGCCGTCGTGAGCTCTCCGGGCACCGCGATGCGAAGGCCGGCGAGCGCGCGTCGTGCGTCAGCCGGGGCGGGCGCGCGGGCCACGATCCGCGGTCCATAGCGATCCCCGATACTCGCACCATGCGCGAGCAGCGCGTAACGATCCGCGAGATAGGCGTAGGCGTGCAGAGAAACGGCCGTCACTTCGAGCTCGCCGGCGAGCGCGCGCCGGTTCAGGGTCTCGATGTCGCCGAGCTCATGCACGTAGCGCCGGCCGCCGGTGTCGATTCTCCCCGCCGCCATCGCCCAGAACATGAACGCGTCGTCGGCGTCCGGGCTATGCGCCACCCGGATCACACGAGACGCGGTCGCGGTCACGAGCCGGTGCGGCCGGTCTGCTGGCGGCGGGCTTCCTCACGAAAAGCCGACAGCGCCGTCTGGTGGTCCGCATACTCCGGCCGGCTGCGGGCCAGCTCAGCCGCCTCCTGGCGCAAGAAGTCGGCGTAGGCGCGTTGCTCTCGGTCACGAGCGCCTTGCTGCTGATACGCATGGGCGCGCAGGACATAGATGAAGAGGTGCGTCGGGACAGCGCGTTGGATGGTGTCGGCCTGAGCGAGCGCGCCCGCCACGTTGCCGCCGGCAAGCTCGAGCAGGCCAATGTGGTATCGGGCGTCGGCATCGAGGGCAGGAAGCAGCCGGTACGCGCCGAGCGCCATCGGGAGAAAGAACTGCACGCTGTCGGTCTTGCCCGCCTCCGCCAGCATCATGACGCGATCGAACAGCCGCGTGGCGCGCTCCTCAGGGGACATCTGCGAGATGTCCGGAGCAGGGAGCTGGGAGCGGGGAGCAGGCCCTGAACCGCTGCTCCCGGCTCCCGGCTCCCCGCTCCCTCGCATCACCAGCACCACCACCAGCGCCCCGACGGCTGCACCGGCGACGGCCCAGGGGAGGCCCGTCCGCCAGCCTGTGGCCTGGACCTGGCCGACGGCGGCGCCGCACTTGTGACAGAAACGGGCATTCGGGGAAAGCTGGGTGCCGCAGGCATGGCAAGTCATAGGCCGGAGAATCTAACCCCGGCTAGCCGGAATCCGAGGGCAACGGTAGTGTAGGGCCATGGCAGCAACCGAGTACGGCAAGCACATGGGGGAGCTCAAGCGCGGCGACCAGCGCTGGGACGTCTACCTCGAGGGACAACCGGACACGACGCTGGGGGCGGTGCGCGGCCGGATTCATTTTGTGAACGGACAGCAGCACCGCATGACCGGGTGGATCTTCCTCGAGTGGCAGGAAAAGGAAATCCAGGAGCGTTTCGGGGAGTTTTCGGCTGTGGAGCTGCTACACTTTGTGGAAGCGCTGGACGGCTAGTGTTGCACGAATGAGCAATCACTTTGCATGATTTTTGGGTTCAATCCAGGGTTTGATTCGGTTTCCTTGCATTCTGAGCACAGAATTCTTGACACCCCTGCATACCCCGGATAGCTTCCCATCTGGCCCGCCGCTTGCACAGCGTCTCACCGACTCGGGAAGGAGACTAGAGCCCTATGACCGCTACGCTGGAACCCACCGTCGCCACTGGCGCGAAGCCGGCCGCCGGCCCTTCGCCTGCGGACGTCATTCGCCGCGCCAAGGAAGCGGGGGTGCAGGTCGTGGACGTGAAGTTCACCGACCTCCCTGGTACCTGGCAGCATTTCTCGATTCCATTGAAAGAGCTCGAGGAAGAGACGTTCAAGGACGGCCTGGGATTCGACGGGTCGTCGATCCGCGGCTTCCAGGCGATCAATGAGAGCGACATGCTGCTGCTGCCCGACCCGGCGAGCGCGTTCGTCGATCCGTGCCTCGAGGTGCCGACGCTGTCGCTCACGTGCGACATCGTGGACCCGATCACGCGCGAGCCCTATTCGCGTGATCCCCGCTATGTCGCGCGCAAGGCCGAGGCGTTTCTGAAGAAGAGCGGCGTCGCAACCACAGCGTACTACGGGCCCGAAGCGGAGTTCTACATCTTCAACTCCGTGCGCTTCGATCAGAACGCGCATGAAGGCTACTACCACATCGATTCGGAAGAGGGGATCTGGAACTGCGGCGCGAACGGCACGCCCAACCTGGGCCACCGGCCGCGCCACAAGGAAGGCTACTTCCCCTGCCCGCCGGTCGACCGGCTGCAGGATCTGCGGTCGAAGATCATGCTGGCGCTCATCGCCGCGGGCATCGATGTGGAAGTGCACCACCACGAAGTCGGCACCGCGGGCCAGACCGAGATCGACATGCGGTTCGGGACGCTCACCCGCATGGCGGACCAGATCATGATGTACAAGTACATCGTCAAGAACGTCTGCCACCAGCACGGCTATACGGCGACGTTCATGCCGAAGCCGATGTTCGGCGATAACGGCTCGGGGATGCACGTGCACATGAGCTTGTGGAACGGCGACACGAACCTGTTCTTCGACAAGAACGGGTACGCGTTGATTTCCGATACGGCGCGGTGGTACATCGGCGGGCTCATCAAGCACGCGGCGGCACTGCTCGCCTTCGCGGCGCCCACGACGAACAGCTACCGGCGGCTGGTGCCCGGCTACGAAGCGCCGATCAACCTCATCTACTCGCAACGCAACCGCTCGGCGATCTGCCGGATCCCGATGTACTCCACCTCGCCGAAGGCGAAACGGATCGAGTTCCGGGCGCCCGATCCGGCGAGCAACCCGTACCTGACGTTCGCGGCATTGCTGATGGCCGGTCTCGACGGCATCAAGAACAAGATCGAGCCGCCCGCACCGATGGATGTGGACCTCTACGAGCTCGAGCCGGCGGAGCGCAAGCACGTAAAGAACACGCCGGGAAGCCTGCAGGAGTCCCTGGCGGCGCTCGAGGCCGATCACGCCTTCCTGCTGGAGGGGGGGGTGTTCACGCAAGACCTGATCGACACGTGGCTCAAATACAAACGGGTCAAGGATGTGGATGCCGTGGCTCTGCGGCCGCATCCGTACGAGTTCTTCCTGTACTACGACGTTTGACCTGAACTGACGGCACGAAGGGGACGGCGGCGGCAACGCCCCGTCCCTTTTCCGTCTCTTTCAATGACGACAAAACGAGACATTCTCGACCTCGCCAAGAAGCAAGGCGTCACCTCGCTCCGCCTCCAGTTCACGGACATCCTCGGGGTCAACAAGAACGTCGAAGTGCCCGAGAGCCAGTTCGAGAAGGCGCTGGAGGGGGACATCATGTTCGACGGCTCGTCGATCGAAGGATTCGTCCGGATCGAAGAGTCGGACATGGTGTTGCGGCCCGACCTGGACACGTTTCGGGTCCTGCCGTACGACGACGAGGGCGGCAAAGTTGCCCGCGTGATTTGCGACGTGTACAACCCCGACGGCTCGGCGTTCGTGGGATGCACACGCCAGGCGCTGAAACGGCAGATCGCCAAAGCCCAAGCCGCCGGGTATGAGATGATGGCCGGCGTCGAGGCCGAGTTCTTTATCTTTCAGCTCGATGCCACCGGCGATCCGACCACGGAGACCCACGACCGCGGGGGCTACTTCGATCTGACGCCCGTGGACCGCGCCGAGGAGATCCGCCGGCTGATCGTGAAAGATCTCGTGTCCATGGGGTTCGAGGTCGAGGCGGGGCATCACGAAGTCGCGCCCGGCCAGCACGAGATCGATTTTCGGTATGCCGCGGCGCTCGAAACGGCCGACAATCTTGCCACGTTCCGGTTCGTTGTGCGCAACGTCGCCTATCGGCACGGCTTTCTCGCGACATTCATGCCCAAACCGATCTTCGGTCAGAACGGCTCAGGGATGCACACGCACCAGTCGCTGTTCAAGAAGGGTACGAATGCGTTCTATGATCCGAAGGGGCAGTGGGAGTTGTCCGCGGTCGCCACATCGTACATCGCCGGGCTGCTGACGCACGCGCGGGGCTTTTGTGCCGTGACCAACCCGCTGGTGAACAGCTACAAGCGGCTGGTTCCGGGGTACGAAGCCCCCGTGAACGTCGCCTGGTCGATGCGCAACCGCTCCCCCCTGGTGCGGATCCCGGATCGCCGCGGGGCGGGTACGCGCTGCGAGCTGCGGATGCCGGATCCATCGGCGAATCCGTATCTGGCGCTGGCGGTCCAGCTCGCCGCCGGGCTCGACGGGGTGGAGCGCAAGCTCACGCCGCCGGACCCGGTGAACAAGAACATCTTCGAGATGAGCCACCGGGAGCGCCGCAAATACCGCATCGACGAGCTGCCGCGGGACCTGCACGAGGCGCTCGATCTGCTCGAGAAGGACGAGGTAATCACGGGCGCGCTCGGCCCGCATATTTACGAGCGATTCGTGGAGGCGAAGCGGGAGGAATGGCAAGAGTACATCGGAAAGGTCAGCGAGTGGGAGCTCGAGCGGTACTTGAGTGTGTACTGATGCTGGGGGGGGTGGGGGTGGGGGGGGGGCTCACCGCCTGCGAAATACTGCCGCGGGCCGGCGACACGCACGGCGTGCAGCAGGCGGGGCGGTGGGAGCAGCGGGGCCGGCTCAGCGTGGAGCCCGACACACGCTATACGCTCGTGCACCTGCGGGTGGATACGACCGGTGTCACCGATCGCCATGACGTCGTGCTCGCCCGCTTCGACTTCGATCCGAGTGAGGGAGCGGGCGACGAGTACGCCCTGACGGTGGCCTTGGAGATCGGGGACGCGCGGCAGCTCTCGGCCAATCGTCCCTATTCGCTGGGCGATTCGATCCCCGCCTACGGGACAGTGACCTGTTTGTGCCGGCCGCTGCGCCCCGACTCGGTCGGCGGCACATACACGATGCAGACGCGCGGGCTCCGCCAGCTCGCCGGACGCATCGACGCGACGCTCTACTTCACCGCGTGGGACGACCCGCGTATCCATGTGACGTACCGACTCCGACAGCGGATCCACGGGATTCGCCCCTAGGCATGCGGCTCCACCTCGGCATCTGGGCCGCGCTGCTGGTGGGCGCGGTGGCGCCGAGCGCCACCGCCCAAACGACCGACTCGATCGTCATTGACTCGATCATCATAGATAATGGGAACGTCTTTCACGAGCGGGATGGCGCTCCGGGATTCGTGTCCCGGGTCGCGAACGCCCTCCATATCCGGACACGACAGTGGGTGATCCGGCGGCGATTGCTGCTGGACAAAGGGGACCAGTACGATGTGGCGCGGGTCGAGGAGAGCGAGCGGGCGCTGCGCGCGTTGGGGGTCTTTCGGTTCGTGCGCGTGGATTCCGCCCGGCCCGTTCCTGGAGGGCCACTGGTCCTGGAGGTCGTGACGGCTGACGGTTGGAGTACGCAACCGCAGGCCAGCTACACGACGGCCGGTGGCGACGAAGCATGGGAGGTCGGGTTCGTCGAGCGGAATTTCCTGGGGACGGCGACCGAGGTGGCGATGACCTATGGCCGCAACCCCGACCGGCGGCGGCTGGAGTTCGAGTTCGCCAACCCGCATTTCTTCTCGCGCCGGGCCGCCGTGCAGCTGCGCTATGCCGACTTCTCCGACGGGCGCAAGGGCGTCTGGCGGTTCGGGCTGCCGTTCCATGAGACCTCTGCCCGGCAATCGCTCGAGACCTACGGGGAGTCCATGCGCGGCCGGGTGCTGCGATTTCGCGACGGCGCGCTGCTCGACAGCACGGAGCACCGGGCCTTCCGGGTCGGGCTGGAGGGCGGCATCGCGATTCGCGCCACCACCCGCAAGTACGTGCGGGTGTGGGGCGCGTGGGAATGGCGCCGCGAGGATTTCGCGCCTCGCAACACGGCGCCGTTCCCGTATTCCACGTTCACCACGATGCGAGCGGGCGTGGAGCTCGGACAGGTGCGCTTTCGCGTGCTCGAGCAATTCAACTCCTACGCGCGCCGCGAGGACGTAGACCTGTCGTCCACGCTGCGGGCCGGCGCGGTCGTCGAATCCGGAGTCGGGTATGAGGCGCGCGGCCAGGTCGCTGCGGTGTGGAAGCGGGGGTTTGCCGTGTTGCGGGCTGAGGCAAACGGGCTGGATTCCGCGCGCGTGCAGGGCCAGTTGACGGTGGTGAGCCAAAACGTCCGCCGCCATACGCTGATCGGGCACCTCGAGGGGGGGAGGCTTCACCGCCCCAAGTTCGGCGCCGAGTTCGATCCGTGGATGGACCAGCGCGGCCCCCGGCTGTTCGGCGTCCACGATTTCACCGGGACGCGCACGGTATGGCTGGCGCTCGAAGACCGGATTCTGCTCGTCGAGGAGTTGTGGGGATTGGTCGGCGTGGGCGCCGCGCCGTTTCTCGATTACGGCGGCGCGTGGTACGGCGACCAAGCGGCCCGGCTGGGCGGGAACGTGGGGCTGGCGCTCCGGTTCGGACCGACGCGCGCGGTGCGCGGGGAAGCCGCCGAGCTCGCGTTCGGGTATCGCTTCGGCGATCCGGTGGCGGTGAAGGGGAAGCGTTGGGCGCTGACGCTACGGAAGGGCGTGGTCTTTTGACACGCGCTAGCTAACTAATTCAAGAGGGGACTATGGAGCCGGCTCAGGAGATCTTCGACGTGGTGCGGGCAGGGGATACCGGGCGGCTCAAGGCATTGCTGGCCGCCCAGCCCGGGCTCGTCAACGTGCGCAACGAGCGTGGCCATTCGCCCGTTCTCATCGCGCAGTATCACCACAAGGCCGCAGCCGTCGAGGTGTTACTGGCCGCGGATCCCGCCCTCGACGTGTTCGACGCGGCCTCGGTGGGGCGCACAGCCACCGTTGCCGAGTGGCTGGACCGCGACCCCTCGCTGCTCAACGCCTACTCGAGCGACGGTTTCTATCCGCTGGGGCTTGCGGCGTTCTTCGGTCATCCCGAGACCGTCCGGTTGCTGCTTGCGCGAGGCGCGGACGTGAACCAGGTCGCGCGCAATCAAATGCGCGTGCAGGCGCTGCATGCCGCCGTCGCGGGCCGCTCGATGGAGGCCGTCCGCTCGCTCGTCGAAGCCGGTGCGCCGGTGGACGCGAAGCAGCAGAACGGCTGGACGCCGCTGCATGCGGCCGTCCATCGCGGCGATGTCGAGATGACTCGCTATTTGCTGGCGCATGGCGCCGACCCGAAGCTACAGAACGACGAGGGCAAAAGCGCGATCGGGCTCGCGGCGGAGGGGGGGACTGTCGCGCTCTTGAAGTTGCTCAAGGGTGAGGGTTGAGGCCCGCCCGCGATCATTTTGTGATGACGATGTACGGCGGGTTGTGATCCGGCTCTCCCCAGTTCGAGAAATACATGTTGGCCTGCACCGCGTTCGCCCGGTTCCCGTAGGTGTCGACGGTCGTCTCGAGGAGATTGAACACACCGCTGCTGACCCACATGTGGTCGATCGTGTTCTGGAAACTCTTCGTGTCGTAGGTCACCAACCCGTTGCCCATCATGTGCGCGTAGACATAGTCGGGCTGGGCCGTCGCGAACGTGAAGTCCGGATGACGCTCCATCGCGTCCAGGACGTCGATCGAGCTGCAGTTGCCGGCGCCGGGGAGGCGATCGTTGAAATCGCCCGCCGCCACGAAGTTTTTCGACCCCATCCCGGCCCAATTGACCCACTGGACGAAGCTGTCGACCTGGTCTTTGCGAAGCTGGCAATCCGTCTGTGTCGTGCCCGCCTTGAAATGGATGGTGGCCGTCGTGAACGTCACGGTCGAGTTGTTCACGGAAAAGGTCGCCACGTACGGCCGCCGCCCGGCGCAGTCGTCCCACGTGGCGCTGGTTTCATCGATGATCCCGCCCGACGTGGCGCTGGTCAGGTCGAAGCCGGATTCGAAGGTAACCGTGCTCTTCCTCCACATGGTGACCTGCTTCAGGGAGCACCCGGCCGCGGAGATGCGGAACCCCCAGTTCGCGGCGTTGCCGAGATGGTTGACGACAAACTCGTGCCACGACGCCGAGTCGAGCACCTCGTTCGCGATCACCACGTCGAAGTTGTACTGATTGATGAGCGCCGCGATCGTGCTCTTTTTCTCGGCCGGATCGTCGCTGTCGAACCACTCGAGATTCCAGGCGGCGACCCGCACGCCGGTCGAGCTGGACGAGCCGCAGTAGACGTGGGTCTTCGTCGCCGCGTCCGCAGTGATGTATTTGTCGATCTGCTTGCCCTTGCACGCCCACCCGATGGGCGCCGCCTTCCCGATGATGCGATACCGGGTGTTGTTCCGAATGCTCACGCCGAAGGAATAGGGCCCATCGCCGGTCACGTCGATCTCTTTGGCGTCTTGAAAGCTCGATCCCCACTCCAGCCGCAGCCTGATCGTCCCCGGGCTGGAGTACACATTGCCGCCCACGTTCGAGCCCCCACCCCCCGCCGCGAAGGAAGGCGCGTCAACTCCGGTGGATGGCGAGAAACTGTGGCAGGCGGTCAACAGCAGCGCAGCACTGGCAACGGCGGCGAGTCGCCCGGTCATGGATATCCTCCTGATCCGTGTGAAGTGGGGAAAACGGCGCCGACGTCAACCGCAAGGGGCATGCCTCGCGGCCGGGTTGAGAAACTGCGCCGTTTTGGCGACTTTTCACGGCCCTGGCGCCGTAGCCAAGTGGTAAGGCAGAGGTCTGCAAAACCTCGATTCGTCGGTTCGATTCCGACCGGCGCCTCTCCTGCGGGATAATTCCCCAAGGACTCGAATCCTCAGAAACTGCACTGACTCCTTCAACCGTCACCGCACTCAGGTGATTCTGGGCTTCGATCCCTCCCCCTTTCAGTCGCGCCGGCGTAACATCACCGGCGTGACGGATCCCACGAATGTCTCGCTGTCGCTCGTGCTCGTGAAGCTCAGCGACTCATTTGGTGACTTCTGGCCCACACTTGCCCGAGATGTCGGCGTTCCGCTCGCCGAGTGGGCGGCGACGGATGAACCCGGCGCGCCGTTCCCCATTGGCGGGGCCGTGGTCATCGTCGCCGCCGGCGGGCAGGAGCAAGCCCTGGCCGCCGCGGTCTCGGCTCTGGCGCGCCCCCCCGGCGTCCCGGTGCTCGCGGTGGGTGCTGTGGCCGCGCACCGCCTCGCCGCGCACGTGGTCGCTTCAGGCGCGGCCGACTACTTCGCACTACCCGATGATCGCGACGCCCTGCGCGACGCCGTGGCGGCGGCGATCGCGTCGCGGCGGGCGCTGCTCGCCCGCTCGGAGTTCGCGAGTCTCGAGGCCCGCGCGCACGCCTTCCGCGAGATCGTCGGCGCGAGCCCCGCACTCCGCTCCTCCCTGGAGCTTGCGGCGCGACTGCTGCCGCACGGCGACGCCACGGTGCTGATCACCGGGGAGACCGGCACGGGCAAGGAGCTGCTGGCGCGGGCGCTGCACTACGGCGGCCCGCGCGCCGCCGCGCCGTTCGTGGAAGTGAATTGCGCGGCGCTCCCGGCGCCGCTGCTCGAGAGTGAGCTGTTCGGGCACGAGCGTGGCGCGTTCACCGACGCCAAGGCCGCCAAGCCTGGCCTGTTCGAGGCGGCCGACGGCGGCACGCTGCTGCTCGACGAGATCGACAGCCTGGCCCCGGAGCTGCAGTCCAAGGTTCTGCGGGCGCTGGAGCAGAAGGAAACCCGGCGGCTCGGATCCACCACGAGCCGCCGTATCGACCTGCGGATCATCGCCGCCACGAATTCCGACCTGGGCGCGGCGGTGCGAGCCGGGCGGTTCCGCCAGGATCTCTACTACCGGCTCGACGTGGTCAGCCTGCATCTCCCACCGCTGCGCGAGCGCGGCGAGGACGTGCTCCATCTGGCGAACGCATTCCTCGACAAACTGGCGGCGCAGTACGCGCTGCCGCGGCCGCCGCTCGACCCCGACACGCGTCGGGCTCTTCTGGCGCATCCCTGGCCGGGAAACGTCCGCGAGCTGCGCAACGCGATCGAGCGCGCCCTGCTGCTCTCGCCCCCGGGCACCTTGGCGCTGGGCGACCTTGCGCGGGGAGTTCGCGCGGCAGAATCGGCCGCGGCTCTGCCGTTCCCGGCCCCGCTCGACGACATCGTGCGCGCAGCGGCCCGAGCGATGCTCGAGGCGACCGGTGGGAACCGCTCCGAAGCCGCCCGCCGCCTGGGCATCTCTCGCTCGCGCCTGCAGCGGCTGCTAGGGGGAGAAGCGGGCGAGGAAGGAGCTGACTCGGATTGAGACAGGTGGCTCACGGCGCGTCAGAACGCACCCCGCGGGCGCAGTAATCACAAGCAGTTGCGCTGGTGTGCGGTATGCGGCAGTGGCGGGCCATCCTTCCCCTCTTGGGAGCACGTCTATGCATCGTGTGATCGCGGGTCTGCTGGCGTTGGCGTTGCTCGGCCTGGGTTGCAGCGACAGTACAGGTCCCGACGGCAGGACGGATGCCGAGCTGCGCATCATTCGTCAGGACGCGCTGGCGCCGCCGCTCATCGCCTACCGTGACAGTTTCTGGGCAAAAGTCGGCGACGGTCGCGAGCTGGTCCTGAGCTACCAAGGCGCGACGCCGGCCGACACCGGGGAGGAGTTTCTGCGTTTTGAGGTTCCGGGAGACGGCCTGCTGCGTCGCCCGGACGGGACGCTCTTCCAACCAGGCGATTCGATCCTCATCACAATCACGGTGGTCGATTCGGCTCGATTCCAGTTTCGTTTCGAGCCGGCCGGCTTGCAGTTCAATCCCGACCACCCCGCCCGGCTTCGCATCCGCTATTTCGACTGCGACAAAGACTTTGACGGCGACGGCGATGAAGATGCCGACGACGAGCGCATCGAGCAGCAGCTCGAGCTGTGGCACCGCAGCGCGACCGGCGGGCTCTGGTTCAGCGTCGGCTCGGTCCAGTTCACCGAGCTCGATGAGCTCGACGCGAATATCCGGTCGTTCTCGGAATACGCCGTTGCGTGGTGATGGAAGATTCGGAGCTGCGCGAGCTCGAGGCGGTGTCGGCCGGGGGCCGGTATCACGAGTTGCGCGCGCGGTTGCGAGAGCTGCCCGCCGCACTTGTCGGGAGCCGCACGCGGCTGGGCCTGCTCGCGGCGGAAGCCGAGGGCCGGTTGGGCGATTTCGTGGCGGCGGCGCGCTGGACCGACGCGGCACTGAAGCTCGCACTGGTTCGCGGCGAGCGACATGCCGAATTGCGGGCGCGGAATTTCCAGGGTACCATCGCGCTGGCACGCGGCGCGGTCGCGGACGCGGAACGGCATTTCAGCGCCGCACTCGACCTCGCTCGCCAGCTGGACGACAGAGCCACCGAAGGCCGCTGCCTCAACAACCTCGGCATTCTCGCCAACATCCGCGGAGATGGCACTTCGGCGCTGGGCCGCTACAGGCTGGCGCTGGTGGCCTACCAACATGCCGGCCTGATGCGCGGGCTCGCCGAGACGCAACACAACATCGGCATCACCCTCCGCGATCAGCGCGATTACCGTCGTGCCCTGACAGCCGCCGAGGAGGCCGTGCGGCTCGCCCAGAGCGCCGGGGATGAGCGGCTCGCCACGTTGGCCGCTGTCGGCCGCGCGGAGGTGCACCTGCTCCTGGGGGACGCCGACCTGGCAGCCGTGGAGTTGGAGCGAGCCGCAGCGACCTATGCGCGTCTCGGGTTCGACGCGGGCATGCCCGAAGTCCTCCGGCTCCAAGCAGCAGTGGAGCGCGTCCGAGGCGCGATACCTGAGGCGTTGCGCCTGCTGCAACAAGCCGCCGATCTCGCCACGCAGCACGCGAGCAGCGACGTCATGGCGGACATCGAGCGCGACCTCGGAGCCGTACTCGAAGCGAGCGGCGATGCCGTCGGGGCCCGCGCGGCGCGGGAGCGCGCCGCCGCGCTATATCGCCGACTCGGCGCCGTCAGGTCTGCGGATGCCCTCACGAACATGTGATCAATGACCATTTGCGCCACTTCGAGCCACCGCGTCCATCCCGCTACACCGCTCGATTCCTGAAGAAGATCAAGCTTCAACAATCCCAACGAGTTGAGTCGCACCCCGCCCTGGTACGGCCGTTGCCTTTCCTCCCACCGCAACGCGGTTACTTCACTATTGGGGAGGCGACGATGAATCAGGCACTTCGGAAAATGATGGCTCCGGTTCTGGCGGCGCTAGCCGCTGCAGCCTGCAGCGAGAGTATCATGGGTAATGTGAGCCTGGCGCTGTCATCCGGCGGCGGCAGCAACCCGCCGCTGGCGGCGGCCGCGGGATCTCTTGCCCCGGCGTTCGCGCCTCGCGTGGTCGCGGCGGGCGACAGCACCGTCATTGCGCTCGGCAATGACACCATCGTGTTGCGCAGTGTGGAGCTGGTGTTGCGCGAGGTCGAGCTGGAGCGCGTAGAGACGGCGGACTGCGATGATTCGATGGCCACTGACGATTGCGAGGAGATCGAACGCGGGCCGATGCTCGTGAGCGTACCACTCGGTGCGACGGCGACGGAAACGCAGGTCACGATCGCCGCTGAGCCCGGCATGTTCAACGAGCTTGAGTTCGAGATCCACAAGCCGGACGAAGTTGACGACGCCGCATTCATCGCCGCCAATCCCGATTTCGCGGACATCTCGATTCGCGTCACCGGGACCTACAGTCAGGCGGGGACGCGCAGCGACTTCACCTTTACGAGCGATCTCAACGAGGAGCAGGAGGTGATTCTCGATCCGCCACTCACGATCGCGGACGGGTCGGAGACCACCGTCACGTTGCGGCTCGATGTTTCGCGATGGTTTCTGAACGCCGGCGGTTCGGCGCTCGTGAATCCCGTCACCGCCAACAAGGGCGGCGCGAACGAAAACCTGGTGCGCGACAACATCCGGGCATCCATCGACGCATTCCGGGATGATGATCACGACGGGCAGGACGACGACAACTAGGTCGGGTGCGGCATTGTAGGGAACGAGGGCATCGGAAGCGGATAGCTCCGGTGCCCTCTTCGTTTCGAGCCTGCCTCGAAACGGACCAGTACCGAGTCAAAAGAGCTCACCGGTTGCGTGACCGGCGTCACGCGCGACGCACGATTTCCTAACGGTACACCCCCTGCTTTGGTATCCGCCATAACTCATCTTCTCGGAGGATGGCATGTGGAAGCTCCTAGGCTTGCTGGTTGCGCTCGCGGCGTGTGGGGATGGCACCGGTCCGGCGACGAGCCGCAATGATCCGGGCACGGGCACCTCGACTCTGCGGGTGATTGCCGATGTCGACGCGAATGACGATCCGACGGTCATTGGCGGATTCGTCACTGAGTACTTCGTATCCGTGCGAACGGGCGCGGGGGGGGCGGTCTCGGGCGCGACCGTGACGATTCGCAACGCGACGCTCGGCACGTTGACGTTGCCGGAGACCGGCCCCGGCACGGGGGAGTATTTGCTGGTCGGGAACACGTTCCCGTCGGGGGATTTCCAGCTCGACGTGGTGCGAGGCACCGACAACGTACGCAACGTGGTCGTGGGGGGACCCGGCGTGCATAACATCACGACGCCGCTCGCGAATTCCACGGCTACGGCACTCCAGCCGATGACCGTGCGCTGGACGGTCCCCTCGCGGGCCAAGTCCGCGGAGCTCGAGTCGCGCGATCACGGGCCGGTGACCTTACCGGATACCGGTGCCTACGTGATTCCAGGCGTCGACAATCCCATCCGTCCCGATCAACGGATCCGCGTATTCCGATTCAATGAGGTCGACATCGCCGGTGGACTGCTGGGTTCGCGGTTACGGGTCACCGTGCGCAAGACCGTCGAGCCGATAAACGTGCAGTAATCGTTGAAGCGCCCACCTTGCGGTGGGCGCTTTCGTTTTGGAGGGTTGCTCTGTGAAGGTGGGCCTCCTAAAGGGTCTTCGGGCGCATCCAATCAAAAGAACTCGACGGCAACCGTTTTACACAAGCAGGCAAGACCCCGGGGGGCACATCTGGGGCACAACAGGTGTTAGCGGCTCGCAGCGATGCGAAGACGAATAGAAGGAGGGACCCGATTGGTGAAGCGGAACGGAGCGGGACAGAGTAGTGCGCAGGCGCTCGTGGGCTACTGCAAAACCTCGATTCGTCGGTTCGATTCCGACCGGCGCCTCTTGATAGGACAATGAGTCTGCGCAGCGCGACGCGTGGGGTCTATGCTTTGTCGGAGCGCCGGCTTAACTATCCTCCGTGACCTCTAGCCGCCTCTTAGCCCTGCCGCTCGCCGTCCTCGTTTTGCACTTGGGCTTCGTCGCCAACGAATCCAAATGCCGTTCCTCGCACGAGACCGGGTCAGCCGGTATCGCGGTCCCGGCAGATCACCAGCATCACGGAGCAGGGGCGACTCGGTCGGAGCCGGCGCCGGAAGAGACGCAGGCCCCGACGGTTCCCGTCTGTTGCCAGGCGCTCGCATCGTGCTCCGCGACGATTGCTCTGTCCGCCGGCATGCTTGCGCTCGTGACCAGCGTGGCTAATCCAGGGCGGACGCCGTCAGCCCCGCGCGTCCCGCCATCACCCAGCGCCGCACCCGAAGCACCGCCTCCCAGAGTCTAGCCCCCGACAACTGTCAACGCTCACGAATCGCAGCGAGTGATACTCGATGCGACACTCGAGACATTGCTCTGGACCAGAGGCTCACATGTTCCGCTACCTGCTTGCGGCCGTATTCCTGCACTCTACGCTCTCTGCGCAGCATCCTCAGCACGCCGATACCACGATGATGATGAAGATGATCGAACCGCTCGGTGTTCCGATGGAGCGGATGGGCTCGGGGACGACCTGGATCCCGGACGCGGTGCCGCTACCCGCTCGGCACGTTATGACCGGGTCATGGTTTCTCATGCTGCATGGATTCGGCTTCATGCAGTACGATGCGCAAGGCGGCCCCCGGGGAGATGAACAGTTTGGGTCGCTCAACTGGGCGATGTTTATGGCAAGCCGGGATCTTTGGGGCGGCAGGTTTCAGGCACGGACGATGCTAAGCCTCGACCCCGCGACAGTCTCGAACCGCGGTTACCCACTGCTGCTACAAAGCGGCGAAAGTTATCGCGGGCAGCCGCTCTTCGATCGCCAGCATCCGCACGACTTCTGGATGGAGCTGGCGGTGATGTATGAACGCGCCATTTCATCCGGCATCGGCGTCACGATATACGCCGCGCCAGCCGGGGAACCTGCGCTCGGCCCCGTTGCCTTCATGCACCGCCCCTCGGCGATGGACAACCTCGCCGCGCCCCTCTCTCACCATTGGCAAGACGCGACGCACATCAGCTTCGGCGTCCTCACGGCCGGGTTCTTTGGACAACGCTGGAAGGTGGAAGGTTCGGTCTTCAACGGGCGCGAACCCGACGAAGAACGCTGGGGATTTGATCGGATGCGCTTCGATTCTTACGCCGGCCGATTCACCGTGAATCCGGACTCGAGCTGGAGCGTGTCGGCCGGCTATGGCTTCCTGAAGAGTCCTGAAGCGCGGCGTCCCACCGAATCGACGCATCGAGCCATGGTCTCCCTGCTCCACAGCCGGATACTGCACAGGGACGGCCATATCGCGACAGCGGTGGTGTGGGGTGCCAACCGCCATTCCGGAAAGACCACACATTCCGCAACCGCCGAGACCGAGACGATTCTGGATCGCAGCAACACGCTGTTTGCACGCCTGGAATTCGTCCAAAAGTCCGCTGAGGATCTCGTGCTCCCCACGGGGCCTGGGGGCTTCGCTCCCGAATCGACGTTCACCGTCACCGCCTTCTCGGCTGGGTATATCCGCGAGGTTGCTCGCACCCGCTGGGCAACGATAGGCGTCGGATTGCAGGGAACGCTGAATGCGGTGCCCTCCGCGCTCGAGCCGTTCTACGGATCGCGTACTCCGGTAGGAGGCATGGTCTTCATACGCATACGCCCGCTTCACACCCCGCATGAAATGACAGGCATGACGATGCCTCACGCTCACTAATCCCGGGGCACCCATGACGATGCACAACCATCACAGCGGCCCTCACGGGCATCACGGCGGCCATAGATCCAGCAAAGACTCGCCGGCGGGCGGCCACATTCATGCGGCCCATGACAAACACGCAGGACACAGCGTCGCGATGTTCCGCGACAAGTTCTGGATGTCACTGCTGCTCACGATCCCGACGCTCGTTTGGGGCCACATGCTGCCACGGGCGCTCGGATACACGCCTCCGCACGTTCCCGGTGCTCATTGGATTCCCCCGGTTTTCGGCACGGCGGTATTCCTCTACGGCGGCTTGGTGTTCCTGCGAGGCGCGGTACAAGAGCTGAAATCGCGTCTCCCGGGCATGATGACGTTGATCGCTCTGGCGATCACCGTGGCCTTCGTGTTCAGCCTCGCCGTGACGCTGCGCTTCCCCGGTATGCCGCTGTGGGAGGAGCTGTCGACGCTGGTCACGATCATGGTGCTGGGCCATTGGATCGAGATGCGCTCGATCTCGCAGGCGCAGGGCGCGCTGAAGGAGCTGGCCAAGCTGCTTCCGGAGACTGCCACGCGCATCGTCGGTGATCGGACCGAAGACGTCTCCATCTCCGATCTACGCGAGCGCGACATCGTGCTGGTGCGTCCCGGTGGCAGAATCGCGGCCGACGGCATCGTGCGTGAAGGCGCGAGCAGCGTCGACGAATCGATGCTGACGGGAGAGTCGAAGCCGGTCGAAAAGCAACCGGGCGATCGAGTCGTCGCCGGCACGGTGAACGCCTCCGGATCCCTGCGCGTCGAGGTTACAGGTACTGGCGAACGCACGGCGCTGGCGGGGATCATGCGACTGGTCGAGCAGGCGCAATCGTCGCGCTCCCGGGCGCAGGCCATTGCGGACCGCGCGGCGCTCTTTCTCACTATCGTGGCGATCGGATCCGGCGTACTGACGCTGATCGCCTGGCTGGCGGCGCGTCCCGGCAACCCCGAGTTCGCGGTCGAGCGCATGGTGACCGTGCTGGTGATCGCCTGCCCGCATGCGCTGGGCTTAGCGGTCCCGCTCGTCATCGCCATCTCCACCACACTTGGGGCGCGCAGCGGCCTGCTCGTGCGCGACCGGCGTGGCCTGGAGGAAGCGCGCAATCTCACCACCGTCGTCTTCGACAAAACCGGGACCTTGACGCTCGGTGAACATCGCGTCGTTGACGTCGCGACCATCGAAGGTCTAACACCCGATGAGGCCCTTCGCCTGGCCGCCGCGCTGGAGCGTGATTCGGAGCATCCAATCGCTCGTGCCATCGTCAAGAGTGCCGAAGAGCGTGGCCAGCGCATTCCACAGTCCAGGGACTTCGCATACATCCCCGGACTCGGCGTCAGCGGTATCGTCGAAGGCCGCACGCTCGCTGTCGGCGGGCCCAATCTCCTCGCCAGTCGCGCGGTCGAGCAGGAGGCTCGGCTGCGAGCCGCAACCGAGCGCGCGGCGCAACGGGGCCAGAGCACCGTGTATCTGATGGAAGGAGACCGGGTGCTTGCCGCCTTCGCCGTCGCCGATGCCATTCGGCCGGAGTCGGTGGACGCCATCCGGCAACTGCACGAGAGGGGCATCGAAGTCGCGATGATCACCGGCGACGCCGAGCCCGTTGCACAAGCCGTGGCGAGAGATCTCGGTATCGACACCGTCCTGGCGCAGGTGCTCCCCGAAGATAAGGCCAAGCGCATCGAGGACCTGCAGCGGAAGGGACGAAAGGTCGCCATGGTCGGAGACGGTGTGAATGACGCGCCCGCCCTGGCGACCGCCGACGTCGGAATCGCCATCGGTGCGGGAACGGACGTGGCGGTCGAAGCCGGCGATATCGTTCTCGTCCGCAGTGACCCGCGGGATGTGCCCAGAATCATCGCGCTCTCTCGCGCGAGCTATCGGAAGATGGTCCAGAATCTCTGGTGGGCGGCCGGTTACAACATCATCGCGATTCCGCTCGCGGCCGGCGTGCTGGCATGGCGGGGGATCGTGCTGTCACCGGCGATCGGCGCGGTGCTCATGTCGGTCAGCACGGTCGTCGTGGCTATCAACGCGCAGTTGCTGCGCCGCGCCAAGCTCTAGCGCCCGATCCGCAACCGTACACATGAACGAGGAGCCTTCCACGGTCCGCTGAGGGCGGCGACGTCGCCGGCCGTGCCGACCATCGGCACGGAAGCCTGAGACGCCGCGCAGGCCCCTAAGAGAATCGTGAGGAAAAGGCGACCATCGAACATGGGGACCTCACCATCTGGGTATACTTTGGGAGGGAGGACGACCGGCCATGACGCAGACCAGGACGCAAACCAACGATACGCGCAAAGCCGTAGTCGTGTGCCCCTTCTGTCACACTTTGAACCGCGTAAACCTGGCCCGGATCGACGACCGCCCCAAGTGCGGCAAATGCGGCAAGCCGATCCTACTCGACCGGCCGATCCCGATCTCGGACGATACATTCGAGCGGGTCACCACCGATACGAGCGTGCCCGTCTTGGTGGATTTCTACGCCGATTGGTGCGGGCCGTGCAAGATCATGGCACCGGTGCTGGACGACGTGGCGCGGCGCCGCGCCGGAGAGATAGTGGTTGCAAAACTGGATACGGACAAGAATCCCGCGACCGGCCTGCGCTTGGGGATTCGCGGCATTCCGACGCTGATCTTGTTTCGTAACGGAAAGGAAGTGGGCCGCCGGGTCGGCGCCGTTCCGCCTGCGGATGTCGAGGCCTTGTTAAACACGTCGTAGCACGTATTCCAGAATCCCGCCGTGCCGGTAATACTCCCGCTCCTGCGGAGTGTCGATCCGCACCCGAACGCGGAATGTCGCCACCTTGCCGTCGTCCGCAGTCGCCGTAACCACCAATTCCTTCGGGATGTCACTCAATCCCAGGATGTCGTACCGCTCCTTGCCCGTGAGGCCCAGGGCGCCGGCGCTCTGGCCCGCGGTAAACTCGAGGGGCAGGATCCCCATTCCCACCAGGTTCGACCGGTGAATGCGCTCGAAGGTCTCGGCGATCACCGCGCGCACGCCCAGCAGCCGTGGCCCCTTGGCGGCCCAGTCGCGTGAAGAGCCCGATCCGTATTCCTTGCCGGCGAGGACGATCAGCGGAACGCGTTCGGCTTCGTACTTGAGTGATGCGTCGAAGATGGTCATCTGTTCGCCGTCGGGTAGATGGACGGTGAACGGGCCCTCGGTCCCCGGCGCGAGCAGGTTCTTGAGGCGCACGTTGGCGAACGTGCCGCGCACCATGACCTCGTGATTGCCGCGGCGCGCGCCGTAGGAGTTGAAGTCCACGGGCGTCACGGCATGCGCGATCAGGTACTGGCCGGCCGGGCTCGTCTTGCGAATGGAGCCGGCGGGGGAGATGTGATCCGTCGTGATGCTGTCGCCGAGCAGGCATAGCACCCGCGCGTCACGGACGTCGGTAATCGGTTTCGGATCGACCGGCATGCCGTCGAAGTACGGCGCGCGCCGGATGTAGGTCGAGGTCGGCTCCCAGGCGAAGCGGTCGCCCTCGGGCACCGGCAGGCCGCGCCAGCGTTCGTCGCCCTCGAATACCTGCGCGTAGCTCTTGCGGAACATCGTGGACTTGATGGACCTGGCGATGACGTCGGCAACCTCCTTTGCCGACGGCCAGATGTCGCGCAGGAAGACCGACGCTCCATCCATACCGGTGCCGAGCGGCTCGTTGTGGAACTCGATGTCGATCCGCCCGGCGAGCGCATACGCAACCACCAACGGCGGGGACGCGAGGTAGTTGGCGCGCACTTCCTGCTGGATCCGTCCCTCGAAGTTGCGGTTTCCCGAGAGCACCGAGCACACCACCAGCTCGCCCTCGGTGACCGCGGTGGATACGGCTTCGGGAAGTGGCCCCGAGTTGCCGATGCAGGTTGTGCATCCATAGCCGACGAGATGAAACCGCAGAACCTCGAGCGGATCCATCAGGCCGGCCTGCTTGAGGTAGTCGGTGACGACTTTCGATCCAGGCGCAAGACTCGTCTTCACCCAGGGCTTGCTACGCAGCCCGCGCTCCACGGCCTTCTTCGCCATCAGCCCCGCCGCGACCATGACCGAGGGATTGGACGTGTTGGTGCAGCTGGTAATTGCCGCAATCACGACCGAGCCGTGGCGCAGGACGCAGTCCTCGCCGTCGAGCTGCAGGGTGACGTGCGACGGCCGCTGTGCCACCGCGGGCGCGGCCGGTGCCGACTGGCCGCCCTCGCCTTCCCATCGGCCTACCGGTGTCGGTGGCACGGCCGCCGGCGTGAGCGGCTTCATCAAGCTCGGCAGGGCCTCGCGAAACGTGCGCCCCACCTCCCGTAGGCCCACGCGGTCCTGCGGGCGGCGCGGGCCCGCGAGGCTGGGTTCCACCGTCGCCAGGTCCAACTCGAGCGTGTCCGAGTAGACAGGCTCGGGGGCACCCGCGGTGTGGAAGAGCCCCTGCTCCTTCATGTACGACT
This sequence comes from Gemmatimonadales bacterium, assembly GCA_040901965.1. Classification (GTDB taxonomy): domain Bacteria; phylum Gemmatimonadota; class Gemmatimonadetes; order Gemmatimonadales; family GWC2-71-9; genus 20CM-2-65-7. The sequence goes on along the minus strand of JBBDYB010000003.1, from coordinate 399,865 downwards.
CCACGAGGCGCACCTGCTCGGCGGAGCGGCCTGTGAACTCGAGGTAGCGCAGCGTCTCCTGATCCACGGGGAAGATTCCGATCGTCGCCCCGTACTCGGGTGCCATATTGCCGATCGTGGCGCGATCGGCGAGCGGCAACGTGGCAACGCCGGGACCGTAGAACTCCACGAACTTTCCCACCACACCCTTGGCGCGCAGCATCTGCGTGACTGTCAGAACCAGGTCCGTCGCCGTGGCGCCTTCGGCCAGGCGTCCGGTCAGCCGGAATCCGACGACCTGCGGGATCAGCATCGAGACGGGCTGACCCAGCAGCGCCGCCTCGGCTTCAATCCCCCCCACGCCCCAGCCGAGCACGCCCAACCCGTTGATCATCGTGGTGTGGGAGTCGGTGCCCACGAGCGTATCGGGGTAGGCCTGTGGGGTCTTGGTCTCCGAGGTGAAGACCACGCGTGCCAAATACTCTAGGTTCACCTGGTGCACGATCCCGGTGTCGGGCGGCACGACCTTGAAGCCGTGGAAGGCCTTCTGCGCCCAGCGTAGCAGCGCGTAGCGCTCGCGGTTGCGCTGGAACTCGAGGTCCGCGTTGGTCTGGAAGGCGGTCGGCGTCCCGAATTCGTCCACGATGACGGAATGGTCGATCACCAGCTCGGCGGGGAGGAGCGGGTTCACTTTGGTGGGATCGCCGCCCATCATGGCGATCGCATCGCGCATCGCGGCGAGGTCCACGACTGCCGGCACGCCGGTGAAATCTTGTAGAAGCACCCGCGCCGGCATGAACGCGATTTCTTCGTCAGGTGTCTTGGCGGCGTTCCAGCGGGCCAGTTTTTCGATGTCTTCAGCCCGCACGACCCGGCCGTCCTCGCGGCGCAGCAGATTCTCGAGCAGGATCTTGAGGGAGTATGGAAGCCGGGCAACGGAAAGCCCGCGCCGCTCGAGCGCGTCCAACCGGAAGATCTCGTAGGCTCCGAGCGTGGCGCGGCTGCCAAACGAATTCGCGGTCATTCCAGCACTTTCACAGCGTTCACGAAGTACTCCGTCTCGCCGAAGCAGGTCGTCGGGATCCCCTTGTGCTGCTGATAGCGCAGCGCCACCCGTTTGCCGAGCGACTGATTGATGTGCTCGGCGATCACGTCGTCACGTACGGTAAAGTAGAACTTTTCCGGGTTTGTTCCCGGCATGGACACCATCGCCAGCTCCCCCTCCCACGTCTTGCACAGCCACCCTCGCTTCGAGAATTTCTGGACGAAGCCGGCCCGCTCGCCTTCGGAGTAGCTCCAATTCAGTGCCGACCAGGTGTAGAGCGCGAAGATGAGGATTGGCGCGAGCAGGACACCCGCGATGATGAGCTTGCGTTTGCGCGTGAGCTGGAAGTTGAACTTCACGCCGGGGAATCTACGTCGTACGTTTCCGTGCGATAAGGCGTGAAGCCGCGCGCGAGGTAATTGGGCAGGGCGTTCGGATGGTCCAGCGTGCAGGTGTGCAACCACACGCGCCGCGGTCCCAGCGACCATGCGTCCCGCACGGCGCTGGAGAGCACGTGCTTGCCGAATCCGCGGCCGAACTCGGCCGCGACAATCCCGAAGTACGCGATCTCGACGGAGTCGTCTGCGATGACGCGGCGCAGCTCGTACCAGCCGGCGAGCTGCATTTTCTTCTTGCCGGCGGCGCGCATGGCGACGTAGAGCCGGGTCGCCGGGTCGGCGAGGTGGGCCGCGATCTGCGCGTCGGTCCAATCCCAGCGATCGCGCCAGTGGAACGCCTCGCCCACGGTGCGATAACAGAGCCGGTACAGCTGCGGCAGCGGATGCGGAGCGCGGGCGATCGCGACGCCGGGGAACCTCCCGAAGCCGTCACGGAACTGGGCCCGGTTGGTCAACTCCAGGTAGGTGCGCGTTACCTCCATGGCGTCTATTTTAACGCATGACCTTCAATAAGATGGGGACGCTGCCCCTGCCGCTGGCCCTGCATCTGGCCACCTACACGGTGATCGGACTGTTCTGCGCGTTCGCGGGCAGCCTTAACCTGATTGATCCGACCAAGATCTTCCCCAACGCGGTGATTTTCCTGGGGATCGCGGGGTTCAGCTGGGGCTACGTGTTCGGGGTCCTGATGGCGCGCAAGGAAGTGCTGGCGCTCGGGCTGGTCGCGAGCATCGCCTACGTGGCGGCCGGGTTGTGGAAGATCGGGCCGGATTGGAAGCTCGGAGCGCTGTTCCTGGCGATCGGCGTGTACGGGCTCGCTACACTCGCCTTGTATCGCCGCCGGATTCTCGAAGCCTAAGGGGCAGCGGGCAGCTCGACCACGAATTTTGCGCCCCCCAGTTTTTCGGATTCCTCGATCCACAGCCTGCCCCCGACTTCCGCCACTACGCGCTGGCAAATCGACAGACCGAGCCCCGAGCCCTCATCGGGGCTCTTTGTCGTGAAGAAGGGATCGAACACACGGCCGCGGATCTCCGGGGGAATGCCCGGCCCGGAGTCCTCGACCGTGAGGCGTACCCAATCGGCGCGCGCCTCGGTCGCGAGCTCGATCACCGCGTCCGGGCGTCCGCGGACGGCATGCTCGGCGTTGGTGACGAGGTTGATGACTACCTGTTGCAGCTCCTGCCCGAGGCCCAGGACCGCCTCCGCGCCCTGATCCATCCGCGTGCGCACCTCGATGTTGTCGGCCCGCAGCACCCGCTGGCGGATTTCGGCCACGTCGCGCACCAGCTCGTTGATCTGAATCCGCGTGGGTGTCGTGTCGGCACGGCGCGCGAGCCGCAGCAGGCTGCGCACGATGCGCGCCGCGCGATCCACCTCGCGCACGATCGTGGAGGCCGCCGCGCTCGCGTCGGGATCCTGCGTGGAGCGGCCGAGCAACTCCGCTTCCATGCGGATCGCGGCGAGCGGATTGTTGACCTCGTGGGCCACGCCGCTCGCGATCTCGCCGACCGTCGCCAGCTTCTCGCGCGCGATGAGCTCGCGCTGGGCGCGCAGCTCGTCGGTGCGGTCGTACAGGGCGACGAGCAGGTCTTGCGACCCGAGCCCCCGCAGTCCGGTGACCGTGCAATCGCAGATGCGCCGCTCGCCGGACTCCTGCGTGACGAGCACGCGCCCGTGCCACGGCGTTCCCTCCTGACGGCCCGCGAGCATCAGCCGTACGGTCACGCCGCTGGGGGAGAGGCCGAGCTTCTCGAGGTGGTGCCCGACCGCCGCCTCCTTGGTGGCGACGCCGAACACGCGGATGGCCGCCTCATTGACCTGGCGGACGGCGCCCGCGGTGTCCACCAGCGCCATGGGGAGCGGGCTCGCATCCACCATCGCGCTCGCCCGGTCGGCGGCGGCCCGCGTCGCGGCGACCGCTTGGGAGAGCTCGATCCCTCCCGCGATGTGCGCGGCCACCGCCTGGACGTAGTGTAGGTCGTAGAGGCTGAAGGGCGGTGTCGGCGGTGCGCCGGCGGCCTGGTAGCGCAACAGCCCGACGGCGCCGACCGCGCCCTGCGACGTTCGCAGCGGCACCAGCAGCGCGGAGCGCACGCCGTCCGCGAGGGCTTTCGCGATGGGACTCGCGTCCCGCTCGGCGCGCAGGTCCTCGCTGATCAGCGCCTCACCGGTGCGGACGACGCGTCCCGTCGCGCTGGTGTCGAGCCCCAGCACGAGTCCCTCGATGGGCGTCGCTTCGCCCAGGGCCGGCGAAATGCGCAGGTTCTCGCCATCCGGTTGCTTGAGTGCCACGAACGCGCCCTGCGACTCGACCAGCTCCATGAGACTCTGGAGCGTGTAGCGCAGCAGCAGCTCCGTCTCCGGCGCGGCGAGCAGCCAGCGCGCGAGCTCGACCACGAAACTGCCCAGGCGCCGCTCCCGCTCCAAGGCGGCGCGGCGCCCCACCATCACCGCGAGGGTGGAGGCGAACTCGAGCGCCACCTCGAGCTCCGAGGTGGGCAGGGATGGCGCGGCCCCGGCCAGATTGGCCTGGACATGCCGGCCCTCCGAGTCCCGCCAATCCGCGACCAGGCTCCGGCCGGTTCGGTCGTCGGTGCCGGCGGTGACGGCGCTGCTTTCGTTGACGCCCTTGTAGGTGATGACGAGACGCGCGCCACCCGCCCAGTCGCTCAGAATCCGGACGGCGGCGCGCCAGAAATCCGCCGACCGCTTGGCTTCGCTCGCTTCCCGGAGCAGCGCCTGGAGGGCGTCGCGCATGGCTAGGAGAACAGCTCGTGGACGTCGGTCGTCACCGCCACGTCCGTCGCTTCGAGTCCGGGCCAGCGACCCCACACGCCGCCTCGAGCATGTCGCGGATCGCCAAGTACGAGCATCGCGGTCGCGCGCCCATGATCGGTTCCGCCGTTGCCGTTCTCGCGGATCGTTCGTCCGAACTCCGACAGGGTCAGCACGGTGACGTCGGGTGCGCGCTTACCGAGACTGTGAGCGAACGCCGCGATCTCCAGGCTGAGCTTCCGCAGTCGCGTGGCCAGCTGGCCCTCACTCGATCCTTGATGCACGTGCGTGTCCCAGCCACCCACATTCACCACCATGACCTTCGGTGCGGCGCCGCCGCGCACGAGCCGGGCCGCGTCGGCCAGTGTGGCGATCGTGACCCCCCCGCTCCGCGACAGCACGGCGGCGATCCGATCCTGGGCCTCGATGTGGCTGCGCGTGACCTCCGGAAACCCAGCCGCGGGGATCACGGTCAGGCTGCCCGCATCCCAGAAGGGCTGCAGCGGAGCGAGGCCGGGGTGCAGGCCGAAGTACCCGTCGAGATCGACGATGTCATCCGCCGGGATGGCCGTGCGAGGACGCGCCCGATAGTAGAGTGGATCACCGTGCGGGACGACCATACTGAGTCCGTCCACCCCGCCGCGGAGAAAAATACAAACCAGCGTTGGACGGTTGGACGGTCGGACGGTCGGACGGCCGGAGGCAGCAAGCGCCAGGCTTAACAGCGCTGTCCCCCCCATCTGTAGGAAACCGCGTCGGTCGATTTCCGGCATGCGCTAACTTACAACTTGTGGCCCGCCACCGTCCGGTCGTCAACCGCTTGGAGCCTCCTTCCTGGGGCCAGCGGCTCGCGGCGCTCAAGCACGTTCCGCCGCTCATCCGCCTGGTTTTTCAAACCCATCGCGGCTACACCATCGCCATTTTGGCGCTGCGTGTCGTCCGCTCGTTCATCCCGGTGGCGGTCCTGTGGGTCGGCAAGCTTATCATCGACGGAGTCATCGCAGCCGGCGCGGCCGTCCACGCGGGCGGATCGCCTGACTGGTGGCATCTGGCCGGCCTTGTCGGCATCGAGCTGGGGATCGCCGTCACGGGAGAGGGTCTGGCGCGGCTGTCCTCGCTGCTCGAGAGCCTGCTGGGTGACCTGTTCGCCAATCGCCTCAGCGTCCGGCTGATGCAGCACGCCGCGACGCTCGACCTGGCACAGTTCGAGGACGCGGAGACCTACGACCATCTGGAGCGCGCCCGCCGCCAGACGACCGGGCGGATCGGCCTGTTCGCGCTGCTCCTGTCCACGGCGCAGGATCTCATTACGCTCGCCTCCCTGGCCGCCGTGCTGCTGGTGCAGCTGCCCTGGCTCCTGCTGCTGCTGACCGTCGCGGTGTTGCCGGCATTCCTCGGCGAGGCGCACTTCGCGTCGCTCGGGTACTCGCTGCTCTTCCAATGGACCCCGGAGCGCCGGCTCCTCGACTACCTCCGCTATATGGGCGCGTCGGACGAGTCCGCCAAGGAAGTGAAGCTCTTTGGGCTGTCGAACTTTCTGGTGGGACGCTACGCCAAATTGTCGGACAAGTTTTACGAGGAGAACAAGCGGCTCGCCGTGCGGCGCAACATCGTCTCTACGTTACTCGTGACGTTAGGGACGCTGGGTTACTATGGCGCGTATGCCGTGATCATCTACCGCACGGTCCTGGGGCAATTCTCCATCGGCACGCTGACATTCCTTGCGGGATCGTTCCGGGCGAGCCGCGACTTGATTCAACGCGTCCTGCTCGCGCTGTCGCAGATCTACGAGCAGAGCCTCTACCTCAGCGACCTGTTCACGTTCTTCGATGTGCGTCCCAGCGTCGTGTCGAAGCCGGGGGCCGGCCCGGTGCCGCGGCCGATTCGCGAGGGCTTCCAGTTCGAGAATGTCGGCTTCCGGTATCCGGGCTCCGAGCGCTGGGCGGTCCGCGGCCTGACGTTTGCGTTCCGGCCGCTCGAGCGCATCGCGCTGGTAGGCGAGAACGGCGCGGGGAAGACCACCCTCGTGAAGCTGCTGGCGCGGCTCTACGATCCCGACGAAGGGCGTATTCTCCTGGACGGCGTCGACCTGCGCGACTACGACTTGAGCAGCTTGCGGCAGAACATCGGGATCATCTTCCAGGATTTCGTGCGCTATGATTTTGTGCTGCGCGAGAACATCGGGGTCAGCCAGGTCGCGGCGCTCGACGACGCCGGCCGCATCGAGGAGGCCGCGCGCCGCTCCCGCGCCGATTCCGTCGCGGCGCGGCTGGCCCAGGGCTACGACCAGATGCTCGGCCGGCGCTTCGACGGCGGCGTGGAGCTGTCGGGCGGCGAGTGGCAGAAGGTCGCGCTGGGTCGGGCGTACATGCGCGACGCGCAGGTGCTGATTCTCGACGAGCCGACCGCCGCGCTCGATGCGCGCGCCGAATACGAAGTGTTCCTGCGCTTCGCCGAGCTCACCAAGGGGCGGATGGCCGTGCTGATCTCGCACCGCTTCTCGACGGTGCGGATGGCCGATCGCATCCTCGTGCTTCAGGATGGCCGGCTCGTGGATGACGGGACCCACGACGAGCTCGTGGCCCGCGGCGGACTGTATGCGGAGTTGTTCAGTCTTCAGGCGGCCGGCTACCGGTAGGCGCGCGCTAATACTTGCGTGTCGGCGCTCTTACGCACGCCAAACACCTGGACTTCCATCCCGTCTGCTATTGGCCCAGCGTCGTCACCTCGATCGCTCCCAGGAGGTGCCCGCTTCCGAAGCGGGCCTCGGCACTGCTGGCGGAGTGGTAGCGGACGGATGCGATGCCGGTGATGGCGAGCTGGCGCAGGCTGTCGATGTTGCCGAAGCGCGAGCCGTCGACGTACACGAGCAGCTGACTCTGGTCCTGCGGAATCACCGCCGTGGGCCGAGTGCGCCTGAACCAGGTCGGTCGCAGCGCGCGGACGGCATCGTACAGCGTCAACGCTGACGTGCCGGCGATCTCCGCGCTCGTGATGAGGTTCGGATCGGCGCGCGAGGCGGACGCCTCGGAGCGGCTCGCCGCGCCCGAGCTGGCGCAGGCGCCCAGCAAGACGGCGAGAGACATCAGGGACATCGCGTGGAGAGTTTTCATACCGGAATAGTAGCACGGGTTTCCCGGCTTCGTCTATATTCGTCGCCTCTCCGGCGAGGTGCCATGAGTCCCCGGTCCAAGATCGTTGTTGCCGCCGTGCTTTTCTCCACCGGTGGCGCGGCCATCAAGTGGTGCGGCTTCGATGCGTGGCAGCTCGCGGGATTTCGGGCCGGCATCGCGCTCGTCACGATTCTCGCGCTGATCCCGGAAGCGCGGCGCGGCTGGTCGTGGCGCACCGCGCTGGTCGGGTGTGTCTACGCCGCGACCACGCTGCTCTACGTGCAGGCGAACAAGCATACGACCGCCGCGAGCGCGATTTTCCTCCAATCCACGAGCCCGCTGTTCATCCTGCTGTTCGCTCCCTGGTTGCTCGGCGAGCACGCGACGCGGCGCGACCTCGCGCAGATGGCGGTGATGGGCGTCGGTATGGTGCTGTTTTTCTTCGGCATGGATCGGCCCTCGGCGACGGCGCCCAATCCCGCCCTCGGCAACGTCTTGGCGTCGCTGTGCGCGGTGACGTGGGCGTTCACGGTCATCGGGTATCGCTGGCTGGTGGCGCGCGGCGGGTCCATCGCCACCGCGGCGGCGTCAGGCAATCTGACGGCGAGCGTCGTGGCTCTGATCCTCGCCCAGCCCCTCGTCGCAGGCCGGCCGGTGGACTGGGCGGTAGTCGTGTTTCTGGGCGTGTGCCAGCTGGGGATTCCGTACGTCTTCATGGCGCGCGCCATTCCGCGGCTGCGCGCGATCGAGGTCGCTCTTTTCCTGTTGATCGAGCCGGTGCTGAATCCCATCTGGGCCTGGCTCGTGCACGGCGAAAGGCCCGGCCCTGCCACGCTGGTGGGTGGGGCGCTCATTCTCGGCGCCACGGCGGTGCGCGTCGTCGTGGACGCGCGGTTCCCGAGAACCTCATAGCAGCAAATGGGCTGGCTATATTCCAGCCCGCATGCGCGCTTCCCGCTCCCGCATCGGCGTCATCTTCTTCACGGTCGTCATCGACTTGATCGGCTTCGGGATCGTCTTGCCGATCCTGCCGTACTACGCCCAGCGCTTCGGCGCGGCCGGATTGGGCTATGGGGCGATCATCGGCGTGTTCTCGCTGATGCAATTCGTCGCGACGGCGCTGCTCGGCAAATTGTCGGACCAGATCGGGCGCCGCCCCATCATTCTCGCGACCACGCTGATCAACGCGGTCGGCTACACGTTGTTCGCCTTCGCCGGGTCGTACTGGGTGCTGCTCGTGTCGCGCGTGGTCTCGGGGTTCGCGGGCGGCAATATCTCGGCCGCGCAGGCCTACATCGCGGATATCACGTCGCCCGCCGAGCGCTCGCGCGGCATGGGCATCGTGGGTGCGGCGTTCGGCATCGGGTTCAGTATCGGTCCCGCGATCGGCGGATTCGCCGCGCACTATGGCGGCGTAGCGGCTCCCGGTCTCGTGGCCGTCGGCTTGTCGCTCGCGAACTTCGTCTCGGCCTACTTCATTCTCCCCGAATCGCTCGGACACGAGCATCGGGTCAAGCGCCCGCTGTTCGACCTGGGTCACCTGGCCGAGGCGTTCGGGCGCCCGGTGCTGCGGCCCCTGATGGCCGTGTGGACGCTCGTCCCGTTCGCGTTCGCCGGCTACACCGCCATCCTGCCGTTCCAAGCGGCGAAGGCCTTCGGGTGGAAGGAGCGCGAGCTCGCCATCCTTTTCACGATGATCGGTCTCACCGCCGCCGCGGTGCAGGGCTACCTGTTCGGTAAGATCGTGAAGCGCACGGGCGAGCGGGTATTGGTAATCGCGGGCACGTTTGGCATGGCGCTGGCGATCGCGGTGGTGCCGTTCGTCGGGAGCCCGCTGGCACTGTACGCCTGGACGTTCGTGCTCGCGTTTTCGAACAGCTTGTTCGCGCCTGCCGCGACGGGCTTGGTATCGGTGTATGCGCATCCCAAGGAGCAAGGGACCGTCCTGGGGGCCGCGCAGGCGGTCGGTGCACTGGGGCGGACGGCCGGTCCGCCCGCGTTGGGGGCGGTGTACGACACCATGACCGGAACGGCCGCGTTCCTCTTGTCAGGCGGGGTAATGGTCCTGGCCGGTCTCGCCAGCCTGCGGCTGGCGCCCGTAAGTCACGGGCCCCCAAGCGGTCACGTGCCTCCGGCCCCGCCCGTTACTTCCGTCCCTCCCCCGGACTCTTAACGGGTATTAGGCTTTAACGTCCAAGATCCGAACGCCTCTCGAGGAGCAGTCGATGCGCAAGATCATGACCGCCGCGCTCGCGGCAATGCTCGCCGCAGCTTGTAGCCAGGAAACCACAGCCCCCGCGACCGATGAGCTCGCCCTGGCGTATCAGGCCGAAGCCATCGCCGCCGACATCGCCACCACCACCGAAACCCGACACGAAGACTGGCTGCGCCGGCTGTTCGCGGCGCTTCGCAATACCGACGATCCCGAAGCCCAGGCGTGTCTCGCCGCAGCGCGCGACTTGCGGGAGCAGGCGCGCGAGGCCTTCGACGCCGGCGACCGCGAGCTGGCGCGGCAACTGATGCGGGATTCGTTCCTCAAGGTGCTATGCGCCGTGGTCGAGGTCTTCCCCAACGCCCCCGAGCGGACCGGTGCGGCTGTTGATGAGGCCATCAACCGGATCGAGGAGCGGTTGGGTGATCGCGAGGCGCCGCGGATCCGCGCCATCCTGGCGCACGTGAAGGAGCTGCGCGTCCAGGCCAATGAAGCGCTCGCCGCCGAGAATAAGGTGCAGGCGCTCGCGCTCAATGTCCGAGCGATACAGATCCTGCATAGGCTGGTGTCGCACTTTAGGGGAGTGCATTTGGATCACGACGAGGTCGCTGATAACGAAATGCAGGCTGTAGGAATCTAGACGCCGAGGCAGACGCCAAAACAGACGCCTAGACGCTCAGACGCCTAGCGGATTGTAGGAATGAGTGCACAGGAATGCTGTCCTGCATACTCAACCCTCACCTCCCCTAGGCGTCTCGGCGTCTAGGCGTCTCCCTATCATCTAGCCGCCTCCATCCCTCCCACGTCATATTTCTTTCCCCCCCGCAGGAGGTGACGATGCGCGTGTACAAGACACCGGAAATCCGCAACGTGGCCGTAGTGGGCCACGGCGCCAGCGGCAAGACCTCTCTGGTCGATGCGCTCGCGTTCGTGGCCGGAACGAGCAAACGCCACGGTTCAGTCAAGGACGGCACCGCGCTCACCGATTACACCGCCGACGAAATCGAACGCAAATACTCGATCAACCTCGCCCTGGCCGTCGCCGAATGGATGGACGCGAAGGTCAACCTCATCGACACCCCGGGCTATCTCGACTTCACGGGCGACGCGCTCGCGGGCGTGTACGCGGCGGATGCCGCCGTCGTGGTGCTGTCGGGAACGGCGGGTGTCGAGGTCGGCACCGAGAAGGTCTGGGACTACTGTGAGCGCCGCGCCTTGCCGCGGCTCTTCTTCGTCTCGCTGATGGACAAGGAGCACGCCGACTTCGAGCGCGTCTTCAACCAAATCAAGGACCAGCTGACGCCTAAGGTGATCCCGGTGGAAATCCCGGTCGGCGAAGGGCTGGAGTTCCACGGGATCATCAACCTGTTCTCGAAGAAGGCGCACCTCTATAAGAAGGGGACCAAGGCTGGTGAATACGACGAAGTGGAGGTTCCCGAGGAGTACAAGGAAAGATTCGACAAGTACTCGCAGGAGCTGATCGAAAGCATCGCGGCCACCGACGACACGCTGCTCGAGCGCTACCTGGGCGGCCAAGAGATCGGGCGCGACGAAGCGATCGCCGCGCTCAAGGCGGGGATGGCCAAGGGGGAGCTGTTTCCGCTGTTCTGTGGCGCCGCCGAGCTGACGTACGGGACGCGCGCGCTGCTCACGAAGATCGTCGAGCTGTGCCCGGCGCCCAACGAGCGTCCCCCGGTCGAGGCGCAGAAGTGGGGCACCGCCGAGCGGGTCACGCTCAATGCGGATGACGCCGGACCGTTGGCGGCACAGGTATTCAAGACGATCTCCGAACCCCACGTGGGGGACGTGACGCTGTTCCGGATCTTCTCCGGTAAAGTGAAGAACGGCCAGGAACTCTGGAACGCGCCACGCGAGGTGGCCGAGAAGCTGAATCATCTCTGTGTCGCGGTGGGGAAGGAGCGTACGGAGATTCCTGAGCTGCACGCGGGAGACATCGGGGCGGTGGCTAAGCTTCGCGATACGCACACCAACGACACGCTGTCCACCAAGGACATGGGACTCGTGCTTCCCAAGATCCCCTTCCCAGAGCCGGTCATCACGGTAGCGGTCGAAGTAAAGCAGCGGGGGGAAGAGGACAAGCTCTCCACCGGGCTGCACAAGCTCCACGAAGAGGATCCCACCTTCCATCACGAGTACAACGGCGAGCTGGGTCAGACACTGATTCGCGGGTTGGGGGAGCGGCATCTCGAGATCGTGGTCGGTCGGCTGGCGCGCAAGTATGGCGTCCACGCGCAGACCGCGAAGCCTCGCGTCGCGTATCGCGAGACATTCCGCGGCAAGTCCGAGGGCCAGGGGAAGCACAAGAAGCAGACGGGCGGACGCGGGCAGTACGGGGACTGCTGGATCCGGATCGCGCCGCTGCCGCGCGGTTCCGGCGTGCAATTCATCGACGACATCGTGGGGGGCGTGATCCCCCGGCAATACATCCCCGCGGTGGAGCGGGGCGTCGTCGAAGCGGCGACGAAAGGGCCGGTGGCCGGCTATCCGGTCGTGGACTTCAAGGTGGAGCTGTACGACGGCTCCTATCACGACGTGGATTCGAACGAAATGTCTTTCAAGATGGCCGGCATCATGGCCTTTCGGAACGTGAGCCCCGGGGCCAGGCCGGTGCTGCTCGAGCCGATCATGGACGTCGAGGTCTGGACGCCGGACGACTACCAGGGCGCGGTGATGGGCGACATCTCCTCGCGGCGCGGGCACATCGTCGGCACGGAGAAGGACGGCCGTCTCACCAAGGTGAAGGCGCTCATCCCCGAGGCCGAGCTTGACCGCTACGCCACCACCCTGCATTCGATCACGCACGGCCGCGGGACGTACCGGATGAAGTTCCACGTCTACCAGGACGCGCCGCCGGACGTCGCCGCCAAGGTGACGGAGGCGCGTAAGAAGGAAACGGAGGAAGCGAAAGCGTGAGCATGAAAATCGCGATTCTCTGCATCGCGCTGGCAGTCGCCGGCGCGGCGTGCCGGAAAGGCGACAGGAACGCGGCGCCCGTCAAGGCCGCCACGGTGAGCGGCTTCCAGACTCCGGAGTCCGTGAAATGGGATTCGGCGCAGGACGTCTATTTCGTCTCGAACATCAACGGCGCGCCGAACGCGAAGGACGGGAACGGGTTCATCAGTCGCGTGGGCCCGGCAGGAACGATGCTAGACAGCGCCTTCATCGCGGGCGGGAAGAACGGCGTGACCCTCAACGCGCCGAAAGGGATGGCCAGCGTCGGCGACACGCTGTGGGTGACGGACATCGACGTAGTGCGCGCGTTCAACGCGCGGACCAGCGCGCCCATCGCAACGGTGCCCGTTGCGGGCGCGATCTTCTTGAACGACATCGCGGCGGCGCCGGACGGCTCGCTGTACGTCACGGATACCGCCATTCGCTTCGGAGCGGCGGGAGTCGAGCATCCCGGCACCGACCAGATCTTCCGCATCGCGCCCGACCGCACGGTCAGCGTCGCCATCAAGAGCGACACTCTCGCCCGCCCCAATGGGATCACCTGGGATACGGAGAATGGGCGGTTCATCATCGTGCCATTCGGTGGCGGTTCGATCTTTGCCTGGAAACCCGGTGACGCGGCCCCGACGGCCATCGGCACCGGACCCGGGCAGTTCGACGGCGTCGAGATCGTCAACGGGGCCATCTGGGTCTCGAGCTGGGCGGATTCGAGCGTCTACCGATTTGCGAACGGTGCGGGCACGAACGCGATCAAGGGAGTCCCGAGCCCGGCGGACATCGGTTACGACGCGAAACGGAACCGGATCATCATCCCGGTCTTCACGGCGAATACGATCGAGATCTGGCAGCTCCAGTAGCCCGCCGGGCGTTACGACTTCGGTTCCTGCTGCGTCAGGCAGTGGATGGTGCCGAGCCCCCAGACGAGATCCACCGCGTGAATCCCGACGACGGGGCGGTCCGAGAACAGTTCGGCGAGGATCCCTAGGGCGGTGCGGTCCTTGGGATCGTTGAAGGTCGGGACCAGCACGGCGGCGTTGGCGATGTAGAAATTCGCGTAACTCGCGGGCAGCCGTACGCCGTCGAAGAACAGCGGCGCGGGCATCGGCAAATCCACCACCGCGATGGCCGCGCCATCTTCCAGCCGCATTCCTTGCAGCCGCTCGCGGTTCTCCGCGAGCGGCTGGTAGTTCGCGTCCTTCGGGTCGTCTTCCCGGCACAGCACGACCGTCCGCGGCCCCACGAAGCGGCAGACGTCATCCACGTGACCGTGCGTGTCGTCTCCCGCGATTCCCTTGCCGAGCCACAGCGTGTTCGTCACGCCGAGCGTATCCCGCAGCACGCCCTCGAGGTGGCCCCTAGTCAACCCGGGATTCCGGGTCTGGACCTTGGGGTCGAGCAGGCACTCTTCGGTCGTCAGCAGGCTGCCCCGTCCGTTTACGTCGATGCTCCCGCCTTCGAGGATCACCGGCCGGCCGCGGACCCTCGGCTCGATGAGGGGGAGCTTGAGCCGTTTCGCCGCCCGCTCGGGGATCTTGTCGTCTTTCTTCCAGTCGGGGTACTTGGCCCAGGCGTTGAAGTGGAAACGGGCGATCACCAGTGCGGCGCTCCTATCATCCCCGGGCTTGCGCCCGGGGTCAGCCGAACTCCGCACGAACATCGGTCCAAAATCCCGGGTCCAGCCGCGATTGGTGGGAAAGCGGATGAACTGAACGCGTTCCAGGTCCACGCCGACCTTGCCGAGCACTCTCCGGGCCTGTTTCTCGTGCGCGACCGAGTTGACGAGGATCCGGACGCGCTCACCGGGCGCGAGCGTGCGGACGATCTCACCGTACACCCAGGGGATGGGCGGGAATTTCCCGGGCCAATCGCTCGCGTTGTGGGGCCAGCCGATCCAGGTCGCCGCATGCGGTTCCCATTCAGCCGGCATTCGGAAGCCATCAGCCATCAGCTATCAGCCTTCAGCAGAGCGCTTGCTGAGGGCTGACGGCTGACGGCCGATGGCCGTCGCCTCGGAATCGAGGTACCGAGTACCGATCCCTTGATACGCATCGGTGCGGCGATCGCGCAGGAACGGCCAGTTGCGGCGCACTTCTTCGATGCGCGCGAGATCCACCTCGGCGACCACCAGCGCCTCCTGCTCACCGGCGTCGGCCACGATCACGCCGAAGGGATCGCACACGAACGAGTGGCCCCAGAACTCGATCCCATCCCCCCCGCCCGGGCCGTCGAGTCTCTCGAAGCCGACGCGGTTGCACGCCGCCACCCAGCAGCCGTTCGCGATCGCGTGGCTGCGTTGAATCGTCGTCCAGGCATCGAGCTGCTGGGCGCCATGCGTCTGCTTTTCCGCGGGATGCCAGCCGATCGCCGTCGGATAGAACAGGATGTTCGCGCCTTGCAGCGCGGTGAGCCGGGCGCCCTCAGGGTACCACTGGTCCCAGCAGACAAGGGTGCCGATCGGCCCGACCTTCGTGTCGAAGGCGCGGAAGCCCAGGTCGCCGGGCGTGAAGTAAAACTTCTCGTAGTACGCGGGATCGTCGGGGATATGCATCTTGCGGTAGATCCCCTTGATCTTGCCGTCGGCGTCGATCACCGCGGCCGTGTTGTGATATAAGCCCGGGGCGCGCCGTTCGAACAGCGACGCGATGAGCACCACGCCCGCTTCTTTCGCGACCTTCTCCAACGCCTCGGTGGTCGGGCCCGGCACGGGCTCGGCGAGATCGAACAGCGCGTGGTCCTCGCGCTGGCCGATGTAGAGGGTGCGAAACAGCTCGGGGAGGCACACGAGCGCCGCTCCCTGCCGGGCGGCGTCTTTGATCCGCGCGATCGCCGTGGCGAGATTCGCCGCGGGATCGGCGGTCATGCTCATCTGGACGAGGCCGATCTTGAACTTCGTCGGCGGAGGCGCCACGGGCATGGGGGAAGACTAACGGGTTTTCAGGCTACCAGCACCAGCTCCGACGTCGAGCCGTGCTGATAGAGGCTCACGCAAGGCAGCGGCGGGCGGTGACACCTTTCGGAACAGGGCACGATAAGACGTCCACGCCTCGAGAATCCTCTTCGCGCGCATGCTGCCGCTCTTGTGATAGTGCCGCCGGACCAACGTCTGGAGCCGGCGGTCGTCCGCCCGGTCGAGCTCAGTGACGGCGACCATCTCCAGGTTGCAGCGGGACGCAAGGGTGCCGCTTTCGTCGAGCACGTAGGCGACGCCGCTTGACATGCCCGCGGCGAAGTTGCGGCCGACAGGTCCGAGCACGACGACCACACCCCCCGTCATGTACTCGCAGCAATGGTCGCCGGCGCCTTCGATCACGGCCACGGCGCCCGAGTTGCGCACTGCAAACCGGTCCCCGGCGCCTCCGGCCGCGAAGAGGTGTCCAGCCGTCGCGCCGTACAATGCCGTGTTGCCGAGCAGGACGTGCGAGCCCCCCGCCGTGGCGTACGCGGCGCTGCGGAAGGGCCGGATGACGAGTTCACCGCCGCAGAGCCCCTTGCCGACGTGATCGTTCGCTTCGCCTTCGAGGCGGAGGTGCATGTGGGGCAGCGTGAAGGCGCCGAAGCTCTGCCCCGCGCTGCCTCGGAACCGCAAGCGGATCGGCGTGGGTGGCCCCCCGCCGCCGTGGACGCGCGCGACCTGGCCGGCGATCCGCGCGCCGACGGTGAGGTGGTGATTCCCGATCGTGTAGAGGCCGCTGAAGGGCTCCCCCCGCTCGAGAATCTCCGCGTCGAGCGACGCGACCCCGGGGCGGACGTTGCGTTCCACCGTGCGGCGGCGCGGCGCCGTCGCTTCGGCCGCGACCGCCAGGAGCGGCGACAGGTCCAGCGACTGCGCGCGCGGCGTTTCCGGGCGTTCGATGCGCTGCAGCAGCTCCACGTGCCCGATCAGCTCGTCCAGCCGTCGCGCGCCGAGCGATGCCAGGATCCGGCGGACCTCCTCGGCAATCAGCGTGAAGTACGCGACCACCTGCTCCGGCGTACCGCGAAACTTCTGGCGGAGATCGGGTCGCTGCGTGGCGATGCCCGTCGGGCAGGTGTTCAAGTGGCACTGCCGCGCCATCGCGCAGCCCAGTGCCACCACGGTGGCTGTCCCAAAGCCGAACGCTTCGGCGCCCAGCAGCGCCGCGATCACCACGTCGCGCCCGGTGCGCAGGCCGCCGTCCACGCGCACTTCGATCCGCTCGCGCAAGCCGTTCCGCAAGAGTATGGCCTGCGTCTCGGCGAGGCCGAGCTCCCAGGGCGCACCGGCGTGCTTGATCGACGACAGGGGCGAGGCACCGGTGCCGCCGTTGTGGCCCGAGATGAGGACGTAGTCGGCATACGCCTTGGCGACGCCGGCGGCCACGGTGCCCACGCCGGCCTCCGCGACGAGCTTCACGCCCACGCGCGCGGCCGGGTTTACCTCCTTGAGATCGTGGATCAGCTGCGCCAGGTCCTCGATCGAGTAGATGTCGTGATGCGGCGGCGGCGAAATGAGGGGAATGCCGACGACCGCATGCCGTAACCGGGCGATCAAGTCCGTCACCTTGTGGCCTGGGAGCTGACCCCCTTCGCCCGGCTTCGAGCCCTGGGCGATCTTGATCTCGAGCTCGTCAGCCCGCACGAGATAGGCTGTGGTCACGCCGAAACGACCCGACGCGACCTGCTTGATCCGGTTGTCGGCCCGTTCGCCGTCCTCGCGGGGCGCGTAGGTGGCCGGGTCCTCCCCTCCCTCGCCCGAGTTGGAGCGGGCATTCATGCGGTTCATCGCGATCGCGAGCGTCGCGTGAGCCTCCGGGGACAAGGCGCCAAGCGACATGGCGCTCGAGATGAACCGGCGCCGGATGTCCGCGGCCGGCTCGACCGCGTCGAGCGGGACCGGTGATTGCGGGCGGAAGTCCAGCAGATCGCGGGGGCCGGCGGCTGGGCGCGCCCGCACCCGGTCAACGAAGCCGGCGTACTGCGGGTCATTGTTGGGGCGCACGGCGTCTTGCAATGCCCGGACGAGCGGCGGCGCCCAGCCGTGGTCCTCGCCGTCGCGCCGGTACCGGACTCGCCCGTGATCGGGTAGAACGCCTCCCCCCGCCCCCCCCGTGGGCGCCGCGTCGCAGGCCGCGCGCTGACGCGCCAACACGTCCTCGGCGATCTCCGTGAATCCAATGCCACCGATCACGGATGCCGTCCCGGTAAAGCAGCGCTCGATCACCTCTTTGCCGAGCCCGAGCGCTTCGAAGATCTGCGCGCCGGAGTAGGACTGCAGCGTCGAGATCCCCATCTTGGAGAGGATCTTGAGCAATCCTTTCTCGGCGGCGACGCGGAACTTCGCGGCCGACGGATCGGCGTCGGGTTCGCTCGCGAGCGACCGGACGGACTGCAGCGCGAGCCAGGGATGCACCGCTTCGGCGCCGTATCCGAACAGCGCTGCGAGGTGATGTACATCCCACGCGTCGCCCGCCTCCGCGACGAGCCCAACCCGCACCCGCTGCCGGGCGTCCACGAGGCGCTGGTGCACGGCGCCGATCGCCAGCAGCATGGGGATTGGCGCGCGCGCCCGATCCGCGTCTCGGTCGCTCACCACCAACATCGTCGCGCCGCGGCGCACCGCGGCCACCGCATCGCGGCCCAGCACGTCCAGGGCGCGGGACAGTCCCTCGGGGCCGGCCGCTGCTTCCCAGACGGCGCTCACCGACGCTAGATCCGATCCCGCGGCGCGGCGCACCGCGGCCATCTCCTCCGCGAGCAGCACGGGATGCTCGAGGCGCAGGAGCGTCCGCCCTCCCCGCCCCCCCCGCCCTCCCGGTCGCTGCGCGAGCAGCGAGCCGCGGCGCCCCAGGTACATGACGAGCGACATCACCAGCTCCTCGCGGAGCGGGTCGATCGCCGGATTCGTGACCTGAGCGAATCGCTGCCGCAGATAGGCGTATATGCTCTGGGGGACGCGCGACAGCGGAGGAATCGGCGTGTCGTCGCCCATGCTCCAGATCGCTTCCTGGCCGGCCGCGGCCATCGGCGTGACGACGTGGCGCAGGTCCTCGAAACTGTATCCGAACCCGTGCTGACGGGCCGTCAGCTCGTCCGCGGGGAGTGCGGGCCCGAGTGCCGGGACGGCGGTCGGGAGCCGGCACACCGCGCGGCTCGTCCAGCGGCGATACGGACAGCGGAGCGCCACCTCGATCTTCGCCTCGGCGCTGCGGAGTACGGCGTTCCGCGCCGTGTCAACGATGAGCAGCTCGCCCGGACCAAGGCGGCCGCACTCCACAACGTCCGCGGGGTCCAGGTCCACGACGCCGACCTCGGAGGCGGCGACCACGACCCCGTCGCGGGTCACCTTGTAGCGGCACGGGCGGAGCCCGTTGCGGTCGAGCGCCGAGCCGGCGATTACGCCGTCCGTAAATGCCAGGGCGGCGGGGCCGTCCCACGGTTCCATCAGCCCCGCGTGGTACTCGTAAAAGCTCCGCAGTGCGGGATGAAGGTCGGGCTCGCGCTCCCAGGCTTCCGGGAGGAGCATCATGAGTGCGTGCGCCGGATCGCGTCCCGAGCGCACCAGCAGCTCGAACACGTTGTCGAGGCTCGCGGAATCGCTGCCCTCGGCCCAGATCACGGGTTTCAGCAGCTCGACATCCTTCTCCCACACCGGGGCGGCGAGCGCGGGTTCGCGGGCCCGCATTGCGTTGCGGTTCCCCCAGAGCGTGTTGATCTCGCCGTTGTGCGCGAGCAGGCGGAACGGCTGGGCGAGAGACCAGCTCGGTAGCGTGTTGGTCGAGTAGCGCTGGTGGAAGATTGCGATCGCGGTTTCGAACAGCGGCGAACGCAGGTCTGCGTAGAACGCGGGCAGCTCGGTGCCGACGAGGAGCGCTTTGTAGACGACCGTGCGGCAGGAGAGGGAGCACACGAAGACCCCCCCCCGGTCGGCGGCACGGCGCTCGATGATCCGGCGCGCGAGGTAGAGGCGGCGCTCCCACATCTGGGCGTCGCTCCCACCCACGAGAGAGCGGGGGGGACCCACGAACACCTGACGGATCGTCGGCTGGCTCGCGCGGGCGAGCGGGCCGAGCACGCTGTCGTCGACGGGTACGACGCGCCAGCCGAGCACCGGCATGCCGACGCCGACTAGGGCCTCCTCGATCAAGTCCACGGCCGCGTCGAGGGCGGGTCCCGGGGGGGGCAGAAAGAACATGCCGAGCGCCACGCGCTCCTGCGGCCCGATGCCGAGCAGCCGGCGGGGGGTCTGCGTCAGGACACCCGCGCCGTCGCCGGAGCGGTCGTTCGACGCCGCGCCGCGGTGAGCCAGGCGGGCGACGGCGGTGAGGGCCATGCCGAGAATGTCAGACGAGCGCTCGCCGCTCGCGCGGGCGACGAAGCCGACCCCGCAGGCGTCGCGCTCGCGCCAGGGGTCCAACAAACGAAGAGCCCGCTCCGTGAAGGGAGCGGGCTCGGGGGATCGCGCGGATCGTGACACCTATCGCGCCCCGGCGCTCCCTGGGGAGGCCGCGTTCAGCAGGGCGTTCAGATGCAGGCGACGGAGAGCCATGGGACCCCTCGAACGGGAGCGTATTTCTATGCGCTGGCGATTATAAATATACAGTCGCCGCGCTCCCGTCAAGCCGCCGAATCAGCCGACGAGCACGGGCTCGAGTAGCGGGGGTTTCCCTTTCGACTTCGCGGGCTGCTTGTAGCGGTAGATCTTGCCGGCGTAGTTCCGGAGCACGATTTCCTTGTCCGTGAGCTTCACGACGTATTCGGGCAGCAGCGGAATCTTCCCGCCCCCGCCCGGCGCGTCGATCACGAAGTGCGGGACTGCCAGCCCCGACGTCCAGCCGCGGAGCGCCTTCACGATCTCGAGTCCCTTCTCGATCGTCGTGCGGAAGTGCTCGGCGCCGGCCACCTGGTCGCACATGTAGATGTAGTAGGGGCGCACGCGCGCCGCGAGCAGCCGTTGCATCAGCTCCTTCATCACCTCGGTGTCGTCGTTCACGCCCTTGAGCAGCACCGTCTGGCAGCCGAGCGGAATCCCGGCATCGGCGAGCATGCCGAGGGCCTTCACCGCCGCGGGCGTCAGCTCGCTGGGGTGATTGAAATGCGTGTTGATGTAAAGCGGGTGGTACTTCTTCAGGATGCCGCACAGCTCGGGCGTGATGCGCTCGGGGAGGTGACACGGCACCCGGCTCCCGATACGAAGGACTTCGAGGTGCGGGATCGCCCGCAGGCGCCGGCAGATGTCCTCGATGCGGCGGTCAGACAGCAGCAGCGGATCGCCGCCCGACATGATAACGTCGCGGATCTCGTGGTGCTCCTCGAGGTACAGGAACGCCGACTCGAGCTGCGACATCGGGATCTTCTCGGGGTCGCCCACCTTGCGGCGCCGGGTGCAGAATCGGCAATACGAGGCGCACACCGGGGAGACGAGGAACAGCGCGCGGTCGGGATAGCGGTGCGTGATGTTGGGGACCGGCGAGTTCGCGTCTTCGTCGAGCGAATCCACGAGCCCGTCGTGCACTTCGAGCTCCTGGAGCGTGGGGACGTATTGGCGCCAGATCGGATCGCCGGGCGACTTGATCAGGTCCACCATCGCCGGGGAGATCCGGAACTCGAAGTTCTCGGCCGCCTGCCGGAGCCGGTTCACGTCACCGACGTGCTCCGGGCCGAACCGCGCGGCCAGCGCTTCGAGCGAGGCGATGCTCTTCCTACGGAGCAGTTCTTGCCAGGTCTCCATCCGTCAGATCCTTGGTGTAGATCACCAGATCGTCACCGGGCGCGTAATACCCCGGGATGGTTGCGGCTCTGGTGTAGCCGCGTGCCTCGTAGAACCCCCTGGTGGCCGAGTAGTCCGGCCGCGAGGAAGTCTCGACCACGACGAGCCGTGCGCCGTGCGCCGTGAGCCGGGACTCGACTTCATCCAGGAGCTGAGTCCCGATGCCGGCACCTTGTCTGACCCGATCTACCACGATCCAGTACAGGTCCCAGGTGCCTACCGTGCCGGGCGTGGGTCCCCAGCACGCATATCCCACCAAATCGTCCTTGTCGAAGGCGCCGATAAAGCGGTAGTCGTCGGTGCCTCGTTCTCCCAGGCTCGCATCGAGCAGCTCGACCGCGGTGCCGACCTCTTCCTCGCGGAAGAGACCGGTGTCCCGCGTCAGCCGCTCAAGCCGTGCGCGGTGCGCGCGCCCGACGGGGCGCAGCGAGCAGCTCACGCGCGGCCTTCGCTCCCTGCGCCTCCCGCAGCGCCCCCTCGGCGATGCGGCGGACGAGCTCGGCGTAGTCCCAGCCCGCCGCCCTCGCCATGCGCGAGAGGCCGGCCTCGTCCGTGAGGTCGGGATTGGGATTGACCTCCAGCACCCAGGGGCGCCCCGCGTCATCCACGCGCAGGTCCACCCGGCCATAGCCCTTCCCTTGCATCGTCCGCCACGCGGTCTCCGCCAGCCGGCACAGCCGGTCGGCGAGCCGTTGCGAGATCTGTGCCGGACAGACCGGCCGGCTCCCCAGGTCCTCCGGCGATCCCACGTGCCACTTGGCGGCGTAGGTGAGGATCGGCCATGACCCTTGGGGCATTGTGCTGAAGTCGATCTCGGCGACCGGCAGCGTGCGATCGCCCACGATCCCGACGTTGAGCTCGCGGCCGGCGATGTACTGCTGGACGAGCACTTCGTCGAACTGCTCCGTCATCGCCGCGACCCGGGCCTTGAGGCTCTTACGGTCCGGGACGACCGACTGCCGGTCGAGACCGGCACTCGCGTCCTCGGCCGCCGGCTTGACGATGGCGGGGAGGGGGAAGTCCTCGTCGATCTTGCCCTGGGCAATCGTCCAGCGCGGCACCGGCAGCCCGGCGCGCTCGAGCATCGTGTTGGCAACGCCTTTGCGGCGGCACGCGGCCATCGTCCACGGACCGCAGCCGGTGTAGGGAATGCCGGCGAGCTCCAGGGTGCCGACGACGTGGTCCTCCCACTGCGACACGCCGTTCACGCCCTCGCAGAGGTTGAAGATCAGGTCGGCGCGGCGGCAGGCGTTGAACCAGCGCATGTCGTGGCGCACGGGCACGCGCTGCGTCTGGTGCCCCATCGCTCCGAAGATCCGCGCGATGTCGTCCACCGCCTGCATCACCCCCGCGACATCCTCCGCCGTCCAATCGTCGGCCCCGGGGTCGTACAGGATGAGGAGCTTCACGCGCTCACCGCGGCCGGCGCGGCCGCCGCAAGGGTCCGCCCGGTGATTCGCTGCCACGCGATTCGGACGACTTCTTGAATCAGCTCGTCGTAGGTGTATCCCGCGACCCGCGCCGCCTTCGGGAAGCAGGAGTTCATGGAGGGGTCGGGGATGATGCCGGGTAGCGGGTTCAGCTCGACGATGTTGGGGACGGCAAAGCGATCCACGCGTACGTCGACGCGGCACCAATCGCGGCAGCCGAGCGCGCCGTACGCGTCGAGCGCGACGCGCTCGATCTCGCGGTACAGCGGACCGGGGACGTCGGCGGGAGGACACTGGAAAATCGCGAGCGGATGCTCGCGCGTATCCCAGATCCACTTCGCCTCGTAGCCGTACACGGGGGGGGCGCCCGCGGGGAGCGTGGCGAAGTCGAAGCCGACAATGGGCAAGCAGCGCACGTCGCGGCCGTTGCCGAGGATCGCGACCGTGAATTCCGGGCCGGTCAGGTACGTCTCGACCAGGACCGGCTGGTCGTAGCGCTCTAAGAGGAAAAGCACCCGCTCTGCCAGCTGCGCGGGCGAGTCGCATAAGTTGTTGATAAATATGCCCTTACCGGAACCTTCGGCGATCGGTTTCACGAACAGCGGGAACGGCAACGGCATCTGGCCCAAGTCCGCGATGCGTTCGATCACGCGGAAGGGCGCGGTGGGGACGCCGCGATACGCGAGGATCTCTTTCGTGCGTCCCTTGTGCAGCGTCAGCGCCAGCGTGAGCGGGTCCGAGCCGGTGTAGGGGACGTTCAAGTATTCGCAGATCGCCGGGACGTGGGACTCGCGGCTCGGGCCGTGGAGTCCTTCGGCCATGTTGAAGACGATTTCGGGACGGGCGAGGGAAAGTTTCTGCGGAAAGAATTCGTCGGCTTCGAGCCGGACGACGTTGCCGTAGACCCCGAGCGCCTGTTCGACCGCGTTGATGGTCGACGGGTCGTCCCACTCGGCGTACGCGTCGGACGCGTTGCTCGATTCGGGTTTCTCGTTGTAAGCGAGACCGATTCGCATTGGTCTCGGGCTACCTCCTACAAAAAAGGCCGCTTGAGTCGTGCGGTCTGAAAAGCGGCAACGTGTTGTCCAGTACCAGAATACGATATGCCGTGTGGATACGCAAGAGAGAAACAGAAAAAAAAGTCGTAGGTCGTACGACGTCCGACTAGACCTTGTGGTACGTCACGCGCGCCGCTTCCTGTTTGTCGTCGCCGACGTAAATCTCGAAATCGGAAAACAGCGCACCCGCCTCGCGCTGCAAGAGTCGCAACGCCGCGATCGCCATCCGCCGGATCTCGAGCTCCGCGCCCTCGCCGCAGCGCAGCTCCAGCATCGTGCGCCACGCGCGCGCGTTGCCCGAGACGACGATCTTCACCTCGGTCGCATTGGGGAGCACACTCCGTGCGGCTTCGCGGGCCAGTTTGCGCCGGTGGACCTTGTCGGTGATCCACTCGTAGCGGTGCATCAGCCCCTCGACGGCCCGCACGTAGGCGGCCTGGGCCTCGGTCACCTGGCGCTGCCATTCCTCCTCGAGCTGGGGATCGCCCGCGGCCGCCGGCGGCAGCACGAACGCCGCGTGCGACTCGTCCACATAGCGCTGGGAGATCTGCGAGTACCCGAACCCGGCCCGGTGGCGCACCAATTCGTGGGAGCAGGAGCGCGAGATCCCCTCGATCAGCAGGACGTAGACCGCGTGCTCCAAGACCGAGCCGTGACCTTGCTTCTTGATGTTCTCGAGATACTCGGCCGTCGTGCGGTTCACCGGGTTGTGCTGGCTCATATAACAGAGCCGGCCGGCGTATTCCGCGAGCCGTTCGCCATCACTCGCCTCGCCGCGCCACTGCACCTTCAGGTGCTCGGGCTCGAGGAATTGGGGACGGGCAAGCAGCACGACGCGGGGGGCGCGAAAGATTTCCATCGAGGGGCTAGGGGCTCGGGGCTAGGGGTTCGAGTTCTGCGAGCGCCGCCTTGGGCGTGGCCCAGCCCGCGGTGCGCTCCAGGGCTCGAAGGCGGGCCGCGATATCGTCGGGAATCGCCGCGGCGCGCTCGCCCACCTTCAGCGCGGCGAGCGGCGCCCCCCCCCAGTCGGCCGGGGCCGCGGGAATGATAACACCGGGATTGAGGATGGACAGCGGGTCGTACGCCCGCTTCACGTCTCGGAACAACGTCATCACTTCCTTTCCATAGAAACGCTCGAGCACACCGGCGCGGAGCCGGCCGACGCCGTGCTCACCCGACGGGACGCCGCCGAGCCGGACGAGCAGGTCGGTGCCGTCCATGAACAGCCCCTCGAGCGACTCGAGCCACTCAGGGCGGGTAATGTCGGGGAGGGCGTTGACGTGCACGTGCCCGTCGCCGGCGTGTCCAAAGATCGCGACCGGGATGCCGCGGCGCTCCGCGGCCGCCCGCAGGCCCGTCACGTACTCGCCGAGACGGTCCAGCGGCACGCAGCCGTCCTCGATGACTTGCATGGAGCGCTGGGACTCGGGCAGCCGGGCGAGGGCGGGAGACGCGAGCCGCCGGACTTGCCATAGATGCTCGATCCCGGCGCGGTCCACGGCGGTCTCGACGTGCGTCAGGGCGTGCTTCAATCCCCGGACCGCATCCCCGACGGCGCCGTGAGCGGCCGGCGCCGTCTCGCGCTCGAACTCGACGAGCAGGAGGCACGCGACGGCTGGGGGGGGCGCATCAGGCACGAAGCGGAGCAGGGTGCTGTCGAGCAGCTCCAGAGCGGAGGGATTGAGCGATGCCAGGTACGGGACTGCCTCGGTCATGGCGTCGAGATCGGCGAATCCCAGCGCCGCGCCCGCCAGGTCGGGAGGGACCGGGTCCAGGCGCCAGTGCACGGCGGTGACGATGGCGAGGGTCCCTTCCGAGCCGACGAGCAGGTCCACTTCGTCGCCCGACTCGGCGAAACGGTCGAGCGCGTAGCCGGAGGAATTCTTGCGAGTCTTGGGGAAACGGTCGGCTATCAGCCGTCGGCTGTCAGCCGTCAGTGCAAACCGATCCCCGCTCCCTGCTCCCCGTCGCAGCGTGCGAACTTCGCCGTCCGCCGCGACGATCTCGAGTGCTTCCACCCACGGCCTGACACTGCCGTACCGCAGCGTTCGTGGTCCGGCGGCGTTCGTGGCGACCATACCGCCGCAGGTCGCGAAGGCGCCCGACGACGGATCGGGGGGCAGCCGCAGACCGTACGACCGTGCGGCGTCGTTCACTTCGGCCCACGTGACCGAGGCGCCGGCGCGGGCCGTGCGGTGCTGGGCGTCAACCACCAGCTCGGCAAATCCCGCGCTCAGATCCACGATCACGCCCGAGCCGACGTTGCCGCCCGGCATGCCGCTGCCCGCACCGCGCGGGGTGAGCGGCGTGCGTGTTTCGGCCGCCCACGAGACCAGCGCCACGAGCTCGGCGGCGTCTTCGGGAATCGCTACGGCGGCCGGGATGATGCGGTAGATGCCCGCACCCTCCGCGTAGGCGGCGCGGATGCGGGGATCGGTCATGAGGGTCGCGGGAGGGGGGGGGGATCGGCGTGACGTGGACACGCTCCAAACTTGACACCGGCGAACCGTCGCGTGAAGCTTCGGTGCCCAATGACGTCCCCCACATCCACGTCGCCCCGCGCTCAGCTCATCCACATCGAGGTGGACCGCCGGCTGGGCCACGAGTGGGACGAGTGGAACGGCCGGCCGCTTCCCGGGGGCGGGGACTTTTCAGCGGCGCCCGGCCTGTTCTTTCGGTTCGCGGCTTTGACGCTCGTCGCAGCCACCGCCGCCGTCGCTCTCCTTCTTTATCTGGTCGGCCCCCGTCTGGGCGCCCTGTGGGCGCCGCTGCCCAAGGTGCTCTGGATCACCCTCGCGGCTCTTGCCGGGCTCAAGGCACTCTACCTCAGTCTCGTGGCGGCCTCCTACTACGGCGGGAAGAACCTGCTGCCGGAGCGGCTGCTCGAGCGCGGCCCCTATCTGAAGCTCATGAACTACACGTCATTGATCGCGCGGGGGTTCGGCAAGCGGGATTGGGTCGAGCACGCGGCGATCGATATCTACAACACGCTGGCGGTGCGGCGCGGCCGGAAGGTGGGGAAGGGTGAGCTGCTGGTGCTGATCCCGCGCTGTCTATCCAAGCAAGCGCTCGACGGTGTGCTCGAAATCGCGGGGCGCTACGAGGTTCCAGTGTTCGTGGCCACGCGCGGCCAACTCGCTCGGCGCGTGATCCGCGAGCGCCGCCCTCGAGCCGTTGTGGCCGTGGCCTGCGAGCGAGACATGATGACCGGCCTGCGCGATGTGGCGGGAAAGCTTCCGGTGCTCGGCCTCACCATGCAGCTCCCCAACGGCCCCTGCCGCGATGCGGCAATCGACTTGGAGCAGATGGAGACGTGGGTGAAGGAGTGGGTGGGAGCTCAGTAGATCGTCACGCCCAGCTTTTCCTTCAGCGCCGCCAACAGCCTCTCTGCCGCCTGCTGCCCCGCCGATCCCGGCGGCGCCGCCCGCTCCAGGTCACGGAGGATCCGCGACGGGTCCTCGACCGGCCGGTACACCGCCTCCACCGTGACGCGTGCTTTGCCTGGCACGTCCGGGTCCGCCCAGACGCGGACCTTGGTCGTTCCCGCGAACTCTCCCGTTTCGAGAAACGCATCTCGGGGGCTGACGAAGCTGACGGGGATGCTGTCCGCCGCCAGCAACGCTTGCGCCTGCCTCACGACCTGAGCCGGCGGAGCGTTGATGACTGCGTGGAGCGCTTCGGGATACGGAGCGAAGGGCGGGCGCGTGGTAGCGGGCGTGCAGCTCGCCAATACTGCAATCACTAGAACCGCGCGTCGCATCTAGTGGTTGTGCGGCGCCGTGCCTGGCGCATGCTCATGCGGGGGGACCTTCGTCGTATCCCCGGGGGCGGTGGTCATCGCTCCTCGATCGCGCAGCTCGGCCTCCAGGCGCTCGTTGGGGATCCCCGCCGCGTGCTCGAACACGAGCGTGCCGCCGATCGTCCCCACCCAGATCAGACCGGCAAGGCCCACCACGCCCAGGACGCGCGCGACCAGCTCCTCAGTCGCCGGCAGCATGAAGCGTCGGTACATCTTCCATGCGAGGATGGCAGTAAACAGGCCCATCGTGATCAGCGCGAGCCGTTCGTGGCGCTCCATGAGCTCGTGAATCGCCTCGCCATGGTCGAGCGCTTCCTCCGCAAGCTTCCCCGCCACAACCGCCGCCCACCCGCCGATCACCCCCGCCCAGAGCGTCCAGATCGCGGCCCACTTGAGCGACTCGCGCTTGAAGGCGGCGCCGGCGAGGTCGAACAGCACCGCCGCGACCAGCAAGGCCGCGGGGAGGTCGTTCAGAACGGCATGCCAGCGGGGAGCGTCGTAACCAAGCATGATCAGAGCCCCAGGTTGTTGACGACGGGAGGAGTGACAGCGTAGTCGTAGAAACCCTTGCCGCTCTTCTTGCCGTACATCCCCGCCAGGACCATGCGCTTGAGGAGCGGCGGCGGCGCGTAGCGGGCCTCACGGTACTCCTTGAACATGATCTCGGCGATGTTGTGCGTCGTATCGAGGCCCACGAAGTCGAGCAGCGTGAGCGGCCCCATGGGATACCCGCAGCCGAGCTGCATCGCTTTGTCGATGTCGGACACGCTGCCGACGCCCCGCTCGACCGCTCGAATGGCGTCCAGCAGATAGGGGACGAGCAGGAGATTGACGAGGAAGCCGGAATTGTCCTTGGCGGCGACCGGCTCCTTGCCGAGCGACTTCGCGAAAGCAAAGGCGCGCTTGAAGGTCTCTTCGGACGTCGTCACGGTCCGCACGACCTCGACGAGCGGCATCAGCGGCACGGGATTGAAGAAGTGCAGCCCCACAAAGCGGTCGGCGCGCTTCGTGGCCGCCGCCATCTCAGCGATCGTGAGGCTCGAGGTATTCGACGCGAAGATGGTCCCCGGACCACACAGGCCGTCGAGCTCCAGGAAGAGGAGGTTCTTCAGGGCCAGGTCCTCGGTGATCGCCTCGATGACGATGTCCACCTTCCTGAGGTCGGGGACGGCGGTTGTGAACGTCAACCGCTTGAGCGCCGCATCCCGATCAGCCGCCTGGAGCTTCCCTTTCTCGACCAGCTTGGCGAGCGACTTCTCGATGCTCGCCCTCCCGCGGTTGAGCAGATCGTTCGAGATGTCGCGCCCGATCGTCTCGTAGCCCGCGGTCGCGCAGACCTGCGCGATACCGCTGCCCATCAGCCCGCACCCCAACACGCCCACCCGTTTGATATCGCTCATGACGGTCCCCCTCAGCCCCGCGGCTTGGGCCGGGGATTCTCGAATGCCTTCCGCACTTCCTCTGCGATCCGGGCGAATGTATTCGCGGCCGGTGGCAGCGCGTGCTCTGCCCGGATTTCGCTGCGCTCGAGCCGGTCGAGCACCTGTTCCAGCGAGACCTGAATGCGCTCGTTGTCCGCCCGGTGATGGCGCGTGATCGCGAGGGCGATCGGGACCGCCACGGCCCCTGGTATCAGGGCGATGGGACCGAGCACGACGGCGGCGACCGCTGCGGTGAAACCGCCCACCGAGAGGATCACCCCGCCGCCCTGGATCCGCCGCGCGCGGCGCGGACGAACGTCGGCGTTGAGGCCCACATGGCAGAAGCCGGGCTCGAGCTGGGTAACCTGGCCCGTGACCTCGGCGGCGCCGGCCAGCGCGAAGCGGCGCCCCTTCGTCCCCGCCCCCAGCGCCCGCTGGATGCTGGCAAAGGCACCCGCCTTCGGCTCCCACGTGGTACGGTCGGGATAATGCCGTTTCACCTGCAGCGATTCCTCGTCCTCCATCCATCGCGTGAGGGCCCGCTCGACTGCTGGACGGTCACCCGGGACGACCCGGTC
The DNA here is from genome assembly GCA_040901965.1 of Gemmatimonadales bacterium. Classification (GTDB taxonomy): domain Bacteria; phylum Gemmatimonadota; class Gemmatimonadetes; order Gemmatimonadales; family GWC2-71-9; genus 20CM-2-65-7. The sequence continues at coordinate 370,356 of JBBDYB010000003.1, read as the reverse complement.
CGCGGCCAACGTGCGTGGTCCCGTGGCCCAGGCCCAGAAGCCGTGCCGTGTCTCGACGATGGTCCGGGTCTGCTCCTCGAGCAGCGCCTGCTGCAGGTAGCGGCTCGGAATCCCGACGTCCTTGCCGAGCGCGAGCACCTCGTCCTTGGTGAGCCCCTCGCCGATGTCGCGCTCGCCGGCCTGGAGCTCCGCCGCGCGCTGGATGATGCGCTCCAGCGCTTCGCGGCTGATCAGCTCGCCGGGAGTAGCCACTAGGCTTTCGCCTTCCTCTTGGTGGGGGGCGCGGGGAGGGGGAGCCGCTCACCTGACGTGCGCTCGGGCAGGGCACGGCTGCCGGAATCCCCACCAGCGGACGGAGCCATCTTCTCAATGAAGACACGGAATAGGTCGATCGGGATCGGGAAGATCGTGGTCGAGTTGTTCTCGGACGCGATCTCGTTCACCGTCTGGAGGTAGCGCAGCTGAATCGCCGCGGGCTCCTTACCGATGATGTGCGCCGCTTGGGCCAGCTTCTCGGAAGCCTGCAGCTCGCCCTCGGCGTTGATCACCTTGGCGCGCCGCTCCCGCTCGGCCTCCGCCTGGCGGGCCATCGCGCGCTTCATCTCGGGCGGCAGGTCTACGTCCTTTACTTCGACCGCGGATACCTCGATCCCCCACTCCTCGGCGCGGGCATCGATGATCTGCTTCAGGATGGCGTTGATCTTGTCGCGGTTCGCGAGCAGCTCGTCCATCTCCGTCTCACCGAGCACCGAGCGGAGCGTGGTCTGCGCGAGCTGGCTCGTCGCATACAGATAGTTCTCCACGCCCACGACGGCCTTGTCGGGGGTCTTCACCCGCATGTAGAGGACGGCGTTGACCTTGATCGAGATGTTGTCGCGGGTGATCACGTCCTGGGGCGGGATGTCCATGGCCATCACTCGCAGCGACACCGTCTGCATCTTGGCGAGGAAGGGCGGCAGGAAGATCAGGCCCGGCCCCTTGGTGGGCCGCAGGTGGCCGAGCAGGAAATAGACGCCGCGCTCGTACTCGCGCAGCACGCGCAGCCCGGCGAAGAGATACAGGGCGATTGCCCCGATGGCTATGACGAGAATGTTCATAGTGCCTCGACGATCACCGCCGCGCCCTGGCCTCCGCCGATGCAGGCCGACCCGAGGCCGAACCGCTTCTTCTGGTGACGCAGCGCGTGGAGCAGGTGGATGGTGATCCGCGTGCCGCTCGCGGCGAGCGGGTGCCCGATGGCGATCGCGCCGCCGTGCACGTTGGTCTTGGCGCGGTCCAACCCCAGCTCCTTCTCGACGGCGAGGTATTGCGGCGCGAACGCCTCGTTCACCTCGACGAGATCCATCTGCTCGAGTTTCATCCTGGCCTTCTCGAGCGCCTTGCGGGCGGCCGGCGCCGGTCCGATCCCCATGTGCTTGGGCTCGACTCCCGCCACCGCCCATGCCACCAGCCGGCCCAGCGGCTTCAATCCGTGCGCCTTGGCGTACTCCTCACTCGCGATCACCGTCGCGGCGGCGCCGTCCGAAATACCCGACGCGTTCCCCGCGGTCACCAGCCCGTCCTTCTTGAAGTAGGGCTTGAGCGCGCTGAGGATCTCGAGGGTGGTGTCGGGGCGCATATGCTCATCGGCACGGAACTCGATCTCCTTGCCCTTCACCTTGATCGTCACGGGGACAACTTCGTCCTGGAAGACGCACGCGTCCCAAGCCTGCTTGGCGCGCTTCTGGGATCTTACCGCGACCTCGTCTACCTCTTTGCGCGTGAGCTCGTACTGCTCGGCGAGGCTCTCGGCGGTCTCGGCCATTGACAGGCCGCAGTGCGGGTCCTTCAGGGCCTCCCACAGCAAGTCTTCGAGCGGCGCGGGGCCGAGCCGCAGGCCCCAGCGGGCGCCGCGGACCACGTGGGGCGCCTGGCTCATGGATTCGGCGCCGCCCGCGAGCACCGCGTCGGCCTCGCCGAGCAGAACCAGCTGAGCGCCTTGGGTGATGGCCTCGAATCCCGACCCGCACAGCCGATTCACGGTGACGGCCGGCACTTCGATGGGCAGGCCCGCCTTGAGCCCGACATGCCGGGCGAGGTAAATCGCGTCGGCGGAGGTCTGCAGCGCGTTCCCGAATACCGTATGGCCGATGTCGCCGGCCGGGACACCTGAGCGCTGAATGGCGTGCCGGGCCGCGACCGCCCCCAGCTCCGTCGCCGACAGGTCCTTCAAGGAGCCGCCGAATGCGCCGAATCCCGTCCGCACACCGGACAGGAAGACGACGTCCTTACTGGCGCCCTGGGTTTTCATGGGATACTCCACTGTAAGTGGGCGGAATATGCCCGGACTGCGGGGAAGGCGGAAGCGGGAAGGCCCCTACGGTTGTGCAGTGGCGGCCGCGGTCTTGTCTTTCACCTGGGCCTGCATTGCCTTGGTAATTTCGACCATGTTAAGAGGCGGCATGACGATTGCGCCCACTCTGCTCTGCGCGGTCAAGGTTGTGACGACCTGACGGAGGTAGGGAAGCAGCAAGACCGGAGCTTGGGTGGTGGCGAAGCTTTCCAGGCGCTGCCGGTCGACGCCACCTCGCACACTAAACTCACCTTCGACCGCGGCCGACAACTCGCGGAAGAGTCGCTCGTCAGGGGGAGGTTCGAGTTCGGCGCGGACGCTTACGAACGCGCGATCTCCAGGAGGGGAGTACCCGACCTTAACCTCGATACGTATGGCGATCTTAAGGTGCGCCTGCGGGCCGGCTCTCTCTTTCTCACCCTCGATGTCTAGGAATACCGCTTCGCGTACCCAAATCCTCTCGAACTGGAGTGCGCTGAGCTGCTCAGACGACACGCGGTGGCTCATGCGGCGTCAGCCAGTTCAGAGTCAGCGTTAACCTGCACAGGGACTTCTGCCTCCTCGGCATCCCGCTGGGCTACGAAGGTGGTCTCCTGCCAAAACTGGACGGCGTCGCTCGGAGCAGGCGCGAAGAGGTCGCCCGCATTGCGGCTGACTTGAATACCACCGAGATGAAGCCAGCCACTGAGCCAGGCCTTGCTCGCTCCGATACCATCGATGACCGCGGACCCCACCAGTCGTTCGGAGGTCTCAATGTCACTCGACAACTGTTCGATGCCTGGGAGGGTCATGGTCCATACGTCCGCGAAGCGGACCGTAAGGCTAACGGCAGCGTGCTCCGGCGCGTCAAAAACGCGCCCCGAAAGGGGTTCCCAGCGCTCCAACTCGGCAGCCTGGAACATGGCCGCTGCGTCTTTGGCGGACCGAATCGAACGCCCCAGTCGCCGGCTCTTGCCCAAGGCGCGCTCATTCAGCGAGGCCCAGTAGGCATCTCGCACGGCGACTGTGGCATCCTCCGTTAAGGTGCCCAGCTGGAGCGGGAGGTCAGAGTATAGGAGCGGACGGGCGTTCCATACCGCAGCGAACCGCGGCTCGCCAAAACCCGATTCGTTGGCCTCCAAACGCACGTCCTCGGAGCTCCAGACGAAGCCTGGTTCGCGGCCTGTATACAGGGGTGCGACGAGGTACTCGGGCGAGCCTCGAGAGGTGGCGAACGGGCCGGCAAGAACCACGACTGCCGCGTCCCCGAGACCGGAGACGGACCAAACGGAGCCGATCGGCGCGCGCAACATCTGGTTAATCATTCCCTCCTTGCTTCGAACACGCAAGAGTCGTTCCAGTTCCTCATAGAACATGCTCTCTGAGCACCAGTAGGTCTCGGTGCTTGGGCGGTTTCAACTTGGCGATCCGTTTGCGGAGCTTCTCGCGCGGCATGCGACGGGCCTCATTCAGCCGAAACCTCGTATGCTTCGTGAGCACCGTCTCCGGCTCACAGTCTCCTGGGTCTACCGGAAGGGCAATCTCCGGCTCCGTTGGGCGTCTGGTACTCGATCCTGGGGCGATCCGCACCGGCCCTCCCGAAAATTGACTGCCGCCCACCACCAACACAGGGTGCATGCCAGTTAGAGGAATACCAAGGTCTTGGTCACGTACAAGCCAGATCTCTCCAACTTGCGGCTCCCGTGAGCCGAAAACCCGCCCCAGCAGTTTCCGAACCAGTCGCCCGCCCTAACGCACACCGCGTCCAAGATGGCGGCCCGACCTCAACGATGAATCAACGGGGCGACCGCGTCTCACGGTTCCCGTTGCACAAGCACTTCTTCTCCCAGCATGTCGACGATCTTCACCGCCACCGTGGTCTTCCCGCTAGGCGCCGCTAGCTCATAGCTGCCGTTGACGAGATCTGTCTTTCGCTCCGGCACATCGCTCAGCGCCACATTGAAGACCTTGCCGTCGTATGTCGGATCGATCATCACGCAGTCCACCATCGCCCGCCAATCGTCAATCTTGGGGCTCAGCACACCCGCCTGCTGCTGCAGCCGCGCGACGATGCTGGGCGAGATGAAGTCCTGAATCTCGACCCGAAGCTTGTCCTGCTTGCGCTCGATCTTGACCTTGGCGCGCGCGGGCTCGTGGCGGATGAACGTGCCGTACTTGGGATCCGTACGCAGCTCGATCACCTGGATCTTGTTCACGGCGGCGGCGCCCTTGCGCAGGGCATTCCACTCGTCCACCCACGCCTGCGCGGCCACCTCGATGCCGAGACACACGACGGTGACCGGGCGATCCTCGTCCGGCCGCGCCTCGAGCTCGCGTTTCAGTTCTTCGAGATCGAGCGGTGTGAGCGGGTGAGTGAACGCGGCGATCTTGACCAGCGCTTTGCCGAGGGTGCCGTCGAAGTAGCCGTCGGTGCGGGTGCGCTCGACGCCGAGCAGCTCGACGGCGAGGTTCGCGGCCTCGTTGTGCTGGATCTGGAGGTCGTAGTCGTTGACGCGCCAGACGGTAAAGCCGAGCTGGGCTGGCTTCGGCGCGGCTTCGCCCTTCACGGCGAGCTCCTGCTGTGCTTCACCGGTTGCTTTTTCGGCGATGATCGTCTGGAGCCGTTTCGCGGTCGTCTGGATGGCGCCCTTGTTGATGTCGCACCCGACCCAGCGGCGGCCGAGCTTCTGTGCGACGGCGGCAGTCGTGCCGGAGCCGATGAAACAGTCGAGGACGAGGTCGCCCGGATCCGAACAAATGTCCACGATCCTTTCGATCAGCGCCTCCGGTTTCTGAGTCGGATAGTCCGTCCGCTCATCCTTGAAGCCGGCAACGATCGACAGGTCCCAAACATCGCGGAGAGGCATCCCCCTGGTCTCTTCCTCACCCGTGATTTTCCTCGTCCCCGTTTCTTCATCCAATCTCTGGGTCTTGCCTCCAAAGCGTTTCATGTAGCTCTCGGACGCTTCTTCGTACCGCTTGTGAAACGTTCGCTTGCTCGCAACTTCGAGAACATAGAACAGAATGTTGTCGTGCATGGCTTGGAAGGAGTCGCCGGTCGAAGGCCAGCGACGGTAGCTCCAGATAATCTCGTTGACAAACTTCTCTGGGCTGAACACTTCATCCATGAGCGTGCGCAGGTGGTGAACCTTGCCAGAGTCGCAATGCAAGAAGATGGCCCCGCCATCCGCGAGTAGTTCCTTGAGAAGCAGAAGGCGTTCGTACATGAACTGCAGGTATGAGTCGTTTGCCCAGATGTCCGTGTACTGGATCTGCTCGCCGAGGGTATACGACTCACCGTCAATCTTCGCCGTCCCCTTTGCCCCGCGCAGCGACACTTTCCGGACGTAGTCCGCACCTGAGTCGAAGGGAGGGTCGATGTAAATAAGGTTCACCTTCCCTCGGAACCCATTCGCAAGCAGGTGTGCGAGCACCTCTTTGTTATCGCCGTGAAACAAGAGCCCGCCTTTCGGATAGGGCGAGGGCCAGTCGGACCAATCGCCCGCGGCAGCCGGTTCGCCGGGGGCGCTGTACGCCTCGACATGTTGCGCCGGATAGGCCATCACTTGCCTAAGCGGCCGCTTGCCCACCCACACCAGCATCGGCCGCCCCTTCGCCGGCGTGACCTTCGCTGCGACGGGCTTTGCCGGCGCCTGAGGCTTCGCCACCGCCGTCGGCTTGGTCCTGGCGCGCCGCTGCTTACCTCTCACTCGGCCTCCAGGAATCGCCGCGCCGGCGCGAGCTGGTCCGCCGAGACGACGTCGGCCTCGGTGAACAGGATCTCGTACTTGAGGCGGTCGGGATCCAAGTCTGTCCACTTCTTGAGCGCTAGGGCTTTCTTGCTCTCCTTGCCGACACCTTGCACGATCGCGTCGCGTTCCCGAGCCGCTTTCACCTCGACGATCATCACACGGCCATCTGTCTTGCGAATCACGAAATCGGGCGTGTAGCGCCGCCACTTGCCCTTGTCGTCCTTGTACTCGATGAAGAAATCGGTTTGCGCGGGGTTCGTGAGCGCTCCCGTGAAATAGACGTCCTCGATGTCGTCAGACCGCAGGTTCAGCTCAGCGAGCAGCTGCTCGAAGCAGCTCTTCTCCGGGTTCGAGTCGAAGTCGTACGGGTCGTAGTGAAACCCGAAATCGCGGGGGTTGCGCTCGCGCATCGCCTCCCAGGACAGCAGCAGATGCTCGCGGTCCTTGGGGTACGCGATCTCCGCGGTGTACACCTCGGTGCCCGAGATCTCCTCCTTCATGAAGCCTTCCGGCTTGACGAGCGCCAGCGCGAATTCGACGCGCTCCTCTTTCTTCTCGTACTCCCCGGACGCGCGCTCCACCTGCCGGGCGAGGGCGTCGAGATGAGCCGCGGGCACATCGTCCGCGGCGTAGAGCCGGCGCAGCTCGTCGTACACGCTCCACACGTCCACGCGGTAACGGCCCGCCAGCTCCACCGCGGCCGCATAGGCGTCGAATCCATCCGGCGCCGTCTCGATCATCACGCTATCGCCGAGCTGAATCAGGATCCGCGGTGTCGACACCTGCTCTCCCACCGTGAGCACCGCGCGCGTGAGACCGCGGGCGCCGGATCCAGCCGGACGCTCGAGCGCGAGGGGCTTCTCGCTCGCTGGCTTCCGTTCCACTCGACTGACGAGCTTGGTCACAACGAGCGGAGGGATGTGGAGTTTTCGCAGCACGATCCTGGCCCGGCGGGTCTCTCGCGCCTGTCGGTTCAGTAGATCAATTGACTCACCAAAGTTTTCCTGGAGCTGATTGTCCAACGCGCTGTAGTTGTCGCGCGACAGATAGACGCGGGCCTTGTGCGTATTGCCCGGGACCTGTCGCAGGCAACGGGTGGCCGCCTGGAGTACGAAGTTGTTCGAGGTGCGTAGCCGGCGAGCGAGGGCGCAGGCGAAGAGCGACGGGCAGTTCCAACCTTCGGTTCCTTTGTTCACGAGCAGGATGACCCGGTGCGGGGCGGCCGGGTCGTTCAACCGGTTGAAGGCGTCGATATCGGCTGCCTTCGTGAGCGTGTCATCCGAAGTGTTCACGAGACAGATAGCTGGCGAGAGCCCAACCTTGGCGAGCGCCCGGTCCACAGCGGCGCGCAGTTCCTGGAGATCTCTCGTCTGTGGGAAGTAGATCGCGATCTTGGCCGGCGCCCCATTCGGCAGCCGCACGTCCCCATACTCCTTGAAGAAGTCCTCGACCACGTGCTCCACATACGCTGCGGCATCTCCCTCGAATTCGAAAGCGAGGATGTTCCCCGAGAGATCCTTCAGGATGTTGTCGCGGATTCCCTGAGAGAGGCCGTACCAGATCACCACGTCACGAAGGGGTTGCCGCTGAAAATACGGCGTTCCTGTCGTGTTCACCACAACGATTAGGTTGGTCTTGGCTGCCAGATAGTCCACGGTCTTGCGGACCTTCTTCAGCTCGGTGTCGAGTGATTGGCCGTAGGTGTGGTGGGCCTCGTCGGAAAAGACGGCCAGATGCGGCAGCGAGGCGATCGCCTGGAGCCGCAGGTTCGCGACCTCGGCGCGCGCCTCATCGACTTTCCCCTCGGCAAAGAGGCCACCAAGGTCGGATTTCCGGACCGTCTCCTTCTGAATGCGAATCTTCTCGGTATTGGTGACGATCACGTTGAACACCGACCCCCGTACGACGGGCAGGTCCTTCTCGCCGTCCCGTGTGAACGTGAGCTTCACGGACGCGGCAAATCGCTTGTGAAAGCGGGGAGGTAGAATGTGGTTGTAGGGCACCTGAACCAGCTCTCGCAGCGACTCGATGATCGTCTTGCCGGGGGCAAAGACGAGCGCATTCTGCACAAACGGCCCCTCGGGGTACTCCATCGCGAGAGCGAACTCGGTCGCTATGATCGCACCGATTAGAATGGTCTTCCCTGCGCCCATCGCGAGGGCCAGGATGTAGCTGGGATACGCCAACGTGAGGGTTTCGCGCAGGGACTCGAGCCGGTGAGCACGCACAAACTCGTCGTCCGTCTTGATCCGGTCCCATAACGCATCTGGCCCTTCGTCAATCACAATCCGCGTGATCTCCTCATGTCCCAGACCTAGCGCTTCCAGCAGCTCGGAGGCCTTGGGGAACGTCCGCACGTAGAGATCGAAGACGTGCGGGGTCCCTTCAACGAGCCGCAGATACCAGTAGGCTTCGAGCGCGTTGAGCTGCGGGGCACGCAGGAAGCGGAGGTGCCCGGACTCGGGGTCTCGACCCCATTCGAGTACCTCGGCGACCGCGGGATAGAGCTCGCAGGGGTAGCCGACGTCACGCCAGGCCCGAACGCGCGGGGCGAGATGTTCGTGAAGGCTGGTCACGGTGAGGACAATATACGGCTACAGGGCGGCGGCGACTCCTTGAGAGACTTGCTGCGTCGTCGAGGTTCCACCGATGTCTGGTGTGCGAATCCCCCGTGCGATGGTCTCCTTCACTGCGCGCTCGAGATCGCGGGCGGCAGCGGGGTGGCCCAGGTGCTCGAACATCAGCGCGCCGGTCAGCACCGCCGCCATCGGATTCGCGACCCCCTTGCCGGCGAGCGGAGGCGCGGAGCCGTGCACCGGCTCGAACAGCCCCGCGCCGGGGCGGCCCGGGTGCAGATTCGCGCTCGCCGCGACGCCGAGCCCTCCGACCAGTGCGGCACCGAGATCCGACAGAATGTCGCCGTAAAGGTTGTTCGTCACGATGACCTGAAAGCGCCCGGGCTCACGGACGAGTTCCATCGCCAGCGCATCCACGTAGCGGTGCTCCGCGATTATCTGCGGATACTCGCCGGCCACCGCCTTGAACTTCTCCTGCCAGATCTTGTGTGCCGGGACAGCGTTCGATTTGTCGCTCATGGTGACCCGCTGCTTGCCGTGCGTCTTGGCCCACTCGAAGGCCGCGCGAATGATCCGTTCGACGCCCTTCGCGGTGTTGACCTCCTCGGCAATGTGCTCGTCGCCGCTGACACGACCACGGCCGAGGTAGAGGCCCTCGGTATTCTCGCGGAAGATGACGAAATCGACGGCCGGTCGGCCGGACGGCCCGACGGCCGAACGAAGCGGCGTCAGGTCCGGGTGAAGGAGGACGACCGGACGAAAGTTGACGAACAGGTCCAAGCGGAACCGCAGTCCTAGCAGGATGTCCCGGGCGTGCTCGTTGCTGGGGACGCGCGGATCGCCGAGCGCCCCGAGGAGAATCGCATCCACGTCATCCCGCAAATGCCGGAACGCGGTCTCGGGGAGCGTTTCCTTCGTTTTCAGGTAGTGATCAGCCGAGTACGGAAGGCGCTCCCAATCGATCGCGAAGCCGTGGCTCTCGGCCGCGGCGTCCAGGACGGGGATCGCGGCCTCGATCACCTCGGGACCAATTCCGTCTCCGGCAATGACGGCAACGCGGTGTCTTTTGGCCGTCAGGCCGTCCGGCCGTCCGGCCGTCATTCAAATCCCGTCGCCCGCCCGCAGGAGAGACAATACGCCCATCCCACGTCGACCTCGCTGCCGCAGGCGGGGCACTTGAGATCGCCGGCTTGCGGTTGGCCGCAGTGCGGGCAGAAGTGCACATCGCGGCTCGTGGGCAGCACGCCGCCGCAGTACTCGCACTGGACCGCGGCTGCGACATCGGGGGGGCGGGCGATGCGAAAGGCGGAATCGGGCACTCGTGGCGGAGGAATCGGGTTTTCTCCCGTGGTGTCGACGAGCTCGTCTCCGTCGTCGGCTCCCCCCTCCGCCGACGGCGGCGCGTAAGCGCGGTCCGCCAGCATCACACGCTCGGCGGCCCGGCCGTTCACCATGACCTGCGCATCCGGAAAGCTCCGGAAGTAAGCCGGGTCCGGGTTCGTTCCTCCGGCCTCGCGCTGCATCGCCTCGCGCACCTGCTCCGGCTCGAGCTGTACGTAGCCCCGCTCGCCGGCGAGCAGCCGCAGCACGGCCATTTCATAGTCCTGGTGGGTCGCCACATTCAACCGCGAGCGGTTGGAGCGGTAGGGCACGAGCCGCTCGTACACATCGGCGGCGGGGAACGGCACGGCGACGCGCGTCTCCCGCGCGAGCGCGGTCACCAGCAGAGAGAACAGACGGTCCAGCTCGTCCATGTCAGCGACGCCCCTTCATCGGGCGGCCTCCGGGCCGTTGCGCCATGCCGAGAGCCAGCGGTCGTAGAGGACCGGAACGACGCCGCCCTGTTGCAGCACCTCCACGCCCGACGGATCGCGGTATGCCTTACGGTAGAACACGTGGGTCACTCCCGAGTTGATGATCAGCTTAGCGCACATCACACACGGCGAGGCGCTGACGAATACAACCTTGTCCGGCACGTTGCCGGGTGCTTTCACGAGCGCGTTCATCTCCGAGTGGATGCAGCCGCAGTTGCCGGGCACGGTCGAATCACACTTGTTGGGCAGCCCCCGCGCGTTGCCGTTGTAGCCGATCGCGAGCACGTTCTCGAGCCGCTGGTCGGTGACGACGGTCCCCACTTGCAGCCGGACGCAGGTCGAGCGCTTCCCCAACTCTTCGGCCATCCGCATGTACACCTCGTAAAGCGGAATACGGTCCAGGGCGGGGACCGCCTCGCCCTCGGGCAGCACATTCAGCGGATGCGTGTTGGCGGCCACGCCGTCCTTAGACGCGCTCATGCAGCTCCTTGTCGGGATCGTAGCCCGCGTATTTGCCCCGGGCCCGCTGCTGGGCGAGCCAGGTGTCGAATCCGGACGGAATCAGGCCGTTGGAGCGCTCCTGGCGCTCGGCGGCGCGCATCGCGAGCGCGTTTGCATATTCGTTCTTCGGATGGTCGTTGTGGCCGCGCACCCAGCGCCAGTCCACGGTATGGGCCGCAGCGACCTGCACGAGCTTCTGCCACAGCTCCGCGTTTTCGAGCGCGCCGGTCTTGCGACGCCAGCCCCGTGCTTGCCAATCCCGGACCCAGTCGGTGCTCCCCTTCACGAGGTACTCGGAGTCGGACACGTAGCGCACGTGGGCGTGCTGCCACTGGCGGCGAATCCATTCCAGCGTCGCGATCGCGCCGGCGAGCGCCATCCGGTTGTTCGTCGTTTGCGGCGAGCAGTCGTAGAAGTCCCAACGGGCGACGCTGTCGCCGGCAGGCGCCTCGATCAGCGCGGCGTTCCCTCCCGGGCTCGGCTTGGTGGAGTCGTTGCCGAGACAGCTCTCATCGGCATGGGCCAGGACGAACGTGAGCGGAGCGGTCGTCACGGCTGGATGACCACGGGGATGTCGGTGTGCCGCAGGATCTCCTCCGCGTGGGAAACGGTGACCTGGCTGGTCCTGCCGCGCGCCACGTGCGCGCCGGCAAACAGGGCGTCACACTTGGTGCGCTCGACGACCCGCGCCACGGCTTCCGCGGGCGTGCCTCGCTCGATGTGCGTCACGAAGGCGACTCCCTGGAGCGAGAGGGTCGCTTCCGCCTCCCCGACAATCATGGTGGCGACCGCGGGATCGATCGTCGCGTGGATGATGTGCACCGTGCTGTGCATGATGCTCGCGAACCGTGCGACCAGCGCCAGGGCACGCTGGCTCGTTTCGCGGCCGTCGAAGGCGATGGCACACGCGCTCATCGGCGACGGCTTGCTCCCGCACACGGCCACGCACCGCTCCGCGATGCGGATCAGCGAGGCGACCGTGGTGCCGAGCGCTCCGGCGGGCGACGAGCTGCCGCGGCGCCCCACCAGCACCAGGTCCACTGCGCCCGCGAGCGCCGCCAGCTCGGTGTGCGGGTCCCCCTCGCGCAGGACCGTTTCGACCTCGAGACCGGCGGCGCGTACCCGCTCGCGCGCCCGCTCGAGCAGCTTCGCGCCGTTGGGCGAGCGCCGTCCCTGTTTCGCTTCGCGCACGTGAGCGACGACGAGCGTGGCCTTGAAGCGGTGCCCCAGCACGACCGCCTGCTCCAGCGCCTCGTCAGCGGGGGGGCTGCCGTCCAGGCCGATCAGCAGTCGTGTAAACACAGATGAATGGCGGCGCTCACGGCAGCACCGCGAAACTCTCCAGATCGCGCAGCCGGAATCCGAGCAGCTCGCCCGTCATGGGCAGGCGTCCCGAAAGCACCTCGTCCCGTCCGCTCGTTTCGAGTCGTTCCGCCACCACCACATATTCGGTGCCCCGGCGCCGCAGCGCTACCCGGCGCCGTTCGCGCACGGCGCGCTCCAAGGCGTCGAGCGCGTCGGGAGTCAGGGAGCGGTATTCCGGAATCGCAGCCACGGGCTCTCAGACGATCGCGATTGCCCCGGCGCGCCCCGCGACGAGGCGGCCGATCCGCGCTGCCGCCGGCGTACCCTCGCGGCGCAGCGCCGCAATCAGCGCCTCGGCGCGGTCGGCCGGCACGGCGATCAGCAGCCCGCCCGATGTCTGCGCATCGAAGAGGAGCACCCGCATGGCTTCCGTGACGGCCGGCCCGAAGCTGACGTGGGCCGTGAGGGCCTCCCGATTTCGCTTGGTGCCGCCGGGAATGGCGCCGCGCTCCGCGAGCTCCGCCGCCAACGGTAACAGCGGCACGGCGGACGCGTCGAGCTCCGCCGCCACGCCGCTCGCGGCCAGCATGTTGTGCAGATGGCCGAGCAGGCCGAAGCCGGTGACGTCGGTGGCCGCGTGCGCCTGGGCTGCGAGCATCGCGCGCGCCGCGCCCGCGTTGAGTGTGACCATCGATTTCACCGCCGGCGCCAAATCCGCGGCGGTCGCCAGGTCGCGCTTCAACGCGGTCGTGAGGACGCCGGTGCCGATGGGCTTGGTGAGCACGAGCGCGTCGCCCGCCTGGGCGCGGGAGAGCGTGACAATGCGGTCCGGGTGCACCTCGCCGATCGCCACCATGCCGTACTTGGGCTCGGGGTCGTCCACCGAATGACCGCCGAGCACGAATGCTCCCGCCTCCCGTGCGATGTCCGCGCCGCCGCGCAGCACCTCGCCGAGCAGGTCGTAGGGGAGCGTGTCGCGCGGCCAGCCGACCAGATTGAGGGCGAGGAGTGGTGTCCCCCCCATCGCGTACACGTCGGAGAACGCGTTTGCCGCGGCGATCCGCCCGAAATCGTAGGCGTCGTCCACGATGGGCGTGAAGAAATCCACGGTCGCGACCAGCGCCCGGTCCGGCGTCAATTGGTACACGGCGGCGTCGTCCCGAGTCGAGGCATCGACCAGGATGCGGGGATCCGTCAACGTCGGCACGTGGCGCAAGACCTGCGCCAACTCGGCGGGGCCGAGCTTGCAGGCTCAGCCCGCGCCGTGCGACAGCGCCGTCAACCGTATGGCGGTCATGGTCCAGCGAAGATAGCTAGGAGAGACGCCAGGCGAGCAGGCCGCCCGCGGCGAGATAGCGGGCCACGTCCAAGCAGGCGTGCACGAGCAAATGGCGCCGCCGGGCCGGCTCGACGTGCTGCCCCATCACGAGCCGCCTCGAGAACGCCACGAGCAATCCGACGAGGAAGAACGGCAACCACCACGCGCCCGCGCCCAGCGAATCGAACCAGAGTGAGGCGAACAGCGTGACCACGCCGGCCTCGGCGACCCGCCACCCGATTTCCCAGCGATTGAAGGACCAGACGAGATAGCGCGCGTCCGGGGGAGCATCCCAGCGGTAGCCGACCGGCGGGGTGAGCACAAACAACGCTGCCACCGGCAGCCAGGCGAGCAGCAACCGGCCGAGCGTCACGCTAGCGGGTTGGTCGGTACCCGGGGCCGCGCAATCCCCGGCCGAGGCGGGCAGCGGAGGAGCGAGTGGTCATTTCCATCTGGCTCTCAGGGAGTCCGGCCGGATCATCCGGCCCCGCATCATGATCCACGCGATGTTGCGCGTGGCGAGGATGTTGCGGACGGGGTTGCCGTTGAGCACCACCAGGTCCGCCACCTTGCCGGGGGTGAGGAGGCCGAGCGAATCGGCACGGAGGAGCTGGGCGCCGCGCCGCGTGGCCGCGGTGATCGCCTCGAGCGGCGTAAGGCCCGCCTCGACGAGCAGCGCCATCTCCTCGTGCAGGGAATACCCCGGGATGAGCAGCTGATTCGCCGCGTCCGAGCCGGCCGCGATGGGGCCGCCGGCGCGCTTGTACTCGCGCACGAACTGATCCTGCCGCCGGCGGGACCGCCGGAACGCTTCGAAGTCGCCCGTGCGCCATCCGGTACGGCGCAGCAAGCTCGGCACGCTCCGCACGCTCTGGGCGTTGTCGGGGACGTCCTCCATGCCGGGGCGCGTCCGCAGAATCGGGTTGTCGAGCCGCGACAGCATCTCGTGGACCACCAGCGTCGGCACGATCGCGACTTTGGTTTGCGCGAGCGCCCGGGCCGTACGCGCGACCGCGCCGGAATCGAGATTCGCCCACCCTTTTTCCTCGGTGGTCCACCCGGCCAGAAAGTTGTCGTGCGCGCCCAGGTAGAGCGCGGGGTTCGGAGAAGCAGCCTGCACGACGCCCGCCATGTGCTCGATCGAGCCCACGCCCGCCCGCGCCGCGGTCAGCGCATCCATCTTGCCCAAATGCGCCGCGACAGGAAGCCGCAGCGTCACGGCCTCATCCATCAGCGGCCGCAGCAGGCCGGCGGTGATCTTGGTGTAGATCTTGATGTGATCGACGCCGGCGACGGCACGCTGATCCACGGCGCGCCGCGCCTGGTCGCCGGTCGCCACCCCCGTCGCGCTCGGGTACGTGGCCCGCGCACCGTCGATCATTGAGCCCGCGGTGAACATCCTGGGCCCGAGGATGGACCCGAGATTCACGTCGTTCTTCAGGGCGAGCAGGGAATCGGTGCTTTCGGCGCCGAGGTCCCGCACCGTCGTTACACCCCACACGAGATACCGGGATGCCGCCCAGCGCTCCACGTGGGCGTGCGCATCGATCAACCCCGGAATGACCGTCTTGCCGACGAGGTTGATGCGCTCGGCGCTCTTCGGGATCTGGATCTCGTTGACGCGCGCGATGGCCTCGATGTGACCGTTGCGGATGATGATGACGGCGTCTTGCTTCGGCGCACCGCCCGCGCCGTCGATGAGCGTAGCCCCCTCGAGCGCGATGATGCGGTCACCGCCGCTCGTGCACCCCACGGTCGGCAGCAGCGCGAGCAGGACGGCGGCGAGTAGGTGTCGGCCGTCGGGCCGTCGGGCCGTCTGGCCGTCCACTATTTGGGGTCTGCGGACGTGTGGTCGTGCAGGGTGCGCCAGCGGTCGCCCTGTCGTTGCAGCACGAGGGTGAACGGCCCGCTCGCCACGACCGAATCCCCGCGCGCGAGCGTGAAGCGCGCCGTCGCGTACGCAAAGTCGGGCGTCAGCACCCGGACGCGCAGCTCCCCGAACGAGAGGGAGTCGCGGGACTTCCCGGGCGCGAAGTAGTTCGCGTGGTAGCGGTCGTACAGCGCCTGCCAGCCGTACTGCACATGCCCCCCGGACACGTAGCTGGTGAGCGAGTCCCGCGCGTAATCGCTCATGAAGCCCGCGAGGTCGCCGCGGTTCCAGTCGTCGGCCGAGCGCTGCAGCATCGCGGCGATCTCGCGCGGCGGATCGCCCAGGGGGGGCACCCGCGGCGCGCCACACGCCGCGCACACGATCATCACATACCACGCAGCGCGCACGAAACACCTCTTCAGGTCAAGGTCGGTCCCAACGTACCTTCCGCAATGGCCGACGCAACCCCGCTGAGTGAATAGCGTGCGCTACGACGTGGATCGGCTGCCGGTGGAGTATCGGCGGCTCGAGCCATACGCCATGCAGGCGCGCGGCCGCCCACGGATCCGACGCTCCAGAACGTGCCGCGGGAGCGCCTCGAGGAGATGGCTCTCGCCATCCGCAAAGCGCTCCCGCGGTGTCGTGTCGAAGTGTTCTAGCGGCGGCGTTTCTTCTTCGCCGTTTTCTTCTTCTTCGCGGTTTTCTTTTTCGCTTTCGGCCGCGACTTCTTGGCCGCCTTCTTCTTCTTCTTCTTCGCTTTCTTCTTTGCCTTCGGCTTGGCGGCGGGCTTACGTGCCTCGTCGCGCTGTGGCGCCGGCACCGGTGCAGGCAAGGGCGCCGAGGGGAACATCGGCTCCATGAACCCCGGTCCGGGCCAGCTACTCTCCGAGTAATCCATCTGCTCAAGCATCGGAATCTCTCCTATGCTGTTAGGGGCGGCAGGTGGCCTATAGCTTACGCCCGGATTGGGACCTCGCAAGTGACACGCGCAACCGGTTTTTAGGTCTCGCCATCTCGAGGCCGCAGTGACAAGTTGGCTTGACAACGCCACTTAGCGAGACGTAGGTTGCGCCAGCCATGACCAGACGCGGACCGATAGCGGCGCTCGCGCTCCTACTTCCGGGTGTCGCGCCGGCGCAGAATGTCGCCGAAGTCCAGGTCGCCCCCCCTTCGGTGACCATTCGCGTCGGGGAGCGCAGCGGTTTGCTCGCCACGGCATTCGACCGCATCGGGAACGTCATCCCCACCGTGCGGATCATCTGGTCCTCGAACAACATCAACGTCGCCAAAGTCGACAACAGCGGCACCATCACCGGTGTCGGGAACGGCGTCGCGATCATCGAAGCGCGTGTGCAGCAGCGCCGGGGCCAGGCGGCCGTGCAAGTCGTTGGCGGCGCCGGCCCGGCACAGCCTCCGCCCGGGGCGCCGCCACCCCCTGCCGCTCCGCCGCCGCCGGCGAGACCGGACCCCTTTGCCGGGCAGCCGGCGGGAAGCGGTCCCGCGGCCGCCCTGCGCCTCGAGCCGGGTGTGATCTACCTGCTGCCGTCCGAGAACACGCGGGTTTCACCGCGCGCCTTGCGCGAGGACGGCTCGCCAGCGTCGCCGGTGCTCGTCACGTGGACGTCGCTGCGTTCCGACGTCGCCAGCGTGGATCAGAACGGCAACGTGGTGGCGCTCGCCCCCGGTCAGGGGACGATTCAAGCGACCGCGGGAGGCGGACTCACCGCGACCGCGCCCGTCGTCGTGCAGCAAGCGGAATTCAGAGTGCGGGAGATGGCGCCGCTGATGATGTCGCCAGGTGAGGTCGACACACTGCACGTGGTTGTCGAGTCCCAGAACGGCCGCCTGGTGAACCCCCTCGTGCTCCAGTGGGCGTCGAGCGACCAGAGCGTGGCACGCGTCAGCCTGGCGGGTGTTGTCACCGCGGCCGGCCCCGGGAAAGCCACGCTGACGGTGTCCGGACTCCTGCAAAGCAAGAGCATCGAGGTCAACGTCCACCCGGTCGTGGAGAAGCTCTCGGTGCGGCCGCGCCTGTCGAGTGAAGTGCAAGTGCCGCTCACCGCGACGGCGAAGTTCGAAGCGCAAGCGCTCACGGCCGACAATACACCGGTGCCGGAAGCGCCGCTGCGTTGGAGCGTGGCGGACCCCGGCATCGCGAGCTTCGACCCGCAGACGTGGACGCTCACCGGGCGGGCCGTGGGCAAGACTCAGCTGACGGTGCGGGGACCGGCGTCCGGGTTATCGGTCACATGGAACGTGAGCGTGGTCGCGGGCGCGGTGCGATTCACCCAGCCCCGGGTCGGCATCGGCGTGAATCAGCGCCACACGCTGCGCGCGAATTATGCCGACGACCAGGGCACCGTTCTCGGTCCGGCCACGAATCTCACGTGGAGCACGGACAATCCGCAGGTCGCGACGGTCGGGGAAGACGGCACCGTCGCCGGGACCGGGCATGGCCACGCCCGCGTGACGGCCACGGCGCCCGGTGGAAAGACGGCGGTCGCGGACGTCTATGTGATCGGCGAGATCGTGGTCGCGAGCTCGCGCGCGGGCGCGGGCAGGTTCCAGCTCTACTCCGCCGAGCGGGCGAACCTCGCCCAGCTCTCGAAGATCACGGCTGATACGGCCACCGCCACGGACCCCGCGTTCTCCCCCGATGGCTCGCGGATCGCGTTCGTGTCGCTGCGCGACGGCAACGCCGAGATCTACGTGATGAACGCGGACGGCAATGGCGCGACGCGCCTTACCACCGATCCCCAGGCCGACGGGCGGCCCGCGTTCACGTCTGACGGCCAGGCGATCGTCTTCCATTCGGCGCGGCCCGCTGGTAAGCAGCAGATCTGGATCGTGAACGTGGACGGTACGGGGCTTACCCAGCTCACGCGCGACTCGATCAACTCCGCGCCCACGGTATCGCCCGATGGGCAGACCATCGCCTACGTCTCCATGCGTGACAAGAACTATGACATCTGGCTGATGTCCCGCGATGGCTCGAACCAGCGTCAATTCACGCGCTCGCCGCAGCAGCGGGAATCCGAACCGCGCTTTCTGCGCGACGGAACGCTCGCGTACCTGGTGGAGCGGCGGGAAGGAAATCGCACGGTGCAGCAGGTGATGCGCGCTGACCTGGGGACGGGCAGCGTCACCGCGCTCACCGGCATCGACCTCGCGATCGCATCATTCGCCGTGTCGCCGGCGGGTGACCTCGTGGCGCTCGTCGTCAACGCCGAGCCCCAGAACCGCCGCAACCCCACCTACAAGGTGTACATCCAGCCGGTCGGCAGTGGGGGAGGGGGGGGCACGCCCGTGCCCCTGCCTACGACCGGCACCGAGCAGATGATCACGCCGACGTTCCGGCCCTAGGGCGGGCGCGTGCGCGCCTGCGTCCTCACCGCCACCGGCGGGCTCCAGCACCTCCAAATCACCGACGTTCCCGACGCCCCCCCTCCACACGCGGGGGAAGTCCGCGTCGCGATCCGGGCGGCGGCGTTAAATCATCTCGATTTGTTTGTCCTGGAAGGCCTGCCCGGTGGGGCCGACCGGTTCCCGCACATCGTCGGCGCCGACGGGGCGGGCGTCGTGGAGTCGGTCGGCACCGGCGTCACCGCGGTGCGGCCCGGCGACCGCGTCATGCTGAATCCGGGCATCTCCGATTACACCTGTGAGTTCTGCCGCGCCGGCGAGCATTCCCTGTGTATCGCGTACAAGCTCCTGGGCGAGCACTTGCCCGGGACTTTTGCCGAGCTGGTCACCGTGCCCGCGCCCAACGTGGCGCGCATTCCGGTGCTCTCACCGGAGCTGACCTGGCCTGAGGCCGCGGCGTTCTCGCTCGTAACGCTCACCGCCTGGCGTATGGTCGTCACACGCGCGCAGCTCAAGGCCGGCGAAGCGGCGCTGGTGTGGGGCATCGGGGGAGGCGTGTCCCTTGCCGCGATGCGAATCGCCAAGCTGCTCGGTGCACGCGCCATCATCACGTCCTCCGACGACGCCAAACTGGCCGCGGCCAGGCAGCTCGGCGCCGACGTGACACTCAACCATCGGACGCAGCAGGTGGCGCAGGAAGTGCGGGCGCTCACGAACAAGCGTGGCGTGGACGTCGTGGTGGAGAACGTCGGGGCCGCAACCTGGGACGACTCGTTGCGCTCGCTGCGACGGGGCGGACGCCTCGTCACCTGCGGCGCAACCTCAGGGCCTCAGGTCGGGCTCGATCTGCGGCGGCTCTTTTGGCACCATTGGAGCATCCTCGGCTCGACGATGGGGAACGCCGCGGAATACGCGGAGATCGTGCGTCGGCTGGGGCAAGGGGAGCTGCGCCCGATCGTGGATCGGATCTATCCGATGACCGAGGTGCGGGCCGCGTACGAGCGGCTCGCGAAGGGAGAACAGCTGGGGAAGGTGGTCGTGGAAATCAGCGGTTTGTAACCCCCACTCGTAGCCCGATTTAGCGGCTTCTTTTCCGTTGCTTTTCGCCGCCTAAGTAATTAGCTTTTATTGACTTAGGCCGCTTCCGCGGCGCTCGAAATCCCTGGCATCCGACACCCGACACCTGGCCTTTCATGACCGGTCCGAACGTCCGCGAACGCATACTCCCGCGCCTCATCGAAGACGAGCTGAAGGAATCGTTCCTCGACTATTCGATGAGCGTCATCGTGCAGCGCGCGCTGCCCGATGTGCGCGACGGCTTGAAGCCGGTGCACCGGCGCATCCTCTACGCGATGAACGAATTGGGCCTCGTGCCCGGCCGGCCGTACAAGAAGAGCGCGACGGTCGTCGGCGACGTGCTCGGCAAGTACCACCCGCATGGCGACGTGGCGCTGTACGACTCCCTGGTCCGCATGGTCCAGGACTTCTCGCTGCGCTACCCGCTGGTGGATGGGCAGGGGAATTTCGGGTCGGTGGACGGCGATTCGGCCGCGGCGTACCGCTATACCGAGGCGCGGCTGACGCGCATCGCGATGGCGATGCTGGAGGACATCGACAAGAACACCGTCGCTTTCGTCCCCAACTTCGACGACCGGCTGCAGGAGCCGACGGTGCTCCCCGGACGGCTGCCCAACCTCATCGTGAACGGGTCGGCGGGGATCGCGGTCGGGATGACGACCAACATTCCGCCGCACAACCTGGGCGAAGTGGTCCAGGCGATCGTGCATCTGGTGGACCATCCCGATGCGGCGGTGAAGGACCTGCGGAAGTTCATCAAGGGCCCGGACTTCCCAACCGGGGCGATCATCTACGGCCGCGACGGGATCAAGGAGTGCTACGAGAAGGGCCGCGGGCGCATCGTCATTCGGGCGCGTGCGATCGCGGAAGAGAAGGAATCGAGTGGGAAGCAGCAGATCGTCGTCACGGAGTTCCCCTATCAGGTGAGCCCCGAGCGGGTGCACGAGCAGATCCGCGATCTGGTGCTCGCGAAGAAGGTCGAGGGCATCAGCGACGTCCGCAACGAATCCGACAAGGAAGGGATCCGGCTCGTCATCGAGCTGAAGCGCGACGTCATTCCGATGGTCGTGCTGAACCAGCTCTACAAGCACACCCAGATGCAGCAGACCTTCGGCGCCATCATGCTGGCCCTGGTGGACGGCACGCCGAAGGAGCTGACCCTCGTCGAGATTCTGCAGCTCTTCATCGAGCACCGCCACACCGTCATCACGCGCCGCACCGAGTTCGAGCTGCAGCGCGCGCAGGACCGCGAGCACATCCTCCAGGGCCTCAAGATCGCCGTCGATCATATCGACGAGGTGATCCGGATCATCAAGAAGTCCAAGGACACGCCTTCCGCAGACGCGGCATTACGCAAGCGGTTCAAGTTGTCGGAAAAGCAGTCGGCCGAGATCCTCAACATGCGGCTGGCGCGGCTCACGGCCCTCGAGATCACCAAGCTCGATGACGAGCTGCGGGACGTTCGCAAGTTCATCAAGGAGTGCAAGGAGATCCTGGCGTCCAAGCCGCGCCGCATGAAGATCCTGAAGGAAGAGCTCACCGAGCTCGCGCACGGGTTCGGCGACGAGCGCCGCACCGAGATCGTGGCCGATCAGGGCGAGTTCTCGATCGAGGATCTCATCGCCGAAGAGGACATGGTCATCACCGTGTCGCACGCCGGCTATATCAAGCGGCTGCCCGTCTCGGCGTATCGCCGCCAGCGGCGCGGCGGCAAGGGCGTCATCTCCGCCCATACCAAGGAAGACGACTGGGTCGAGCACCTGTTCATCGCCTCGACCCACGACTACATGATGTTCTTCACCGAGCAGGGCCAGTGCTACTGGCTCAAAGTGCACGAGATCCCCCAGGCGGCGCGGGCCGCGCGCGGCAAGCCGATTCTGAACTGCGTCGCCATGAAGCCCGACGAGCGTCTCGCCGCGCTCGTGCCGGTGCGCGAGTTCTCGGAGAGTCAGTACCTGCTGTTCGCCACGAAGAACGGCCTCGTGAAGAAGACGGTGCTCTCGGAGTTCGGGAATCCGCGCACCGTGGGCATCCGCGCCATCAACATCGAGAAGGGGGATGAGCTGATCGACGTGCAGGTGACGGACGGCAAGAACGACATCGTCCTCGCCACGAACCACGGGATGAGCATCCGGTTCCACGAGAAGGACGTGCGCGACATGGGACGCACGGCGACCGGCGTGAAGGGCATCGAGCTCGACAAGAAGGACCACGTGATCGACATGGTCGTGGTGCGCCGCGCATCGACGCTCCTCGCCATGACCGAGAAAGGCATCGGCAAGCGTTCCGAGCTCGACGAGTACCGGATCCAGCACCGCGGCGGCCGCGGCATCATCACCTTGAAGCGCAGCGACAAGACCGGCGACATCGTCGCGCTGAAGGAAGTGCTTCCCGACGATGAGCTGATGATGATCACGAAGAAGGGCATCATGATCCGCGTCCCGGTCGAGGGCATCCGCATCTCCGGCCGCAACACGCAGGGCGTCAAGGTCATGAATCTGACTCCCGGCGACCTCGTCGTGGATGTGGCGCGTGTGGTGAAGGAGGACGAGGACGGCGAGGGCGAAGACGCGAACGGCGACGCGCCCAAGCCGAAGCCGAAAGCCAAAGCCAAGCCCAAGCCAAAGCCCAAGAAGTAGCGTGGTCACCCTGCGGGAGATCCAGGAAGCCGCAGCGGGGCTGCGGGGGATCGCGCGCCGCACTCCGCTCATGTACGTCGAGCAGCTCGGCGTCCATCTGAAGCTCGAGAACGAGCAGCCGATCGGCGCGTTCAAGATCCGCGGCGCGTACAACGCCCTCCGACGTATGTCGTACGACGTACGCCGGCAGGGTGTCATCACGTACTCCTCAGGCAACCACGGCCAGGCGGTCGCCTACGCGGCACAGCAATTCGGCGTGCGCGCGGTCATCGTGATGCCGGAGACGGCGCCGGCCGTGAAGGTCGAGGGCGTCAAGCGCTGGGGCGGCGAAGTCGTGTTCGCCGGTCGCACGTCCGAAGACCGGCGCCTCAAGGCCGAAGAGATGGCCGCGCGGGAGAAGCTCGCCATTGTCCCGCCGTTCGATCATCCCGACATCGTGGCCGGCCAGGCGACCCTCGCGCTGGAAATCGTCGAGCAGCTCCCGGAGGTTGACACGGTGGTCGTTCCGGTCGGCGGCGGCGGCTTGATCGCGGGGGTGGTCGCGGGGCTGGCGGCGGCCGGAAGCCGCGCCGTGGTATGGGGCGTCGAGCCCGCCGGCGCCCCCAAGCTGCACCGCTCGCTCGCCGCCGGCGCGCCGGTGCGCCTCGAGCGCAGCGCCAGCATCGCCGACGGGCTGATCACGCTGACGGTCGGCGCCATTCCGTTTGCCGAGCTGATGCAGCAGCGGGAGCGGGTGCGCGGCGTCGTGCTGGTCGCAGATGACAGCATCCGCGCCGCGGTGCAGTTTCTATGGCGCACCTGCCGGCTCGCGGTCGAGCCGTCGGGCGCCGCCACCACGGCCGCGGTGCTTACCGGCGCGGTGGCGCCGTCCAAGGCCACAGTACTAGTCGTGAGCGGCGGCAACGTGGACCGCTCGCTGCTCGAAAGCTCGGACTAATGGCCACACCCGCCCCCCGGATCCTGGTCGCCGACGACGACGAGTCGCTCGTGCGGACCCTCACGTGGATCCTGAAAGAGCACGGATACGAGGTGGCCGTCTGCCCGGGCGGCGACGGGCTGTTCGCGAAACTCGAAGAGACGAAGCCCGCCCTGCTGCTGCTCGACATTATGATGCCCAAGGTGGACGGGCTGCAGCTGCTCGAGCGCCTCAAGCAGGACGATCGCTACCGTGACCTCCCCGTCCTCATGGTCTCCTCGATGCCTCCCGAGGAGGCCACGGTACGGGCCCTGGGCCTGGGCGCGGCGGACTTCATTTCCAAGCCGTTCCGCGTGCGCGAGCTCCTGGCGCGGGTCGAGGCGCACATCCGCGTGGGCCGGGCGCTCGCTCAGGCCCGCGAAGAAGCGCGCAGCCGCGCCGCCATGGTGGACATCCTCCACGAGGTCACGGACTCCCTCAAGCCGGACGAGATCTACCACATCCTGGCGCGCCGGGTCGCGCGTGCCCTCAACATCTCGAAGTGCTCGATGGTGCTCGCCAAACCGGGCGACCAGCAGGGCGTGGTGGTGGCCGCGTATGAAAACCCGATGCTCCGCAACCTGCAGATCGAGCTGGCCCGCTACCCCGAAATCCGGAAAGCCGTCTCGAGCGGTCACCTGGTGCTGGTGGAAGACGTCTCGACCGACCCCCTGTACGCCGAGGAGCGCCGTCGCTGGGAGCGCGAGGAGATCCAGGTGCCGACGCGCTCGGCGGTGGCCCTGCCGTTCTGGATGAAGGACCAGCAGATGGGCGTGTTCTTCCTCCGGACCACGGGGGACGACCCGCCGCTCACGCGCGCCGATGCGCAGTTCGCCGAGACCGTGATCAAAACGGCCGTATCGGCCATCGAGAAGGCGTACGACTTCGAAAGCGCCGTGTCGGACAAGCAGCGGCTCGAAAAGCTGGCCTCCACCGACGCGCTCACGGGTCTGACGAACCGCCGTTTCCTGGCGGAAGCGCTGACGCAGGAGCTGGATCGGGCACGGCGGTACAATTTGGCGCTCACGATCCTGCTCGCCGACATTGACCGCTTCAAGTCCATCAATGACACGCGCGGCCACATCGCGGGGGACTCGGTGCTGCGCCAGGTCGGAGAGCTGCTGCGCCGCGAGGCTCGCTCGGTGGACATCGTGGCCCGCTACGGCGGTGAGGAATTCGTGGTCGTGATGCCGGAAACGGCGCCGCATGGCGCGGCCATCTTTGCCGAGCGGCTGCGGCGGCGCGTGATGGCGCGGGATTTCGCCGATCCGGGTGAGGACCCCCTCCACATGACGGTCAGCATCGGGCTCGCCTCCTTCCCCGACGAGCGCGTCCATAGCGCCGACAGCTTCGTCTCGCTGGCGGATCAGGCCCTCTACCGCGCCAAGAACGAAGGCCGCAACTTGGTCCGGCAATGAGTGAACGCCGCTGCCCCAAGTGCGGGTCGGTCTACACCGATACCGGAGCGCGCTTCTGTCCCAAGGACGGCAGCATGCTGGTCGAGATCCAGGCGAAGGCGGCGACCCCGCCGGCGGGGAGCGGGACCGGCGTGCGGACGCCGGCCACGCCGCGCCAGGGTCCGGGGCTGGACCGCGCCTCGACCCTCTCCAACCAAATCCTCGACGCCCGTTACCAGGTCATGAAGAAGCTGGGCGAGGGCGGGATGTCGTACGTCTATCTCGCCCGCGAGATCTCCTCCGACGCGACGGTGGCCATCAAGGTGCTGTCGCCGCGCCTCGCATCCGACAAGAGCTCCGTGGAGCGCCTGCGGCGTGAGGCCGGGCTCGCCATGCGGCTCGAGCACCCGAATGTCTGCCGCATCCTCCGGCTCGGCGAGTCGGAGGATGGCCTGATCTACCTGGTGATGCCGTTCCTCAAGGGGGAGCTGCTGTCGGATCGCGAGGTCCGCGGCGGTCCGATGGACATCGCCCCCGGCGTCGCCTTGCTGCAGCAGATGTGCGCCGGCCTGCACCACGCGCACGAGCTGCAGATCATCCACCGGGATTTGAAGCCCGAGAACGTCATGCTCGTTCCCGACGATGGCGGGGGCGCGGAGCGCGCGGTCGTGATGGACTTCGGCCTCGCCAAAGAGCGCCGCGCCGACCCCGCCATCGCCAAGCTGACGGCCACCGGCATCATTCTGGGCACGCCCGAGTTCATGAGCCCCGAGCAGATCCGGGGGAAGCCGCTCGACGCGCGCAGCGACATTTACGCGCTCGGCATCGTGGCCTTCGAGATGTTCACCGGCAAGCTGCCCTTCCAGGGCCGCAACGCGCAGGAGATGATGATCGCGCGGCTGCGCAGCCAGCCGGTTCCCATCCGGCAGCTGCGCACGGACGTTCCTCCCGCGGTCGAGAAGGCGCTGACCAAGGCGCTGCAGACCGCCCCCGAGGACCGGTTCACGACGGCGCTCGAGTTCGGCGCGGCGCTCACCGGATCGGAGTCCTCGAGCGGGAGTGGAGGGAGCCTCTTCGGAAAGCTCAAGGAGAAGTTCACTTGATCGCCGTCCTGTACACCCTGCTCGCGCTGCAGCAGCAGGCGCCCCCCCCGCCCCTTCCGCCCCCCCCGCCCCCCCCGCCCCCCCCCGTGACGGCCATCCGGGCGGGCACGCTCATCGACGGCAGCGGCGCCGCGCCGGTGCCGAACGCCGTGATCCTGCTCCAGGGAAATCGCATCACCGCGGTCGGGGGGGGGCCGAACGTCGCGATCCCGAGCGGCGCGACCGTGATCGACCTGTCGGGATGGACCGTGCTCCCCGGATTCGTCGATGCCCACGTCCACCTCACGGGCCACATCATCGGCGACGGGGACTGGCAGCACGACGATTTGATCGAGAGCGCCGCGCAACGCACGCTGCTGGGCGCGGCGCACGCGCACCAAACGCTGGAAGCCGGCTTCACGACGGTGCGCAACGTGGGTGCGGGCGAGTTTACCGATATCGCCCTGCGCAACGCGATCAACGCAGGGTGGGTCCCCGGCCCCCGAATTCTGGGCGCGGGGATCTCGTTCGGGATCTCCGGCGGGCACTGCGACGGGTCGTCGGGCTTTCAACCGGGCAGCCTGGTGAGCCGCGGCGGCATCGAGACCGGCGCGGCGGACGGCGTGGAGCAGGTGCGGGAGGCCGTGCGCTACAACGTCAAACATGGCGCGGACGTCATCAAGATCTGCGCCACGGGTGGCGTCCTGTCTCCCGCCGACTCGGTGGGCGTGCAGCAGTACACCGACGAGGAAATGCGGGCCGTGGTGGACGCGGCCCGCATGACGGAGCGCCGCGTGGCGGCGCACGCTCACGGCCTGGCGGGCATCAAGGCCGCGGTGCGGGCGGGGGTGACGTCGATCGAGCACGGCTCGATCCTCGACGACGAAGCCGTCCGCATGATGAAGGAGCGGGGGACGTACCTCGTGCCGACGCTGATGGCGGGAGAAACCGTGGAGCGGCTGGCGCGGCAGACCCCCCCCCGGCTGCCGCCCGCGATCGCCGCGAAGGCGCTGGCCATCGCGCCGCGGATGCGGGAGTCGTTCCGGCGCGCGGTGAATGGGGGAGTGAAGATCGCGCTCGGCACCGATGCCGGCGTCTTCGCGCACGGGACGAACGGCCACGAGTTCACGCTCATGGTGCAGTTCGGCATGACGCCGATGCAGGCGATCGTTGCCGGCACGTCGAGCGGAGCCACGCTGCTCGGACTCGAGTCGGACATCGGCACGGTCAGCGCCGGCCGCCGTGCCGACCTGGTCGCTGTGCGCGGCAATCCCCTTCAGACCATCCAGATCCTCGAAAACGTCGAGTTTGTCATGAAGGACGGCGTGGTATTCAAACGCGATGGACAGGTCGTGGGCCGGAGCGCCGCCGGAGTGCCGTGAAGCGGTTCCCCGCGTTCGATCCTCCCGAGTACGTCGACTGGAAACCCGATCCGCAGCTGGTGCGCGCGTTCCGCGCGACGATCGAAGCCGACCCCGAGCGCGCCCGCATGGCGGGTGAGCTGTCGCGCGACGCCAAGCTGGAGCTGTATCGCGGCCTGCTGCGGGCCCGCCTGCACGACATTCAACTGAAGCGGTGGGTGCGCACCGGCGTCATTTCCAAGGCGTGGCTCGGCACAGGGGAGGAAGCCGCCACGGTGGGGCCGGTGCAGGCACTGGAGCGTGGGCGGGACGTCGTCGCGCCGATGATCCGCAACGCCGCGGCGTGCTGCGAGATGGGAATGACGATCGCCGACATGCTGCGCGCCTACCTCGCGACCGACGACTCGCCCAGTAAGGGCCGCGACCTGCACGTCGGCTCGTTCGCCCACGGCGTGCTGCAGCCGATCTCCCATGTCGGCGACATGGTCCCCGTGATCGCGGGCATCGCGCTGACGTTCAAGATGAGAAACGAGCCGCGCGTCGCCCTCACCTGGGTCGGTGACGGCTCCACCAAAACCGCGGCCGCGCACGAGGGGACCAACTTCGCCGCGGTGCAGCGCGTGCCGGCCATCTTCATCATCCAGAACAACCAGGTGGCGCTCGGTACCCGCCTCGAGCAGCATCACGTCCCAGGCGACTTCAAGGACTGGGCGTCGAGCTACGGTGTGTGGGGCGCGGTGTTCGACGGCAACAACGTCCTGGATGCCTACGCCGCGACCCGCGTCGCCGCCGGACGCTGCCGCGCCGGGCAGGGGCCGGCGCTCCTGGTTGCGGAGACATTCCGCATGGGCGGGCATGCGACGCACGATGAGCGCGAGGCGCGCGACACGTTTCCGCCTGAACTGTTCACAACGTGGGGCAAGCGCGACCCCATCGGTCTGTACGAAGAGTACTTGAAGGAGGACGGTATCCCGGCGAAGGTTCTCGGTGAGGTGGAGGGAGAGATCACCGAGCACGTCGAGCGGGCGGCCGCCGAGGCGTTGGCCAGCCGGGAAAAAATGCCGGCGGCCGAAACCGCGCTGGGGGGAGTGTATGCGAGCCGCAATTAGCGTGGCGATCGTCGCCGTCGCCTGCCACGGCAGCCCGGCCGTCGGGCAGGACCAGCTGCGCCTGCCCAGTGGATTTCGAATCTCGGTGTTCGCCCAGAATGTCGACGGCGTGCGCTACCTGGTCGTTAGTCCCGGCAACGTCGTGTACGCCTCGCGTCCCGAGGCGGGGCTGATCGTCAGGCTTCCCGACGACAATCAGGACGGCGTCGCCGATTCCGTTGTCACCGTTGCCCGTGGGTTGCGCGGGCCGTTCGGCATCGCCTTCCGCGGCGACACGATGTACGTCGCCGAGGAAACGGCCGTGAAGCGGTTCGATCCGGGAGCGCGCGCGCCGGTCACCATCGTCCGCCGGCTCCCCAGCGGGGGTCACGTCACCCGCACCGTCGTGTTTGGCCCGGACGGCAAGATGTACGTGAGCGTGGGCTCGTCCTGCAACCTGTGCGACGAGTCCGATTCGATGCGCGCGGCGGTACTGCAGTTCAATCGCGACGGCTCGGGCGGCCGCGTGTTTGCGCGGGGCCTGCGCAATTCCGTGGGCCTGGCGTTCGATGCCGGCACGGGGGAGCTCTGGGCGACGAACAACGATCGCGACAACCTCGGGGACGACGTCCCGCCGGAACGCATCAACATCGTGAAGGACGGCCGCTATTACGGCTGGCCGCAGTGCTATCTCCCGGGCGTGCGCAACCCCGAATACGCGGCAGCCGATTGCTCGACAGTCGAGCCGCCGGCTATCACCTTTCAGGCACACTCCGCGCCGCTGGGCATCGCGTTCTACACGGGGACGCAGTTCCCCCGCGATCACCGCGGCGATGCGTTCGTGGCATATCACGGATCCTGGAACCGCACCGTGCCGACGGGCGCGAAGGTCGTGCGGGTGCGCGTGGACAGCGGCCGCCCCGTCGGGATCGAAGACTTTATCGTCGGGTGGCAGCGCCTCGATGGATCGCGTTGGGGCCGGCCCGTGGGCGTCGTGACCGCCCCGGAGGGCGCGCTTCTCGTCAGCGACGACATGGGCGGCAAAATCTGGAGGATTACTTATGGACGGTAAGAGACGGTATGGGACGGTAAGGGACGGTATGTTTGGGGCGGCGATACTGGTAGCGGCGGTGGCTTCCTACCGTCTCGTACCGTCCCCTACCGTCCACTACCGTCCTGATATTCACGCCGAGTACGTGAAGTATCTCTCCGGCACCGACACCGTCACCGCGTATCTCGCCTATCCGGAGCGGCCGCAGCCGGCGCCGGCGGTGATCGTGATCCACGAGATCTTCGGGCTCTCGGACTTCGTGCGGCAGACGACCGAACAGCTCGCCAAGGACGGTTTCGTCGCCATTGCTCCTGACCTGTTGTCGCGCCGTGGCGGCACGCCGGCGGCGGGTGACTCGGCCCGGCGGCTCATTTCCCAGCTGCCCCCCGATTCGGTCACCGCCGACCTCGATGCGACGCGGGCCTACCTCAAGACGCTACGGGCTGTGCGCGGCGACGCGATTGGCGCGATCGGGTTCTGTTGGGGTGGAGGTCAGAGCTTCCGATACGCCACGAACACGCCGGATCTCAAGGCGTTTGTCGTGTGCTACGGCCCCAGTCCGCAGGCGCAGGACCTGGCCCGGATCCGCGCGAAGGGCCTCGGGGTGTACGCCGAGAACGACGCGCGCATCAACGCCGGCCTCCCGGAGGCCGTGGCGGCGTTGAAGGCGGCGGGCAAGGACTACCAGTACACGGTGTATCCCGGTGTCGGCCACGGTTTCCTGCGCTCCCGAGAGAAACCCGAGGTTGCCGACAGTGCGTGGAGCGCGGTCATCCGGTTCTTCCGCGCGCAACTCAAGTAAGGAGGGTAACCAGACGCTACGCCTCGTAAGTATTGCCACGCTCCTCGCCGCGGCAGGGATAGCATGCCTCAACTCGAGCGAGCCGAGCGCCTTCAGGTTCCAGTATCAGATTGGCGTCTACGGCTGTGACACAGACTGCACGGCCCCGGGGACCACTCCCGTAGATTCTGCGGCGCGCGGTGACACCATCTGGCTGCGGCACGACATCGTGCTGCTCCAGGCAACGGACACGGTCAGGCGGGCGACGATCCGACCCGATTGCGCCGGTGCGGTATGGGTGCAGTCAGGCGCGGCGACCCTGGACACGATCCCCACGGCGACATGTCCCGATTCGACGACGCTCCGGGATTTCGCGCTCGGCGCCCCCTTCACCCGGTTCGACCAGTGGATCGTTGACTCCGCGCTGACGCCCGCGGTCTACAGCGTCGTCGGCCGGGTGCTGGTGCAGCCGCTTCTCGAGCCGCGGTTCGCGTTCACGATTCAGTAGGCCTCAGCGGCGCGGCGCCGCCGCGAGGTACTCGCGCGCCCGCTCCAGCGCGGCGTCGCGTCCCGCCAGCACGTCCTCGACCCGCACCTGCACCGGCAGCTCGGGAGCGATCCCCGTGCGCACGAACTCCGCACCGTCGGGGAAGGCATCCCGCGTCACGGTGACGCGGAATTGCCACCCGGCTGGAAGCGACAGGAGCAGCGTCTGGCCCGTGCTGCCGGCTGAAGGCTCACCGATGATCGGGCCGCGGGCGCCGTTGCGGAACGCGACCAGCAGATCTTCGGCGGCGCCCGCGGTGCGCGCGGAGGCCAGTACGGCGACAGGCCCGCCGTACCCGGCGCGATCGCGGCGCGGCTGGATCGTATCCGAGGGCGCCGACAGCCAGGCGCCGCTCGAATCGGGCGTGTCCGCGCCGCGGTAGGCGGGACGGTAGAGCGGCGTCCGCCAGCGCGAGGTCAGGAACGGCCGGTCGATGAGCCGGGCGAGGATCGCATAGCCGTGCTCCCGGCCGCTGCCGGTCCACGTCGTTTCGCGCAGGTCCAGGACGAGCCCCCGGAATCCGCGCCCGCCCCCCAACCCGAGCGCCTGGTCGAACAGCCGGACGACGTCCGGGTCGGCGAGCGAGTTGACCCGCATCCAGATCGCGCCGTCGGGAAGGGTGTCCGCCTCGAGCGGCGGGCGCTCGAGCGGCCAGCGGGCCGTGAGGGCGACGCTGCGCGTGACGCTCGCGCCCCGCTCCTCGCGGCCGGGGAGCCGCAGTAGCAGGTGCAGCGCCGTGCCGCGCTCTCCTTCCAGCATGCCCGCGACCGCGCGCTCCCATCGGCCCGCCTCCGTGGCTCCCGGAATTTCGGGCAGCACCGAGTCACGAATCCAAACGGCGGCGGGAATGCCCTGCACGGCGACGATCTCCGCCAGGCGCTCCGGGCGGGTGACGCGCATTTCGTCGTTCGCGGCGTAATCGATGATGAACGGCCGCCGCTCGATGCTCCGCAGCGCCAGCGGCGGCCGCGCCATCCGGCCGGCGATCGCGGGCGGCGGGAGGATCTCGAGCTGGCCGTCGTTGAGCAGCGCGCCCCAGCGCCGCAGCCGCCGGAAGAACAGCAGATCGAGCGGGCGCTCGGCCGCGAAGCCGGTGGTTGCGGCAAACGCCGAGTCCCAGTTCGCGCGCACCGCGTCCCAATAGGCATAGTTGTAGCGCGCCTCCGCCCAAACGGCGGCCGCAACGACCTGTCGATCCACCACGGACAAGCGTTGCGCGGCGAGAGGGGCGGGGGCGGGGGCGGGGGCGACGAGGAGCGCCGGGAACCACCACACGGACCACAGCGTACGGGATGGCATGGCCATAATCTATCTGCTGCTGTTTGTCTCGCCCCAAGTGCTGCTCTATCTGTACTTGCGCGATCGTGTTCCCGGTCTTCAACCTCCCCTGGCTCATCGTCGCGGTGCGGATGTTCTCCGGCAGCCTGTGGGGCATTGGCCGGACTCCCTACATCGCCCCGTGGATTGCGTGGCAGATGCTTGGCTGGATCTTCTGCGGACTCGTGACCGTCTATCTCATTGGAAAGTTCGTGGTTTGGGGGAGCAGGGAGCTGGGAGCTGTACTCTTTCGTAGGCGACCACTGCTCCCTGCTCCCAGCTCCCTGCTCACGCGAAGACAGTTCCTCGCCCGCGCCACGTACGCGTACGCCGCTGCCGGCCTCGGGCTGTCGGCATATGGCATCTGGAGCGCGGAGCGCCTGCCCGCTGTCACGCGCAGGACTCTCTTCTTCGCCGACTTGCCCCCCGGCCTCGAGGGGTTGCGCATCGCGCACATCTCCGACGTGCACGCGGGCACTCACATGCTCGGCGAAAAGATGGAAGCCATTGTAGCGCAGACGAACGCACTGCGACCCGACCTCGTCGTCCAGACGGGCGACCTGATCGACATCTCCGCCTCCTTCATCCCGGAGTACGTCCGCGCCTTCCGCGACCTGCAAGCACCGCTCGGCGTGGTAACGGTGCTGGGCAATCACGATCGCTACACGGGGGTCGACGCGGTGGTGCGCGGTATTCGGGACGCGGGGCAGGTGCTCGTGCGGGACGGCGCGCACGTGGTCGAGCGCGGCGGGGCCGCGCTCGCCCTCGTCGGGATCGATGACCCCCGCAACTGGCGCGCCGACGACCCGCAGGAGGCCGAGATCGAGATGGCGCTGCGCCGCACGCCCCCGGCCGGCGACGCGTTCCGGATCCTGCTGGCGCACCGGCCGGGCGCGTTCGACGGGGCTGCGCCGCGCGGCATTCCCCTCACACTCGCCGGACATATTCACGGCGGCCAGTTCTATCTGCCGGTCGTCGGCTGGTCGCCGGGGCGCCTGATCACGAAGTACGTCATGGGACACTTCCGGCAGGGCGCGAGCCAGTTGTACGTGAGCCGCGGCATCGGCGTCGTGGGTGTACCGCTGCGCGTGTTCGCGCCGCCGGAGATCGCGCTGTTGGAACTGCGTCGGACGGTCGGACCGTCGGACTGAGGGACTGTAAGGCGCGGGGACGATGGGGCCCGCAGAGCGACTGAGTTTTATTGTCGCGGCGCGGGCCCCATCGTTCACGCGCTTACGCGCCTAACGCTCTCCAGGCTCCATCAATCACCAGCTTGACCGTGGCATCCCCGGGTTTCCACTCGCCTCGGACCACTTTCTCGAGTGCGTGACGCACGGCCGCGAGCCACACGCCGGCCCAGACCTCGACCGCTCCCGGCCGCACCGTCCCCTGAGCCTTGCCCTCCGCAATCAGCCGCTCGATCGCCGCATGGAAGTCCCGTTCGGCCTTGCGGCTCTCGTCGTCGAGTACCATGCCAAGCGGCTCGAGCAGGCCGAGCTTGACGACCGACGGATCGCGGGCCGCACCGTCCACGAGCGCAAGCGCCACCGCGGCCAATTGCGCGCGTGCGTCGGCGCTCTTGGGGGCATCCTGGACGACCTTGCTCGCCCACCGTTGCGCCGCCCGGTACAGCTCGTTCACGAGCTGCTGTTTGCTCGCGAAGTGACGATAAATCGTCCCCTCGGCGACGCCGGCCTTCTTCGCGATTTGCGCCGTGGTGGTGTCGTGGTAGCCGCGCGACGTGAACAGCTCGAGCGCGGCCCGGATCAGGCGTTGGCGGGTGAGGTCGGCAGCGGGCGGAGACATCGGCCGCGAATCTACTGTGCCGCAACGGCTTCCGCTGATGCTTCCCGCCGCTCAGTCGGCCCGCTAGCTTTCCCGCCGCTTCATTCTCCCCATTCGATCGAGTCGGAGGCGTTGGCGCAATGCGCATGCTGGTGCTGGGCGCGGGGCTGCAAGGATCCGCCTGCGCGTACGATTTGCTGCAGCGGCCCGAGGTACAACGCGTCACGCTCGCCGACTTGAATCCCGGGCGGTTGCCCGCCTTCCTGAAGAAAAAGAAAGACAAGCGGCTCGTCACCGCCCGGCTCGACGTCAAGCAGGCGGAGCGGCTGCGCCGGTTGCTGCGCAGTCACGACGCCGTCATGAACGCGCTGCCGTACTACTTCAATTACTCCGTGGCCAGGGCAGCGATCGGGGCTGGCCTGCACTACGCCGATCTGGGTGGCAATACCGAGATCGTGCAGAAGCAGAAGACCCTGCACGCCGCCGCGCAAAAGAAGGGCGTCTCGGTCATCCCCGATTGCGGGCTCGCGCCGGGCATGGTCAACATCATCGCGGCAGAGGGGATTCGCCGCGTCGGCGACGCGGCAACGGTCAAGATTTTCGTCGGCGGACTCCCCCAGAAGCCCGAGCCGCCACTCAACTATCAAATCGTCTATTCGCTGGAAGGCGCGCTCGACTACTACACGACCCCGTCGTGGGTGCTGCGCGGCGGCCGGCCGGAACGGGTGGACGCGCTCTCCGAGGTCGAAAGCGTCGCGTTTCCGAGCCCGGTGGGGGTGCTGGAGGCCTTCCACACCGGCGGCGGCATCTCGACGATGCCGTGGGCGTACAGCGGCAGGGTCGAGACGATGGAGTACAAGACGCTGCGGTATCCCGGACACGCGGCCATCATGCGGCCCATTCGCGAGCTCGGGTTGCTCGCGCTGGACGCGGTCACGGTGAAGGGGACGAGAATCGTACCGCGCGACGCGTTCATCGCCGCCGTGTCACCGCAACTCACGAAGCCCAACGGGCGCGATCTCGTGGCGCTGCGCGTGGAGGTGACGGGACGCGGCGGGCGGCGGGTCGCGTGGCAGCTGCTCGATTACTACGACGAAGCCACCGGAATCAGCGCGATGATGCGTACGACCGGCTATTCGCTGGCGATCACAGGCGTGATGCAGGCCGACGGCAGGATCACGGCGATGGGCGTGCATACGCCGGACGAAGCGGTGCCATTTCGGGCATACGTGGACGAGCTGAAGCGTCGCGGCGTCGAAATTCGCGACGTTTCGTAACCGAGATGGATGGGGTCCCCGCAGCGACTGCGTCTTTTTGTCGCGGAGGGGACCCCTATCCGTCGAGGTCAATAGCTCCACGTCGTCGCGAATGAGAGCTGCGCGCCTTCTGCGCCCTTTCCGCCGCTGAATGTGACCAGCGTATTCCGCATCAGGGCGAACGCCACGCCGGCCCCGAACGCGGAATGCAGTCCGTCGCGCGTGAGGCGCACCGCTTCGCCAGGCCCGAACACCCGTCCCGCGTCGTAGAACGCCACCAGCTTGATCTCGAGCAGCCGGGGCGCCCACACCAAGCCGTAACGCGCCTCGATACCGGCCAGGACCTTGCCCGGTCCGACAAACCGGGCGTCGTGGTAGCCACGCAGCGAGCGGTAGCCGCCCACGGCGACGAAGGGGCCGTCGCTCGATTCCATCGTCAGCTGCGCCGCCACGGGTGGTGTGCCCATCATTCCTTCGCCGGCTACACGCGCGGCGAGCACCAATCGTTCCAGCGGATGCGCGTAGGCGCGCACCGCGGCCGTGGTGCGTGTGTACCCGCGGCCGCTGCCGATCAACCCCTCGACGAACACGCCGCGGTGCGGATCCACTTCCTGGTCGCGCCAGTCCAGCACGATCCCGGCGCGCACGATGCGGTCGTTGAACGGCACTTCACCGGGACGCACGACGCCGGCCAGACGGTCGCGCTGGAACCAGCTCTCCCCGGGGAGCTCGCGGAAATCGGTGCGCTCGACTGTCCCGCCGACGAGCACGCGCAGCGGGCCTACGACTCCGCGCTGCACCGTGAGTCGAGCGGCGCGCGTCGTGCGGCTCACCCGATAGAAGTAGGGACGACCGGCGCTGATGCTGTCCTTCTCGTAGCGGGTGTCGTTCCCCTGGCCGTAGTAGCCGAGCCGGTTCGCGCGGACAGCGCTGAGCGTAAGGGCGAACCGCCAGCCATCCCAGTAGGCGGGGGCCTGCGCGTCGAGTACGAGCGAGCGGCTGCCCTCGGTGCTCGCGCCGGCATCCAAGGCGATGCGCGCGAAGTTCGCCTCGGGGCGCTCGGCGAATCCCATGGGGCTGGACCAGTCGTAATGGCCGGCGAACCAGAACCCATCCACGGAGCTGTAGAACAGGAACGGGTAAAGGTGATCCACCCACAGGCGTCGCGGTTCGGCGGCGGGCTCCTCTTGCGCGGCGAGCGCCGAGGCAACCACAGCGCCCAGAATGAGGGCTAGAGCCGCTCGCCGCATCAACTCAGGCGCGCTCGAACAGATACGCCGTGTCGCGAATCTTGGCGTCGGTACCGTCGTGCGCCGCGTAACGGCCGGGATAGATGGAGGCGGCCCCGAACTCGCCGCGCTTGTTCACGGCGTAGAAGTTGAGGCTGAACCTGGGCCGGCCGCGGGCGTCGAGCAGCCGCGGTTCGGTCGCCGCGACGACGCGCTTCAGCGTCTCGAGGGCCGCGTCCGTCGGCTTCAGGCCGCGGCGCATGTGCTCGACCGTCAGGAACCCGCCGCACACCTTGATGTTCGACTCGCCGCGCCCCGTGGAGCCGGCGGCGCCCACCTCATTGTCGCAGTACTGGCCCGCGCCGATGATGGGCGAATCGCCCACCCGGCCCGGGATCTTCCAGGCCAGGCCGCTGGTCGTCGTCACCGAGGAGATGTCGCCCTGCGGCGTGACCGCGTTGCAGTTGATCGTACCGGTGGGTCGCACGACCATCGACTCGGTTTCGGGAACGTTCAGATAGTCGTCGTTGGGGTTCAAGTTCGCCCGCCACTTGAGCCACGCCTGCCGGGACTCTGGCGTGAGCAGATCTTCCTCCTTGAAGCCGTACGATAGTGCGAACCGCTTGGCCCCTTCTCCAACCAGCAAAATGTGGTTCGTGTATTTGAGGACGAGCTTCGCTACTTCCGACGGGGTCTTGATGTTCTCGAGGCACCCGACGGCGCCGGCCCGTTTCGTCGGCCCGTGCATACACGAGGCGTCGAGCTGCACGACACCGTCGGCGTTGGGCAGCCCGCCATACCCGACCGAGTTGTCGTTCGGGTCAAGCTCCTGGATCTTCACGCCTTCCACCACCGCATCGAGCGTGTCAGCGCCCTGCATCAACAGATCGAACGCCTTTTGCACCGCCCGCAGCCCGTTGGCGCTCGCGACCGCGATGGGTTTGGCCGCCCAGCGGGACGCGGGGGGCAACGGCCGCACCGGTCGCATCGCGTGCGGAATACCCACGACTGCGCCCGCCGCCAGGCCGCCGGCAGCGGTACGCAAGAACTCCCGACGCGACTGAGAATCGGACACGGAGCGCCCCCGAAGTTGAGGAAGTGCTAGGGTTTTACCCACTGGCCTCGTCCCTGTCAACTTGCTCGGCGCCCCGCGTCCTTCTACGTTGTCCAATCCGTGACCCGCGCGCCGCTTCGGCCCGAGCTGACGCTCGTTATCCCCGCGTACAACGAACGGGAGAACCTTGCGCCGCTGCTCATTGAAATCAGGGACGCCCTGGCGGACCGCCTGTACGAGGTGATCGTCGTGGACGACGGCTCGACCGATGGCTCGCTCGAGACGCTCAATGCGCTCCAGCGCGACCATCCACAGCTCCACATCATCGCCTTCGAGCGCAATGCGGGGCAGACCGCCGCATTCGCGGCGGGATTCGGCGCGGCCCGGGCTCCGGTCGTGATTACCCTCGATGCGGACCTGCAGAACGACCCCGCTGATATCCCCAAACTCGTCGAGACGCTGGAGCGCACGGGCGCGACCGCGGTGGCGGGGTATCGGGCCACCCGGCGCGACACGCCGTGGAAGCGGCTGCAGAGCCGCATCGCCAACGGCGTGCGCAACCGGCTCAACGGCGAAGTGATCCGCGATACCGGCTGCTCGCTCAAGGCGTTTCGCACCGACGCGGTGCGGGCGTTGCCCCTGTTCGCCGGCATGCACCGCTTCCTTCCCACACTGATCAAGATGCAGGGAGGCACCGTGACGGAGGTTCCGGTCGGCCACCGGCCCCGGCGGCACGGCGTGACGAAGTACGGGATGTGGAATCGCGTACTGCGCTCGCTGGTGGACGCGTTTGCGGTGCGGTGGATGCAGCGGCGCGCGCTCCGCTATCGCGTGCGAGAGGAGCACTGATGACCGACCTCACCGGAGCGGGAGGCGGGGGAGGCGGGGGGGGCGGGGGGGGCGGGGGGGGAGTCGCGCATGAGGCCTGGCTCGTGCAGATCGACGCGGAGCTCGACGGCGAGCTGTCGCTGATCGAGCGCGCGGCGCTCGCGAAGCACCTCACGACGTGCGCGCACTGCGCCGGCGCCCGCGCGAGCCAGCTCGAGGTGCGCGTCGCCCTGGCGCGCTCGGCGGGAAACCCGCACGCGTTCGTCGTGCCGCGGCCGACGATCCGCGCCGGTACGCTCGCCCTCTGGGTCGCGATGGCGCTGGGGTCCGGCCTCCTCGCGGGATGGCTGGCTCACAGCCGCTGGGGCGGCCCGGGGGGATCACTCGAGGACACGCGTGCGAGTATCGTCGTCCAGTAGCGCGCTCGTTGCGCTGGCGGCGCTGATCGTCGCATTGCCCTCTCCCCTCCCCGCCTCGCTGCTGCAAGGACCGGGCACGCGGCTGACATACCGGGTTCGCATCATCGAGCCCGGCGCCATGGCTCCGCGCGTGCTCGCGAGCGGCGCGGTGAGCGGGTCGCTCGACACCGAGATGCGGCTCACCCTCCGCACCGACACGACCGAGATCGAGGCCTTGTTCCAGGTAGCGCCCCTGGGTGACACGGTGAACCTCGGCGCCGAGTTCTTTACCACACGGCGCGTGGGTCGTTCGCGGCGCGGCCTGCCCCTCTGGGAGCAGGATACCTACCGGCGCGTGGTACGGCTGGCGTGGAACGACACGGTACGGGTCCATCCCTTCGGGTCCGCAGCCTCGCGCGCCGCTTGGGTCGAGCTGGTGTTGGAGCGGCAGTTCGCGGGGGGCTCGGGCCGGCCGGCGGAAGCGCTCGAGATGGTGGACTCGACGCGCGAATTCCGCCTGGAAGCGGTCGTGCGCCCGCGGCGGGCGCGCGTCACGTTGAATCTCCTCCGCGCCGATACCGTGAGCGGCCCCCGTCCGATGGATCTGGTGATCGACGAGCCGCCGCGGCTCGTGCAGGTGGTGCTCGGCAGGCGAGTGACCACACTCGAGGTGAGCCTCACCCGTCCGGCCCCGGCGCGTTCACAGCGGGAGCGCGCCCTCGCGCTCGATGCCGACGTGGTCTGCCTGCGCGTCGGGCGTCCCGACGCGGCCGAGCCGATCGGCGCGGTCTGCGGACGGCTCAACAACGTGGCCGGCCAGCTCGCGCTCCCCACTGGCGACACCCTGTCCGCCACGTTTGCCTGGCCCGGACCGCGTTAGCACGATGGCACGCAAGCAGCGGCTCGACCCGGCCATCTTCCACCTGCCGGTGGAGAAGATGCGGGAGGGCTATTACTCCGACAAATATTTTGTCCGTGCCCGCGATCTTCTGCGCAAGGATCGCCACCGGCCCCGGGTGACGATGCAGGTGTTCGGGAAGGTGCACGCGTACCTGGGCGGCATCGACGAGGCAATCGCCATTCTGAAACTCTGCGCCGAGCGCTGGGACGAGCTCGTCGTGCACGCGCTGTACGACGGCGACGAGATCCAGCCATGGGAGACGGTGCTTCTCATCGAGGGACCGTACGACGCCTTCGCGGTGCTCGAGACCCTCTACCTCGGCGTGCTCGCGCGACG
This sequence comes from Gemmatimonadales bacterium, assembly GCA_040901965.1. Classification (GTDB taxonomy): domain Bacteria; phylum Gemmatimonadota; class Gemmatimonadetes; order Gemmatimonadales; family GWC2-71-9; genus 20CM-2-65-7. Next base: position 330,464 of record JBBDYB010000003.1, on the reverse strand, counting down.
CACCCGGGTCGGCACGAATACGCGCCTCGTGGTCGAGGCGGCGAGGCCGAAAGAGGTGATGTTCTTCCCGGCGCGCCACGACCACTGGCTCGTCCAGACGGGCGACGGCTACGCGGCCCACATCGCCGGGGCGATCGGCGTCTCCACCGACGCGCAGGCATCGTGGTGGGGCTCGGAAGGGATCGGCACCGTGCCCCATGCCCTGATCGCGGCTTACGGCGGCGATACCGTGCTCGCCTCCCGCAAGTTCGCCGAGCACTCGGACCCCAGCATCCGCCTCATCACCTTGGTGGACTTCGACAACGACTGCGTGGGCACGTCGCTGGGAGTCGCCCGCGCCCTGGGGGACCGCCTGTACGGCGTGCGGCTCGATACATCAGAGACGCTCGTGGACAAATCGGTGATTCCCCAGATGGGCACGGTCAAGCCGACCGGCGTGAATCCGCAGCTCGTCTGGAACGTGCGGCAGGCGCTGGATGCGGAAGGGTTCAGGCACGTGAAGATCGTGGTCTCGGGCGGCTTCAACGTGGAGAAGATTCGCCACTTCGAGGAGGAGCGCGTGCCGGTCGATGTGTACGGGGTAGGGTCGAGCCTGTTCCAGGGGCGCTTTGATTTCACCGCGGACGTCGTCATGCTGGAAGGCAAGCCGTGCGCCAAGGTCGGCCGGTCGTACCGTCCTAACCGTCGGTTGGAGCGGGTGGTGTAACGCGGCATTCCGCGCCCTTGCGTCCCCCTGGAAGTCTGCATAATTTGCCGCCCAAATGAATAATCATGCATCGGTCCCGGTCGGCGTCCTGGGGGCCTCCGGATACGTCGGGCAGGAGCTGTTGCGGCTGCTGCGCGGGCATCCGGACGCCACCGTCGCCTTTGCCACGGCCGAGTCGGCCGCGGGCGAGTGGGTGGACGGCCTCCAGCTGATCAAGGCCGACGATGCGCCGTTCGCGGAAGCGGAGATCGTGCTGTCCGCCCTGCCGCACGGCGTCTCCGCCCGCTACGTCCACGAGGCGCGGGCCGGCGGCAAGCGCGCCGTGGATCTCTCAGCCGACTTCCGGCTCTCGCCCGACGCGGTGTACGGGCTCACGGAATTCACGCGGCCGCAGCTCGCGGATGCCGATCTGGTGGCGAACCCGGGCTGCTATCCGACCGCCGCCCTCCTCGCCCTGATCCCGCTCGCACAGCTCGGGCTGATCGATCCGTCGCGCGAGATCATCATTGACGCGGCGTCCGGCGTCACCGGCGCAGGCCGCAATCCCAAGCGCGAGCTCCTGTTCGGGGAAGTGTCCGAGGATTTCCGTGCCTATGCCGTCGGGAACACCCATCGTCATTTGGCCGAGCTGAAGCAGTCGCTTGCCCGCGAGGGCGGATTCACGGGCGACCTCGTCTTCACGCCGCACCTGCTCCCGGTGAAGCGGGGTATCCTCGAGACGATTCACGTGCCGCTGACGCGAGTCGTTGACCAGGCAACCGCCGAGGGTCTGTACACGGCCGCGTACGATGGCGAGCCGTGCGTGCAGGTGCTGCACGGAGCGCTGCCTTCCCTGAAGGATGTCGTGTATCGCAACCGCGTGGCGCTTGGCGTGGCGCAGGTCGCCGACGTGCGCCGGCCGAGACTGACCGTGATCGCCGCGATCGACAACCTCGTCAAAGGCGCCGCGGGGCAGGCGATTCAGAACATGAACGTGATGCTGGGATTCCCCGAAACCGCGGGGCTCACATGCTAGCGGTCCGCGTGGTCAAGATCGGCGGTAACGAGCTCGACCGTCCCGCCTGGGTGGCGAAGTGCGCCCGCGCGCTCACAGCCGCGGGGCCGGTCGTGGTCGTCCACGGCGGCGGGCAGGCGGTCAGCGTCTGGTCGCGGCGCTTGGGCCTCCCGGTGGAGCAGCGCGACGGACTGCGCGTCACTACTCCGGAGATCGCCGAGATCGTCGAGATGGTGCTGGGCGGGCCCATGAACCGGGTGCTGGTGAGTGCGCTCCGCGCCGCGGGGCTCGACGCTATCGGGCTGTCCGGCGTGGATGGAGGTCTCCTCACGGCGCAGCCGCTCCCCGGCGAGCTCGGCGAGGTGGGCGAGATCGTCAGCGTGCGGGCGTCGCTCCTCCAGAGCTTGCTGCTTGCCGGCTTGACCCCCGTGGTGGCCCCGGTGGCGCCGTCGCTGACGGCCCCCGTCCGGCCGCTCAATGTCAACGCCGATCAGGCCGCGGCCGCCATCGCGGGCGCGCTCGGCGCGCAAGAGCTGCTCTTTGTCTCCGACGTCCCCGGCGTGTCGGTCGAGGGCGTCCCACAGCCGACGCTCGCGGCCGCCGAGATCGAACCGATGATCGAGCTGGGCGTCGCGTCGGGTGGCATGGCGGCAAAGCTGCGTGCCGCGGCGCATGCGTTGGGGGCGGGTGTCCGGGCCGTACGGATTGGCGATCTCGACATGTTTGAGAGCGCTACCGCCGGCACCCGCCTCCTGGCCGCACCACCGGCCGTCCAGCCTGCATGACGACCGCTCCCGTCACTGAATCCCCGGCGCTGCTGGGCGTGTATGCCCGGGTCGGCCCCCTGTTCGTCGCGGGGGAGGGCTCGGAGCTCATTGCCGAAGACGGCACCCGCTACCTCGACTTCGTGGCCGGGATCGCGGTCAACGCCCTCGGTTACAACCATCCCGTCATTCGCGACGCGATCGCGCGCGCCCTGGATACGGGACTCGTGCACGTCTCGAACCTGTACCGGACCGAACCCGGTGAGCGCCTCGCCGCCGAGCTGGTTGCTCATGCATTCCCGGGTGGAGGTCAGGCCTTCTTTTGCAATTCCGGCGCCGAGGCGAACGAGGGCGCGTTCAAGTTCGCCCGCAAGTGGTCGCACAAGTCCGACATCGTCGCATTCAGCGGCTCCTTCCACGGGCGGCTGTTCGCTTCGCTCGCCGCGACGGACCGCCCCGACTACCGCCGGCCGTTCGAGCCGCTGCTCGCCGGCGTCCAGATCATTCCTCTGGGCGACCGCGACGCGGCCGCCAAGGCGATCACGGCCGAGCGCACGGCGGCAGTGATTGTCGAGCCGCTGCAGGGAGAGGGCGGCGTGCGCGCTGTTCCTGCCGATTTCCTGGCGTTGCTGCGCGAGCTGTGCGACGCGCGGGGCGCGGCCCTGATCTTCGATGAGGTGCAGTGCGGCCTGGGCCGCACCGGTACGCTCTTCGCCTTCGAGCAAATCGGTGTCGTCCCGGACATGATCACCCTCGCCAAGCCGCTCGCCGGCGGGCTGCCGATGGGCGCGGTCCTCGTGAGCGATCGGATAGCCGAGGCGCTCGCGCCGGGCGATCACGCCACCACGTTCGGCGGCGGCCCGCTCGTCGCCACGGTGGCGCTCGACGTCGTTCGGACAATTGCCGAGCCCGATTTCCTTGCCGATGTACGCGCGAAGGGGGCGTGGTTCGGTGAGCGGCTGGCGGCGCTTGCGCGGCCCGGTTCTCGCGTCCGCCAGGTGCGGGGCCGCGGGATGATGTGGGGGCTCGAGCTGGCGGACGGCGAGGTGGCTGCGCCATTCGTTGCGGCGGCCCGGGAACGCCATCTGCTCATTCTGACGGCGGGTCCCACCGTCATTCGCCTGGTTCCGCCGCTCACCGTGACGCGCGCGGAGCTCGAGCGCGGTGCGGCCATCCTCGAAGCGGTGCTTGCGTGACCAGTTTACGAGTCCATCCGCTGCGAGCGCTCGAGCCGAGGGCGGCGCTGCGTCCGGCGACCCTCGCGGACGTGGCCGGCATGGAGACCCTGATGGCGCCGTTCGTCGCCACGGGGGACTTGCTGCCGCGCTCGAACTACGACCTGTGTCGCCACGTCAAGGAGTACGTGATCGCGGAGGCGCCCGATGGGGCGATCGTGGGCACCGCGGGCCTCAAGATTTACAGCACCGACCTCGCCGAGGTCGGCGGGCTCGCCGTGCGCGACGACCAGCAGGGACTGGGGGTCGGCAGGGCGCTCGTCGAGGCACTGCTCACCGAGGCGCGCGGGCTCGGCCTCGCCCAGGTCTTTGGCCTGACCCGCAAGCCGCTGTTCTTTCTCCGTCTCGGCTTTCACGTGGTCGAGAAGGAGGAGTTTCCCCTCAAAGTGTGGGCCGATTGTGCGCGCTGTCCCCGGCAAGACGCCTGCGACGAGGTGGCGGTAGCGCTGACGCTGTAGCCTTCTAGATTTTGCGGTATGCCTCCCCCCCCTCCCCCCCCCACATCCCGCGTCATCTTCTGGGACGTCGATACCCAGTATGACTTCATGAAGGCGGACGGCAAGCTGTACGTGCCCGACGCCGAGCAGCTCATTCCCAATCTCAAGAAGCTGACGGACTACGCCCACGGGCACGGCATCCGCATCGTGGCGAGCGCGGACGACCATGTCCGGGAGCATCCCGAGATTTCCGCGACGCCGGACTGGAAGGAGACATTTCCGCCCCACTGTCTCCGCGGCACTCCGGGGCAGAAGAAGATTCCCGAGACCGCGCTGCGCGACCCTCTCGTGATCGAGCCGGAACCCCAGGACGCCGCCGCGCTCGCGGCGAAGGTTCGCGCGCACCGCGGCGATATCCTGTTCCATAAGCACCGCTTCGACGTCTTCTCGAACCCCAATGTCCTTCCCGTGCTCGACGCCCTCGATCCGCACGACATCGTGCTGTACGGGGTCGCGCTCGACGTCTGCGACAAGTACGCCATCGAGGGCCTGCTCCAGCATCGCCCGCGGGTGCGGATTTTCGCCGTCGTGGATGCGATGAAGCCGATCGATCGCGACGTGGCGGAGCACCTGCTCAAGGAGTGGGGTGAGGAAGGCGTGCGCCTCGTGAAGACCAGCGAGGTGGTCGTCGGGGGGTTGGTCGAGGAGCTCGCGCGGGCCACCGCATGACGGCGGCCACCTTCGCCCCTCCGGCATTCGGAAAGTTCTTTCTCCCCGGACCCACCGACGTTCATCCCGAGGTCCTGGCGGCGATGCTGCGGCCGATGATCGGGCACCGTTCGTCGGCCATGGAGAAGCTGCTCCAGGGAATGGCTCCCAAGTTGGGCGCGATCTGCCGCACCGCGCGTCCGGTCCTGATCGGCACCGCCTCGGCGACCGGCTTCATGGAGTTGGCGGTCCGCAACGGCGTGCGCCGCCGGGCCCTGTCGCTCGTGAACGGAGCGTTCAGCGAGCGCTTCGCCGGCATCGTGGGAGCCACCGGCAAGGAGTGCATCCGGCTCGACGTGCCCCTGGGCTGCGCGATCGAGCCCGACATGCTGCGCGACGCCTTGCGGCGCACGCCGGTGGATGCCGTCACGTGCGTGCATTCGGAGACGTCCACGGGCGTGCTCCAGGACGTGGCGGGCTACGCCGCCGTGACCCGCGAGTTCGACGACGTGCTGCTGCTCGTGGACGCGGTCACGTCCATGGCGGGATCTCCGGTCGAGACCGACACGTGGGACCTCGACTTCGTGTTCACGGGCTCGCAGAAGGCGCTCGCGTTGCCCCCGGGCCTCGCGCTCGGCGTCGCGTCGGACCGCATGCTGGCGCGCGCCAAGACGCTCGAAGAGCGGGGAGCCTACTTCGACCTGATCAGCTTCCTCGCGGCGACCGCAAAGTTCCAGCCGACGAACACACCCGCGATCTCGCTGCTGTACGCCCTCGAGGTGCAGTTGGCGCGGATCGACCGGGAAGGCGGCCTTGAAGCCCGCTGGCGGCGCCATGACGCGATGCGCCGCCGCGTCGAGTCGTGGAGCGCCGAGACCGGCGTGGCATTCCTCCCGCGCGAGGGCCGCCGCAGCTGGACGGTGTCCTGCCTGAGGCTTCCCGAAGGCAAGCGAGCCAAGGACGTCGTCGGCGCCGTGAAGCAGCAGGGCTGGACGATCGGCGCGGGCTACGGTGCGCTCAAGGACTCGACCATCCGCATCGGGCACATGGGCGACCATACCGTCGCCGCGCTCGACGAGCTGCTTCCCCTGATCGCGGAGGCGCTGCAGTGACGTGGCGAGTGGTAGTCGCCGACCGCGTGGCCGGAAGCGGTCTCGATCTCCTGTCGAGAACCCCGGAGATCGAAGTCGTGGACGTAGCGGGGAAGCCGGCGGAGCTCGACCGGGCCATCGCCGGCGCACACGCCCTCATCGTGCGCAGCGAAACCCGTGTCACCGCGAGTCTCCTGGCGCGCGCCCCGCACCTGCGCGTCGTTGCGCGGGCGGGTACGGGCGTGGACACGATCGACGTGCATGCCGCCACCCGCCGCGGCATCGCGGTGATCAACGCCCCGGGCGCGAACACCGTCAGCGCGGGCGAGCACGCTATGGGCCTGCTGCTCGCGCTGGCAAGGCGGATTCCGGACGCCGCGGCCGCGATGCGCCGCGGCGACTGGGACCGCAAGAAGTTCGAGGGCGTGGAGCTGCGCGGGAAAACGATGGGCATCGTGGGCCTGGGACGGATCGGCGGGCACGTCGCCCAGCTGGCGCGCGCTTTTGGGATGCAGGTCGTGGGGCACGATCCGTACCTCTTGCCGGAGCGCGCCGCCGAGCTGCACGTGCGGCTCCTGTCCCTGGAGGCGCTGCTGCGGACGGCCGACGTCGTGACGCTGCACGTCGCGCTCACCGACCAGACGCACCATCTGATCGACGCCGAGCGGCTGCGGCTCATGAAGCCGACCGCCGTGCTCATCAACACGGCGCGGGGCGAGCTGGTAGACGAAGCCGCGCTCGCGGATGCGGTTCGTGACAGGCGCATCGGCGGGGCGGCGATCGACGTGTTCGCCGTCGAGCCGCTGCCGGCCGATTCGCTGCTGCGCGGGCTCGATCGCGTGATCCTGACGCCGCACCTCGCCGCGTCCACCGCTGAGGCACAGGAGCGCGTCGCGATGGAGATCTGCGGCGCCGTGCGCGAGGCGCTCGTGGCCGGAGACCTCTCGTTTGCGATCAATGTCCCCGGCATGGGGGGCGACGTGTTGCGGCGGCTGGCGCCGCTGCTCGATTTGGCCCGGCGGCTCGGCCGGTTGGCGCTCGCGCTGGCCGACGGGTCGGTGACGGCCGTCGAAGTGGCGTACGGCGGGAAGGATGAAGCGGCACCGCTGCCCGTCCTCATGTCGGCGCTCGAGGGGTTGCTCGCCGCGATGAACGCGGGCCCCGTCAGCCTCGTGAACGCGCAGGTCTTGGCTGAAGAGAAGGGGATCCAGCTCGCGCGCCGCACCGGCGCGCCGGAGGCGGGGTTCGAGACTTCGATCGGTGTGAAGGTGGATACGCCGCGGGGTCGCGTCCGCGTGGCCGGGGCGCTGGTGGGCGACAGCCACGGCCGCGTCATTCGCATTGACGACTACCACGTGGATGTGGCCCCGGCCGGGTGGATGCTCGTGATCAAGAACCGCGACGTCCCCGGCGTGATCGGGCGGGTGGGAACGGTGTTGGGAAGCGCGGGGATCAACATCGCAAGCTACCACCAGGCGCGCCGCTCGACCGCGGGAGAGCCGGGGGGAAACAACGCACTTGCCGCGATCAACGTGGACCAGGCGCTCACCAACGGCGTGCTCGACAAGCTGCAGACGCTCCCGGACGTGGTGGACGTCCGGCTGGCCTACTTCGGAGACTAGTCCGCCGCCTGCTTCTCTTCGTCAGCCAACAGTCTGAACGACTTCACCGCGCCGGTCAGCCGATCGGCGGCCTCCGCGAGCTGATTCGCCGACGACGCGATCTCCTGCGTCGAGGCACTCTGCTCTTCTCCTGACGCGGCCAGCTCCTCGGCGGACGCGAGCAGGGTGTCCGTTTGCTCGGCCACCGTTCCCAGCCGGGTCGCGATCTCCTCGACCAGGGCGCGCAGCTCCCCCGCCGACTGGGCGATCTCCCGGCTCCACGTGTCGTTCGCGTCCGCTTCACCGGCCACCGTCGCCAACCCCTGTGCGGCCATGTGCGCGGCTTCCTGTACGGCGGCGCCGCCTTTGGCGAGCCGCACCAACCGGTCGCGCGTTTCCTGGACACGCTTCAACACCCCGCGCACGGTGTCGGCGGTCTCGCCCGCGGCGGCCGCGGCCACAGAGGCCAGCTTGCGCACCTCGTCGGCGACGACGGCGAAGCCCCGCCCTTGGGGGCCCGCGCGCGCGGCTTCGATGGCGGCGTTCAGCGCCAGCATGTTGGTCTGCGTGGCGACCGCCTTGGTCTGGGCCACGAATGTCTGGATCTTGCCCGATGCCTGCGCCAACGCTTCGGCCTCCACGGCGCCCTTGGCGACCTCGTCGGCGAGCTTGGCGAGCTGCACCGTACTCTGGTCCAGCACGTCTTTGTGGCGCCTTGCCAGCGCCGAGAGATCCGCGTTGCGGCGCGCGGCTTCCTCCGCGCCCTGCGCGAGCTTGGCCGCGATCTGGAGGATGCGGGCGGCGTCGTCCGCCGCGGCCCGCACCAACTGCGCTTGCTTGCCCGCGCGCGTCGAGAGGTCCTGCGATGTGGACGCCATTTCCGCCGTGGAGGCGCTCATTTCCTCCGTGGAGGCCGAGATCTCGGCCGCCATCGCCGCCGCCTCGTCGGCCGCGGCGCGGATCGCGCCGACCAGCCGGCGCAGGGCCACGACCATGGAGTGGACCGACGAGAGCAGCTCAGCAACCTCCGTGGCCTCCGCGCGGTGAGTGGAGACCGTTACGGACAGATCGCCGCCCGCCACGCGGCTCGCGATCGCCCCGGCCGCCCGGACGGGCTCGGTGACGAGCCGGCTGAGCCGCTGTGACAGCCAGAACAGCGCGCCCACGACCACTGCCGCGACCAGGAAGGCGCCGATCCACACGCTCCGCTGCGTGCTGCGCGCGGCCGCAAACGCCGTCGCTGCCGGCTCGCGATAGAGCACCCACCACTCACCCTGGTTGGTCGGGACCGAAACGACCAGCTCGTCGTCCCCTCGGCTGGTTTGGATGTGTGCCGCCGCCGCTTCGGGACCCAACGGGATTCGGTCCTTGTCAGGCAGGGGCTGGAGGAGCAGCGTAGCGTCGCGCGAGACCAAGACGTCGCCATGGACGTCGATGACCTCGAGGTATGCGCTCCCCGCGAGCTCCTGCTGGCCCAGCAGGGCGGTGAGCCGGTCCAGGGCGAAGACGGCCTTGAGAACGCCGAGCGGCCGTTCGACGCGGGGGGCACGGATGGCGACGTCGAACTCCAGCGAGGGCGCGCCGCTCGACGAGTCGAATTTGGCTTCGCCCTCGAACAGTCCGTCCTCGACCGTTCGCTGCCACCAGGTCTCGTCGCGCTGCACGAAGTCCGAGGGCCGGCCCGAGACCAGCACGTTGAGTCCGTGGCTCTCCGTCACGATTATCTCCGCGAAGTCGGAGATAGTGGTGTAGGCGCGCAGGTAGTCGCGCAGCTCGGAATCACCGCCGAGCTGGCGGGACGCATTGAACGTCCGCTCGAGCTCGGGGATCGCCATCCGATCCAGGCCCCGGGCGACCACGTCCTGGCCCGCCTGACGCACTGCGGCGACGAGCTGCGGCATGCTGGCGAGGGAGACGACCTCACGGCGGCGCTCTTTGAGGTACTGGGTGACGATCGCCGCCACGCGCGTAGCGACGTCGCGGCCGCGCACGTCGGCCTGCTGCTCGAGGATGTGCCCGACGCGGTTGCTCGTGAGCCAGGCGACGAACACCACCAGGAGCACGGCCGCGCCGGCTCCGGAGATGAGAAAACTCTGTCGCAGTTGCTGGGACTTGATGGCCATTCGGGTAGTCGGGCGCTAAGGTACCGAGGGGTTTAACTTTCGGCAATTATGCGAGACACCCCGAGCTACGATCCGGCGGCGCTCGAAGCGAAGTGGCAGGCGCGCTGGGCCGAGCGCCATACCAACGAGCCCGACCTGGATCGCGCGGCGCGACCGTTCTACAACCTGATGATGTTTCCCTACCCGTCTGCCGAAGGGCTCCACGTCGGCAACATGTTCGCGTTCACGGGCGCGGACATCTACGGGCGCTTCAAGCGGCTTCAGGGCTTCGACGTGTTCGAGCCGATGGGGTTCGACGCCTTCGGGATTCACTCCGAGAATTACGCGCTCAGCATCGGTACCCATCCCGCCAAGCTCATCCCGCAGAACATCGAGACGTTCCGCCGCCAGCTGCGCCGCTTCGGCGGGATGTTCGACTGGCGCCACGAGCTCTCGACCACCGATCCCGCCTATTACAAATGGACGCAATGGCTCTTCCTCCAGCTCTTCAAGGCGGGGCTTGCGTACAAGAAGCGCGCGGCGGTGAACTGGTGCCCCAAGGACAAGACCGTCCTCGCCAACGAGCAGGTGATCGACGGGCGGTGCGAGCGCTGCGGCACGCCCGTCGAGCAGCGCTTCCTCGACCAGTGGTTCTTTAGGATTACGTACTTCGCAGAGCGTCTCCTCCAGAACCTCGACCTCCTCGACTGGTCCTCGTCGACGGTTCTCCTGCAGCGCAACTGGATCGGGCGGAGCGAAGGGGCGGAGCTCCTCTTCGAGACGCCCGGCGGGCGCAAGATCACGGTATTTACGACGCGTCCCGACACGGTCTTCGGCGCTACGTACCTGGTGCTCGCGCCGGAGCACCCGCTCGTGGAGGAGCTGACCGCGGTCGAGCAGCGGCCGGCGGTCAAGGCGTATCAGCGCGAAGTCCAGTCGAAGGACGTCGTGTCGCGCCGCGTGGGAGACAAGACCAAGAGCGGCGTCTTCCTCGGCTCTTACGCCCGCAACCCGGCGACGGGAGAGGCGATTCCGATCTGGACGGCCGACTACGTCCTGATGGACTATGGGACGGGCGCGATCATGGCCGTGCCGGCCCACGACAAGCGCGATTTCGAGTTCGCGACGCAGTTCAAGCTCCCGATCCGGCAAGTCATCCAGCTCGAGGGCGAGTCGCTCCCCATCGTATCGGACGACGGCGTGCTGATGAATTCCGGAGCGTTCGACGGGCTGCCGGGCAGAGAGGCGGCCGGGCGGATCGTGGCCTGGCTGGAGGAGCGCGGGCTCGCGACGCCGCGGGTGCAGTACCGCCTCCACGACTGGTGCATCTCGCGGCAGCGCTACTGGGGTCCGCCTATCCCGATCATCTACTGCGAAAAGTGCGGGGCTGTGGCCGTTCCCGAGAAGGATCTGCCGGTCGAGCTGCCGCCCATCGAGGATTTCCGTCCCGACGACACAGGGGTCAGTCCGCTCGCGCGCCACGAGGAGTGGTACTTCGTGAAGTGCCCGCAGTGCGGCGGGCAGGGCCGGCGCGAAACGGACGTCTCCGACACGTTCCTCGATTCGTCGTGGTACCACCTCCGCTATCCCTCCACCGAGTTCCATGACCGGCCCTTCGACCAGGCACGGACCAAGAAATGGCTGCCGGTCACGAGCTACATCGGCGGGAACGAGCACGCCGTGTTGCACCTGCTTTATTCGCGTTTTATCACGATGGTGCTCCACGAACTCGGCCATGTGCACTTCGACACCCCGTTCCCGAAATTCCGGGCGCACGGCCTGATCGTGAAGGACGGCGCCAAGATGTCGAAGTCGCGGGGCAACGTGGTGATCCCGGACGCTTACATCAAACAGTGGGGCGCGGACACGTTCCGGATGTACCTCATGTTCCTCGGCCCCTTCCAAGAAGGCGGGGACTTCAGGGATGAGGGGATCGTGGGAATCCGTCGCTTCCTGGACAAGGTATGGACGCTGGTGCACGAGGCAGCGCTGTCCCCGGCCGGAAGCCCCGGGAACACGCCTTCGGTGGAGCACAAACTCCATCGGACCATCCGCAAGGTGACGGCCGATACGGAAGGCCTGCAATACAACACGGCGATCGCGGCGATGATGGAGTACGTGAATGCGCTCCGGGAGCGGGGAGCGGGAAACAGGGAGCTGCTCGAGCCTCTCGTGGTCATGCTCGCGCCCTATGCACCCCATGTCGCCGAGGAGCTATGGGAGGTCCTGGGTCACGATACGTCCGTGTTTCAAGCGCGGTGGCCGGCCTACGACGAGCGCCTGGCGTCCGCGGGCGACGTGGAGATCGCCGTACAGGTGAACGGCAAGCTCCGCTCGCGGCTCACCGTTCCCCGCGGCATGGCCGAGAAGGACGTGGTGGCGCGGGTGCTGGCGGATGAGGCGGTGAAGAAATTCGTCGACGGACAGCCGGTCAAGAAGGTGATCTACGTCCAGGACCGGTTGGTGAACCTCGTCGTTTAGAAAAACCGCGCGACCAGATCTCCCACGAGGTACCCGACTCCCGCTACGCCCAGGCCCACCACGAACATGTCCAGGCCGCTCTTGAAGATGCTGCGGCCGGTGAAGAAGCTGCGCGCCGCCCCAACCGCAAAGTGCGATAGCATCGCGATCGTGAAGGAGGTCCAGATCGCCGCGCGGCCTTCCATCACGAGGAAGGGCGCGACGGGAATGAACGCGCCTACAGCCGTGGCGGCCCCTGTGATCAACCCTTCCCGCGCCGGCGTCGTGTGGGCTTCACCGATCTTCAGCTCCTCCCGCACCTGCTCGTTCAACGCGCGCTGCGGATCGCGCATCAGCTCCGCCGCCATCGCCCGCGCCTGACCGGCTTCGATGCCCTTGGCCTCGTACACCAGCGCCATTTCTTCTTCCTCGATCTCCGGCATCAGACGGATCTCTTCCTTTTCCATCGCGATTTCGTGCGCGTACACTTCCTGCTCGCTCTTCGCCGCCAGGTATCCGGAGGCCCCCATCGACAATGCATCCGCAATCGAGCCAGCGAGTCCCGAGATCATGATCACGTGCGGCTCGACCGCGGCTCCAATGACGCCCGCCACGAGGCCAAAGTTGGCCGTGAGCCCGTCATTGAACCCGTACACGACGTTGCGCAGGAAGCCCCCGGAGCCGGTCTTGTGCCAGGGCTCGCTTCCGCGGCCCGCGAGGTCCGCGAGAGTCTCCGCGTGCGCCGCCGACTCCTTGGCCAGCTGGAGCGAGACCTCCTGAGCGTCCGGGAGCCGGGATTCCTTGTGCAGGTTCAAGTATCCCTTCACCTCCTGCCCCTCCTCGCGCAGGAGCAGCGGCAGCAGATAGCGCGTCCCAAACCGCCGTCCAAACCATGCCCGTACTCGCGCATTGAAGGAGGGACGCGCTTGTCCGACGGCGTGCCCGTGCGCCGCCAGCAGCTTCTCCCACATCTGCACGTGTCGCTCTTCCACCCCCGCCAGCTTGACGTACACGTCCTTCCTGTGCTGATCGCCCTCCTGGCCGGCGAGGGCCAGATAGAGGAAGGCGGCGTCCGCTTCATCCTGCCAGTGATGGAGCCAGTTACGGAGATCGGGATTGGACATGGAAGGCAAGTTACTAATGCACAACTACTTAAGGAAGGTGAGCGGTACGCGGTGCGCGGTACGCGGGTAGTCCCGCTCACTGCGCACCGCTCACCGCGCACCAGGCATCGCGACGATCTATCCCTTTCCTGCATCTACCTTTCGGACAATGACCGTGGCTCTTGCCGTTCCGGATGTCCTCATCACCCGCGCGCAAGCCGGCGATGAAGCTGCCCTCGAGGCCCTGTTCCGGGCGTTCGAGACGCCCGTGTACAACCTCGCGCGCCGGATGCTCAAGCGACCCGAGGACGCCGAGGATGTGTTGCAGGAGACGTTTTTGGAAGTCGTGCGGAGCATCAAGCAGTACCGCGGCGAAGGGCACCTGTGGGGATGGATCCGGCGTATTGCGGCGACCAAGACGCTGATGCGGATCCGCCGCGACCAGGTGCGGGCCGCCGAGCCGCTGGACTACGAGCCGGCGGGACGTCCGATGCAGGTGGGCGCGAACCTCGATCTGGAGAAAGCCTTCGAACAGCTGTCGGAAACATCGCGGGCGGTGGTCTGGCTGCACGACGTCGAGGGATATACGCACGAGGAGATCGCCGAGCAGATGGGGAAATCGGTGAGCTTTTCCAAGTCGCAGCTGGCGCGTGCCCATGCCCGGCTGCGGCGAATGCTGGACGAAGGAGCACACGCATGATGCATTGCACGATGCCTGATCTGGGAGCGCTGCGGGCGGGCGAGGCCTCGGTCTGGGCGCGCCAGCACATCACGACCTGTGGCGCTTGCCAGGCGGAGCTCGAGGCGCTGTACCAGCGCGTGGCGCAGCTCCGGGCGATGCCCGCGTTGCGGGCGCCGCGCGACCGCTGGCCGGCCGTGCGTGCCGTCATTCGCGCCGAACAGGCCCGCCGTCGCCGGCAGTGGGGAGCGTGGATGGGGAGCCTGGCAGCTGCCGCGGCGCTCGCCGGGCTGTTGCTGGTGCGGCCGTCCAGCGGCGCGAATGGCACCCTCCACGCCGAGCTCAGCCAGGCCAAGCAGCAATCAGCCACGCTCGAAGATTCTTTGCAGCAATACGATCTCGAAGGCCGCGTCCTGAGCGGTCGCGCGGCGGCCCTCATGGCCGAGCTGGAAGACCGCATTTCGGATATCGACGCCAGCCTGGCGGGGATGGACTCCCGCGCCCAAGACGCCGAGCTCGTGAGACTCTGGCAGGAGCGGGTGGGCCTGATGCGGGAGCTACTCAACGCCCGCGCGACCCGCGCTCGCTACGTCGGCCTGTGATGGGCCTAAGGGAGGAAGTGAGATGAAGAAGCGGATCAGCATAGTTGGGGCACTGGCCGTCTGTACATTGCTGCCCGCCGCCCTGGCGGCGCAGGAGCCGGCGCCGCGCGCGCGGTCGCGGCCCCGGGTGCAGGTGGAGCGCGGCCCGTGGGGTGTCTTTTCGTTCAGCGACAGCCGCGGTCGGATCGGCGTCCTGGTGGACACGAAGGCCGACGAAGCGCGGGACCGGATCGGCGCGCGCATCGAAGGTGTGACGCCCGGCGGCCCGGCCGAGAAGGCGGGACTCAAGGCGAATGACGTGATCACGCGGTTCAACGGCACCGCCCTGGGTGGCGCTGAAGCCGAAAACGATGAGGAATCGGGCCCGGGCATGAAGCTGATCGAGCTGGCGCGCGCGCTCGAGCCGGGCGATACGGTTCAGGTGGATTATCGTCGCGGCAACGACAACCGCAAGGCGACAATCGTCGCCGAAGACATTGGATGGTCGCGGCAGATGGAGATTCCCGAGGGGCACGTTCCGGGAGCACTCCGCGGCATGTTGGAGCGGAGTCGAGGGATGCTGGAGCCGGGGGAAGGGAATTTCTTCGTCTGGGGCAGTCCGTGGAACGGGATCGAGCTGGTCAAGCTGAATCCCGACCTCGGCGACTATTTCGGGACGCGGGAGGGTGTGCTGGTGGTGCGTGCTCCGGAGGACTCGACCCTCGCGCTCAAGGGCGGGGACGTGATCATTGCGATCGGCCGGCGCAAGCCGACGTCGCCCATGCAAGCGATGCGAATTCTTCGCTCCTATGACGCGGGCGAGACGGTGACGCTCGACGTGTTACGCAAGCAGAAGCGCGTGGCGGTAACCTGGAAGGTGCCGGACGCCGAGGACCGCTTCCGCCGTCTGATGCCGCGGATGCGCGAAGAGCCGAGCTGGTTCCGCCTGGCCCCGAAGCTCCGGTCGCTCCAGGTCTGGAAGGTCCGCGACATGATCCGCGCATCGCGCGTGATCTAAGACCTCACCCCCTGACCCCCTCTCCGCTCTTGCGGAGAGGGGGAACGGCGGGCTAGCGATTGGGCCCGATCAGGATCGCGTTCGTGAGCATCCGCGCCGGCCCTCGCCAGAACGCGCGGAAAAGCGGGTCCCCCAGGAACAACACCACGCGGCCATTGCCCTGATTCTCGACCGTAGCCCAGGTCGTCCCCTTGAGCAGGCGGGCGGTGTTGTCCGGCCAGACAAACCCCGACAGGACCAGCGACTCAGCCGGGTCCGTGAAGGTCACAGGGTTCGCACCGCCCTTGGACGGTCTCCAAAAGGTGTCACCTTCGATGAACACCGGAATGCGGTCCCGCTCATAGCCGAACGTGAGCCAGTGGGTCGTATCGATGGTGGCACGGAAGATCGCGCCGGGAATCCATTCGACCCGGTCGCGCGCCGGCGCGGTGGCCGAGATGAGCGCCGGTACGTTCCCTGGAACAGTGGAATCCGCCTTGGTTCCGCTATCGGGCTCGACCGCGGCGATCGTGGAGAGCCCCACGTCCTTGTTCGCCGCCAGGCTGCCCACGCCACCCCAGCCGATCAGCACTCCACCAGAACGCACCCACGCCTTGAGCTTCTCGATGCCGTCGTCCCCGAGCTCCCGGCGCATCCGGCCGGCGTTCCCGTCCGGGATAATGAGCACGTTGAAGTCCTGGAGATCGTCCATCCGGCCCAGGGCGCGGAGTGGCACCGGCGTAAACGGCGCGTTCAGCTCCCGGGCCAGGAAATGCCACAGCCAGCCGTAGCTGGTCTCGAAGACGCCGTCGCCGACACCCACCAGGATCTTGGGCGCCTGCAGCGAGACCACCTCGCCCGAGCCGATGCCGACGTCGCCCGTGTCCGGGAATGCGCTCTGCACTGGGGTCACCGGCACGCCGAGGGCGGGCGCCAGGGCGCTGACACGCTCGTGCAATTCGGCCGCATTGCGCTGGGTCCGCACAACGAACGTGCCGCGCGGATAGCTGCGGCCATCGGCCCGCATCGGCTGGGTCGCGACGGCCAGCCTGAAGCCCTCGGCCTCGAGCGCGAGGGCGAGGCGGGCGGCGCCGGCATTGTCGTTCCTGAAGACGTACGCGCTCGCCGCCCGTGCCGGGGCCGGCGGAGGCGGCACGACCGTATCGGTCACGGCCTCGCCGCCGGGCCCGGCGTCCTCGGTCCAGTAGGCGTCGAGATTGAACGACAGCGGCAAGGACCACGCGGTGATGTCGTAGAAGCCGTAGTCCTCTTTGTCGGCGTCCTCGCCGCGGCGGCGGTTGCGCTGGAACTTGGCCAGCTCGCGCTCCACGAACGTGCGCTGCAGCTCGGCCTCCGGCTCGAGCAGCGACTTGGCGATGCGGCGCTGCGGCTGATTGAGGTCGATGACGTAACTCCCCGCAGGGAAGGTCCGCGCCGCCGCGGCGCCCCCCAGGTAGCTGTGCGCCGCGCGCGATGCCGCCGGCTGCCGCAGCCGCGTGACCTCGATGCCGTTGCGGAGCAGCAGCCCGACCACGTGGGCGGCGGAGCGCGGATCGCTGCCCGGCACGATCACGACGCGCTTCATGCGATCGGTCGCCGCCTCGGTCAGCGCGGAGCGGCGGAACTCGTAGTAATCGACGAGGCGGCTCTGCCGGTTCTTGGCCGTCGTCTCGAGGGTCGCGAGCGACGCGACGAAGTGGTGGGCGATGCCGTCGCGGAACGTCGTGATGGTGCCGTCGTCGCGACGCTTGTTGAACTCCGGGCCGCCGTCGGTCTCGTACGTCATCCCGGTGGCGCCCTGGAACGTGGCCCACTCATCCCAGTAGCCGACGTAGAAGAAGTCGAACACGCCGCGCACGAAGTACTGCCAGCCGTAGCGGTCGAAGGCCGCCGCGTTGCCGCGGCCGTAGGTGTCGAACCATTTCGTGGTCTGGGGCGGCAGGTTCAGGTTCACCGCCTGCGCCACCGGAGGAAAGAAGTATGTCGGTGTCGTCGAGTGGTGGTCCACGAACACCTGGGGGCGCCAGCGCATCACCCCGTCCATCATGGCGCGCACTTCGGGCTGGCTCTGGGCGACGAGGTCGCGGTTCATGTCGAACCGGAAATGATTGTAGCGCCCCGTGATGCTCCACGGCTCGCTCTGCTCGAAGGCCCAGGGATGGTCCGCGCCGACGGCGACCGAGTTGTACCAGGCGGCGAACCGCTCGTGGCCGTCGGGATTGGCGGACGGATTGAGGACGACGACCACGGACTTGAGGATCTCGAGCGTCTGCGGCTCCTCCGAGGCGAGCAGCTGGTAGGCGACCTGGAGCGCCGCCTCGAATCCCGCCGGCTCGTTGCCGTGCACCGAGTACTGGAAGACGGCGACCGCCGGGCTCTGGGCGGCGATCTGCGCCGCCCGCGCCGGGGACGTCCGTCGCGGATCGGCGAGCTCGGCCAGACCGGCGCGAATCTGATCGAGCCGCGCCAGGTTCGCCGGGTCCGAAATGATGAGCGCGCGGATCGGGCGCCGCTCGACGGTCTGGCCCCAGGTCTCCACGCGCGCCCGCTCGGCGGCGGTCGCAATCAGGGTATCCAGGTAATTCTGCATCACGGCGTACATCGTGTGCTGCTCACCGGCGCCGTAGCCCGTGATCGCCTCGGGGCGCGGGACAGCGGGGCGGTAGGGGCCGCGGGCGTAGAAGTCGAACCCGTCCTGGGCGGAGAGCGGAGACGCGAGCAGGACAAGGAACACAAACGAGCGTCGCATGTGAACGGAACCGGATTGTAAAAGGGTGAAGAGGGGCGCTGCTCCTACCCGCGCCGGCGTGCCGCCGGCAGCGCCTGATCGAAGGAAGCGAACTCGAACGGCTTGGGGACGCAAGGCCGGCCCGAGCCGTCGAGGAACCGCCGCATCTGCTCGCTCACGAGGTCGCCGGTCGTGAAGATCACGCGCTCGGCGTGATCGGGATCGTCACCGCGCAGCCGCTCGAACAGCTGCTCGCCGGACAGGTCCGGCATGCGCATGTCTACGATGACCGCGTCATACGTGGCCGCGCGCAGCCGGCTGAGCGCATCCTGACCGCTGGCCGTCGTCTCCACCTCGTGGCCGCGGCTGGCCAGGTAGCGCTGCAACGCGACCCGCACCGACGCTTCATCGTCCACCACGAGAATGCGCAGGCGGTCGCCGACCGGATGGACGGCGGCCACGGCGGGGAACTCGCCGGACACCCGCGGCTCGATGACCGGCAGCTCGACCACGAACCGGGCGCCGCTCTGTTGCGCATTCTCCGCCCAGATGCGCCCCTCGTGCTCGCGCACGATGCCCAGGGAGATCGAGAGTCCCAGGCCGGTGCCTGACCCCGTCGGTTTGGTCGTGAAGAAGGGGTTGAAGATCCGCTCCACAAGGTTCGGCGGGATGCCGCTGCCGGTGTCCTCGATCTCGATCCGGAGGGCCTCGCCGGCGCGGCGCGTGCGGACCGTCAGCCGGTGGTGGTGCCCGTCCGACTGCTCCATCGCCTGCTCGGAGTTCGTGATCAGGTTCAGGAACACCTGCTGGAGCTGGTGCGCGTCCCCCATCGTGTCGGGCAGCGACTCGTCGTATTCGCGCCGCACATCGATGCCGCGCACCCGCAGCTCGTAGCCACGCAGCTCCAGTGTGTCGTCGAGCACCTGGTTGATCGCCGTCGGGCCCTTCTCGGCTTTGTGCTGGCGGGCGAACGTCAGCAGGTTCTGGACGATGCGGCTCGCCCGGCGCGCCTCGCTGTAGATCGTCTCGGCCGCGGTCCGCTGGTCGGGGGGAAACCGCTTCTCGGCGAGGAGCAGCTGCGCGAATGCCGAGATGCCGGCCAACGGATTGTTGAGCTCGTGGGCCACACCAGAGACCAGCTGCCCGATCGCGGACATCTTCTCCGATTGGATCAGCTGCTCCTGCAGCATCTTCTGGTCGGTCACGTCGCGGATCAGGCAGAGGACTTCCTCGTCCTTTTGCGGCGTCGAGTACGTGATGGAGATGGTGCGGACTTCGCCGTCCTTGCGGTAGAACTGCGACTCGAACAGCCCCGTTTCCCCGGCCAGCGCCTGCTGGAAATGCGCCAGGGCCTTGGGGAGGTCGTCGTCGGGGAGCATCGGTGCGAACCACTGGCCGACCAGCTCCTCGCGCCGATAGCCGGAGATGTTCTCGGCGGCGTGGTTGACGGTGGTGAAGCGGCCGTTGGCGTCCAGCGTCACGATCGCGTCGGAGGCCGACTCGACGAGGTGCCGGTAGCGCGCTTCGGAGCGCGCCAGCGTGTCCTGCGCGCGCTTGGGCTCGGTGACGTCGCGCAGGGTGGCCACGGTGCCGATGAGGTCGCCCTCAACCCGGAACGGACCGCTCGAGACCGCAACGTCGCGCTCTTCCCCCGTCCGGTGATTCACCACTTTGGTCTCGTAGCGCTGCGGCTCGCCGGCGAGCACGCGGTCCTCGCGAGCGGCCACGTGCGCCCGCTCCGCCGGGGCGACCTGGTCGGCAATCGCCTGGCCCGCCAGCTCGCCCACCTGCCACCCCAGCAGCTCCGCGCCCGCCTCATTGACCGCGAGCACCCGGCGATCGGTCCCCGTTACGACCACGGCATCCGGCAGCGCGGCGACGATGTCCGCCGCAGCCTGCAGCAGGTCCAGCCGCGGCCGCTTGGGAGTTGCCGTGGTGCCGCGGGTACCCCGGGCCGGGGACAAGCGACGACCTTTACTCACGCGTGATAAGAAGCCTCCATGGCGACGCGCATCAAGCCTAGGCTCTCGAGCGCGGCGTGCGTCACCGTTTGGGGGGAATCGCCGCCACCCCGTTTGACACAGTCCTTGATGATCTCGAGCGCGTGAATCGGGTGCTCGTCATCGTACTTGGCATGCTCTTCCAGCCACCAGCGGCCGCGCGGGCCGATCTTCTCATTCTTGGCCAGGCCGCGGAGCGCTTTCTCGGAGATCTTCTGGGCCACCCCCTCGACCGCGTAGTTGGTCGCCGACACGGCCGTCCCGAATTCTGCGTTGCGGCACATCTCCGTCAAATAGGCATGGAATTTCTTGACCTCGGGAAGCATGGGCTCCGGCTCCTGGAACCGCTTCTTGGGAACCGTGAAGCCGTCTCCCATGGCCCGCCACATGGCGTCGTGGCGCCGTTCCACCCGGATGTTATCCGTGAAGAACTCCCGCCCCATAGCCGGGGAGCGGTCCAGGAGCAGCTGCAGCCACTGAGGAAAATCGCGGATGATCGGGTAAAACCCGACCAGGAAGTCCTGAATCTGCCCATCCACCAGTTGATTCTCGGACGCGTCAATGATGACGGGCGTGTCCAGAATCGCCTGACGGCTAGGCTCCAGGGCCTCGTCGAGCTCCGCCACCCAATTGGGGTGCGGGGTGACTTGCACGGCCATTGCTGCTCCTCTCCCAGGGCGCGGCGTGGTGACTGCGGACGAGCGAGAGTGGAATGTACGGGCGGCCGTCTAACGTGCAAGCTCAAGCTGGATGGTGACTTGGAACACACACTTGACACGATATATCGTCCCAGAATATCGTGACGTAACATCTACGAGTGGAGCACGTAATGACGGGCAAGTTCGGCTGGGAGGCTCTTTGGGGTTTCCGGGGCGGTCCGCGAGGACGGCGGCGCCAGTGGTTCGGCGCGGGCGACATGAAGTACGTGATTCTCAAGCTGCTTCGCGACAAGCCGCGGCACGGTTACGAAGTGATGAAGGAGCTGGAAGAGCGCATGCACGGCTGCTACTCGCCGTCGCCCGGGACGGTCTATCCGACCCTGCAGTGGCTCGAAGACGAGGGGTTGGTCGTGGCGCGAGACGTGGAAGGCAAGAAGGTCTACGAGATCACCGACACAGGACGGGTATTCTTGGACGAGCACAAGGACATCGTCGAAGACATTTTCGACCGCGTGAGCGAGACCGTCGAGCGCACCGTGGGCGGCTCGATGGTGGAGGTCAATCGCGCCCTCGGCCAGCTCGTGAAAACGGTCTACCGGACGGGTTGGAAAGCGGAAGGCGACGCGGCGCGCAAACGGGTCGCCGAGATCCTGAACAAGGCCGCGGCGGAGATCGAGGCGCTAGCGACCGGCTGACCTTCGGGTTCTCAGCTCGTTCAGCGCGCGGGACACGTACACCCGCGTCATCTGCTTCCGCCACGACAGGTCGAAATCGGTGTTGTCCATCGGCTTCGACGGCCGGTACGCCGCTTCGGCGGCGGCGGCGATCGTGTCGTCGCACAATGGGGCCCCCTTGAGCGCGGCACCGGCTTCGGGAACGTCCTGCGGGTAGCTCGCCACCCCCCCGAGGACGATTCGTGCGTCGCTCACGATCTGCTCCCTGCTCCCGGCTCCCTGCTCCCACTTCACCCACGCCGCCACGCCCAGCACGGGGAAATCGAAAGCGCCGCGGCGCCGCAGCTTATGGTAGACGGCATCCCAGCTGTCCGGCGCTGGGAGGCGGACGTCGACGAGGATCTCGTCGGGCTGCTTGGTGAGGTAGTTGATGCCGTCGTTGTGGTAGAACCGTCCCGCCGGCACCACACGCTCTCCCTGCGGGGGGGGACCGAGCAGGCGGTATTCCGCGCCGATCGCCACCATCACGGGCGCGACGTCGGAGGAATTCACGGCCCAGCAGCGCGGCGAGGACGGCGCCACCCAGCAGATGTGCCCGTCCTTCTTCATGCAGAAGTCAATCGACTTCCGCCACTCGTACGACTGGTTGTAGTAGTTGCAGCGCGTGTCGAGGCAGAGGTTGCCGCCGAGCGTGCCCATGTTTCTGAGCAACGGGGTGGAAACCAAAGCCGCGGCTCGGCCGACGACGGCCGGACGGCCTGACGGCCGGACGGCCAAGTGCGTGAGCGTGACAGCGGCACCGATCATTGCGTCGTCGGCGCGTCCGAGCTCCGGAATGCCCATCAGCGAAATGACGGTTCGCGGCTCCTGATGCCGCCGCTTCATGTTCGGGTACAGGTCGGTGCCGCCGGCCACGAACATGCCGTCCGGGCCGGCGTCAGCTTTCAAGGCCAGCGCTTCCGTGAGTGTCTTGGGCTGCAGGTAGGTGAACGAGGGGAGCCGCAGCATCAGTGTTGCCGCTCCGGTGCCGCGGCCGTCACCGGCACGGCCTTCCCGTCGCCGCCTTCCCAGGGGGGCGGGACTCGCGTCACCTCGGGCCACGGGATCTCGGGGAAGCTGTCCGGACCGTACCTCCCGACCTCTCCTTTTTCCTTTCTCTTGATCGCCTTCAGCACCTTCTCGGGAGTGATCGGCACTTCATCCACGCGCACCCCCACGGCGTCGTACACGGCGTTGGCGACGGCCGGCATCACGGGCAGCAGGGGTCCCTGGCCGACTTCCTTGGCGCCGAAGGGTCCGTTCGGGTCGGGATCTTCGACGAGATAGGTGACGACGTCGCACATCTCGAGCGTCGTGGGGCTCTTGTACTCGAGCAGACTGGGAATCTTGTGCACCACCTTGAGGTCGCCCCGATACGCCATTTCCTCCATCAGGGCCTCACCCAATCCCATGTAGATCGAGCCCTCGACCTGGCCGATCACGGCCGCAGCGTTGATCGAGCGGCCGACGTCGTGCGCAATCCAGATCGTGGGCACGCGCACGATCCCCGTGTCCGGATCCACGTCCACCTCGGCGACGCAGGCGCTGTACGAATAGGCGGGCGATGGCCCCACCCCGGCGCCGCGGTACGACCCGGCGCTCTTGGGCGGCGTGTAGGAGCCCACGGTGCCGATGGTGCCCTCGGCGGCCTCGGCGCGCTGGACCGCTTCGGCGAAGCTCATGCCCCGCTGGGGGTCACGCCCGTCGAAGACCCGTCCCTCCGCGAAGGTCAAGCGCTCCGCCGGCACCTCGAGCTTCGCCGCCGCGTGCAGCGCCAGGATCTGACGCGCTCGCTCCGCGGCCTGGAGCGCCGCATTGCCGGTCATGAGCGTGACGCGGCTCGAGTAGCTCCCCAGGTCCACCGGGGTGAGGTCGGTATCGGCGGTGACGACGGCGATGTCGAACGGATCGATGCCGAGCACCTCCGCGACGATGTACGCCAGGACCGAGTCAGAGCCCTGGCCGATCTCCGTTGAGCCGCAGAACACCGTGACGCCGCCCCCGCGGTCGCATTTCAGCTGCACGCCCGAGTGCGGCATGTTGTTCCAGTAGATCGGCAGCCCCGCGCCCGAGATGTAGCTCGAGCACGCGAGACCCACGCCGCGGCCGCGGGGCAGCTTGCGGAACTTCTGCTTCCAACCGGATCCCTGGACGACCTTTTCGATGCACGTGCCGAGCCCCATCGAGCCGACCCGCAGGTAATTCGCCGTGAGCGAGTTGGGCGGGACCAGGGTTCTGAGGCGCAGCTCGGCGGGATCAATACCAAGCTGCTCGGCGAGCTTGTCCACGTGCACCTCGAGGGCAAACCGGGGCTGCGGGGTGCCGTGGCCGCGCTTGGGCCCGCACGGGGCCTTGTTCGTGAACGCGCGCGCGCCCTGGAAGCGGTAGCGCGGCACGTGATACGTCACGGTCTGTAAAGCGCCCGTGTAGTACGTGCTGGCCACGCCGTAGGACCCGTACGCGCCGCCATCGAGCAGCGACTTGAAATGCATCCCCGTCATCGAGCCGTCGGACTTCACGCCCGTCTTGACCCACATCAGGGTCGGATGGCGCCCGCGGTGGCAGTAGAAGACCTCCTCGCGTGTCAACGTGATCTTGACGGGCCGCCCGGTGAGGATCGCGAGCTTGGCGACGGCGATCTCGTGATTGAAGGGATCGCTCTTGCCGCCGAACCCGCCGCCGTTGGGCGTCGCGATCACGCGGATCCGGGCGGCGGGAAGCTCCAGCACCTTGGCGAGCGCGCGGTGCACGTAGTGGGGGGTCTGAGTCGAGCTCCACAGCGTCAGCTTGCCGTCGGGTGACCAAACCGCCGCCGCGGCGTGCTGCTCCATGGGGAGATGCGTGTTCCCCTCGAAGAAGAACAGGTCTTCCCGGACGAGGTCGGCCTCGGCGAACCCGGCTTCGACGTCGCCGAACTCGAGATCGATCAGCTTGTGGAGATTGCCGCTGTCGCCGTAGTCGTGGATGCGCGGCTCGGGATGGCTCACGGCTTCCTCGGCCGAGGCGATCGCTTGGAGCGGCTCATAGACGACCTTGATGAGATCGAGCGCGGCGGTGGCGGTCTCTTCGCTCGTCGCGGCGACCGCGGCCACCGGGTCGCCGATGAACCGCACCTTATCGGGGCACAGCGTGTGCTCGTCCTGCGACACCGGGAGAATGCCGAACGGGATCGGCAGGTCCCGCCCCGTCAGCACCGCCTGGACTCCGTCGAGCTGTTGCGCGGCCGACGCGTCGATCGAGACGATGCGGGCGTGGGGCTCCGTGCTGCGCAGGAGCTTGCAATAAAGCATGCGCGGGAACGCGAGGTCGTCGGCGAAGCGCGTCGCGCCAGTAACCTTCGCGACAGCGTCGACTTTACGGAGCGCTCGACCGATGACCCGATGCTGTTTACCGGCCATACAGCGTCTCCCGCGCCGGCTCGGCCTTTTCCCCGCGCATCCGGGCGGCGGCCAACTCCACCGCTTCGTAGATCTTGATGTAGCCCGTGCAGCGGCAGAGGTTGCCGGCGAGCGCATCCTTGATCTCGTTCCGGGTGGGCTTGGGGTTCGCGGTGAGCAGCGCTTCGGCCGCGAGCAGGAACGCGGGGGTGCAGTAGCCGCATTGCGCGGCGCCGAGGTCGGCGAACGTCTCTTGCAGCGGATGCAGCTTGCCGCCCTGTGCCATGCCCTCGACTGTGCGCACCGCGTGGCCGGCGCAGGCGAGGCCGAGCACGAGGCAGGAGAGGACGGGCGTGCCGTCGAGCAGCACCGTGCAGGTGCCGCATTCTCCCAGCTCGCAACCGTGTTTCGTGCCGGTGAGCCTCAGATCCTCGCGCAGCACTTCGAGGAGCGTCTTGTGGGGTGCGAAGGCCACCTCGGTGGGCTCGCCGTTCACGTGCAGCGCGATGGTGACCATTGAGGAAACGTAATCTTGATAACAGGGGGGGGCGACGCCAGCTTTGGGGTCCCCGCTCACCAGGAATCCGAATGCGCAAGGCCGTGGCCCTGTTGCTCGCCAGTCTGTCGCTCTGCGCGGTCGGGCTGTCTGCTCAGACCGACTATCGCGCGCAGGCCCTCCGCATTCTCAAGACCGTTCCCCTCATCGACGGCCACAACGACATTCCCGACGCCATCCGCGAGCGCGGCGGCCTCGACTCCGTGGATCTCGCCGTCGAGCAGCCGCGCCTCCACACCGATATCCACCGGCTCCGGGCAGGCGGCGTGGGCGCCCAATTTTGGGCCGCCTACGTGCCGGTCAGCACGATCCACGAGGGGACGCATCCGGCGGTGTATGCGCTGGAGCAGATCGACCTCGTGTACCGGCAGTGCGCGAAGTATCCCACCACGTTTGCGATGGCCCGCACCGCCGCGGACATCGACCGACACTTCAAGGCCGGCAAGATCTCCTGTCTGATCGGGATCGAGGGCGGGCATGCGATCGAGAACTCGCTGGGCGCGCTGCGCACGTTCGCGCAACTCGGCGTGCGGTACATGACGCTCACCCATTGGGAGACTCTCGATTGGGCCGACGCAGCGACAGACAGCGCTCGTCATGGCGGACTCACGGCGTTCGGGGAAGCAGTCGTGCGGGAAATGAACCGGGTGGGGATGCTGGTGGATCTGTCCCACGTGTCGGATGCCACGATGATGGACGCGCTGCGCGTGACGCGGGCCCCGGTGATCTACTCACACTCCTCCGCTCGGGCGATTGCGAACCACGTCCGCAACGTGCCCGATTCGATCCTGCGCCGGATCCCGGCGAACGGCGGCGTCGTGATGGTGAACTTCAATCCGCCATTTGTCTCAGAGGAGCGGCGTGTGCACGATCAGCGGCGCGACAGCGTGCTGGCATCGCTCCGCGCGGCTGGCGCGGACTCCGCGGCGCGCCGGGACTCCGCGCGGGCGTGGAACGCGCGGGCGCCCACCGTGACGATGGAGCAGGTCGCGGACCATGTCGATCATATCCGCCGCATCGTCGGCGTGGATCACGTCGGCCTGGGGTCCGACTTCGATGGCATCTCCAGCGTGCCTAGCGGCCTCGAGAATGTGTCGAGGTTTCCCGATCTCCTGGCCGAGTTGCTGCGGCGCGGATGGACCGAGGCGGACGTGAAAAAGGTGGCGGGGTTGAACGCGCTGCGGGTGCTGCGGGAGGCGGAGCGGGTCGCGCGGGAGCTGCGGGGAATCGGCCCCCCCGCCCGCTAGTTGATCCTCGAGGCAGGCGGCCGCATCAGAATCCCCGCTCGATGCCCACGGCGACTCCGCGCCGGGACAGGACCGGCCGCGATCGGATCACGCTGGCGTCGAGCCGCAGCGTGAGACCGCTGCCTGCGTTGTAGCGGATTCCGGCGGCGCCCGTCACCGTTTCCAGCGATCGGACCGCCGCGCCCACGAGATAGCTCTCGCGGCCCGCTCCGCCCAGCAGCCACCCCGCCGTACGAAGTGAGAGTGAGCGAGTAGCGCGAAGCGAAACCGCGGTATCGGTACGCCGCGATGGGTTCCGGGAGACGTACACGCGCAGGTCCCAGGACATGCGGTTCGCCTCCACCGTGACATGGGGGATCACGATGTCCACGGGCCCTACGACGTAATTCCAGCGCCGGTAGCCGACGCCCACCGATGCCCGCGGTGCGGCGAGCACGGTGACGTCCAGCTGCCAGCTGTTCTTCGGGATGAACACGGGCCGCACCGCCGTGCCCGCTTCGGCCGTGAGCCACACCCGCCCGCCGGGATGCAGCACGCCGCCGATCCGCTCGGTGACGTCGGTCTCGCCGAAGCGGCTGAGCACCTCCGCGGCCACCCACGCGCCGTGCCCGCGGGCGGTGCCGAGAGTGAGCTGCGCGCCGGCGCTGGTCCAGTCCTGGCTGCCGGTGACGCCCTCGTACGTGCCCCAGCCGGCGACCCGCACTGTTTGCGCGCTGAGGCCCGAGGCGGCGAGACACATCACGAGCAGCGGAGTGACGCTGGAGGCGCCGAAGCCTTTGCGCGACATGTCGCCCCACACGTGCACCCGCCTCCACACGGTCGCGAACGCTTTGAGGCGCCACCAGACGGTGCACTGGCGGTAGCCGAAGTTCTCCAGCGCGGCGAACAGCAGCAGCCGGCACAGGTCGCCGAAGCGGCGGTAGCGGCGGAAGCTCACCTCCTCGAGCACCACCGCCCAGATCGAGAGCAGCATTCCGTATCCCCACGCGACGAGGACGAAGAGCAGTGCGAACGACACGTTGACCATCCCGAATGCCAGCCCCACCACCGTGACGACATACCCCAGGACTTCGACGACCGGCGCCAGCATCTCTCCGAAGGCGTAGAACGGCATCGCGAGAAATCCGATCCGGCCGTAGCGGGGATTGAAGAACATCCCCTTGTACTGCCACATCGCCGCGATCAGGCCGCGATGCCAACGCTCGCGCTGGCGCGCGAGGATCTTCATGGACTCCGGCACCTCCGTCCACGCGACCGGGTCCGGGATGAAGGGCATCTCGTAACGAATCTTGTGCCGGCGCAGGTAGCGATGGAGCCGCACGACGAGGTCGAGGTCCTCGACAATGCTGTCCGTGCGATACCCCCCGATCGCCGCGACATACTCCTTGCGGAACAGCCCGAAGGCTCCCGAGATGATCAGGTTGCCGCCCAGGCGATTCCACCCCAGGCGGCCGAACAGGAACGCGCGCAAGTATTCGACGACCTGAATCCCGGGGAGCAGGCGGCTGGGGACGCGCGCGTCGGTGACGCGGCCGTCCTGCACCGTGCAGCTGTTTGCCACGCGCACGGTCCCGCCGACGGCGGCGATCTCCCGGCCCAGGAGGAACGGGCGCGTGAGCCGCAGCAGGGCGTCGGGCTCGATGAGCGTGTCGGCGTCCACCGCGATGACGAGCGGAAAACGGCTCGCGTTGATCGCGGCATTGAGCGAGTCCGCCTTGCCGCCGTTTTCCTTGTCCAGCACCAGCAGCCGCGAGCGCGACCGCGAGCGGTACAGCGCGCGCAGCGGCTTAGTGGGAATCGTTTCGGGGTACACCCGGGGGATTTCGTAGAGATCGAACGCATGCCGCAGCTGCTCCATCGTGTCATCCCGCGAGCCGTCATTGACGACGACCACTTCGTAGTTGCGGTACTCGAGCGTCAGGATCGCGGTAACGCTCGCCTCGATCGTGGCGCTCTCGTTGTACGCGGGCACGAGGATGGTGATGGGCGGGAGGGCGTCGCTCTGCATCAACCGCTGGAAGTCTTCGTCCTCGGCGAGCCGCGTCTGCTCCCAGATCTCCGGGATCGACAGGATCAGGAGCAGCGCGTAGGACGAATTGAGGATCAGGAAATACAAGAGAATCACGACGTCGGTCGTGCCCAGCACGGCACTGAGGCCCCCCCCCATCATGTCGCGAACTCCGCCAGCGTCTGGGCCGGGAGTCCCAGGATCAGCTTGGCCATGTCGCGGGCATCAGGGTCGGCTCCCACTTCGGCGTCCAGCAGGACCTTCCGGCCCGCCGCCGCGTAGCGGATCAGGGCCAAAGCGGCGCGGAGTCGAACCCACCAGACCGGATCACGCAGCGCCGCCCGCACGAGCGGCAACGTCGTCAGATCCGCGATCATGCCCAGGGAGCGCGCCGCCTGGGCGCGCACGTGCCACGCGGTGTCCGCGACGAGGCGGGTGAGTGCCGCGACCGACTCACGATGCGGGAAGCTGCCCAGCGCCCGCGCCGACTGGACGCGGACTTCGGGATCGGGGTGGTCGGCGAGCGTGGTGAGCCGCTCGCGCAAGGCCGGCTCGCCAAGTCGCCCGGCAAACTCCGCCAGGCGGGCGAGCGCCGGATCATCGGTACGCCGCAGCCGCTTTTGCAGATGCTGGATCACGACGGGTCGGGAGCGGCGCAGCATCGCGGCGTAGTAGGCCTGCACGGTGGGCGGGAGGCGCGGCAGACGCTCCAGCGCCGCCAGCGTGAGGGCGGTGTTTTCGATCCGCTCCAGCGAGGCTACGGCGGCGACGTGCACCGCGGCATGGGGGTCATTGATCAGGCGCACCAGGCGGGCCACGTCCCGAGGCATCGCGGCGACGCTCAGAAACCGCGCGCACTCGAGGCGTTTCCACCAGCGGGCCGAGCCGCTGTTGGTGCGGACCAGCCGGGCCCACCACTGCTGTTCCAGGGCGACGGCCAGCTGGCGCCAGCGCTCTCCCGGGACCCGGGCGGACCAGCTCACGAGCGCGTCGATCGCGAGCGACACCGGCAGGCGCGCCAAGCCCACCAGCACGCCGGCGAGCGGCGTGGCGCCCGCCGACCAGCGCCGCATCGACGCGTCCACCGCCTGCCGCCGGGGATTGAGGCGCGTGCTGCGCCGCAGCCGAAACCAGCGGTTGAGGATGATGAGGACGATCAGGGCGCCCAGCAGGAGCCCCTGGACCAGGGCGACGACGATGAGGAATTGGCGCGCCGTCATTTCCCCACCCAGCGGCGGATCTTTTCGAGCGCCACCCGCAGACTCATGGGCTTCACCATGTAATCCATGGCCCCGGCTTCGAGCCCCCGCAGCTGCTCCGTCTCGCTTCCGTGCACGGTCGTGAAGACGACCCGAAATTTCCCGGGGCACCCCTGCTGCAGCGCCTCGAAGATCGAGTAGCCGTCGAGCGCCGGCAGATCCACGTCCAGCAGCAGCAGTGGAGCCGGGTTCGCGCCGCGCGTGTCCATCTTCCGCAACACATCCAGCGCTTCGCGTCCGTTGCGGAAATGCACAAAGCGATAGCCGCGTGCCTCGAGGCCGAACGTGAGCAGGTCGGCAAGCGCGGCGTCGTCCTCGACGACGATCACTTCCGGGACATCGGTCGCGTCCACGGCGGGCTGCGGGGCGACAGGAGCGGCGGAGGGTGGCGAGGGGGCGGCGGGAATCGTCGAGGCCGCGGGAGGAGTCACGGCCGCCTGTTTGGTGAAGAGCGCCGCGGCCAGGCGACGGACGTAGCCACGCGCGGCAGCACCGCGCTCGCCGACACCGTTGGCAGGGTGCTCCAGCCAACGCTTGGCCGCGTTCTCGAGCTCCGCCGCGACCACGCTGGCCTGCGGAAATCCAAAGGAGCCGGCGGAGCCCCGCAGCCGGTGCGCATCCCGGCGCAGCTCCTCGATCGCCGCCGTGTCATCGCCTGCGGCGATGAGCCGTTCGGCCAGCTCGGCGATCTCTCCCAGCTGGTCGCGTGCTCCCTGCAGATATTCGTCCCGTACTCCGGGCGGAAGCCCGAAGTCGTCGACTTGGCTCACGGCCTCCAAGATATAACTAGCTTGTTCTTTGACCTAATGACCTCCCCTCCAGATGCCGTGGGGCTGTGCGCCACCTGCCGGTGGGTGCGGATCGTGACGAATCGCCGGGGCTCGGTGTTCTATCGGTGCGCGCGCGCCGAGGCAGACCCCCGGTTCGTCCGCTACCCGCCGCTGCCGGTCCTCGCGTGTCCCGGGTACGAACGGCTAGATGCTTCGCGGCCCCCGGAGACGGAACCCGATGGTGAGCAGCGCTAGTACGTCGCAGACTTCGGCGATGAGGTGAGCAAACAGGAAGTGCGTCAGTCCCTGGTCCCTCGGGGCCGGCCCCTAGGACGCGCAGGCCGGACCCCGCCCCTCGCGAGGCGAATTCCGTGCCGGGCCGGTGCCGGGAGCGTATACTATGGAGCTGGCGGAGTTTAGAACCCGGCGCGAGCACGATTGTGACCGTGCTCACTTGCAGAATGCCCACGCGCCGTTCACTTTGGTCCCGCGCTCCCCTTCACCTAAGAAGAAAGGAAGCCGTGGCTCAGCAACGTCCTCTGGAGCGCGCGAAGCAGTTCTTCTTCCGCCACTTCGAGCGCCTGTTCGTCCTCCTGCTGGTTGCCTCGCTCCTGGGTATCAACTACTTGATCGAGCAGAAGTTCGCATTCCTGAGCTTCTATTATTTGCCCATCATCATGGCGGGCTTCTTTGGCGGCCGGCGCTTCGCGGTGTTCGCCGGGCTCTTCGTCGTATCGCTCGTCTTTTTCTTCCAGGCGACCCAAGGACTTGGGATGGAGGCGGGTCTCAGCGAGACCGCGATGCTCACGTTGGTGCCGTGGGCGGGGTTCCTCATTCTCACCGGGTACGTCGTGGGTGGGCTCGCGGAGCAGCGCGCCGCGCGGCTGGCGGATTTGAAGAATGCGTACCTCGCGACGCTCGAAGTCCTCACCTACCACATCGAATCCGCGGAAAGCCACCAGGAAGGGCACTCCACGCGCGTGGCGGAGCTGGCAGCGGCAATGGGCGGCGAGCTGAAGCTCTCCGAGACCGAAGTCGAGAATCTGCGCATCGCGGCGCTGCTGCACGAAGTGGGCACCGCGGATCAGCGGCTGCTGCGGCTTCTGAGCCGGTCGGTCACGGACGAATCGGTGACTGTGGCGCGCGCGCTGCGGGGCGCCGCCGAGATCATCGCGGAGTACTCCCACTACTACGAGATCGTGGGCGACGACTGGGACATCGAGGCGCTGCCGATGGCGATCACCGTGAAGGTTCTCGCCGTGGCCGACGCGTTCGAGACGCTCCAGATGGCGACGCCCGTCCGGCAGGCGTTCACGCGCTGGAGCGCGCTGGAAGAGGTGGAGAAGGGGGCGGGGAAGACGTTCGCGCGCGAGGCGGTGCGGGCGCTGCGCGTCGTGGCGGGACGACCCGAGGTGGCCCCGCCCCACGCCTTGCGCGTCGGCTAGTTGCCCGGCGGGAGCTGCTGAGGGCCCGAGCGCCCGCTCATCACGCCCCCGGCGACTCCCACGCCGAACGCAATCGCAGTACCCACCGTGACGATAGGGAGCAGCGTGACGGGCAGCAGGACGGCCGCTGCCGCGGCCCCGGCAATCAGCGGCGCCGCCGGTGTCTGGATGGCATCCACGTAGCGCAGCCGGCGGCGCACGAAGTCGCGAGTGACGACGAAGCCGCCGATGAGCGCGGCGGCCGCTATGGCAAGCCCGAGCATTTCGTTCTCCTTTGGATACGCCCCGTACGCAACTTGCGGCGGTGCCGTTTCAGGCGCAAATCTCCCGCTCGATGGCCACCAGGCTTCGCGACACCGACTTGGCGGACCGAGCGCAGCTGCTGCGCGTCGTCGTCTTCTTCGGGCCGGCCTGCTTCGTCATGCTCTCCCTGGCGTGGTATTTCTGCCGCGAAAAGGGCTGGATCCCTGGGTGGCTCTTCGTGGTGCTGCTGCTGCTCAACATTCCGATCACGATCGCGGGAATCTTCGCGATCCATCGCGCCGTCGGCGCGGCCTCGACGGGCCTCGTCAAGACCATTTTCGCCGCGGGTGACATCGCGCCGCCGCCGACGTATCCCCGGCAGGACGTGCTGATCGTCCGCGGGCAGTACGCCGAGGCCGCGGACTGCTTTCGTGACCATCTACAGATCGAGCCCGCCGATCACGAAGCGCGGCTGAGGCTCGCGTGGCTCCTCGAAATGCACCTGCAGCGCTACGATGAGGCGGAACGGCTGTATCTGGACATCCGGCGGGCGCGGCCGCCCGCAGGTCCGCACCACCTGATGCGGGCGGCGAACGGATTGATCGACCTCTATCGAAAAACGGGTCGCTCCGACCGGCTGATGGTCGAGCTGGCCCGGTTCGCGGACCGCTACCGCGGCAGCCCACTCGCGGACGGCGCCGCGCGGGAGCTGCGGGAGCTGAAGGAGGGCGATCCTACCACCGAATCGCCGCGCTCCCCCACGTAAACCCCGACCCGAACGCCGTCAGTATCAGCAGATCTCCGCGTTGCAGACGTCCCTCGGCGAGGGCCTCGTCGAGCGCGATGGGAATGGACGCGGCGGTCGTATTGCCGTAGCGCTGGATGTTGATATAGACCTGAT
The DNA here is from genome assembly GCA_040901965.1 of Gemmatimonadales bacterium. GTDB lineage: Bacteria > Gemmatimonadota > Gemmatimonadetes > Gemmatimonadales > GWC2-71-9 > 20CM-2-65-7. The sequence continues at coordinate 297,100 of JBBDYB010000003.1, read as the reverse complement.
CGTCGCGCAGGCCCGCCGCTTTCTGCACCATCTCGAGGATCCGCAAGTTGGCCTGGTGGGGGACGAGCAGCTTCACGTCGCTGGGCGCCAGGCCGTTGGCCTTGAGCGCGATCGCGACCGATTCGGGCATCTTCACCGAGGCGAACTTGAAGACGTCGCGCCCCTCCATCACCGCGCGGTGCAGGCCCTGTTCCAACATGGCCACGCTCACATAGGGGTCGTGCGCCAGGCCGGGGCCGTCCACCCACAGCTTTTCCGCGTATCGTCCGTCCGCGAAAATGTGCGTGGACAGGACACCGCGCCCGTCGTCCTCCACGGGCCCTAGCACCGCGGCGCCAGCCCCATCGCCGAACAGCACGGCCGTGTCGCGTCCGCGGGTTGTTTTGTCGAGCCCGCGCGAGTGCACTTCGGCGCCAACGAGCAGGATCCGCCGGTACTGGCCCGTGCGGATCCAGGCGTCGGCAATCGAGAGCCCATAAATGAAGCCGCTGCATTGATTGCGGACGTCCACGGCGGGGATGTCGGTGATGCCCAGCTCGCGCTGGAGAAAGACGCCGTTGCCGGGCTCGAAATGGTCAGGGGTGCAGGTGCAGTAGATGATGCAGTCGAGGTCCTGCGGCGCGAGTCCGGCCTTATCGAGCGCTTTGCGGGACGCGTCGCGCGCGAGCGACACGCCCGTGTCCCCGGCGTCCACCCAATGCCGCGTCTTGATGCCGCTGCGCTGCACGATCCACTCGTCCGACGTGTCCATGATCTTCGCGAGATCATCGTTGGTCACGACGCGCGCGGGCACGTGAAAGCCGGTGGACAGAAACTGAGTACGCGGCATCGAGATCCCGGGTCGGGGAGGTCAACGGTTGCGAGTGGCTACGAAGCTACCAAGATTAGCGCATGGACCTCACGGTGACTAGGCAACAATTCGACGCGATTCGCAACGCGAAGCACCTGCCCGACGTCCTGAAGAACGTGCTCGACCGGGCGACCCGCGATGGGAACGGTCACGTTCTGCATCTCACGTACGAAGAGGCGACGGCGCTGAACGAGCTGTCGTCGTGGAACGTGCACACCGATGGCGATGGCAACGTCACACCAGAATCGACAGTGTTCGACGACCTGGTGCGCGCAATCATGACTCACCCGGAGTTCTAATGAGACCCTGCGTCGTTCTGCTCGTATGTCTGACCCTTCTCCCGTCCCTCGTCCCCCTTCCCCTGTCTGCACAGAAGCGCGCGATCACGTTCGAGGACTACATCGCCCTCAAGGCCGTCAGCGATCCGCAGCTCTCCCCGGACGGCAAGTGGGTAGCCTACACCGTCTCCACGCCGTCGCTCCAGGACAATCGTGGGACCGCCCGCGTCTGGATTGCCGAAGTCGCCACGGGGCGCTCGCGCGCGCTCACCGGCGGTCCTGGCTCGGACCGCCAGCCGCGCTGGTCGCGCGACGGCAAGACGCTGGCGTTCATCTCCACGCGCGAAAGCGGCCCGCAGGTATGGCTGCTGCCGATCGCCGGCGGCGACGCGCGCAAGCTCTCGAATCTGCCCGACGGCGCGGCCGATCCTATCTGGCTGCCCGACGGCAGCGGCCTCCTGGTGGTGAGCGACATCAAGTGGCCGCCGGAGCAGGAGATCGATCGCCGCAACGGGCCGTATCCGACGGAAGCGCGCATCTGGACGAATCTCTTCTGGCGTCATTGGGATGATTTCCGCGCGGGGAAACGGCAGCACGTGTTTCGCGTGGACGTGGCGACCGGGAAGGCCACGGACCTGACGCCCGTCGACCACGACGTGCCCACGATCGCGACGGGTGGAGACGGGGATGTCGCGGTAGCGCCCGCGGGGAACGAGATCGTGGTCGCGATGCACGGTGACACGGTCGTCGCGGACAACACGAACGTCGATCTCTATCTGGTGAGTCCCGCGGGGGGGGCGATGCTCCCGCTGACGACGAATCGCGGCGCCGACAACACCCCGCGCTATTCCCCGGATGGCAAGTGGCTGGCCTACCTCTCGATGGAGCGAGCCGGATTCGAGGCCGACCGACTGCGACTCATGCTGGTGGGACGGTCGGCCGGCCGGACGGCCGGTCGGCCGGTCGAGGCAACCGCGGGGTGGACGCTGTCGGTTGGGTTGTACACGTGGTGCCCCAACTCGCGCTGCATCTATGCCGTTGTTGAGGAGCGAGGAAGAGACAACATTCATCGGATCGACATTCCGTCCTTCCGTCATTCCGTCGTCGTCGCCGGCGGCTTGAACACCAGTGTCCAGGTCGGTCCCGACAGCCGCACCCTCGCCTACCTCCATCAGAGCAACACCCAGCCGCCGGAAGTCTGGGTCGCGGGTAAGCCGCTCTCTCGTCAGAACGACTCGGCGGTCGCCACGCTCGATCTCCCGCCGCTCGAGGAGTTCGGCTTCGTCGGCGCCCTGGGCGATTCGGTGTTCGGCTGGACCCAGAAGCCGCCGGGGTTCGATCCGGCGAAACGGTACCCGCTCGTCTATCTCATTCACGGCGGCCCGCAGAGCGCGTGGCTCGATTACTGGGGAGCCCGCTGGAACTACCAGATGTTCGCCGCGCGCGGCTTCGTCGTCGCCGCGGTCAACTTCCACGGCTCGACCGGCTACGGGCAGACGTTCACCGACGCCATCTCCCAGCATTGGGGCGACTACCCCTTCGAGGACCTCATGAAGGGACTCGACGTCGTCGCCCGGCGGCCATACGTGGACTCGACCCGGATGGGCGCCGCGGGTGCCTCGTACGGCGGCTACATGATCCTGTGGATGGCGGGGCACACGGACCGCTTCAAAGTCCTCGTGGACCACGATGGCGTGTTCAACACCGTCAGCATGGCGGGCAGCACCGAGGAGCTGTGGTTCACCGACTGGGAGTTCGGCGGCACGCCGTACGCCAACCGCGCGCTCTACGAGCGGTGGTCGCCGCTCAATCATGTGCAGGCGTGGAAGACGCCGCTCCTGGTCGTGCATGGGCAGCTCGACGACCGCGTGGATCTCTCGGAAGGGTATCAGGCGTTCACGGCCGCGAAGCGCATGGGCGTGGACGCGAAATTCTTGTACTTCCCCGACGAAGGCCACTGGGTGCTGCGGCCCCGCAACCGCCGCATCTGGTGGAGCACGGTCCTCGACTGGCTGGAGGTGCATCTCCATGAACGCCCTCACCCGTAACACCCTGCTGGCCGTGCCCGTGGGGCTGATGATCTTTCTCGCGCTGCCGCGTCAAGGGCCCTTGGGCTGGGATTTGTTGGACGCCTTCACGCTCGCGTTCAGCTTCACGTTCGTCGGCTACCTGGTCGAAACGCTGCTGCTCAAGATTCCTGGTATCGAAACGCCGAGCGGCCGTGTGGTCCGCGTGCTGGGCTGGTTCGCGGGCGGCCTGTGGTGTTACGAGCTGGGGCGTTGGGCGCTGCTCGCCTACGGACGTGACACGTCCAACTTTCCGCCACTGATCTGGGGCGGCGTGTTCTTCGTGGCGCTGCAGTTCGTGCTGCACGGGCTGCTCCAGGCCAGCGGGAAACCAAATTTTTACAGTGGCCAGCTGTCGGAACCCAGCATGCAATGAAGGCCTCGATCTGGTTGCTCGCCGCCCTGCTCGCCGCCTGCGAGCACAGCACGCCGTTCCGCCCCGGAAACCACGGGCCGGACGGACCGCTCAACCCAGGGCCGTTGACGCGCCTGACGTTCAATCCCGGCGAGGACCTGATCCCGGTATGGCTGCCGGATGGCAGCGGGATCGTCTATACCGCTGAGCGTCGCGATCGGGCCGATCACGATCGCTGCCTGGCGTTCCTGCCCGCGAGCGGCGGCGCGATCTCTCACTATCTCTGTCCCAGCACGGCCGCGGATGATTCCGTGCACATCTTTGAGGACGCGGCGTCGAGAATCGACGGCCGCGTGGCATTCGTCCGCGTCGCCTCCGACTTGGTCGTCGCCGGGCGCGCGCCCGACACGCAGGCGCTGATGCTGGGCTCGGCCGACGGCGGTGCACAGGTGGTGGTGCACTCGCTGCCGCTGACGACCCCGTGGGGCCGCACGTACGACGGGATATCGCACCTCGGATGGCTCGACTCGAGCCGGCTCATCATCGTCGGCGAGCGGTTATCGTATCCCCGCCCGTGCACGGGATGCGCCCGCGACACGGCGCGGACGGGACTCGAGGTCGCGATTCTGGATGTCACGACTCCGGTGCCGGTCTTCGCCCTCGTGCCCGGCACGGACAACGCATCATCGGTTGCCGCGGACGCCACGGGCGACACGCTCTACTTCACGCGCATCGGCGATACGCGCCTGTACCGGAACGTCCGCTCGAGCGGGCGCGCCGACACGATTTACGATTTCGGCGGGGCCGGCATCGCGCGCGACGTGGCGGTCAAGAACGGACGGCTGGCCGCCATCGTGGGCGGAGCCGTGAGCTACGTCCCCGATTCCGTTCTCGGCGTGCGACAGGTGGATCGCGGCGGCTTCCTCTATCTGCTGGACCCCGCGGGGGGGGGCCCGGCGGTTCAGCTCGGAGGCCCCGGCTTCGTCTTCAAGCGCCCGGCTTTCTCTCCCGACGGCACGCGGATGGTCGTCGCGGCAGTGGACAGCGTCTCGACGACCGCCGATCTCTGGCTCATGCAGCTGCCATGACCCGTCGCCTCGCACTGCTGTTGCTGATGATCGTCGCGGGCCCGGCGGCCGCGCAGACTAATGGATCGATCATCGGCCGTGTCCGGCAACGGGATGGGGGAGCCCCGGTCGGCGGCGCGGAAATCGGCTTGGACAGCCGCTGGGTCGCCCGCACCGACAGCACCGGGTTTTACCGCATTCGCGAGGTGCGGAGCGGCTGGCACCTCGTCACCGTCCGCGCGATCGGCTTCGAGACGGCGCGCCGTGACAGTGTGCTGGTGCGGGCCGGACAGATCTCCGTGGTGAATGTCGTGGTAGACGTGTACACGATCGATCGACCAGTGGTCGTGGAGGCGTACGCCGATTCGATTCTCGATCCCACGATGGTGGCGACGGTGCAGCGCATCGGCGCCGATGAGCTCCGTCGCTTCCCGGTCACGACGCTGGAGGAGGCCGTTGCGCTCTCGGCCGGTGCCGTGGGCGAGAGCTACCGCGGCGGCCGTCTCGGCCAGCAGGCGTTCGTGCTCGACGGCTTGGGCGTCAAGAATCAGCTCGACGCCTCGACTGGGCCGCTGGGCGTGCGCATCCCACCGGACGTGCTCACCGAGGCGGCGCTCGCCACCAACGGCTTTTCGGCGCGCTACGGCCAGGCCATCTCGGGGCTCATCAACATCGTGACCAAGGATGGCGGCGACCGCTGGAGCGGGCGTGCAGCCTACGAAAGCGATCGCCTGCTGTGGGGCGGGGCCGACCTGGGACTCGACCGCGTGGTGCTATCGGCGGACGGGCCGCTCGGCAGGGGTGCCGGATTCGTCGCGGTGCTCGATGCGGAGGGCCGGCTCGACGCCGACCCGACGAGCGCGCCGCCGCCCGACGACCCACAGGACCCGCGCCACGATCGGCCCTGGATGTTGCCGCACAACAGCGGCGAGCGCTACGACGCCGCCGTCAAGCTCCGCGTCCCCCTGGGCGCGACGCACACGCTGCGGCTCTTCGGACTGCGCTCGGCTGACCAGCGCCTGCTGTTCGACCCGGCCTACAAGTACGACAGCCGCTGGGCGCCCGCCCGCCGCGTCAGCGGCAATCTGCTGGCCGGGCATCTGCAGCGCGCGACGAACACCTTCACAGCCGATCTGCGCGCGGGCTCCTTCACGCGCGAATTCATCCGCGGCGCGCTCACCGAGCAGCCGCCATACCGCTTCGGCGCCGTCACCGGCCGTACGTTCGAATTTGCGGGCGAGGCTGTGGCGCGGGCGCAGGATACCGTCGCCGCGGGCGCTCCCCTCCCCGGGATGGAGGGCGGCGGCCCGGATTGGAGCGAGCGCTCGCCCTGGGGCGTGCCGGCGTTCTTCCGCAGCTTAGCTTCGAACGGCGAGTTGACGTGGAACAGCTTCCAGGAGCTGCGCGGGCAGCTCGACTTCAGCGTGGGCGGTCCCAAGACGGATCTCTACTTCGGCGCTGAAGTGTCACGCCAGCGGGTGCGCACGTTCCAGCGCGCGCTGGGATACCTGCCGGTCGGCGACAGCGTGCCGCCCCCGGCCGCCTCGCGCTTTACGCCCACGTCGGCGGCCGGCTACGCCGAAGGGCAGCTGCACGGCGAAGACTTCGTCATCACGCTCGGCGTTCGCTACGACCAGTTCGATCCCGGGAGCGGCGTGCCCGGCGCGGTCGTGGGGGCGCGCCGCAGCGTCAACCCTCGCCTCGCGTTCTCTACTGTGCTCAAAGGAGCGACCCTGGTCGCGAGCTGGGGACGCTTCTCTCAGGCGCCCGATTTTCAGTATCTCGTGGACGCCGCGTTCGACGACACGCTGCGCACCGGCCGATTTCGCCGCGGCAATCCGAATATCGGATTCGAGGATGCCACGCAATACGAGTTTTCGCTGCGGACGCGCCCCAGCGCCAACGTCACGTTGCGCGTGAACGTCTTCAACAAGCTGCTCGACCAGCTCATCGGGTCCATTCCGCTCGGCGTCGACGAGGACTCGACGATCTTCGGCAATTTCGACTTTGGCAACGTCAAGGGTGCGGAGGCGATCTTGGAGCGCGCTTTTGTGGATGGGTGGGGCGCGCGCGTGTCGTACGCGCTGCAAAGCGCGCAGGCAACCGCCACGGACGCGTTCCAGCTCGTGCGCCGCATTCGCATCGGACCGACGGGCGACACGATCAATCCGGCGCGGGTACAGTTTCCCCTCGACTTCGATCGCCGTCATAGCCTGACCATCATCGGCCAGGGCCGGGTGCCCGAGGGGTGGGGTCCCCGGCTCGGAGGCATCCAACCCGTCGCCGGCCTGGAAGGGGCGACGATCGTGCGCTACAACTCCGGGCTGCCGTTCACGATGACGAATGCGACCGGCGACACGCTCCTCGGGTTGCCGAACAGCCACCGCCTGCCGCCCGTCTGGACGATAGACGTCCTGCTGCGCCGGCCGCTGCGCATCGCGGGACGGCAGGGGACGCTGTACATCGACGTTCGCAATCTGCTGAACCGGCGGAACATCGAGGCGGTGCGCCGCGACTCGGGGGAGCCTCAGATCGACGATCCGGGGCTCGCCGCGCTGGCCGAGCGCGCCTATCAGGCGCACCCCGAGCCGATTCCTTATGAGTCGCCGCGCTATCGGCCTGCGGCGGATGTCGACCGCAACGGGCTCATCGAGGGCCACGCCGAGCTGTATCCGCTGTATCTGTCCGCGGCGCGGGACTACACGCAGCCGTTGTTTTCATACGGACCGCCCCGCATGTTTCGGTTGGGTGTGGAGCTGCTGTTCTAGTCCTTCCTTCAAATAGCCGGCCGCCACACCGCCGACCACCATCACGAGGCCGACCCACCCAATCAGGGTGAGGTGCTGGCCGAGCAACAGGAAGGCGAGCAGCGCGCCCACGACCGGTTCGATCGTGGCCGCGACGGCGGTCGGCGTGGCTTCGATACGGCGCACGCCGGCGAAGAAGAGGAAGTTCGCGAGGACCACGCCGCCGCCCGCGAGCGCCAGCGTGTAGAGCCATCCATCCGTTGTCGGCGGCGGCGCGGGCGCGTGCCCGGCGAGCGGGAGAATGATGGCGAGGATCACGACCCCGCCCAGTGCCTCCCAGAACAGCATGCGGTAGGAGCCGTAGCGCGGAACGGTCCAGCGCGCCAACACCGTCGTGGTTGCGTAGCTCACCGCGGCGAGCAGCCCGCCGATCACGCCGACCACGAGACTCGGCAAGGCCACGCTGCTCTGCGTGGCGTCGTCGCTTTTCCCCATGACCGCCATGGCGGCGCCGATCATCACGGCGGCGGCCAGGGCGAACCGCAGCGGCGTGAGCCGCTCGCCGAGGATGGGTTTGGCGATCAGGGCGACCAACACGGGCGCCGTGTAGAGCAGGGCGGCGGCGCCCGCCACGCCCGCGCCGGCAATCCCGAACTGATAGGCGACCTCGAACAACGCCACCATCGCGCCGCCGAGGCCTCCCATCAGGAGCAGGCCCTTCTTGTCAACCCGGAAGACCTCGCGGTGGAAGACCGCGGCCCAGAGCGCGAGTCCCGAGGTCCCGAGCAACAGGCGCCAGAAGCCGATGCCGGTGATTGCGGCGCCTTCGGCGTACAGCTTGGTCGACAGCGGTCCCGTCGTGCCCCAGACGGCGCCCGCGCCGAGGGCGCAGAGGTAGCCGACGACGCGAGCGTTCAGAGCCCTGGTCCCTGGCTGCCTTGCACGCGCGACTTGAGGGCGCGATTCATCGCTTCCATGCCCTCGCGATAGTTGGTCTCGAGCCGGGCGCCCGTGGCCGTGCCGAATCCGGGAACGGAGAGCGCGAGGCCGGTGCAGGTGACCCGGTGGATCACATGCGTGCGATTGTCACCCTTGGGCACGATCACGAAGCACTGCTCGGTATCGCAGATGCCGCTCATCCCGATCACCCACAGCCAGCGCAGCTCGCGAGGGGCGTCGGCTTCGAGGACGACTGGCGTGACGGTGAGCGCCGCGGCACCGGGCGGCTCGAGCCGCAGCGTGATCGTGCTGCCCACCTCCAGCCCGCCCTCCGCCTGCGTGATGTAGGGATTCCACTCTTTGTAGGACGGCAAGTTCGCGAGGACGTCCCACACTCGCTGCGGCGAGGCATGGATGTCGGCGGTCGTGCGGACTTCTTTCATGATCTCATATTGCCCGCGGTCAGTTCGCCGCGCAACACCGTGACCGCCTGGCCGCCCAAGTGCACGCGCTCCCCCTGCACACGGACTCGGACCACGCCACCCCGCGCCGACGGGCGATTTGTGAAGGCGTCTACTTGGGTAATACGAAGCGGCACCCCTCCAATCTACTCTGGCGAGGCACGAATCACGGCTCGACGGCGCAGCACCAGCGTTGATACGAGGCAACCGATAAACGCACCGTACAACGCACCATCAATCCCGTAGCTGCTGAGCACGACAAACCAACCCACGACTCCTCCCACCACGGTTCCGCCCACGGCCCCTACGAACATCTGTCCAAGAGGAGCGTGGCGGAGCAACAACCAGCCAAGCACGGGCGCGGTGACGGCACCCAATACGCCACCGACGACCGCCGCGAACGTCAAGGCGAACATTTGGGCACCCATGACCGTGAGGCTGATCGCCAGCGCGAGTGCGCCCGCGATCGCGCCGAATACCGCGCCGGCGATGATGAGACCGAGCGTGACCGCGACAATCCGGAGAGGCCGGTTCATGTGGGGCGTGAGACCGTCGGTAACCATTACGTCACTACTTTGCAGTGGACTTGCCGGGCCGTGCTGCGGAGCGCTTCGGCCCGGTCAGCGACGAGCCGAGTGGCTCTGCTGCGGCTCCAGTTCCAGGAGCGCCAATCGCGTTTGTCGGTCGGCGACCACCGTTTCAGCAGGCCCGCGGCCACGGCACATTGGTCCTCCGCCGGGAAGCGCGGCAGCGCATCGAGCAGGAGCGGAACGGCATCCGCGCCGAGCGTCAGCGCGTACTCGGCGTCGAACGGGTGTTCCGCGGCGGGACGGCTGAGGTTCGTGCGGACGATGAAGGCGTCGGGGTTCAACACGTGCAGGCCGGCGAGGACGGCGAAGCCATGCATCAGCGCGCCGAAGGCGAACCGCTCGCGCCGCGGGGAGCCCCGCAGCACAGTCCATCCGAACCATGCGAAGACCCCGAGCAAATAGATCATGAAGGCGGTCGCGTAGAGGCGGATCTCGGAGAGCCCAAACGCGTCCACGTACAGCCGCATCCGTTGCAGGGCCGACGCCATGATCACGACGAGGAGCGCGAGCATCAGCCCGGCGAGCCGCCGGAACAGCGCGATCCGGGCGGGCGCCTCCCCGCGCACCAAGTAATCCGCGGCGAGCAATACCGGAAGGACGAGGCCGCTCACGGTGACGAGCTCGAAGAATCCCCGCCGGGCATACTGGGCGTACGTCAGCCCGATGGTTTCCTCGACCATGCCGACGCCCCCAAAGAAATAGCGGAGCTGCACGACGACGAACGTGAGGAACAACAGGTTCAGTAACCCAAGCGCCGTGCCAACCGGAACGATGCCGAGGGCCGCGTTCGACGCCGCGGCCGGAAGGGCGACCGGACGGCCGAAGAAGCTCCAGCGGAGGTAGCCCGCGACGAGCGCGGCCCAGGCGCAAATGAGGAAGGTGTGAGTGAAGACCGCCTCAGCATCGAATGCCCCCCCCAGCAGGTTCGCCAGCAGGTTTCCGAAGACTTGATCGGCGGACGCGAACAGTCCCGCGAATACGACGAGGAGCGGAGCCGCCAGGGCCACGCCGAGCGCGACGGCGCGGACGTGGCGCAGGCGCCCCTCGCGCGGCAGCTCGCGCCATTGAACGTCGTGGCCCGCCAGGACCAACGCTCCCACACTGCTGGCAACGGCCGCGGTCGCGCCGCCGCGCACATAGTCGAGCGTCCGCCACTTCATGATGTGCTCGCCCTGGAGGCTCGCGGCCCCGAGGGCGAGCGTCATGAGCAGCGCGACGACGTCGAAGCTCGCCAGCACGGCGGCATCGCGGCGGAGAAACGCCGCGCCGAGCAGCACCGCCGTCGCCCCAAGCCACGGAGCGTCCGGGCCGGGAGTCAGGGAGTGACGGCGAGCGAGCAGTACAGCGGCGGCGACGAGCGCGGTCGTGCACAATGTGAGGTTCAAGCCCCAGGGGACCGCGCGGAGCAGCGCATCACCGGCAACGCCCGCCGCCACGCCGACGGCGGCGATCTCGAGTCCCAGGCGGGTGCGGGGCGAAATCATACGGCCTCCTGCGCCGGCAGTCCGCCGAAGCGCCGGTCGCGCGCGTGGAAGTCGCGGACCGCGGCGGCGAGCTCGGCCGCGGTGAAATCGGGCCACAAGCAGTCGCTGAACCACAGCTCCGCGTAGGCGCACTCCCACAGCAGAAAGTCCGACAGCCGCTGTTCGCCGCCGGTGCGGATCAGAAGATCCACGTCGGGAAGCAGGGCGCCGGCGCGGATCGCGGCGCGCCCCGAATAGTCCACCGCGATCCGCAGGTGCAGCGCGCCGCCGCCTGCCGTCGCCTGCTCGGCGGCCGCGATCGCACTGACGAGCGGGGCGGGGAGGCGATCGCGCCGGCCGATCACGGAGAGGCGCACGCCGCGCTCGGCGAGCTGCGGGGTTTCGGTGCGGAGATACCGCGCGAACAGCCGCATCAGGATGGCCACCTCAGCGGGAGGCCGGTTCCAGTTGTCCGCGGAGAAGGCGTACAGCGTGAGCGCACCGATGCCGAGACCCGCCGCGGCTTGCACCGTGCGGCGCACCGCCTCGGCGCCGGCGCGATGGCCGGCGGCGCGCGGCAGGCCGCGGCGCGTGCCCCAGCGGCCATTGCCGTCCATGACGATCGCGACGTGGAGAGAAGTACTTTGTCCCATAAAGCGTATCCGCAAAAAAAAGAGCGGGCACCGTCAGCGCTCGCGCGTAGCGCGAATCAGCGCTTCCATGTGGTCGAGGTAGCGCTCGAGCGCCCGCCGGCCGAGGGCGGTGAGGCGGTATTCCGTCTTGGGCACACGCCCGGCGAACGACTTGGCGCAGGCGACATAGTCCGCGTCCTCGAGCTTGCGCGCGTGGACGCTGAGATTCCCATCGGTGGTCTTGAGCAGCGCCTTGAGCTCGTTGAACGTCAGGCTGTCGCGCACGGCCAGGGCGCTCACAATCGCGAGCCGCACACGCTCGTGAATCAGCCGATCGAGCTCGGCGGGGGCGGGCTGCCGCTTGGCCTTCACCGTCCGCTCCGCCTCGGTGCGCGCCAGCCGTGCCGCATTGCTCTTAGCCACCGTACCTCCGTGCGATGATGAATCCGAAGGTGATGTTCAGCGCGCCGAATCCCGCGGCCATGAACCAGGGCCACCAGCCGCCCGGCGTGAACAGGGCCGCGGCGCCCAACAGCATGAAGCAGACGCCCATGAGCGGTACGACCCGCACCGAGTAGGCTCCCGCGGTGGCGACCGCCGTGCCGTACAGCAGCAGCCACGTGCCGGGCATGGCGGAGAACAGTCCTGCGGCATGGAGCGCGACCGTCAACAACGCCCCGACCACGATCGGCGGCAGGAACGCCAGCCCAAAGCGCCGCCCCGGGCCGGAGAGCAGCGGATCCTTCGCGACCCGCGCCTTGCGGACCATCGCCGCGCCTCCGATCACGACGCCCACCACCGCTTCGCCAAGCCACACCGCGAGCCACGCGGCGGCGAGTGACTGCCGTGCGGCCAGCCAGGTTGCGCCGAGGGCCGTGACGCCCACCGCGACCATGCCCCATCCCGGCACGGCGGTGAAGGAGCCCGCCCGCTCCATCGTGGAGCGGATGAATCGGAGATTGTCGAGCGCCCGGTCGTGCAAGGGCTGCGGCGCGATCATGGCAGGAAAGCTACGGAGGGGGAGTGAAAGTTGTCAAGTACTTTGTAACACAAAGTATTAACGGTCCTTGGAAGCTCGCTTGGGCCAGGAGACCCAGAGCGCGCCGGCGGGAGCCAACGCGCGAACCAGTGCCGGAAACTTGGCTTCGAGCGCCCGGCGGCTGGTCGTGAAGAACTGAATGAACGGGAGCGATTCCCGCGCCGCGGCGGCCACTGTGACGCCGGCGGGCAACGTGCCAAGTGTCGTCCGGTAGCCGCGCGGGGCGTTCACGATCGCGATCCGATAGCCCGCCTTGATCCCCAGCTTCTCGACCAACGGGCGACCCGAGTAACCAGCCATCTCCGTCAGGACGGCGGCGTGGGGGGCGGGGGAGGCGCGGGACGACTCCTACGTCCGAGCGATCGCGCCAGGATCCCGAAGCCCGCGGCTTGGCCCTGGCGGCGCGGCATCGCGCGATACAGCAGGATGATGAGCACCCACGTGAGCCAGCTCGCGCGCTCGCTCCAGTTGAGCGAGCGCAGCATGAACCATGGCTGCGTCACCGGCGCGGTCCACGGCAACCACTCGCCCTGCAGCAGCGCCAGCGGGCGCGCAAACACCCGGTTGGCCTGATAGCCCTGCGCGCCGGGGCGCGACACGTTCCACACGCACGTCACCTGTCCCCATCCATGATTGTCGCTCGCGCCCACCACCAGCAGGTCGTGTCCCGCGGCGAGCTGCAACACTTGCCGGCGGGCGGCCGACGGGAAGCTGAGCGCCTTGGGCGCGCAGTTGACGATTTCGAACCCGTCCGCACCGGCGAGGACGATGGCGCCCAGGTCGTCGCGATGATTCCGCCAATACTCGGGGAGCGACACGATGCCCAAGGCCCCCTGGCGCTCGAGGGCCGCGAAGATGCGCAGCATGCGCGCGGTACTCTCGTGGAAGCTATCGCGAACGATCGGCTCGACGGGCCCGATCGCCACGACGTGCTGCTTGTGGACGCTCCACTCCACGCCGGGCAGCAGGCTGATCGCAGCGGCGGGATCGGCGAGCAGCGACCCGTCGAAGATGACGTTGTGGTCCGTGACGTAGCTCGCCTCGAAGCCCTGCCGCTCGTGCCACTGGGCGAGCCGCGCCAACGTCCAGCCGCGCCGGCCGTCGTGGGACGCCTGCGTGTGCGCGTGATAGTCGAGAATCGTCGCGGCGGCATCCGCCGTGGTGAGGCGGGGAACCGGACGCGGCAAGAGCACCGCGGCGCCCGCGAGGGCGACGAGGCCAAGCGGGCCAAGCACCGCGCGGATAATGCGCCGGCGCCGCGTCCCCGGCCGCAACGCGCCCCAGCCGGCCAGCACCAGCGCCCACACCGCGAGCGCCCATTGCGCCCGGGCCAGGCCGAAGAAGGTGAGCGCATCGAGAGTATCGGAGAGCGGCGCGAACAGCACGTACAGCGCCGGCCGCTCGAGGTCCACGTCACCGGGCGCCGAGCCCGTGATCGCATCGACGAGCGGGGGCAGCGGATGAATCGCCGTGACGAGGAGCAGGACCACCAGCGCGATCGCGATCGGGTGGCGGCGCAGCAGGTTCACTCGCAGATTCCCCGCATGTCGGGTCGGAAAGAAGGTACGCGTTGGAAGCCCGCGGCGCGATGACGATTGATATCCAATGGATCGTGATCGGCGGCGTCGCGGCCGTGTTGGGCGCGGCCGCCCTCATCGCGCGGGCGCAGCAGCGCAAGCGCCGCGCCGCCTACGAGGAGTACAGCCTCGTCCGCGGCTTCACGTTCGAGCCGGAGCGCCACGACGGGGAGCGGCGTTTCGGCGATGCGTTCGAACCGTTCAATCAGGGGCGGAGTCGGAAGTGGGGCTATACGATCAACGGTATGAAGAACCGCGCGCCGTTTATCGCCGTTGAGTACGCCTGGGTGACCGGCGGCGGCAGGAACTCGTCCACCCACCACATCGGCGGCGTCGTGTGGGAGCGGGACGACGTTACGCTCCCGAAGTTCGCGCTCTCTCCCGAAGGGTGGTTCTCGCGTCTCGGCCAGATGTTCGGTATGCAGGACATCGACTTCTCCGAATCCGTGGAATTCTCCCGCGCGTACCAGTTGAAGGGTCCCGACGAGGCCGGCATCCGCTCGCTGTTCACGCCGGAGATCCACAATTTCTTCGCGGCGACACCGGATCAGTACGTAGCAGGCGCCGGCCGCTTCCTCTTTTGGTGGCGCAATATGCGCCTGCCCAGCGCCGACCAGCTCGATGAGTGGCTCGAACAGGGAGATCAGGTGCGGCGCCGGTTCTTCAAGGAATGAGCGCCCTCGCAGGCCTTCCCGCCCTGGTCCTCGCTCCCCTGCGGGGCCGGTCCGACGCCGAGTGGCAGCGTGGACCGGCCCGGAAATGGACCCCGGCCCAAATCGTCGAGCACCTCGCGATCGGTCTCGTGTGGAGCGCGGAGAAGTTCCGCGCGCGGCGCGAGCGCGAGCCGATGCAGCGGCGCCGGCTGACCCCCGCGGAAAGGATCGCGAAGTTCCTCATCCTCGCGGTGCGCTGGTATCCGCAGGGCCGCAAGGCGCCGGAGGGGACGGTGCCGGCGGCTGATGTCACGCGCGCCGGCGCGGAAGCGCATTTCCTGGCCGGCGTGGCCGCATGGGAGCAGCTGGAGCGCGAGCTATTGCCGGGTCGACGCAGCGACCTGTTCGTGAAGCATCCACGACTCGGCGACCTGACGCTCGAGGAGTGGATGCAGTTTCACGCGGCGCACGCGCGCCATCACGCGCGGCAGATCAAGCGCCGTCTGGCGGAATGAGGCGCAAGACGAAGAAGGACAAGCTCGTCGTACGCGTGCCGAATCCCAACGCGCCGGTGAAAGAGCGGCTCAAGACTCCCTCGCATAAGGTGCATCGGTCGAAAAAGGCGTATCGGCGACGCGAAAAGCATCGGCGCGGGCCCAGTGAAGACTAGAATCTTCCTGGTCACGGCGCTGATCGTCGTGGCGGTGCTGGGAATCACGTTCGGCGTCACGTCCATCCAGGCAAACCGCACTGCCGACGCATCGATTCACCGCGCGCTGCTGGCTACGCGCCGTGCGGTGGACCACCATCTCGCCGCTCGCACCCGCACGCTCAGCAGCGCCAGCACCCTAGCCACGGACGTACCGCAATACCGCCAGCGGCTGCTCAACCAGCGTGATCGCACCGGCGTGTTGGACCAGGCCGACGACGTCCGTAGCCTGATCGGCGCAGCGTGGGTGCTCGTGACGAACAGCGACGGCATTCTCATCGCCCGCACCGACTACCGTGAGCAATTCGACCGTGACCTGGCCATCGCCCCGCTCGTCGCGAGCGCGCTGAGCGGCGAGCAGACGAGTGGAGCGTGGCTCGACGACATCCAGGGAACGATGTTCATCGCGACCGGAACGCCGCTGCGCGAGCGCCCGACAGCGGCTCCCCTGGGTGCGCTCGTCGCGACCTATCAGATCGACGACTCGTTGGCGCGGGCCATCAAGGAGGCGACCAACTCGGACGTGGTGTTTTTCGCGCTCGATACCCTCAACCAGCCCGTCGTCGTCGGCAGCACGTTGCCGGCTCAGGAAATCGAGCCGGCGCTCAAGAGCGCGGTCCAGCCTGAGGCGCTGGCGGCGGACACGGGTGGCGAGGGGACGCCGCTGGCCGCGGCGCTGGGCGGGCAGCATTTCATCGGCCTCGCGGGCCCGATCCGCTCACCGGGCGGCGATGTCCGTGGGGGCTTTGTGGTGCTGCGCTCGCGTGAGGCGGAGCTTGCCGCGTTCAATGTGCTGCAGCGCACGATGCTGTTCGCGATTGTGCTGGTCGTCGTGCTGGTGCTCATCTTGGCGTTCGTACAGGCGCGGCTGACTACATCTTTTTCTTGATCAGGCGCATCGTCGCACTGTCGTTCCCCCGCGCCATCTCTCCACCCGGCATCGTGTCGAGCATGCTGTCGGCCTTCAGCGGATCGTGCATCATCGTGGAGTCGGCCGGCGGCGTCACAGTGCGATCGGCCGTGGGGCGGTTCTCGCGGCATGCGAGCGCCGCCAGCGCGACGACGGCGACGGTTACACCCCCGCGAACCATGGGTACCCTTGATCCTCCCAGAAGCCGCCCGGCCGCTCGGCTACAAAAGTCATCGACACGAGATACTTGGTCAGCTTGTAGCCGAGCTTGGTCGGCGAGTAGAGCCGCAGCGGCGCCCCGTGCGCGGGCGGGAGCGGGTTGTCGTTCATGCCGTACGCGAGAATGGTCTGGGGATGCATCGCGCTCGCGAGATCCCAGCCGTTCGAGTAGTCCGAATCGAAAGAATCGAAAAGGAGGTAGCGCGCCTCCGGCAGCGGCTCGCAGCGCTCGGCGACGGCCGACACAGGCACGCCGTGCCACGTCGCGATCGCGGTCCAGCCCTCGACGCAGTGGTGTTTAACGGTGTACGTCGTCCGCGGCATCGCGCGCAAGTCGTCGAGCGACAACGATTGCGGTCGGCGGACCAGCCCCTGCACCTGCAGGCGCCAGGCCGCGGGATCCTTCAGCATCGGCATCATCCGCGAGATGAAGTAGCTCGGCAGGCGCGCTGAACGCTCCGAGACGTCGTACTGACGGGCCAGGCGGTTTCGCGAGAACAGAATCTTCTCGCCCACCCAGTCGTTCAGACGGCTGATGTCGAGCAGCCGGGGCCGTAAGGCATTGCCGCCGTCCCACCCGCACGCCGCGGCGAGCGACGCGGTGCCGGCGCCGGCCGCCAGCCGGAAGAAGCTGCGCCGGTCAATCATGGCTGGGGAACCTGCCCCGATACCACCCCGAGATCATTGCCCGGAAGGATGCCGGATCCACGGTAAAGACGAGGACGACGTGGACGATGGTGAAGCCCACGAACAGCCACACCGTCCAGAAGTGCCAGTAGCGGGCCGCCTGGAAACCGCCGAACAGAGCCGTCAGCCAAGCGAACTGCAGCGGCTTGTAAATCGCGATGCCCGTGAGGACCGCCAGCACCCCCAGCAAGACGATAGCCGTGTAGGCGAGCTTCTGGAGCGGGTTGTGTTTCCCCTGTGCGGGATGGTCTTTGCGCAGGCGCAGGTAGTACTTCTGCATTTCGATGGCGCCGCGCACGTCGCGCGGCCGGAACAGCAGCGACCGCCACTCCCCGCTGTCCACGAGGTACGCGAGATACAGCAGGCCGACGGCGACGAGCGGCCACATCAGGGCGAAGTGCCAGTTCAGGGCGCCGGCGAGCCAGCCGCCGAGACGGCTCCACTCGGGGAAACTCCGGTCCTGGAAGGGATTGACGTAGTAGGGACCGCCACGCTCGCCGAACCGCGCATACGCGCCGTAGATCTGCAGGCCGCTGGTTACCAGTCCGACGAGGAGTACGAAGGTCGCCCAGTGCGTGAATCGGACAATCCAGTGATGCCGTTTCGCCGGGACAGAAGCGGGAGAGGCAGTCATGGGATAAGTATATTGTCAGCCATGCGCACAGCAACGTTACTCCTCGTGGGATTGCTCGCCGGGTGCCAGGGGCGAACCGAGCGGGAGAGCCTCGACGTCGCGGCGATCACGCCGCGGGATTCGGCGGACAGCGTGCTGCTCACGCCGCGCGTCGTCACCGGCCCGACGGTTCTGGTCTTCTGGCTGCCGACGGCCGATACGCTCCCGGTCCCTGATCAGGCCGCCGCGCTGGACGACCTCACGTACTACACCGATCGCATCGCACCCATCCTCGCGCGTCACGGCATCACACTCGTGCCCACGAACGCGGACACCGTCTACGTGGCGCTCCCGAACCGGCAACGCCGCGCGATCCTTCTCTCGGGCCTGGACTATCCGTTCGGGTACCTCCTCGTGAAACCGGGCGACGCGGAGCGCCTCCTTGCGGGCGTATACGCCGACGACGAGCTGCTCGATGAGTTGCAGGTGTATTTCGACTTGCCTGCCGACTCGGTTCCCGAGGGGCCGCGGATCACGACTTGATCCCGCTTCTCGTTCTCGCGACGCTTGTTGCTGCTCAGCAGGCGCCCCCTCCCCCTCCCCCTCCCCCTCACGCGGCGGATGTGAGTTGGCGTCCCATCGTGCCCCGCCAAGGCTCCCTGGTGGTCGTTTCCGCGCCGGACGCGATTGCGGGCCGAATGGCGGGAGAGCGGCTGCACTTTGCGCAAGGTGAAGCGCTCGGCGCCGTGCCCCTGGGAGCCGGCGACAGCGTTCGAGTTGAGGTCATGATTATCGCGCTTGACGGGGTGATCGAAGGCCGGTCGGCTTTCGTGCCGGTCGCGGAGCGCCGCGAGCGTGGGGAGCGCATCCGCGCTTCGGCGCGGTTCACCCCGCCGCCCGACAGCGCGCTTCAAGTCCGGATCGACCGGGAGCGCGCGTTATCGGGCGACGCCGCCCGCCGCGCGCACGACGTGCCGCGCCTCTGGTCCGCGCCGTTCGTCCGCCCGCGCGATTCGCGCGTCACGAGCTCCTTTGGCACCGGCCGTATCGTGAACGGCGTGTGGCGCAGCCGGCATTATGGCCTGGATCTGGATGGCGAGACGGGCGATCCTGTCGTGGTCTCCAACCGGGGCGTGGTGGCACTCGTCGGCGACTTTTTCTACGGCGGCAAGTCGGTCTACGTACATCACGGCGCCGGACTAATGACGATGTACCAGCATCTCAGCCGAGTTCTCGTCCAGGTGGGCGATACCGTCGAACGCGGGCAAGTAGTCGGCCGCGTCGGCGCGACCGGGCGGGTGACGGGGCCGCATCTCCACTGGGGTGCGCAATACGGCGCGATCTCGTTTGACCCAAGAGATCTGCTGACGCTGTCTCCTCCCAAACCGCTCTCTCCAGATTGAAGCCGCTGCTCCTGCGGGGCGGCCGCGTCGTGACGATGAACGCGTCACGTCAGGTGATGGATGGAGACGTGCTGGTCGAGGCTGGACGGATCAAAGCCGTCGGACGGGTCACCAAACGTCCGACCACGGTCCTCGACTGCACCGGCCTTGTCATCCTCCCTGGGCTGGTGCAAGCGCACATCCATCTCTGTCAGACGCTGTTTCGCGGGCTCGCGGACGACCTCGCGCTCGAGGCATGGCTCGCCCAGCGGATCTGGCCGCTCGAGGCCGCCCATAACGAAGAGTCCGTCTACTGGTCGGCAATGCTCGGTGCGGCGGAGCTGCTGCTCGGCGGCACAACCGCGATCCTGGATATGGGAACGGTGCGGCACACGGGATCGGCCTTCGAGGCGCTCGAAAGCATCGGCCTGCGCGCGACGGCGGGAAAGTGCCTCATGGACGCGCCGTCGGCCCCCGCGTCGCTGCGCGAGCCCACCGATCGCGCGTTGCAGGAGAGCTCGGAGCTGTGTGCGCGCTGGCATGGGGCGGCGGGCGGGAGGCTGCGGTACTGCTTCGCCCCCCGCTTCGCGCCGAGCTGCACGGGCCCGCTGCTGCGCGCGGTGAGCGATCTGGCGGAACGGGCGGGCGCCGCTATTCACACCCACGCCGCCGAAACGCCGCTCGAGCTGGACATCGTGAAGCGGGAGACGGGACACGACGAAATCGCTTATCTGGACTCCGTCGGCATCTCCGGGCCGCGAGCGGCGCTGGCGCACTGCGTGTGGGTGGACAAGGAAAGCATTGCGCGGCTGGCGCGCCAGGGAACGAACGTCGTGCACTGTCCCAGCTCGAACCTGAAGCTGGGGAGCGGCATCGCGCCGATCCCCGAGATGCTGGCAGCGGGCTGCCGCGTCGCGATCGGTGCCGACGGCGCGCCCTGCAACAACCGGCTCGATGCCTTCGCCGAGATGCGGCTCGCTGCGCTCATTCAGAAGCCGCGGCTCGGTCCCGAAGCGCTCCCGGCCGCGCAGGTGCTGGAGCTCGCCACCTTGGGAGGCGCGCGGGCGCTGGGGCTGGAATCGGAAATCGGGTCGATCGAGGTGGGGAAGCGCGCGGATCTCGTCGTCGTCGATCTGGACGGGCCGCACGCCCAACCCGCCGAGGCCGATCTGATTTCCCGCCTCGTCTATAGCGCCCGCGCCGCCGACGTCCGGCACGTCGTCGTGGACGGACGGGTCATCGTCCGGGATGGAGCGCTCAAAACCGCCGATCTCGCGGAGATACGCCATGCGGCGAACGCTCAGGCTCGTCGCCTGCGTCGCGCTGTGGGCTTCTAGCCTCAGCGCCCAGGGAGACAGTCTTTACAGCGCGTGGTGCGCCCGCTGTCACGGCGCCGACGCGCGGGGAACACCCGTCGCGTCCGCACGGCTCGAAGTGCCGCCCGCCGATCTGGCCTCATGCGCGGTATCGAGTGCGGAGCCCGAAGACCAGTGGGTGGACATCGTCGCGCAGGGGGGCGCGGCCTTCGGGCTGTCGCTCGACATGCCCGCCTACGGCGAGGCCGGGACGACTGAGCAGATGCGGATGATCGTGCGCTACGTCCGCTCGTTGTGTCGCGAACGCGGCTGGCCTCCCGGGGAGCTGAACTTCCCCCGCGCGTTCCTCGTGGAGAAGGCATTTCCGGAAAACGAGGTGCTCGTCACCGCGCACGGCCGGGCACAGCATCTCATCTACGAGCGCCGCATCGGCCGCCGCCTCCAGTTCGAGGGCGTGGTCTCCACCGTCATCGATTCAGCGAACCGGCCATTCGACGGCGTGTCGGCGGCGTTGAAGTACAACGTCTGGCACAGTCTGGAGCGGCGAGCGATTGCTTCGCTGGGACTCGAGGCCACGCCGCCGCTCGGGCGGCGCGAGCGGTGGGAGCTCGAGCCGTTTCTTCTCGCGGGCGCGGAGCGGGCGGGATTCATCGTTCAGGCGCAGGTGCTAGTCGGTTGGGAGGAGGCCGAGGGGATCACCGGCGGATCGTACCGGGTGGGCGTAGGCCGGGAGGCCGGCCGGTTCGTGCCGATGGTCGAAGCCGGGTGGGACGTGCCGCGCGCGGGCGAGGATGTCATCTCCTTCTATCCTCAGCTCTGGATCCGGCTCTCGCGGCTGGGCCATGTCGCGGCGTCGCTCGGCGCGGAGCTGCCGGTGGTGGCTCCTGCGCCGCGGCGGCCCCAGCTCATCGCCTATCTGCTGTGGGACTTTGGCGACGGGCCTCTGTTTCGGGGGTGGTAAACCGCCCAATCGTCTGGCCGAGCTTTGCCGCCGCTTCCGAGAGATGCTGGGACGTCGAGGTGAGCTCGCCGAGTGACGCGATCTGGTTGGCGGTGGCAGCCGAGGTCTGCTGCGCGCCCTGCGCCGCGCCCTCGGCGATCGCGGCCACTTCCTCCATCCGCCGCAGCACCTCGCGCATCCGCTTGGTCTGATTCTCGGTCTCAGCGGCGAACGTCGTCGCGAAGTGCACGGTCGTGTTCAAATCCGAGAAGATGGCATCGAGCGCGCCCTGGACCGTCGTCGCGACGCTGCCAACTCCCTGCGCCGCCTGGCGCCCCTGCCGCATCGCGTCTACCACCCGACCGATCTGCCCTTGCGTCTCGCGGACGCGGACGCGCACCTCGTCTGCGGCGCGGGCGCTCTGCTCCGCGAGCTTGCGGACCTCGCCGGCAACCACGCGGAAGCCGAGTCCGTGCTGGCCCGCGCGCGCCGCCTCGATCGCGGCGTTGAGCGCCAGGAGGTCGGTCTGGCTGGCGATGCGCGTGATCCCGTCCACGAGCTTGCCGATCTCGCGGGACTCGCTATCGAGGGCCGCGGCGACCTCCGACGCATGGTCCATGTGGACCAGCAGGTTCATGAGCAGCGTGCTGGCGCGCGACACCTCTTCACCCCGGCGGCGGGCCTGCTGAGCGATGTCGGTGATCTGCCGCTCCGCCTCCTGCGCGCGACTGTGGAGCGTCGCGGCGAGCCCGGACGCGGCTTCCGAGTCCTGGCGGCCGTACCCGATGAGCTGGCGCTGGCGCTCGGTGCCCTCGGAGAGCTGCTGGGTCGTGGTCGAGATCTCGTGCGACGCACCTTGGAGCTCCCGGGCCGAAGCAGCGAGCTCCCGCGCCATGGTCGCCAGCGCGTGCCCCTGGCGCTGGATCTCCCGGACGATCTCGGCGATCGCCGCTGTGGTGCGGTTGACGCTGACGCCGAGATAGCCGAGCTCGTCGCGCGCCGTCTCGGCTCCTCCGACCTGGCGTGTCAGGTCGCCGCGCTCGATCTCACCCAGCACGCCGCGCGCGTTCCGCAGCCGCTCCACGATCTGGACGAGCATGGGGATCAGCGCCACGCACACGAACAGAAGGACCAGCGCTTCCTGCACGAAGAGCGACCACGCCCACCCGTGGCCTCCGAGCTGCCGCAGGGCGGTGACGAGCGCGAATGCAGCGAGATTCGTGGCGAGGGCGCCCCATGCCTCGCGTCGTCCCAGATAGAGCGCCGCCTGGAGCGGCGCAATCAGGTACGCGCCGTACAGCACGTGGCCCGCCGGCCCCATCGCGAAGAGCACCGCCGAAATCAGCAGGCACCCCACGACGAGGTTGAGTTGGGCGTACCAGGGTTGGAAGGGTGTGGGGCCGCCCCCCCCGCGCCCCCCCCCCCCGGC
>JBBDYB010000003.1:11152-274168 GCA_040901965.1 Gemmatimonadales bacterium | reverse complement strand
AACACCCGCGTTCGCCGCGGCGAAGCTTGCGGCGAACGCGAGGATGAACCACGGCGAGATCGCCGTGATGCCCGCGGCTTTGACGATGCTGAGGAGCAGTATGCCGAATCCGACGAAGCCCCAGCGGGCGCGCGTATTGGCGAGCACGTAGTGGCGCTGCTTGGCGTGCCGCTCCTCGAGAAGCTGCAGCTCGGGGCTCGTCACATCCGGAACAGGTAACTGGCCTTCAGGAAGAAGCCGTCGCCGGTGCGCTTGAGCTGCCGGAAGCTGAAGGGATCGGGCTCGCTGAGCGACGATCCGTAGCCGAAGAAGAACACCGTACCGGGCGTCGGCCTATAGGAAAACAGCAGGTCGTTGCGGAACTCGGTACCGGTTACGCGCGGCTGCGGTGTATTGTCGATGACAATCGGCCTGCCGCTGCGCGGATCGCGGAGCGCATCGCGCTCCTGCGCGAGGTACTGGCCGACATACCGGAAAAAGATGTCGCGCGTGAGCTGATACTCGATCTTGAGACGGGGGATGTTCGCGGTCGAGAACCAGCTACCGTCCTCGGCCCGCTTGAGATGCTGGTGGACCCAGCGGCCGTCGATGCGCAGTGCGGGCGTCGGTTTCCACGTGAGGCCAAGGAACAGGTTGAGCCCGCGCGCTTCGGCCGCTTCCGCGAAGATCACGCCCTCGCCCGCTCCCACGCTCGCGCTCAGCGTTAGGGCCCGGTTCGGCGTGTTGAAGCCCGCGTTCCCGCCCCACAGGTTGTAGCGGCCGTGGGGAATCAGGAACGGCACCAGCGTGCCGCTCGAGTCCACCTGGTGATCCGTGTAGTCGGGCGGATCGAAGCGTTGATGCAGGTTCTGCCAGGTGGCGTTGACGCCCCAGCCGCCGCGCAGCGTGAGCAACCACGTCTCCCCGAATCGGCCTTCGAGCGTGCTCGCGAAATCGAAGAAATCGTGATACCGCCACGTCGGCTCGATCTGCAGGAACGTCGTGGCCTGCTCCATCAACGCGCCCGGCTTGCCGTAGAAGGAGAACCGATTGAAGATGCGCGCGGTCACGAAATTGGTTCGGTTCACGAACCCGCTCGCGGCCTGGAAGTCGGGGCTCACCCCGACGATCTCGCCGTGGTTGCCGTAGGAGTAGCCGGTGCGGTCGTAGAACGTGACGTCCCACAGCTCACCGGCCCGGACGCCAGCGGCGTTCTGCGTCCACGATCCCGCGATCTGCGCATCCGAGAACCAGATCTTCTTCCAGACGACCCGGGCGTCCGCGCCCAGCACACGGTTGTAGTCGCCGGCCTCCACGCGGTCGGTGTACGCGAAGCCCAAGGTCGAGCTCGCCCCGAGATCACGACGCAGACGCAGCAGGTTCACGATCGGGTGATCTCCGGTGGGAGACAGGGCGTCGTCGTCCACGGCTCCGATATATGCGACCGACGTGCCGCCCACTTTGCCCGTCAGCTTCGCGCCCACCACCGGCGAGCTGATGCGCCGCGTGTAGATCAGGGCGTTGGGCGTGTCGAACTGCTCGAGCCCCTCGAGGAAGAAGGGCCGCTTTTCGGGGAAGAACAGGGCGAACCGCTCGTTGACGGTGACCTGCCCGACGTCGGCTTCGACCGTCGAGAAGTCCGGGTTCACGGTGCCCGTCATACTGAGATTCTGCGTGATCCCCCAGCGCGCGTTCACGCCCAGCTCGGGATGAATCTCGCCGTAGCGGTAGTCGGGAGTCGCGGGTGCGCCGTCCACGCGCGAGGTGAACTCGGGGGCGATGTCCATCACCAGCCCGCGCCGCAGGCCGGTCAGATCCTTCACGCTGCCCGATTGAATCAGGAAGCTCGCGCTGGCACGTACGACCGGTGTCCAGGTGTCCTCATAGCCGCTGTGCTGCGTGGTCCGCACGAGCTGGAGACCCCAATCCTGCATGGCGCCGCTCTGATAGCGCAGACTCTTGAAGGGGATCCGTACTTCGACTTCGTAGCCCCACGGAGTGACGCGGCCGTGCGACTGGTAGAGGTAGTCGGGGTTCAGATCGATCACGCCGTCAAAGCGGAACCCCGCGTTTTGCCCGCCCGCGGCGCCCGCGAGCCCCTCGCTGCGCACGCCGTCCTCCTGCGCCCCCAGCGGATTGACCGCGAACAGGAGCGCCCGGCGGCGGTCGTTGAACGTGTCGAGCAGGATCTGGACGTTGTCGTCGGCGCCGATGTTGTCGCGGTCGGCGAGCGTGGCGCGCACGACATTCCCGTGGGCCTCGTACGCGCGAATCCCGAAGTAGATCGCGTCCGGCGCGTACCAGGCCAGCACCTCCGTCGAATCCTCGGCGGGGCGGCTGTCCACGGGGCGGTACTGCGTGAAGCCCGTGAGCCGCGCGGCGCGGCGCCACACGTCTTCGTCGAGAACCCCGTCGATCCGGACCGTCGCCTCGAGACGAGGAAGCCGCACCTCGCTCTGGCGCCGGCCGTCGTAGACGGGCTGGGGGTCGCCCGCGGATTGAAGCAGAAGCAGTAGGACGGGCAGCATGGGGAGAATCTAAGGCCGCGAAGCGAGAAGCGGGACGCTTCGTCGGGTGCCGACTATTCGTAACGCAGCGCCACAATCGGGTCGAGTTTCGCCGCCCGGCGCGCGGGCCAGATGCCGAAGAACAGCCCGACCACGGCGCTAAAAAGGAAAGCCAGCAGCACGGCGAAGCCGTTGATGGCGGTGTTCCAGTGGGCGAGCTTGGAAAGCACCACTGCGCCGAGGGTGCCGAACAGGATCCCGATCACGCCTCCGACCATGCAGAGCACCAACGCCTCGACCAAGAATTGGAACAGGATATTGAAGCGCGTGGCGCCGAGCGCTTTGCGCACGCCGATCTCGCGCGTGCGTTCCGTAACCGACACCAGCATGATGTTCATGATGCCGATCCCGCCCACCAGCAGGCTCACCGCGGCGATGCCGGCGAGCAGATACGTAAACGTCTCGGTCGTCTGCTGGAACGTGGACAGGATGTCCGCCTGGTTGCGGATCTGGAAGTCGTTTTCCGCGCCGGGGCGGATCTTGTGCTCGCGCCGCAGGATGCGCTCGATGTCGATCATCGTCAGCGTCATCTCGTTCACGGTGCCCGCGTCCACGGTGATCGAGCGGAGCCGATCGGTGCCCATGATGCGGTAGCGGGCCGTCTGCAGCGGGATGAGAATCTGCTCGTCGGGATTGCCGAAGCCGCCGGCCGATCCCTTTTCCGAGAGCACGCCGACAATCTCGAAGGGAATCCCGCGGATCTGGATCTCCTGGCCGATCATCGCCACCGGATTCGCGTTGAGCATCTCGGGCAGCGCGGCGCCGAGCACGGCGTAGCGCCGCCGCGCCTCATCCTCGCCGGGGGTGAACATGCGGCCGGCCGTCAGCGTGTAGTTCTTCACCTCCACGTAGTTCGGCGTCGTGCCCACGATGCTGACGTTCTGGTTCAGATTGCCGCGCTTGATTTGCTGGTTGCGCGTCAGCTCCGGGACCACGGCTTTGGCGTAGCGTGCGTCCTGCGCCAGCGCCAGATAATCGTCGACGGTCAACGAGATCCGCATGTCCATGAAGATCCCGCCCCGGAAGGCGGCGCCGGGATAGATCGAGAGCAGGGTCGGGCCCAGCGCCTGGATCCGCGCCTGCACGGACTTTTGAGCTCCGCTGCCGAGCGCCACCATCGTGATCACGGCGCCGACGCCGATGATGATGCCCAGCATCGTCAGGAATGACCGGAGCTTGTTGGCCCGGATCGCTTGCAGCGCGACCTGAAAGATTTCCCCGAGCAGCATCGCTACGGCCTCTGCGGCGTCTGCGCCGGCCGTGTGGGGGTTGTCGGTTGCTGCTGCTGCAACCCCGGCAAGCCACCGCCCGTCATGCGCTGCGTCCGCTCGCGCATGTCGCGCTGCGCGTTGAGCAACGACGCGCTCGGCAGGACGAGCACCGTGTCCTGGTCGGTCAGGCCGCTGATGACCTCGATGTAGTCGAGATCGGTGAGGCCGGTACGGACCTGCACCGGCGTCGGGTTGCCGTTCTTGAGAACGAACACGATGTAGCTCGACACTTCCCCGGTCGCGCGGCGGACACCGCCACCGCCAGGGCCGCCCCCGCCGCCCCCGCCGCCCGCGCCGCCCGCGCCGCCCCCGCCGCCCGCGCGCTGAAAGGCGCCCCGCATCGCCTGCATCGCGGTTTCTTCCGCGGCGGAGAGCGGTTGGCCGGCCATGCGCTTCTGGAACGCCGCGCGGACCTGCGCCTCGGTGACGCCGGCCGGCAGCTGGATGGTGCGGCCGTCGGGCGTCGTCATCGTATTGCCGGCTCCAGCGGCGGGCGGCGCGGCGCCGGAATCGCTCCGTACCTGCGTGCCGCCGAGCGAAGCGCTGTCGCGGCTCGCCGGCTGCTGCGGCGCGGCGAGCTGCTGCTGCACCTGTTGCGGGTCGAGGCCCAGCACCTGCGCCGCCGACGCGACGTCGCGCTGCGTGCGGAGCGCCGCGTTCGGGATGGCGATCACGTTTTCCCGCCGGCCCACGTGGATCTCGACCTCCGTGTTCATCCCCGGCTTGAGGAGATGACTCGGGTTCGCGATCCGCACCAGCACCGGGAACATGGTCACGTTCTGCTGTACCGTCGCCTGCGGCTCGATCTTCAGCACCGTGCCCTCGAACGGCCGGTTCGGATAGGCGTCCACGGTGATCGTGGCCACCAGGCCCGGCTGCACCTTCCCGATGTCGGTCTCGTCCACGAGGGTCCGGACCTGCACGGTATCGAGGTTCGCCATCTTGAACAGAATGGTGCCGCCGCCCACGTCCGTCGTGGGGGACGAGATCACGGTGCCCAGCTCCACGTTCTTGGCGATGATCGTTCCGGCGAGCGGCGCGCGCAGGCGCGTGTCCGTCATACGGTCGCGCGCGTTTTCCAGGTCGGTGCGCGCGCGGATCACGGCGGCGTTGGCGTTCGCGTATCCCAGCTTGGCGTTCTCGTGCTCGCTCTCGGTGATCGCCTGGGTCTTGAAGAGCGTGTCCGCCCGATCGAGCTGCGCTTTGGCGTTGGCCAGCTGCGCCTGCGCGACGGCGAGGTTCGCATCGGCTTGCGCTAGACTGTTGCGCGGGATGCGCGGGTCGATCGTGGCGAGCGGCTGCCCGGCCTTGACGTCGTCTCCTGTCTGGACGTGCATCTCGATGATCTCGCCCGAGGCCTTGGACTTGACGTCCACCGTCAGCACGGGCTCGATGGCGCCCGAGGCTGACGCCGAGACCACCAGGGTCCGGCGCTCCACGGCGATGGCTTCGTACATCGGCGCCTCCTGCGTCTTGCCGCAGGCGGTCGCGCCGGCGAGCAGCAAGTACGCGGCTGCGCGCGTGTATGCGTTCACGGCTACCGTTCCATCCTCTCGTCGCGCTCGATCTTGCCGTCGAGCAGATGAACCTGGCGGCGCGCGTGCGCCGCGATGTCGTGTTCGTGGGTCACCAGCACGATGGTCTGGCCCGAGTCGTGAAGCTCCTGAAACAGCCCCATGATCTCGGCGCCCGTCGCCGAGTCGAGGTTTCCCGTCGGCTCGTCGGCGAGCAGGATGCTCGGCTCGTTCACCAGCGCCCGCGCGACGGCGACCCGCTGGCGCTGGCCGCCCGACAGCTCGTTGGGCCGGTGGTCCATGCGGTCGCCCAGGCCGACCTGCTGGAGGGAGCGGGCGGCGCGCTCGCGGCGCTCCTTGGAGCCCATCCCGGCGTAGATCAGCGGCAGCTCGACGTTGTGCAGCGCGTCCGCGCGGGGCAGCAGGTTGAACGTCTGGAAGACGAAGCCGATCTCCTTGTTGCGGATCCGCGCCAGCTCGTCGTCGCTCAGGTCGCTCACCTGCTGGCCGTTGAGCCAGTACTCGCCGCTCGTGGGCGTATCGAGGCACCCGATCAGGTTCATGAGCGTCGACTTGCCCGATCCCGACGGCCCCATGCAGGCCACGAACTCGTTCTTCTTGATCTGGATGTCCACGCCCCGGAGCGCATGCACAACCTCCGCGCCCATCACGTACTCGCGCGTGAGCTTGTGCGTGAGGATCACGATGTCCGGAGTCGGCGTGTCGCCGGTCCGGAAGCTCGTCGCCTGGGCTTGAGTCACAGGGTCCGTCCCACGACGGCTTCGACCTGCGCGCGGGCGATCAGGTAGTTGAAGCGCGTCTGCACGAGGTTCACTTCGGCCTGCGTGAGCGCCGTCTGCGAGGTGAGGAGATCGAGGATCGTCGCGGCGCCGACGCGGTAGCGCTCGTTCTGCACGCGGAGGTCTTCGGTGGCAGCCGCGAGGTTGTCGCGCGCGATGCTGATCTGCTCGAACGTGGTGGACAGTGCCGCCAGCTGCTGCGTGATCTGGGCGTTTACCTGACGTTTGGTGTCAGCGGCGCGCGCCTCCGCGAAATCGCGCGCGGCGGACGCGGAGACCTGGCTCGCCTCGCGCGAGAACCCGTCAAACAGCGTCCACGAGAACCCAAATCGCCACGTGAACGTCTCCTTGTAGTTGGGGAGCAAGGGGAACATGACCGCTTCTGTCCCCGACCGCGTGTTACCGTACGAGACATTGAACCTCGGCCAGTACTGCGACCGAGCACTCCACACCCCTGCCCGGGCGGCACGGGCCTCCGCTTCCGACTGCTCGACTTGCGGAGCCGTCGCGAGCGCCGATGCCCGCAACGTCCCCGTGTCCGGGAGCGCTGGGATCGTGCTGTCGGGCACTGCCCGCACCGGCTGATCGACGCCGATTTGGCGGCCGAGGCCGGCCTGCGCCGTGGCTAGGTTGGCCTGGGCTTGGAGCAACGCGATTCGGGCGTTTCCGTAATCGACGGTGGACCGCAAGGAGTCGGATCGCGTTGCTGATCCGGCGCGCAACTTTTCGACGGAGATCTGGAGCTGCTGCCGGGCGCGGCGCACCTGCGATTCCGCGACCCGCACCAACTCCTCGGTAGCGAGCGCGTTGTAGAAAGCCGTCTTGGTACTGAGCGTGACCTGGAACCGCTGGTTCACCACACCGGCTCCGGCGGCATCGAGGGTGGCGGAGGCGCCGCGCAGGTCGGCCAGGCGGCGAAATCCCGCGAAGAGGTCCACGCTGGCATTGATCCCCCCCGAGTAGGTATACACGGGGGGATACGTCGTCGTATCACCCTGAATCCGGAACGGCTGATTGCTGCGCGAGGCGGACGCACTGGTGGTCAGCTCCGGGAGAAACGCGCCCAGCGCTGACCGCCGGTTGGCGCCTGCATTGCGCTGGGTGCCACGCGCCTGCACCATCGCCGGCTGCACCTGGAGCGCCCGCTGGACCGCTTCGTTGAGGGTGACCTCGACCTGCTGCGCGGCGAGCGGCGCCACCACCATCAGGGTCAGAATCGGCGTCATCCACCGCATACTAGTGCCTCCGCCCTTCGGTTTTGGTCGTGTCCCCTCTACGACGATGCTCGGCCTGCTCAATCAGTCGCTGATGACGCTCGCGCTGTGCGGGCGTAAGCTGGGCGTCGATCTCGGTGCGCACGCGCGCTTTGATCGAGTCGAATTGGGGACGCACCCGCGCCCACAGCGCTTCGGTCTCGGGGCGGTGGCGCGCGAAAATGGCGCGGACGGAATCCCGCTGCGCGGGCGTGAGCTCCAGCTCGCGCCCGAGGTGGTTGATCATGGCATCGGGTCCGCGCCGTCCCTTGCCCCCGCGCCCGTCGCGCTCAGTCGCTTCGTGTCCGCCCCATCCGGCGAGGCCGCCGGCCAGGAAGACGGCGGCGAGCAGAGCCACAGCAGCCAACTTTGATCTATTCAGCATCGCGTGCATTCCGTTTCTGTCTGTGAGTAAGGGCGTTACTGCGGCTCAATCAGCGACGCGAACACCACGCTCGCGTCGGGCGGATCGGCCGCGGTGACCAGCGCCGTGAGTCCCGGGCCGCTGACCGGGGCCATCGCCGCCTCCATGGACGCGGGCGTGTCGGCTGCGGGTTGTAGCGCACCGCGGCCCAACAGGAAGCCCGCCACGAGCGCGGCGGCGGCAGCGGCGGCGATGCCGCGCCGGGACCAGGATGCGAGCACTTCCCACGTGGGCACGGTCGCCCGCTCCAGCGCATCGTCGTAGCGCGCCATGACGCGCGCCACGAACGCCGCCTGGTCGTCCCGCGGCGGCTCGAGCGCCGCGCGGAGCGCGGCACCCAGATCAGGGTCCGGACGATGATCGAACATCCGGCGGTCGTCAGGCATATCTCAGGCTCCCTTCCAATCAGCCAGCAGCGCGCGCAGACGGCGGCGCCCGTGGAATACTTCGGATCGTACGGTTCCTTCCGGGATTCCCAGCATCCCGGCAATCTCCGCGTGCGAATACCCCTCGACGTCGAACAGCACCACCGCCATGCGACGCCGCTCCGGTAACTCCGCCAGGGCGGCCCGGAGCCGGTCGCCGAGCTCGCTCCGGACGGCGTCCGCGTCGGGCCGGGGCCCGCCGCCCACCAGCGACGGATCGAGCGGCTCGGCCCGCCGGACATGGCGGCGGCGGCGCCGGTCGGTCGCGGCATTGGCGACGATCCGCATCAGCCAAGGGCCGAACGGACGCCGCGGATCGTATTGGGCGAGTTTCACGAGAGCTGAGAGGAACCCGTCCTGTGCGGCGTCGTCGGCCTCATCGGGGTCGCCCAGGACTGCGCGCGCCACCCGCCGCGCCTGGGGCGCATGGCGCTCCACGAGGAGCCCAAACGCCCTCCGGTCGCCGGCCAGAGTCCGGGCGACGAGGCCAGTCTCGCCCTCGGTTGGAATACGCGCGGCCCCCTGCGAAGGTTGGGTGGCCTTGGGGGGCGGGGGGGAGTCAGCGGACATCGCTCTCACGGCGGCGCCGGCGCCGCGCCAGCGCGTAGCCGGCGAGCCCCATGGACGTCGCGAACGCCCCGACCGCCAGGAATGCGCTCATGACCGTGGGGAAGAGAACGAGGAGGAGGCCGCTGATCGCGAACACCGCCGCGGCCGCGCCGGCCAGCATGCGGCGCGCCCCGCCCGCCACCTGGATCAGAGCGACCGCGGCGGCCGCCTGCCGTTCGCGGAGCGAGCGCTTGTAGGGGGAAGGCGGTGTCGGGGCGGTGACCGGGATTTGGGGCGGCAGGACCGCCGCCGTGTCCACCAACCGCGGCGGCAGGCGGCGCCGGGCTTGCAGCACGATCTCACGGCTCTGCGCCATGTCGTGCAGAAACTGGGTGGCGAGCGTTGCGGTCAGGCCATCCTGCTCGGCGACGAGGTCGAGCTCGTAGTTGCCGAGCAAGCTGGACACGTTGAGGTTGCTCGAGCCGACGCGCGCCCAATCATGGTCCGCGAGGATTGTCTTGGCGTGCAGCATCGGGCCGCGGTACTCGAAGATCCGCGCGCCGGCGTGCAGCAGCTCGCGATAGCCGCTGCGGGTGAAGATGCGCACGAGCGGGACGTCGCTCGTCCCCGGAAGCAGCAGCCGCACGTCCACGCCGCCGTGCGCCGCGTCCACCAGCCCCGCGTACAGGGCGGGGGGCGCGACGAGGTAGGCGTCGGTGATCCACAGCCGTTCGGTCACGGTCGCCGCCAGCAGCTCCACCGCGCGGTAGATGCGGGACTGCCCGGGCAGGCCCTCCACGACCCGCACCGCCGAGGGGCCGCATTCGTCGGGCGGCGGATGCGCTTCGCCTTCGGGGAGCGGCGGGCCGGTGCGTGCCCACATGCGGGCGAACGTCCCCTCGAGCGCGGCCACCGCGGGGCCGCACACGCCCACCATCGTATCGCGCCACGGGAGCACGCCGTCGGCGGGGTCGCCGGCCCACTCGTCACCGATGCACAGGCCCCCCGTCATCGCCTGCTCGCCGTCCACGACGAGGAGCTTGCGGTGATCGCGACTGAACGCCTCGATGGGACCACTCGTCCAGATCGGCCGGAACGGGCGCACGTCCACACCGGCCCGGCGCAGCTCACGCCAGAATCCGTTCCCGGTGCTGCGGCAGCCGAAGGCATCGTGGAGCACGCGCACGCGCACCCCCGCACGCGCGCGCTCGCTCCACGCCGTGGCGAAGCGGCGACCCGTACGATCGTCGTGGATGATGTAGTTCTCAAAGTGGACGGTCCGGCGCGCGGCGGCGATCATCTCGAGCATCGCGTCCAACGCTTCGGTGCTGCTCGCGATGTGACGGAGGATATTCCCGGGAATCGGACGCGCGCCCGTGGCGCGGTCCAGGGCACGCGAGAACGGGTGAGCGGAGGCGGTCACCCTCCGAGGCCTAACGCCGGCTCGACCGGCCGCAGCGCCTGAATGCAAAAGGCGATGTGCTCGTCGAGCGGCACGCCCAACTCCTCGGCGCCCTGTCGTACCTCGTCCCGGTTCACGCCGCGGGCGAACGCCTTGTCCTTGAGCTTCTTCTTGACCGACGACACTTCCAGATCGGCAAAGCTCTTGGAGGGGCGCACCAGCGCGCACGCCACGAGAAAGCCGCACAGCTCGTCCACCGCGAATAGTGTCTTTGCCAAGGGGGTGTCCCGCGGCACTCCCGAATAGCTGGCGTGCCCCAGGATCGCCCGGCACAGCGGCTCGGGCACGCCCCGCTCGCGGAGCCGGCCCACGCCCCAAGCGGGGTGCCCCTCGGTCGGCGAATGCTCGGGGTTGGGAAACGTCTCGTAGTCGAAGTCGTGCAGCAGGCCGACGAGTCCCCACGGCTCCGGATCGTCGCCGAGCTTGGCGGCGTACGCGCGCATCGCCGCTTCGACCGCCAGCATGTGCTGGCGGAGCGAGAGGGACTGCGTGTGCTCGTGCATGAGGGCCAACGCCTCATCGCGCTTCATGGCAGCTCCACTCCCCACTGTTCGGCCCACAACGCGAGCATCAGCTGCGGCCACAGCCGGCGGGCGTGATTCCGCTTTCCCGACCGGTGCTCGGCCAGGAGCGGCGTGTCGAGGAGGCGGTAGGCGAGCGGGGCCAGGCCGGTGTTGAGCCAGCGGGCCACGGGCACCGACAGGCCGCGCTTCCGGCGGTGGATGACCGCGTCGGGCACGAGGCCGCGCGCCGCTTCCTTTAATATCGCCTTGGTCGTGATGCCCCGCACCTTGAGGCGCGACGGGGCAGGCAGCGCCAGCTCCATCACTTCCCGGTCGAGATACGGCGCGCGCGCCTCCACGGACGCGAGCATCGTCGCCCGGTCCACCTTCACGAGCAAGTCGTCCGGCAGGTACGTCATGAAATCGAACCACATGACCCGATTCAGCGGGTCCGCGTGCGGAAAGCCGTGCAGCTTGCAGGCGAGCTCGGCGATGACTCCCGCGTCGATCGCGATCGCGCCCAGCCACTCCAGATGCCGCTCCTGCCAGGGACGCTCCGCTGCGGCGACGAACTCCTTGAGCATGAACTCGAGCGTCATCTTGCCGGTGGACGACGGCCAGCGCTCGATGGCCCAGCGCACCGTCCGGCGCAATGGACTGGGCAGCCGCTGCCACCGGTCCGCGAACGCGTGACCCAGGTACGTGGGATAGCCGCCGAATAGCTCGTCGGCCCCTTCGCCGGACAGCACGACCTTCACATTCGCGCGCGCCGCTTCGGCGAGCAGCCAGGTGGGAAGAACTGCCGGGTCGCCCAGGGGCTCCGCCAGAGAGCGCGAAACGACGTCGAGCGCCCGCGTGAGGGATTCGTCATCCGCCGTCACCACGTGATGAACGGTGGCGATGTGGTGCGTCACCGCTTCGGCATAGGCGCTCTCGTCGTATCCCGGCTCGACGAATCGCACCGCGTAGGTGTGGATCCGCTCCCCCGGCATGCTGAGGGCGGCCGCGGCGACGAGCAGGGAGGAGTCGAGACCGCCGCTGGTGAAGACACCGAGCGGCACGTCCGACATGAGCTCCCGCTTCACGGCGCGGAGCAGCGTATAGCGCAGCTCGGCGGCACGTTCGGGCGCCAGCCGGGACGGCTTGCCGGCCGCGGCGGCGGCGCTCCAATACGGTCGGATCTCGGTTTGACCCTTTTCGGCGATCAACAGCGATGCGGGCGGCAGCTTGTGAATCCCCTCGAACATCGTGTGCGGGGCGGGGACGTAGCCGAGCGCCCGATACAATGACAACGCCCGCTCGTTCACCCGGCGGAGTTGATCGGGAAACTCGAGCAGCGCCTGGATCTCAGAGGCGAAGCGCAGCTCGCCCTCCACCTGGGTCCAGAAGAGCGGCTTCTCGCCGGCGCGGTCGCGCGCCAGCAGGAGTCGGCCGTGGCGATCGTCCCAGACCGCGAGCCCGAACATTCCCTCGAGCCGGGCAACGGCGTTGGCGCCGTGGCGCTCGTAGAAGGGCACGATGGTCTCGATGTCCCCGCGCGAGCGAAAGGGATATCCCCACGCCGACGCCTCCCGGCGCAGGTCGGGGGCATTGTAGATCTCGCCGTTGCAGACCATCCAGATGGCGCCATCGGGACTCTGGAACGGCTGATCACCGGTCGTCAGGTCCATGATGGCGAGCCGCCGCGCGCCGATGCGCGCGCGTTCGTGCCCAACGATGCGCTCGCCGTCCGGGCCGCGGTGGCGCAAGGAGGCGGCCATGCGGGTCAGACGTTCGGGGTGGCGCAGCGCGGCGCCTTCCCATGCTATCGCGCCGAAGATGCCGCACATGGGCCATAGGCCGCATAGCGGCCCTCGACGGCGAGCAGCGGGATCACCGCCTCGAGCGCCGCGCGGGTAGCCGCATCACCGGTGCGGGTGACGAACACCGTGGGCGCCTGGCAGCGGGCGAGCTGCTCCCGCCAGTAGTCGGGACGCTTGAGCGGCGAACCGGGAAGCTCGCGGAACCGCTCGTGGTAATCGGCAATGAAATTGCTGGTGAGCTCGCGCCCGGTGGCGGTGGCGACGGGAATCGTCTGGCGCAAATAGAACGGCAGCGACGGGGGAAAGGCGGAGATGCCGAGGACCCTCGCGTCTCCCGGTTCCGCATTCTGAATCACCCGCGCCAACGTGGCCGCCGAGCGGTCCTCGCCGACCGCGGCGAGCAGCTGCCCCGACACGATCGGGATCGTCATGACGACGAGGGCGTAGCCCATGACGCCGAGCGCGGGGCGGAGCCGGCCGGGGCGGCCGGCGACCCAGACGAGCGCCGCCGAAATGAGCAACGCGATGCCCAGCGCGAGCGCCGTGGGCGGGATCGCGGCGCGCTCGGCGGGCGTGAGCGTGATCGGCGCCGGCAGCCACAGCGTCAGCGACACCAGCGCCACGCCGAGCGTGGCCGCGATGGCCGCGTATGCGCGCCGCGCCACGCCGGCTTCGCGCGTGAGCAGACGCGCGGCCGCGATGGCAAACGGCGGCATCAGCGGCAGCAGGTACTGGGGCAGCTTCGACTGGTTCACCGTGAAAAAGAGGAGCGGGCCGAGCACCCAGCATCCCAGCAAGATGGCATCCTGCGCGTGCGGGTTCACGCGCCGCGCCAGCCACGCCCAGCGCCAGTGCTTCAAGCGCGCCAATGCCGGCACGATCCACGGGAACGCGGCAACGGGGAGAATGGGCAGATAGTACCACAGCGGGGCGGTGCGGTGGAATCGCGTCGTCGTCACGCGCTCGAACGTCTCGCGCACAAAGACGTAGTGTGGGAATTCGGGAATCCGCACCGAGACCGCGAGGAACCAGGGCAGCGCCACCAGCGCGAACACCGCCAGCCCGGTTACCGGGAACAGCTTCCGCAGCGAGCGTCCCGTCAAGAGCGCAGAGGGCACGAGCGTGGCGAGCGGAATGAGGATCGCAACCGGGCCCTTGGTGATGGCGCCCAGCCCGATCGCGGCCCACGCGAGCACCGGCCGATCATCCCAGAACGCGAGGATGGCGACGGTCGTACAGAACGCGAGCGCGCTGTCGAAGATCGTCGTGCGGGCATAGACCAGCACCAGCGTCGTCGTGCCAAGCGCCAATCCCGCGAGCCACCCGGCATCGGACCCCCAGCGGCGCCGCGCGAACGTCACGACGACGGCGATGGTCGCGAGCGTGAAGAGATATGCGGGGAGGCGGGCCGCTGTTTCGGTGGGCCCGAGGACCTCCATCACGGCCGCGGCGGCCGCGAAATAGACGACGGGCTTATCGAGGTAGGGAAGGCCGTTCAGGTGCGGCAACAGGTAATCGTTCGACTCGGCCATCTCACGCGCGACCTCGGCGTTACGTCCCTCATCGGGATCGAACAGCGGATAGCCGCCAAGGTCGAAGCCGAGCGCCAACGCCGCCGCCAGCACGAGCAGCGGCAGCCGCACGTAGGCGCCAAGCGGAGCCGCGCTGGTGCTAGGAACCGGAGGCCTGAGAGGGCGGTGAGGGCGGAGGAGGGGGGGGGGGGCGGATGAAGGCTGCGGCGGCATCTGTGACACCGTGATCGGGACCGTGGCTTTGCGCTCGCCGTCCACCGCGATCTCAAACCGGTACTGGCTGGCGCGCGGGAACGGCACGTCGAACACCAGGACCGCCGCCGCTTCGATCTCCGTGATACCGGCGGGCGGCTCGGCGAAATTCACCGTGCCCGAGCCGCCCAGGAGCTCCGTATCCTCCTCGTCCAACAGCCGGATCTGCACCTGGTGCTCCCCCACCTCGGTGCGCCTTCCCTTCAGGCGGAGCACGAGGTGCAGCCGCGGATGCATCGCAGGAAACTGCGGCACCCAGATGTGCTGGAAGATGCCGAGGACCGACATCTTGCCCGACTGATCCACCAGCGCATAGTCGGCGACGACCGCGAAGTCGAGGTGCACTATTGCTTCGACACCGGGACCGACACTCGTGTCTTATCCCACGTGAATGTGATGGCGGCCGGCGCCGTCGCCGGATCGAGTGTGATCACGAACTGCTCGACCGGTGTGGGAAGCGTTTCGACCTTGGCATCCACGCGCACGAGGTCCTGCTCGGGGTGATAGACGGTGCCCCATTGCCCGGTTTCCTTGTTGATGATGAGCTTCCAACCCGTCGGCGTGGGCACCGTCCAAAGCGTGTACTTGCCCGGCGGCACCGTCGCGCCGCCGATGACCAGCCCGACGGGCGTATTGAGCTGCGTCGCGGCGTTGGCTCCCGTGCGCCACACCGTGTTCCAGGGTACGACGTTGCCGAAGATCTCGCGGCCGCGCTTCTGGGGCCGGCTATAATCGACCCACACCTCGGCGCCGCCGAGCGTGGCCCGCGCCGTATCGCGCGTGGACAACTGACCGAGCGGACGGCTCGCGAACATCGGGCCGGCGGTCGTCATGGGGACCGACGCCACGCGTTCCACATCCACCTGCACGGTGCTGCCCTTGCCGGTGAGCCATACCAGCCGCCCTCGAGGATCGAGGCGGAACGTGAAGGGGCCGACGCCGGCGAATTGTCCCTGATTGAATACGAGGGTCAGTGTATCGCCGCCGCGCTTGCGAATGACGCCACCGCTCGTCCGATCAGAAGAAGCGAGCGCCGTAAAGGCCACGCTGTCCTTCCCGCTCGCGCGGGCGTTCCGGGCGATCTGCTCGAGCAGCCCGTAGACGTGCAGCGTGAACGGATAGGTTCCTCGCGGGACCGCCAGCTTCTGGGTGACGCTGCTGTCGCCGCGCGGCGAGACCATCACCGCGGTGTCGCCGACGAATTCGACCGACATCTTCGTCTCCATCGGCCCGGGCCCGCCGCCGATGTTATGCGTCACGAGCTCGAGGCGGCGAATCGAGCCGTCGGGATTCAGGTCCGCCGTGTAGATGCGATGCACGCTGCGGGGCGAGCGAATCACATACTCCCCGCGCAGCTGCGTGGGAGTGCGCGTGTACTGCTCCAGCGACAGCGTATCGGTGCCGAGCCTCACCACGAACGCGCCGCTGTCCTGCGTCGCCATCGTGACTGCCAAGAGCAAAGCGAGCATACGACCCTCCGATTACGAGACGCGAATTGACTTGATTTCGTCGTTGCCCTTGATGGCGTTGACGACGTCCATTCCCTTCGTCACCTGGCCGAACACGGTGTGGACGCCGTCGAGGTGCCGCTGCGGCGAATGGCAGATGAAGAACTGACTGCCGCCCGTGTCCTTGCCGGCGTGCGCCATGGATAGCGTACCGC
Source organism: Gemmatimonadales bacterium (assembly GCA_040901965.1). Lineage (GTDB taxonomy): Bacteria > Gemmatimonadota > Gemmatimonadetes > Gemmatimonadales > GWC2-71-9 > 20CM-2-65-7. The sequence goes on along the minus strand of JBBDYB010000003.1, from coordinate 258,172 downwards.
CGACGTGCCTGTGCACGTTTTGCTGCGTTTCACACTTGACGGTGTAGCCCGGACCGCCGGTGCCGACGGCTCCCTTGCGGGACTTCGAGTACGGATCGCCACCCTGGATCATGAAGTTCGGGATCACGCGATGGAACGTGGTGCCGTCGTAAAACTGCGAGTTGGCGAGCTTTTCGAAATTCGCCACGGTGTTGGGCACTTCATCGGCGAACAGCTCGACTTCGATGGTGCCCCGAGAAGTCTCGATTACCGCCTTCTTGTTCGCCATCTACATCCCCGCGTTGAGGTTCTCTTCGACCTGCTGAACGGTTTTCATGCCCACGATCGCGCAGGCGATCTCGGGGCGATCGAGCACAAACTTGAGCGCCAGCTGTGCCGCGGTCACCCCCGACTTGCCGGCCAACTCCCGGACCCGCTGCCCCAGCGCGGCGAGCTGCGCCACGTACGGGCGGGGCATGCGGCTGCGGATGTCCCCGCGCTCCCACACGCTGTCGGCGCTGTAGCGCCCCGCCAAAAAGCCGTTGGCGAGCGGCTCGCGCGCGATCACGCCCACGTCGGCGGCACGCGCCGTGGCAAGGAATGTGTCTTCGGCTTCCCGCCGCGCCAGGTTGTACACGATCTGCACCGTATCGGGCATGGTGGCGTTGACCGCCGCGATCCCCTCTTCGGGAGGATGCACCGAGACGCCGTAAAAGCGAATTAAGCCGTCGCGCTTGAGCAGTTCCAGCGCCTCGTAGGTCTCCATCGCCGCAATCAGGTTGATCGGCGGATTGTGCAGCTGTAACAGGTCAATCCAGCCGCAGCGGAGCCGCTCCAGCGACCGCTCCACGGCGAACCGCAGGTAGCCGGGGGTAAAGGTCGTGTCGTGGGTCACCGGGAGCGGCGCGCCCTCCGCGATTTCGTCCAGCGGCCGGCCCACGGCCTGGCCGATGCGATCGCGCAGCAGCGGATGGACGTCCCGGTTGTAGAAGTTGCCGCCGACCTTCGTCGCGATGACCACTTGGTCCCGGACCTCCTGGAGCGCCTCGCCGAGCAACGTTTCGGAATGTCCGTGGCCGTACACGTCGGCGGTGTCGAAGAAGGTGCATCCGAGGTCGAAGGCCCGGCGGATCGCGCGCTTCGACTCGCCGTCATCGGTCGGACCGTACGAATTGCCGTAGGCGTTGCCGCCGATCGCCCAGGCGCCGAAGCCGATCTCGCTGACCGCGAGCCCGGTGCGCCCCAGGACCCGCCGGTTCACGCGAGCAGCTCCGCAAGTTTCTCCGGAGTCGCGGCGGGCAGCGAGCAGCTCGTGCCGACGCAAACGGTGGCTGCGGGCGTGGGCCCGACCGTCCGCACCACGACCTTCCGCGGCCGGTAGGTCTGGAGCGCGAGCAGGTGCATCGCGCACGCCGGACCATCGCCGCGCGGTCCCGATACTTCGATCCGCGTCACCGGATGCACCGCCCAGTCGATCGCACGCAAGAGCGTGGCGCCGTGGAGCGACAGCTCCCGCGCGCCGCCCGCGAAGGCGGCAAGCTGACGGTCGAGCTGCGTGCGCCACTCGGGCTTGTCCGTGAGCGCCCAGAGCCGCGCCAGCACCAGCGCCGCGACTCCGTTGGGCGATGGCGTGGGCGCGTCCTGCACCGGCTTCGCGCGCGTCGCCAGGTACGCCGTGCCGTCCGTTACGCCGCCTGCGGCCAGGTCGAAGTAGCCGCCGGCCTCGGCATCCCAGTGCGTCGCCGCGCAGTACGTCATCACGCCGGTCGCGCGCTCGAGCCAGGCCGGCTCGCCGGTGGCTTCGAGCGCGTCCAGAAACGCCGCCGCGGCTTGCACGTTGTCGTCCAGCATGCCGCGCGGCTCATCGCGACCGATGACGTGCGACATTCCCGCCTTCGCGTTCCACGCCTCGTTCCAAATACGCTCGAGCACCTTGAGCGCGAGGGTGTTGCATTCCGGCCGGTCGAGCACGGCGCCCGCCCGAAGGAATGCCCCCGCCATCATCGCGTTCCAGTTGACGTAGGCCGTGCGATCCACGAACGGAGCTGGGCGGCGGTCGCGCGCGGCTTTGAGCTTGCCCACGGCCGCCTTGAGCACGGGCCACTCGTCGTCGCCGGCCGGGTCCTGCTTCCACCACAGCACGTTCTTCTTGGGGTTGTGGTGCATCTCCCCCGTCTCCTCAATGTCGAAGACGCGGGCCGCGACGGCGTATTCGCGCTCCGTCAGGGGGGCACGCGCTTCGTCGGGGGTCCAGGTCCAGTAATCGCCGTCGTCGCCGAACGTGAGGTCGGCGTCCTGCGACGTGGCGAACCCTCCGCGCTCCTGGTCCGCCATCACTGCCAGCACCCAGTCCACGCTGCCCGTCGCCACCTCGCGGTAGAGCGGCCTGCTGAAGGCTTGATAGGCGGCGAGGTACGCGCGCAGCAGCTCCGCGTTGTCGTACGCCATCTTCTCGAAGTGGGGCACGATCCAGCGCTCGTCCACGGAATAGCGGTGGAAACCGCCGCCCAGGTGGTCGCGGATACCGCCGCGCGCCATCCCCGTGAGCGTCTTCTCCACCATCTCGCGCTGCCATTCGAGTCCGCCGCGGCTGTCATGCCAGCGCGCGAGCAGGAACTCGGCGGCGGCGGGGTGCGGGAACTTGGGCGCGGTGCCGAACCCGCCGTAGCGTACGTCGAACAGCCGCGCCATCTGATCGGCGGCGCCGGTGACGAGCTCGGAGCTCACGGCCCCGGGCTTGGACTCGTTCAGCGTTTGCGTGACATGCGCGCGAATCGCGCGCGCGTTGGTCGCGATGCGCTCGCCCTCCTCGCGGAACGCGCGCGCGATCTCCATCAACACGCTGCGAAACCCGGGGCGCCCGTACGGATTGTTGTCGGGCGGGAAGTACGTGCCCCCGAAGAACACCTCCCCGTCCGGCGTCAGGAACGCGGTGAGCGGCCAGCCGCCCTGCCCGCTCAACGCCTGGACCGCGCGCTGGTAGCGGGCGTCCACATCGGGACGCTCGTCGCGGTCCACCTTGATGCAGACGAAGTCACGGTTCAGGATCTCGGCGACCGCGGGATCTTCGTACGACTCGCCGTCCATCACATGGCACCAGTGGCACCACACGGCGCCGATGTCGAGCAGGATGGGTTTGCGCTCGCGACGGGCCTGGGCGAACGCGGCGTCGGTCCACGGAAGCCAGTGTACGGGTTGATGCGCTGCCGACTTCAGGTAGGCGGAGAGCTCCGATGCCAGAAGGTTAGGCATTCAAGTACTGCACCGCCGTCCTCGACAGCAGCTCTGCGCCAATCACGAGCGACTCTTCATCGATGTCGAATGTCGGGCTGTGATGGGGCGACGCCGAGCCGCTGCGCGGCGCCGATCCGACGAACGCAAAACACCCCGGCACCTTGTCGAGGTAGAACGACATGTCCTCGCCGCCCATCGTGCGCACGCCGTGCTGCACGTTGTCCGCACCGAGGAGCTCGGCAGCGACGTCGCGCATCAGCACGGCGAGGCGCGCGTCGTTGACCAGCGGTCCGCTCAGGCGGCGGTAGTGGACGTCGGCCCGCGCGCCGAAGGCCGCGGCGATGCCCTGCGCCGTCTCCTCGATCAGCTGCGGCGCCTGCTCCCAGAACCTGCCGCCGAACGTGCGTACGGTGCCGCGCAGGTCCGCCCGCGCCGGGATGACGTTGAACGCGCGGCCGGCATGCACTTCGGTCACCGAGACGACGCCCGGTTCCAGGGGGCTGCGGCGGCGCGCCACCAGGCTCTGCAGTCCGGTCACGACGTGCGCCGCGACGAGCACGGAGTCGATCGTCTGGTGCGGCGCCGCGGCGTGGCCGCCGCGGCCGTGAATCTCGATCTCGAACTGGTCCACCGAGGCCATGATCGCCCCCGGCATGATGCCCACCGTGCCGACCGGCAGGTCGTTCCACAAGTGAATCCCGAATGCCGCATCCACGTTGGGCGCTTCGAGCACGCCGTCGGCGATCATCGCCCGCGCGCCGTTCGACGCTTCCTCGGCCGGCTGGAAGGCGAACTTCACGCTGCCGCCGAGTCGCACGGCAGCGAGGCGGCGTGCCACCTCGAGACCGATCGCGACGTGCCCGTCGTGGCCGCAGGCGTGCATCTTGCCCGCGTGCTTGGAGCGGTAGGGAACGGCATTCGCTTCTTCGACCGGCAGCGCGTCCATGTCGGCCCGGAGCAGCACGCAGCGGCCGTCGGGAGCCGGCTTCAGCGCCACGACTCCCGTCTTTCCGACGCCCGTCGTCACCTGGTAGCCGAGGGCTCGGAGCCGGTCCGCCGCGAGCGTCGCGGTGCGCGTTTCCTCGAAGCCCAGCTCGGGGTGCGCGTGCACGTCGCGCCGCGTGGCGATGAGCTGGTCGCGATCGATGGGTGGCAGCGTGGCTGTCATACCCGCGAGCTGGGGCAGAGCCGGTTCAATACGCATTCCTCGCACTTCGGCCGCCGCGCAATGCACACCTGGCGCCCGTGCTGGATCAGGGTGTGTGAGAACCATGTCCACTGATCCTGCGGCACGAGCTCCATCAGGTCGCGCTCGATCTTCACGGGATCGTCCTGCTTGGTGAGCTGCAACAGCCGGGTGAGGCGATGGACGTGGGTGTCCACCACGACTCCCACGTTCTTCTTGAACCAGGTGCCGAGGATGACGTTCGCCGTCTTGCGGCCGACGCCGGGCAGCGCCGTCAGCGCCTCCATCGTGTCGGGCACTTCTCCGCCGTGCCGCTCCACGAGCGCCTGCGCCATCCCGACGATGGACTTGGTCTTGTTGCGGAAGAAGCCGGTGGACTGAATCTCACGCTCCAGCACCCGCGGGTCGGCCGCCGCGTAGTCGGCCGCCGTCCGGTACTTCGCGAACAGGGCCGGGGTGACGATGTTGACGCGCGCGTCCGTGCACTGCGCCGACAGGATCGTCGCCACCACGAGCTCCAGCGCGCTGCCGTGGTGCAGGGCGCAGGTCGCGTCCGGGTACTCGCGCTGGAGACGCGCGAGGATCTTGCGCGTCCGCGCTGTGCGCTCGGTTGGCATGGCCTTGACGGCCTTCGTCTTCATGCGTAGACCGGCCGGCGGCGCCGCGCGTGCGCGAGGAATCCTGCGGCGTCGCGCGTGTTGAGCACGTCGTCCGCGCCGAGCCAGCCCTTCCGGGCAATACTGACGCCCACTCCGACATTCGACATCCCGGCGACGGAGTGCGCATCCGCGCCCAGTGAGATCGGGACGCTGAGCTCCCGCGCCCGGCGCACCATCCTCCAGTCGAGATCGAGCCGGTGGGGGTCGGCGTTGACTTCCACCGCGACGCCGCGCTGCGCCGCCCGCTCGAGCACGCGTTGCAGATCGATGGCGTACGGATCGCGGGACAACAGCAACCGCCCCGTGGGATGACCCAGGATCGTCGTGTGCGGGTCGTCGAGCGCGCGCAGCACGCGCGCGGTCATCTCGGCCTCGGTCATACCGAACCGGGTATGAATGGACGCGATCACGAAGTCGAAGCGGTCCAGGACCGCGGGCCCGTAGTCGAGTGAGCCATCGGCGAGGATATCGGCCTCGACGCCCTTGAGGATCCGGAAATCGTCGTGGCGGCGGTTGGCGGCATCGATCTCGGCATGCTGCCGCTCCACGTGATCGGCGCGCAGCCCGCCGGCGTACGCCGACGACTCGCTGTGATCGGTGATGCCCATCCACTCGTAGCTCGCGGCGCGGCAGGCAGCCGCCCACTCGGCGATCGTCGTCGTGCCGTCGGAATAATTGGTATGGCAGTGCACGAAGCCCTTCAGGTCGCGTTGCTCGAGGAGGCGCGGCAACCGCCCCTCCGCTGCGGCGTCAATCTCTCCCATTCCTTCCCGAAGCTCGGGCGCGATCCAGGGCAGTCCGAGGGCGCGATAGACGCTCTCCTCATCGGGCCAGGCGCCGCCCGGCTCGAGCGCCACCCCGCGGGCACGGGCGCGGGCATCGAGCTGGGTCAGGTGCTCGGCCGAGCCGGTCGCGCGGAGCAGCGCCAGGCCGGCTTCGTTCTCTGGAGTGAGAAAGACGTCCACGACCGTTCCGGAAGCGAAGCGGAGCGTGAGACCGCCCTGCTTCCCCGCCAGCTCGATCACGCCGGGCGCGTCGTCCAGTCGCTTGAGCAGCGCCTCCCGGGTGCCGGCGGAGCCGGCATGGACCACGACGAAGTCGAGATCCCGGATGATTTCGCGGCGCCGCCGTACGCTGCCAGCGACCGCGACGCGGCGAACGCCCTCGAGCGCCGCCAGGCCTCGCGTGATGCTCTCCGCCTCGTCCAGCGCGTGGTGGAGCAGCCGGAAGGCGCTGCCTTCGCGGAGGGCGGCGATGCCTTTACGCACGTTCCCCGCGGCCTTGGGCCCGAAGCGGGGCAGGGCCGCGAGCCGGCCGTCCAGCGCGGCGTCCTCGAGGTCGGCGAGCGATTCGATGTGCAGCTGTTCGTGAATCTGGCGCACCTTGGCGACGCCGAGCCCGGGGATGCGCAGCATCTCCCCCAGCCCGGGCGGGACTTGCTCCCGCAGCTCGTCGAGCGTCGTCGAGCGTCCGGTCGCCGCCAGCTCCGCCCGCGCCGCGTCCTGATAAGCGCGGATGCGCGCGGGGCTCTGCTCGCCTTTGAGCGCGAGGAAGGCCGCGACATGCTCGAGGACCGAGCGGACGGCGTCCTTGTCCATGGGATTGGGAACTTACGGGACGTCCTTGGCCGTAGGCAACGCCAGGAGACGGCAGGTCAGAAGCAACAGCTCGCCGGGGTTGGCGAGCGAATACAAACCGGCCTTCGTGCCGCCCGCCAGCGTAGGACCGAAGGGCGCGCTTCCGTCCTCACGTGCCGCCGCCACTTCAATCTCGCGGCCATTTGGATCGGCCGCGTCCGCGCGACCCTCGAGGCCCATCGCGCTGAATCCCGGGCGGTCGGGCCGCATGCCGAAGATGCCGAGCACGGCGACACCGCCGGGCGTCGGGGTTTCGGCGACGAACATGCCATCGAGCGGCTCCGGGGCGCCTCCTTCCGTGGGCGTGCCCCAGACGCGGAGCTCCGGCACCTGGAGGTACCACGCGCCATGAGGGAGCTGCGACGTCATGGTCCTCGACACGGCCGCCTCCGCCAGCGTTTCCTCCCCGATCTGCCAGGTCCGGCTGCCGGCTGCCCAATGGAGATAGGCGTGATGCATGAGCAGCACGTGAGCCTCGAGCGCATCGGCGCCGGCATCCTCGGGAACGATCTCGCGCAGCAGGCGACCCACCGGTTCGAGCAGCACGAAGTGGTCACGGTCGGCCGCGGCAATGCCGTCCCGCGCCAGCGCGTCCGCGATGGCTGGAAATCGCTCCGCGGCGAGCTCGGCGAAAACCATCCCAAACGGCGTGGCTCTCATTGCTTGGGCAGGAATTCGTCCAGCGCGCGGACGAACTCGTCCGTGGCCTCCACGTGGGGGCAATGCCCCACGGGAAGCTCCACCAACCTGGCGTCGAGTAGCTCCGCCAGCTGGCGCGAGCCGGCGATGGGAATCGGGTCAAATGTGCCGTGGACGATGCCGGATGCGAAATGCGGGATGCGCGATGCGACATCCCGCAGCTGGGGTCGAAGATCATACTCTCCCAGGCTGTCCCAGACCGCCTGCTGGGTGCGCGCGTTGACGCGGAACGGCGTCAGGTTCTTGGCGTCGCGGAAGTCGCGGAAGTAGCCGGCGACCGACAGCTCGAACGCGCGCCGCTGGTAGGCCGCGGGGTCGCGCTCGCGCAATCCGCTCGCCCGCAGCGCCTCGCGCTCGCGCCGGATCTCCGGGGCCGCCATTCGCCGGGCGAACTCCGCCTCGAATTGGCGCCGGTACTCGATGGTGACCGAAGCGGGAGAAACCAGGGCCAGGCGCTCGACGCTCCCGGGGTGCTCGAGCAGGTACAGCAGCGCGAGCAGCCCCCCCCCCGAATAGCCGCACAGGGTCAAGCGCTCCAACCCCAGGTGCGCGCGCAGCGCGTCGAGATCCGCGACGTGCTCCCGCCACCCAACCGGAGTATCCCGCGGCACGGGCGACTGCCCGCCTCCGCGCTGATCGTAATAGAAGAGGGCGCGGCCGCGCGCGAGCAGGTCGTATTGCGGCAGGAGGTAATCGTGGTGGGCGCCTGGGCCGCCGTGCAGCACGACGACCAGAGGTCCGGCCCCTATGCGACGGGTGAAGAGGCGGACGCCGTTGACCGCGACGAACATGATTAGGGCCTAGGGGCTACGGCCCGGGGGGGGGACTACAACAGAACGGCAAGCGCGTCTGCCACTTCCTTGACGGCTCCATGCTCTCGCTCTCCGAATCCCGCGGGGATGTCAGAGTCGATGTCGAGCTGACCGAGGATGTGTTCGCCGCGACGGATCAGTACCACGAGCTCCGACTTGGTGAAGGTGTTGCACGCTAGATAGTTGGGGGCGGCGTTCACGTCGGGCACGTTCTGATCCTGCTTCATGGCGACCGCGGTACCGCACACGCCGGCGCCGACCGGGATACGGATGTGCTCGGTGTCGCGACCGGCGTGCGCCTCGAGCACGAGGTCATCTCGATGCAGCATGTAGGCGTAAACCGAGGTGAATGGAGGGCCCAGCGCGCGAATACGCTCGCACGCCATCTGAAGCAGCGCTTGGGGGCCGGCGTCGTGCAGGTGAGCGGCGCGCAGCGCGCGCACGATCTTCGCCGTTTCGGAAACTGCCTCTTCGGTCATGAGCTGCGCTTGCCGAGGACCGCAGTCGCGCGCCGCTCCGCCCCGTCGCGCTTGGACACGATGACCACCGTGTCGCCGGGCAGGTGACTCCGCAGCGCCTCGGTCATGTCGAACAGGTTCGCGACCTGCTTGCTGCCGATCGCGGTGATCACGTCGCCCGCCTGCAACCCCGCCTGCTCCGCCGGGCTGCCGGCGCGCACGCCGGTGATGCGCACGCCGCCGGGCGATCCGGTCATGTCCGGAATCGTGCCGAGGTACGCCCCGTACCCCACTCCCCCGGTCGTCGCCTGCGGGCGGGGGGCATCCACGAACGTCAGCGGCCCGGGGCGGCTAGCCAGTGCCCATGCGAGATCGGCGACGAATTGGGCGACTTGCGCGATCCCGGTGACGTTCAGCTTATCCCAATCGTCCGTGGAGCGGTGGTAGTCGTCGTGCAGGTCGGTGAAGAAATGCAGCACGGGGCGGCGCGCCGCGAAGAAGGGGGCATGATCGCTGGGACCCCACCCGTCGCCCGAAGCGCGTAAGTCGAAGCGCGGCGGCGTGTTGAGGGAGTCGAGCAGCGCCGGAAACTCGCGGGCCGTGGCCGCACCCAGGGCCAGCAGCCGCGCGTTCCGCATCCGTCCCACCATGTCCAGGTTCACCATGGCGTACAGCGAGTCGATGGGCTGCGGGACGGCGTGTTGCACGAAGAAGCTGGAGCCGAGCGTGCCCAGCTCCTCACCACTGAACGCGACCAGCACGATCGTGCGTGCCGGACGGCGCCCCCCCTCCGCCAGTAAGCGGCCGATCTCGAGCAGGGCGGCCGTGCCCGACGCATTGTCGTCGGCTCCGTTGTGCACGCGGCCGGTCGAGTCGGGATCGAGCGCGCCAAAGCCGCCCAGCCCGAGGTGATCGTAGTGGGCGCCGATGACCACTACTTCGCCGCGCAGCGTGGGGGACGCGCCGGGCAGCACCGCGATCACGTTCCGGGTCGGCGCACCCCCCAGGGTCGTGTGCAGGACCGCCGGAGCGTCGGGTGGAATCGTAAAATCCTGGAACGATGCCCGCAGGCCGGCGCGCACGAAGCCGTCGCGGATGTACGCGCCCGCGCGCTCCAATCCGGCCGTGCCAATGCCGCGACCCTCCTGCCGGTCATTGGCGAGGAAACGGACATCGGCGAGCACGCGGCGGGCGGCGGGCGTAAGGGTGTCTTGCTGCGGCGCGAGCACGCTCGTTGTGACGAGCAACACAGTGGCGATCATGCGGTAACTCTAGCGGCGGCGGCGTGGGACGGGAAGCGTGTTAAATTGAGCCCCCCATGACCCGTCCGCAGGAGTTCGCCACGCTGTTCGCGCGTACCCTGGACCTGTTTCGCGATCCCGGCGCGAAGGAGGAGCAGAAGGCACAGTTCCGGGCGTTGGCGGCGCTTCTCAAGCTCGAGGGTGCAACCGTCGCCCTCCAGGGCGGACGCTTGGTCGTCAACGGCACCCCCCTCGACGAGTCGGGAGCCTACGATTCGCTCGCCCAGCGGCTCGATTTCCACGCGGTAAGCGAGATCTCGATCCCGCCCGACCCGCCTTTGAATGAAACGTTCGAGTTGCTGCGGGCGCTCGCCGAGCAACCGGAGAGCGACGATATCGCGACCCGGCTGCGGGCCACGGGAGCGGCGCGGATCATCGTGGCCATGGTGGCGGTGGCTTCGGACCCGCTGGCCGGCATCCCGATGCTATCTCATGAGGTTCCTCCGCCGGTCGAAATGCGGGCAGTCGCGCAGGAAGCAGGGGGGGGGAGCGCCGTATTCTCCCCTACCGTGGCGGCGTCCCGGCGGCCGTCCCAATTGCTCGCTGAGCTGCAAGCGAAGCCGGCGGGCCCCCAGGTGGGTGACCTGCTCGCGGTGCTCAGTCGCCAGCTCGAGAGCGCCATGAAGTCGAACCGCATCGCGCAGGCGCTCGATATCGTCCTGGGTATCGTGCGCGCCGAGCAGCAGGTGACCGATGCCACGCGGCGGCGCCAGTACTCGATTGCGCTGAAGCGGATGTATACCAAGGCGCTGCTCGAGGCCTTAGCGCAGCTGGCCGGGTCCCCCGAAAACCGCGACGACGCCTTGCTGGTCCTGCGCCGGGCGGGCGAGGACGGCGTGGAGGTGCTGCTGGATCTCCTCGTCGCCGCCCCGACCATCGAGGAGCGGCGCGGGATTTTCATCGCGCTCACAGGGATGAAGGAAGGCACGGATCAGCTGGTTCACATGCTGGGGCACCATCAGTGGTTCGTCGTGCGCAACGTGGCGGAGCTCGTCGGCGAGCTAGCGCTCGAGGATGCCGTGCCGGCGCTCGGTCAGCAGCTCGATCACGAGGATGAGCGCGTCCGGAAAGCGGTAGCCCTGGCGCTGGCCAAGGTCGGGTCGCGGGCGGCCGCGGAGCCGCTGCGGCGCGCCCTGCGGGATAAATCCCCGGAAGTCCGCATCCAGGCGGCCCTCGGAGTGGGTGGGCGCAAGGCGAGCGCGCTGGCGATGCCGCTCGTGGTCGCGATGGAGGAGGAAGAGGATGAGGCCGTGGTGCGCGAGCTGATCCTGGCGCTGGGGCGGATCGGCAGCGCGGCCGCCGTGCAGGCGCTCATCAAGTTCGCGCAGCCGGGCGGCAAACTGTTCGGCCGGCGGCCGGCCGGTCTGCGCGCGACGGCCGTCGAAGCGCTGCGTCTCGCCGCAACGCCCGCCGCGATCGGTACACTCGAAGGCCTCACGGATGACGGCGACAAGCAGGTGCGCGCGGCCGCACACTCTGCCCTGGCGGACTTGAAGCGGCGATAGCATTCGTCACAGCTATTGCATATTGCCCGAAAAACCGCATAACACAACGACAAAGAATAATACACAAGCATGGGCCCTGCGCATGCTGGGCACACCCCCTATCTCATTGTCCCGCCTCGTGATGCCAGCGTGGTCGTGTCGTGGGTTCAGTTCTTGCCCCTGATGCCCGGTGCTGCTCGGTGCCGCTGTAGAGGTGGCGATGCCGAGCCACACGACACTCGGTCAGGAGACCAGTATGCGCGTTCCTCTGATTGTATTCGCCTTAGTCGCCATGCCCTTCGCGGCTGGTCTGTCGCAGGGGCAGTCCGGCGGTCGGGCCAACCCCAATGCCGACAACCGGTGTAAGGATCCCGCGGCGGCCACTCGCCAGGATGCCCAGCATCGTGCCGTGGCGCAGGCAGATCAGAAGAACTGCCCCGTGGTGACTCCTCCGGCCTCCGGGCCCGAGTCTGGTCCCCATAAGGCGTTGGGCACGGTGTTCGAGGACATCGACGGCAACGGTTCTCAGGACATGTTCGGCGGTGAGATGGGCCTGCTGGGCTGGACTGTCCAGCTCTACTGGAAGGCGACCGGTGCGTTGGTGACTACTGCCAGCACGGATGACGCGGGTAACTTCGTCTTCAGCTCGCTCGGCAACGGCACGTACTTCGTGTGCATCGTTAGCCAGAGCGGCTATACACAGACGTATCCGACGCAAGGCAGCGGCTGCAATGGCCTCGGCCACGAGTTCACGCTCCAGGGTACGATCGAGAGCTGGGCCACGAAGAACGACTTCGGCGAGATGGCGACGCCGTAACGTAGCGGCCGATACTCCTGACCAAGATTGGGCCTCGGGCAGACTCGCCGGGGCCCTTTCTATTGCGGGCTGCTCTACCGCGGGACGAAGTCGATGCCCGGCTCGAGCCGCCGCGCGAACGCCGCGAGCAGATCCGCCGCCCGATCGAGGTCTTGCAGCGCCGCCATCTCGTTGGGGCTGTGCATGTAGCGGTTCGGCACGCTCACCAGGCCGGTCGGGATTCCCCGCAGCGCATTGTAGATCGCGTCCGCGTCGGTGCCGGTATCGCGCGGTGCCGCTTGAATCGTGTAGGGGATGTGCGCTTCCTCCGCGCACTCCACCAGCAGGTCGAAGACCACCGGGCTCACCGATGATCCGCGCGACAGCACCACGCCGCCGCCGAGCTTGTGGTCGCCCGCGTGCTTCTTCTCGGCACCGGGATAGTCGGTGGCGTGCGTGACGTCCACGACGAGGGCGACGTCCGGCTCGATGCTCGTCGCGCTGGTGCGCGCGCCGCTGCCGGTCCAGGCGATCTCCTCGCGGGTGGACGCCACGGCGAACACCCCGGCGTGCTTGGGGCGTTTCGCGGCCAGCCGTCGCAGGGCCTCGGCCGCTACGTAAGCGCCGATGCGGTTATCGATGCTGCGTGAGACGATGCGGCCGTTGGGGTACTCCTCCACGCGGCTGTCGATTACGCCGGCATCGCCTATCCGAACGCGGGCCCCCGCCTCATCCCTGCTCGCCGCCCCGATGTCGATCCACAGGTCAATCACCTTGGAAACGCGGTCCAGCTCTTCCTTCTTGATTTGATGGACGGCCTTCTTCCCGATGACGCCCCGCACCGGTCCCGCGCGGCCGATCAACAGCACGCGCTGGGCGACGAGCACCTGGGAGTCCCAGCCGCCGATGCCGCTGAAGTAGAGGAACCCCTCCTCGTCGATGTGGGTGATCTGGATGCCGATCTCATCGATGTGGCCCGTGACCATGAGGCGCGGCTTGCCCTTGGCGTTCAGCGCGCCGACGGAGTTGCCGTGGACATCGGCCTCGACGCTATCGGCGAATCCCGCCACCTCGTCGCGCCAGACGCGGGCCGGTGCCTGCTCGAATCCCGAGGGACCGGGCGTGTCGAGCAGCTGTTTGAGAAACCCCAGCGTGGCAATCGTCACCGGCAGACTCAGCTCCTCCGCACCGCGACTCGATGGAGCAATGCAGCGAGCAGGACCAGAAGCACGAGGGGGACGATGTTCGACGTGGCGAACGCGCCGAGCCCCTTGTACAAGCCGACGGCGTCGGCCAGCCATTCGGCGGTCCCCTTCCAGCCGGCGATCCCGGCGACGACGATGCCGGCGATCGCGCCCCCGGCGATCAGCCCGCTGGAGAACAGCACGCCCGGGCCCGACTCGATCTCCGCGATGGAGCGCTGCTGCGAGTGCATCCGCCGCTCGACCAGCCAGCGAATCAGGCCCCCCACGAACATCCCCGACGAGGTCGAGAGCGGCAGGTACACGCCGACCGCCACTGGGAGCGATTGCAGGCCCATCAGCTCGATCGCGATCGAAATGAACATCCCGATGAGAACGAGCGCCCACGGCAGCCGGTGCGTGAGGATCCCGTCGGTGATCAGCGCCATCAGCGTGGCCTTGGGCGAGTCGAGCCGCGTAAGCGTTCGGCCCTCGAACTCGCGGATCCGGCCCCCGATCCCTGGATCCACGACATACCGGATCTCGCGCGTGGCCGGGTCGATGAGGTACTTGCCCGCCGGCACGCCTTGCGTCTCCGCATACACGCGGATGACCTGATAGCTCGTGGAGTCGGTGCGCTCCCCCCCGGCCACGCGGAAGCCGGACATCCGTTCATCGAGTACGGCGACATCGGGCGCGCTTGCGCCGGGCGGGGGTGCGGTGAACCCCGCATGCCGCTCCGGCACGGGGTACTGGTAGGCCTGGTTGAGCAGCGTGAGGGTCCAGCCGACCACGACGGCGGATGTGACGGCGCCGATGATGATGCCGATCTGCTGCCGCCGGGGCGTGGCGCCGACGAGGAATCCCGTCTTCAGGTCCTGCGACGTCGCGCCCGCGTTGGCCGCCGCGACGGCGATGACACAGGCGATGGAGATCGCCTGGACGCGGTAATCGATGCCGACCCAGCCGAGTGCGAGAAAGATGGATGCCGTGCCGATCAGCGCCGCGATCGTCATTCCGGAGATCGGATTGGCCGAGCTGCCGATCTGGCCGCAGATGCGGGACGAGACCGTCGTGAAGAAGAATCCGAACCCGACGATCAGCAGCGCGCCGAGGAGGTTCACGCCCACCTGCGGGAGCAGCGCGAGCAGGATGGCGAGCGCCACCGAGCCGATCGCGGCGTAGGCGACGGGGAGATCGTTGTCCGTCCGGATCCGGTCGACCGCCTGGCCGAGGCGGCTGGCCCGCAGATCCGCGAAGCCGGCGCGGAACGCGCCCACGATCGTCGGCAGCGCGCGGATCAGCGCGATGATCCCCCCGGTCGCCACCGCGCCTGCCCCGATGTAAAACACATACGCCGCCCGGATTTCGGCGGCGGACATGTCCCGGATGAGCGTCGTGGCGGGGTACATCGGCGTCGTCATGCTCTCGCCAAACAGCTTGACGGCCGGCATGAGCACGAGGTAGGCGAGCGTCCCACCGGCGAACAGGTAGCCGGCGATGCGCGGCCCGATGATGTAGCCAACCCCCATCAGCTCCGGGCCCATATCCAGCCGCACGTCCGCTCCCTTGAACCAGCGGAGCACCTTGCCCGGATACTCGACCCAGAGCTTCAACCCCACCATCAGGAACTTGAACACGAATGCGATGCCGAACGCCTGGAATACCGTCTTGGCGTGGATCCCGCCTTTGTCCCCCGCAATCAGCACCTCGGCGCAGGCGGTGCCCTCGGGATAGGTGAGGTTGCCGTGCTCCTTCACGATGAGGGCGCGCCGCAGCGGGATCATCATGAGAATCCCGAGGACGCCGCCGACGATCGCCAGCACGGCGACGCGGCCGATGTCGAGGTCGTATCCCATCAGCAGGATCGCCGGGATGGTGAAGACGACCCCCGCGGCGATCGATTCGCCGGCGGACCCCACCGTCTGCGTGATGTTGTTCTCGAGGATCGTGGCCTTGCCGAGCGCTCGGAAGATCGTGATGGAGAGCACGGCGATGGGAATCGAAGCGCTCACCGTCAGGCCGATCTTCAATGCGAGGTACACACTCGACGCGCCGAACACGAGACCGAGCACCACTCCGAGCAGCAGCGAGCGGGGCGTCAACTCGGGCGGTGACTGGGTGGCTGGGATATACGGCTGATGGGCGGAATGGGGCGTGGTCATAGGCGGCAGAATCTGCGCCCGGAATGGCGCCGGTGTCCAGGCTGGCGCGGCCGGGCGCAGCGCGAACCCGAGGGAACCGGAGGGGTATAGCGGTCTCCTCATGTCGGCAATCTTGGAATCGAATCTCCCCGCAATCCGCCGGGCGCTCGCCGGGCGCTACGACGTGCGGACACCCATCGGGCGCGGCGGGATGGGGTTCGTGTACCTCGCGCGGGAGTTGCGGCTCGACCGGCCGGTCGCGATCAAGCTGCTGCCGCCGGAGCTCGCGGCCGACGAGGCGTGCCGCCAACGCTTTCTGCGCGAGGCGCGCACCGCGGCCCGTTTGGCGCATCCCAACATCGTGCCAATTTTCGCCGTGCACGAAATGGGCGACTTCGTCTTCTTCACCATGGCGTACGTGGCGGGGGAAACGCTGGCGCAGCGCGTCACAACGGGGGGCCCGCTCGGTCAGGAGGAGGCCGCCCGGCTGCTCGCCGAGATCGGCGATGCGCTCGCCTACGCGCACGCGCGCGGCGTCCTACACCGCGACGTGAAGCCCGACAACATCCTGATCGAGATGGCCACCGGCCGCGCCCTGCTTTCCGACTTCGGCATCGCGCATGTCAGCGCCGACGGGAGAGCATCCGCGCCCAGCGGGCCGGTGCTCGGCACCGCGGCGTTCATGAGTCCGGAGCAGGCGCGCGGCGAGCTGGTGGACGCGCGCAGCGACGTCTACTCGCTCGGCGTCGTCGCGTACTACGCCCTGTCTGGCCGGCTGCCGTTCGACGCGGTGACGGACGGAGCGACGCTGATCCTCCACATTACGGCGCCGGCGCCGCCGCTGCGGACGGTGGCACCCGCCGTGGCGCCGCGCCTCGCCCAGGTCGTGGATCGTTGCCTCGCCAAGGACCCGTGGGCGCGCTTTCCCGACGTCCCCGCGCTGGTCCGCGCCCTCGCCGAGGCAGTGGAGCCGCCACGGGCCCCGCTCGCGGTGCGCGCGTTCTTGGTGCGGGGCGTGAATCGCGCGCTCATGGGCATCGTGCTGCTCCCCGTCGCGGCGCTGAGCTGGCTCTACACGGGCGATCAGGCCCTGCGGGCCGCCGCGAGCGCGGCGCTCGCGGCGGCGGTGCTCCTCCCAGTGGGAATGGCGATCGCCCGCGTGCGCCGGCTACTGGCGGCGGGCCATGGCCACCAGGGCTTGGTGGCGGCGCTCGCGGCTGAGCGGGCGCGCCGGCGGGAGGAGTTGACCTTCGTCTATGGCGCCGGGCCCAGCCGGTTCGAGCGCGGTGTGCAGTGGCTCGCCCGGATCGCGGTCCTCGTGGCGGCGGCCTCGGTGTGGCTCTCCCCCGCCGACGCGCGGCCCGAGCTCAGTGTGGCGGCTGGTGCGATCGCGCTCCTTGCCGCGGTCGTCGCGCGCGCGCGAACCGAGCAGCGCACCGATCCGCGCGGCGAGCGGCGGCTGTGGTTCTGGCGTGGACCGCTCGGCCGCTGGCTCTTCCGACTTGCGGGCGTCGGGCTGCGGCGCGCGCCGCACATCGTCACGATCCTGGGGGGGGGGCGGCTCGAGACGCCGGCGTAAACGCCCGAGCGTTAGAATTGGGTGCCATGGAGCATCCCGGGCCCGACCGCCTCTTCCTCGATTTCCAGTCCGCCATCGCGGGCCGTTAGTCGCTCGAGCGGGAGTTGGGGCGCGGGGGTATGGGGATCGTCTACCGCGCCCGCGATCTGCGGCTGGAGCGCGTCGTGGCCATCACGCTGCTGCCGCGCGAGCGCGCCCGGACACCCGCAGCTCGCGACCGTTTCCTGCGGGAAGCGCGCACCGCCGCCCGGCTCTCCCATCCCCACATCATTCCGATCCACGCCGTTGAGGAAGCCGGTGAGTTCGGGTTCTTCGTCATGGGCTACGTGGACGGCGAGACGCTCGGCGCGCGCGTGCGACGCGAACAGCGGCGGCTGAAGTTCTGGAAGGGGTTCATGGGCCGGTGGCTGTTCAAGCTGGCCGGCATCGGGTTGAAGCGGGGCGCCCCGGGGGCGGGGGCGCTTGCGCCTGGCGACCGGCCGACCGAAGCCGCCCTCGGCCTCGCGGCGCTGGAGCTTTTCGAAGCCCTGCCCGCGGATACGCGGCGGGTATTGGGCGATCTACCGGCCTAGTACGCCGCTTGGAGGAGCGGGTGCGGCGCCTGCGGGGGGGGGGTCGGCACCGTGGACGGGCTGACGACGGACCTGGGCGCGGCCAGGCTGATCAGCGAGCAAGTCGACGCCCTGCTCGAACCCTGTTAATTAATAGGCATGTGCCAACGCGAACCCCTACGTGCGCGTAAGAAGATACCCATGATCCGGTCCCCCGGCCGTATGCTTTCATTCATTCTGCTCGCCGGCTGCTCGGGAGGGCAGGAAGCGAGTGGGGCTCAGGGGGGCGGAGCAGGTGGGGGAGGCCAACGCATTGTATCCGTGGCGGCCGTACCCGCCCAGCGCCGGGATATGGCGCGTGCGGTCACCGTGGTGGGCCCCGTCGAGCCGCTGCGCACGATCGGGGTGAACAGTCTGATGGCGGGGACGGTGCTCGCCCTCCATGCCCAAGAGGGAGACAGGGTGGGGGAGGGTGCGCTCCTCGCCGAGCTCGACGCGCGGGAGACGCGGGCCCAGTTCGAGCGCGCGCGGGCGGTGCTCGCCAACGCGACGACGGTCTTCGAGCGGAACACGCAGCTGCACGCGAACAGGATCATCACGGACGCCGAGTTCGAGCAATCGCGCTCCGCCTACGAGGTCGCGAAGAGCGACGCGGAGCTGTGGAGAACGCGGTACGCCTTCTCGCGCATCACCGCACCGTCGGCCGGGGTCGTGACCGCGAAGCACGTCGAGGCGGGGAGCGCCGTGACCCCGAACCAGCGGATGTTCGATCTCGCCGACGTGAGCCAGCTCGTGGTGCGCGTCCGGCTCTCCGAGCTCGACGTCGTGCACCTGCGCGCCGGTGCGCCGGTCACCGTCACGATCGACGCATACCCCGACGTTCGCCTCCGTGGGACAATCCGCCGCGTCTTCCCGAGCGCGGACGCCGAGAGCCGGCTCGTCCCCGTCGAGGTCGTCCTTGGCGCGCCGCCGCCCGGGGTGGCGGTGCGCCCCGGGTATCTCGCCCGTGTCACCTTCGCCCTCGACCGGCGCAGTGGCGCGCTCGCCGTCCCCGCGCCAGCGGTGGGCATGGGCGACGATGGGGCATTCGTCTTCGTCGTGGAGGCCGATTCGGTGGTCCGGCGGGCCGTGGGGCTCGGGCTCACCGCGGAAGGTTGGGTCGAGGTCGCGCACGGTCTCCGCGAGGGCGAGCTCGTCGTGACGTCGGGCCACACCAACCTGCGGCCCGGGACGCGCGTCCGCGTCGCGGACCCGGGGGCCGGGGAGTGAGCGGCCCCCGCCGGAGTCTCACGAGCGCCGCGATCTCCCGGCCCATCGGGACGCTCGCCCTCTGGTCCGTCGTGATCGTGCTCGGCGGATTCTACGTGTCGCGCCTGCCGCTCGATCTCCTCCCACAGATCGTCTATCCGCAAGTCCGCGCGAACGTGAACTACCCGGGCGTGGCGCCCGAGGTGATGGAAGAGCAGGTCACCAAGGTGCTCGAGGCGGCGCTCGCCACCACCGAGAACCTGCTGCGGCTCGAGAGCGAGACCGAGGAGGGCCGCGCGGGCGTCAGTCTCCACTTCCGTTACGGTACGGACATCAATTTCGCGCTGCAGGACGCCTCGAAGAACCTCGATCGCGCGCGCGCGCGGCTCCCCGACGACGCCGAGCCGGCCACCATCTTCAAGTTCGATCCGTCCCAGTTTCCGGTCTACGAAGTCGCCTTCAGCTCCCCCCTGCGCAGCGCCGTGGCGCTGCGCGACTGGGTGGATCTCCGGCTCCGGCCGCAACTCCTCACGGTCGAGGGGATCGCGTCGGTGGACGTGTCGGGGGGGCTGGTGCGGGAGATTCGCGTCACGCTCGACCAGGAGCGGCTTCGTTCCTACGGACTCGCGGTGGGTGACGTGCTCCAGGCGCTGCGCGACGCGAACCAGGACCTCGCGGCCGGCAACGTGACATCCGCTACCTTCGAGCTGGTCGGGAAGACCGAAGGGAAGTTCAAGTCCGTGCAGGATATCCGCGCGGTGCTGCTCACGGTGGCGGGGACCGGCCAGCGGATTCCCCTGTCGGAGATCGCACAGATCGAGGACACGCACCAGGAGCAGCGCATCTGGGTGCGGCTCGGCGGTGAGCCGGCGGTGAAGCTCTCGGTGCGCAAGCAGCCCGATGCCAACACCCTCGCGGTCGCGCGCGGGGTCGGCCGCCGGCTCGAGCAGCTCGGCGCCTCGCGGTTCATCCCGTCGGACGTGCGCTACGAGGTGATCAACGACCAATCGTTTTTTATCAGCAACGCGGTGAAAGGGGTGCGCAACTCCGCGTTCATCGGTGCCACGCTCGCGATGCTCATCGTCCTGCTCTTCCTTGGGAGCGTACGCAAGACGGTGATCATCGGAACGGCCATTCCGCTGGCGGTGCTGGCGGCGTTCTTCCTGATGGGCGTGGGGAACCTGACGCTGAACATCATGAGCCTGGGCGGTCTCGCCCTGGGCGTCGGGATGCTGGTGGATAACGCCATCGTGATGCTCGAGAACATCTTCCGGCACCGCGCGACGGGTACCAGCGACCCCGAGGAAGCGGCGCACGTGGGTGCTGCCGAGGTGACGTCGGCCGTCATCGCGTCGACGGCGACGAGCCTCGCCGCCGTCGTGCCGTTCCTGCTGATCACCGGGCTCGCGGCGCTCATCTTCCGCGAGCTGATCCTCACGATCTCGTTCGCGATGCTGGCGTCGCTCGGCACCGCGCTCTCGCTCGTGCCGATGCTGGCGGCGCAGCTGGGCAAGATCCAGCGGACCAGCGGCCTCGAACGGGCGCGGATCATCCGGCGGTTCGACGCGGCGTTGGACCGCTTGCGGGTCTGGTACCGGGGCTTCGCGGCCGCCGCCGTCCGTCGCAGGGGTTGGGTGCTCGGCGGCGCGTTCGCGACGCTCGCCCTTTCCCTCCTCCTCGTCCGCGGCCTCGGGAACGAGTTCCTCCCGGCGGTGGACGACGGGAATCTGAGCGTCAACCTGCGCCTCCCGCCCGGCACCGCGCCGGTCCAGACGAATGAGCTCGCCGAACGGCTGGAAGGCGTGGTGCAGGGGATGCCGCACGTCCGCCACGTCTTCACGACGGCGGGCGGGTTCCTGTTCGGCGGCGGGACGGCGGCGCGCAGCGGGCGCGGCTCGATCAACGTCATCCTCGATCCGGCGACGGCGCGCCCGCAGTGGCCGGCGGGTCGCTGGGTGGCGACGCTCCAGGCGCGGTTCGATTCACTGGCCGTGCCGGGAGCCCGGATCTTCGTGCGTCCCCCGAGCATCCGGGGGCTGCGCACCAACATCTCCGGATCGGACGTCTCGATCAACGTGCAGGGCGACGACCTCGCCGTCCTCCAGCGCATCGGCGCCGAGGTGATCGCCCGCGTGCGGGGGATTCCCGGCCTCGAATCGGTCGAGCCCTCGGCGGAAGAGGCGAGCCCGACGCTGGTCGTCGCGCTCGACCGCCAGCGCGCCGCGGACCTGGGGCTCAATGTGGCGGCCGTGGGGCAGGCGGTGCGGGTCGCGCTGGACGGCGCCATCCCCACGCGGTTCACCGACGGGAACCAGGAGTACGACATCCGTGTGCGGCTGCCGCGCGAGCGCTTCCAGAACGCGGAGGACCTCGGGACGATCGCGCTCTTCGCAGGGCGGGACCGCCCCGTGTACCTGCGGGATGTGGCGAACGTCACGTTCAAGGCGGGCCCCTCGAGCATCCGGCGCGAGAACCAGAACCGCCAATACCGTATCAACGCCGACGTGAACGACGCCGTGGCGTCCGTCGGGGAGGTGAACCGGGCGATCCGCGCCCGCCTCGCCGATGTGGCCATTCCGGACGGCTACGGGCTGGTGTACGGCGGCGAGGAGGAGACGATCCGCGAGAACCAGCGCAACCTGCTCATCGTCACCTTGCTCGCGGTGTTCCTCGTCTGGGTCGTGATGGCGGTGCAGTACGAGAGCGTCCGGAACCCGCTCGTCATTCTGGTGTCGATCCCGCTCGCTTTGGTCGGCGTCGTGTTGCTGCTCTGGGCGACGAGCACGCCGCTCTCCGCGCCTGCGCTACTGGGCGTGATCCTCCTCGCCGGCATCGTGGTGAACAACGCGATCCTGCTCGTGGAGTACGTGGAGCAGGTACGGCGGGAGCGCAACATGCCGCCGGCGGAGGCGGTCGTTGAAGCGGGGGCCATCCGGCTCCGGCCGATCCTCATGACCACGACGACCACGGTGCTCGGGATGCTGCCCCTCGCGATCGGGATCGGCGAGGGGACGGAGATGATGCGGCCGCTCGCCCTGTCGGTGGTCGGGGGCCTCAGCATCTCCACGATCCTGACGCTGATCGTCATCCCCTGCGCGTATCTCGTGATCCACCGGGCGGCCGACCGGCTGCGGGCGTGGGTGATCGGCGGGAAACGCGAAGTGGAGCCGGTACCCGAGGCCGCCGACTAGTCCCGCACGCGGTGCAGCCGCGCCACGGCTTCCCGCAGCAGGTCCTCCGTCTTACAGAAGGCGAACCGCACGAACTTGCGGCCCAGCTCCGGGCGCGAGTAGAAGCTCGATCCCGGCACCGGGGCCACGCCGTGCTCCGCCGTCAGCCATTTCGCGAACTCGTCGTCGGGCAGGCCGGACAGTCCCGAGAAATCCGCCATCACGTAATACGCCCCCTGAGGAGGCCGGCACTTGAAGCCTGCCCTGATGAGCCCATCACAGAGGATGTCGCGCCGCTTGCGGTAATCCCGCGCCAGGCCTTCGTAATAGTCGTCGCCGAGCGTCTCGATCCCCACCGCCACGGCTTCCTGGAGCGGGGCGGGGGCCCCCACCGTGAGGAAGTCGTGCACCTTGCGGATCGCGTCGCTCACGTCGGGCGGAGCCACGATCGTCCCGATGCGCCAGCCCGTGATGCTGAACGTCTTGGACGCGCCGCTGATCGTGATCGTGCGCTCCCCCATGTCGGGCAGCGTGGCGATGGGGATGTGCTGCCCCTCGTAGTAGATGTGCTCGTAGATCTCGTCGGTGACCGCGAACGCGTCATGGCGCCGGCACAGCCCGGCAATCGCCTCGAGCTCCGCGCGCGAGAGCACCCGGCCGGTGGGGTTGTTCGGCGTGCAGACGATGATCGCGCGCGTCTTGGGCCCGAAGGCGGCCGCCAGCCGGTCCAGGTCGAGCGGCTGGTCCGCCGTCATCGGGACGAACACCGGGCGGGCGTCGCACAGGATCGCATCGGGGCCGTAGTTCTCGTAGAACGGCTCGAATACGACGACTTCGTCGCCGGGATTCACGATGCCAAGTAGCGACGCCGCCATTGCTTCGGTCGCCCCGCAGGTGACTGTGACCTGCGTCATTGGATCGACGGGCAGGCTGTACCAATCTTGGTACTTCGCGGCCAAGGCGTTCCGCAGGCGGGTCGCGCCCCAGGTGATGGCGTACTGATTGACGTCATCCCGGATCGCGCGGGCCGCCGCTTCTTTCAGGACGTCGGGGCAGGGGAAGTTGGGGAAGCCCTGCGCCAGGTTGATGGCCTTGTGCTCGTGGGCGAGCCGGGTCATGCCGCGGATCACCGATTCGGTGAAGCCGTGCGTGCGACGGGCCGTGCGCATGCCAAAAAAGATACGTCTTGACGGGCCTTCGGGCCGGGGGTCAATTCGCTGGCCACATTCACCATTCACCGGCCGGCGCACTTATGAGCCACGCGACACAATCTCAGTAGGTGCCTCTCCCAGCCGTGGTTCGGGCCGGGGGCGTGGTCGCCGTGCTCGTGGCGGCGTTCACGACCTGCCGCGACGCGCTGGGGCCCCGCGAGGGTGCCTTGGCTCGCGTTGCCGTCGCCCCGATCTTCCCGTCGGGCGCCGCGATGGCCGACTTCGGGCTTACCATTGACCGGATACGCATCATCGTGGTCCGCCCGGTCGCCGATACGATCGCCGATACCACCGCCGCACTCCCGCCAGATGCCGATTTCCTCGATCTCGATCTCCGAGTCCCCCTCCTCGCCGCGCGAGAGTCCCTGAGCGTCACCATCGAGGCGTTGGCGGGTTCGATACCGCTGTTCTCGGGCACCAGCCTGGTCGAGGTCCGGGCCGGTGTGAGTGCCCCGCCGCCGACGGAGATCCCGGTCACGACCTACGTCGGCCCGGGGGCGGGGGTGGACAGCATATTGGTGCAGCCCGCGGCGCCGTTCGTGTACTTGAACGATTCGCTCCGGTTCCAGGTCCAGGCCTTCCAGAACGGCGAGCCGGTCACGCAGTTCTACGTTTCCTGGAGCACGAGCGACGCGGGCGTCGCGCCGATCAACGGCTTCGGGGTCCTGCGCGCCCCCTCGGCGCGCACGTCGGTGCTGGTGCGGGCCCGCACGCCCTCGGGCGCCGCCGACTCGGCGCCGGTGACGTTCGTCCCGCTGCCCTCGCAGCTCGTCGTCGTCGCGGGAGCGGGCCAGTCGGGCACGGTGGGGCAGGTCCTCGAGGTGCCGCTCGAAGTCGAGGTGCGCGGGTCGGACAATCTTCCCGTCGGTGGCGTGGCGGTGCGATTCCGCGCGCTCTCGGGCGGGACGCCGGCCGACACGACGGTCACGAGCGACGCGGCCGGGCGCGCGCGGGTCTTCGCGGTGCTGGGACCGGTGGCGGGCGCGCAGAGCTTCGACGCCGCCCTGCCCGCGTTCCCGAGCGTGCCCGCCGTCACGTTCACCGCGACCGCGACGGCGAGCACGATCGCGAGCGTGGTCGTCACGCCGGCCACCGCGCTGCTCGACGCGCTCGGCGCGACGCGGCAATTCAGCGCCGAGGCGTTCGACGGCAACGGCAACCCGGTCGCCACGACGTTCACCTGGACGTCGTCCGACCCGCTGGTCGCGTCGGTGGACGGCACGGGCCTCGCGACCGCGCTCGCCAACGGCGCCGTGACGATCGCGGCGTCGAGCGGCGGCGTGTCGGATTCGGCCGACCTCACGGTGCAGCAGGTCGTGGACAGCGTGGTGCTCACGCCGTCCAGCGCGCTGCTCACCGCGATCGGTGACACGCAGCGGTTCACCGCCGCGGCGCGCGATTCCCTGGGCAGCGCCGTGGCCGGCGCGGTGTTCACGTGGGCCACGACCGACCCGCTCGTCGGGCTCGTGGATACGGCGGGCCTCGTCACGGCGGTCGCGGAGGGTACGACGGACGTCACCGCTACGACCGCGGGCGTGCAGGGCAGGGCGCCGGTCACCGTCAGTCTGTTGGCGACGGCGACGCGGCTCGTCTTCGTGCAGCAGCCGCCGAGTCCCGTGTTCTTCGGCGACACGTTCACCGTGCAGGTCGCCGCGCAGGACGACCTCGGCAACACGATCACGAGCTTCACGGGCAACGTGTTCCTCAGCGAGAACGCGGGATCGTCCAACACGATCTCGAAGCTCGGGGGCACGCTGACGCAGGCTGCGGTGAACGGCGTCGCGACGTTCACCGATCTGTTCGTGGACGGGACGGACACGACGGCCATTGACGCCATTGCCGATGGTCTGGCATCGGCCACGAGCAGCACGGTCGCGGTGGTGGACCAGATCGTGTTGCAGGAAACCGGTGCGGCTCCGTATTTCGCCGGCGTGGATACGGTGACGAACCGCGTGTACGTGTCGAACACGTCCGGCAGCTCGGCCACCGTGCTCGACGGCACGTCGCACAAGGTGGCCGGCGCCGTCACGGGCCTCGGCCCCAATCCGGGGTGGGAGGGCGTGAATCCGGTCACGAAGCGGGTCTTCATCTCCGACTTCCTGGACGGCCTGGTCTACATCATCGACGAGTCGCAGGACGTGGTCGAGGGCACGATCTCGGTGGGGCCGAACGCCACGCAACCCGCCGTCGATCCTGCCACGGACATTATCTACGTACCCGCGCGTCCTCGTGAGCTGATGCTGCGAACGGTAGATACTCGTACCCGCGAGGTAATTGGTGACGTGGTGATCGGCGGAACGAGTGATAACGCCGGCGGCGCGGTCTGGGATCTGCGCACCAAGCTGGTCTGGGTGGTGATCGAGACCCAGAGCTCGATCAAGTCGGTGGATCCGGCACAAGGCCGGGTGATGGACTCGATCTTTGTGGGAGAAGGTCCTTACGGCATCGCGCTGGACCCAGTGCTCAACCGACTCTACGTCTCGTTGTCAGGACAGTCGCAAGTGTTCGTGCTCGACCTCGTCGAGAAGGTCGCCCTCCAGCCGATCAATGTGGGGGCGTTCCCCCAGGGGCTCAGCGTCGACGCCGAGACCGGCCGCGTATTCGTGGCAAATTACGATGACGGCGTCAGGCAAGGAACGATCAGTGTGATTGACGGTGCGCGGGGCGAGGTCATCAAGACGATCACGGTAGGCGTCGGTCCCGGGGACGCGGAATACAATCCCCGGAACCGCCTCGTCTACGTGCCGAACGGAAGCGACAACTCGCTGTCGATCGTGAAGCCGTAGACCCTACAACCGCAACTTGACGTTGATGTCCACCAGAATGGCATCCGGCGCGTCCACGAACACCACGCGATTGGCCGTTCGGCGGATGATCAGCTTCACCAGCGGGCCCTTGCCCTTGCCCCGGCCCATGTTGCCGCGCCGGTAGTAGACGATCCGGTCGTTCCCGCGTATCTCGGTGCGCACTACCTCGTATCCCTGTCCCACCAGCACCTCGCGCGTCACCGACATCGCGCGGGTGGGCTCGATCACGAACTCCCGCTTCGGGCTCCGGCCTTGTGCAGCCGCCGGAAGCGCGATGAGGGAGAGGATCGCGGCGAGCAGCCATATGCGTGTCATGAGGTACCCTCCGTTGAGGGGCGGCACATCCTACCTCATCAAAGAGCGCTACAAGGTGATGCAGGTCACTTCAGGAGCAGTTTCGCTATGGTGTTGAGCTGCATGTTGCTCGTGCCTTCGTAGATCGTACCGATCTTGGCGTCCCGATAGAACTTCTCCACCGGGTACTCCTTGGTGTAGCCATACCCGCCGAACAATTCCACCGCTAGCGACGTCACGCGCTCGGCGACCTGCGAGGAGTAGAGCTTCGCCATCGCCGCTTCCTTGGTGTACGGCTCGTGCGCGTCCTCCAGGCGGGCGGCGTTGTAGACCATCAACCGCGCGGCCTCGAGCTCCGTCGCCGCCTGCGCGAGCTGGAACTGCACCCCCTGGAAATCGGCGACCGCCTTCCCGAACTGCTGGCGCTCCTGGACGTACTTGAGCGCGGCGTCGAGCGCGCCGCGCGCCACCCCGATCATCTGGGCGCCAATGCCGATGCGGCCCGTGTTCAGCGTTTCGATCGCGACCTTGTAGCCGACGCCGACGTCCCCGATCACGTTCTCGGCCGGCACCTCGCACTGATCGAGAATCAGCTCCGCCGTGGACGAGGCACGGATGCCGAGCTTGTCTTCCTTCTTGCCGACGCTGAAGCCCTTGAACCCACGCTCCACGGCGAACGCGGTGATGCCCTTGTAGCCCTTCGCGAAATCGGTGTTCGCGAAGATCACGAAGAAGCCGGCCTCGGCGCCGTTCGTGATCCACAGCTTGCGTCCGTCGAGGATCCACTTGTCGCCCTGCTGGACGGCCTTGGTCTGGAGGCCGAACGCATCCGAGCCCGAGCCGGCCTCGGACAGGGCGTAGGCGCCCACGAGGTCGGTGGCCAGGCGGGGCAGGTAGCGGCGCTTCACAGCGTCCGAGGCCCACTTGAGGAGCAGCGCGTTAACGAGGGTGTTCTGCACGTCCACGAAGATCGCCGCCGACGCATCCACGGCGGACAGCTCCTCGACGGCCAGCACGGTCATGAAAAGCGATCCGCCCGCGCCGCCGTGCTCTTCGGGAATCTCGATCCCCATGAGCCCCAGCTCGAAGAACTTGGGAATTAGGTCGGCGTCGAGCTGGGCGGCCTGCTCCATCGCGTGGACACGGTGCCGCACCTCTTGCTCGGCGAAGTCGCGTACGGCGCCCTGGAACATCTGCTCTTCTTCGCACAGGCGGGTAAGCGGCGAGGAGGCCAGTGTCAAACCTTCTTGTCGCTCCCGCCCACGAGCATCTCCCGGATCCCGCCGAGCGAGCTGAGCACCCCGGTCGCCTCGTAGGGCATGTACACCACCTTGTTGTTCTGTCCACTGACCATCTCTTTCAGCGTCTCGATGTAGCGGATCGCGATCAGGTAGCGCGCGGGGTCGCCGCCGGTCCCCTTGATCGCCTCGGTGATCCGCTCGATCGCCTGTGCCTCGGCCTCCGCCACCTTGAGTCGCGCCGTCGCCTCCGCTTCGGCGTGCAGGATCCGCGCCTGCTTGTCGCCTTCGGCGGTGTTGATCTCCGACTGGCGGATACCCTCGGCCGCGAGGATGCGCGACTGTCTGTCGGCGTCGGCCGTGATGATCGTCGCCCGCCGTTCCCGCTCGGCGCGCATCTGCTTCTCCATCGCGTCGCGGATGTCGCGCGGTGGGTTGATGTCCTTCAGCTCCACGCGGCTGACCTTGGCGCCCCACTTGTGCGTCGCCTCGTCGAGAATCGCCCGGAGCTTGGCATTGATCATGTCGCGCGAGGCCAGCACCGAGTCGAGCTCCATCTCGCCGATCACGTTGCGCAGCGTGGTTTGGGTGAGCTTCTCGATTGCGTCCGGCAGGTTCGCGATCTCGTAGGTGGCGCGGACCGGGTCGGTGACCTGCGAATAGATCAGCGCGTCGATCTCGACGACCACGTTGTCCTTGGTGATCACGTTCTGCCGCGGGAACACGTAGACCGTTTCGCGCAGGTCAATCCGCTCCGTACGGAAGCGGCGCGAATATGCGTCGCCCGCCGGCGTGATGATCGTCTGGTGCCAGTCGACGGACCGCGGCCGGTCGATCACCGGGAGGATGAAGTTGATCCCCGAGCTCAGCGTCTTGTGGTAGCGCCCCAGGCGCTCGACGATCATCGTCTGCGCCTGTTGCACGACCCGGATGCTCTTGGAGATCAGGATGACGGCGAGTAACACGATTCCGCCGACGAGTATGGTGCCGGGACCCATCGCTTAGAGCTCCTTCTCGACCATGAGGGTCGTGCCGTCCACCTGAATGATCGTGACAGGCGTGCCGGGCTCGATCACGGTGGCGTCGGACGACGCGCCGCGCCAATCCTCACCATCGACCTTCACGCGGCCTTTGCCCGAACCCGGCTCGATCCGCTCCGTGACGATTCCGGTCTTGCCCAACAGGGCGTCCACTCCGGTGCGCACGCTTTCGCCCGGCCCGAGCTGGAAATAATGCATCAGCCGGGGCCGCAGGCCCGCCATGCTGATGAGGCTGGAGACCGCGAACGCGATGCCCTGGGTCGCTGGGCCGAGCCCCGGGACCAACGCCACGAGGCCGGCGACCAGGGCACCCACCGACAGGCACGCAAGCCAGAACCCGGCCGTGAACATCTCCGCCACGAGCAGGCCAATCGCGGCCAGGAACCAGATCAGCCAGTCTTCCATGACCCAAAAGTGCAACCCGGGCGGGCGTTACGCTATCCAATAGACAGCTTCCCTGAAACGGGCGGGCCGGCCGTCTCGTAACGCCCTCAGTCCCCCTTGCCTCGCGGAGAATCTATGCTGGTACGCCCGTTGGCTCTCGTGTCCTGCGCTGCGTTGCTCGCGGTGCCTCTCGCCGCTCGCGCCGCCCCCGCCCTTGCGCAAAGCACCCGTCAGGTCCTCAAAGGCGATTCGGTCGCCGTGTACAATCTCGTTGGCGAGCTGCGCGTCGAGCCCGGGTCCGGCAGCGACGTCACGGTCGAGATCCGCCGCGGCGGCGCGGATGCGCCGAAGCTCGAAGTCCAGACTGGCCCGATCCGCGGCCGCGAGACGCTGCGCATCATCTATCCCGACGACGTGATCGTGCTGCCGGAGTGGGGCCGTGGCTGGAACACGACGCTGCGAGTGCGCGACGACGGCACGTTCGGCGATGGGCGCGACTGGCACGGGAGGCGGGCATTCCGCGACGGACGCGAAGTCCGCATCACGGGTCGCGGCCGCCGCGACGGGCTGGAGGCGTTCGCCGATCTGCGCGTCGCCGTCCCCGCCGGCAAGAGCGTCGCGCTCTATCTCGGCGTCGGGAAGGCCTTCGTGACGAACGTGGACGGTGCGATTCGCGTGAGCGTCTCGTCGGCGGACGTGGCGGCCGAACGCACGCGCGGCTCGCTGCGGATCTCAACCGGCTCCGGCAACGTGGACCTGCGCGATGCGGCGGGCGAGGTCACTCTGTCCAGCGGCTCGGGCAACGTCAGCGCCTCGGGCATGCGGGGTACCCGCCTCCAGATGGAAACGGGCTCGGGCAACATCACCGTCACCGACGCGAAGGCGACGGAGTTCCACGTCGAGACAGGCTCGGGTGATGTGGACGCCACAGGCGCCGAAGGGGACGACCTGTCGTTCGAGACGGGGAGTGGCAACGTGGATGTCGCGTTGACGAGCGCGTTCCGCTCGCTGCGGATCGAGACCGGCTCCGGCGACGTCACTCTCAAGGTCCCGCCGACCGTCGGCGCCGAGGTTGACCTCGGCACGGGAAGCGGCGACATCGATCTGGGCGGATTGACGCTGCAGGTGCGGCGCATCGAGCGCGACCACGTGACCGGGACGTTGGGCGATGGCCGGGGACGGCTATCGGTCGAAACCGGATCGGGCAACGTGCGGCTGGTGAGGCTCTAGTCCTCGCCTTCCTGTAGCCGCTCCATTTCGCGGCGATCCTTTTTGGTCGGCCGGCCCTTGCCCTGGTAGGCGGGGGCCGGCGCGATTTTGTGCTGCTGGGCAAGCCGCTCGCGGGCCGCCCGGCCTTCGACCGACTCCTCGTACAGCGCGTGGGCGGTGGCCGGCGGCCCACGCCGCTCGGACAGCCCACGAACGGTCACGAGCCATTCATAGGGGCCGACCCGGACGCGCACCGCATCGCCCGCCTGGAGCTGCTTCGCCGGTTTCGCCCGCGTCCCATTGACGTGCACCTTCCCGCCCGCCACCGCGGCGGCGGAGAGGGCGCGCGTCTTGAAGAAGCGGGCGGCCCACAGCCAGCGGTCGAGGCGAACTGAGTTATCGGTCATCAGTTGTCGGTCAGCAGTTTTCGGATTAGACCGCTGAGCATTCGCTTGACCTGAGTAACGGCCTTGTCCATATGCGAGTAACAATCGGCAGTCAGAATATCAAGATCTGCCGCGAGAAGCAGGTGGTATTCCAACTCGCTGGCGGATCCCAACGCCATGTATGCGAACCGAGCAAAGTCGCGTCGGGTCTTCCGGCCGCATCCCTCGGCGAGATTGGCGCCGATCGAGGCGGCCGCGCGACGAATCTGCGACGTCAGACCGTAACGCTCATTCGTCGGGAAGCTCCCGGTGGTCTTGTACAAGGCCAACGTGAGTTGGTGTGCTTTTTGCCAAACGACCAGCTGCCGAAACGGTTGCATCTGTCCTCAAGCGAGCGGGCCACCAACATGGTGACCCGTTGCTCAGAACCTAACCCAATCCGCGCCCCGCACAGCAAATCATCGCGCGATGACTGATGACTGATGACTGATGACTGATGACCCCTTAACGACTCCGCAACTTCGAGAGCAACCGTAGGATCTCGAGGTACAGCCAGATCAGCGTGACCATCAGCCCGAAGGCACCGTACCATTCCATGTACTTGGGGGCGCCATGTTCGGCGCCCTTTTCGATGAAATCGAAATCGAGCACCAGGTTGAGCGCTGCGATGACGACCACGAACAGGCTGAAGCCGATGCCGAGCCAGCTGCCTTCGTGGAGGAACGGGATGCGGATGCCGAAAAAGCTCAGGCCCATCGCCACCAGGTAGAAGACCGCGATGCCGCCCGTGGCCGCGACAATGCCGAGCCTGAAGTTCTGGGTCACCGGGATCAGGCCGGAGCGGTACGCCAGCAGCAGCGCGACCAGGGTACCGAACGTGAGCGCCACCGCCTGGATGACGATGCCGGGATAGCGCGCCTCGAAGATCGCCGAGATCGCGCCGAGGGCGAGTCCCTCCAGCGCGGCATAGATCGGGGACGTGACGGGAGCCCACGCGGGCTTGAAGATCGTAACCAGGGCGACGGCGAAGCCGCCCAGCAGGCCACCCCACAGGTACCCTTGGACCGGCGTTCCGGCAAACGTCTGCGACCACGTCCAGGTGGCGGTCGCCATCAAGATGAGCAGCAGGAACGCCGCGCGATGGACGGTCCCCTCGATCGTCATCCCCTCGCCGGCGGCGATGGGGCCGAACCGCTCGAAGGTTTTCGCGTTCAGGGCCGGATTACTGGTTCGCATGACGCCTCCCACCTGTGTTTTGGATCGGGCTCAAAGCTAGCGACTGCCGCTGAGATAATCCACAGCGGCATGCGCAAGTGCGCGCACACCAACCGGTAAGGCCGCTTCGTCCACAAAAAAGCGCGGAGAATGATTTGGTGCCACCGTGCGCGGATCGGTCCCCGGCGGAGTGATCCCGAGGAAGAAAAACAGACCGGGGATCCGCTCCTGATACCGCGAGAAGTCTTCGGCGGTGGTGAGGGGCGGCGCGAGCCGGACGTTGGCGGCGCCCGCCACCCGCCGCAGCGTTGGCAGCATCCGCTCGGTCAGCGCCGGATCGTTGTACGTCACGGGAATACCGGCGTCGATCGTGACCTGGGCGGTTGCTCCGGCACTCTGCGCGATCGACTCCGCCGTGCGGCGTACCCGCTCGTGGATGTCGCGCTGGACGGCCGTGTCGAACGCCCGGATGGTGCCGACCATCACGACGCTGTCGGGAATGATGTTGAAGCGCACGCCCCCGTTGATCGCGCCGATGGTCACGATCGCGGGTGCAGTGGTGATATCCACCTGGCGGCTGGTGATGGTTTGCAGGCCGATCACGATTTGGGCCGCAACGACGATCGGATCGACGCCCGCCCAGGGCTGCGCGCCATGGGTCTGCCGCCCGCGGACCACGATGCGCAGCACATTGGAGCTCGCCATGGCGCCGCCCGGCCGATAGCGAATCTCGCCAGCGGGATACGGGAAGACGTGGAGGCCGAAGATCGCCGCAACCTTCGGATTGTCGAGCGCGCCCTCTGCGACCATCACCTCAGCGCCGCCAGTCTCTCCCGCCGGCGCGCCTTCCTCGGCCGGTTGGAAAATGAACTTGACGGTTCCGGGCAAGTCGCCTCGCATCCCCGCTAACACCTCCGCCGCGCCCATCAGCATCGCGACGTGCGCGTCGTGGCCGCAGGCATGCATCACACCCACCTCTTGCCCGTTGTAGGTCGAGCGCACTTTGGACGCGAACGGCACGTCGACCTCTTCGGTGACTGGCAGCGCGTCCATGTCGGCGCGCAGCGCGACCACGCCTCCCGGTCGGCCGCCGCGCAACACGGCGACGACGCCGGTATGCGCGACGCCGGTCCGAACCTCGATGCCGAGGGAGCGGAGGTGTTGCGCGACGAGCTCGGCGGTGCGCGTCTCCCGGTTCCCCAGCTCGGGGTGCGCGTGGATGTCGCGCCGCCACGCCACGACCTTCCCTTGGACCTGGGCGGCGCGCCGGTCCACTTCAGCGCCGAGCCGGCTCGACTGGGCCAAGAGGGGGCTGGCGGAGACGAACGCGATAAACAGCAGTGGTGCGATGCGCATGGTAATCACACTCCTATGTCTTCGTTCCACAGGTCCGGGTGTGCCCGGATGAACTCCGTCATGAGACGGATGCAGATCGGATCTTGGCGCACCTCCAGTGCGACCCCGCGAGCAGCGAGCAAATCTTCCTCGCCGCGGAACGTGCGATTCTCTCCGATTACAACGCGCGGGATTCCGTAGAGCAGGATTGCTCCGCTACACATAGCGCAGGGTGAGAGCGTCGTGTACAGCGTGGCGCTGCGGTACACCGCGGCCGGCAATCGGCCGGCGTTCTCGAGTGCGTCCATCTCGCCGTGCAGCACGGCGCTGCCTTCCTGGACGCGGCGATTGTGGCCGCGTCCCACGATTCTGCCTTCCGATACGAGGACCGATCCGATCGGGATCCCGCCCTCCCGGAGCCCCTGCTCGGCTTCAGCGATCGCGGCGGCGAGAAACGGATCCGGCGACGGCGCACTCATGACGCGGCTGCCGCCATGATGGCGTCGTACTCGAACACGTTCGGGCCGCGCGGTGCCTCTTTGGCGATTTGCACCATGCCCCGTGCGACGGTGTCCGCGTGGATCGGCCGGTAGCGCCGCAGCGGCCCCAGGAGAGCCAGGCTGACCATCGGCGCGACCAGCATGGCCATGCGCTCGCCCAGTCGGACCTCGGCCCGCTCGCCGAGCAGGAGCGACGGCCGGAAAATCTGGACGCCGCGATACGGGAGTTGCCGCACGGCCGCCTCGGCTTCGCCCTTCACCCGGCTATAGAACACGCGTGACGCCGGATCGGCGCCGATGGCGCTGACGAGCAGGAACTGCGTCGCGCCGGCACGGAGCCCCGCGCGCGCCAATCCGACGACGTAGTCGTAGTCCACGCGGCGAAACGCGTCCTGCGATCCCGCCTGCTTGATCGTCGTGCCGAGGCAACAGAAGACGTCGTCCGCCCGAGGCAAGTCTGCGAGGGCTTCGAGGACGCCGAGATCTACGATGCGTTGCTCGAGCTTGTCGTGGCGCTCGGGTGCAGGGCGACGGCCAATCGTCACGACGCGACTCCAGGAGGAATCCGCGAGGAGCAAGCGCAGGACGTGATTTCCGACAAGGCCGGTCGCGCCGGCGACCATAGCGGTACGGGGAGGGCTCACGCGCGCTAAAGTAGTTATTATCACGCCCGTGGCCACCCTGTTGCTCGTTGTGGTGCAGATCTCCGACGCGTTGCAGCATCGCCCGCTCGTGGCAGTGCCGTTGCTGTTCGGCGCGGGGCTCCTGACGAGCCTCAATCCCTGCATTTATCCCATGATCCCCATCACCGCCGGGGCGCTCGCCGGCGTGAACGCCGAGGGCCGCTCGCGCCGGCGCACGGTGGGGCTCACGCTCACCTACGTCAGCGGCCTCGCGCTCTTCTACGCCATCCTGGGACTCATTGCGGGGCTCACCGGCTCGCTGTTTGGGACGATCGGCTCGAGTCCCTGGGCCCGGCTCGCTATCGGCAACCTGCTGCTCGTGTTCGGGCTCGCGATGCTGGACGTCATCCCGATCCGCCTCCCGGCGCGGCTCGCCGCTTGGGCCGGCAGCCTGGGCGGCGGGTCGTACCCGGCGGTGTTTCTGCTCGGCGCGACATCGGGGCTCGTCGCCGCGCCATGCGGGGCGCCGGTGTTCGCGGCGGTGCTCACCTGGGTGGCGACGACGCAGAGCGCGGTGCTCGGCTTCGTTTACCTGTTCGTGTTCTCGCTCGGCATGACCGCGGTGCTCGTGGTCGTGGGACTCTTTTCGGGCGCGATCGCCGCGCTGCCACGGGCGGGCGTCTGGATGGCGTGGATCAAAAAGGTCGCGGGCGTGGTTCTACTGCTGATGGCGGAGTACTACTTCGTGAAAGCGGGGCAGGTATGGTAAAGGCGTGCGCGGTGCGCGGTGCGCTGTGCGCGGGAATGCTGCTGGCGGCCCCGCGTGCCCTCGCGGCTCAAGACGATGTGATCGGCATTCCGCTCGGTGCAACACCGCCGGCGGTTACGCTCGAAAATCTGAACGGCGACACCGTGAGCCTGTCGCGGTGGGTGGGGAAGAAGCCGGTGATCGTGGAATTCTGGGCCACCTGGTGCCCGGTCTGCGAAGAGCTGCTGCCGCGGATGGAGTCCGCGCAGAAGAAGTACGGGGACCGCGCTGAATTCCTGGTGATCGCGGTGGCCGTCAATCAGAGCAAGAACACCATTCGCCGGCACCTGCAACGGCACCCGATGCCGTTCACGTTCCTGTGGGACGGGAGCGGTGCGGCGGTGCGTGCGTTCCGGGCTCCGGCGACGTCGTACGTGGCGGTGCTCGACGCCCAGGGCAAAGTTGTGTACACGGGTATTGGGGCCGACCAGGATATCGAAGGCGCGCTGCTTCGGGCGGTCCGCTAGGCGACGGGCTCGCTTCGCGACAAAAAGACGCAGTCGCTACGCGAGCCCGTCACCTGCGCGAACCGCTTACCGTCCCGTCGTATCCGCCGGTACCAGCTTATCAATTGCGGCGCCCAACTCCGTGTAGGCGGTCGGATCGATCTCGCGGAACGGAGTCGCGCGGTAGACGATTCTCCCATCCGGTCCCACCACGAACAGATTGCGATTCGTCATACTGGGGCGGCTCGCGAGCGCCCCGTACATCTTCCCGACCGCCGTCCCGGTGTCGCTGGCGAACAGGAAAGGGAACTCCGAATCCCGGGCCCACGAGGCGAGGGCGGTATCGGGGTCCGCGCTGATGGCGATGAGGACGACGTTGCGTTTGAAGAGCTGTGCGTACTGATCACGGTACGCATTCATTTGAACCGTTCAGCCACGCGTTCGCGCTCTGAAGAAGAACGCCAGGACGACGGTCTTCCCCTTGTAGTCGCTCAGCCGCACCGGATTGCGGAGCGTGCCGTAGCGCGTCGCGCCCGCCATCGCGAAGTCAGGGGCGACCGCGCCGATTTCGAGCGGCGGGGCTGTGGGGGCCGGGGGGGCCGGAGCCGCGACCTGTTGGGCGGCGGTCACGGCGGGGAATGCGGCCGCGAGTGCGGCGAGAAGACTCAGGTGTCGCATGCAGAGGGTCCTGGCTGGCGTTACCGGGCAATATACTCGTAGGAGGTCGTCTTGGTTTCGACCTGCGTGGGTTCCGTGGCCCGACCCTTCCCAAGCCTGAGCGACATAGTGATCTGCTTGGTGACCGCCAGACGGTAGGGAATCAGCGTGCCAGGTTCCGCAATGAGCCGCATCTCGGTCTCCAGCTCGTAATTCTCGATTACCGGCTGCTGCGCGGTATCCGGGAGCGTCATCTGTGCCATCAGGCGGTCGAGCACTGCACGCATGGCGTCCTGGTCGTAGTAGAGGAACGACTCCAGCTCGACGCAGCGCCGCTGCGAATCCTGCGGCGTGCACGGCACGCGGTCCACGGCGGCGAATTCCTGCACCACGGGGACCATCAAACCCGGGAAAAGCGGGAACCGCAGCTCGTACTCGGTTTCGTGGCTCATGCCGACGACGAAGTCCGCATCGATCCACGTGCCCACGAGCGCGTTCCACTCGTACTCCGCCAATGCGGTCAGCATTTCCGGCGAGCGTATGCGATCGAGCAGCGCCCGGGTCTCGGGCCGCAGGCTGTCGGCCTTGGCCGCGCTGGTGCCGAGGAACGTATCCAGCTCGCGCCGCATCGCCTCCACGCCTTCGATTGCGATGAACACACCCGTCGTGTCCACGATCACGCTCGGCATCAGCGCGGCGACACGGTCTTCGACTTCCTCGACTACCCCGACTCCGGGGACCTCAAAACCGTGAAACCGAACCAGCCGGCCCTGCCGGTGCGGCTGTACGGTAAACCGGTAGGCGAGCCGGACGTTGGTCGTGTCGGCTTTCCCATCGGCTGAGCGCGCACGAAACTTGTGGGCGTTCATCGAGCCGTCAGCCCGACCGGCCAGCCGAACCTCAGCCGCACGGTATCCGCGGGTGGCGGCGGTGCCGGCGGCTTCTTCTGCGCGACGGCCGGTCCGGCGAGCAGGATGGCGAGGCTCAGGGTGCGGCGGACCTTCATCGTCAGACCTCTACGCCGACGCCGTAACGCGTCTTGAGCACTTCGACGTGGTGGCGCTCATGGCCAGGAATCATGTAGCCGAGCGCGCGCACACTCACCGGCTTACCGCTCGCGGTGCCGCGGCGGCGCCACGCATCGGCGTCGAACGTCCGGAGTAGCGCCAGCGTGGCCGCGCGGGCGGTGCGCAGCTCGCCGACGAGGTCGGCGAGCGAGCGGGCGTCGAATTTCGCGGGCGGGACGTAGGCGTTCTCGTCGAACCCCGGCAGCGGCGTCTGGTCGCCGCGCGCGATGCGCAGCGCGCGATAGGACATGATGCGCTCGACGTCGGTGAGGTGTCCCACGACTTCCTTGACGCTCCACTTGCCGTGGGCATAGCGATACATGGCGTCCACCTCCGACAGGCCGCGAAGCAGCGCCGCCGTCTCCTCGATTTGCGCGGCCAGCACGATCACCGGATCGGACTCCGGCACCCGGCGGACGTAGCCGAGGAAATGTGACGGAATCTCATCGGGCTCCGGACGCCCGACGGTCCGGACGGTCATGACGGCCTCCCTACCAGCTCTCCGACGGCCATTGCATTCACGGTCTTCCGCTCGCCGGTGAGCATACGGCGGTGATAATCCACCTGGCCGAGATGATAGGCGAGGTGCGTCGCGAGGTGCGCGAGAAACACACCGGTCGTCGAGCTGACGCCGCCGACCGGCTCAGGGTAGGGCTTGGCGAGGTCCGCATCGCTCACGCGGGCGAGTCCGGTCTCGACGGCGGCGATCGCCTGATCGAGCTCACCAAGCAGCTCGTCGCGGGGCACGTCGCGGTCCCCGAATTCGGCGTCGCGGTTGCGCTTGTAGCCGGTCTTGCCGAGCACGTTGCCGACGAAGTACTGGATATTTCCCGCGAGATGCAGCACGAGGTTGCCGCCGGGGTTTGCGATCCCCGGCACGACCTCCCAGAGAGCGGCCTCGCTGGGATAGGACTCCACTTCGCGGCGCAACGCGCGCAGCTCCCGAGTCATCACGGTCGCGATCCACTGTTTCATGAGATCCTCCCTGCCCGCACCGCGAATGGCCAACGCGCGATTCTCGTGGTCCCCGGATCGCCCCAGACCGGCGCCAGCTCGACGATCAGGTCATCCACCGGATCGCGGCCGTGCCGCTCCACGAACCCGCGGGTGGCCGACCAGGTGCGAATGTACCCGGCGACGTCTTCGAGCGTGATCGGCTGCACGATCTCGAGCTCCGGTGCGGGAAACTCCGCGAATGGAAAATCGATGGTTCGGTAACGCTCCTCGGTGAGCCGGCGTTCCGGCGGCCAGAATGGGGCGACGGTCTCGGCGTAGAACCGGCGCACGATCGGGTCGATCTCGGGAGCGATCTCGAACAACACATACGTCCAAACGGCGATCACGCCGCGCGGCCGCAGCACGCGCCGCGCCTCCGCCCAGAAGCGCGGCCGGTCGAACCAGTGCACCGCCTGCGCCGCCGTCACGAGGTCCACGGATTCGTCCGGCAATCCGCTGGCGTCGGCGGAGCAACCCGATATGTGATCCTGGCGTGTGGGGTCGCGTGGGCGATCTGCGCGTCGCTGGCGTCCGTGGCGGTCACGCGGGCGAAGTGGCGCGCGAGCCCCAAAGCAGCCTGCCCCGACCCGGTGCCGCAATCCCACGCCGCCTGGCGCGCCGGCGCCGCCTGCGCCAGGAAGGTGAAGAGCGCCTCCGGATAGTGAGGCCGGAACGCGGCGTAGGCGGCGGAGACCCCGGAGAAATGGTCGGCGAAGCTCACGGCCGCGGCGCGGATGGAGGCGGCGGCGGCGGAGGCGGCGCCAGCGGCGGCGTAACGCGCTGGCCGTCCCGGCACTCCGGCCACGTTCCCGGCTGGCCGCTTTGCGTGGTGGCAAACACGTTGCGCTTTTCGCGCGACACGCGGACCGTGTCTTCCGACGCGAGGTACACCAGCATGGCGGCCAATGTCGCGTTATTCCGAACGTCGTCGAAACTGATCTTGTCGTACGTATCGCGATTCGTGTGCCAGGTGTACTGGCCGTAATCCCAGGAGCCCGACCCGAGGCCAAAGCCGGGAGCGCCGCAGGAGACGAAGGACGCGTGGTCGGTGCCGCCGCCGCTCGGCGCACCGGGGAAACTGAACTTGATGTTGCGCGTGATGTCTGCCGGCACGCGCGCGAGGTAGCGGGCGAGGCTCGCCGCCGCGTCGGGGAAACCCGAAGCGCTCATCGTCTCGATCCGGCCGGTGCCGTTGTCCTGGTTGAACAGCGCCTGGAGTCCGGTCACCACCTCGGGATGATCCTTCACAAAGGCCCGCGAGCCGTTCAGTCCCTGCTCCTCGCCGCTCCAGAGGCCGACGAGAATCGTGCGGCGCGGGTTGGGATACACGAGCTTCAAGATCCGCATCGCCTCGAGCATCGTGATCGATCCCGTACCGTTGTCCGTAGCGCCGGAGCCGCCGTCCCACGAATCGAAGTGCGCCGAGAGCATCACATACTCGGTGGGCAGCTCGCTGCCCTGGATCTCGGCGATCACGTTGTAAACCGGCCGCTCCCCCAGCGCCTGCGACTCGGCGGTAAGCTCGACGACGGGCCCCTGGTTGTTCTGCGCCAGGCGGAAGAGCAGGCCGTAATCCTCGCAGGCGACGTCCACGACGGGCGTGCGCTCGGTCTGCGTGCCGAAGACTTTTTGGACGCCCCAGCCCTGCGACCAGTTGCTGCTGATGACCCCGGCCGCGCCGGCCGCCTCGATCCGCCGCGACAACGCGGGGCCGGTGTAGCCCGTCCGCTGCACGCGCCGCTGCCAGGCCTGCTGCGCGGCGGTGCGGCGCGCCTTCATGGAGTCCACGGTTTGCTGCGTGCCCCATTTTTCCCAGCTATCGTCGGGCCGGCAGGTGGGCTGCGGGACGGACACCAACACGAACTTCCCCTTCGCTTGGGGCAGCCATGCGGCAAACGCCGTGCTGTCGGCCCCGTCCGGCAGGGCAACGACCGCGGCGCGCACGGGCCGCCCGCGTGGCGTGCCGGGACTCCACGCGACCATCATCCCTTCGAGCGTGCGCACGCGTGGGGCGACGAGGTCGATGTGCGTCTTGCCCCGGCGCCAGCTGCGCCAGGTGCCGTACTGTTCCTTCCGCGCCGGGATGCCCCACGCTGTGTAGGTCGCGACGAGCCAATTCTGCGCCGCTTCCATGCCGGGCGTCCCGGTCAGCCGCGGGCCGAGCGAATCCAGCAGGGCTTGCGCGTGGCGCGGGAGCTGGGAGCTGTCCATGCCGATCGCCCAGATGCGGCGCAGGACGGCATTCTCGACGGCGAAGCCGGATGGCTGGCCGAAGGGGCCTTGGGCGGCGGCGGCGGAGGTGAGGGCAGCGCAGAGGAAAAGAGCAGCGGAGAGAAGGCGTCGCACGATGAAACTCCTGAAGGACGGTGAGGAATAGGGACAGGTGCGGAAGTTAGCGCACCGACCCGAGCCTCGCCTCCCACTCCTCCAGTGACCGCGGCCAGTCGTCCTTGAGCAGTCGCGACAGCGCCCGGTCGGCGAGCACGCGCCCCCCGGTCTGGCACGTCGCGCAATAGTTCGCTTCGTTCTCGGCGTAGCGGACGCGCTGCACGGGCGATCCGCACACCGGGCAGGGCTGCTTGTAGCGGCCGTGCACTGCCATCCCCTCCCGAAACGCTGTCACCTTTTCAGGGAACTTCGCTCCCGTCTCGGCGCGGAGGCGGTCGATCCAGTCGAGCAGTGTTCCCCGCGTCGCGCGGTGCAGCCGCGCGATCTCCTCGTCCGATAGCCGCCCCGTGAGCAAGAATGGCGACAGCTTGGCGGCATGCAGTATCTCGTCCGAGTAGGAGTTGCCGATGCCATCGAACAGGCGCGGATCGGTCAGCGCCCGCTTGAGTGTGTGCGACTCAGACTGGAGCCGCGCCCGGAACGTGGGGAGGTCAGCCGAGAGGACGTCGAGCCCACCGCGCTGGTGCGGGGCGAGCCCCGCCTCGCCGGCCACTACATGGAGTGAAGCGCGGTGCTTCTTGCTCGCCTCGGTGAGGAGCAGCGTGCCGTCCGGAAAGTCGAATGTCGCAAGGCCGATCCTGCCGGGCGACTTGGCGCCGGGTACGCGCCATTTGAACCGGCCGGCGATCATCAGATGAAAGACGAGAAAGAGGTCGTCCTCCATTTCCCACACGATCCGCTTGCCGAGCCGCCGCAGGCCGGTAACGGTTTTTCCCTCCACCGCCGCAAGCGGCGGGACGGCGGTGCGCAGCAGCAAGGGACTCGTGACCCGCGCCCGCGCGAGCGGCCGCCCAAGGATCCGCGGAGTGAGGGCGTCCAGATAGACCACGATGTCGGGCAGCTCGGGCATCGCTACACGTCGCAGGTCCTGAAGGCCTCGGCGAGCGAAGTGAGCGGATCGCGGGTGGGCACGAACTCGTGCGCGACGTAGCCGGTGAACCCGGCGTCGGCGATGGCGCGGGCGACGGTGCGGTAATTCAGCTCCTGCGTGTCGTCGAGCTCGTGGCGCCCCGGTACGCCACCGGTGTGGAAGTGCGCGATGTGGCCGATATGCTGCCGGATCGTCCGGATCACGTCGCCTTCCATGATCTGCATGTGGTAGATGTCGTACAGCAGCTTCACGCGGGGTGAGCCGACTGCCTCGACCACCTGGGCCCCGAAGGCGGTCCGGTCCCCCTGGTAGTCCGCATGGTCCACTTTGCTGTTCAGGAGCTCGAGGCAGATCGTCACCCGCTGCTCTTCGGCCAACGCCTTGATCGCGTTCAGCCCTTGGACACAGGCGGCGACCGCCTCGGCGTCGCCCTTCCCGTTCCGGTTCCCGAACATGGCAATGACGTTGGGCACGCCCTGCCGCCCCGCGAGGGGAATGGTCTCTTCCAGCTCGCGCAGCAGCATGGGATGGTTGGCGCGGTCGTTGAAGCCTGTCGCGATGAAATCGCGACGGGCCGTGGGATACCCCATGGAGCAGACGAGCCCGTGCTCCTTGACCACCGGCCAGTCGTCCGGGTTGAGGAGATCGATGCCGGCGAGGCCAATTCGGGCAGCGGCGCGACACAAATCGGGGAGCGGGATGCGTTGGAATGGCCAACGGGAGACGGATTGCTTGAGTCTTCCCACGCTAAAGCGTGGGCCCGAAGAGGCACCGCCCTTAAGGGCAACCGGAAAGCCGACGGCGGCCGCGCCCAGCGTCTTCAGCGCTTCCCGCCGGTCCACTAGAACTCCAGTTGCTTCAGATAGTCGTAGCTGGCCTTGATCGATGCGAGCGGGTCCGCCGGCTCGTCGTGCTCGACGAAGTAGTGCCGGATCCCCGCCTGCCCGCTGTGTGCGAAGATGCGCTTGAAGTCGATCCTCCCCGCGCCGACATCCACCATGCGGTGCTCGGGCGCGCCGAGCGAGTCCTTCACGTGCACCATCGGGAAGCGTCCCGGGTGGCGCGCGAAGTAGGCGAGCGGATCCTGGCCTCCCTTGGTGATCCAGTACAGGTCCAGCTCCATCTGTACGAGCCTGGGATCGGTGTTCTCGAGCAGCACGTCCAGGGGGATGCGTCCCTCCGTCGGCGCGAACTCGAAGTCATGGTTGTGGTAGGCGAACTGGACGCCGGCGTCGCGCGCCTGGGCGGCCACGCGGTTGAAATCCTCGGCCACCCGCTTGTAGCCGTCGAGGTTCTGGCGCTGCTCGGCCGGAATCCACGGGATCACGATGTAGTGGTGGCCGATCGTCCTCGCGGCCTCGAGCGACGTCCGCCACGCGTCGGGCGCGATGGATCCGACATGCGCCGCCGGCGCTGTTAGACCGTGGCGGTCGAGCATCGCCCGGATCTCGGCGGGACTCTTGTCGAAGTAGCCGGCGAACTCGACTTCCTTGTATCCGACGGCCGCGACCGCAGCCAGCGTTCCGTCGACGTCGGCTTTCATCTTGTCGCGCACGGTGTAGAGCTGGACGCCGATGCGGTCGAGGCGGTGGGGAGCGCGGCAGGCGGGTAGGACAGCCCCGGCGGCGAGTGCGCCCAGCGTTCCGATGAAGTCGCGGCGGTCGATCACAGCTCCCTCCGTTTCATTGCATCTACGGCGAACGCGCACGCCCGCGCGGTGAGGGCCATGTACGTGATCGACGGGTTCTGGCACGCCGAGGACGCCATGCACGCGCCGTCCGTCACGAACACGTTCTTTACGTCCCAGCACTGGTTGTTGCCGTTCAGCACCGAGGTCTTGGGGTCGCGCCCCATGCGCGCGGTTCCCATCTCGTGGATGACGAGGCCCGGCGGATTGTCGCTCGTAAATGGCTCGATGTCGTGCGCGCCCGCCGCCGCCAGCATCTCCGCGCCCGTAATGGACATGTCCTTGATGAGCGCCTTCTCGTTGTCGCCGTAGACGCAATTGATCTTGAGGACGGGGATGCCCCACGCGTCCACTTTGGTCTTGTCGATCTCGCAGTAGTTCTCCGGGCGCGGCAGCATCTCGCCGAAGCCGTAGAAGGTGAAGCCCCAAGGACCGGGCGCGCGCAGCGCGTTCTTGAAGTCGGCGCCGAACCCCGTCATGTCGGTGCCCCGGCCCCAGTCGCCCCGGCCGCCGCCGCCCTGGAAGCCGTATCCACGCACGAAGTCGGGCGACGTGTCCTTCACGTTCCGGAACCGCGGCACGTAGATGCCGTTGGGCCGGTCGCCGAAGGTGGTCCGGTCGGGCGGCCCATCGATCCGTCCGCTCGCCCCGCCTCCCATGATGTGGTCCATCAGGTTGCGCCCCAGCTGCCCGCTGCTGTTGGCGATCCCCGAATTGAGCAGGATGCGCGCGGACTCGAGCGTCGAGGCGCAGAGGAAGATGACGCGCGCCTGGAACTCGAGGGCGTGCTTCGTCTGGCCGTCGATCACGCGGACGCCCGTCGCCCGTCCCCGCCGCGCATCGTAGATCACGCTGTGCACCACGCTGTACGGCCGCAGCGTCAACCGGCCCGTGGCCCGGGCCGCCGGCAGGGTCGCGTTCACGCTCGAGAAGTACGACCGCGTGATGCAGCCGCGGTGACACGGGCCGCAGTAGTGGCACGCCTCGCGCCCGCGGTGCGCTTGGGTCAACACCGCCGCGCGCCCGATGGTGAGAACGCGGTCGCGGCCGAATCGCTTCGCCATCGCGTCCTTGACCACCTGCTCGGCGCAATTGAGGGCCATCGGAGGCAGGAACCTGCCGTCGGGGAGCTGCGACAAACCCTCCGCCTGGCCGCTGATCCCGACGAACTCCTCGACGTGGTCGTACCACGGCGCGATGTCGGCGTAGCGGATCGGCCAGTCGGTGCCGTGTCCGTCCCTGGCGTTGGCCTCGAAATCGAGGTCGCTCCAGCGGTACACCTGGCGGCCCCACATGATGGAGCGGCCGCCCACCTGGCGTCCGCGGATCCAGAGGAACGGCTTGTCGGGGTCGGTCGTGTAGGGGTTTTCCAGATCGTTCACGAAGAACTTGTGCGCCTGTTCATCGCAGGCGTAACAGCGCCGCTGGATCGGCTGCTCTCGTTGCCCGCG
The DNA here is from genome assembly GCA_040901965.1 of Gemmatimonadales bacterium. Classification (GTDB taxonomy): domain Bacteria; phylum Gemmatimonadota; class Gemmatimonadetes; order Gemmatimonadales; family GWC2-71-9; genus 20CM-2-65-7. Next base: position 213,381 of record JBBDYB010000003.1, on the reverse strand, counting down.
CTGGCGATCTCCCTGGCCGCGGAACTTCATCTGCCACACGGGCACGTGCTCGACGTAGTCCGTTGCGGGGTTGATCGGCCGGCCGGCCTCGAGCACGAGCGTATTGAGCCCGCGCTCGGTCAGCTCTTTGGCTGCCCAGCCGCCGCTGATGCCCGAACCCACGACGATCGCGTCATATGTCTTGGCGGGCATGACTACTAGTTCCCTCCCCGCTCGAGCATCACGCAGGCATCGTAGCGGCCGGGAATGATGGGGTTGTGCAGCTCTTCGGTGGCGCCCACCTCCGACGTGTAATAGCCCAGCAGCGTGAGCCGTTTCATGTTGTGGAAGAACCGCTGCGACGTGCTGGCCTCGACCGTGTAGCCTTCCTTTTGCCCGTCGCGCAGCTCGGCCAACTCGGCGTCGAGTACCGTGAGAATCTGGGTCTGCTGCTCCGGCGTGCAGGCCGTGAAGTCCTTGGCGAACAGCTTGCGGCTGCGCGCATCGACGTCCGCGAGGCCCTCGAGGAACCGCGTCTTCTCGGTGGCGTCGTACCACTCGGCGAGGCAAAGGTCGATGAATTCGTTCACCTTCGCCGCGCTCGCACCCGGCGTGTCGGTGGCGGGAATGATCAGCTCGGCGATCGTGACGACGGTGGCATTCTGATGTGGATTGAGAACCTTGAGCACCCCGCTGCCGAGCCGCGCGTGCAGGGAGCGACCAGCGGCGAAAAGGGGATCGGCGAGCAGCGCGGCGAGGGCGGGCACGGCCGCGCCTGCGCCGAGGGCTCGGAGGGCGTCACGCCTGTTCATAGGATGGTCTCCGGTGGAGAAGGCACCGCGGTCAACATGGCACGGGTCGGCGTGGGTCGCTAGGCGGGCGTCCAGGCTACCCGAACACCTCCAGCGCCACTTCGACCTTCCCGAACGGCGCGCTGACCTGCACTCCTTGCACCATCTCCTTCACGCGCGTGAACATGTCGCGCGCGATGGTCACGCCTTCGGCGAGCGCCGCCTCCTTGCCTCGCTCCTGTGCCTGCTTCATCCGCTGCAACAACTCGTCGGGGACCGAAACGCCGGGCACCTCGTTCGCGAGAAACTCGGCGTTGCGCAGCGAAACCAGCGGCCAGATCCCGGCCACGATCGGCGTCTTGAACTGCTCCACGCGCTTGAGGAACGCCTCGAGCTGGCGCGCGTCGAACACCGGCTGCGTGACGGCGAACTCGGCGCCCGCGTCCACCTTCCACGCGAAGCGCGACAGCTCGCGGTCCAAGTCGCCCGCGCCGGGATTCACGCCCACGCCGATGGCCCACTTGGTCGCCCCACCAAGGGGATTGTTCCCCGGATCGAGGCCCTGGTTCAGGCGATACACCAGGTTCGTGAGGCCGATCGAGTCGATGTCGAAAACCGCCGTCGCCTCGGGGTAGGGCCCCATCTTGGGCGGATCCCCGGTGATGATCAGGATGTTGCGCAGGCCCGCCGCGTGCGCCCCGATGATGTCCGACAGCATGCCGAGCAAGTTGCGGTCGCGGCAGCAGTAATGGATGACGGTCTCGATCCCCACCTCGCGCTCGATGAGCAACGCCGACGGCAGCACGCCCATGCGGCTCTGAGCGCGCGGCCCATCGGGAACGTTCACCGCATCCACGCCCGCCGCCTTCAGCGCGCGGCACTGCGCGAGCATCGGCGCCGGGTCTACGCCCTTGGGCGGGACGATCTCGACGCTCGTCACGAGCTCGCCGCGTGCGAGCTTCGCGCCCCAGCGCGACTTCGCGGCGAGCGGTGCAGGGCTCACGCCCGCCGGCGCCTGCACCTGCGCCCGCGACACCACGACGCTCGGCTGGCGCGGCACCACGCTCGCCACGTAGTCGCGGACCTTCTTGATGTGCTCGGGGGTCGAGCCGCAGCAGCCGCCGACGAAGCGCGCGCCCGCCTCGATCATCCGGCGCGCGTAGCTCGCCATGTACTCCGGGGAGGCGAGGTAGATCTTCCGGTCGCCGACGTCCTTGGGGAGCCCGGCATTGGGTTGTCCCGAGACCGGCCGGTCGGTCGCCTTGACCATCTTCTCGACGGCCTCGAGCACGCCGGCCGGGCCCACCGAGCAATTGACGCCGATCACGTCGGCGCCCCACGCGGTCAGCTGCTTGGTGAACGCGTCGGGCTCGGTGCCGTAGTAGGTGAGGCCGTCGGTGCCGACGGTCATCTGGCAAACGACGGGGAGGTCGGACGCCGCCCGCACGGCGCGCAACGCCGCGTGAATCTCGTCCAGGTCGCTGAACGTCTCGAGGATGAATCCGTCCACCCCGCCGGCGAGGAGTCCCTTGACCTGGACGGCGAACAGCGCTTCGGCCTCGAGCTGGGACGTCGGGCCGAACGGCTCGATCCGGATGCCGAGCGGACCGATCGCGCCGAGGACGCTCGCCCGTCCCCCCGCGCCGGCGCGGGCGAGCTCCGCGGCGGTGCGGTTGATCCTTTCGGTCTCGTCCGCGAGGCCGTAGCTGTTGAGCTTGAGCGGGTTCGCGCCGAAGGTATTGGTCTCGAGGATCTCGGCGCCGGCGCGCACGTACTCGGCGTGGACCTCCTGCACCAGCTTCGGCTGCTTGAGGTTCAGCTCGTCGTAGCAGACGTTGAGGAAGAAGCCCTTGCCGTACAGCATCGTGCCCATGGCCCCGTCAAAGACGTGGACCCGGCCATCGGCAAGGAGCTCGCGGAACGTATGAGTAGGCAGCGTCAACCTCGGCTTTTTAGCGGGTTGTTTAACGTGGCCGCAATACGCCTCAAATCGCCACGGAATCGCTTGTCTCGTCTGAACCTAGCGGCACGGGAAAATAATTGCCAGGGTGTCGCGTACTCTTAGGTGACATGGCCAATATCGCGGCCGATCAACTCCTCGCGGAACATGCCCCCGCGCTCCGGAATTTCCTCGGGGCGCGCTGCCGGGATGGCGACCTTACCGCCGAGCTGATGCAGGAAGTGGCCGCGCGCCTGGTCACCGCCACGCCCCGGCTCGCCATGAACGGCAATCTCCGGGGCTATCTGTTCCGGATCGCGGCCAGCGTGTGGCACGACCACCTGCGGCGGGAGCTGGTGCGCCGGCGCGCGGCTTTGGTCATCGAATCGGCCGAGCCGGGGATGGCGCCCGCCGCGGACGAGCGGCTGATGGAGCGGGAGCTCCGCGACGCGGTGCGCCGGGCCGTGGCGGCCTTGCCGCCGGCGCAGCGGGACGTCGTGCGGCTGCGCCAGGAGCGCGGCCTCACGTTCCAGGCGATCGCCGACCGGCTGGGACGGCCGCTCGGCACGGTGCTGACGCAAATGCGCGCCGCGCTCGCCAAGATCGGCGCGGCGCTGGAGGACTACCGATGAATCATGCCAACGACGACGAGCTGCTGCTCCTCGCCTATGGGGAGCTCCCGCCCACTGAGGTCGCGCGAGTCGAACGCCATCTCGCGGAGTGCGGGACGTGCCGGGCGCAGTTCACGCGGCTCGACGCGGCACACGTGGCGCTCGACGTCGCGATCCCACCGCCGCGTCGTCTGGCGGTGCGCTGGATCGCGGCAGGGTTGGCCGCAGCCGCGGTGCTGGCTGCCGTCTGGCTGACCAATTCGCCACCGTCCCGCCCCGCGCATCAGGGATGGCGGCCGACGTCGGGCTGGTCGGCGACCGCCGGCTACATCACCGGCGGGCGGGCGATGGTGGAGATCGATGCTCAACTCACTCGACTGGAACAGGAGTCGCTCTATGGTCGCCCGTAATGTCGCGTTCGCTCTCGTGCTTGTGCTGATGACCGCCGCCGGAGCCGCCGCTCAGGACCAGACTCCGCAGGCGATGCCCAACCCGCAGGCGATGCAGATGCAGGTCCAGCGGATCGCGCAAGAGCGGCCGCGTGAAGCCGAAGCCGCGGCCCGCGCGTTCCTGCAGGTGATTTCAGCGCAACGAGGCCAAGGGCCTGCGGAATCAAACCTCGCCCTGCTCGAGCAGCTGAAAGCCCGTGACCCTGACGCATACTGGCGGGAAGTCGCACAGCTCACGGTGCAGTTCGACGTGGTCCAGAATCTGGCGCGGCGCGACAGCATGCGGGCCGGGCTCGTCACGCAGATGTTCGGCCTCGAGTCAATGGCCCGCACGCTCCAACGTGCATACCGAGGCGCGAACGAGACGCAGCGCGATGCCATCCGGAGTCAGCTCGAGAAGGTGATCGCCGCGCATTTTGATTTCGAGAATCAGCTGCGTCTCTTCGAGATTAAGGACATCGAACGGCGCCTGGCTGATGTGCGTGCCGAGACGGCCCGGCGGGTCGAGAAGCGCGCCGAGTTCGTGAAGTGGACGGTGGACGACATCATTCGCGACGCGACCAGACCTCAATAGCGGCGCGCCGCGCGCGAATGTCCAATGTCCAATGTCCAATGATCAGTGAACAATGATCATTGGACATTTTTCATTGATCATTGGACATTCCGGTATGCCAAATATCGGCGTCTACCATCCGGCCATCGTCCACTTCGCCGTCGCGCTGCTCGTTGCCGGCGTCATCTTCCGCTGGATTTCCCTCACCGGCCGCGCGGCTTTCACGGGCCCCGCGGCCGCGGTGCTGCTGCTGGCCGGGACGACGGCGGCCGTTCTGGCGGTGAAATCCGGCACCGACGCGCACGGTCCCGTGGAGCGCATTCCGGGCGCCCGGGAAGCGGTGATTGAGCACGAGGAATGGGGCGAGCGCTCGCGCAACATCTTCCTGGCGGTGGCGGTGCTCGAGATCTTGGGGCTGGTGCTGGTCCGCCGCAACGCGCGCGCGGCGCGGGGCGCGCTGATGGGGTCCGCGCTCGTGGGCGTCATTGGGCTCTGGGCGCTGTACGAAGCGGGCGAGCACGGCGGCGACCTGGTGTATCGTTACGCCGGTGGCGTGGGGATCCGCTACGGCGACACCGCCGATGTCAGCCGGCTCTACCTCGCCGGCTTGTATCACTCTGCCCAGCAGGCTCGCACCCTGCACGACAGCGCCCGCGCCGCCGAGCTGTTCGGCGAGCTGGCGCGCCGCTTCCCGGACGACACGACCGTGCGTTTCCTCGCGATCGAGTCCCTGATCCGCGACAAGAACGACGGCCGGGCGGCGCTCGCCGCGCTGGCCCCCTTGAGCGTGCAGTCCGACAATCAGCGGCTGCGCTTGCGCCACGGCTTCCTCAAGGTGGACGCGTTCCTCGCGGCGGGGCGTCCTGACTCGGCGCGCGCGACGCTCGCGCAGCTCGGCCGCGACTACCCCGACGTGCAGCGCATCAAGGACCGACTCGCCCAGATCGAATGAGCGATCTGCTGGCCGCCCGCTCGCAGATGGCGGTGTCGCTCGCGTTCCACATCGTCTTCGCCGTCATCGGGATCGCGATGCCGCTGCTGATGGTGGTGGCCGAGCGCCGTTGGCAGCGGACCCGCGACCCGGTGTATCTGGATCTCGCCAAGCGGTGGGCACGCGGCACCGCGATCTTGTTCGCGGTCGGCGCGGTCTCGGGCACCGTGTTGTCTTTTGAGCTCGGCCTCCTGTGGCCCAAGTTCATGGAGGTCGCTGGCCCGCTCATCGGCATGCCGTTCTCGCTCGAGGGGTTCGCCTTCTTCACCGAGGCGATTTTTCTCGGCATCTACCTCTACGGATGGGAGAAGGTCTCACCGCGCGCTCATCTGCTGGCGGGAGTGCTCGTCGCCGTGAGCGGCGCGGCCTCAGGGATCTTCGTGGTGATTGCCAACGCCTGGATGAACACTCCCACCGGATTCACGCTCATAGACGGGAAGTTCGCGGACATCGATCCGATCGCGGCCATGCTCAATCCCGCGGCCTTCCCCCAGACGCTGCACATGACGCTGGCCGCGTACGCCGCGACGGGGTTCGGCGTGGCCGGGATTCACGCGTTCCTGCTCCTCAAGAACCGCACGAGCGCGTTTCACCGGCACGCGTTGGCGATCGGCCTGCTGGTGGGGGCGCCCGCCGCCGTGCTGCAACCGCTCGCCGGCGACGTCGCCGCGCGCCACGTGGCGCGCTATCAGCCGCTGAAGCTCGCCGCGATGGAAGCTCTGTATGAGACCCGCGCGTGTGCCCCCATCAAGATCGGCCTGGGGATCGAGATTCCCTGCGCACTGTCGCTGTTGGCCTTCCGCGATCCCAATGCCGTGGTGAAGGGACTGGACACGGCGCCGCGCGAGGAATGGCCCAACGTCCCGCTCGTGCACCTGTCGTTCCAGGTGATGGTGGCCTTGGGGACGTATCTGGCGCTTGTCGGGCTGTGGGCTGGGTGGTTGGTCTGGAGGAAGCGCGACTTCGCGGCGCAGCGGCGGTTCCTGTGGGGGGTGGCGATTGCGACCCCATGTGGATTCATCGCCACGGAAGCGGGCTGGATGGCCACGGAGTTGGGGCGCCAGCCGTGGGTCATCTTCGGCGTGCTGAAGACGGCCGACGCTGTCACACCCATGCCGGGACTGGTCGTGCCATTCACGCTGTTCACGCTGCTCTACTGCGCGCTCGGCGCGATCGTCGCGTGGCTCCTCTACCGGCAGATCGTCCGGAGCCCGCGTTCCGCATGAGCCTCTCGCTCGCCGACGCGCTTGCGGGGATCATCCTCGTCGCGCTCACCGCATACGTGCTCCTGGGTGGCGCGGATTTCGGCGGCGGCGTCTGGGACCTGCTCGCGACCGGTCCCCGCAAAGCCCGCCAGCGCGACCTCATCGCGCACGCGATCGGCCCCGTGTGGGAAGCGAATCACGTGTGGCTGATTCTCGCGGTGGTGCTGCTCTTCACCTGCTTCCCTCCCGCGTTCGCGCGCATGGCGATTGCGCTGCATGTCCCCCTGACGCTCATGCTCATCGGCGTCGTGCTCCGTGGGTCCGCGTTCGTATTTCAGAGTTATGGGGGCGGGGGCGGCCGAGTCTTCGCCATCGCGAGTCTGGTCACGCCGGTACTGCTCGGGATTGCGGTGGGGGCGGTGGCGTCCGGAGCGGTAGGGGAGCTGGGAGCAGGGAGCGGGGAGCAGTTCTACGGAGTGTACATCGCGCCGTGGCTCAAGCCATTCGCCTTTGCTGTTGGATTCTTCGCGCTGGCGTGCTTCGCGTTTCTCGCGGCGGTGTACTTGACGCTGGAAGCACGCGACCGCGAGCTGCAGGAGGACTTTCGCCGACGCGCCATCGGAGCAGGGGTCGCGGTGTTCGTGACGGCGGCATTGGGACTCGTGTTGTCCCCTCACGCGCCGCTCGTCGAGAGGGGACTGCTGGCGGCGCCGTGGGCAGTCGCGCTGCACGTGCTGACGGGGTGCGCCGCGGTGACGGCGTTCTCGGCGCTGTGGACCCGCCGCTATCGCACCGCGCGCGTCGCCGCGGCGGCGCAGGTCGCGTTGATCCTGTGGGGCTGGGGCCTCGCGCAGTATCCCTATTTGCTGCCGCCCGACCTCACGATCGCCGCAGCCGCTGCGCCGCGCGTCACGCTCGAGCTGGCGCTGGGCGCCGTGTGTCTCGGGGCCATCGTCCTGTTCCCGTCGCTGTACTACCTGCTGAAGGTGTTTAAGGGGAGTTCCGGTGTTTCCGTGCCCTGAAGGGCCGGCTCGGCCAAAACGCACGTCCTGAAGGACGGGGGGAGCGCCCTTTAGGCGGAGTGTCTTAGCCGAGCCGGGGCTTCAGCCCACGGCTTACAACGGGTCATTCGAAGATCTTCTGCGCCACCCACCACGCCGCCACTCCCCCCGCGATAAAGCCGACGATGGCGCCGAACGGGCCGAACAGCTTGTTGCCCAGCGCCCCGGCGAGCGTGCCGACAATGAAGCTGACGAGCGCCTTGAGCAGTCTCACGCGCCCTCTATGAGGCGGGCGGTCAGAAGCCCAGCATGGCGAGGAGAAAGCGATGCAGCACCCACAGCGCCAGCCACGCCACGAGCGGGCTCACGTCGAACGCGCCGAGCGGCGGCACGACCCGCCGGATGGGCACGACGATCCAGTCGGTGAGGATGAAGGCGGGTCGCATCCAGCGCGAATAGCGGAAGATGCCGAACCACGAAGCGATCATGCGCGCGAACAGCGCGAAGACGAGAATTCTGTACACCAACCGCACGATCAGCGCCAACGTCGCGCGCGGTCCGCTGCCCGCCGCGAGCCGCACCGTTTGGAACGTCGTGAGGTACCATCCCAACAGGGACAGCAGGACGACTCCCACCACCGCCGTCACTACAATCAGCCATCCCCCGGCATGGACGGGATTGCCACCCATCCGCACGAGCCGGCGCTCGACGGGCCGGATGATCGGATCGGTGGCTGAGCGGAGGGCGCGGCCGAGCGCGCTGAACGGCGACACCCGGCGCGTGCGCACGAGCCAGGAGCCAAGGGCGGCGAGCGCCGCGAGGGCGACGAGCCCGAAGACGGCGTAGCGAACGACAGTCAGCGCCGGAGGCATGGCGTAACTTAATCGATATGAGGCACACTCTCCTGTTGCTCGCTGTGCTCGCGCCGTTTGCGGTCGGCTGCGCCGCGCGCGCCCCCCGCGCCCCGCGTCCTCGCGTGGTGCTCATTTCCGTGGATGGGTTATGGGCGCGCGACTTATGGCGCGCCGAGTCGGCCGGCGTCCGGCTGCCGGTGCTCGACTCGTTGCGACGTGAGGGCGCGTTGGCGGCCGGCGTGATCGGGTCATTCCCCAGTGTGACGTATCCGTCGCACACCACGATCGTGACCGGTGTGCCGCCAGCGCGCCATGGGATCTACTCGAACCGCCGATTCTTGCCGCCGACGGACACGACGAGTGTCGAGCTCTGGTATTGGGACGCCGATTCGATCCGCGTCCCAGGGTTGTTCGAGGCGGCGCGGGTGCAGGGCCTCAAGACCGCCGCCGTCTATTGGCCGGTGACGGCACACCATCGCAGCCTCGACTACAACATCCCGGATGCGTGGGATCCCTGGGCTTCCGACTCCGTGCTCGTGGCGCTGCGCCGCCTAGGCACCCCAGGGCTGCTGGACTCGCTCGGCGCGTTGCGCGCGGGTGAGGTGACCGATTCGCTGCGCGCGCACTGGACCGAGAAGATCGTCCGCCGCTGGGATCCGGACTTTGTTTTGCTGCACTTGCTCGATGTAGACCACTGGAAGCACGAGCAAGGGCCGATCGGCGACTCGGTGTGGATCGTGCTGCGACAGGCCGATCGCTATATCGGGGGAATCCTCGCCGCTCTGCGCGCGGCCCCGCGGGCCACGACCGTAATTGTCACTTCGGACCACGGTTTTCTGCCGTACGTACAGGAATTGCGAGTGGGTGTGTTGTTGGCGCGTGCCGGCCTGGTCACGTTGGACACGGCAGGGAAGGTGACCGCGTGGGACGCCGCAGTCCTGTCCAACGGCGGGAGCGTGATGATCCTGCCGCGCGACGCAAACCATCCCGGGCTGGAGGCGCGCATTCGTGCGGCGATCCCCGACTCCCTCATTGGTCCCGGTAGGCCGATCCGCGCGGTCTGGCCGCGGGATACGATCACGTCGCTCGGCGGCGATCCGCGGGCGCTGTGGGCGATCGACCTGAACGCGGGATTCTATGCGACCGGGGGATACCGTGGCCCGCTCTTGAGCCGACGCGGCGGCGGTGGTCACGGGTACGACCCGCGACGGCCGGAGCTACACGCCTTCTTCCTGATTTCGGGACCGGGGGTTCGGCGAGGCTCGGCGCCACCGCTCATGCGCCAGACGGAGATTGCGGAAATCGTCGCCCGAGCGCTGGGGCTCAGCGGCTTCGGCCGTAGGTCCCGATGAGCCGAGCGTCCGCCAGCACGTGGCCGTTCATGGCGCGCTCGATATTAGCCTTCGTTGCACCGGCCTTGAGGGCGAGGGACGTGCCCAAGGCGTACAGCTTGAAGAAGTAGCGGTGTGGACGGCCGGGCGGGGGGCAGGGGCCGCCGTAGCCGATCTTGTGGAAATCGTTCCGACCTTGGAGAGCGCCGCCGAGCGCGGGGACGGGTTCGGTCTTGGGGACGTTTTCGGGTAGCTGCGCCGTGTCCCCCGGCAGGTTGTAGAGGACCCAGTGCACCCATGTCCCGGCGGGTGCGTCGGGATCGTCGCAGATGAGCGCGAAGGCCTTGGTGCCGGCCGGTATTCCGCTCCACCCCAAAGGGGGCGACACGTCGGCGCCGTCGCATGTGTGCTTAACGGGAATCGTGCCGCCCTCCGTGAAGGCACCGCTCGTCAGCTTCACGGCCCGTACGCCGCCGCGACGATCCGGTCCTGCTCGACCTTGTGCGCGGCGGGATAGCCCTCGGCGGGACTGGAACGCTCGGGTCGCGACACGTCCAGCAGCGCGATGGACTGCGGCAGCACTTCACGAATCTTGGGCAGCACGAGCTTTCGCGCCCCCATGTTGCGCGGCTCCTCCTGCACCCACACGACTTCCTTGAGATTCGGATAGCGACGCGCGTACTCGCCGATCTCGGCGGCGGGGAAGGGATAGAGCATCTCGACCCGCCCGATCGCGATGTGCGGCGTCTGCGCGCGGCGCGGTGAAGCGATGATGTCGTAGTACACCTTGCCGCTGCAGAGCAGCAGCCGGGTGATCTTCTCCGGCCAGGTGCGGTCGCGATCCCACAGCACCGTCCTGAACTTGCCCAGCACGAGATCGTCGAGCCGCGAGGTCGCCGCCGGGAGCCGCAACAGACTCTTCGGCGTCATCACCACCAACGGTCGGATCTCGGTGTGCCGGCCCTGCCGGCGCAGTAAATGGAAGTACTGCGACGGCGTCGTACAGTTGGCCACGCGGATGTTGCCCTCGGCGCCGAGGGCGAGGAAGCGCTCGAGCCGGGCGCTCGAATGCTCGGGCCCCTGGCCTTCGTAGCCGTGCGGCAACAGCAGGCTGAGGCGGGACGTCTCGCCCCACTTGGCGAGCCCGGCGATGATGAACTGGTCGATGATCACCTGGGCGCCGTTGGCGAAATCCCCGAACTGCGCCTCCCACAGCACCAGCGCTTCCTGCGCGGCGACGGCGTAGCCGTACTCAAAGCCCAGGCAGGCGAACTCCGACAACGGGCTGTTGTGCAGCTCGAACGGCGCCTGCGCCTCCGGCAGATTCTGAATCGGCGCGTGGCGCTGGCCGGTGCGCACATCGTGGAGCACCAGGTGGCGCTGGCTGAACGTGCCGCGCTCCGTGTCCTGTCCCGTCAGGCGGATCGGCGTGCCGTCGGTCAAGAGCGACGCGAAGGCGAGCGCTTCGGCGTGAGCCCATTCGATCTCGTCGAGGGACCGCCGCCGCTCGAGCTGCTTTTGGAGCTTCGGGTGCACCGCGAACCCTGGAGGAACCGCGAGTAGCTCCTCGTTGAGCTTCGTGAGGAGCTCGGCCGCTACGGCGGTGACTGGCTCGGCGGGTGGTGCGGCCTCGCGCTTGATGCGCTGCGTGTCTTCGATACGCTGTCCCGCTTTCACAGCCTGCTGCAGTGCCGCCAGCCGCTGATACATGGCGTCCGCTTCGGCCTCGGCCTGGGCGGCGTCAACCACGCCCTCTTTCGCGAGCTGCGCCGCGTACTTCTCGCGCACCGTCGGCGTCTGCTTGATGCGCTCGTACATCAAGGGCTGGGTGTAGGCGGGCTCGTCGCCCTCGTTGTGGCCGTACCGCCGGTAGCCCACGACGTCGATCACTACATCGCCGTGGAACTTGTCGCGGTACATCATCGCGAGTCGCACGGCGGCGAGGCACGCTTCGGGATCGTCGGCGTTGACGTGGACGATGGGCGCGTCGAAGCCCTTGGCGAGGTCGCTCGAGTAGTCGGTGGAGCGCCCTTCCTTCGGGTCGGTCGTGAAGCCCACCTGGTTGTTCAGGATCAGGTGGAACGTGCCGCCGGTCGTGTAACCACGCAGCCGCGCCAGGTTGAACGTCTCCGCGACCACGCCCTGGCCCGCAAAGGCCGCGTCGCCATGGAGCAGCGCGGGGAGGGCAACCGTGACGTCGTGGAGCGGCTGCGCCGCGCTCCGCGTCGTTTGATCCGCCCGGGCGCGCCCCTCCACCACGGGATTCACGGCCTCGAGGTGGCTCGGATTGGCCGACAGAGTTACCACGACCGACTTGCCGTCCTTCGTCCGGTACACGCCCTCGGCGCCGTGGTGGTATTTGACGTCGCCCGTGCCGCTTTCGGCGTCCGCGACCTGTCTGCCACCCTCGAATTCCGCGAAGATCGTCTCGTAGGGGACGTTCACGGCGTGTGCCAACACGTTGAGGCGCCCGCGGTGCGCCATCCCGACCGTCACTTTGCGCGCGCCCTGGCCGCCGGCAAGCTCGATCGTGAGGTCGAGCATCGGGACGGTGACATCGAGGCCCTCGATCGAAAACCGCTTCTGCCCGAGGTAGGCCTTGTGAAGAAAACGCTCCAGCGTTTCGACCGCCGTGAGGCGCGCGAGCAGCTGCTTCTTCTCCTCGGCCGGCAGCGGCTGCCGGTGCTCGCCGGACTCGATCACCTGTCGCAGCCACACGCGCTCCTGATGGCTGCCGATGTGCTCGACTTCGTACGCGATCGTCCCGCAGTAGGTCGCGCGCAGATGCGGCAGCGCTTCGGCGAGCGTCTTGCCCGGGACGTAGATGCGCAGGACCTCGGCCGGGATCCGCGCCATGATGTCCGGCGTCAGACCCAGCGGGCCCGGGTCGAGAGACGGGTCGCCCGGCGGGTCGCTTCCCAGCGGGTCGAGATGCGCCGCCAAATGGCCGAATGCCCGGTGGGCGCGAACCAACGCCATCGCGGCCGCGACATGCTTGAGATCCTCGATGCCCGAAGCAGGGAGCGGGGAGCTGGGAGCAGGGAGCTGGGAGCTGGGACCTGGGGGTCGCGCGGTCGCTGCTGCTCCCTGCTCTCCGCTCCCTGCTCCCTTGCCCGTCAGGCTTACCGCCACTCCTTCGTAAAACTGGTTCTCCCCTTGCAGGAGGGAGTCCAGCTCGCGCAAAAACATCCCCGACTCCGCGCCTTGGATGATGCGGTGGTCGTAGGTGCTCGTGATCGTCACCAGCTTCGTGCCGGCGAGCTCGCGGATCGTGCCCGTGGCGATGATCGAGCCCTGGCCCTTCATGAGGCGCGGCACCGACGCCACTGTGCCGAGGGTGCCCGGGTTGGTCAGCGTGATCGTGCCACCCGCGAAATCGTCAGGCAGGAGCCTGTTGGTGCGCGCCTTCTCGACGAGGGTCTCGTACGCGGAGTGGAAGGCGGCGAAGTCCATCGCTTCCGCGTGCTTGATCACCGGAACGACCAGCGCGCGGCTGCCGTCCTTCTTCTCGACGTCTACGGCCAGGCCGAGGCTCACGCCGCCGGGATCGAGGCGGTGCGGCTTGCTCTCGATCTCCTGGTACGCGTGTGTCATCACCGGGAATCGCTTCGCCGCCTGGACGATGGCGTAGCCGATCAGGTGCGTGAACGAGACCTTCTTGCCCGGCCCCCCCGCGGTCGGGGCGAGCTGCGCGTTGAGCGCTTTGCGGCGGGTGTCGAGGGTCCCCGCGGCGATGTCGCGGAACGACGTGGCGGTGGGGACGGTGAGCGACTCGGTCATGTTCTGGACTAACCGGGCGGCGGGGCCGGTGATGGGAACGGCACCAGGAGCAGGGAGCGGGGAGCGGGGAGCAGGAGCTGCTGGTGTAGGAGCAGAGACAGTTGCTGCTCCCTGCTCCCGGCTCCCCGCTCCCGGGATTATCGGTAGCTCGCCAAGTTTGCCGTTATCGAACAGCTGCCGCCATTCCTCGCCGACCGACGAGGGATCGCGCAGATAGTCTTCGTACATCGCCTGCACGAAGGCTGCGTTGTGGGTGCCGAAGACGAACTCGCTCACGCCGTTCAATCTAAGGGGTATCTTCCCCTCTGCATGCCACGGGAGCGTTTGCGATGAAGCTGATCACGACGGTCATCCGGCCTGAGAAACTGCCCGACGTCAAGGCCGCCTTGTTTCGCGCCGGGATCACCGGCATCACGTTGAGCCGGGTGAGCGGCCATGGCGGCGAGCACGAGGTGCTGAGCCAGTATCGCGGCACCACGTTCGTCATGGAGTTCCATGAAAAGGTGAAGATCGAAATGGCCTGCTCGGAGCCGTTCGTGGAGCCGTGCATCCAGGCGATTCTCTCAGCGGCGCGCACGGGCGAAGTGGGCGACGGCAAGATCTTCGTGCAGCCGATCGAGCAGGTCATCCGCATCCGCACGGGCGAGCGGAATAACGACGCCCTGACCGCGGTGAACGCGGACGAGGTCCAGCAGGCCGCGCTGCGGGCCGCCGGTACAGAGAGCGGGGGCGGATGATCTCGGCCGGGGATACGGCTTGGGTGCTCGTCTCGAGCGCCCTGGTGCTGCTGATGACGATTGGGCTCGCGTGCTTTTATGGCGGGCTGGTGCGCTCGAAAAACTCCCTCAATACCATGATGATGAGCGTCGTCGCGCTCGGCGCGGTCGGCGTGCAGTGGGTCCTCATCGGCTATTCGCTGGCGTTCGCTCCCGGCTCGGCGTGGCTCGGCGGTTTGGCGTGGCTCGGCTTTCGCGGCGTGGGGCTCGATCCCAATCCCACGTACGCGGCCACGATCCCGCACCAGGCGCACGCGGTCTATCAGGCGATGTTCGCCGTGATCACGCCCGCGCTGATTTCCGGGGCGATCGTCGAGCGCATGCGGTTCCGCGCCTATCTCGTCTTCTTGCTACTCTGGTCCACGCTGGTCTATGCGCCGCTCGCGCATTGGGTGTGGGGCTCGGGTGGCTGGCTGCAGGCGCTCGGCGCGCTCGACTTCGCGGGCGGGACTGTGGTGCACGTCAGCGCCGGCGTCTCGGCGCTGGTCGCGGCCTGGTTCCTGGGACCGCGCCGGGATTTCCAGCGCGCGCCCCTGTCGCCGCACAGCGTGCCGCTCGTGCTGATCGGCACCGGGCTGTTGTGGTTCGGCTGGTTCGGCTTCAACGCCGGCTCGGCGCTCGCGGCGAACGGTATCGCCGCCCTCGCGTTCGTGAACACCAACGCGGCGGCGTCAGCGGCCGTCCTCGCCTGGGCGCTCCTCGACCTGTGGCGCACGGGCAAAGTCACGGCCGTGGGAGTCGCGACCGGTGCCGTCGTCGGACTGGTGGGGATCACGCCCGCGGCGGGCTACGTCACCGCGCCCGCGGCGCTCGCGATCGGCGTCATCTGCGCGATCATCAGCAACTTCGCGATCGTACTGCGCTCTCGCAGCCGGCTCGATGACTCATTGGATGTCTTCTCGTGCCACGGACTCGCGGGGATCGCCGGAGCACTGCTGACCGGCGTGTTCGCGTCGAAGCTCGCGAACCCGGGCGGCGGGGCAGGGTTGCTCGCGGGGAACCCGGGGCAGCTCCTGGTGCAGCTCTATGCGGTGCTGGCCGCGGTCGCTATCTCCGCGCTCGGCACGGTTGCGATTCTCGCGCTGGTGCGCGCGACGTTGGGCGCGCGGGCGACGGTGGCGGACGAGCTGACCGGCCTCGATGTCAGCGAGCACGGCGAGGAGGCGTACTTCGGGGGCGGGATCGCGAGTCTCGGCGCGGTCGCGCTGTCGCAGAGCGTGATCGTCGCGCCGCATCCGCCGGCGACGATGGCGGGGAAAGCCGCCGAGAAGCGCTAACTCGGGCGTGGTGGTGAAAAACACGACAGGCCGCCCGGAGTGGGCGGCCTGTGTGCACGCATCCGGCTTCGTGCTTACGGCGTAGGCACTGGCGGCTGCACCGGCGGCTGGGGCCGCTCGCCCGGCCGGCCGTCGTTGCGCGGCACGTTGGGCGGTGGGCCGTCGCCACGCGGCACGTTGGCCGGCGGGCCGGCGGGCAGCGACATCCCGGAGCGCTGCGAAGCGAGCGCCAAGCCGACTTCGCTCGGACGCATGCCTTCGGCGATCATCCGCCCCGCTTCTCCCGGCATCTCCACCAGGTCGGTGTTGTCCGCGCCGTCGTTGAAGCGCTTGAGCACCGCGTCGCGCGCGATGCTGACTGGCAGTCCGGCGTCCACCAGCGCGCCAAGCACCGCTACCGCGACGGCGAGCGGGCGGCTGCGGTCGGCATCGCGGGCGACGTCGCTGATCGTTTGGCCATCGACGCCCAGCCCCATGGCGATCGCGCCTGCTTCGAGCTCGCTCGGGTCGGGGACGCGTCCGGCCTGAGTGAAGGCGCCACGCGAGCCCGCGAGGTCGCGGGCGAACGCCTCAGCGGCCGCACGAACTGCCTCGCCGCTCCGACCCTTGGCCACACCTTCCAGCGCGCGATTTGCGATCGCCAGGCCGGGCAGGCCACGGTTGGTAGCGTCGGTGACGATGTCTTTCACCTTCTGGGCCACGTCCTGAGGCAACACTTCGCTCAGACGGGCGAGCGCCGTCTCTTGGCCGGTGCTGCTGCTGGCCGTACCCTGGGCCACGACCAGTACCGGGAAGAGCAGCGAGATGGTGAGCAGCTTCAGAGTCCGCATATGATCCATTCCCCTTGAAGTGAGGGTCCAGATGATCCGCGCTATAAGACTACCCAGCCCCCCCGTCGGTCACTCTATGGTACGACCAACAAGGCTGTTTGCCCCCCGAATCCGTCGTCCACGGCCGCGACATCGGCCGGAACGGTCCAGCGTGTGCCGTCCACGATCACGTTGAAGCGGTAGACGCCCGGGCCGAGTGTGACGCGCATCACCCAGCGACCGTCCGCCCCGCGCTCGAGTAGCACCGGTTGCCATCCGGTCCAGTCGCCCACCACCGCCACGCGACTCGCTCCCGGAACGGCGAAGCGCAGCTCGGTGACGCCTCGTTCAGTTGCGTAGAGGGCACGTCCGGTCGTCGGGGCCGGCCACACCGAAGGCGACCGGCGCGCCAACCGGATCGAGGCCGACACGTACCGCCCGCGGGGCAGCGCCTGCAAGAGGTCGGCGGGATAGGTGCCCGCTCCCGCGACCAGGGCTATTCGCGGCGTGACCCAGACGGCGACGCTCGCGCCCCCCCAGAAGGCGGCGTTCACGCCTTGTGTCGCGCCCCGCCAACCGGCATACGCGAGGACGTCCAGCCGCCCGTGGGTTCCGGCGACGCGAGCGTTGGCTTCGGGAAGCCACGCTCCCTCGAAATGGAAGGGGACGAAGACCGCGAGAGCGCTCACGCGACCGACGCGGCCCCAGGCGCCGACCGAGGGGCCGTAGGCAAATGCGATGTCGCTCGTGTCCGACGTCCAGCCGGTCCCGGCGTGGCCTCCCGCCCACACCCCGCCGCCGCGTCCGCTCAGGTGGATCCGCAGCTCGCCTCGCGTTGTCGCCGTACGGTAGCCGGTGGAGTGCACGCTGCCGCCGGCCGAGCCGGCCAGCTCGAAGCCGAGCGGCATAAACAGCGAGAGATCGCCGCGCCCTTGCGCCGTCCATTGCGCCCCTGCGAAGGCCGCGAAACTGCCGCTCGCGAGGCCATAGGCGCGGGGACGCTGCCATTCGACCGATGGGGCCACGACCGCCGAGGCAACGCTGCTGAACGTATCGTAGGCGACGCCGGTAGCGCCGAGATCGACCTGCCACCGTTGGGCGGCGAGGCGGGGTGAAACGGCGATGACGGACAACAGCATGCCGACGCAGGGCGCAGAGAGCAGTCGCATGGCACTCGAAGTTAGGGAGTGGGAGGCCCGATACGGACGCTGGACTCGGAGGGTGGTCCCGGTGGTCGCTGCTGGGGGACGGGGGGCCGCACGGGAATCGGGAGCGCGTTGAAAAAGGCCTCACGCGGCTGAGCGCCGACGCGGAGCGCCACGTCGACCCGAGCCGGGATCTCGGCGAGCTGTTCCGGCGAGATGCCGGCAGCGAGCAGCTCTTGGATCACCTGGCGCGCCTCCGCCGCCGGGACGCCGCGCTGCACGAGATCGCCCAATACCGTCAGGGGGACGAGCAGGCTCAGGGCGGGAGGGACGTTCGCGGCGAGGGCGGCGATCTCCGCCGTCGGAACCCCGCGGCGCGGCGCGTCGGCCGCGGCGAGCACCTCGCCATCCGCAATAGCGCCGCTCGGCCGTGCGCCGCGCAGCAGTACGCGCGCGTCGCGCAGATCGCGCGCCAGTTGCTGCACGGCCGCGACGATGCGCTCGGCGGGGATACGCTTCGCGGCGCCTTCCAGCGCTTTGTCCTCGAGCGCCGTCACGGGCACGGAGTCGCGCCGCGCGAGCTCGAACACGGGCCGCAAAGCGGCCAGTGTCGCCGCGTCGAGCCTCTGTTGCAGGCGCTGCTGGCTGGCGAGCGGCAGTGCGCCCGCGCAGGCCAGGACAATGAGGCACGCCCAGCGGGACAGCGAGCTAGCTCGCATGTCGAACGGGGGGCGCGATGAGAAGCACGCTGTTGCGTCGCCCGAACCCGTCATCCACGTGCGACGCCGCGTTCGGGTCGGGCCGCCACTCGGTGCCGTCGATCACGAATACATAATGGTGCAGCCCGGGCTCGAGGCGGAGTTCCGCCACCCACACGCCGTCGGACCGGCGCTCGAGCGGAACACCGTCGGGGTCCCAGTTCACGAAGTCGCCTGTCACGGCGACGCGGCTTGCCTGCGGGGCGAGGTAGATGAAGCGCGTGTCCACACGGTCGGCGCCGGGAAGACCCGGCATCCGATCCGGCGCGGCACGGGTGAATAGGACGAGCGCCAGCACGGCGGCGGCGCTGAGTGCCGCGGCCAGCGGGCTGACGCGGATGGGACGCGGCGCCACGAGCCACTGGAACGCACGCCACGCCGTCCGCCGCTCCTGCCGGATCTGGCGCATGACGTCGGCTCTGAGCGTGGTCCGGAGGCGCACGTCTTCCGGATCGAGCGCGGCGAACAGGCGCTCAAAGCGCGCCGCCTCCGCCCGCAGCTCGACGGGCAGCGCTTCGCGCGGCAACTCCCCATCCAAGTACCGGCGCAAGAGTTCGTGTTCCTGTTTCATAATGCCACTCCTTCGAATCGATCCCGCAACGCTTCCCGGGCGCGCAGCAGCCGCATCTTCACCGCTGACACGCCGGCGCCAACCACCACCGCGATCTCCTGCACCCCCAACCCCTCGACGTACCGCAGGACCAGCGCCTCGCGTTGATCCGCCGGCAGGTCTTGGAGCGCCTGGTGCACTTGATGTCGCAGCTCCTCCGCTTCGACCTCTGCGGTCGAGTCATCAGGCGCCGCGGCGTCCTGCTCGGTCCCCGCCAGCACCTCGGTCCGCCGCCGCCGCCGCTGCAGATAGGTCTTGCACTGATTGCTCACGATGCGGAACAACCAGCTTTTGAAGCTCGCCCGCTCCCGGCAGCGGCGCAGGGAACGAAACGCCCGCACCAGGCTTTCCTGCACGACATCCGCGGCCTCGTCCTCACTGCCCGTCATGTACTTCGCGTAGGCTGCGAACTCCTCCTGATACCGATCGACGAGGACGCCGAAGGCCTCGACGTCGCCGTCCAGCACCTGCTGAATGATCTCGGCGTCGGTGGGCGTTGCCGGGGCCATAACGACAACAGACTCGCGCCGCCTGCGCGCGGTCACAAGCCCTTCCCCCCCATGGCCTTCGCTTTCACCCCCGGCGCCCGGTGTGACCGGCGCGCGTCTCCGCGAGTCCTCCTGTGACCCTTACGGAGCGATACGACGTGCGTACCAGCTCGTTCATCGCCGGTGTGTTCGTGGCGCTTGCGGCTGCCTGCGGCGGGGATGGGAGCGGCCCCGCCATCGGCGCCGCCCCCACGATCAGCGCAGTCAGCCCTGCCACTGGCACCGCCGGCACCGAATTGACGATCACCGGAACGAACTTTCGCAGCGGCCTCGACGTGTTTATCGGCGCGCTCGAGTCGGACTCGGTGGACGTCGCCAGCGGCACGCAGGTCTTCGCGCGCGTGCCCAGCGGGGTCGCGGCAGGGACGGCCTACGCCGTGCGCGTGCGTAACGCGGACGGGACGGAGGCGCAGTTGGCCGCGGCGTTTACGGCGGTGGCTCCCACGTTGCAGTTCGTGAACGGCGCGACTCTCCCGTCGGGCAACAGCGGCGGCACGGTGATCCTCGAGGGCAAGGCGTTCGGCGACCGGCAGGGGACGGGGGCGGTGCGGTTCTCCGACGGTGCGGGCGGCACGATCAACGCCGTCATCGTGGATCCGGAAAACGATTGGACGGACGGGTTCATCGTCACGACTGTGCCGAGTGGCGCGGAGACTGGCGACGTCGTGGTCGTGACCGCAACCGGCACGAGCAACGCGCTGCCCTTCACCGTGACGACCGAAGCGGCCTTCAGTCCCTCGACCATCTTGTGGACCCAGACGACAAACCTCCCGGTCGGCTTGAGCGGGCACCGCGCGCTGTTCGCCGCGGTGAGCACCAGCAATCTGGTGTACGTACTGGGCGGCGCGGACTCGACCTATGCGCCGCGCGACAGCGTCTATTACGCCACGATTCAGGCCACCGGTCAGCTCTCGGCGTGGACGGCGACGGTGTCCCTCCCCGGCGCCCGCGCGTTCCACGCGGCCGTCGTGGCGACGGCGTTCAACTCGCGCGTCCAGGGGAACGGTTTCATCTATGTCCTGGGCGGCGCGATGGACGCGGCGGGCGCGCCGACGAGTACCGTGTATCGCGGCGCACTCGCGGCGAACGGCAGCGTCAGCGCCTGGACCAGCGCTGGCACCCTCCCCGCGGCGCTGCATTCGCTCGGCGCCGTGATCTTCCGGGGCGAAATCTACATCGGCGGCGGCTCGGGCAGCGGAAACGCCCCGGTGGCCACCGTCTACCGCGCCCGGCTTGACACCCTGGGCAACGTGGGCGCCTGGCAGTCGCTGGCGGCGCTGCCCGCGCCGCGGACCTACCACGGTTGGACGGCGTTCGGCGGCTATCTGTACGCCTTTGGCGGTGAGTCGGCCGCGGTGACGCCCAACGATTCGAACTTCACCGACAACACGACCAAGTTGAAGAGCATCGTGTACAACCGCATCAATCTGCGCACGGGCGACCTGGTTGCCACGACCTGGACGCTGAACGCGAACGACCTGATCAAGGAAGCGAGCAAACACACGGCGGTCGTAGCGGGCGGGAGCGTGCTCGTGTCGGCCGGTTTGTATGCCGGCGCGACGTCGGGCTCGACCGAGCAGAGCTACGCCGCATTCAACAGCGACGGCAGCGTGGGTAGCTTCAACGGCGCGACCGGGGCGCAAACGATCCAGTTCAACAACGGCGGCCGGGATCTCTTCAACCACGCGGCGCTGAGCTACATCGACGCGAGCGGCGTGGCGCACGTGCTCATCCTCGGGGGCGACGAAGTGGCCGCGCCGAGCAAGAAGCGCGCGGAGGTGTGGTTCTACTAGACGCCCACGAAGAGCGGCGTGCTGGAAGGCCGGCGGGTGGGCTCAGCTCACCCGCCGCGTCTTTCTCCGCATGAAGTCCATCAGAATGAACTGGCCCAGCGTCATCGTGTTCGTGAAATAGGCCTTGCCGCGGCAGATCGCGGAGACCTTCTTCACGAACTCCACCAGGCTGCGGTCCCGCGCCAGCATGAAGGTGTTGATCATGATGCCGCTGCGGCGGCACAACGCGACTTCCCGGTAGGTCGCCTGCAGGATGTGCGGGTCGAGGCCCATCGAGTTCACGTAGATCCGTCCGTCGGGCTGCGTCAGCGCGGAAGGCTTGCCGTCGGTGATCATGATGATCTGGCGCATGTCCTTGCGCTGTCCCATCAGAATCCGCCGCGCCAGCTTCAATCCTTCCGTCGTGTTCGTGTGGTACGGTCCCACCTGCGCGTGCGCCAGCTGCGCCAACGGGATCTCCTCGGCCGTGTCATGGAACAGCACGACGCGCAGCGTGTCGCCGGGGAACTGGGTGCGGATCAGGTGCGTGAGCGCGAGCGCCACCTTCTTGGCGGGCGTAAAGCGATCCTCCCCGTACAGAATCATCGAGTGCGAGCAGTCGAGCATCAGCACCGTCGCCGATGACGAGCGGTACTCGGCCTGGTGCACCATCAGGTCGTCGTACTCGAGGTTGATCGGCACCCCCAGGCCCTCGCGCTTCAGCGCGTGCGAGAGCGTGGCGTTGACATCGAGGTTGAGCGTGTCGCCGTACTCATAGCGCCGGCTCACCGCCTCGGCTTCGACGCCGGTCGCGAGGTGCTCGGTGTCGTGGGCGCCGAAGCTCGATTTGCCGATGCTGCCGAGCAGATGCTTGAGCGTGCGGTAGCCGAGGAAGTCGATGCCCTTGTCGGTGAGGTTGAACTGCACCTGCTGCGCGGCCTCTTTTGCCATGCCGCCCGGGCCCAACACGGGCTGCTGAGCGCCCGGCATTTTGGGGGCCTGCTGCAGGTTCAGATAGCCTTCGTCAATCAGCTTCTGCACGATGGAATCGAGCAGCTCGGCGAGCTGGCGTTGCAGCTCGGCGTCGCGCTGCGCGTCGCCGGTGGACTCGCCGCGCAGCGTCGTCAGCATTTCGGGCGTCAGCTGGCCGGAGTCCATCAGGGCCTGAAGGATCGCCTGGCGCAGCGCGTCGAGGGAGCGATCGGGGTCCTCCTCGCCGAACTCTCCCCAGAAGGGATGCGAGTACGCCCGTCCGGCGAACCCCGACTGCAGCAGGAAGTCGGCGAGCTGGTCGAGCAGGGCCTGGAGGTTGAGCGTCTCGAGGAGGCCCGGGACGTAGCGGCTATAGGTGGTGGATTTCATCGCCCGTTCACCAATCTAGTATAGTTTTCTGAGCAATGACCGAGGCCGCGCGCCGCTACGGATTCGGGGCCCTCGCCCACCGCAACTTCCGCCTCTTCCTTTTCGGCCAGACGATCTCGCTTACCGGCACCTGGATGCAGTCGGTCGCCCAGGGGTGGCTGGTACTCGAGCTCACGAACTCCCCGTTCTACCTGGGCCTGGTCTCGGCGCTGGGCTCACTCGGCGTCTTGCTGTTCACTCTCTACGCGGGAGTGATCGCGGACCGGACCGACAAGCGCCGCACCGTCCTCATCACGCAAACGCTGCAAATGCTGCAAGCGTTCGCCCTCGCCGCCCTGGTGTGGAGCGGGCACGTCACGACCGAGAGCGTGATGATTCTCGCCGCGTTTCTCGGCGTCGTTGCCGCATTCGACATTCCCACCCGCCAAGCGTTCATCGTGGAGATGGTGGGGAAAGAAGACCTGATGAACGCCATCGCGCTCAACACGTCGGTCTTCAATCTGACGCGCGTGCTCGGACCGGTGATCGCGGGCCTTCTGATCGGCGCGAAGGGCGTGGCGATATGCTTCTTTCTCAACGGTGTGAGCTACCTCGCCGTGATCGGCAGCCTGCTGGCCATGCGGCTCCCGCCCCACATTCCACAGCTCACACAGTTGTCGGCCTGGCAGGGCTTCCGGGAGGTGCTCGCGTTTCTCCGCGATGACCGCCGGGTCTCCACCCTGGTCGTGCTCACCGCCATCATCAGCATCTTCGGCTTTCCCTTCCTGCTGCTCATGCCGGTCTTCGCGCGCGACGTGCTGCGGGTGGGCGCGCGGGGCTATGGCGTGCTGAGCGCCGCGGTCGGGCTCGGCGCCGTCGGGGGGGCGCTGGGCGTGGCGGTTCTGGGACAGCGCATCCGGAAGGGACGCACGCTCGTCGCCGCGGGAATCACGTTCGGCTTGCTGTTGATGGTGTTTGCGAGCTCGCGCGTGTTCCCGCTGTCGCTGGCACTGCTCGCGCTCGTTGGCGCGGCGATGATCGTGAACAACGCGCTGACCAATACGCTGCTGCAGACGCTGGTCCCCGATCACCTGCGCGGACGGGTGATGGGGTTCTACTCGTTCATGTTCGTGGGAATGGCGCCGCTGGGCGCGTTTCAGGCAGGGGTATTCGCGGAGCGCCTCGGTGCGCCCGCCGCGGTGGCCATGGGCGGCGTGATCAGCGCGCTGGCGGTCGCGATGGCGGGGTGGAGGGTGCCGGAACTCAGGCGTGCGCTGTGAGCAGTGCGCCGTGCGCCGGACAGCCTTCCCGCGCACAGCGCACGGCGCACGGCGTACGCATTACGTCCATCCGCGACGCTTGACTTCAGCCACGATGAGCGCCGCCGCCCCTTCGAACCCCAGCCGTTCCGCGTTCAGCACCATGTCGTAGAGCGTGAGCTCCTGGCGATCGCGCCCGTAGTACGTCTTCACGTACTGGTCGCGTTGACGGTCCGTTTCCTCGAGGATCTTGTCCACGTCCGCGGGATTCACGCCGAGCCGTTCGATCGCGAGTCGCTTTCGCCACGGCTTGCTCGCCACGACGTAGACGTGCAGGGCGTTGCCGCGCGCCGCGAGCATGGCCTGCGCTCCCCGGCCCACCAACACGACGCGGCCCTCTGCGGCCGCTTCCGCGATGACACGTTCGGCCATCTTGACGAGCGTCGCTTCGTCCGCCTCGACGGGGGGAGGCGCGCCGGCGCTCGTGATGAACATCTCGGGCGAGGCGACGGCCAAGGTGCGCGCCAGCCGCTCGAGCAGGCCCGGCGCGCGCTCCTCGCGCCGCGCGACCTCGTCGTGGGACAGGCCCGCAAGGCGCGCGACCTGATCCACGAACTCGTTGTCGATCAGCGTCCAGCCCAGGGTTTCAGCCACCAGACGGGCGATCTCGGAGCCACCCGAGGCGTACAGGCGCGTGATCGTGACGAGCGGTGGGGCCGTCAAGAGAAGAGGTTCGGCCCCGGCCCCGGTGATCCCGGCCCTCCCGGTCCCTTCCCAAATGGAGGCTTCTGCTCCGCGCGTGCGCGGACGTAGCCCAACTCTTCGCTGCGTGCGATCCGCTTTTCGGCCACGAGACCCTCGAGCACCAGCTCGCACGCCGATACAATCGTGGCGGGATCCTTCTTGCCGGCGAGGCCCACCTGGTCCACCAGGGCGAGGAGCCCCGGGACGACGCTGAATCCTTTGAGCAACGACTCGGACCGCTCGTCGGGCGTGATCTTGAGCGCGCCGCCCTCGTCGAACCAGTGGACGATGTCGTCCACGTTGGCCCCGCCCACGCGGCCTTCGAACGTGCGCCCGGCGGCGCGGCGGATCAGGTCCTTGGCGATCGTCTCGGCGCCCTGCAGCTCGCCCTCGTACTCGAGCTCGAGCTTGCCGGTGATCGCCGGCAGGGCGGCATACACGTCGGAGACGCGCGGCACCACCGTCCGTTCTTTCGTGACGATGGTGCGCCGCTCGGCATTCGACACCACGTTGTCGAGCACGCTGATCGGCAACCGCTGCGACACGCCGCTGCGCCGATCCACGCGCTTGTCCTCACGCGCTTCGAACGCGATCCGCTCGATCAGCTCCGCCACGAAGTCGGGGACGCGGATGGCGCGGCCTCCGCCGTTGCGCTCCACCCACGCTTCCTGCCGCGTGATCGCCGTGCCCAGCTCGACGCTCAGCGGATAATGGGTCGTGACCTCCGAGCCGATGCGGTCCTTGAGCGGCGTGATGATCTTGCCGCGCGCGGTGTAGTCTTCGGGGTTCGCGGTGAAGACCAGCGCGACATCGAGGTTCAGGCGCACCGGATAGCCTTTGATCTGGACGTCGCCTTCCTGCATGATGTTGAAGAGACCCACCTGGATCTTGCCGGCGAGATCGGGCAGCTCGTTGATCGCGAAGATGCCGCGGTTCGCCCGCGGCAGCAGCCCGAAGTGCATCGTCAGCTCGTCGGACAGCAGATGGCCACCGCGCGCCGCCTTGATCGGATCCACGTCGCCGATGATATCCGCGATCGTCACGTCCGGAGTGGCGAGCTTCTCGACGAAGCGCACGTCGCGCGGCAGCCAGGCCACCGGCGTGGCGTCGCCGCGCTCGGCGATGAGCTCGCGTCCGTACTTGGAGATCGGCTCGAATGGATCGTCGTTCACCTCGCTGCCCGCGAGAAACGGGATCTCTTCATCCAGCAGGGTGACGAGCTGGCGCAGAATCCGGCTCTTGGCCTGACCGCGCAGGCCCAGAAGAATGAAGTTGTGCCGGGAGAGGATGGCGTTGACGAGCTGCGGAATGACGGTTTCCTCATATCCCACGATGCCGGGGAACAGCGGGGAGCCGTTCTCGAGCATACAGATGAGGTTGTCGCGCAGCTCGTCCTTCACGGAGCGCTGCCGCCGGGCCGGGCTCGCCCACTCCGTCTGCCGCAGTTCGCCGAGTGTAGTCGGAAGAGTCATGTCTCGACGTTAACTCGACGGAGGCTCCCGTGCTACTCCGCGGGTGTAAAGAGCCGGGCGGCGGCGACGCCCCAGGCGGCGAGATCAACCGTGGCCTTGCCGTCGCCGCCGACAGGAATGGCATCGCCGTTCTGCTCGACGAGGTTGGTGCGGCGGGCGAGCCGGAACGCGTAGGCGGCGGGCCACACGCCCACCGGCCGCGTCTGCCCCGCGACGTCGAGCAGCTTGACGATCGCGCCTTCGTCGTCGTCCGCGGGCTTCGCGCCCACAACCAGCACCGCCTTGTCGGCGACGAACAGCGCGCGGTCCTTGGTGATCAGCGGACCGGGCGCGCCGTTCTCGTAGGACGGACTCAGGTACAGCGGATCGCACGCGGCCCAGCCGCGGCGCGCCGGCTCGGCGGCATCGCCGGGAGCGAGCAGCGACAGCCGGAACCGGAACGTGGCCGCGCCGTCTTGAGCGGCGGCGTAGTTCGTGTGCCAGTAGTTGTTCATCGCATACGCGAACAGCGTCCCGTCGGGAACGATGCTGCGCCGCCACGCGCCGCGGAACAGATCGTTGAGCGTGAGCAGCGGCGTGTCGGGGCCGCTCCACAGCAGTCCGTCCGTCCCCTCCCGCATCCACACCCAGTGCGTATGGCAGTACCAGTCGCGGCAGCTGCCGGGCTGCTGATCACGCTCGACCGTCATGCGCCCCAGGGGCACTTCGATCTCGACCGTCGGTTTGGTAAAGGCGAAGGGGAATGCGACGTAGAGGGCTTCCTTTGCCGGCGTCGCTTCCTTCACGATCCGGTTGTCGATATCCACCCACGGCAGCTCGTCGTAGAGCGTCACCGTTGAAGCGATCGACGGAAACCCCTCGAGCGTTCGCTCGGCGACGAGCCGCACGCCGATTCCCGGCAGGCGCTCGCGGCGGCAGCGCACCAGCCGGGCCTGCGCGACCTGAAGCTGCGGCGGGTTCTTGAGGTCATTGCGGTCTCCGGACGTCCACAAGGCGCTGCGCTCGCCGCCCCGCGCGTAGACCAGCTGATTCAGGCCCGACCACTCAGATGGCTTCACCCGTTCCTTGCCGTCCGGGCCCGTCAGGGAGCGGATCGCGCCCGTCGCAGGCTCGAGTTGCACGGTGAAGCCTCCCGCTGCGGCGTCGAGCGCCTCGCCTTCGGCCGTCGGGGTGCGTGCTTCGCGCTCGCTCACGCTCAAAGCGACGTAGCCCAGGGGTGGGATGTCCCGGAACAGCACCAGCGCATCGCCGTCCTCGAGGTCCACGGCCGGCAGCTCACGGCCGTCGTGCGTGAATGTCGTGCCGGCGCCTCCGGCGACGCGGGCGACATCGGTCCGCTCCCAGGCCCCGGCATTGAAGACCAACCGCCCGCGGCCCGCGCGCGTGGCCCGGCCCAGACGCAGCAATCCGTCGCTCAGGAGATCGCGGGCGGCCGCGGCGCCGGCGTCAACGAAGCGACGCTTGTACTCCCATTGCGCGACGGTCTGACGGGAGGCCGGGGCGGAGACGCTCACGTCGGCGCCCCAGGTGTGCTCGCCGAACAGCAGCAGATCCCGCCACATCGCGCTGCGTTCTTCAGCCCGGCGGCGGCGGCGCCGGGGCGTGTCCTCATCGCGGGGGTCGATCCGATCGTCCCAGAGCGCCACGATCTCGGCCGCACGAGCCCTGAGCTGCGCCGATCGGAACGCGGCGAGCTGGGCGGCGGTCGAGGCGGCGCCGTCCTCCGAATAGAGTCCCGTGTCGCCGCGCCGCACCGGGATGCGCGTCCCGTAGCGGCGCTCCACGTCGCGGAAGAAATCCTCTGAGCGCCCGGCCACGAGGCGCGGGAACGTGTAGCGGCGGCCGAATTCCTGGACGTTCGCGACCATCGCTTCCTTGAGCGGCGCGTTGTCCTGCCAGTCGGCCCCGTAGAGGAGCGCCACGTCGTAGGGCCAATCCCGCGCCAGAAACGCCGGCTGGCCCAGGAGCCAGTCCGAGATCCGGCGCCCCATTTCCTCGGGCCCAGTGGCGAAGCCGAACCGCGCGCCGTCGCCGTAGTGATGCGCGCGCCAGTGGAGCACGCGGCTGCCGTCGGGTCCCTCCCAGTAGTAGAGCTGCGGGTACGTCGTTCCTTCGACTCCCGCGGCCGGCGGCAGCAGCGGGACGGCGCGCTCGGGGTTCGCGCCGCTCGCGAGGTACTTCACGCCGCTCGCGGCGAGCAGCATCGGGAAGGTTGCCGCTTGGCCGGGGACGCCGGTGATCTGGGCGGCGGCGAAAGTGAGGCCGCGCTCCCGCGCCAGCCGGCCCGCGGGCCACACCAGTCGCGCGAATGTTTCGTGATCGAGCAGGCCGGTGAGCATGTTGGCGAACAGCGCGTGCCAGCCGATCTTGCCGTCGCGGATGGCCTGCAGTAATGCGTCCCCGTCCTCGGGGGACCGGTTCTCGAGATAGGACAGTACCTGCAGCGCGCACTCGGCCGTGAAATGAAAGTCGGGACGCGTGGACAACCGCGTGACTGCGGCGTCGAGGTTCTTGCGATGAACCTCGAGCGCATTCTCCTGCAGATCCGTGTACCCCACGTTGGTGTGGATCGAGGAGAGCCAGTACAGCGTCCACCGTTTTGGGGGAGTGAGCCGCACGCGCTGGCGCGCCGCGCGGTCCCGTCCCACCTCGATGTCCACGTGGAAGTCGGACGGCTCGGAGAGCGGCACCCACACCTCGCCGCTCAGCGTCAGTCCTGCGCTCACGGGGAGCAAGCCTGCCGTGCCGACGAGGGCGCCGCGGCGGTCGGTTACACGCGCGCGCGCCGCGGGTGCTCCCAATCCGGCGACGGTGATCCGCACGAGGTTCTTGCGTCCATCGGGCTGCTGAAAGAGCGCCGTGGGACGCACCTCGACGGCCGGCTGTTGCTGCGGTCCGCGCGCGAACCCATTCCACACGGGCAGCGTGGCGAGCCAGCTCAGAAACGTGCGACGATCGGGGCGGGGCATGGCTGCTATAAGTTACCGCGGCTTGACTGTGGGGGTCCCGGGTGTACGTTTTGCCGCCGTTCAGGGCCCTCGAACCCCAACAGGAGTGAGCATGAAGCGTATCGCATTCGCCCTGGCGCTCGTCGCCATGGCATCGGCCGCGTGCAAAAAGGCCGATCAAGGCAACACGGCCGCCGACAGCGCGGCGATGGCCGATTCGATGAAGATGATGTCTGACTCGATGCACCGGATGTCCGACACAACCAAGATGACGGATACCACCAAGCGGCCCTGAGCGACACGCGAGATCCCAAGGGACCAAGCCCGGGGACGACCCGGGCTTTTCGTTTCAGCGGCCCGCGAACCACGTCACCGAGCGTTGAATCGCGGCACGCGCGTCCAGGGGCGGCGTCCACCCCAGCTCGGCGCGGATCCGCTCGGTGACATACGGATTCTCTCCCACCAGGAACCACACGGCCGCGGACGCCAGGCCCGCGTAACGCCGAGGGCGGAGCGTCCGCAGCACCCCGCTCCACGACTCGGCCGCCACGCGCGCTATCAGGATCGGAATCGGGATGCACCGCAGCCGCACGCCCAGGGCCTCCGCGAAGGCCGCGAGGAACTCGCGCTGCGTCAACAACGGCGGCGCGTCATGGGTGACGTTGTAGGCGCGGAATCCCCCTCGGGGGGGCGCGTCCAGCGCAGCGACGACGGCCGACGCCACGTTCCCCGCGTACACGCATGACAGATGATTCGTCCCCGGTCCGATCTGCGGCACGAGACCGCGCCGCAGGGTCGCGATCAGGCGCGGGGTGAAGAGCCGGTCCCGTTCACCGTAAATGACATTGGGCCGAATCGCCACCGCCGAGAGGCTCCCCCTGCTCGCTTCAGCTTCCCTCTGCACCAGCTCTTCGGCCATCCGCTTGGTGCGCGCGTAGAAGTCGCGCTGGGGGAGCGGCTGAAAGGGGAAGTCTTCGGCGACTCCATGGCGGCCGGCGGTGTACGCGACCGATCGCCCGTAGACCGCGACGGACGAAACGTGGATGAGCCGTGCCCC
Organism: Gemmatimonadales bacterium; assembly: GCA_040901965.1. Lineage (GTDB taxonomy): Bacteria > Gemmatimonadota > Gemmatimonadetes > Gemmatimonadales > GWC2-71-9 > 20CM-2-65-7. The sequence continues at coordinate 183,381 of JBBDYB010000003.1, read as the reverse complement.
CGCGCGGCGCGCCGCCTCGGTCGCGAGCCGAGTGCCGCCGACGTTGACGCGCTCGAATGCCTCGAACGGCGCACGGTGGGCGACCAGCGCCGCGGCGTGTACGATGCCGCGGACGCCGGCGGCGGCGCGCCGCCACGTCTCCGCGTCGGTCACGTCGCCGATGACGGGCTCCGCGCCGAACGCTGCGACCAAGCCCCCCCCCGACTCCCGGCGGACCAACGCGCGCACGGGCTCTCCGCGGGATCGTAGCGCCTCGAGCACGTGACTGCCGACGAGGCCGCTCCCGCCCGTGACGAGAACCGTCACGCGGGGCGGATGCTGGGAACGTCGAAGGGGAGCGGGACGACCCGCGCTTCACGGCCGGCGGCGCGCACCACCGCGCCGAGCGGCACCTCACGGCGCACGACCGCGAGCCCGATCCAGCGTCCGCTGCCCAATACGGAGCCGCCCCCGTCGGGCAGCCAGGCGATGCTGGTGACGCGGCCCACGTCCCGTTCGTCGTGCATCACGGCGCTCCATCCTGCGGCCGGGGCCGCGGGCCGATCGGTCTCGAAGAGCAGGCCGCGCAGGTGGCGGTTCGCATGACCGCGGAAGTGCAAGCGACTGACCGTTTCCTGGCCGGTGTAGCAGCCCTTCGTGTACGACACGCCACCGATCTCGTCGAAGCGCGCTTCCTGGGGGATCGTCTTCTCGTCAATCTCGGAGGCGAGGCGTGGCCATCCGGCGAGGATGCGCGCCAGCTCCAGCGCCGGAGCGGTCGCGCGATGGGCGCCGCTTTTGACGATACGCGCCTGTACGGCATCGCGGTGCTCGGCGGCGCTCGTGATCTGGAAGACGAACGGCGCCTGCTCACCGGCGCGCGCGACCTCGATCTCGATGTCACCAACCGTTGCTTCCAGGACATGGTTCATCGCCTGCGGGACCGGCATGCCGGCCGCGCCGAGCGTCGCGACCGCGTGCGCGCCCGCGACCCGCAGCACGGCGGTATCGGTGCTGCGGTCCACCGTGCGGGCCAGGCGCGGCGGCACCGAGCGTTGGAGAATCGCCACGGCGCGCTCGCGGCCCTCGCTGGGAACCGTGAAGCGCACGCGCGCGCCCAGCCGCGCCGCCCACCCGTCCACGACGATCATCCCCTTGGGCGTGAGCAGCGCGCCGTAGACGAACGCGCCGTCCCCCGGCTTCTCGATATCGCTCGTGAGCAGGCCCTGGAAGCACGTGACCGCGCCGCCGCCCGGCCCGGTGAGGTCAATCACGCCCACGTCCGCCAGCGCCACCACGGCGCCGTTTCTGAGGTGATCCACGACCTCGGCCGGCACGTCGTCAGGGTCGAGCCGGGTGACGGTGGGGGCGGGCGCGGTGGGGAACGCGTCGCTCACAGCTCGGCGAGCTCCGCCGCGGCGTGGCCGGCCAGCGAGTCCCACACCAGCGCGGCGCCGTTCGCGCGCAGCGTGCGGGCGGGGAGGCTGGTGGCGAGCATGACGCACGTCATTCCGGCGGCGCGCGCCGCATCCAGGCCGTGGAGAGAATCTTCGATGGCGACACACGCACGCACCGATATCGGACGGCGGCGATCGAGTGCGGCGTGCGCGGAGAGGTAGCCGGCGGGGTCGGGCTTGCAGCGCAGGACGTCCTCGGCGGCGATGATCGTCTCGAAGCGCTCGGCGATCCCGAACCGGGTCAACGCCGCGTCGATTTCACGCCGCAGGGCGCCGGAGACGATCCCGAGCCGGAACCGCCGGCCCGCGTCGCTCACGAACTCCGGCGCGCCCGCCACCATCCGCCACGCCGCCGCGGCGAGATCCTGATAGATCTGAGACTTTGCTTGGACGAGACGCGTCAGGTGCTCAGACGTGAGCGTGCGGTTGGCGCGGCGGAACGCCTCGACGAATGACATCCGGTCATCGACGCCCAGGTAGACCGTGTAATACTCGTCGTCCGACAGCGCGATTCCCTCGTCGGCAAGAACGGCCTGCAGTGCCTGGCAATGCTGCGCCTCGTCGTCCACGAGCACGCCGTTGAAGTCGAACAGCACCGCTTCGGTCACAGCGTCTCCTTGAGCCACACGACGACGTTCGGCCAGCACGACGCCCGGGCTCGCTCGTCGAGTACCAGGCCCCGGTGGGTCAGTCCCGCCTCGATCGCGAGCGTCTTGCGCGCCGCGCCGATGCGCTCGACGACCTGGCGGCACGCCGCCGGCGGCGCAAAGATCCGGTCCGCGCCGCCCGCGACGCCGAGGTAGGGCGTCGTCACGCCGGCCAGGCCGGCAAAGTAGTCAAATCCGTCCGTTCCCACCCATCCGCCCCGCACGTTCCACTCCATCCATTCGCCGATGATGCCCGCGGCCTCGTCCTCGTTGCCGAAGCGCAGCGCGCGGGCCGGAAACCGCCCCAACGCACGCGACACCGCGATCGTGGATGCGGCAAGCGTCCGCCGCACCGGTCCCAGCCGGCGTGGACCCGGCGTGCCGAGCGTGACGACGGCGGCGAGCGGCGCCGCCGCGGTGACCCGCGCCAGCCAGCAGAGCCCCGCGGCGCCGCCTGCTGAATGGCCGATCCAGGCGAGCGGAGCGCCGTCCGTCTCCTCACGGACGCGGGCGACCAACGTCGGCGCGTCGCGCAGCACCCAATCCTCGAACGTCCAGGCGAGCGGCCGGGGTTCGCGGTCGCTCTCGCCGTGATGGCGGAGGTCGGCCAGCCAGACGTCGAAACCGGCGGCGCCGAGGAAATGGGCGAGCCCTCCCGCGCCGTTCGCCGACTGCAGCCAGAACCGATGGTTCGTGAACGCGCCATGCACGAGCAGCAGCGCGGGACGGCCGTCCCGGAAGGCGCGCAGCCGGTGCAGCGCCAGCGCCACGCCGTCAGGCGTAGTAACGCGGCGCGCGCTCACTCGTAGCGCCCCGCGGCGCGATAGGCGGCGTCGAGCAACTCGACCGGGTGGCGCGCCTCGGCCGGAATGCCGGCGGCGGCCAGCCCGGCGCCGAGCTGCATCAAACACCCCGGATTTCCGGTTGCCACAACCTGGGGCGCCGCTTCGCGCAGCCGCTCGAGCTTCGCCGCGAGTACGGCACGCGACATCTCGGGCTCGAGCAGCGTGAACAGGCCGGCGCTGCCGCAGCATTCGGCGGCGCCGGGCACCTGGACCAGGTGCAGCAGGGGGATCGCGGCGAACAGCTTGAGAGGTGGCACCGCGACGCCCTGCGCGTGCAACAGATGGCACGGCGGGTCGTAGGCGACATGCAGATCGAGCGGCGCGGCAGGCACGGGGCCCCCGTTGGCGGTGAGCAGCTCGGTGACATCGCGGACCCGCTCGGCAAACCTCACCCCCTGACCTTGCCTTTTGCTTACAAAAGACGGCGGGGAACGATCGGACGGCTCGGCGAGCAGGCGGCCGTATTCCTTCATCAGGGCGCCACAGCCCGCGCTGTTGACGACGATCGGGTCATCGCAGTCGTTGAATGCCGCGACATTCGCCCGCGCCAACGCACGCGCTTCGTCGGGCAGCCCGGCGTGTGCATGCAGCGCGCCGCAGCACACCTGTCCGGGAATCTCCCGTACCTCGTAGCCGTTCACGCTCAGCGTGCGGATCGTCGCGTCGTGGACGTGGGAGAAGAGGCCTTGCATGACGCAGCCCCGGAACAACAGGACGGTAGGGGACGGTAGGGGACGGTAGGGGACGGTAGGTGATTTTCTCCAACCGTCTCTTACCGTCCCATACCGTCCCTTACCGTCCGGTTTCGTCGCCGCCAGCATTCCCATGGCAAAGCGGAGCCTTGACCAGCCGGCGAACAGTCGCGGCAGCCCCGTCACCCGGAGCAACCGCCCGAACCAGTACACCACCGCACTTACGCCCGGCGTCGTGAGGAACCACAGCGCCGTGCGCGCGAGCCGGGGGACGCCGCGGGCCTCGGTCAGCCGCGCGCGGGCGGCCTCGAGCCCCTGGCCGTAGTGCACGCCCGACGGGCACACGGGCTCGCAGCCGCGGCAGCCGAGGCAGCGATCGAGATGGACGTTGAGGGCCTCATCCGTCGCGGCCAGGTCGCCCCGCTCGAGCGCGCGCATCAGCTCGATGCGGCCGCGGGGCGAGTCGGCTTCGTCGCCGGTCGCGAGAAACGTGGGGCAGGCTTGAAGGCAGAAACCACAATGCACGCACGCGTCCAGCCCCTCGAACCCTCCGCGCGTCATGCGCCTTCGGTGGCCACGACGAGCCCGCCGCCCGGATCGAACGTGCGGCGTAGACCGGCCACCAGCGGGCCCACGCCCTCGCGGTAGGCGCCGAAGTGGCCGACGGCACCGCGCAATGGCCAGGGCGCGCGCTCGAGGGTGAGAGGCACCTCGAGCCCCGCGAGGGTGCGGCGCAGCCGCTGCAGCCGATCCACGGTCGCCTCACCCGTCCAGCGGATCGCGCCCGCCGCGGGAGAAGCCGAGATCCATTCGTCGCCGAGCTGGTGCTGGAGCAGATCGAGCAGCTCGTCGCTCGCCGCGGGGACGCCGCCGATCCGGAACGTCACGGGCCGCACCGCGAATCCCTCCGCCAGCCGCATCCAGAAGGCGTGGGCCTCTTCGGCGCGCAGCGCCGTGAACTTGCCGCCCCCCCCGGTCGCCGCGCCGAGGGCCGTCTCGTCGGCCGCCACGAGTGCGGGCGATCCCGCGAGCCGCACGCCGAGCACCCAGCGCTCGCGACGCGCCAGCGCCGGAGACACGAGCTCGAGCGCGGCGGGGGTGAGTCCCGCGGCGGCAATGTCTTCGCCGACCTGCGTCAGGTCTTCGCGCGAGCCCTCGAGCAGGTAGGTGATGTCGGCCCGCGGCAATGTCCGCAGCCGCAGATGCACCAGCACGATGACGCCGAACGCGCCAAACCCTCCGGCCTGCAGCCGCGTGAGGTCGTAGCCCGCCACGTTCTTCATCACGCGCCCGCCGCTTTGCACCATGCGGCCGTCGCCAGTCACGAACGTGACGCCAAGCAAGTGATCCTTGATCGGACCGAAGCCCTGCCGCAGAGGGCCGGCGGTCGCCGTCGCCACGACGGAGCCGAGCGTCCGGCCGGCGAGGCCGGGCGGGTCCACCGCGAGCCAGGCGCCCCGGTCGGCGAGCTGCTGGCGCAATTGATCGAGCCCGATCCCTGCTTCGGCCGTTGCCGTGAGATCCGGGGGTTCGACGGCGGGAATCCGATCGAGCCGGCGGGTCGTGAGCGCGAGATCGGCGGGGGCGTCGCTCTGGAGCCAGGTGCCCGCGCCTTCGATGCGGACGCGCCAGCCCTCCTGATGGGCGGTGCCGAGCAGCAGGGCCACGGCGTCGGGCGAGCCCGGGGCGATGCGCGGGACCCGATCGGTGCCGGCTTCGAGCACGGCTCCTTCGCCGAGCAGGGCGGTGACCTTTTCGAGAATGGTCATCGGCTGCCCACCACCAACGGCTGACCCCGGGGCGACGCCCCGGGGTTAGCTGAACCCCAATGACCCCGGGTGCTCCCGCTCCACTCCCTACACGCATGCACCGGCACCACCTTGCCGGGGTTGACCCGCTCGTCTGGATCAAACACGCGCCGCACGGCCAGCATCGCGCCCAACGATTCCGGGTCGAAGATGAGCGGCATGTAGCGGAGCTTGTCGAGCCCCACCCCGTGCTCACCGGTGATCGTGCCGCCCGCGGCGATGCAGGCGGCCATGATTTCGCCGCTCGCCTCCTCCACGCGCGCCGTTAGCGCGGGATCGGTCGCGTCGAACGAAATGTTGGGATGGAGATTGCCGTCGCCCGCATGGAAGACGTTGCTGACCACCAGCCCGTGGCGCTGAGCGATGCCACAGATCGTTTCGAGCACCTGGGGGAGCGCGGAGCGCGGGACGACCGCGTCCTGTACCACCAGGTCCCGGGACAGCCGCCCCATGGCCCCGAAGGCCTTCTTCCGGCCCTGCCAGAGCCGCTCGCGCTCGGCCTCATCGGCGGCGGTGCGGACGGAACGTGCCCCGGCCGTGCGCAGCAGCTCCGCCACCGCCTCGGCTTCGGCCGTCACGGCGCCTTCGTCGCGGCCGTCCAATTCGACGAGCAACACGGCCGCCGCGTCGCGCGGGTAGCCGGCGGCGTACACCGAATCCTCGACCGCGCGAATGCACGACTGATCCATCATCTCGAGCGCCGCCGGAACGATGCCGGCCGCGATCACCGCCGAGACGCCTTCGCCCGCCGCGCGCAGTCCCTGGAAATCGGCGAGCAGCGTGCGCACCGCGCGGGGCAGGGGCGTGAGCCGGACGGTGATCCGCGTCGCGATCCCGAAGTTGCCCTCCGAGCCGACGAACAATCCGACGAGATCGGGTCCCCAGGGCTCACCGCCCGGGCTTCCCAGGTCCACGAGCGTGCCGTCGGCCAGCAGGACTTCCAGCGCCAGGACGTGGTTCGCGGTGACGCCGTACTTGAGGCAGTGCGGTCCGCCCGCGTTCTCGGCCACATTGCCGCCGATCGTGCACGCGCTCTGACTCGACGGATCGGGGGCGTAATGGAGGCCGTGCGGCCGGGCGGCCGCCGTGAGCTTGGTGTTGACCACACCGGGTTCGACGACCGCGAGGCGGTTGGCGCCGTCCACGCGCAGGATCCGGTTCACCCGCGTCAGCACCAGCAGCACCGCGCCCGCGCCGGCGAGCGCCCCGCCCGAAAGTCCCGTCCCGGCGCCGCGCGGAACGAAGGGAAGCCCGTGCACCGCGAGCAGCCGCACGATGGCGATCAATTCCTCCCGCGTGCCGGGAAGCACGACGACGTCGGGCAGACGGCGATGAGTGGGAAGGCCGTCCATGGCATACGTCAGCCGCTCGGCACGGGCTTCGCGAACGTGCCGGACTCCGACAATGGCGGCGAGGTCACGCGCCAGGTTAGGGGACATGACTATATGATAGACGCCCAGACGTCGAGACGCCTAGCGGGGCACAGGACAAAGGGGCCAGGAATGCTGTCCTGGCCCCTCGTACCTGCAACCCGCTAGGCGTCTCAGCGTCTAGGCGTCTGCCTGGCCGTCTAGGCGGCTCTCCAGAATCCTTTGAGTGCTTTCCCGTCCGGCGACTCGCGCAGCTTTTCAAATGCCCGCTCGCGAATCTGCCGGATGCGTTCGCGCGTCACTCCCATCAGCGCCCCGATTTTTTCCAGCGTCATCGCCTCGCTGCCTTCCTCGAGGCCATAGTAGAGATAGAGGATCTTGCGCTCGCGCGGCGTGAGGTACTTCTGGAAGATGCGGTCGATGAACTCGCGCATCAGCTTGCCGTCGGTGCGCTCCTCGATCTCACCGCCTTCCTGGCCGGCGAACCGCTCACCGAGTGTGGCCGCGTCCTTGTCGGTGCGGTCCACGGGCGCATCGAGCGACAGCTCCGCGGCCGTCATGCGGCGCGCCGTGCGGACGTTCTCGACGCTGTCCTCGAGGGCCTGCGCGATCTCGTTGTCCGTCGGTTCGCGCCCCAGCTCCTGCGACAGGTACGTCTCGGTACGGCTCATGCGAATCAGCTGAGAGTTCTGATTCAGCGGAATGCGCACGCTGCGCGTCTGCTCGGCCAGCGCCTTCAGGACGGCCTGGCGGACCCACCACACGGCGTACGAGATGAACTTGACGCCCTGGTCGGGATCGAACTTTTTGACCGCCTTGAGCAGGCCTTCGTTGCCAATGGCGACCAGCTCGGAGAGGTCGAGACCGTGGCCCTGATATTTTTTGACGTATGAGATGACGAAGCGAAGATTGGCAGTGACGAGGCGTTCGGCGGCTTTTTCATCCCCGCGCTGCACTCGACGGGCGAGGCGGCGCTCTTCAGCGGGGTCCTTGATCAGGGGAAGTTTTTGGATGTCTTGCAGGTACTGGTCGAATGCGCCGGATGGGGTGGTACGGAAAAACGCTTTAGCCTTGCCGCCGTTCGACCGGGCCATGCACGGACTCCTGAGGGGACTGCCGAGTTATGATCGGAAACGGCGGGGTTTGGCCGCCATTTAGGCCAACCAGGAACCGCGCCAATATAGGATTCCCTGCCAATACGTGCAAATGTGCGCAGTTATCCACATCACAAATTGAATGATACAGCGCTATTCCAACGTTTGTCCACTATCCACACACCTGTGGAAAATGGACTCAATCCGAAGGATGACTCACGTCTGTGGAGAGGTGGACAGGAATGTGGGCTGCATGTTGAGCTCAATTAGCCCCGCTGCGGACTGAACAACTCCCGAAGTCGCCCTTCCTCGACCGCAACAGTCCATCCGCCCTTCGCATCCCCGTAGACCGTCCCGATGGTTTTGGGCAGGGCGAATCGAATGGCGCCGCCACGCGCTTTCTTGTCGCCGCGCATCGCGTCGATCAGATCATCCACCCGGCTGCCTTCGGGTCGCTCGACCGGGAGGCGCACATGTTCCAGGAGCCCGGTGATGCGTTGCGCCGTCCCCGCGGCGGCAATGCCGAGCGATTCGGCGAGCTGCCCCTCGTACACCATGCCGATCGCCACGGCCTCGCCATGCAGGACCTCGTATTTGGAGGTGGCCTCGATGGCATGGCCAACCGTATGCCCAAAGTTGAGGATCGCCCGGCGTCCGGCCTCGCGTTCGTCCTGCGCCACCACCGCCGCCTTGATCTCGACCGAGCGACGCACGACGCGCTCCAACGCGTGACCGTCTTTTGCGAGAATCGCGGCGTGGTTTGCTTCGAGGAAGGCGAAGTACTCCGCGTCGGCGATCACCCCGTGCTTGACCGCCTCGGCGAGTCCCGCTGTCAGCTGGACCGCCGCGAGGGACCCGAGCAGATCCAGGTCCACAATCACCACCCGCGGTTGGTGAAACGCGCCCAGCAGATTCTTCCCCGCGGCGACATCAACTCCGGTCTTGCCGCCGATGGACGAGTCGATCATCGCGAGCAGCGACGTCGGGATCTGTACCAGAGGCACGCCCCGCAGAAACGTCGCTGCCACGAACCCTGCCACATCGCCCACCACGCCGCCGCCCAGGGCGATCACCGCGCAGTCGCGCCCGAAATGCGCCGCCAGCATCCGGTCCGACAGCGACGCCCACGTTTCCCGCGTCTTATTCCATTCTCCGGCGGGGAACGTGAAGAGTTCTACCCGGCACCCGGCAGCTGACACCTGTTTCGCGAGCGATTCGCCATAAAGCTTCCCAACGTGAGAATCGGAGATGATCGCGTACGCCGGGGCCGGGCAGTGCCGCTCGAGGAGCTTGGCCACGTCGCGGACGAGTCCCGGTGCGATGAGGATGTCGTAGGAGGCGTCCCGGTGCTCGACGAGGGGGACGCGGATCGTCACCACGTGAGCTCGGACCGGCCGGTCTGCGCGTTCACCGCGCGGGCGAGCACGAACAGCAGATCGGAGAGACGGTTCAGGTAGTGAATGATCGTCGGGTTGATCTGCTGGGTGTGCGACAATCCCACTACCGCCCGCTCCGCGCGGCGACAGACGGTGCGGGCGACGTGGAATGCCGCCGCCTTCGGATGCCCACCGGGCAGAATGAAGTTCTTGAGGGGTGAGAGTTTCGATTGGTGCATGTCAATCACGTCTTCCAACGCCCCAACTTCCGCAGTGCCGATGGCGGTGCCGCGCTGCTTGGCGGGATCGGGCGTGGCCAGCTCTGCCCCGATCGTGAACAGGTCGCGCTGGATGGACTGCAGCACGGCGGCGGCAAAGTCGTGGGGGTCGAGCGCGGCCGCAAACCCGATGACGGCGTTCACCTCATCCACCTCGCCGTACGCCCGTACGCGCGGGTCGTCCTTGGACACGCGGCCGCCGCCGAAGAGGCCCGTCTCGCCTGCGTCCCCGGTCTTCGTATAGATCTTCACGGGTCCCCCTCCCCCCCTGCTCCCGGCAACCTATCGTCAGCGGCAACGGAGTGCGAGCGGTTGCGCCGCCACCACGCGGCGCGTGGCGGGATCCACCGCGGTCGCGCGCGAGTCACGAGACGCCACGTCTGCGATTTCATCGAGGAGCAGCAGCGGTCCGCCGCCAGGCCCGGCGACGGTTCCGCGCAGCGAGTAGCGCACCGCTCCCTTACCGCTGCCTCCGGTCTGTCGAATCATCCCGCCGGTCAGCCGGGCGCGCAGCGGCCGCACGACCCAGCGGATGTCGCGCAGCTCCAGGTCGGTATCCGCGACGCCGGTCACGAGAACCGTGTCTTCGCCCGCGAGAAAGCGAGCCCGAAACCCCACGGCGTAGCGCGCCACGGAGCCTCGCCGCGGGAGAGCGACGATCTCACCGGCATCCGCCGCGCGATCGGGATCCAACGCGAGCGGTGCGAGCAGCCCGGCAGTCTCGGTCCGTTGGACGACACGGGTGAGGAGATCGAGGGCTCGCTGGCGCGGGAGGGCAGGAGAGGGCGAGCCGGCTCCGCCGGCGAACGGCGGCGCGCCCACCAGGGCCACGACCGTCACGTGGGATGGCGGCGTGCTGCGGCCGGCGGCTCCCCCGGGCGGGAACGCGAAGACCAGCTCGGTGACCGCGCCGGTTTGCCCGCACGCTTGTGGCGCGTGGAACCGGGCGAGGGTGAGCCTGCCCGGTGCGGCGCCGCTGGCGGACAGCACGGTGGCCACGCGGCCTCCTCGTGCCTCCACGACGATCAGCGTCCGCTGGGCGAGCGAATCGCGCAGGCTGCCGCTCCCGGTGAGCTCGCGGTAGAGATCGCGAGCGAAGCGATCGCCGCTGACGAAGACGTGCGCTTCGCCCCCCAGGCTCCAGCCGAGGGCCGCGACCTTCGCCGGCCGCGGCCCGGCGGAGCACGCCGCGACCCACGCTGCCATTCCCAGCACGCTTGCTCGTCCCATATCCCTGCCGTTAGCGTTGGCCCGATGCAAGACGCGAAAGATATCACGATCATCGGCGCGGGCCCGACGGGTCTGTTCGCGGCGTTTTACGCGGGGATGCGGGGGGCCTCGCATTGCCTGATCGACAACCTCGACCAGGTCGGCGGCCAGCTCACGGCGCTCTATCCCGAGAAGTACATCTTCGACGTCGCCGGCTTTCCGAAGATCCTCGCCAAGGATCTCGTGAAGGGGATGGCGGAGCAGGGCCTCCAGTGGAAGGCGCCGCTGCACCTCGCCCAGAAAGTGATCGGCCTCAAGCGGGAGCAGGAGAACGGCAAGCCGATGTTCACCGTCGTTACCGACCAGGACGAGTACCCGGGCCGTACGGTGTTGATCGCCGGCGGGATCGGCGCGTTCACGCCCCGCAAGCTTCCCTTGAAGGACGCCGATGCATGGGTCGGCAAAGGTCTCCACGACCGCGTCCTGAATCCGCGGGAGTTTGCCGGCAAACGGATTCTGATCGTCGGGGGCGGTGACTCGGCATTCGATTGGGCCGTGAACCTTCAGGGGATCGCGAAGTCCATCGTGATGATCCACCGCCGCGACGGCTTCCGCGCCCACCAGGCGACCGTGGACCAAGTGCGGGCCCTCTCCGCCGCCGGCAAGATGGAGCTGCGGACGTTCTGGGAGCTGAAAGCGATCACTGGTGGGAAGGGCATCGAGCAGGTGACGATCTACAACAACAAGACGAAGGAAGAGCAGACGCTCGCGATGGACTGCGTGATTCCGCAGCTCGGCTTCATCTCATCCCTGGGCGCCATAGGCGAATGGGGGCTCGACATCGAAAAGGGAGACATCAAGGTCTCGCAGACGATGGAAACGAACATCCCCGGTATCTTCGCGGCCGGGGACATCACGACCTATCCGGGGAAGCTCAAGCTCATCGCAACGGGGGTCGCCGAGGCGTGCATCGCCGTGAACCACGCCGTGCACTTCATCAATCCCACCGCCAAGATCGAGCCCGGGCACAGCTCGAACATGGCGCTGTTCGGACAAAAAGAAGACTGACGGTCCCCTACCGTCCCCTACCGCACCAATTGAACCACCACCGAATCTATTTGTGCAAGTATTTGTCGAGTCGGCACCGTATGTCCGTTGACCTGGATAGCGAATGTGATCACGCGCCCGTCGGCGCGCTCCACGTACCCCGCCAGCGTATTCACCCGGGAAATCGAGCCCGTCTTCGCCAGCACCCGGCCCTCGAGCGGCGTGCCGCCGAAGCGGCGTAACAGCGAGCCGCGCTGCTGCGCCCGCGGCAGCGCCGCCAGGAACGGCGCGCGCTTCGGGTGGCGATACATGTAGGCCAGCAGCTGCACGAACGCGCGCGGCGTCACCAGATTGCTCGCCGATAACCCCGAGCCGTCGTCCAGCGCGAAGGCGGTCGAATCGATCTTCACCGAGTCTATCAGGAACCGCTTTTCCACCTCGAGCCCGCGCGCCCAGCTGCCGGTGTCGCCGACTTCCCGCCCCAGGATCTTGAGGAGCGTCTCGGCGAACCAGTTCTGGCTGCTGTTGAGGATCGGGAAGATGATGTCGGGAAGGGGGCGGCCGCGATATTCGACGATGGGGCTGCCGCAGCACCGGATCCCGCGGTAGAGCATCGAATCGGTGGTGCTCGACGCGCCGCCTTCGATCGCCACGCCCTTCTTTTGCAGAGCGGCCGCCAGGGCGCGCGCCGTGTAGAGGTTCGGATCGGGCAGCGCAAAACTTTCGATCAACGGCGTGGTGCGGGCCAGCGAAACTCGACCCTCGGCCCAGATATCGAGCGTGCCGGGCTTGCGGAAGAAGTTGTCGCCGATGGTCGAATTCGAATCCGGAGGCCCCGTCCGCGCGCGGTTTTCGAACGTGAAGAAATCGATGTCGGGATTCCACGTGATCTTCGGCGGCTGATCGACGGCCGCGCCGGGTGTGATCTCGAAGTCCACGCTGTTGTCGTGGAAGCCCAGCCCCGACACGGGCGCCGCGTACCACCAGTTGAGGTCGAACACATCCCAATTCGGATGCGTGAGAATGGGCTCAAAGTACGAGCCGTCACCCACGATCCTCCCCGTCACACGCCGGATCCCGCGGGCGCGCAACGAGTCGGCCATGGCGTCCATGGCGGTCCAGGTGGAATCGCAGCCGCCCGGCGCGAGCGTGTCCACCGTGTAGCAGCGCTCCGACCACGTCGGGTCGCCCCGCCCATACAGGATGAGGTCGCCCTGGAGCACGCCGTCCGCGACGGTCCCGTTCACATAGACGCTCGTGCGCGCCCGGTAGTCGGCGGGCAGCAGCACCGCCGCCGCCGCGGCCACCACCAGCTTCATGTTGCTGGCGGGCACGGAAAACCGGTCACCGTTGCGATTGAACAGCACGCGGCCGCGATCGTCCTGAACGAAGATATTCCAGGTGGCGCGGTCGAACGGCGGCTGATCCAGGAGGGTCGTCAGGCGCTGCTGCAGCGTACCCCGCAGCGCTGTCGTGCGCGGCGGCGGCGCCGGCGGCACGGCGGGAGTCACCGCCGGTGTTTGCGCCTGCAGGGAAAGAGCGCCGCTAATCGTAAGTGACGCGAGGATCAGCTTTCGCATAGAGCACGTCGGTGAGAAGGTTCACGAGCACGAAGACGACCGACAAAAAGAGAATGCTGCCCTGGACGGCGGGCAGGTCCCGCTTTTCGATGGCGAGCAGCACGTAGCGCCCCACGCCCGGCCACGAAAAGATCGTTTCCGTCAGAATGCTGCCCGTCAGGTAGTTGCCGACATCCAGCCCCAGCACCGTGATGATCGGCAGGAGCGCGTTCCGGAACGCGTGCCGCCCGATCACCAGCCGTTCGGGAAGCCCCTTGGCGCGGGCGGTGCGGACAAAATCGGACGGCAGCACCTCGAGCATGGCGCCCCGCGTCATGCGCGCCAGGAACGCGATCGAGCGGGTGCCGAGCGTCAGCGCGGGCAGTACGAGAAACGCAATGCCGCCGTAGCCCGACGGCGGCAGCCACTGGAGCGCCACCGCAAATAAAAGAATGAGGAGCAGTCCCACCCAGTACACCGGAAACGACACGCCGACGTAGGCGAGCAGCATGCTGAAGCGGTCGATCGCTCCGCCCGGCCGCATGGCGGCGGCGACTCCCAGCGTGATCCCGCAAGTCACCGCGAGCAGCATCGCCGCCCCCGCAAGCTGCAACGTCTTGGGGAATCGCTCGGCCAGGTCGCCGAGGACCGGGCGCTGCGTGATGTAGGAACGTCCCAGGTCGCCGCGCACCACGCCCCACAGGTAGTGGCCGAATTGCACGGGGAGCGGTTCATCGAGCCGCAGCTCGGCACGGAGCCGGGCGATCGTAGCCGAGTCGGCGCGCTCCCCGACCATTTCGGCGACGGGGTCCCCAGGCACCACGTTCAGCAGCAGGAATGCGACGACCAGCACGCCGAACAGCGTCGGGATGGCCGCCAGCAGCCGCCGGCCGATCAGCCGGATCACCGCGCGCCGCGCGTCACGCGCCGCACTGTCGTCCAGCGCTGGCCGTTGAAAATCACCGGGACGCCCCACCCCTCGATCGAGGGATGCTGCGCCCACAGATCCACGGGGAACCACAAGTACAACCAGGGCGCGGCTTGATACACGCGCTCGTCAATGCGGCGGTACAGATCTTCGCGGGCGGTCTGGTTGACGGTGCGGCGCGCCACCAGGATCAGCGAATCCGTGACGGCGTCGCTGAAGAACGAGACGTTGCCGCCGGGCCCGAAGCTGGCACTGTGGAACAGCGGATACAGGAAGTTGTCGCCGTCCGGGTAGTCGGCCCACCAGTCGAGCAGCGCCATGTCGGTCTGCCCCTGACGGGCCGCCTCACGCATGCTCGACGCGTCGCGCGATACCACCTCGACGCGAATGCCGACGTCGGCGAGCTGCGCTTGGATCGCCTGCGCGACGCGCCCCAGCTCGACATTGGTGCCCGAACGCCAGAGCTGGAGAGCAAAGCCGTTGGGATGGCCGGCGGCGCGGATCAGCCGGCGCGCGGCGGATGTGTCGTACCCGTATCGCTCGCGCGTCGTGTCGCCGCCTCCCAAGGCCGGCGGGATCGCGCCGCGCGCCGCGATGCCCCGGTTGTTCCAGACCGTCCGCAGGATCTTGGGGACATTCACGGCATGATTGATCGCGCGGCGCACATTCAGGTCCCGCAACGGCCCGCGCCGGTTGTTGAGCGCGACGTACACGACGCGCAGCGCCGGCTTGCGCCGCAGCCAGTCGGGGTGCTCCCGCTCCCACTTGGCCGTTTCGCCGAAGGGGATTTCGACGACGGAAAGACGCCCCGCCAGGAACTCCGCCGCGCGGGTGAGCGGCTCGGGGATGATGCGCACCGTGAGCGACTCGGCGGCCGGTGCGCCGCCCCAGTAGCGGTCATGGCGCGCGAACCGGAGATCGTCGTCGTGTTGCCAGGCGACGAACCGCCACGGCCCGCTTCCGGTGGGCCGCTGCCCAAACTCGGGTGGCACCGGAGCCGGCACGACGGCGGCCACGGGCATCGCGAGGAATTTGGGGAAGACCGCGAGTGGCTCGGTCAGCGTGAACGCGATCGCCGAATCGCCCAGCAGCTCGATGCCGCGCACGTCGGCTGCGCGGCCGGCCGCGTAGTCTTCCGCGCCCGCGATTGGCAGCAGCGGCCAGACCCGTCCTCCGCGCGTGGCGGGGTCCAGCACGCGCAAGAACGAACGCTTGACGTCCGCGGCGACGACAGGGCGCCCGTCATGGAACGTGGCACCGGCACGCAGATGAAACTGGTAGCGCTGCCCAACGCGGTCCGCTGTCCAGCGGTCGGCGAGTCCCGGCAGCAGCCGGCCGTCCGGATCGAACTGCGTCAGTCCGTCGAACAACAGGGTGACCATTTCGCCGGTGGGCACGTCGGTGGACAGCGCCGGGTCGAGCGAGCGGGGATCGTAGGTCTCGTAATAAATGAGTGAGCGGCCGCTGCCGCCGCCGCCCTCACGGCCCTGACAGGCGACGAGAAGGCAGAGGAACAGGGCGCTCTTGGCGGTGTCGAAAAGGTTGACAGTGCGGTGCAAGTGTCGCAACATAGCGGGAGTTGCTAAACCTCGTCAATTGCGCGTCGCCTCCCTCCTTCTGCTCGCCGCGCTCGCGGCGCCCACCGTCCTTCCCGCTCAGGAGCAGGAGCAAGAGCGGGTCGTTCGGGGTCTGTCGTTCGTCGGTAACCGGGCGCTCGACAACTACATGCTGGAAAGCGCGATCGCCACGACGAAGTCGAGCTGGTGGGCCCGCTTCCCGCTGGTGCGTTGGATCGGGCTGGGCGAGAAGCGCTACTTCAACGAGGTCGAGTTCCGGCGCGATGTAGTGCGCCTCATTCTGCTGTATCGCCAGAGCGGCTACATGAACGCGGTCGTGGACACCATCGTGGCGCGCACCGCGCGCGACGTGTACATCACGTTCCGGATCCACGAAGGCGAGCCCGTGCGGGTGGCGCGGCTCGATGTGACGGGCCTCGACGGCATTCTCAACGTGGCGAAGCTGAAGCGCGAGCTGCCGCTGCACGTCGGTGATCCGTTCAATCGTTTTTTGTTGCAGGCGTCGGCCGATACGATCGTCAACCGGTTGCGGAACACGGGCTATCCGTACGCCGAGGTGCTTCGCAACTTCGACTCGGAGGCGGGTGTGCTGCGGGCGGAAGTGGAGTTGGAGGGGATTCCCGGGCCCCGCATGCGCATCGGCGCCGTCGTCATCCAGGGGCTCCACGACGTGGACACCGGGACGGTCCGGAAAATCATGTCCGTGCGCCCCGGCGAGCCCTTCAAGCAGGATGCCTTCTATCGGACTCAACGCGACCTGTACGGGATCGGTGTATTCAGCTCGGTCAACGTGGTACTCGTGGACTCCGTGGCGCCCCAGGAGACCGAGGTGCGTGACTCGACGGTTCGGGTCCTCATTCGCCTGCAGGAGGGTCCGCGCCATCAGGTCCGTCTGGGGCTCGGGTATGCGAGCCTCGAGTGCTTTCGGGTGCAGAGCGGCTGGGCGGCCCATGATTTTCTGGGCGGCGCGCGCACGCTGGATCTGTCGGCTCGAGTGTCCAAGCTCGGCAGCACCCCAAAGCAGGCGACGGGGCTGAACCAATTCTGCAATCCATTCGGCGGCAACTGGACGTTCGACACTCTGAACTACAACGTCGGCGTGACGCTGCGGCAACCGGCCTTTCTGTCGCGGACGCATGTGGCGTCGCTGGGGTTCTTCGCGGAGCGGCGTTCCGAATTCACCATCTTCACGCGCGAGGCGGTGGGAGGGAATGCCGACATCACGTTCAATGCCCGCGGTGGTTTTCCCGTCACTCTGGGATATGGGTACTCGGTGGGCCGCACCAAGGCTCAGGAGGGGATCTACTGCAGCCTGTTCCGGTTATGCGACGAGGCGTCCCGCGCGTTTCTCCGCGAACGGCGGCGGTTTGGCGCCGTCACGGTCAGCGCGGTGCGCAACCGCGTGAACAGCGTGCTCGATCCTTCCGAGGGTAGCATCTTCACCGCGACGCTGTTGCACGCCTCGCGGTTGGTCGGTTCGGACACGCTCTACGAATTCAATCGCGGCGAGCTCGAAATCTCCAAGTACTATCCGATTGGTCGAAGGACCGTGTTCGCGTGGCGCGTGCGGGGGGGGACGATCCTGCCGCGGAACATCACGCTGTCGGGCCAGCAAGTGGGATACGTCCCGCCGGAACAGCGATTCTACGGAGGTGGGCCGAACTCCGTCCGGGGGTACGGACGCAATGAGCTGGGGCCACGCGTGTACATCGTACCGGACACGAGCGACGCGACAGGCGTGGACTCCGCGGCGACCCTCCGGGCGGGAGAAAAGGTGTTCCGCCGCGTCACGACGACGCCAACCGGCGGTAACACCGCGATCATCCTCAACGCGGAGCTGCGGTTTCCCTCGCCCATCCTGGCGCAGCGCATGCGGCTGGGGTTGTTCGTGGATGCGGGACAGGTGTGGGAGCGGGGCGAGGAGCTGGTGACGATTCGCGGCATGCGCGTGACGCCGGGCGTGGGGGTGCGTTTTGCCACGCCGTTGGGCCCGGTGCGCATTGACGCCGCCTACAACGGCTATCCGGCGGAGCGCGGTCCACTCCTGTATCAGCCGTCGGACACGGCCTCGATCGTGAATATCCGCACGTCATATCCGCCGCTGCGGGCGACGAAAACGTTCTGGCAGAAGATCGTGCTCCAGTTCGCTGTGGGGCAGGCCTTCTAATGGTCCGGCGCTCGCTGGGCGTCGCCCTGTGGTCGCTCGTCGGCCTGTTCGCCTGCTTCCTCGGCGCGCTCAATGCCCTCGTCGGGACGCGGGCGGGGCGGACGCTGCTCGCGCGCATCGCGAGCGCGGCGGTGGAAAGCGCCGTCTCCGGCACGATCGAGGTCGGCGAGGTCCGTGGGTCGCTGCTGACGGGCGTCGTCCTGACCGACGTCCGGCTGTTCGACCCCGACACTACCCTGGTCGCGTGGCTGCCGCGCGCCGAGCTGGGCTACAACCCGATCGACTTCGCCGCCGGCCGGATCGTGTTCATGGAAGTGAAGCTCGACCGGCCCGTCATCAACATCGTCCAGCACGCCAACGGCAAGACCAATTTCGCCGAGCTGCTGCGGCTCGACGTCAAGGACACGATCAAGGTCAATCCGCTCGGCCCGGCCGGTCCGCGCTCGCTCATCCTGCTGCGCAACGTGCAGATCACGGATGGCTCGCTCACGCTGCGGCTGCAGCACCGCGGCTCGTCGAACAATCCGGGCCAGGAGATCGATCACTTCGGCACGGACGGCCGCCACCGCGTCCGGCGCTTCGAACACCTCAACGCCCGGCTCGCCGCGTTGCGCATCTCGGCCCCGCGCGAGAGCGGTGTGCGCATCGATATCGTGCGGCTGTCCACCGAAAGCAGCGACCCGCGCCTGTCCATCGCGGACTTGGCCGGACGCATTACGATTGACGGCAGCACCCTCGACGCCGATCTGTCGCGCGTGCGGTTCCCAGGGTCGCAGTTCAGCGCGCGGGGGAAGGTGAGCTGGCCGCGCGACACCCTGCTGTGGGACCTCGCGTTTCACGCCGACTCGGCGACGCTGACGGACATTCGGTTCATCGATCCGCGGTTCCCGGAGGGCGCGGTGTTGCGCGGCGACGTCAAGCTGCAGTCGCACGGGGGGCGCGTGCTCGAGATCCAGCTCCAGCCGCTGGATGTCTCCTATGGTGGCGGGCGGCTCACCGGCCGGGTGACGGCCTTCAGTGCCGCCGACTCCGGCCTCGTCGCCCTCCGCCAGGGCGATCTCATGGCGCGGGATCTCTCGCTCGAATTGGCGCGGCCCTTCCTCGAGACGCTGCCGTTCGCGGGGCGGCTCACCGGCCGGACCGTCGTGGACGGGCCCGTGAGCGCCCTCCAGCTCGAAACCGAGTGGGCGTTCCGCGATTCGCTGGTGGCGGGGTGGCCCGAGACCTACATCCGCGGCAAGGGCGAGGTGAACGTCGCCGGGGCGGACCTCGCCTTCCAACCGTTCGCGGTGGAAGCCGCACGCGTCGATCTGGGGACCGTGCGGCGCCTCGTGCCCGCGTTCGATCTCCACGGCGAGATGGATGCGACGGGCACGTTGACCGGGACGCTCAAGAACGCGCGCTTCAGCGGCACGCTGCGCCACCACGACGGTGGCCGGCCCCCGACCACGATCCAGGGCGTCGTGGCGCTCGATTCGCGCAGCGACATCCTGGGCGTGTTTGCCGACGTGCGGACGGACTCGCTCTCCCTCGACGGGTTGACCGGGCGCGTGCCCGGTTTGCCGCTCCGCGGGATGGTGGCGGGGACGATTCTGCTCGACGGCAATCTCGCCGCGCTCGAGACGCACGCGGACCTGAGGATGGTGGGCGGAGGGGGGGGAGGGGGGGGGGCCATGCGGGGCGACGGCGTCCTGTCGCTCGGCGCGTCCGCGTATGGCGCGCGCAATTTCACCCTGCGCGCGTACGACGTGGATCTGCAACGCTGGCTCGTGCGTGGCCCGCCCTCGCGCCTGACGTTCACGGCGACCGGTGACGTGGCGAGCGACAGCACGAGCCCGCCCGCCGGTGCGCTCGCGGTGACGCTCGCGCCATCACTGTTCGTCGGCACCGTCATCGACAGCGGGGCCGCGCGGCTCCGCTTCGCCGGCCGCCGCCTCTACGTCGATTCGCTGCGCGTGCAGCAACCGGGGTTGCTCACGCGGGGCAGCGGGTCGCTCGGCTGGACGCGGCCGGAGCATGGGACGCTGACGCTCGACTTCGACGCCGACAGCCTCGGCGTCCTCGATTCGCTGGTCACGTGGATCGCCGGCCCCGGCCTCGCGGGCCCGACGCCGGATGAAGCGCTGCGGGGATCGGCGCAGGTTCGCGTGACGCTCGACGGCGCGCTCGACTCCGTGGCCATCGCGGCCGACGCTCGCGTCACCGACCTCCGCTGGCGGGCCTGGAGGCTCCCGGCCGGCCGCGTGCGCATCGCCTATCAGCCCGGCTCCGACCCCCGCTTCGATGTCGAGGCCTCGCTCGACTCGCTGGGGTACGGGCGCCTGGGCTTCGGGGCGGCGGGGCTGCGGGCGCGCGGCACCCGCGACTCGCTCACCTGGTTTGCCCGCTCACGGGTGGGTGATCTAGGGGCGTTCCTCGCCGGCGGTCGCTACGCGCGCCCTGGGGGCGGGGAGAGTCTCATGCAGTTCGTCGGTGTGGATTCGCTTGCCGTGCTGCTTCCCGGTGGCGTGTGGTTCCTCGAGCGGCCGACCGATCTCGTGTTCAGCGATTCGCTCCTCAGCGTGGACACCGTATCGCTCAGGAGCTCAACGCGGGAAGGCCGCCTGTGGCTGGTCGGCGAGCTGCCGCGCCGCGGCCCCATCAACGCCCGCGTGACGCTGGACAGTTTCCCGCTGACCGGCATCTACGCGTTGCTCCAGCACGACACCGTCGGCGTCGCGGGCTCGGTCACCGCGACGGTGGCGGCGAGCGGCACCCGCGCGAACCCGGCCTACGCCGGGTCGTTCGCCTTTGCCGAGGCGTCGTTCGGCTCGTTCCGCGCGCCGTTCATCGACGGCACGCTGGACTACCGGAATCGGCGGCTCGCCGCTCAGCTCCACATGTGGCGGTCGGGACAACAGATCCTCAACGTCACGGCCCACCTGCCGCTCGACCTGGCACTCGTTCCCGTGGCTCAACGCCAGCTCCCCGACACGTTGTCCGTGCAGGCGCGCGCGGACAGCGTGGACATGGGGGTGCTGGCCGCGGTGACGACCACGCTGCAGCAAGTCGAGGGCGTGTTCACCGCGGATCTTGGCATCGGCGGCACGTGGGAGGCGCTGCGGCTGCGCGGCGGTCTGGAGATCCGGGACGCCGCGGCAACGATTCCCGCCTTGAACGTTCGTTACCAGGCGATGAACGGCCGGCTCTCGCTGCACGGCGACACAATCCGCGTGGAGACGCTCGGGGCCCAAAGCGAGCGGGGCCGGGCGGATTTGAGCGGCTTCGTGCGGCTCGAGCAGCTGACCAGGCCGGTGCTCGGCTTGACCATCACGGCATCGGAGTTCAAGGCGCTCGACTTGAGAGGGTATCTGGCCCTGACGGCGAGCGGCGAGGTGTCCCTCACGGGGCCGGTCTTCGGCGCGACGCTCGCCGGCCGCGGGACGGTGACATCGGGAGTGCTGCACTTCGCTGACCTCGTCAACAAGCGCGTCGTGAACCTCGACGAGCCGTGGGTGCAGGATCTCATCGACACCTCGCTCATCCGGGAGCAGCGGCTGGGCCCCGAATTCCAGAGCCTGTTCTTCGATAGCCTGCGGATTGAGAACCTGCGGCTCACGATGGGTGAAGACGTGTGGCTGCGATCGAATGAGGCGAACATCCAGCTGAACGGCTCCGTGCTGGTGAACAAGGTCCGGTCCAGCTACCTGCTGAGCGGCACGCTGCTGGCGCCCCGGGGGACCTACCGCCTCCAGATCGGACCGGTGACGCGCGAATTCGTGGTGACGCAGGGGACGGTCCGGTATTTCGGCACACCGGACCTCGATGCGGAGCTCGACATAGAGGCGCGGCACGTCGTACACCCGCTCCCCGGACCCCGTCAAGTCAAGGACATCACGGTCCTCGCTCACATCCAGGGGACCCTGCGGGTGCCGAGGCTCACTCTCTCGGCCGAGAACGCGGATCTTTCGCAAACCGAGCTGATTTCGTATCTGATGTTCGGCAAGCCGACGTTTGAGCTCGGCGGAGGGGAGGGCGTGTTCGCACGCAGCGTCGCCGCGTCGTTCCTCGCGGGCGAGCTGGAGCGGACGTTCGTCTCCGATCTCGGCGTGCCCCTCGATTACTTTGAAATCCGTCCCGGCGATCCCTCGAATCCCTTCATGGGGGCGCACGTGGCCGCGGGTTGGGCGATCGGCGCCAAGACGTTCCTGGTTCTGAATGCGGGCTTCTGCCCCCAGGCCCAAAGCGGTCAGAATCTTCTGACCAACACGCTGGGCGCGAGCCTCCAGTTCCGCATGAGCCCGGAGTGGCGTACTGAGGCCAGCTTCGAGCCCGTGCGCGCGTGCATAACCTCGCCAGGGACGCCGACCCCCCCGCGCCAGGTCGGTTTCGATGTGTTCTGGGAACGGCGCTACTGACGTGACGCGCGCACTTCTGATCACCAATCCGGCGGCGGCACGATTCCACACCCGGGCGGTGACCGAGATCGTCGATACGCTCCGGGACGGTGGCTGGACGGTCGAGGTGCGGTCTACCATGGGTGCGGGGGACGCGCGCCGCTTCGCCGCAGAGGCCCGCGGCGAGGGGTTCGACGTCCTGGTCAGCCACGGCGGCGACGGCACCGCGATGCAGGTGGCGGCGGGCATCGTGGGGACAGGAACCCCGCTCGGCCTGGTGCCGGGCGGCACGGGCAACATTCTCGCGGGCAATCTGCGGCTGCCCCGCCGGCCCGCCGCAGCGGCGCGCGTGCTGCTCACGGCCGTGCCCCGGGCGATCGACGTCGGCATGGTCGAGCGGGCGGACGGTCTGCACTACTTCGCGGTGGCGTCGGGCACGGGGTTCGACGCGCAGCTCATGGCGGACACCGACCTTCAGGCCAAGCGCCGCTGGAAGATGGCCGCGTACATGGCGCGCGCGGCCGTGACGCTCGGCGACGTGCGCAGCGTCGCCCACCGGGTGACGGTGGATGGGACGCCCCACGACGTGCGCGCCGCGATGCTCCTGGTCCTCAATTGCGCAGAGCTGATCCCCCCAATCGTGCGGCTGGGCCCGGAGATCGCGCCGGACGACGGCGTTGTGGACGTCGTGGCGTTGCGGGCCGACGGCGCCGTGCAGAGCGCCGCGGCCTTGCTGGACCTGTTCCGCGGGACGCGCAACGGCGCCGGCCGTGTGTGGCGGGGGCGTGGCCGGAACATCCGCGTGGACGTGATGGAAGGCCCGCCGCGTCCCGTGCAGCTCGACGGCGAGCCCACGGGGACCACGCCATTCGAGGTCCGCGTTCTGCCCGGCGCCCTCACTGTGCTCGTCGATCCGGCCCGCCTGCCGAAAGGGTTGCGCCGTGGCTGACACCCTGCTGCTCGTGGACGACGACGCGAGCGTCTTGCGCGCGATTGGGGACCACTTCGAGCGTATCGGCTACGAGGTGTGGCGGGACTCCACCGGCGAGCAGGCGATCGAAACCTTCCGGCGGGTGCGGCCCGAGGTGGTGATCCTCGATCTGCATCTTCCCGACGCCAGCGGGCTCGCCGTGCTGGAGCAACTGCGGCGCGACAACGCGGCTGTGATTCTGCTGACCGGGCAAGGCGATATCGAAACCGCCGTGCGCGCGATGCAGCTCGGCGCCGAGAACTTCCTGACGAAGCCCGTGGACATGGCGCATCTCGCGGCCGCCGCCGCGCGGGTCGGCGAGAAGGTGCGCCTGTCGCGGCAGAACGCGCTGCTGCGGGCGCGCGATCATGAAACGGAAGGGCTCGGGTCGCTGGGCGTCTCCGCCGCCATGCGCGAGCTGGGGCGCCAGGTCGAGCTGCTCGCCGTGACCGAGCGGTCCACGGTGCTGCTGCAGGGGGAGAGCGGGACCGGCAAGGGATGGGTGGCGCGCGTGATCCACAATCTCTCTCCGCGCTCGCAGGGGCCCTTCATCGAAGTGAGCTGCGGCGGATTGTCGGCGTCGTTTCTCGACTCCGAGCTGTTCGGGCACGAGAAGGGCGCGTATACGGACGCCAAGGAGCGCAAGATCGGCCTGTTCGAGCTGGCGGATCACGGTACGGTCTTCCTCGACGAGATCGGTGAGCTGGCGCCCGAGCTGCAACCCAAGCTTCTCAACGTGCTCGAGACGAAGAAATTCCGCCGCCTGGGCGGCACGCGGGAGCTCGCGGTGGACGTGCGGCTCGTCACGGCGACGAACCGGGACCTCGTGACGGAGGTCGAGGCGGGGCGGTTCCGCGAAGATCTGTACTACCGGCTGAACGTCATGCCGCTCACGCTGCCGTCGGTGCGCGAGCGCTCCCGCGAGGACCGGCTCGAGCTGATCGCGCGGCTGCTGGTGGACCTCAGGGCGCAGCTGCCGGGCTGTCCCGCCGAGTGCGGGGCGGAGGTACTCGACCGGCTGCTGTCGGCGCCCTGGCCGGGCAACGTGCGCGAGATGCGCAATGTGCTGGAGCGGGCGATGATCCTGGCGCGCGGGCAGGCGGCGATCGGCGTCGAGCACCTGCCGCCCGACCTGCGGCAGCGCGCCCCCACCGACCGGCGCTACCAGCCCCAATCCCTGTCGGAGATCGAGCGGCAGCACATCGAGCGGACGCTGCGCCACCACAGCGGCAATCGCACGCGCGCCGCCCTGGAGCTCGGCATTTCGCGCGCGACGCTGATCAATAAGATTAAGGTCTATAGCCTGAACCTCTGAGGCGGGGGCGCGTCATGGATAAGCCGAAGCTGAAAGAGCACGACGGGATGGTGTGCCGCTACTGCGGGAACGAGGAGCGGGCCTCCGAGGGCTACCCCTGCGCCGACTGCGGGACGTTCATCTGTTTGATCTGCACGTTTCGGGGCATCACGCGCTGCAAGGCCTGCGAGCAGAAAGCGCAGCCGACCAAGGCCTAGGCTCCCGCCTGCCGCCGCTTCAGCTCCGCCGCCAGCTCCTCGCGCGGCGCCCCCAGCTCTTCCGCCAGCTTGTCGATCGCCGCCTCAGTCCCACCCCAGTCCCCCGCCGCCGCCAGCGCGTCCAGCGCGATCTCCTCGATCACCGCGCTCCGCTCCTCGAGCTCACGCGTCCGCACGGCCACTTCCCGCGCTAACCACTGCTCGAGCTGGCGGCGGTCCACCTCGAGCTGCCGCTGCCGCAGCGCGTGTTGCAGCGACAGCTCCAGCTCGTCGAGGTCCACCGGCTTGATGAGATAGTCGTAGGCGCCGAGCTTCAAGCACTCGATGGCCGTGCGCGGCTCGTCGATCGCGGTGAGCATGATGACGGCGAGATCGGGATCCTGCGCGAGCACCTTCGGCAACAGCTGCACGCCGCTGATCTCCGGCATGCGGATGTCGCAGAGCATCGCCTGGGGATGATCCGCCGGGACCCGCTCGAGCGCTTCGTGGGCGTTGGCGGCCGCACTCACCTGATAGCCCAGACGGGTCAAGAAGCGCGTGAGCGCCTGGCGAATACCGTCCTCGTCGTCCACTACCAGGACGGTGGTCCGCTCGGCGGGAGAGGGGGGAGAGCTCGTCATGGGCGTCAACGTTATCCGCGTTCTCCACACTCCACAACACCGGCACAGCGAGGTATCTTCGCGCGTCGATGAGCGCGCGCAACAATCTCGCCGCTGTCCCGGGCATCACCGTGGGACACACCACGCTCCCGGCGCACGGGTCGGGATGCACCGTCGTGCTCGGGCCGGCCGCCGGCATGCGGGCCGCCGTGACGGTGCGCGGCCGTGCCACCGGCACGCGCGAGATCGACGCGCTCGATCCGCGCCACCTCGTGGAACGCATTGACGCGGTGCTGTTCGCGGGCGGCTCGGCGTACGGTCTCGGCGCGGCTGACGGCGTGATGCGCTGGCTGCGCGAGCGTGGCCGCGGGCTCCCCGCCGGGCCCGCGGGCACGATCCCGATCGTTCCCACCGCGGTCATCTTCGATCTCGGCAACGCGGGGAAGCCGGTGGGGTGGCCCGGTCCCGACGACGCCTACCGCGCCTGCGAAGCCGCGAGTGAGGACATCGCCGAGGGCCGGGTCGGCGTGGGCACGGGCGCGACGTGCGGGAAAGCGCCGGGCCTGGACAAGATGATGCCGGCCGGACTGGGCACGTGGGCCGCTCGCGCCGGCGACATCGTGGTCGGCGCGCTGGTGGTGGTGAACGCCGTCGGCGACGTGCGCGGCGCCCGCGGTGAGATCATCGCGGGCGCGCGCGGCGCGGACGGAAGGTTTCTCGACAGCCTGCGCTACCTGGCGGAGGGGGGCGCGCCCTTCGGCGATCCGAACCGCCTCACCCGCAACACCACGCTCGCCGTCATCGCCACGAATGCGGCGCTCGACCGCGTGCAGCTCCAGGCCCTCGCGCAGGCGGGGAGCGACGCGCTGGCCCGGCGCATCACGCCGTACGGCACGCTCTACGACGGCGACGTCATCTTCGCCGTCAGTACCGCCGCCGTTCCCGCGCCGTCCCCGATGCAAGTCGAGGCGCTCGCGGCGCTCGCCGTGCCGGAGGCCGTGGAGCGCGCGGTGCGCGGTGGATAAACTGGAGCGCGCGGTGGACGACATCCGCCGCAAATGGGTGCCCGATCCGCGGCTGGGCGTGTTTGAGGTGGCGATCGCGCCCAGTGTAGGGGCGCAGCATGCTGCGCCCCTACTGACCGGCGCGACCTCCAGCCGCGACGCGCAGGACGCGCTGCGCCGCTTGGCGCGCGAGCAAAGCCTCGCCGAGGAGGTGCGCTTGCTGCCAGATGCTCCGGCGGGCCAGGACGCAGCGGTCGTGACAGCCGCGCTGGCGCCCCTGCACGGAACGCCGCAGCTCGCCACAGCGCGGGTCAGCGAAGCGCTGCACGGCGAAACGCTCGCCATCCTGGAGCACCAGGGCGACTGGCTGCGCGTGCGCGCTCCCGACGACTATGTCGCGTGGGTGCATTCCGGTTACGTGGCGACGGGCCCCGCCGGTTGGGCGATTGATTGGGAGCAGCGCGCGACCGCCCGATCGCTGGGCGCGGACGTGCAGACGCCCGCGGGGCGGCGCCGGCTGCCGACGGGCGCGCGCGTCGTCCTGCGGCGGAATGGATCGGTGGAGCTCGCCGATGGACAACGCGGCAAGATCGCCGGCGGCGGAGGCGGAGGAGGCGCCGTGCGGCCGGAAGCGGAGCTGCGCGTCGAAGCGCGCCATCTCGCGCTCCCCGAGCTCGCCCAGAAGTGGTACGCCGGCGCGCCGTACCTGTGGGGCGGGCGTACCGAATGGGGCATCGACTGCTCGGGGCTCGCGCAGGCGATTTACGGCGCGCGCGGGATCCGGCTGCCGCGCGACAGCGACCAGCAGTTCGGACAGGGTCGGGAAGTGCCGATGGCCCCTCAAGGAGTGGGATACGAAGCGGGCGATCTGTTGTTCTTCGCCGAGCGGGGACGGGTGTCGCACGTCGCGTTCTGGGCAGGGGCCGGCCGCATCGTGCACGCCGCCTTGTCACGCGGCGGAGTGGGCGGCGATCACCTGTTCGGCGATGAGCCGCGGATGAAGCGGTTGCGGGAGAACCTCGTGGGTGTGCGACGAATGTGAGTGGTGCGCGGTAGGCGGTGCGCGGTAAGCGGGGTAAACCCTTGTATTCCCGCGCACTGCGCACCGCTCACTGCGCACGCTATTTTTGTTGAATGCGGCTCATCCTCTTCGACATCGACGGCACCCTGCTCTGGACCGACGGCGCCGGGCGGCGCGCCATTCACCGCGCCCTGCTCGATGAAATGGGCACGGCGGGGCCGATCGAAGGCTTCCGCTTCGACGGCAAGACCGACCCGCAAATCGTGCGCGAGCTCCTGGCCCTGGCCGGTCATCGCGACGCACAGTCGGACGACCGCGTCGCCGCGGTGTGTCACCGGTATGTCGAGCTGCTCACCGCCGAGCTGGCCAAGCCCACGCAGGCGACGAAGGTCTTCCCCGGCGTTTTGGAGCTGCTCGCGGCGCTCGAGGAGCACGAAGCCGGCGGCCGCGCGCTCGTCGGCCTCCTGACCGGCAACGTAGAGAGCGGTGCGGCGCTGAAGCTGCGCTCGGCGGGACTCGATCCGGCCCGCTTCGCCGTCGGGGCGTTCGGCTCCGACTCGCACCGCCGGGCTGACCTGCCGGCGATTGCCGCGGAGCGCGCCGCGCGCCACGCCGGCCGCCGCTTCACCGGAGCGGATCTGGTGATCGTCGGCGACACACCCGACGACATCGCCTGCGGCCGCCCCATGGGCGCACGCGCGGTGGCCGTGGCGACCGGATTCTACGACGTGGCGGCGCTGCGGGCGGCCGGCGCGGCGCAGGTGTTCGAACATCTCAGAGACACACGCGCGGTGCTCGACGCGCTGTTCGCGTGAACGTCGTCCGCGATGAGCTCGAGCTCAAGGCGCGCGTAGACGATCCCGAGGCGCTGCGGCGCGCGTTGCTCGCCGCGGGCGCGCAGCTCGTCTATCGGGGGGCGATGCTCGATCGCCGGTTCGACCGCCGAGGGCGGCTCGAGGCACGCGACGAAGTCGTCCGGCTGCGCGTGTTTCACCCGGCGGACGGCTCCGCGGAATGGGGCGTCGTCGGCTGGAAGGGTCCGGTGGGGCGGCGCGGCGGGTACCGCCACCGCGAGGAGTGGGAGTCCCGCGTAGAAGATCCCAGAGCCGTCCTCGTCGTGTTGCGCCGGCTCGGGTACAAGATCGTGCTCCGCGTGGACCGGGCCGTGGAGCAGTACCGGCTCGGCGAGGCGACGCTGCGCTTGGAATGGTACCCGGCCATGGACGTGCTCGTCGAAGTCGAAGGGTCTCCCGACGAGATCGAGCGCGCCATTGCCGCAACGGGATTGCGGCGTGAGTCGTTTCTGCCCGAGTCGCTTCCGTATTTCACAGCCGCGTACGAAGAACGGACAGGACGCGCCGCCCGCCTGTCCCGGATTCGCGGCAAATGAGCGCGCCGCTCAAGCTGCTCATGCCGCTGCGCGTCCCCGAGCTCGCGCCGTCGCTGGGACGCATCATCGTGCCCCGCCGCCAGCAGCCGCCCTGGGTACCGCTCGACGACATCCGCGAGGAGCTGGGCACCCGCGTGCTGGAGCTGGGCGGGGAGGGCCGCGCGGCGGCCGCACGTGATGAGGGAACGGAGGACCGCGGCCGCGTTCTCGAGACCACGGGGCGCCGGGCCTGGGCGGCGGCGTGGGATCATGCCGTCCGCCGGGCCGCGGCCCGCGTCGCGGACGGGCTCGATGCCGAGATCACGCGTGCGGGCCGGCGCGTGCGGCTGCCCCGCCGCCGCCTCCGCCGCCACCAGCTCACGAACGCCGAGAAGCGCGCCATCGCGGCGCGCCTCGGCACCGGGGGTGGCGCGTTTGTCGCGGCGCTCGACGACCTGGAGGCCGCCGCGGTGCGCGTCTCGGACGCCTCCGTGCTCGACAAGGACGCGCATGCGGCCTGGCAGGAAGCGCTGCGCACGGTGACGCGGCGTCTCGAAGCCGCGTGGTTGGCCCTCGAGGCGGAAGTGGAGGAGGAGCGCCGCCGCTGGAATCCCGAGCTCGAAACCATCGCCGCGTGGCGCCCGGCGCTGTGGCCGATTGTGGTCGTGTGGCTGCCGCTCGCCGTCCTGCTCGTGTGGTTCGGCCTGATCCTCGGCGGCTACGTGCCCGCCCCCGCATGGCTCGCGGAACGTCTGGGCTTCTAGCCCTCCTGCTCTGCGGCGTCGTGCCCTCGCCCGGGCAGGCGCAGCTGCGCGTGGCCCAGGTGCCCATCGCGGGTCGCGAGGGCCTCGACTCCCTCGCACGCTTGGGATTCGAAGTCGCTGACGTCCGCACCATCGGCGGCACGCTCTACGCCGTCATCGTCGTATCGCCCGAGACTGAAACGATCCTGAGCCAGCGCGGGTACGCGGTTTCCCCGTTCGCGCGCTCGGCGGCCGCGGACACGTTCCGGATGTACCGGTCGTTCGACAAACCGGTGACCGGCATTCGCGCGACGCTCGAAGCCTGGGCCGCCGCCGATACGCTCCTCCATCTCGACTCGGTTGGAGCGTCGGTGGAGGGTCGGCCGATCCTGGCGGTAAAGATCGGGGCCGCGGCCGACGATCCGGCCCGGCCCAACGTGCTGTTCATGGCGACGCATCACGCCCGTGAATGGATCTCGACGGCGATCGCGATGCGGCTGATCCGCTGGCTCGCCGATTCGGGCGGCACCGCGCTGACGGCGCGCGACGTGTGGGTGATTCCCGTCGAAAACCCCGACGGCTATCAGTACACGTTCACGACCGACCGCTATTGGCGGAAGAACCGCCGTCTCAACGCGGGCGGCAGCTTTGGCGTGGATCCGAACCGGAATTACCCCGCTTTTTGGGGTCTCGACGATTGGGGGTCGAGCTGGTCGTCGTGGGCGGAAACGTATCGCGGCACTGCGCCCGCCTCCGAGCCGGAAACGCAGGCGGTGTTGGCCTTCCACGCGGCCCATCCGCCGGTCCTCGCCGTGTCGTATCACAGTTACAGCGGGCTGGTCCTCTATCCATACGGCTTTCGGGCCGGCGAGCTCGCGCCCGATCTGCCGCGCTACCAGGCCCTCGCCGGTACCGATCTGGTGCCGGCGGTGCGCGACGGCGTGCCCGGATCCCCACACGCGTTCTATCATCCCGGCCCTGGCTGGCACCTCTATCCCACCAACGGCGAGTACACGGACTGGGCGTATCGAGCGCACGGCACGATCGCCTTTACGACCGAGCTGACGAGCGGGTGCTGTGTTGACGGCTTGTACTACGGCTTTGAGTTCCCGGACGATAGCGCGCTCGTCGAGCGCGTGTTTCGCGACAATCTGCCGTTCGCGCTGGCGCTGATCGCAGCGTCCACGAACCTCGCCACGGCGCCCGGCGCGTCGGGTCTGATACCGGGCGTGCCGCGATTCACGTCCCTGTGGCCGGACTCGTGGCTCACTCTCGACGCGGCGACGCCGCGGCCGCTGTCGCTCACCCTGCGCACCGGCACCGGCGCGCTCGCCTATCGCAGCGCGCAGACGGACTCGCTCCGCCGCGGCACCGTCCACACGGTGTGGCGCACCGACCTGCGCGCAGATGTCGTGCGGGCGCTGCGCGCCGACGGAACCGGAGTTGCCGCCGAGGTGCTGACGCTCGCCGGCGCGGAGCCGCTGGACGCGGGGTGGAGCGGGTGGTGGCGAGACACGGTGCGTCTGGCGGGGGCCTTTTCGTGGACCACCGCGGCGACGAACGACACGCTGGTGTCGCCCAGCGTGGACCTGCGTGGCCGAACGGCGGTGTGGCTGCACCTGTGGACCCGGCACCAGGGCTCGACGTTCACTCCGAAGCAGCGGGGCGTGATCCAGTTCTCCGGCGACTCCGGGCAGACGTGGACGGACGTGGCCGTGATCTCCGGGGACGGACCGAGCTGGTATCCGGTGCGAGTGGACCTGCCGCAGGCCGGCGGCAGCCGCGCGGCGCGCGTGCGCTTCATCTCCGAGCAGGCGTTCGCATGGTGGCTCGACGCGGTGGGCTTCGCGACCGACGCGACCTCCGCGTTCGTGCAGCTCGCGACGGCGGGCGGCGCGGAGGTCTCCGAGAATCCGGTCCGCAACGATCAAGTCGTGATCTCCTGGCCCGCGGGGACCGGGAACGCCCGCGTCTCGGTGTACGGCTTTACCGGCGAACGGCTGCATGGAGCCACGGTTGCCGCACCCAGCAACGAGTATGTTTGGGACCTCACCTTGGGCGGAGGAGCGCGGCGCGTGGTCAACGGTGCGTACATCGTCGTCGTGGAGGTGGACGGCCAGCGCTTCCGGCGCCGGCTGTTCGTGGCGCGGCCGACTCCATGAGCTCCGTGGGCGTGGGAGTGGATCTCGTGGAGGTGTCGCGCGCCCGTGCGATGCTCGCCGACAAGGGCGGGCACGTGTTCGACCGCCTGCTGACGCCGGCGGAAGCGGAGTACTGCCGCTCCCGGCCCGACCCCGCCGAGCACGTGGCCGTGCGGCTCGCGGCCAAGGAGGCGGTCTACAAGGCGCTGCAGGGGAGCGATGCGGCGCGCGGCATCGGGTGGCGGGAGATCGAGGTGATCCGGGCGGCCGACGGCCGCCCCGATGTCGCCCTGACCGGCCTCGCGGCGAACCGCGCGCGGGAGCTACGCGTGACGCGGGTGCTGCTGTCCCTTTCGCACACCCATGAGGCGGCGGTGGCGGTGGCGGTCCTCTCGACAGATTGAATTCCCGATAAACTCACTCTAGTATTGGTTGTGCGCTTTTTGAGAACGATTCTCATCTTGACCGCCTGCCTTGCACCGTCGCTCGCAGGGCAGGCGACTGATTCTCTAGCCGTATCACGCCGCGTCGTGGCCGCCGTGGCGCTCGCGGCCAAGGAATACGCGTTGGGCGTCACCCCTGCCGGCGGCCAGATCCTCCTGCCCGAAGAAGTGGACGAAGCGAAGCTCTTCATTCAACAAGCGCGGTTGGACGTGCCCGGCCTCCCGACCGCCGCCCGGGCCAGCGCGGACCGCGGGCTCGCCGCCATTGCCCAGCTCCTCGATCGTCTCGCTCCGCCCGACTCGGTCGGCGGCGCCAGCGACGCGTTGATCGCCGCTATCACCGCCGCGGCGGGAGGCGCGCACGTGCTCGAGCCGCTGCCGACGCGCCCGCCGTCGCACGCCCGCGGCGCCGTGGTATACCGCGCGCGCTGCGCCGCCTGTCACGGAGAGAACGGGCGTGGCGACGGTCCCAAAGCCAAGACGCTCAAGGGTCCGCCGCCGTCGAACCTCGCCGATCCCGCCGTGATGGGGGGGACGTCGCTGCTCGAGATCTTCCGCAAGATCGCGATCGGCGTCCCCGGCACCGCGATGCCCGAGTTCGCCGAGGACATCTCCGAGGAAGACCGCTGGGCGGTCGCCGCCTATGTTGGGGCGATGCAGTACGGCGGATCCGCCACGGCGGCGACGTTTGCCGCCGTGCGCCGCCAGATCGATTCCGCGCTGGCGACGCGCTCCGACAAGCTCGCGTTCGACGCCTACCTCACGTTCGAGCAAGTAGAGACCGAAGTGCGCGCGAACAACGCCGGACTGGCGAGCGAGCTGGAGGGGGCGTTCGCGTGGCTGCGGGCGCGCGCGCCGGGCGCCGACGCGACGGAGCGCCAGGCGATCCGCGAGCGGCTCCTCGCCGGGCTCGAGCGCGCCGAACGGGTTGTGACCGACCGGCCGGCGCCGATGAGCCTCTTCGTCTCCTCGTTCTTTCTGCTGGTGCGCGAAGGATTCGAGGCGATCCTGATTGTCGCGGCGCTGATGACGTTCCTCGCCAAAGCCGGCGCGCCCGAACGCCGGCGCGACGTGGCGCGCGGCGCGTGGATCGCCGTCGCCGCGAGCCTGGTCACCTGGGCCCTGGTGGAGCTGCTGTTCCAGATCACGCCGGGCCAGCGCGAGGCGATCGAGGGCTCGACGATGCTGCTCGCCGCCGCCGTGCTCTTCTATGTGAGCTACTGGCTGCTCTCCAAAGTCGAAGCCGCGAAGTGGACCGCGTTCGTGCGGGGCAAGATGCAGAGCGCCCTCGCGTCCGGATCCGGGCTGGCCCTCAGCGCCGTCGCATTCCTCGCCGTGTATCGCGAGGGGTTCGAGACGATCCTCTTCTACAAGGCGCTGTTCAGCTCGGCGGGCTCGACCGGCACGGTCTCGGTGCTGGGTGGGATTGCCGCCGGTTCCGTCGGGCTCGTCGCGGTGTACATCGCCATCAACCAGCTCGGCCTGCGCGTGGCGATGAAGCCGTTCTTCGCCGTCACCGGCGCGATGCTCTACTACATGGCCTTCGTGTTCGCCGGGAAAGGCATCGCGGAGCTGCAGGAGGGCCGGATCATTTCGCTCACCGTCATCGAGGGGGCGCCCCGCATCCCCATGCTGGGCATTTATCCGACGCTCGAGTCGCTCCTCGTGCAAGGATTGCTGGTCGTGCTCGCCCTCATCGCGCTGGCGTTGGCGATGCGGCCTGCTTCGGCCGGAGTGATTCCGGCAGGGGCTGCGGTCCCGCCGGCTCCCGCCACACGTACAACAGCACCGCGCCAATAACGATGAGCAGCACGCTGAAGCCTTGCGCGAGCGTGAATGGGCCGATCAGGCGGTCGTCCTTGGCCCGCAGGAACTCCACCAGGAAGCGCTCCAGGCCCGCGAACACGAGGTAGCAGGCGAACAGCCAGCCCGTGGCGTGTCCGTGGTCGCGCCGGCGCCACAACCACCAGAACACCAGGAACATCGCCACCGTCTCGTAGATCTGCGTCGGATGGACGGCCACGACCTGTATCGGGTCGGTGCCCGGCGGGAACTCGACGCCCATGGCTTGCAGATTCGCGACTGTGGTGGACGGCAGCCCCGCGGGAAACTTCATCGCCCACGGCAGAGTCGAGGGAATGCCGTAGTCGTCGTTCACGAGGAAGCATCCCACCCGTCCCAGCCCGTAGCCGAGCGCGAGCGGCGCCGAGCAGATCTCCATCGTGAAGCGCGCGGGCACGCGCCGGCGCCAGCCGTTCAGCAGGATCGCCAGCGTCGCGCCGATGAATCCCCCATACCACACGAACCCGCCGCGGCGCAGCAGGGCGTCCCATTCCCCGGTGAGGAACACATACCAGAACTTGGCTCCCACCAGCCCGCCGATCACACCGGCGATGACGATGTCCGCGGCGTAGTCCTCGTCGAGGCCGCGCTGGCGCAAGTCGAGCTGGATCGCCCACCCCGCCATGAGGAATGCAACCATCATCATCAGGCCGTAGCCGGTGAGCTCGAGGGGCCCGAGGTGCAGCACGAAAGGATAGACGGTCATGTAACGATCTCGGCGGGTTCGAGGCCGGGCAACGGGAGATCGGCGCGGGCGTCGAGCGTCCAGTCACTGCGCTCGCCCAGACCCAGACGGTACCAGCCGGCGCGCGCGATCATCGCCGCGTTGTCGGCATTGAGCCGCGGGCTCGCGACGGCCACGCGCGCGATCCCTTTGAGCTGTTGCGCGGCCCGCGCTGAGAGCGCGCGACTGCACGCCACGCCGCCGCCCAGCACCGCGGTGGGATAGCCGGTCACGCGCAGCGCGCGCTCCAGCTTGGTCACGAGCACGTCGAGGACGGCGTCCTGGAAGCCGCGCGCGAGATGGGGACGGTCGCGCTCCAGGTCGTCGGACGCCCGCACCGCGTGCAGCACGGCGGTCTTGAGGCCGGAGAAGGAGAACTCGAAGCCATCCGCGAGCATCGGGCGGGGAAACGCGAACCGCGTGGGATCGCCGCTCTGCGCCAGCTGCTCGATTACCGGCCCGCCCGGATACCCGAGACCAAGCAGGCTCGCCACCTTGTCGAACGCCTCGCCGGCCGCGTCATCGCGCGTTTGCCCGAGCAACCGGTAGCGGCCCCAGGCGGGCACGTCGAGCAGCAGCGTGTGGCCACCCGACACGAGCAGGGCGACGAACGGCGGCGCGATCTCGGCATCTTCGACCGCGGGGGCGAACAGGTGGCCTTCCATGTGGTGCACACCGATGAGCGCGCGATCGCCGGCATAGGCGAGGGACTTGGCGTACACGACGCCGACGAGCAGGGCGCCTGCCAGGCCCGGACCGGACGTGACCGCGACGGCGTCCACGGCGGACAGGCCCCCCCCCAAGCCCGCCTCGGCGAGCGCGCGGTCCACGACCGCCGGCAGCGCCGCGAGGTGCGCCCGGCTGGCGAGCTCGGGGACGACGCCGCCGAACACCTTGTGCACATCCTGCGACAGGATGACGAGGCTCGCGAGCTCGGGTTTCCCACCCTTGTCACTTGCCACCAGCACCGCGGCCGAAGTCTCGTCGCAGGACGTCTCGATCCCCAGGACGACGTCAGCCACGACGAGCGGGGGGCCGGGGGGGGGCGCGCCGCCGCAGGGTGACCGAATCGGGAGTCGCGCGGGCCGTGATGCCACGCGGCGCGACGACGGTGATCCGGGCGCTGCCGCCGCTCGCCCCGGTGATATGGGCGACCACACGGAGCGAGTCGCGGGTCAGCGCCCGTACCCGCTCTTCGGGACCGCGCACCTGCACCGAGACCCGGGGCGGAGTCACGATGAAGCTCGTGATCGCTCCGGCGCCCGTCTCGACCGGAATGCCGGTAAACGTCCGCTCGGCGAGCACGCCCATGTCGCCGGTTACGGTGACCAGCTTAGGTGAAAGCCGCACGATGCCGAGCGGCATCGTGTCGATGGGAACGTTGCGCGTGAACTCTCCCGAGACGTTGGTGATTTCCGTGGGAACCGTCGTCACCGATTCGATTCCCGCAAGACTCTGCTCGGGGCCGACCAAACGGGCGATGGTGGGAGATACCGACAGGCCGCCGCGCAGGAACTGCCCCGAGTCTGGGGCCACGGTCACGAGCGATACGATGCGGACGTCTTTGCGTGCCACGCTGTCCAGCGCCACGGTGATCTCGCTGGGCCGGATCTCCATGACGCGCACGTCGGCCCCCTTGGGAAGCGACAGCTCGACGTCGGTCGGGTCCAGCCGGATCGCGAAGGTGGAGGCCGTCAGCGTATCGGGCACCCGGCGGGTGATGTTGCCGGCGAGCGACCGCAGCTTCAGGACCTGGCTGCCCTTGCCGGAAATCTGCACGCGCACTTTGGGCGGCTTGTGCATCATCGCCCGGCCGGGCGGCAGCTGCACGTTGAGCGTGACATCGAAGCTCGTGGTCACGGGCTGCTGCAGCTGCACCGCGACGTACAGCATCAGCGCCAGGAACAGCGCCGCCCCCTTGATGGGCCAGTTGCGGGTCAGCAGTTGCAGGAGGTTAGCGCGCATCCAGAAGCCGCCGGATGAGCGCTTCATTCACTGGCGCGTCCCAATCGGCGGCCCCGATGATCTTCCTGACAATCACGCCGTCGCGGTCGATGACGAAGCT
Source organism: Gemmatimonadales bacterium (assembly GCA_040901965.1). Taxonomy (GTDB): domain Bacteria; phylum Gemmatimonadota; class Gemmatimonadetes; order Gemmatimonadales; family GWC2-71-9; genus 20CM-2-65-7. The sequence goes on along the minus strand of JBBDYB010000003.1, from coordinate 146,539 downwards.
CTCCGGCACGCCGGTCGTTTGGTAGCGGCCCTGAATAGCACCGCTCTGGTCGTGGAGAATATCGAACGTGAGACGCAGGCTGTCGGCGAACGCCGTGACCACGTCGGGCCCTTCCTGGTCGACGCTCACCGCGACCACGCGAAAGTCCTGTCCGGCAAACCGATTGTGCAGGCGCTCCATAGACGGCATCTCGACCCGGCACGGTCCGCACCACGTGGCCCAGACGTTGAGCAGGATCACCTTGCCGCGATAGTCGTCGAGCGTCACGGGCTTTTCGGTGCGGAGGTCCGTGGCGTGGAACTGTGGAGCGGTCGAGCCCACCTCGAGCAGGGCGAGCTGCGGCCGGAGCTTGATCGCCAGCGTGACCCCGAACAATGCGGTCATCACGATCCCGGCGATGAGAGTCCATTGCTGTCGATTCGTCATACGGTCACCATGCAGCGGCGGCGCAGCTCCTGGACTTCGCGCCCAGGGTCGGTGCTGCCGAAAACCGCGTTACCGGTGACGAACGTGTCGGCGCCCGCCTGGTGCGCCGCCGCGATCGTCTGGCGGGTGATACCGCCGTCCACTTCCAAAAAACACCGTGCGCCGTGCGCCGTGAGCAGCGCGCGGGCGCGTTGGATCTTTTCATTCGATCCTTCAAGGTAGCTTTGTCCGCCGAATCCCGGATTCACCGTCATGACGAGGAGCAGGTCGAGGTCGCGGACGACCTCTTCCGCATGCGCGAGCGGCGTGCCGGGATTCAGCGCCAACCCCGCGAGCATGCCGTGCCGCTTCACCACCTCGAGCTGGCGCTGCACGTGTATCGTAGCCTCCGGATGGAACGTAAAGACGGACGCGCCCGCCTCGGCGAACGATGCGATGTAGTGCTCGGGCTCCATCACCATCAGGTGCACGTCAATCGGCTTGTCGGTCAGTTTTCGCAACGCGGCGATCATGTTCGCGCCGAACGTCAAATTCGGCACGAACCGGCCGTCCATCACGTCCACGTGCAGCCAGTCGGCCCCGCCCTCGATCACTTGCGCGACCTGCTCGGCGAGCCGGGTCAGGTCCGCCGACAGAATGCTGGGCGCGATCCGGGTGCCTCCCGGCTCGCCGTGCCTCATTGCGGGCTCCTGGCTACGACGATGTCCACGACGGTGCCGGGGGAGGCGAGCGTGCCCGCCGCCGGCCGCTGGCCGACGACCGTGCCCGGCGATCCCTCCGCGGTGCGCCGTCGCGTCACGGTGCCGAGCTGCAAGCCTTCCAGCTCCAGCCGGGTCCGCGCATCGCCGGACGCCATGCCGAGGAGATCGGGGACTGCGATCGTCGGGGCGCCGCGACTCACGACGACCGTGAGCCCAGCGCCGGGCGCGAGCGCCGTGCCGGCCGGCGGCCGCGTCATCATCGCCAATCCGGGCGGCGCGGCGGCCTGTACCGACTCCACCTGGCTCACGACCAGCCCCGCCGCCGCCACGAGCGATTGCGCGAGTCCCGACTCGAGACCGGCCACGTCCGGCACCGGAATCTTGGGGGGCCCGGCGCTCGACACCAGGGTCACCTTCGTCCCTTCCGGCGCGATCACGCCGGGCGGCGGATCCTGCCAGATCACCAGGCCCTGTGCCGCGCTGGGGTGCGGCTCGGCGCCCCCGTCGGTGACTTGCAGCTCCGCCTTCTGCACCTCTGCTTGCGCTTCCGGCACGGTCAGCCCGAGCACCCGCGGCACGGCCTGGTGGCCCGGCAGAATCGGCGCGGGGAAAAGAATGAGGTAGGCCGTGAGGTAGCCAGCGATCAGTGCTCCGAGCGCCGTCAGCACCCAGATACCCGCGCGCCGCCGGTCGAGCTCAAACCCCTCCCAGGTGGGGATGTGGCGCCGGATTCGCATCAGTCGCGCCGCACCAGCCGGGCCGCATACGCGCCGTCGATCCCGTGCCGCTGCGGCAGCGATAGGAAATCGCCCGCGGCGGTCAGCAGCTCGACCGGGACGGCGTCGCCCTCCGGAGGAGGCGCGCGCTTGAACTCCGAATGCCTACTCAGGAACTCCTCCACGACCGCGGTATTCTCCTCCGGCTCGAGCGAGCACGTCGCATAGATCAGCAGTCCACCCGGCCGCACCAGCGGCGCCGCCGCGGCGATCAGCCGCGCTTGGCGCGTGGCAATCCGGGCGAACACGCCCAGCGTCAGCCGCCAGCGGGCGTCCGGATGACGCCGCATCGTCCCTGTGGCAGTGCAGGGTGCGTCCACGAGGACCGCATCCATACTCGCGGGCCGGATTGGCGCCGCCTCAAGATCGGCGGCCATGCAACGAATTGCCACTCCCGCGCGCCGGGTGGTGTCCGTCAGACGCCCCAGCCGTTCGTACCGGGCGTCGCCGGCGACGACGCGCACCCCCGCCGCCTCCAGCGCGACGGCTTTGCCCCCGGGCGCGGCGCAGGCATCGTACACTCGACCGCCCGTGGGGATCTCGGCGAAGCGACAGATCAGTGCATGTGCCGGATCCTGGACCAACCAGCCGCCTTCCTCGAAGCCCGGAAGGCTTCTGGGAGCAGGGAGCCGGGAGCGGGGCGCAGGGGTGAGCTGAAGTCCCGACCCATACGGTGCGTCGGTCGTGCTGATACCGTGTTCGTTCAGCGTTACGCGAAGACGGTCCAACCGCCAACGCGCAGGCTGCAATGTGAGCGTCGGTCGCCGATCGTTCCACGCAAGCAACTCGCGAGTCTCGTCTGCACCAAAGCGCGCCGTCCAGCGAGCGACGAGCCATTCGGGGTGGGTCTCTACTGCTCCCTGCTCCCCGCTCCCTGCTCCCAGTTTCCGAAGCACAAAGTTCACGTAACCGGTGCTCCCCTCGCCCACCGTTTCTCTCGCGAGGTCGACGGTCGTGGAGACGGCCGCGTGCGAGGGTACACGCGTGAGGCAGCGGAGCTGGTAGGCGCCAAGGCGGAGGATGTCGTGGAGGCGGGGATCGGCGCGGTCCAGGTCGAGCGCGCGATCGAGCTCGTTTTGACGGCGCAGCACGCCGGCCGAGAGCTCATAGGCGAGACGACGGTCGCGTTCCGCGAGCCCGGCGAGGTGGCGGTCGCGCGCGTCTGCCAGCGGCGCTCCGGCACGCACCGCGCGGAGAATCTCGAGTGCTGCCCGCCGCGCGGCCCCCCCCGTCGCTTCCTTAATCCAGCATCCCCCCGGTGGGGGACGACGGCATCGCGACTTCACGCCGCGGCATCCGGCCCGCCAGGAAGGCGGCGCGCCCCGCGATCGTCGCCAGGCGCATCGCCTGCGCCATGGCCACCGGGTCCTGCGCCGCGGCGATCGCCGTATTCATCAGGATTCCATCGACGCCCTGTTCCATCGTGAGGCACGCGTCCGAGGCCGTCCCGACGCCCGCATCCACGATGACCGGCACGTGCAGGCGGCGCTTGATCGTGCGCACGCTGAACGGATTGAGCAGTCCGAGCCCGCTCCCGATGGGCGATGCGAGCGGCATCACCGCGGCGCAGCCGGCGTCTTCGAGGCGCAGCGCCGTCACCAGGTCTTCGTTGGTGTAGGCGAGGACCTTGGACCCCTCTTGCACGAGAATCTTGGCCGCTTCGAGCAATCCCTGGACGTCGGGAAGCAGCGTTTCCTCGTCGCCGATGACTTCGAGCTTCACGAAGTCGTTGAATCCGGCTTCACGCGCAAGACGGGCGTAGCGCACGGCGTCCGCCGCCGTGTAGCACCCCGCCGTGTTCGCGAGCAAAAAGAAGCGCTTGGGGTCGAGGAAATGGAGGACGCTCGATTCCTTGGAGCGATCGAGGTTCACTCGGCGCACCGCCACGGTGACCACCTCGGCCCCGGAGGCCTCGATGGCGCGCGCCATTGTCTCCATGTCCGGATACTTCCCGGTGCCGACCATCAATCGGGACTGGAACGTGTGCCCGCCGATGGCCAGCGGCGTATCGCGCAGCATCTCCACTGCGGTGCTCATCTCAACCCCCACCCACGAAGTGCACCAGCTCGATGGCGTCGCCGGCGGTCACGGTCACGTCGCCTAGCGCGGGCCTGCGCACGATGCGGCGATTGTGCTCGACCACCACCGTGCGCGGATCGAGCTCCAGCTCGGCGAGGAGCTCGAGCAGCGTGGCGCCGGGGGTAGTTTGCTTGCGCTCTCCGTTGATGACGACGTCGATTGTGTCGTTCATTGCAGCTCCTCCAGCATCTCGCGGGCCGCCTCCACAGGGTCCGCGGCATCCCACAGGGCGCGAATCGCCGCCGCGCCGTAGGCGCCGGCCCTCTTCACTTCCCGCGCCCGGCCCGGCGTGATGCCGCCGATCGCGATGACCGGCAACCCGACCGCCGCGATTTCGCTCAGCCGCTCGAGGCCGAGGGGCGGGCGATCCGGGTGTGTGGCACTCGCGTACACCGGCCCTACAACAAGATAGTCGGCCCCGTCGGCCCTTGCGGCTTCGGCCTCCGGCAAGTCGTGCACCGACTTGCCGATCCACCACCGGGGATTGAGCGCGCGCGCCGCGCTGACGGGCAGGCTGCCGTGGCCGAGCTGGACACCCGCCGCGGGGACGGCGAGCGCGATGTCGAGGCGGTCGTTGACGAACAGGAACGACGGAAAGGCGGAAAGACGGAACGAAAGATCGTAATGCTCCAGCCCCGTCAAGGCGCGCCCCCGCGCATGCATCGCGAGATCGCTGCCTCCACCCTCGGCGAGCCCTCGAGCGACCGCATCCAGATCCGCGCGCCGTGCGATGCGTTCGTCGGTGATCGCGTGCAGCCACGGCAGCGGCGCTCTCACGTGAACCGGGCGCCGGGAGCCAATCGGGCGCCGCGCAGCCAGTCGTCCGCGGACATCCGCGCCTTACCGGCGGGCTGCACTTCGAAGAACTCGACCGCTCCGCCTCCAGCATCCTTGAACGGGCCGGCGGCGATGACGAGTGAGCCATCGGCCGAGAGCAGGTCGCCCGGCGCGCCGGTGCCGGGGAAAGGCGGTGCCATCACCCGGGGACTGAATAGCTTCACCTCGACGCCGTCCAGCTCCGTCCAAGCGCCGGGCCGCGGATCGAGCCCGCGCACCAGGCGCCCGATCGTGGTGGCGTCTTTGGCCCAATTAATCCGTGCCAGCTCGCGCGTGAGCTTGGGCGCGAACGTGGCCCGGCTCTCGTTCTGCGGCACCGGCTGCGGCGGCGGATCGCTCTGCTCCAGCATGGCCAGCGTTTCGATGAGCGCCTGCGCGCCCATCTCGGCGAGATGCGCGGCGAGGTCGCCGCCCGTCACCTCGGCATTGATGCGGTGCGGGATCTGGTGGAGGATGGGACCCGAGTCCATGCCCGCATCCATCTTCATGATCGTGACGCCCGTGGTCTCGAACCCGCGGATGATCGCCCATTCGACCGGCGCCGCGCCGCGGAGGCCCGGCAACAGCGACGGGTGCACGTTCAGCATGCCGCGCGGCGGCAGCTCGAGCAGCTCGGGCCTCAGGATGTGCCCGTAGGCGACGACGACGCCGATGTCGGGCTTGAGGTCGCGGAGGCGCAGCAGGAAGGCGCCGTCCGTCGGCGTCTCCGGCTGGAAGACGGGCAGGTCTTCCGCTTCGGCGACGACCTTCACGGGAGGCGGCACGAGGCGCGAGCGGGAACGGCCCTGGGCCGCGTCGGGTTGCGTCACGACCGCGACTACGTCGAAGCCTTCGCCGACCAGCGCGCGGAGGGAGGGAACGGCGAATTCGGGCGTACCAAAGAAGACGACGCGCACTTACAGCTCGCCTGCCGGCTCCGGCGTGACTTCCTTGAGGTATCCCGACTGGCCTTTGCGCGCCTTCTTCCATTTGGCGAGCAGCAAGCCGCGCTTGACCGCGCTCAGGTGGTCAAGAAACATGATGCCGTCCAGGTGGTCGATCTCGTGCTGGATGGCGCGCGCCTTGTAGCCTTCGGCCACCGCCCGCACCGGCTTGCCGTCCCGGTCCAGCGCTTCTACGACGACGCGCGCCTGCCGCTTCACGTCGCCGAAAATGTCCGGGATGGACAGACACCCCTCTTCCGCAATCTCGGATTCCTCCCCCCGCTCCACGATCACTGGGTTGATGAGCACGAGCGGCGGCGGGTCGTCGTCGCCGATATCCACCACCGCCACCCGGCGCGCCACGCCGATCTGATTCGCCGCGAGCCCGACGCCGCGGGCGGCGCGCATCGTCTCGAACAAATCGTCCACCAGCCGCCGCACGTCGTCGTCTACGCGGGCGACGGGCGCTGCCTTCTGGCGCAGTACGGGCGAGCCGAGCAGGTGGAGCATGCGAACCGTCACGCCGGCTTCGCCTCGACGGGGGGGGGGGGCCGTGCGGTTGGTGATGCTGGCGATGCCGCTCCGCAGCATCACGAACTTCGATTCGCCGCTGCGCACGGTGATCTGGTCGTCCTTGATGTGCACGACCTCGCCCACGATGCCGCTCGAGGTGACGACCTGGTCGCCCCGCTGCAGCGACGCGAGCAGCTGCTTGTGCTGCTGCTGTTGGCGGCGCTGCGGCCGGATCAGGAGGAAATAGAAGATCCCGATGAACAGGGCGATCTGGATCACGAAAGCGCCCATCCCGGGACCGCCCTGGCCCGAGGGGGTGAACAGCAGCAAGAACAGCGATGCGGTGGTCGTCATGCGTTTCCCGGTTGATGGTAGCGGCGGCGCCAATCGTCCGCCCACGCGGCGAATGCGTCTCCCCCCTGCCGGATGGCCGCGCGCATCTCTGCGGCGAGCCGGATCAGGTATCGAACATTGTGCAGCGACAACAGCCGGAGTCCCAGCAACTCGCCCGCGGCGAACAGGTGCCGCAGGTAGCCGCGCGAGTACGTCGTGCAGGTCTCGCAGTCGCAGGTCGGATCCAACGAACGCTCGTCGGTGCGGAACGCGGCGTTTTGGATGTTCAGCGTCCCCTCGGGCGTGAAGGCTGTGCCATTGCGGCCATTGCGCGTGGGCGCCACACAGTCGAACAGATCCACGCCCCGCTCCACCGCGGCGACCAGGTCCTCCGGAAACCCGACGCCCATAAGATAACGGGGAAGCGGGGCCGGCAGCCGCGGCCCGAGCAGCTCCAGCATCTCGTACGTCCGGGGCTTCGGTTCGCCGACCGATAGACCGCCGATGGCGAGCCCGGTCCACTCTCCCAGGTTCAGGATGCGCTGGAGTGCTTCCGTTCGCAGTGCTCCATGGATACCGCCCTGGAGGATCGGCCATAAGGTCTGACGGGCGGACGGCCCGTCGCCCTGACGGCCGAGCTCGTCGTGCTTCTGCTTCGATCGCTGCAGCCAGCGCAGGGTCCGTTCGAGCGCGTCGCGAGACGTGGCCTCGTCGGCGCCTCCCGGAGCGACATGGTCGAACGCCATCGCGATGTCGGCGCCGAGGGTCGCTTGGATCTCGACGGCGCGCTCGGGCGTGAGGAGGCGGCGGCCCCCGTCCACGTGGCTCTGGAACTCGACGCCCTCGTCGCTCACCCGTCGGAATCCCTCCAGCGAGAACACCTGAAACCCGCCCGAATCCGTCAGCAGTGGGCGGTCCCACCCCATGAACCTGTGCAGGCCGCCGAGCTTCGCGACGACGTCTTCGCCGGGGCGCACGTGGAGGTGGTAGGTGTTCGCGAGAATCACGCTCGCGCCCACGCCTCGCAGGTCCGCGGGGGAGAGTGTGCGCACCGTGCCCTGTGTGCCCACGGGCATGAATAGCGGTGTCTCTACCGTGCCGTGAGGTAGGGTGAGGGTGCCGGCGCGTGCGGTGCCGGAGGTCGCATCAATCTTGAACTCGAACATTAGGCGATCGCCATGGCGTCGCCATAAGAATAGAACCGGTACCCTTCCTTCACCGCCTCCCGATACGCCGCCATCACCTGCTCGTAGCCGCCGAATGCGCACACGAGCATGAGCAGCGTGGAGCGGGGCAGGTGGAAGTTCGTCAACAACCGATCCACGATCTTGAATTCGTAGGGTGGATGAATGAAGAGGCTCGTCTCGCCGGCGCCGGGGCGCACTTGGCCGCGTGTGTCCGCAGCCGACTCGAGCGCCCGCACGGTCGTCGTACCCACTCCCCACACCCCACCTCCCACGCCTTTCGTGTCGTTGACGAGTCTCGCCGTTGCCTCCGGAATCTGGTACGCCTCGGGATGCATCGCGTGCACGCTGAGCTCGTCGGTCTCGACGGGCTTGAACGTGCCCGGGCCCACGTGGAGGTCGAGCGGGGCGATCGTGACGCCGCGGTTGCGAACGCGCTCGAGCAGCTCCGGTGTGAAGTGCAGTCCCGCCGTCGGCGCCGCGACGCTGCCGTCGTGCTCGGCGTACACCGTCTGGTATCGCTCGCGGTCGGCGGCGGTTGGAGCACGGCGGATGTAGGGAGGCAGCGGCACCGCGCCATACTTGGCGAGCGCGGCGCGGGCGGCAAGCGGACCGATGAACCGCACGCGTCTCAGCCCGCCCCCCAACACCTCGACGATCTCCACGGCGCTGTCATCGCCGAATGCGACGCGCCGGCCCGGCTTGAGCTTCCCGCCGGGGTGTCCCATGGCGACCCAGGTCCCATCCGCGCGCTCGCGCACGAGCAGGATCTCGGCAGGGCCTCCCGCCTCCCGCGTTCCGTGGAGCCGCGCGGGAATCACCCGCGACGCATTGAGCACCAGGACGTCACTCGGCGGGATCAGCTCGACGATGTCGGTGAAGTGGCGGTGCCGGATCGCGCCCGTGGCGCGCTCGAGCACCAGCAGACGGCTGGCCGAACGGTCGGGGAGCGGATGTTGGGCGATCTGTCCTGATGGAAGATCGTAGTCGAAATCGGACGTGCGGTAGGTCAAGTCTCGAAGATGCTCGCCTGCTCCGCGCTCTTCGGCGGCACGAAGCCGAAATGCCGGTATGCCGCGGGGGTGGCGCAGCGGCCGCGCGGCGTGCGCGCCAGGAAGCCCTGCTGCATCAGGAACGGCTCGTACACTTCCTCGAGCGTGCCCGGGTCTTCGCCGACGGCGGCGGCGACCGTCTGCAGGCCGACGGGACCGCCCTCGAACATCTCGATGATCGCCTTCAAGATGCGGGCATCCATGTCGTCGAGCCCGAATTCGTCCACGTCGAGGCGCTTCAGCGCCTCGCCCGCCACGGGCGCGGTGATCTTTCCCCCCGCGCGGACCTGCGCGTAATCGCGCACGCGCTTCAAGAGCCGATTCGCGACGCGCGGCGTGCCGCGGCTGCGGCGCGCGATCTCGACGATGCCGGCAGCGTCCGCCGGGATGCCCAAAATCCCGGCCGACCGCGTGATGATCTGGACCAGATCGTCGGGCGGGTAGTAGTGGAGCCGCTCGACCAATCCAAACCGTGCGCGCAGCGGCGGCGTGAGCAGGCCGAATCGGGTCGTCGCCCCGATCAGCGTGAAGCGCTCGAGCTGCATCGGGATCGTCTGGGCGTGGGGCCCGTCGGCGATGCGCACATCCACGCGGAATTCTTCCATCGCGGGATAGAGAAACTCCTCCAGCGCCGGCCGCAGGCGGTGCACTTCGTCGATGAACAGGATGTCGCCCGACTTCAGCGATGTGAGCATGCCCACGAGATCGCCCGGGCGCTCCAGCACTGGGCCGGATGTCGTCCGGATATCCACGCCCAGCTCTTTCGCCATCAGCAGCGCGAGCGTCGTCTTGCCGAGTCCGGGAGGACCGAAGAACAGCGCGTGGTCGAGCGGCTCCTTGCGTTGCTTCGCCGCATCAATGGCGATCTGGAGCGATTCCTTGACCTTCGCCTGCCCGACGAATTCATCCAGGCGCGACGGGCGCAGCGCCGCGTCGGTCAGGCGCTCGTTCTCGAGCGCTTCGGGAGTGGTTATCTCGGCGCGAGCCATGTATCCGATCGTCTGCCCCTGGGACGCGCGCGCCAGCGCACCGGACGCGCATCGGCTTCGATGATGTGAGGCGTGTGGCAGGTGAGGCACACGTCCTCCGCCTGCGTGGCGCCCGCGGGCACGAGCCGCCGGTTGGTCGAGCCGCAGCGCGTGCAGATCCATTCGGCGGTGACTGCTGCGAAGGCGGCGGTCATCGTTCGGGCATCACCTGGTTGTGAGGATTTGCAGCGCGCGGCGCACCAATGCTTCGGTCTCTCCGGTCAGGTCACCGCCCCCGTTGCCGGCCAGCGCCTGGCGGAGCGCGCGGTCGGCCTCTACGGCGCTATAGCCCAGCCGCTCGAGCGCCTTGAGCGCCGCGCCCGCGCCGCCGCCCAGCGGCTCGGGCGCCGGCTGCCCGGCGGCTTCCGTGAATTCCTCGACCTTGTCGCTCAGCTCGAGGGCGAGCCGCTCGGCCGTCTTCTTGCCGATGCCGCTCACCGATGACAGCAGCGCGATGTTCTTCTCGCGCACGGCCCGCGCGCCTCGCTCGACGCCCAGGGCGGACATCAAGGCGACGCCGATCTTGGGACCCACGCCGCTCACGGTGGTGATTCGCTGAAAGAAGCGCCGCTCCGCTTCGTCGAGGAACCCGTACAGCGCCCAGCCGTCTTCGCGCACCACGAGCTCGGTGGCCAGCGTGACGTCCGCGCCCGAGGGCGGCAGCCGTTCCATGACGCCGAGCGGCACCATGATCTCGTAGCCGACACCCCCGGCGGTCTCGATGACGACGCGGTCGGCCGACTTGGCCGCCAGCCGCCCCCGCACGTGCGCGATCATGCCCGCCGCACCCCCTGACCACGCCCGTTTTTAAGAACTAACGGCGGGGAACGCAGAATGAAGGTGAGCGCCACGGCGACGCCATCGGCGGCGTCGGCGGGGGTCGGCGCGCGCTTGAGCCGCAGCAGCCGGGCGACCATGGCCGCGACTTGGCTCTTCTGCGCGCCGCCCACCCCGACGACCGTCTTCTTGACGGTGGCGGGTGGGTACTCGGCGATGTCGAGGCCGTTCTGCTGGGCCGCGAGCAGCACGACCCCCCGGGCGTGTCCCAGCACGAGCGTCGTGCGGACGTTCTTATGATAGAAAGCGTTTTCCAAGGCAAGCACGGACGGTTGGTGACGTCGGATGAGCTTGGCGATCGCGGCGTGTAGCTCGGCAAGGCGGTGGGGCAGCGAGTCATGGCGGCCGAAGCGAAAGACACCGCATTCGATGAGTCGCCCCATCCCCGGGGTGCCGTTCCCGGTTTCGATCACGCCGTAGCCGGTGATCGCCGTGCCGGGGTCGACGCCCAGGACCCTCACGTCATCCCGTCACCGCCGCCATCGCCTCGGCGTCGATGTCGAAGTTCGAGAACACCTTGGAGACGTCGTCCATCTCCTCGAGACCTTCGACGAGCTGCAACAGCTTCTTCGCGTCGCCCCCCTCGACCTTCACCGTGCTCCTGGGAATCATGGCAATTTCGACGCTCTGCACCGGCAGCTTCCGGGTCTTGAGCGCTTCCTGCACCGCGTGCAGCTGGGCGGGGGGAGTGGTGATGATGAAGACGTCGCCATCACGCACCATGTCGTCGGCTCCGGAATCGAGCGCCGCCTCCATGGTCGCGTCTTCGCTCGCTTTCGCGTCTACGATGATCTGGCCCCGCCGGTCGAACATCCAGGCCACCGAGTTGGTGGCGCCCAGGTTGCCCCCGTGACGGGTGAAGACGTTGCGGATCTCGGCCACCGTGCGGTTCGCGTTATCGGTGATCGCGTTCGCCAGGATCGCTGCGCCCCCGGGGCCGTAGCCCTCGTACGTGACTTCCTCGTAGGTGACGCCTTCCAGCTCGCCGGTGCCCTTCTTGATGGCGCGTTCGATGTTGTCGCCCGGCATGTTCTCGGCTTTGGCCGCGTCAATGGCGGTTCGCAGGCGCGCGTTGCCGGCGGGGTCCCCGCCCCCCTGCTTTGCGGCAATCGTGATTTCTCGGATGAGACGGGTAAACGTGGCACCACGCCGCTGGTCGGTGACCGCCTTCTTGCGCTTGATCTGCTTCCATTTGCTGTGGCCGGCCATGGCGCCTCCGCCTGCAACTTACAGCTTGACCTGCGCGCCGCGCCACAGCTAGGATTCGCGGCCTATGTCGCGTCCGCTTTCCTTCCTTCTCGGCGTCGCCCTGGTCGCGGCCGGTTGCAACCGGCCGGACGAAGGCGCACGGGCACGGGAGCTCACCTCGCGTGCTCTCCAGGGGATGCTCGCCTACCCCCAATCGACCCTGGTGCGGGTTTCCGCCGGCGAAGACGCCGGCGAAATGATTCTCACGTCGCCGGCGCCGGTGTCGGAGATCCTCGCCTGGTATCGCCAGGCGCTGAAACTGAACGGCTGGCAGGTGAAGAGCGAACAGACACGGCAAGGCCGGGTGACGCTGTACGTGGAAAAAGAAGGGCGCCCGGTTTGGATCACCCTGACGCCCAACACCGGGGGTCCCGGCACGACCTACACGCTGGTGGGAGCCATCATTCCCCCCCCCCCCGATTCGACCCGGAAGGATTCGGCGGGCGTCCGCCCCTAGCGGTCCGGGTCCAGCATGTCTTCGAAGCGCATCCAGCGGCGATAGAAGTAGAGATCCACAAAACCGGTCGGGCCATTGCGATTCTTCGCGACCAGCAGCTCCGTCGCGCCATCTACGCCCCCACCCGGGTTGTACATCTCCTCCCTGAAGATTGACAGCACGACGTCCGCATGCTGCTTGGGCGCGCCCAGCACGCCGAAATCGTCGAGCGTGGGGCGCGGGTCGTCGCGCTCCGGCTGGAAGCGCGGCAGCTGGGCGACGACGAGCAGGGCGACCTGACGGGCGAGCGCCAGCGCCTTGAGGTGCCGGAGGACGAGCGCGGTCTCCTCATCCTGCGTCGCCCGGGCGCGCCCCCCTTCCCGCGGCGGCGGTACGAGCTGCAGGTAGTCCACCACGACCAGCCCGATCTGGCGGAGCGGATCGAGCCGCTCGAAGACCGTGTCGAAGTCCTCGCCGGCCAGCGGGAGCATCGTGAGCGGCAGACCACGGAGACGCACTGCGGCCCCGCCGATGCCGGCACGCGTCTGGTCGCTCAATTTGGCGGCGCGCAGGTCGTCCACCGCGACTCGCCCCTCGATCGCGAGCGCGCGCTCCATCAGGCGCTCGTCATCCATCTCCCCCGACAGGAACGCCACGCCCAATCCCTGCTGGGCCACGCGCAGCGCCATACCCAGGGCGAGCGCCGACTTCCCGGCGCCGATGTCGCCCCCTAACAGGATCAGATCGCGGCGCCGGAATCCCCCGCCCAGCACCTTGTCCACCGAGGCAAACCCGCTGGGCACGGTGTCGCCCGTGATCTCTCCCGGCCGCTGCGCGTCCACGCGCTCGACGAGGGAATCGAGCGAGGGACGTTTCTCGAGGCGGCGCGCGGGAGGCATCCTCTATAGATGCAGTTTGGCCGCGCGGGCGGCAACAGTCACTGCGTCTGCGGCCTCAGGGCCGAGCACGTCGCGGGCCGGCGCCGTGAGCTGACTGAGGACCAACGCCGCGGCGCGGGGCGTCGCGGTCTCCAGGTGCTGCCGCGCGGCAGCCAGCGCCCGCTTCAGGGGCGCGGGGAGCGCCAGGCTCCCGAGCCGGGTCTCGAGCGCCTGCAGCCGGCGGCGGTGATTCTTGGAGCTCACTGGCGCGGGCGGTAACAGCGCCTCAGCGGCGCGCACGACGAGCCACAGCGCGAACAACCCCTCGCGCTTCGGACCGCGCGCCGCCGCCGCAATGAGCGTGACGATCCGCTCCTCAGCGGGGGTCGTCACCTGCATGCCGTCGATCATGCGACGAGTCGCGCCACGGCGGCGGCCACCTGGTCGGGAAGCAGGTCTTCCATGCAGCGATGATGCCCCAACGGACACCGCTCGGTCCCCATCGCCGAGCAGGGCCGGCAGCCGAGCTCGCGCTCGAGCACCGCCGCCCGCTTCGTGTACGGGAAGAACCCGAACGCCTCGACGGTCGGCCCGAACAGCGCCACGACCGGCGTGCCGACGCCGGTGGCCATGTGCATGACGCCGGTGTCGCCGGAGACGAGCACGGCCGCGCGCGCGAGGCACGCCCCGGTCTCCTGCAACGTGAACGCTCCCGCCGCGCTCGCGACGTTGGAGCCGAGCCGGCCGGCCAGGTCGCGATCCTCGGGCCCGCCGACTGCCACGAGTCCGTAACCCGCTCGCTGCAGCCGCTCGGCGAGCGCCTGCCAGTGGGCGATGGGCCAGCGCTTCGTGGCGTGCGCCGCGCCGGGCGCGAGCGCCGCGAGCGGTTGCGCGTCGAGTCCCCGCTCCGCGAGCCAGCGGCCCGCGCGCTCCCGCGCGGCGGCGGAAAGGAAGAACTCCGGCGGCCCTCCGTCCGGGTGCACGTCGAGGTCCGCCCCCCCTCCTCGCGCCGCTTCGAAGTAGCGTTCCGCCACCGGCACGTGTTTGCCGTATAGATCGATCTTCGTCGCGATGAGCGTGGTGCGGGCGAGCTTGCGCTTCGAGTGGCCCGACCAGCGGCAGCGCACCAGCAGCCGCAGCGCCGCGCTGCGCAGGCTGCCGTGCAGGTCGAGGCCATGCGTGGGCCGCAGCGCGCGGACGCGCCGGGCGAGATCGGTGATCGATTCGCCCGGCTCGAGCGCCAGGACCTGGTCGAGGTGCGGATTATCGGCGACCAGCGGTGCCATGGACCGTTTCGTGACGAAGACCAGCTCGGCGTCGCGATGGCGGCGTTTCAATGCCCGCACGAGGGGAGTGGTGAGGAGGACGTCGCCGATGGAGCTGAAGCGGACGCACAGGATGCGCAACACGCGGCCAATGTAGTCGCGCGTTGCCCGGCTTCGCCAGCGGGACTAGCTTGTTCCGCAGGATGCCGCGTCCGAAGAGCATTCTCTGGATCGACGATGAAGTCGAAGGCCTCGCGGCGCACCGGCGCTTCCTCGAGGAGCAGGGGTTTGCCGTGGCGCAAGCGGCGCACGGCGACGACGCGCTCGCCCTGCTGCGGCGTCAACCCTACAGCGTCGTCCTGCTGGACGAGCAGATGCCCGGGCGCCGCGGCATGGATCTCATCCCCGAGATTCGCGCCATCGATCCCGCCACGGCTGTCGTCATGGTCACCCAGAGTGAAGACGATGGGCTGTTGCGCGACGCGATCGGGGTCGAAGTAGACGACTACCTCGTGAAGCCGGTGCACCCGCGTCAGATACTCTCCGTCGTGACGCGCCTTCTCGAAGGGGACCGCATTCGCCAGCAGCGGCTGGCGCGCGATTTCGTCGGGCGGTTCCGCGAGCTCGAGAGCCGGCGGGGCGGCGCGGGGGGCGGCGCGAATCTCGCGTGGCGTGAATGGATCGAGCTGGTCGCCGAGCTGGCGCGGTGGGAGGTGCGGCTCGCCGCGGCGGACGAGCCGGGACTTTCCGAAGCGCTGCGCAACTTGCAAGAGAGCCTGCGCAAGGACTTCGCGACGTTCATCGCGAAGCAATACCCGCGCTGGCTCGCGGAACCCGAGGGAGACCGGCCGCCGCTCTCCGTGGACGTGGGCGCCGAGTTCCTCGTTCCCGCCTTGAAGCGCACCGGCCGGGTGCTGTTCATCGTGATCGATTGCCTGCGGCTCGACCAGTGGGAAGTCCTGCGCGACCTGATCACCCCGCTCTTCGACGTCGAGGAGTCGCATTACTACAGCATTCTGCCCACGGCGACGCCGTTCGCGCGCAATGCGATTTTCAGCGGCCTGTTTCCGATGGAGATCGCGGCCCGCCATCCCGAGTGGTGGGGCGCGCCCACCGACGACGAAAGTCTCAACGCGCACGAGCCCGAGCTGCTCACGGAGCAGCTCCGCGAGCTGGTGGGCGAGAGCGTGCCCGTGCGCTACGAGAAGCTCTTCACCGCGGCCGACGGCGCGGACCTGCTGCGCCGCCTTCCGGCGCACCTCGCGCAGCCGGGTGTCACGGCGCTGGTGTTCAACTTCATCGACCAGCTCACGCACGGCCGCTCGGAGAACGCCATCCTCTATGAAGTCGCCCGCGACGCGGACGCGCTGCGCGGTCTCACGCGGACATGGTTCGAGCGCTCCCCGGTGCTCGCCGCGCTCGAAGAAGCGGAGCGGCGCCGGGTTCCCGTGCTCCTGACGACGGATCATGGCTCGATCCACTGCCAGACCCCGGCCACGGTGTACGCCAAACGCGACGCTACCGCCAACCTCCGCTACAAGTTCGGCGAGGACCTGCGAGCCGAGGACCCGGAAGCCGCCCTCTTGGTCGAAGACCTCAAGACGTTCGGGCTGCCGGCGAAGGGCCTCGGCGTGCGGCTGCTCGTCGCCACCGGCGACCGGTTCTTCGTGTATCCGACCAAGCTGCGCGAGTACCAGGCCCGGTATCGCGGCTCGTTCCTGCACGGCGGCGCGACCCCGGAGGAGATGATCCTGCCCGTGGCGCTGCTGACGCCGCGGACGTCTCGCTGATGGGACGAAGGGGAGGCGGCGGGGCCAGGCTGCTGTCGCTGCTGCGCCCCTACACGCCGCTGTTCGCGGCCACCATCGTGGCCACGGTGCTGGCGTCGGTGCTGGATGGCTTCACCTTCGTGCTGCTGATCCCGTTCCTCCGCACGCTGTTCGGCAATGCCGCCTTGCCCGTGGAAGGCGGCTCGCAGGTGGAATCCATCCTCAACAAGATCGCCGGACCGTTCCTGCACGCGGGCGCGCCGCAGATTGCCCTGCGCAACGTCGTCATCGTCCTGTTGGTCGCGCTGCTGCTCAAGAACCTCATGGGCTACCTCGCATCGCTCGGCAGCGTGGCGATCCAGGAGGGCGTCGTCCGCGACCTGCGCGTCCGGCTGTTCCGGCACCTGCAGACGCTGCCGTTGGGCTATTTCCAGCGCACGCGCGCCGGCCAGCTCGTCGCCCGCATCATCAGCGATACCGATCAAGTGAAGACCGCCGTGAGCGCGGCCCTCGCATCGCTGCTCCAGAACACGGTCGTCATCATCGTGTACGTCGTGATTCTGTTCGGCCTGTCGGTGCGGCTCACGCTGCTGTCGCTGCTCCTCACCCCCGTGCTCGTGCTCATCATCCGGCCGATGATCAACCGGCTGCGGCGGCGCTCGCGCGAGCTCGCGGCGGAGCGCGGCGAGGTGACGAGCCACGTGGGGGAGATGCTCGCGTCGGTGAAGCTGGTGCGCGCCTACGTGGCCGAAGCATTCGAGCTGGAGCGGTTCCGCGAGCTAGCCGAGCGCTACCGCAAGCGGGTGCTTCGCGCCCAGCGGTTCTCCAGCCTCACGAGCCCGGTGAGCGAAGTATTCGGCGGCGTGATGATGGTGCTGATCCTCGTGGTCGGGACGCGCCTCGCTCTGGGCGAGGCACGGACGCTCGACCCCGCGGTGCTGATCACCTTCCTCGCCGTCAGCCTGCGCCTCATGTCGCCCATCAAGTCGGTGGCGAACTATCCGGCGATCATGGCCGCCGCCGTCGCGTCGGCGGAGCGGGTGTTCGAGGTCCTCGACCTGCCCGCGGCCGAGGGCGACCGTCCGGGCGAAACCGATGCGGCGTTCGCCGAGCGCATCGAGTTCTGCGGCGTGTCGTTCGAGTACGAGCCCTCGGAGGCGGTGCTGCGGGACGTGGACCTGGAGGTGCGGCGCGGGCAGGTGGTGGCGATCGTGGGGCCGTCGGGGGCGGGGAAGACCACGCTCGTGGATCTGTTGCCGCGCTTCTACGAGCCCACGCGCGGCGAGATCCTGATGGACGGTGTCCCGCTCACGCGCTACACGCGGAAGTCGCTCCGGCGGCTGATGGGCATCGTGTCGCAGGAGACGGTGCTCCTGAACGATACTGTCCTCGCGAACATCGCGTACGGCCGGACCGACTTCACGCTGGAGCAGGTGCGCGCCGCGGCGCGCGCGGCGAATGCCGACGAATTCATCCTGCGGCTTCCCGAAGGCTACAACACGCTGCTCGGCGAGCGAGGAACGCGGCTCTCCGGCGGTCAGCGGCAGCGCATCGCTATCGCGCGCGCGCTGCTGCGCGATCCGCCGATCCTGATCCTCGACGAGGCGACCAGCGCCCTGGATACGGAGTCGGAGCGGCTCGTGCAGGAGGCGATCGAGCGCCTCATGGCGCATCGCACCGTGTTCGTGATCGCCCACCGCCTCGCGACCGTGCAGCACGCCGATTTCATCGTCGTGCTGGCGGAAGGGCGCATCGTGGAGCGCGGCAGCCACGACGATCTGCTCGCGTCGGATGGCCTGTACCGCCGCTTGTACAACCTGCAATTCCGGACCTGACGTGCTGTCTGGCTTCACCCTCGTCCGCAACGCCGTCAAGCTCGACTTCCCGATCGTCCCCGCGATCCGATCGGTGCTGGACGTGTGCGACGAAGTCGTGGTCAACGTGGGGAAATCGGAGGACGACACGCGGGACCTCGTCGCCTCCATCGGCGACCCGCGCGTCCGCATCCTCGACACCGAGTGGGACTTCACCAAGAAAAACACCATGCTCTCGATCGAGACGCAGCGCGCGATGGACGCGTGCGCCGGCTCATGGGGAATTTACATCCAGGCCGATGAAGTGCTGCACGAGCGCGGCGCGCAAATCCTCAGGGAACGGATCGCCGAGTGGGACCGCGACCAGCGGGTGGAGGGGTTGCTGGTGAAGTACCTCCATTTCTACGGCGGGTTCGATCACGTCGCGACGAGCCGCCGCTGGTACCGCCGCGAGGTCCGCTGCATCCGCCTGGGGCGCGACATCCGGCCCTATCAGGGCGCGCAGGGGTTTCGGGTCGGGCCGGACTACCGGAAGATCCGCGCGCGCCCCACCGACGCCGAGATGTTCCACTACGGCTGGGCGCGGCCCGCCAAGGCGATCAAGGAGAAGCTCGAGATCTCCAAGACGATCTACCCCTGGGGGAAGGAGCGGCTCGAGCAGGAGCTGAGGCGCAACCATCTCGAATGGATTCCGCTGCTGCGCCCGTTCACCGGCACCCATCCCGCGGCCGCGCGCGACTGGATCGCGGCGCGCGCGCACGATCCCGAGCGCGTGATCGGCCCTGTCCGGTTCAAGCCGGAGCACGTCCGGTTCTACGTGTCGGACTGGATCGAGCGCCTCACGGGCGCCCGCGTCTTCGAGTTCCGGAACTACGAGGTCGTGTAGCTCACGCGGTGGCGTTCGCCGGCCGGCCCGCGGCCAGCCGCCCGTGCGCCAGCAGGTGCTCGTACATCCGCACGTAGTCGCGCGCCATCCGCAGATGAGAGAAGCAGCGCTCCGCGCGGCGGCGGCAGGCGTTGGGATCGAAATCGGCGAAGCGGCGCCGCAGCGCGATCAGCTCTTCGAAGCTGGCGCCGATGGCGCCGCCGTCCGGTCCCACCAGCTCGGGGAGCGATCCGCGCGGCGTCGCGATCACGGGCGTGCCGCTCGCCAACGCCTCGAGCACGTTGACCGGGCAGGGATCGTCCCACTGCACGGGCATCCACAGACACCGGGCCCCCGCGAGCAGATCGCGCTTCTGAGCGCCGCCCACCTCGCCTACGAACCGCACCCACCGCGAGAAGCTCGGCCGCCAGCCGCCGGCCACGACGAGCCGGAACCGCTCCGCCTTGGCCGCCGCGACCGCGACTCGCCATCCCTTCGCGGAATGCAGCCGCGCCATGAAAAGATCGAAGTCGGACTTCGCGGGGCGGAACTCGTACTCGTCCAGCCGCACGCCGTTGTAGACGTAGGTCTCCGTCCCGTGGCGGCGGGCGTGATTCTCGCTCACGCAGATGACGTGGGGCGGCGCCGTCCGTCCCACGCCCATGTTGCCGTGCAGCGTCGCCACGTAGGGCACCTGCGGCGGATGGTCCACGGGGCTGTGATAATGCATCACATCCACGGGGCGATCCACGTAGCGGTGCACGTCGAAGCCCGGCCTGCGGACTTCTGTCGCATCCACCTCGACGACCCGTACGCCGGGCACGCGGCTGCCGTGACCGGCCAACAGCGTCACGTCATGTCCCAGCTCGACGAGCGCC
The DNA here is from genome assembly GCA_040901965.1 of Gemmatimonadales bacterium. Lineage (GTDB taxonomy): Bacteria > Gemmatimonadota > Gemmatimonadetes > Gemmatimonadales > GWC2-71-9 > 20CM-2-65-7. The sequence continues at coordinate 126,697 of JBBDYB010000003.1, read as the reverse complement.
TGGCTCAGCCACACCACGATCCGCTGGGCGCCGCCGTACTTCGCGACGGGCACACGCGTATGCTGGAATTGGACGACGTGCATCTAGTCGGCGGCGGGCCGTCCGGCGGGCAGCGTACCGGTCGCCAACACGCCTTGATACATCCGCACGTAGCTCTCGGCCATCTGCAGGTGCGTGAAATACCGCTCGGCGCGCGCGCGGCATGCCAGGGGATCGCGCGTCGCGATGGTCTCCGCCGCCGCCAGCATCTCTTCGAGCGTGGCGCACACGGCGCCCACGGCCGGCGAGAGGATCTCGGGCAGCGCCCCGCGCCGGGTCCCCAGCACGGGCGTCCCCGAGAACAGCGCTTCGATCGTCGGCAGCCCGAACGGCTCGTCCCACTGCGCGGGCATCCAGAGGCAACGGGCCCGGGCGAGCAGTACCGCCTTGCGCTTGCCGTCCACTTCGCCCACGTACTTGATGGACCCCGTAAAGCTGGGGCGCCAGCCGCCCGCGACGATCAGCCGCCGTCCGGTGCGCTGGGCGGCTTCCACCGCCCAGTGGTATCCGCGGTCGCTATGCAGCCGGCCGAGAAACAGATCCCACTGCTCCTTGCGCCGCCGGAAGATGTACTCGGCGGGATCGAGGCCGTTGTACACGAACGCTCCGCTCCCATGGCGGCGGGCATGGTCGTGGGAGAGGAAGATCGTGTTGGGCGGGAGCGCGGTGCCGGGCTTCCAGTTGCCGTGCAGCGTCTGCACGAAGGGCGTGCCCTTCGGCCCCTGCTTCAGAGGAAAGTGGCCGTGCAGGATCTCGGCGCCCGCGGGGACGAACGGCGTCAGGTCCGCGCCCGCGTTCTTCAGCGTGCGGGGTGGTACTTCGACGACTTTGGCCGCTTCGGGGACCCGCGTGCCCGGCTGCGCGAGCAGCGTCACGCGATGGCCGAGCGCCGCGAGCCCGCGCACCAGCGCGACGACGACGCGCTGGGGGCCGCCATAGCCTTGGACCGGCAGCCGGTGGTGGGAGGCGACTGCGACGTGCATCGTCGTCCCAGTATAACTAGCTTCGGGACATGACGGGGGGGCCTCCGCGGTTCACCACGCTGCAACTCACGCATCAAGGCGAAGGCGCGGGCTCGACGCAGTCCATCTTCAGCCTGAGCCGCGAGCTGGCGCGCCGCGGGCACCGCGTGCTCGTCGGTTGCCCCGCCGGCACGTTGCTCGCGCGCATGGTCGCCGATGAGGGGCCGCTCCTCGAGCATGTGCCGCTCGACTTTCGGCGGCTGCGGGCGCTCGCGGATGCGCTCGCAGCTCTGATCGCGGACCGCCGCGTTGACGTCGTCAACAGTCACGCGACCGGCGATCGTCGCGCGCTGACCTGGTTGCGGTGGCGCGGCCGGCTCCCCCAGCCGCTCGTCGTCACCCGGCGCACGATGCCGCTCACGTCGCCGCCCGAGCTGGTGGCGGTCGGGCTGACGGCCGACCGCACCATCGCGGTGAGCGCCGCCGTGGCGAGCGCGCTGCGCCGCCGCGGGCATCCCCGGAGCCGGCTGCGCATTGTGCCGAACGGCATTGACCTCGCGCGGGTGGACGCGGAGCCCGCGGGGCCGGAGGTGGCGGCGGCGCGCGCTGCGCTCGGCACCAGCGACGGGCGAGCCGTGGTCGTCGTGGTGGCGCGCCGCAAGGATCAGCAGGTGCTGCTGCACGCGCTTCCGGCGCTCGAGTGGCCCGTGACGGTAGCACTCGTCGGCATCCGGCCGGACCGCGAGCTGCTCGCGGCGCAGGCGGCCGTTCCTCCCCGCCATCGCGTGGTCTTCGTGCCGTTCACGGAGCGTCCGTTGGCGTTCTACCGGCTCGCGACGGTGGCGGCGCTGCCGTCGCGCATCGAGGGGCTGTCGCAGGCGCTGCTCGAAGCGATGTCCCTCGGCGTGCCCGTGATCGCGTCGGCGGCGGGCGGGAATCCCGAGCTCGTGCACCCGGGGGAGACCGGCTTGCTCGTACCGCCGCTCGATCCCGCCGCCTGGACCCGCGCACTCGATCAGATGCTCAGCGACGCGGAGTTCCGCGCCCGGGTCGCGCGGGGGGGCCGGGCCCTGGCACGGCGGGAATTCACGATGGGGCGGACCGCCGAGCGCACCGAAGTCGTCTATGGCGAAGCGCTCGCCCGGCGCCGATTGCTCGGGAGGGAACGTTCCCGTTAACATACGGAACATGCCCGCACCGCTCACCGTCGTGATTCCCACGCTCAACGAGGCCAGCCAGATCGCCGAATGCGTGCGCGCCCTGACGTGGGCCGACGAGATCATCGTTGCCGACGGCGGCTCGAGTGACGACACGCCAACCCTGGCCCGGGCGGCCGGAGCGCGCGTCATGAACGGCGCCTGGCCGACCATCGCGGCGCAACGCAATGCCGCGATTGCCTCGGCGAAGCATGAATGGGTCCTCGCCGTGGATGCGGACGAGCGCGTCGGGGGGGAGCTGGCCCGGGAGATCGCGACGGTGATCGCGGCGCCGGCGCACGGCGCCTACGCGGCGCGGCGCCGCAACGTGTACCTGGGCCGCCCCATCCGGCATTCCGGCTGGGGCGACGATTGGGTGGTCCGGGTGTTCCGCAAGTCCGGGAGATTCGTCGAGCAGCGCGTGCACGAGCACCTCGAGCGGCAACCCGACGTGGGGCGCCTGTCCGCTCCGCTCGAGCACACCCCGTACCGAAGCCTCGCGCACCATTTCGAGAAGCTCGACCGGTACGCGACCTGGGCGGCGCGCGACCTGGCCGACCGCGGCCGGCGGGCCCGGATCACCGACGTCATCGTGCGCCCGCCGCTGCGATTCCTGCGCACGTACGTCGTCCAGCTGGGAGTGTTGGACGGCTGGCGCGGCGCCCTGCTCTCCGGGTTCGCGGCCCTGAGCGTATTCCTGAAATACGCGCGCCTCTGGGAGCTCGAGCAACGATCCAATGCCTAAGACATTCCTGCTGACCGGCGAATTCCCGCCCATGCAGACCGGCATCGCGCGCATGATGGGTGAGGTGACCCGCCGGTATCCCCGCGGCGAGCTGCTGGTCTCCACCGGTCAGCACCGCGATTCGCAGGATTCCGACGTGCGGTTCAGCGGTGTCGTCGTGGACCGTCTCCCCGTGCCCAACCGGGCGCTCAAGAATCTCGCCGGCCTGTTGTTCTGGTCGCGCCGGGTCGCGACGCTGGCGCGCCAGCACAAGCCGCGGTTCGCGTGGTGCGATTCCATCCGTCCCTGCACGTATCCGGCGAAATGGCTCCACGAGCGCGTGGGGACGAAGTACGGCGTATTCGTGCACGGCGGCGACCTGTTGAAGGAGCTCCACGCGATCCACCACTCGCGGTTCGCCCGCAAGACGGCAAAGGCCCTGTTCGGATCGGCGGACGCGGTGGTCGCGAACAGCCAGTGGACCCGTGAGCAGGCGCAGAAGGTGCTGCGCGAGCTGGGGCTCGATCCGCTCGCCGAGCACGTGCGGCTCGTGCCGCTCGGCACCGATCCCGAGCAGTTCCGCCCGGGGATCGACACGCGCGCGGTCCGAACGCGCTACCGCCTCAACGGCGATCCCTGGGTGCTCACCGTAGCACGGCTCGAGAACTACAAGGGCGTGGATACCGCGCTCAAAGCGGTGGCGCAGTGCCGTCGTGACGGGCTCGAGGTGAGCTACCTCATCGTGGGCACTGGGAAGCGGCGCAAGACATTCCAGAAGCTCGCCGAGGAGCTGGGGATCGCCGACCATGTGCGGTTCGTCGGCAACGTCCCCGATGCGGAGCTGCCCGCGCTCTTCAACGCGAGCGTCGCCTACATCGGCGTGTCCCGCCGCGACGACGGCGCCCGCGTCGAGGGGTTCGGGATCGCGCTGGCGGAGGCGAGCGCGTCCGGCTTGCCCGTCATCGCGGGGCAGTCGGGCGGATTGGCGGAAGCGGTGCACGACGGCGAGACCGGCTTCGTGGTGAATCCCGATGATCCCGCCGCCGTCGCCGCCGCGCTGCAGCGGCTGCTCGCGGACCAGTTGCTCGCGCGCCGGCTCGGCCAGGGGGGCCGCAAGGCGATCGAGACCTACTACAACTGGGACCGCGTCATCCGCGACCTGCGGGACATCGAATCACAAGTCTCCTCCTAGCGTTCAACTTCCCGCCGCACGGGGGCGGCATCGCCCGCATGATGGGCGAGATGGCGCTGCGATATCCGCAACGCTCGCTCGTCGTCTCCACCGGCGCGTATCCCGACAGCGCGCCGAGCGACGCACGCTTCCCGCAGCCGGTGGATCGCATCGGCATCCGCGCCACGCGCCTGCGCACGATTCATGGGCTGGCTCTCTGGACCTGGCGCGCCCGCGCTCTGGCGCGCCGCTGGCGTCCCGGGTTCACGTGGTGCGGCGAGCTCAAGCCGGCTGGGTATCCGGCGCGTTGGCTGCACGCGCGGCACGGCGTGCCGTACGGAGTCATCGTCTACGGGACGGAGCTGCTGCTGCTCGACGCCAAGATCCGCCGCAGCGCCTTTAAGCGGGGCACGGCGGCGAGCATTCTCGGAAACGCGGCGGTGGTCGTGGCCATCAGTCGGTACACCGCGACCCTCGCGCGCGACGTGCTGGAATTGCTGGGCCGCGGCGAGCTCGCGTCGCGAATCGAGACCGTGCCCCTCGGCACCACGCCCGCCCTGTTCCGGCCGGGCATCGATACGAGCGCCGTGCGCGCGAAATACGGACTGACGGGCGCGCCGTGGCTCCTCACCGTCTCCCGCCTCGAATGGCACAAGGGAATCGACACGATGATCCGCGCGCTGCCCGCGGTGCGGGCTGCGCACCCGGCGGCACGCTACACCGTCGCCGGCGTGGGCGAGCGGCGGCCCCAGCTCGAGCAGCTGGCCCGAGATCTGGGGCTCGGCGACGCGGTGCGCTTTCTCGGCGCCGTCCCCGACGACGAGCTGCCCGCGCTCTACAATGCCGCCGACCTCTACGTGGGCGCGTCGCGCCGTCACGATCTGCTCGTCGAGGGATTCGGGATCTCGCTGGTCGAGGCGTCGGCGTGCGGGCTGGCCGTGGTGGGTGGCCGCTCCGGCGGCGTTTCCGACGCCGTGCGCGACGGCGAAACGGGAATCCTCGTGGACCCCGATGATCCGCAAGCGGTCGCCGCGGGCGTGAACGACTTGCTCAAGGATCCGGAGCTGCGCGGGAGACTCGGCGCGGCTGGACGCCGCGCCGTGGAGACGTACTACAACTGGGATCGGGTCGGGGCCGACCTCATCCGGATCGACGCAGCGTACCGCTCGCCTGCTCGGCCGGCCGCGCGATGATCGCATAGGTGGGGCAGTGGCGGATGAAACCGCCATCCAGGGGCGACCACTCTTGATCGGGCTGTGTCACCACCGCTTTGCGCTCCGAATCCAGCACGAACATCCCTTGCGGCGCCTGCACCAGGCACGAGCCGCAGCCGATGCAGCGCTCGCGCTCCACGCGCACCAGCACGCGCCGCTTGGGGAAGATGCCCACGTCCCCCGGCTCCGGCCACTCGTCGGGCCGGTCGAGCGCCGCGAGCGTCGCGCGGTAGCCCTCTTCCACCTCCTCACGGAGATGATCGAAGGAGAACAGCGAGACGTGCTCGACGCGCGGCTGGATATAATAGATCGGCGGCGTCGTCCAGGTCCGCACCCGCGCCTCGATGAGCGTCTGCATCAGGATTTCGGTGGCGCGCGCGAACACACCCGCGAATCCTTCATCCTGGGTATCGGCTTTGAGGGCGCTCGACGCGGATACGTCCACGGCGATGATCAGCTCGGGGCCAAGGGCGCGCGCGGCGGCGAACGGGACATTGGCGACGACCGCGCCGTCCACGTAGAAGCGGCCGCCGATCTCGTGCGGTGGGAAGTAGCCCGGCAGGGCGCAGGAGGCGAACACCGCGTCGGCGACGCGGATGTCGTCGAGCCCGGGCAGTCCCCAGAACACCTGCATCCCCGAGTTCAAATCCACGGTGTTGACGATCACCGCCGGGTCGAGCTGCTGGAACGTGTAATCGCCGATGAGGCGTTTGATCAGGTACTCCAGCGGCTCGCGGCGGAACAGGGCGGGGGAGCGCATCCGCTTGAACGCCATATCGGCATGCGCGACGGCAAACACATCCTTGCGCCTGAGGCTGAGCGCGATCTCGCGCAGCTTGGCGATCCCCATCCCTCCGGCCCAGGCGGCGCCGACGAGCGCGCCGACGCTCGACCCGATGATGCGGGTCGGCCGGTGACCGCGCTCGAGCAGCGCCTGGAGCACGCCCACGTGGGCAAGCCCCTTCATGCCGCCGCCGCCCAGCACGAGGGTGAACGGTGTGTCTTGCTTCACGTCGCGTATCCGCTTGCCGGAAGGGTGAAGTCCCGAGTAACGTAGTCGAGACCCCCATGTCGGCGCCACTCTTTTGGACCCGTCTCGTGCGCGATCGCTGGGCCCGTTTCGGTCTGGCCCTCGTGGGGACGCTCGCGGTCCTCGCCCTCCTCGCCCCCTGGCTCGCGCCCGGCGATCCCGTCCGCGGCAATCTCTCCGCGAGTCTCCAACCCCCCTCCGGCGACTTTCCGCTCGGCAGCGATGCGCAGGGCCGGGACGTGTTGTCGCGCGTGTTGTACGGCGCACGGCTGTCGCTCGCCGTGGGGTTGATCAGCCAGAGCATCGCCCTCGGCCTCGGCGTCACGCTCGGCCTCGTCGCCGGCTACTACGGCCGCTGGGTGGACGGCGTCATCATGCGGGTCGCGGACGTGACGCTCGCCTTTCCGTCACTCCTCTTGTTGATCGCCATCGCCGCCGCCGTGAAGCCGTCACTGCCCGCGGTATTCGTGGTGATCGGCATCGTGGGGTGGGCCGGCATGGCGCGCCTGGTGCGTGGGCAGGTGCTGCTGGCGCGGGGGCTCGAGTACGTCCAGGCGGCGCGCGCCCTGGGCGCATCGGACGCGCGGATCATCGCGCGCCACCTGCTCCCCAACGTGATCGCCCCCGTGATCGTCGCCGCGACGCTCGGCATCGGAGGGGCCATCATGGCGGAGGCGGCGCTGTCGTTCATCGGCCTCGGCGCGCAGCCGCCCACGCCGTCGTGGGGCTCGATGGTCGCCGAGGGCCGCGACCTGCTGCGCGTCGCGCCGTGGGTGTCGCTGGTGCCCGGCGTCGCGATCGGCCTCGCGGTGTTGGGGCTCAACCTGGTTGGCGACGGCCTCCGTGACGCGCTCGACGTCCGCACCCGCGTGGCATGACTGAAATCGCGTATCATCCCACGCGCATGCGCGCGCTGCGCGAGAGTTTCCGCGCGCTGCGCGCCGCCGAGTTCCCGTGGACGGCCGACACGATTTACCTGAACAACGCCTCCATCGGGCCGATCCCGGAGCGCACGCGCCGCGCGCTGGACGAGTTCACCGCCAAGCGCACCGCGCCGCACCTCTTGCCCGACCGCGAGCTGTTCGCGGGCCTGGCCGCCGCGCGCCTCGGCATCGCGCAGCTGATCAACGCGGACCCGTCGGAGATCGCGCTCGCCACCAACACCGGCTTTGGCCTGCACCTCGCGGCCCGCGCGCTCCCGCTGAAGGCGGGCGACACGGTGCTGCTGTCGGACAAGGAATTCCCCGCCAACGTCTATCCGTGGCTGCTGCTCAGGGACCAAGGGATTACGGTCGAGATGGCGCGCTGCCGGCCGGAGGGTTGGCCCGATGAGGACTACATGCTCACGCGGCTGCGCGATCCGCGCGTGCGCGTGCTGGCGCTGTCCTTCGTGCAATTTTCAAACGGCTACCGCGCGGACTTGAAGAAGCTTGGCGCCGCCTGCCGCGCCAACGGCACGTTTCTCGTCGTGGATGGCATTCAGGGTATCGGCAACTCGGTGCTCGACGTGCGCGAGACGCCCGTGGACATCCTCGCCTGCGGCGGCCAGAAGTGGCTGCTCTCGCCGTGGGGTTCGGGGTTCGTGTACGTGCGCAGGGAGCTGATTCCCACACTCGAGCCGATGGTGACCGGCTGGATGGCGTTCGAGGGCACGGACGATTTCTCGCGGCTCACGGAGTACAACCCCACGTTCCGCGCCGACGCCCGCCGCTTCGAGATGATCACGCTGCCATACCAGGACTTCGTGGGGATGACGGCGTCGCTGGGACTGCTGCTCGAGATCGGCGTCCGCGACGTCGCGGAGGTCACCCGCGCGGCGCACGAGCCGGTCTTGAAGTGGGCGCAGGAGAACGGCGTGCGGATCGCGTCGCCCGTCGAGGATCATCACCGCTCGGCGATTCTGTGCGTCGCGCCGCCCAAGCCGGTCGAGGCTTATCACGCGATGAAGCGGGCCCACGTGGTGTGCAGCCTCCGCGAGGGCGCCATCCGGCTCTCACCGCATTGCTACAACACGGTGGAAGAGATGGAGAAGGTGATTGAGGTCCTGGATGATTTGACGTAGGTGTTGGACGATGTGCGATGGGGGCACGACATGTCGTGCCCCTACAGACCCCGGCCGTTCCGGTACATCCGTTTCAACAGCTGGATCTGCCCAGCATGATACAGGTCGTGCGACGCGATCCCGTAGATCTCCTGCGTGGTGCGCCACTTCGAGTGCCAGCCCCGGCGCTCGAGCTGGGCGGGGTCGAGCTGGGTAATCGCGCGCCGCAGCAGCGCGTGCTGCTCATCGAGCAGCGCGCGATCCCGCTTCCAGTCGGATGCATCCGGGCGTTTGGGCAGCGACGGAAAGTTTGCGCCTTCGCGGGGGAATGAAATCTCCGGATCGCGCGACAGCCGGCGCCGGACCATGCATTTCCAGTAGGCGGTGTGCAGCACCAGGTCCCAGATGCAATGCCCCCCCCGGTCCGGGCCGGGCCGCCACAGGGCGTCGCGGACCGTGAGCCCGCGCAGCGCGCCCTTGAGCGGTGTCCCGTGCCACGACGGCGCGCTATAGGCCTGATCGAAGACTTCGAGGAGCAGCCGCAGGCGTGCGTCCATGCTCATCTCTCCCGGCGCAGCAGCGCGTAGTCCTTCTTGCCCTTGCGAAGAAGAAGATTCTTCCCATCGATCCAATCGGCGTCGGCGATCTCCTGCGCCCGCTGCTGATTCACGTAGATCCCGCCCTGCTCGATTGCCCGCCGCGCCTCGCTCTTGGACGTGGCGAGCCCGGCGCGCACGACGGCATCCACGAGCGTGACCTTCCCGGCCTCGCCGCGGGGCACGGAGGCCGTGGGGATTTCCTGCGCGAGCGTGGCGAACACGCCCGCATCGGCGCGGCGGGGGTCGAAATCGCCGAACAGGATCCCCGCCGCTGCCGCGCCGGTGGCCGCCGCCTCCACGCTGTGCGCCCGCGTCGTCACGTCCTGTGCCAGCGCGACCTGCGCGGCTCGCGCCGCGGGGTCTTTGCGGTGTCGCGCGGCGAGATCCTCGATCTCGGCTTTCGACTTCAGCGTGAAGAGCTTCAAGTACGGCTCGACATCGCGGTCATCCACGTTGATCCAGAACTGGTAGAACTTGTACGGCGACGTGAGCTTGGGATCGAGATAGATCGCGCCCGCCTCCGTCTTCCCGAACTTCTTTCCCGACGTCATCGTGACGAGCGGCGCGACCAGGCCGTGCGCCTCGGCACTCTCGACCCGGCGAATCAGCTCCACGCCGGCGGTGATGTTCCCCCACTGGTCGCTCCCGCCTACCTGCAGCGTGCATTGCCGCTCGCGGAATAGATGCAGAAAATCGTACGCCTGCAGCAGCATGTAGCTGAACTCGGTGTAGGAAAGTCCGCTCTCGAGCCGCTCCTGCACCGATTCCTTCTGAAGCATCACGTTCACCGTGAAATGCTTACCCACGTCGCGCAGGAAGTCGATGAGGCTCTGCGCGCCGAGCCACTTGGCGTTGTCGAGCAGGAGAGCCGCGCTCGGTCCGGGACCAAATTCCAGGAAGCGCGCCATCTGGTCGCGCTGCCGCTGCAGGTTTTCCCGGATCTGCTCCTTGGACAGCAGCGGACGCTCGCCGGCCTTCCCGGACGGATCGCCGATCAGCCCCGTGCCGCCGCCCATCAGTACGATCGGCCGGTGGCCGCCCCGTTGCAGGTTGGCGAGCAGCATCAGCGGCATCAGGTTGCCGAGCTGGAGGCTGGGCGCCGTGGGATCGAAGCCGCAATACGCCGTGACCGGCCCGCGCGCAAAATGCGCCGCCAGGCCGGGCGTCGCCTGCTGGACGAACCCGCGCCACTCGAGATCGCGGAGCAGATCGGGAGAGGTCATGGCGGCGAATCGTACGGGGCACGGAAGACGCTGGCAAGCCGAGGATGACCCCACTAGGTTGTACTGAGATGGCCTCGCCCACGCCGCCCCACGCCGCCTCTCGCCGCCCGTTTTTCATTCGCTGGTGGTACGACCCCGTCCAGCGGCGCCGTGTCATTGCCGCTACGCTACTGGCCAGCCTGTACGCCGGCGGCGTGGCGTACGGCTCGTGGACCCGCGTGTGCGCCGCGGAGCGCTGCCCCAGCATCGCGCGGATCCAGCCCGGCGGCATGGGCCCGCAGCAGACGTCCAAGGTGTACGCGGCGGATGGACGCTTGATTACCGAGCTCGGCATCGAGCGGCGGACCGTCCTGCCCCTGGAAGAGATCCCTCTACACGTCCGCCAGGCGTTCGTGGCCGTCGAGGACAAGCGCTTCTACAGTCACCACGGCATCGACTACTGGCGGATTCTGGGTGCCGTCAAGGCGAACATCACGACGTTGAGCTATGCGCAGGGCTTCTCGACGATCACGATGCAGCTCGCGCGCAACGTCTTCCCGGACCACCTGGGGCGCGAGAAGCGGCTCACGCGCAAGCTGCGCGAGGCGCGCGTGGCCGTGGAGCTGGAGCGCAACTTCCCCAAGGACACGATCCTCGAGCTGTACCTGAACCAGATCAGCCTCGGTCCCAACGTGGCCGGTGTAGAGGCGGCGGCGCAGGTGTTCTTCGGCAAGTCGGCGCGTGACCTCAATGTGTCCGAGGCGGCCACGCTCGCGGCAGTGCCCAAGGCTCCCGGACGGTACAACCCGCGCAACCATCCGGACCGCGCGGTTCAGCGCCGCAACGTCGTGCTGAACCTGATGCGCGACCAGGGATTCCTGACGCCGGAGGACGCCGAGTTCTGGAAGGCGTATCCCCTGGTGCTGACCACGCGGCGGACGAGCTACGGCGACGTCGCCCCATACTTCGTGGAGTGGCTGCGCGCTTCGTTCCTCGAGCCGCGCTACGGGCGCGACCTGTACGAGCGGGGCCTGCGCATCTACACGACGCTCGACCTCGATATGCAGGAAGGCGCTGAGCAGGCCCTGCAGTCTCAGCTCGACGAGATCGAGGCGGGCGTGTACTCCAACGGCAAGTTCGACGGCACGGCGTACCGCGAGTACCTCGAGCAGGGCCGCGCCACCGGCGAGGACCAGGGGCCGTTCTCCCCGTACCTCCAGGGCGCGCTCGTCGCGCTCGACTCCAAGACCGGCTACATCCTCGCGATGGTGGGTGGGCGCGACTTCGTGGACTCGAAATGGAACCGCGTGACCCAGTCGGCGCGGCCGCCCGGCTCGACGTTCAAGCCGTTCGTCTACTCGGCGGCGGTGCGCGCCGGGCATCCCGTCACGGAGATGCTCGACGATTCGCCCCTCGATCCGCCGGTCATCCAGCTCGACAGCTCGCTGTGGCAGCCGAAAGACTACGACGACACCACGCTCGGCTTGATCCCCATGCGGATGTCGCTGTACCTGTCGCGCAACCTCTCGACCATCAAGCTGGGCATGGCGCTGGGCGAGCAGACCGTGATCGGCGAGGCGCGCCGCTACGGCATCACCACGCCGCTGCCGCCCTATCCGTCCATTCACATCGGCGCGCGCGAAACGAAGCCGATCGAGCTGATCGCGGCCTACACCGCGTTCGCGAACCTGGGCATTCGCGTCGAGCCGATCGGCATCCAGCGCATCGAGGACCGGCAGGGGAACATCCTCTATCAGTCCACCATCAAGCGCGAGCAGGTGATGGACCCCGAGCACAACTGGCTGATGCTCGACATGCTCCGCGACGTGATGCGCTGCCAGCCCGGCACCGGCCTGCGCCGCTGCGGCACGGCCGCGGGCGCCGTGTCGGGCCTGCGGGTGCCGATGGGCGGCAAGACCGGCACCACCGACGACTACACCGACGCCTGGTTCGTCGGGTTCACGCCGGAGATCGTCTCGGGGATCTGGATCGGCTACGACCTGCAGCGGCGCATCATGAGCAACGCCGGGGGCGGCCGCATCGTGGCGCCGGCATGGACGAAGTTCATGCGCGACGTGTACGAGCGCCGTCCGCCGCCGCCGGATTGGTCCCGGCCCGACGCGCTCGTCACGCGCGAGGTGGATTGGTCGAACGGCTTCCTCGCGACGCCGTTCTGCCCCCTCGAAGTGCGCCGCTGGGAGTGGTTCTATCCGGGCACGGAGCCCACGCACGTATGCCAGGTGCACTCGCCGTTCGGCGTGGGGGTCACCCCCTGAAGAATTCCCAGGCTGAAGCCTGGGCCCGCACCGCGCTGTCCTTAAGGACAGTGATTTCTGGGCCCACTCTTCAGAGTGGGAATACGTAGCGGTCTTGCTTCGCATCCGTGCTGGCCGGGTCCATCCCGTCACGGCGCCGCCCATCGAGGACGGCGCCGTTCTCGTGGATGACGCGGGACGCATCGCCGCGGTCGGGCCCCACGCCGCCGTCCCAACGCCTCCGAAAGCCGACACGCTGGAATTCACGGATGGCGTGCTCGTCCCCGGCCTCATCAACTGTCACACGCATCTGGAGCTGACGCACCTCGGCGGCAAGAACGCCGAGTCCGAATTCACCGCGTGGATCCGGCGGGTGCGCGAATTGAAGGAAGCGACCCCGCATCCCCAATTCCTCGAGTCCGCGGCATCAGGTCTCCGGGAATGCTGGAGAGCCGGCGTCACATGCGTCGCGGAAACTGGGTCCACCGGCGCGGTCATGCGGGCGCTGCACGATCTCGGCGGGCGGGGGATCGTGTACCAGGAAGTATTCGGGCCCGACCCTGCGAAGGTGGACGCGAGCATGGCTGAGCTCGAGGCCGCCGTCGCGCAGCTGCGCCGACTCGCAACGCCGCAGATCGTCCTCGGTGTTTCCCCACACGCGCCGTATACGGTCAGCGCCCCCTTGTACGAAGCGGTCGCCGAGTACGCTCGGCGGGAGCGGCTGCCGGTCGCGGTGCACATCGCTGAGTCTAAGGAAGAGACCCAATTCGTTCGCGACGGCACCGGCCCGTTCACGGAAGCGCTGCGGGCGCGCGGCATCCCGGTCGAGGCGCACCACGTATCCCCTGTTCAGTACGTCGTCCAACGAGGCGTGATCACGGAGGGCACGCTGTGCATCCACTGCGTGCAGCTGGATCAGGACGACGTGCAAGCGCTCGCACGGCGGGGCGCCGCGATCGCGCATTGCCCGCGCTCCAATGCCGTTCATCGGCACGGCCGCGCACCGCTCAAGGTATTCCGCGAGGAAGGCATCACGGTGGGGCTGGGAACGGATTCGGTCGTGAGCGTGGGCGAGCTGGATCTGTGGGCCGAGGCTGAGGCCGCGGGGCTCTCCGGAGACGAGGCGCTGCGGGCCCTGACGTTCGACGGCGCGCGGGCGCTGGGCCTGGATTCCGAGATCGGGTCTTTGGAGGTGGGCAAAGCGGCGGACCTCGCAGTGTTTACCCCTACCGTCCCCTACCGTCTCTTACCGCCCCTTACCGCCCAGTTAACCGTGCTCGCGGGGCGCATCGTTCACGCGCTAGATTCGCCCCCATGAAGACCCAACGCCACGCCGCCATCCTGCGCATCGTCCGCCAGGACACGGTGGGGAGCCAGGAACAGCTCCGGGAGCGGCTCAAGGCGGAGGGTTTTGCCGTGACGCAGGCGACGCTGTCCCGCGACATCCGCGAGCTGGGCCTCGCCAAGGTGGCCGCCCCCGACGGCGCCTCGCACTATGCCGTGTCCCCCGAAGGGGGCGCGGGCGTCCGCCCGCACCTGGAGCAGCTGCTTCCCACGATGCTCGTTTCGGCCGAAGGTGTGGGCCCGCTGCTGGTGCTCAAGACAACGACCGGCGGCGCTCAGCCGCTCGCTCTCGCGCTCGACGGCGCGGGCTGGTCCGAGATCATCGGCACCATCGCCGGTGACGATGCGATTCTGGTGATCACGCGCAGCGAGCGCGCCCGCCGGGCCGTGGGCGTGCGACTCCAAGAGCTGGGGGGATTACCCGCATGAGCACATCTCCCGATGCACGGCTGGCATTGGTTTTCCTCTTCGCGGCGGCGGCGGCGGCGGCGGCGGCGGCGTGCACCCGACAGGCGCCGCAACGCTCCAACGCGGAGCAATCGGGGGGGCCCGTGAGCACATTGACCGAGGCGGATCGCGCCGCCGGATGGCGCTTGCTGTTCGACGGCCGGACCCCGACAGCCTGGCGCGGATACGGGAAAGACGCGCTGCCGCCCGCATGGCAGGCGGTGGATGGAGCGCTGACGCTCGTCGCTGACGGCGGCGACGGCGGCGACGGCGGCGACATCATCACGCGTGAGAAGTTCAAGAACTTCGAGCTGGCGCTGGAGTGGCGCGTCCGGCCGGGCGGAAACAGCGGCATCTTCTATCGCGCCAGCGAAGAGAATGACGCGATCTACTGGAACGCGCCCGAGATGCAGGTGCTGGACGATTCCGGCCACGTGGACGGGAAATCGCGCCTCACCGCCGCGGGCGCGAGCTACGGGCTCTATCCCGTGGCGGCCGGCGTGGTCCGTCCGGCGGGCGAATGGAACGCGGTCCGCCTCGTGGTGAACGGCCCGCACGTCGAGCACTGGCTCAACGGCGTCAAGGTGGTCGAGTACGAGTTGGCAAGCGCCGATTGGGAGGCGAAGGTCCGGGAAAGCAAGTTCGCGCCGCACGCGCGCTTTGGACGGAACGCGGAAGGCCACATCGGCCTCCAAGACCACGGCGACTGGGTCGCCTACCGCAACATCAAGATCCGGGTGCTGCCATGACCAGAAAACGCATCTCGCGGCGCCGCTTCGTCGGCGACGTCGCCACCGGCCTGACGTTCACGATCGTCCCCGCCCATGTCTTGGGCCGGGGGCGGGTCGCGCCGAGCGACAAGCTGAACGTCGCATGCATCGGCGTCGGCGGCATGGGTGCCACGGACGTCCGCGGCGTGGCCAAGACCGAGAACATCTACGCGCTGTGCGACGTGGACGACCGCCAGGCGGCGCCCATCGTGGCGGCGTTCCCGCGCGCGAAGCGGTTCAAGGATTTTCGCGTGATGCTCGACAAGGAAGGCAAGAACATCGACGCCGTCACCGTGTCGACGCCGGATCACACGCATGCGGTCGCCGGCATGATGGCGATGAAGATGGGCAAACACGCGCGCATCCAGAAGCCGCTGGCGCGCACGCTGTGGGAAGTGCGCCAGCTCGAGGACGCGGCGCGGAAATACCGCGTGGCCACGCAGATGGGAAATCAGGGCCACGCCGACGAGGGCACGCGCCAGATTCGCGAGTGGGTGGAAGCCGGCGCGCTCGGCACCGTGCGCGAAGTCCAGCTCTGGACCAATCGGCCCATCTGGCCGCAGGCGCTCGAGCGGCCGCTCGAGGACTACTACACGCCGCCATGGCTCGACTGGGATCTCTGGCTCGGCCCGGCGCCGGATCGGCCCTATCATCCCGCGTACGCGCCATTCAGATGGCGCGGCTGGTGGGACTTCGGAACCGGCGCGCTGGGCGACATCGCCTGTCATTCGATGGACGCGTGCTTCTGGGCGCTCGATCTGGGCTATCCCACGCGCATCGAGCCCGAATCGACGCGCCTGTTCGCCGAGTCCGCCCCCGCCGTCTCACGCCTCACCTATTACTTCGCCGCGAAAGCGAACCGGCCGGAGGTGAAGGTCACCTGGCGCGACGGCAGCTTGTATCCGACACGACCCCGCGAAGTCCCGGACCCGATCCTGTGGCCGTTCGATACCAGCGGGCAGCTGTGGATCGGCGATACGGGAAAGCTGGTGGCGGGCATCTATGGGGAGAACCCGAGGCTCCTCGACGAAGCGCGGCAGGCGGACGTGGTCGCCCATCCGCCGGCTCAGAAATACCCCCGCACCGAAGGCAGCTACGCCGAATGGAGCGCGGCCTGCAAGGGCGGGCCGGCCACCGGCTCGAACTTCGCCGACCACGCCGGCCCGCTGACCGAGATGGTGCTGCTGGGCAATCTCGCCGTGCGCAGCGCCCAGGCGCTCGATCTCAATCCTCAGACGGGGGCGGTGCTGAATGCCACCATCCCTGAGGAGTACATCCGGCCGCGGTATCGGCAGGGGTGGGGCTGGTGATGGGTTCGTAGGGGCGCAGCATGCTGCGCCCCTACAGAATGCGTCCTTGCGCGTCGCCCCGAGCCCGGTGTATTTTTATTCACACCTGTGCATAAACAACCCAATGGCCGTCCCGGCCCACGCGTGGTGCTCGCCTACTCAGGCGGGCTCGATACTTCGGCAATCGTTCCCTGGCTGCGCGAGACCTACGGCGCCCGCGTCGTCTGTTTTGCGGCCGACGTAGGGCAGGGCGCCGGCGAGCTGAACGGCCTGATCGAGAAGGCCAAGCGCTCCGGCGCCGAGGACTGCGTCATCGAGGACCTGCGCGAGGAATTCGTACGGGACTTCGTCTTCCCCACGCTGCGCGCCGGCGCCGTCTACGCGCGCACCTATCTCCTCGGCACCTCCATGGCGCGGCCGCTCACCGCGGCGCACCAGGTCGCGCTGGCGCAGCGCCTCGGTGCCGAAGCCGTCGCCCACGGCTGCACCGGCAAGGGCAACGATCAGGTGCGCTTCGAGCTCACGTACGCCGCCCTCGCCCCCGACCTCCAGGTGATTGCCCCGTGGCGTGAATGGAAATTCCAGGGGCGCGAAGATCTGATCGCGTACGTCCACGCCAAAGGCGTGCCCGTGCAAGCGACGGCCGAGAAGCCCTACTCCAGCGACCGCAATCTGTGGCACTGCTCGCACGAGGGCGGCATCCTCGAGGATCCGTCGCAGGAAGCGCCCGAGCACATTTTCGTGATGACCAAGAATCCGCTCAAGGCGCCCGACGAGCCCGTGGTGGTGACGATCGGCTTCGAGGAAGGGACGCCCGTCAGCGTGGACGCGGTGCCGCTCGGCCCGGTCGAGCTGCTCGAGACGTTGAATGAAGTCGCCGGCGAGCACGGCGTCGGCCGCGCCGACGTCGTGGAAGACCGGCTCGTCGGCATGAAGTCGCGCGGCGTGTACGAGACGCCGGGCGGCACGGTGCTGCATGCCGCGCACCGCGAGCTCGAGCAGATGGTGCTCGACCGCCGGACGCTGCGGCTCAAGGACGAGCTGGCGCTGCGCTACGCGGACCTCGTGTACGATGGCCGCTGGTGGACGCCCGAGCGGGAAGCGCTCGACGCGCTCGTCACCGCGACCCAGAAGAACGTCACCGGCACCGTCCGCCTGAAGCTCTACAAGGGGAACGTGATCGTCGCGGGGCGCGAGAGTCCCAACGCCCTGTACCAACCGTCATACGCGACGTTCGGCAAGGACAACGTCTACAACCAGAAGGACGCCGAGGGCTTTATCCGGCTTTATGGGCTAGCGAGTAGGATTGCAGCCGGATTGAACGCCGAACGGACTGATGTCCCAACAAGCTGAGATCCATCAGATGTGGGGTGGGCGCTTCGCGCTGGGACCGAGCGAAGCGCTCGACGCGCTCAACCGCAGCCTCCCCGTCGATCACCGCCTCTGGCCCCAGGACGTCGTCGCGAGCAAGGCGTGGGTGCATGCCCTCGGCCGCGTGCGCGTCCTCTCTCCCGGCGAGGAAGCCCAGCTGCTCGAAGGGCTCGACCGCGTCGCCGACCGGCTCGCCGACGGCGCCGCGGTGGGGGCGCCCGATGAAGACGTGCATACGCTCGTCGAGCGGCTGCTCTACGACGAAGTCGGCGCCGTCGCCGGCAAGCTGCACACCGGCCGCTCCCGCAACGACCAGGTGGCGACGGATCTGCGTCTCTGGACGCTGGACGCGATCGACGAGCTCGATGCGGCCGTGGCGGCCCTCGGCCGCAGTCTCGTCGCCAAGGCGAAAACAGGCGTGGACGCCATTCTGCCCGGCTACACGCATGGTCAGCGGGCGCAACCGGTCCGCTGGGCCTACGTGGTGTTGGCGCATGCCTGGCCGCTCGTCCGCGACCGCCAGCGGCTCGCCGACGCCCGGCGCCGCACGGCGGAGCTGCCGCTCGGCTCGGGCGCTCTCGCCGGCTCCGGATTCCCCGTCGACCGGGTCCTGCTCAAGGAAGCACTCGGGTTTCGCGCCGTATCGTCCAACGGCCTCGACGCGACCGGCGACCGCGATTTCGTCGCCGAGGTCCTCTTCGCGATCGCGCTCATCGGGACGCACCTCTCCCGGCTGGGCGCCGAGCTGATCACGTATGCGAGCGGCGAGTTCGGATTCGTCACGCTGGCGGACAGCTTCAGCACCGGGTCGAGCCTCATGCCGCAGAAGCGCAACCCGGACGTCTTCGAGCTGGCGCGCGGCAAGGCCGGCCGCCTGTTCGGCGATCTGGTCGCGCTGCTGACCACGCTGAAAGGCATCCCCGCCGGTTATCAAAAGGATCTGCAAGAGGACAAAGCGCTGCTGTTCGACGCGTGCGACACGCTGGCAACCGTGCTGCCCGCGGTCACCGGAGCGATCGACACGCTCACGGTCAACGCCGAGCGGATGGCCGCCGCTCTCGACCCGGCCATGCGCGCCACCGATCTCGCCGATCTCCTCGTGGAAGCGGGCGTCCCGTTCCGCGAAAGCCACGGCCTGGTGGGCCGGCTGGTGCGGGCCGCGGAGCGGGCAGGGGTGCCGCTGGACCGGGTGTCTCCTGCCATCGCGACAGAGATCCATCCCGCACTCGGCACTGCGCTGGCGCAGTTGGGGACCTGGGAGCAGAGCGTGGAAAGCCGCGCCACGGCTGGAGGTGCCTCGCGCGCGTCCGTGGAAGGGCAAATCGAGGAATTACGCCGCTCGTTCCAGCCCGGAGCGACTGCGTAAACGCATCACTTGCCGCAGCTTGCTAGGCGGTATTAGCATATGACGTGCGCTGCCTAGCTCTGAACGCGTCGTTCGAACCGCTGACTATGGTACCCGTGCGCCGGGCGCTCCGTCTCGTCATTGACGGCAAAGCCGAAGTCGTCGAGGCCGAAGGCGCGCCCGTCCACAGCGAGCGCCTGGCGATTCCGCGCCCGGCGGTCATCCGGCTCGTTCGCTTCGTGCACGTGCCGCGGCGGTTCCGGCGCCAGGTCACGAACACGTTCCTGTTCGCCCGCGACAACTACCGCTGCCAGTTCTGCGGCCGCTCCCAGCTGGAGCTGCGGCACCGGGAGTGCCTCACGCGGGATCACTTGGTGCCCCTTTCGCGCGGTGGCACGAACGCCTGGAACAACGTCCTGACGGCCTGCTCGAGCTGCAATACCCGCAAGGGGAACCTGCTCCCCGAAGAAGTGGGCATGCATCCGCTGCGCTCGCCGCACGAGCCGCACTTCGTGCACCTGTCCTGGGCGGTGCGCCGGCTGACGCGGACGCAGGCGAAGTACATCCGCCTGTTCTACGGGGCGGACGTGCTCGCCACCCTGGAATCGCTGTGAACACCAAGGCTCTCTGGGGCACCGCGGCTGCGGCCGCCGCGGCGGCGGTCGCGGCGGCCCTCGTGACGGCGCGTCCAGCCGCCGGGGGGACCCACCCCGAGCCGCGGGCCGGCGTCACGGCCGAGCACGTGATCGCGGACGTCGCGATCCCCCGTACGCCTGGCTCCCTCGAGGCCTATGCGGCCGCGCGTCAGGCCGCCGCGACCCTCGACGGCATCTACTGCCACTGCGACTGCTCGAAGCACGCCGGCCACCGCTCACTGCTGACCTGCTTCGAATCGGACCACGGGGCGTACTGCGATGTCTGCATGGGCGAAGCGGTGCTGGCGAGCCAGCTGGCTGCGCGCGGGACCTCCCTCCAGGAGATCCGCGCCGCTATTGACCGCCAATTCGGAACGTAGGGCTCCGCGCCTCGAGCCGTTGCTGCGGCAGTCCCGCGAGCCGTACCAGCACCCGTTGCGCACCCCGCGCCAACGCCTCCCCCAGATTCCCTTCGCCTGACACCGCCGGCCCGACGTCCCCCGACAGCCAGCGCGATAGCTCCCGGAGATCGGTGTCGTTGAGCGTCGTGACCTCGAGCCGGGCCAGGAAGTAGAAGCGGGCATCGGCGGGGCCGCTGGGGCGCAGCGTGACGGTGTACGGAATCTCCAGCGCGTGCGCCAGCTCCTCCGGCGTCGCGTACCGCGACACGGCGCCGCCCTGGCGAATCAACACGAAGTCGTCGGCGAGGGGATCGTGCCGGGCCACCGCGTCCCAGGAGGCTTCGCGGACGAACTGGTCGAACCAGCTGGCGCGGACCCTCCACAGCTCCAGCCGGTAGTGCAGGCGTAACGGGAACCCCGACCGCATCAACCCCACGAACTTGCCGTCGGTGAGCAGGCCGCTGCTGCGGACGCGCGGGATATCGCTGTGCAGCGTGACGGTGAGCGACGGTGCCCCCGCCCCCGCCCCCCCTCCTCGTTGCGCCGCCGCCGCCATGGGCAGCGCGAGCGCCGCACCCCAGAGCAGGGCGCCCCCCCCGAAGCGGAGGACCGGCCCGAGCCGCATCCTAGAACCGGTGGTCGAGCCGGACCGTGAAGCGCAGTCGTTCGCCGGTGGTCACCGCCTTCGCGACGTACACGCCGAACCCACCCCAGTCCACGCCCAGCCCCACGTCCACCAGCCAGCTCGCAAAGGCCGGCAGCTCGTTGCCGGGCACCCGTCCCGGCCCGCTGCCCACGAGCCACGCCTGTCCGGCGTTGGTGAAGACCACGAGATCCAGCCCCTCCATCCAGAAGAGGGATCTGCCCTCATCGCCCTGGTCGTTGTCGTCGCGTCCTCCCCAGGGGTTGTAGCTCCAGTTGAGCTTCAGATGCCCGCGGTACTCCGCCTGGAACGCGATCACGCGGTCGCAGGCCGCGAGCCGCGTGGCGGCGAACGCCGGAGCGACGATGTCGCGGTTGCAGGCACTGGCACGGAATGGGTGACCAGGAAGCGGATCGGGGCCGCCGAGCGAGAGCCGGCGCTGGAGCGGCAGCGGATCGCCGCCCAGCCAGCCGCCGCCGACGAGGCGGAGGTTGATGCGGCCGGAGGGGCTGACGCGCGTGTAGCGCCGCAGGTCGACGAACACGCGGTTGAACGCGTACGACCCGTTGGTCGGGATGGAATCCCGCACCGTCGCCGGCACGCCCGCCTGCGGGGTGACGTCTTTGCTGAACGCGTGCTCGAGCGAGGCGCGGACCAGCCAGCCCGCCGTGGGATCGTCCGGGTTGTTGCGGGAGTCGAGGGTGGCGTTGGCGCTCACCGTGGTGTAATGGCCCTCGTCGATGGGCGGATTGGGGCGCCACAGGTCCGAATTGCGGAACACGGTCCAGGGGTCGCGGTTGGCCACGCTGGTCTGCCAATCGCGGCGCAGCTCGAGCGACAGCGCGAGCTGCCGCTCGGGGTGCGCGAACACGCGCGCCGCCCATCCCTTGTTGAGGTAGTAGTCGCGGTAGTCGCGCGCGAACAGGAACGCGCTCCACCCCACCTCCGCATTGTGCAGTCCCCAGTCCTCGACCGGCGCGACGATGTCGAAGGCGCGGATGCCGACGCCGATGGGACGGACGTCTCCGGAGCGCAGCTCGGTGCGGAACATGTAGCCCAGATCGCTGCGCTTGTCGGACAGATCGCCCGCGGAGCGGAACACGCCGAGCGCATCCACGCGCAACCGGAAATTCTCCCGCAGCTTCCAGTCGAACAGCGGGCCGAAGACGATCGGCAGCCCCTCGACCCGGTTGAACGTGCCGCCCGTCGCGATGGTGAGCGACGAGCGCGAGTCGGCGGCGCCCCACGACACCCGCGCGCCGGGGTTCCACAGGCGGCGGCGCAGATTCGGTGCGTACACGAGCTCGTCGCCCTCGTTGCGGAGCCGGTAGAGCAGGGGCTCGCGGTACTGGCGCAGCTCGCCGCCGACCCGCGCCTCCGCCGCGCCGTCCACCGTGCCGCCCACCACGATCAAACCGCCGCTCACGTCGGCGCCCGGCTCGAGCGAGACGTCGCCGTTGATCACGAGCAGCGTGCCCTGCACGCGCCCGCCCACGAGCACCGGGCCGTTGCGCACGGCCACGTCGCCACGCCACTCGTTGCCGGGGGGCAGGCGCGTGCGGCCCACCAGGCGGGTGGTCGTGGGGGCGTTGTAGAAACGGATGACCTCGTCCGACACCACGCGCGGCAGCAGGCGCGGCTGCAGCGTCGCGCTCGAGCTGTCGGGGTGAATGACGATCGTGGTGTCCTGGGTCGCTACCAGAGCGAGAAGCAGCGCGAGCATAGTTGTGCCTTAGTGGGAGCTGGTCGAATTGCGCGGCGGCTCGATGCCAAGCCGGCGCATGCGCCGGTACAGGTTCGCCCGGTCCGTGAGCAGGCGGCGCGCGGCCTCCGCCACGTTGCCGCGCGAGACGGAGAGCGCGCGGGCGATGAGCTCGCGCTCGCACTGATCGAGGGTCTCGGTCAACGCCACGTCGCGCCACGGCTGGTCGCCGCCGGTCGCCGCGTCCCGAGGCGGACGCCCGTCCTGGGGCAGCACGCGCGCGACGTCGTCCGCGGTCAGGGTCTCGTTCGTCGCGAGGATGGCGAGGCGCTCCACGATGTTGGCGAGCTCGCGCACGTTCCCGGGCCAGGGGTACGCGGCGAGCAGCGGCAGCGCGCCGGCGTCGAACGCCACCGGGTGCCCGAGGCGCGCGGCGCAGCGCGCCGCGAAGTGGCGCACGAGCGGCGGCACGTCCTCGGGGCGTTCCCGGAGCGGCGGGATGTGAATGGGCAGCACGTTGAGCCGGAACCACAGGTCTTCGCGGAACTGCGTCTGCCGCACCGCGTGCAGCAGGTCCTTGTTGGTCGCCGCGATCACGCGCACGTTGACGGAGAACGGCCGCTCCCCGCCGACGCGCTCCACGACGCCCGTCTCGAGCACGCGCAGCAGCTTGGCCTGCGCCTCGGGCCCCAGGTCGCCGACCTCGTCCAGGAACAACGTGCCGCCGTCCGCCAGCTCGAAGCGCCCCAGGCGCCGTTCCGTGGCGCCGGTGAACGCGCCGCGCTCGTGGCCGAACATTTCCGACTCGACGAGATCGCGCGGCAGCGCGGCGCTGTTGACGGTGACGAATTGCTTGTTGGCGCGGGCACTCTGGCGATGGATCGCCGAGGCCACCAGCTCCTTGCCCGTGCCGGACTCTCCCGTGATCAGGACGCGGGATTCCGTCGGTGCGACGCGCGCGATCATCGCCCGCAGCTCCTCCATCGCCGCGCTCATGCCCACGAGCGGATCGGCGTGGCCGAGCTGCTCGTGCAGGCGCCGGTTCTCGGCGAGCGTGCGGCTCAGCTCGAGCGCGCCGCGCAGCGCCACGAGGATGCCCTCGGGCGTGAGCGGCTTTTCCAGGAACTGGAAGGCGCCGAGCTTCGTCGCGCGCACCGCGTCGGCGAGATTCGCCTTGCCGCTCATCATCACGACGGGCACGTGCGGCGCCCGCTTCCGGATCTGCTCGAGCGTGGCCAGCCCGTCGGGCCCGGGCGGCATCATCAGGTCGAGGAGCACGACGTCGGGCGCATCGTCGCTGATGCGCACCAGCGCGGCCGTGCCATCCGGTGCCTCGACGGTCTCGAATCCTTCCGATTCGAGCAGGGCGCCAACCATCTTGCGGATGTTGGCCTCGTCGTCGACGAGCAGGACGCGGGGACTCATGCGGGAGGGAAGACGATCGCGAAGGTGGCGCCGCCGCCGGGCGTCTCAGTGACGGCGATCGTGCCGCGGTGCGCTTCGAGGGTCACCCGCACGAGCGCGAGCCCGAGTCCCGTGCCGTCGTCTTTCGTCGTGAAGTACGGCTCGAACACGCGCTGCCGCAGGTCCGGCGGGATGCCGGGTCCGTGGTCGGCGATCGTCACCGCGAGTCCGCTGCCGTCGCCCGTGACCGTGACGTCGATCGCGCCGCGCCCCTTCATCGCCTCGGCCGCATTGCGGAGCAGATTGGCGAACGCGCGCCGCAGCGGCTCGTAATGGCCCAGCAGCGTCCGGGTGCCGCCGGCGCCATTGGCGCGGACGCTGACGCGCACGCCGTCCGGCACCCCCGCGCGCCCCAGCTCTTCCAGGAGCTCGACGAGATCGATCTCGCTCGGCGGCCCCTCGGGCAGGCGCCCGAAATCGGCGAACTCGCGCGCGAGGCGCTCGAGGCGGTCGGTTTCGGCGGCAAGCACCTGAATCGCCGTTTCCGCCCGTCCGGCCGTCCGCCCGTCCGGCCGTCCGAGCTGGTCCACCGCGATGCGCATCGAGGTCAGCGGGTTCTTGATCTCGTGCGCCACCCGGCGCGCCACTTCGCGGAAGGCGCGCAGCCGTTCGGCCTCGAGCTCGCGCACGCGCGCCGCGGACATCGCGGCGGCCAGCTCGCGCAGCGCCTGGCGCAGCGCGTCGAACTCGGGAGCGCCGCGCGTCAGCAGCCGCTCCGGCAACGGCTCGCGCCGCCGGATCAGCTGCGTCCAGCCCACGAGCTCATCGATGGGACGCGACAGCTGCCGCGACAGGTGCCCCGCGAGGTTCACCGCCGCGTACAGGACGGCGGCGCCGAGCAGCAGGATGACCACCGCGAATCCGGCCGTGTAGTAGCGCAGGAATGTTTCGGCGCGGCGGGCGAGGCTGACGGAGGCCGAGACCTGATCCAGGTGGTGGCGGAGCAGGGCGCGCTCCGGGACGGTGAGGTGGAGGGTATCCACGCCCTCGAGCAGCGTCCGCGCGCTGGCGGCTACGCGTTCCGAGGAGGCGCGCGCCCCGGCGGCGGGCAGCAGCCGGCGCACCGACAGCACCCAGCCGGCAACGGCGAGGACGGTCGGCACCGCGGTCATGACGACGAGAATGAAGAAGATTCGCCGCCGGAAGGGGAGCGCCATATTTGTCGGGCCAATCTAGGGGTTTGGGGAGCCTGTGACAATTCGACACGGGGGGTTCATGAAGGCCCACACGCACTATTTGTGGTTCAACACGAAGCAACGTCAGGAGATCATCGACATCACCGATGCGGTCGCCGCCGAGGTGCAGAAGAGCGGCGTGCGCGAGGGGCTGGTGCTGGTGAGCGCGATGCACATCTCGGCCTCGGTATTCGTGAACGACCACGAATCGGGGCTGTGGGAGGACATTTTGAAGTGGCTGGAGACGATTGCGCCCTGGGATCCGCCGCGGTACCGGCACAACGAGACCGGGGAGGACAACGCCGCGGCGCACCTGCGCAGCCTCACGATCGGGCACGAAGTGATCGTGCCGATCACCGCCGGCCAGCTCGATTTCGGCCCGTGGCAGCGGGTGTTCTACGGCGAGTGGGACGGCAAGCGGAAGAAGCGGGTGATCATCAAGGTGCTGGGGGAGTGATTGCGAGGCTCCGTACCGCGGGTAACCTCGCAATCCGCTTTGTATCCACCCCAGCACGGAGGTCGTATGCGCTTGCGTTCATGTGTGTGTTGTCCTCGCCGTCGCCGCTTGTGCCGATGTAACTCCTCCTCCCGCGAACATCGTCGCCACTCAGACGCCCTCATTTGGACTGAGCAGTGACGCCGCGCCGCCGACGGTGTTCAACGTCCGGCTGCGCGCCGAGAACGAGCCGGGCCCAGTGAGCACGTCGGAATCGAAGGGCCCTGTGCAGGTCATGGTGCTCGCCGACGGGACGATCGAGTTCAGCTTCACCATCAACAACAAGAGCGCCAAGACGTACACGCGGGCGCACATTCACAAGGCGCCGGCCGGCGTGAACGGGCCGATCCATTGGGACTTCCTCGAGGCGGGTGTTCCGGTCGCGTCCGTCAGCGGCCAGCCTTCGCAGCTGCGCGGCGTCGCGCGGGCGCGGGCAGACGCGGTCTTGAGCGACCTGCTTGCCAATCCCGCTGGGTATTATGTGAATGTGCACAGCACGGCGTTTCCGGCCGGGGCCGGCCGCTACCGCACGCCCACCAACCCCCGCACTGACTCGATCAACCGCGCCGAGTCGTAGCCCACGCCGTCCTTGAACACCGTCACGACGTTGCGGATCTCCGCCGGCCGCGCCACCGGGTCGCCGCGAATCACCACGAGATCGGCCCGCTGGCCTGCTGCAATCGTGCCGAACTCGGCGCTGCCGCCCAACACCTTCGCGCCGTTCGCGGTCATGATCTGGATCGCCTGCACCGGGGTGAACCCCGCCTCGATCAGCAGCTCGTAGTTGCGCTGGTCCCCAAAACCTGGCAACGCTCCACCATTCCCCGTCGGGTCCACGCCGGCGGCGAGCAGACCCCCCGCCCGCACGAACGCGACGTCGAACTCCTGCGCCTTGCGGAACACGTCGGCCGAGATGCCGAACGAGTTCGGCTCGGCGAGCCGCGCCCGCGTCTGGAGGTACTCGGCGCGCACATCCGGCGCCATCGCGTCCAGCACACGCTGCTCGAGCGGGGGCCGGTTCGGCACGTACAGCTCGAATACCGCCAGCGTGGACGTCATCGCCACGTTCCGGGCCTTCATCTCGCGAATCGTTGCCTGTACCGGCTCGCTCGAGAGATCGAGGCCGGCGAGCTTCGCCATGCTGCCCTGCGCGCACTCGTCGGGCTTCTTCTCCGGGTCATAATCGGTGTTGACGAACAGCCCGTGCTCCAGGTTGTCGATCCCGAGCGCCACCGCCTCGCGGAAGCTCACGGAGCAGAGATGCCCCGTCGTCTTCACGCCGTGCTTGTGCGCCTCATCGATCGCCGCCCGCATCGACGCCCGGTTGATCGCCGTGTAGAACTTGATCCAGCTCACGCCCTCCTCGGCCCAGTACGCGACCAGCCGGCGCGCTTGCTCCGGGGTCATCGCCGACGCCATGCCGCTGCCACCCTCGCCCGTGATATAGGGGCCGGTCACGTACATGTGCGGACCCGGCGCCTGCCCGGCGTCGATGGCGCGCTTGAGATTGATCTCCGCGTACGGCGACATGCTGCCCGTCGTGCGGATCGTAGTCACGCCGCTCGCGAGGTACAGCCGGGGCGCGCTGCTGCTGATCTGGATGCTGCGGGCGCTGGTCGTATAGAACGTATGGTCGTGCAGACCGACGAAGCCGGGAATCACGGTATGGCCGCTCAAGTCCAGGACCTGCGCGCCGGACGGGACGCTCACCGATCGCGCCGGCCCGACCGCCGCGATCTTGCCGTTCCGGATGATCACCGTCTGATCCTCCGCCGGCGCTGCACCCGTGCCATCCACCACGCGCGCATGGGTCAGCGCCACGAGCGCCGAATCCACGGTTACGAAGCGGCGCGTGCTTTGCGACAGGGCCGACGCCGCTTGTCCCGCAAGCGGCGGCGCGATGAGCGACAGCACCAGAACCATCGAGCATAAACGGCGCATCGTTTCCTCCGGGTTTACCGCGGCAGTACCGTGAACACCGTATGCATCCCCGCCTCAAGATGCTCGGCGATATGACAGTGCAGCATCCACCGGCCGGGATTGCTCATCTCTACCAGAAGATCAGCGGTCCATCCGACCGGCAGCAGAAAGGTGTCCTTCCACACGAGATTCTGGCTCCGCACGCCGTTCTGCGCCAGCACGAGAAATCGCTGGCCGTGGATGTGAATGGGATGCGACATCGGATGCAGGGTGTGCCTGTCGTTCCCTACCCGGATGCGCACCACGTCGCCTTGGCGGAACGTCCACCCCTCCCCGATGTCCATGTTCTCCTTGCCCGTGCCCGGCTCGCGCAGCACCCAGGCGACGTTCCGGCCGGTGCTCAGCCAATCCATCATGGGCATCGTCCCGCTCCACTCGACCGGGTTCACGTACGCCGTGTCGAGCCGCATGACCTGCACGAGCCCAAACGGCAGCGAGTCGGTGCGCAGCGTCAGCACCAGCTCTTTAGCCGCTCCATCGAACTCAGGCCTGTAGCGATCGATGTCACGGATCACATCGTGATTCGTACGGAGCACGTCAAATGCCCGACCAAGGTCTGGCGTCGCTGAGCTTTCCCCCACGGTTACCAGGCCGATCGTGTCTGTCTCGGCGAAAAACGCCCCGCGCGCATGATCGATCGCCTGCACGCGGTTCACGATCGCGGCGCTGCCCGGCCGCTCGAACCGCGCCTCCACGATCCACCGCTCGGCGGGTGCGAGCACGACGCTCTCCACCCATTCCTCCCGCTCGAGCTTCCCTACGTCGCCGCCTACGAGCTTGAGTCGCGCGCCGTCAATGGAAACGTTGAAGGGCCGGGTGTTCGCCGCGTTCGTGAGGTAGAACCGCACGACCTCGCCGCGCCGCACCGCCAGACGGTACGATGGCTCGCCGTTCACCAGGAGCAAGTTGCCGAAACGGCCCATCAGCGCATGACTCGGCGCCTCCGAGCCGTAGGGCAGCGGCTCACCCGCGGTGAGGAGAAAATCGTCGAGCATCAACACCGCCTCACGGTGGGCCCGCCCGAAAAACGCCGAATCGGGCGAGCGTACGAGGAGGTTGCCGTACAGGCCAAGGTCCTGCTGGATGTCCTCACGATGATGCGGGTGATACCAGTAGATCCCGGCGTCGGGAAACCGCACGACGTAGCGGAACGTGCCCCCGGGCGGAATGAGCGGCTGCGTTACGTGTGGGACACCGTCAAAGCGATTGTCGAGCCGGATGCCGTGCCAATGCACCGTGGTCGGCTGGTCGATGCGATTCGTGAAGTTCACGACGATCGTCGCGGCGCGATCCACCCGGATCAGCGGCCCGGGCCACTGGCCGTTGAACCCGTAGGCGACGAATTCCCGGCCGGCCACGCTGCGGCGCACCAGCACCGCCTCGAGGGCGAGCGAGTCGCCGTCGGCGAGCGCGATCACCTGGCGTGGTCGACTGCGCGGCAGCCGGCTGACGTCGATGCCGCGTCCTGGCCGAAAGGGCGTGACATCGGGCCTCAGCACCTCGAGTCCGGGGATCATCGCGGGCACGGCCGGATGCATCGGCGGCATCGGCCAACCCTCCCCGCCATGGCTGTGTGACTGCGCCGGCGGCGGCGCACGGGGCGGCAGCGCCGTGAAGTCGTACGGACGCATCACGTTGCCTGCGGACATCCCGCGCAGCACGAGCCGGCCTTGCCGCGTCGTCGCGCCGCTGTCGCGCTCGACGGAGATGAGCACCAGGAACGTGTTGAGCGCTACGCGC
Organism: Gemmatimonadales bacterium; assembly: GCA_040901965.1. Taxonomy (GTDB): domain Bacteria; phylum Gemmatimonadota; class Gemmatimonadetes; order Gemmatimonadales; family GWC2-71-9; genus 20CM-2-65-7. Next base: position 97,462 of record JBBDYB010000003.1, on the reverse strand, counting down.
CCGGCGTCCAGCCGGCCGTTGCGCACTGCGCCGAGTCGGATCGTGCGATCGAATGTGGGCGTCGTGACCCAGGCGACGTAGGCGCCCCGGTCGCCGGGGGGGGCGGGCAGGGGGGGCAGGCCGCTGAGCGTGATTCTGAGGTCCCACGCGTGGTGGCCGTCGGAGGTGACCGCCGCGCCGAACGGCGTCGCCACGCGCCGCAGCTCTACGGCCCCCGCCGCCGCTGCAAAATCGGCGGTCGGGACCAGGTCGATGCAGTAGAGGTCGGCCGCCGGCGTGAGGCGCGAGGTGTCCCGGGCGCACAGGCTGGCGGGATCCGGCACCTGCGCGAGGGCCGGCGCGAGGGCCGCCAAGCTCAGTCCCGCGGCGTAAATGCTGCTCCGAGCACGCATCCGGCTACGATACCCCTGGCGTTTTGGCCCGCAAGTCATTTATAATCAAGGGTTCATGCATCTGGCAGATGAGTAGGCGAGGGGTCGGATCATCGGGCGGCGCTGGCGGGCCTCGGCACTGGGTCGAGGCAACGTGCGCGGCGCGCCGAGGTGAGTTCGGCGACCCTCCCCAATACCCTGCCAGCGACCAATACGGCGAATCTCGCCACTACCACACAGCCTGACGCGGCACGGCGTCGTTGCCCTCCCGGCATGAACGAACGGGACGGGGCGCAACGCGTGCCTGCGCCGCTCCAGGACACGGAATTGAGTACTTCATGACACCGCAGCAAGCCCACAACCATTTGCCACGCCCCGCCCACAAAGAACCCCCTGCCCACGCGCCCAATGCGGCGCTGATGATCGACTTCGACAACGTGACGATGGCGATTCGATCGGATCTACAGACCGAGCTGAAACGCCTGCTGCAGTCGGAGATCATCCGGGGCAAGGTCGCGGTGCAGCGCGCGTACGCCGACTGGCGCCGCTACCCGCAGTACATCGTCCCCCTCTCTGAATCCTCGATCGACCTGATCTTCGCGCCGGCCCATGGGGCGAACAAGAAGAACGCCACCGACATCCGCCTCGCCATCGACGCGCTGGAGCTCGTCTTTACGCGGCCTGAGATCGGGACGTTCATCCTGCTGTCGGGCGATTCGGACTTCTCCTCGCTCGTGCTCAAGCTGAAGGAATACGGCAAGTACGTGATCGGCGTCGGGATCCGCGAGTCGTCGAGCGACCTGCTGATCCAGAACTGCGACGAATACTACTCCTACAATGAGCTCGCCGGCTTCACGAAAACGAGCGACGTCGAGTATGTGCGCCGCGATCCCTGGGAGCTGGTCGTCGAGGCGGTGAAGCAGATGACCGCGCACAACGACGTCATGCGCTCCGACCGCTTGAAGCAGGTGATGCAGGAGATCGACCCCAACTTCGACGAGAAGGACGCGGGGTTCTCACGCTTCAGCAAGTTCGTGATCGAGGCGGCGCACCGTGGCCTCATTACGTTGACCCGGCTCGACAACGGCCAGTACGAAATCGCCCTCGGCCCACAAGTCGAAGGCGCCGCGGCGCAGCCCGCGCTCGGTGCCGCTCCGGTGGAGCGGCCGGCGCGCGAGCGCGAAAGCCGGAGCGGCAGCCGTCGTGGCGGCCGGGGACGCGGTGGTCGAGGCCGGGAACGCGAGGAGCCCCCCCCCCTCCCGCCGGCCGAAACCCGGGAAGCTCCGGCCGCGGCTGCCCCACCCGCTGAGTCCGCAGCCAAGAGCGGTTTCTCGTTTGGGGATGCGTTCGGACTGCTCAAGCAAGCGCTGGGCAAGCTCGGCGTCGAGGAGCGGCCGGTGAGCGCCGAGGAATTACGCGACGCGATGGCCGAGATCAAGACCGACGCGCCACCACTCGAGACAGCACAGGTGCAGAAGCTGCTCCGCCAGGCGCACGACAAAGAGATGATCGACCTGGCGAAAGAGGACGAGGGGTACACGGTGAAGCTGCGAGATGAGGGCGAAGCGCCGCGCTCGGTCTTCCCGCTTCCTCCCGCGGATGCGGAAGAGGACGACATCCCGATGCCGACGTCCTCGGCGCCACCCCCGCCATACAGCGTGCCGACGTCGTCAACGCCCGGCATTCCCGCGCGCGGCGCGCGATTTCGCCGCGGCTCACGGGGCGGGGCACCACGCACCGGCACCCCGGAGATTGCCAAGATCGGGGTCGTGGAGGTCGATCCGAACTTCCGGCCGCGCGTTGAGGTGATGCCTACCACTCCCAAGCCGCCGCTGGGACAAGGGCCGGCGCCATTAGGCACAGCCGGAACTCCAGAGCGGGGCGAGCGCGAGGGTCGGGGTGGGAGTGGCGGAGGAGGTCGAGGCGGGAGAGGTCGCGAACGGACCGGCGGCGGAGCGGGAGCGGGGGGGGGGGGCCGCGGCGAGGAGCGCGGTGAACGCGGCCGCAGCCGCCGCGGTGGTCGCGGCCGGGGTGGCAGCGGCCGAGGCAACCGCCCCCGGCACGACGTGGAGAACGGGGGGGGGGGAGACCTGCCGTCTTCGTCGGCGAGCCAGCCGTCCACGCCCGCTGCCCCGCCGCCGCCCCCCCCACCCGCGCCGAGCCGGGCGCCGGACACCGATACCGGCGAGTCGTTCTGGTCGAAAGTGAAACGGGGGCTGACCGGAGGCGGCGGGGAGTAATGGTGACGGGCAAGCCCGTGCAGGCCAGGTTCTACGCGCGACCCACAGCAGAGGTCGCGCGTAGGCTTTTGGGGCGCATTCTCGTGAGCGACGTCGGCGGGCGCGCTCGGCGGACAGCCGGGCGCATCGTCGAGGTCGAGGCGTACGTCGGACCGCACGATCCCGCCTGCCATGCCTACGGCCACCGGCGCACCGTCCGGACGGAGCCGCTCTACGGGCCCCCCGGCACCGCCTACGTCTATTTCACCTATGGCATGCACTGGTGCCTCAACGCGGTCACCGAGGTCCACGACTACCCGGCCGCCGTGCTGATCCGCGCGCTCGAGCCGCTCGCGGGACTCGAGACGATGCGGCGGCGGCGCGGCGTCGTGCCCGACCGGCTGCTGTGTGCCGGTCCCGCCCGCTTGTGCGAAGCACTCGGCGTGACCGGCGCGCTGAATGGTCGCTCGCTCCAGCGTAGTCCCCTGCGGATCGTGCTCAACGGCATGGCACCGCGGCGCACCGCGGTCGCGAGCGGCCCGCGCATCGGCATCACGCGGGCGACCGACTGGCCGCTGCGGTTCTATCTCAAGGACTCGCCGTGGGTGTCGCGGTAGGGACTGGGGGTTAGGGGTTTGGGATTCGGGAACGGCGAGAGCGGAGGCCCTTCCGAAGTGCTCCCAGCATGCGCCCCAGTTGGTCACACGTTCGCAATAAGGACTCGGCCTCAGCCGCGGCGAGAAACCCAAGCCTGTGGCTCAGTGTGAGCTGTGTTTCCATCTCTGCGAGCGAGCCACTCGAGACCAGCAGATGGCGTAGATAATCTCCCGATGATCGTGCATGGCCTTCCGCGATGTTCGATGCCACCGAAACGGCAGCTCGCCGTAGCTGGGAAATCAGCCCATAACGCTCGGTTTCAGGGAAGGCTTTTGTGATGGTGTAGGTTGTCTCGGCGAGATCCATCGACTGCTGCCAGACTCGCAGGTCACGATAACTACGGATAGGACTCGCCATGAGCACGGGGTTGCCCACGTTTAACGCCAGGTTTGTGTCACACAAACATTGACCCGACGCAAGCGATGGCTGGTACCATTCGGTTGCGTCGGGTCTCATTCGTGTGCAAACCCCAACCCCCAATCCCCAATCCCCAACCCCTATTAGTGCCGCTCCGTGATCCCTTCCTTGGAGCTGCCCATGCTGTAGCGGATCCCACCCTGCAGCGTGTGGGTGTTGCTTTCGAGCAGGAAGTTCGCCGCGCTGGACGTGAGCACGTAATGTGCGAACACGTTCAGCTTGCTCGAGTAGTTGATCTGCAGCCCGCCCATGAGCCAGAAGAAGGCCCTGCTGGACGCCTCGTGCGCGCGGTCGCCCGCTTCCGTCGCTTCCGACAGGGTGCAACCGGAGCAGTCCACGACGGGATTCAGGACCTGCATCAGCGCAAAGCCGCCGCCCGCGAACGGCTCGATCACTTTCTGTGCCGGGAAGGCCAGCACGCCGAACATGAGGCGGCGCATGTCGTGGAAGCTGACGTCGCGGAAGGACGGTCCCACCGACGAAGCCGAGGAATTGGGGTCGAAGATCACCGCCTGTGCGTCCGTCAGGAAAATTGCCTGCTCGTAGGCGACGTACAGCGCGGTGCGGCGGGCGGTGATGAGCCAGTGGCCGCCGACGATCGGGTCGTAGACCAACGGCTGCGTGTTGGTCTTGGACAGGAAAGCGCCGCCCTGCGCGCCCCAGTACCACTGGTACTGCCGGGCGAAGCCACGCCCCTGCTGGGGCGGAATAAAGAAGTACGAAGCCCCCGCCGCTCCCTGCACCTGGCCCGTCCAGGTGCCTCGCGCCGTCGGATTGAGTGGATCGCGATTCCCCCTGGCGTACATGGCCCGGGCATCCAGCCGCAGGGCCAGGTGCGGGCTGAGGAACACGCGCGCGCCGAGGCCGCCATTGATCATGTTGTCGGTGAAGGCGTACGGCGGGTCGGGACCGAAGACGAGCCGTGTGAAACCGCCCGTGGCGAAGACGGTCGCGCGGTCGCCCATGGGGAAATTGAACACGAGATTGCCGCTGACCGCGGACACTGAAACGTCCTGAACAGCAGCGGTGTCCACCGTCTTCGTGAAGTCGCCGGCGACCTCGATGGACAGGCGATCGCTCCAAAAATAGCTGATGCGCGCGCCGCCCCCGAACGAGTTCTTGAGAAAGAAAAGGTGGTCCCAGCGCCAGTACGAGCCGAACCCGCCGAACTCGATGGACTGTGACCGTGCCGCGGGGATGGAGGCCGCGCGGACTGGCGCGGGTCGGGGGGCTGGGGGTGGGGGGGCTGGGAGATCCGAGGGCGCTAACGGAGCTGCCCCTGGCTCGTTCCCGCCGCCCTGGCCCGGTGCCGGCGGATTGAAGACGTATGAGATCCCTGCCGAACCCTGCACCTGGCCGGTGAAGGCGTCCGTGTAAAAGGGATTGTCCGGCCGGTATTGCGCCCGGCCCTCGAGACGGATGGCAACGTGCGGACTGACGAACATCCGGGCGCCGAGGGACCCCGCTACGAGGTGCTGCGTGACGTCGTACGGAGCAGCCTTGCCGAAGACCATCTGGGCGTAGCCGCCCGAGGCGAACATGGTCGTGCGCTCCCCCATCGGGAAGTTGAGCACCAGGTTGGCGCCGAACGTCGCCACGGTAATGTCCTGCGTCTCGGCGAGGTTCTGCGACGCGGCGTATTCGCCCAGGACCTCGAGGCCGAGCCGGTCGCTGAGATTGTACCCGATCCGCGCGCCACCCCCCAAACCGTTCTTGATGAGGAACGAGCGATCGAAGCGCCAGTACGAACCGAACGCGCCGAACTCGATCTGTTTCGACCGCTGCCCCGCCGCAGGGGTCGCGATCGCCGCGACGCTGACGATGCCCGCAAGGAGATGGACCAGCCGCTTCATCGGACTCCCTCCCACGGCCTCCCTAGGGGGCCGCCAACAGGACCGCGTTGAAGAGCAGCTTGAAGGTGCCGTGCGTCTGGCCCCGGAACTGCGGCCGGAAACCGAACAGGATCACCCGCCCGCTGCCTACCGGTACCTCCACGAGTGCCGCCTTGCCCTCGAGCCGCTCCTGGAACCGGGCATAGCCGGATCGCAGAGGCTGGGCTGGATACGTTACCAGGGCCCGAGCCGGGCCGGAAACGGTGAAGGCGGCGCTATTCTCGAAGTAGACGTGGAAGGAGTCGGGCAGACCCAGGGTAACCGGGCTATTGGGCCCCCCACCCCCCCCCAAAATCACACCGAAAATAGAACCTGGAGCGTAAAAAAGCGAGACCTGGGGACCGGATGCCACTCCAGCTAGAACGTTGACCACAGGGAGGTTAAGGCGTGAGATCGCGAAATTACTTGAACCATCGAGGCAGACGAGGGTCCCACCACCCCGAACAAACTCCGAAATAGCCGCCGCGCCCACATCCCCCATCCCGCCCGCGTATTGCAACGGAATGCGACTCGCATCAACACCGCGAACAATTGGGTTCTCCTCGATGTCGGGCAGCACTATCACATCAAATCGCCGACGGAGACCTCCTTTTCTGATGTCGCTGTCGTGGAGTGTCGTGTAGCTGATCCCATGCTGCTCGAACAGCCACCGCGTCCAGCCCTCGTCGATGCTCGCGGTCCACGGCTGATACAGCGCGATGCGCGGCAGGCGCTCGCGGGTGGATCCGCTCACCGTCGCCGCGCGCGCCGCGGTCACCTTGAATCCATGACGGGCAGCGCGTTCGGCCAGGATGGACCGCGCCCGTGGCCCGCGAACGATCAAACTGTCGCCGGCCAGCGTCACCGACTGCCTCGCCGCGAGCAGCTCGGCCACGGCGCGCGACTCGGCGTTGGTCCGGTTCTTCAGGATGAACATCTCGCCGCTGCCCTCGATCCTTCCCGGAACCGGCACGATGCTCTCGGCGCGCACGAGGTTGGCGCTGAACGGCGTGTTCACGACGTCGGCCCGCACGCCCATCGTGAACGGCAAGGTCCATCCCGCGACGTCGTACGGGGGACGATCGGCCACCGGCGTATAGCGCTGCGGCTCGAGCAGATCCTTGGCATGCGCGCGGAACGGTTGCCCCATCGGCACGACGAGCGTGCCGGCCGGATATGTCCGGCCGTCGGCGGTCAGCGGCGCGGCGGCGCGCCACACCTCGACGCCCCCGGCGATGAGGACGTTCGCGAGGCCCGTCCACGCTTCCGGGTCGCGCTGTTCGGGGGGTGGGGGCAGAAGGTAGGCGAAGGGATTCCCGGCCAGGCCCGCCTCAGTAGCTCTGCGGCCCAGTCCCACAAAGCGGTCGATCAAGGTCACGCGATCGCGCGCGGCCAGCCGGACCAGCGCCTCCGACGCGATCAGCTCGTAGCGGACGATGTCGCCCAGGCGCCACGTACCGCCGGGCCACGGCGCGGGGTAGTTCACGCCCCGCCCGGGCTGGCGCACGGAGTCAGGGGCGATCGTGATCGGTGAGCCCAGTCGCGTGCTCGCCGCTTCGGAGAGAATGCCGACCATGTTGTGGCGGGTGGGGGTCGAGCGGAAGCCGCCGTGCCACCACAGATCGTAGCGCTCCTGGTGCGCGATGCCGGTCAGCCCGGCATCGTAGAGCGCTGACGCCATCTGCGTCCCGACGAGGTTCATCGCCGCGACGAGCGCGGGATCGAGGTTCGGATTCACCGGGTCGATGAACGGTGGGACGAACAGCCGGACCCCGCTCGCGCCCATCTGGTGGACGTCGTACACGATCTCGGGAAACCACTCCGTGTACAGCATGCGCGTGACGAGTCGCGTCTCGGCCTGCGTGACCATGAACCAGTCACGATTGTTGTCGTGCCCCACGTACTTGTGGTACAGCCAGGGCAGCGGACCGCCTTCGTAGCGCGTGCCCTTGTGACGACGGTACCAGCTCACCACCGTGTCGAGACCGTCCGGATTCATGGAGGGGATCATCAGCACGACCACAGAGTCGAGCAGCCGGCTCAGCGTGGGATCGGTCGCCAACCGGTAGGCGAGCGTCATGCCCATCTGGCTCGACGCGACCTCGGTCGAGTGGATGTTGTTGCTGATCAGAATCACCGCCGGCTGGGTGGTGCGGAGCTCGGCGAGCGCTGCGTCCGTGAGGAGACGAGGATCGGCGAGCTGGGCCTGGCCGCGCTTGATTGCCGCGAGTCGCGCCTGATTCGCCGGGGAGGTGATCGTGAGCAGCAGGAACGGCCGGCCTTCTGTCGTCCGGCCCAGCGTGTCGGCGCGCACATAGGGGCTGCGCTGGGCCAGGCCGTTCAGGTAGCCGCTGACCTGCTTCCAATCGGCGAGCATCGAGTCGGCGCCGGGCTCGAAACCGAGGACGTCGGACGGACGGGCGGGCGGGCCGACGGACTGTAAGACCGCCAGCAGCAAGAGTGCTGTCATTAGATCAACCCCAGTTTAGAGCCCACCTTCTTGAAGGCGCGCAGCGCGAAATCGAGATCATCGTGGGAATGGGCGGCGGACACCTGGCAGCGCACTCGCGCATGTCCTTGCGGCACAACAGGATAACCGAAGCCAGTCACGAACACCCCTGCGGCGAGCAGCAGCTCGCTCATCTGAATCGCCTTGGCGGTCTCGCCGAGGATCACGGGCACGATCGGCGTTTCCCCGGGGAGCGGCTTGAATCCCAGCTCTGCCAGTTGGCCGCGGAAGTAGCGGGCGTTCTCGTGCAGGCGCGCGACGAGCTCGGGACGTGCATCCACATAGCGCACAGCGGCGAGGGCACTGCCTGCCACCGTGGGCGGCAGGGCGTTGGAAAAGAGCTGTGGCCGGGACCGCTGCGTCAGGTAGTCGGTGAGCGGCGCCGGACCCGCCGTGAAGCCTCCCGCCGCTCCGCCCAGCGCCTTGCCGAGCGTCGAGGTGATGATATCGATCTCGCCGAGCATGCCGAAATGCTCCGCGGTGCCGCGGCCGGACTTGCCGAGCACACCCGTGGCGTGTGAGTCGTCTACGGCGACGACGGCGTCGTACTTCCGCGCCAGAGCGACGATGTCGGGGAGCCTGGCGATGTCGCCCTCCATCGAGAACACGCCGTCCGTGAAGATCAGCTTCAACCGGTTTCCGCTCGCCGCCTTGAGCTTGTCCTCGAGGTCTGCCATGTCGGAGTGTTTGTACACGGCGGTCTGGCATTTCGTGATCGTCTTCGCGAGCCGTATCGCGTCGATGATGGAGGCGTGGTTCAGCTGGTCGGAGATGACGATGTCTGGCTCGCCGAGCAGGGTGGGGCAGAGGCCCTCGTTGGCATTCCAGCAGCTGACATAGGTGAGGGACGATTCGCACCCGACGAACCGCGCGAGGGCCTGCTCGAGGTCGCGGTGGACGGTGAACGTGCCGCAGATGAAGCGCACCGACCCCGTACCGGCGCCCCAGCGGTCGAGCGCGTCCTTGCCGGCCCGCACGACTTCGGGGACGTTGCACAGGCCCAGGTAGTTGTTCGAGGAGAGGATCAGCACTTCGCCGCGTCCTTCCATCTTGACGCGGGGGGCCTGCGGCGAGTCGAGGTAGTTGAGGCGCTTGTAGACGCCCTCCTTCTTGAACTGCGCGAGCTCAGGGGCGAGGCGGGCGGCGAGCTTCATGCGATCTCCAGGATGACCTTGCCCGCGTCGCCCGCGCGGATGGCGGCGAGCGCGTCGTCGATCTTGGCGAGCGGGAACTGGTGCGTGATCACGGGGCAAGGATCGAACTGCCCGCCCGTGAGAAAGCGGCGCATCTGATGCCAAGTCTCGTACATCTTGCGGCCGATGACGCCGTACAGCGTAATCCCCTTGAAGATGATCTCGTTGGCGAAGTCCACCGGCACCTCGCCCTTGGGGATGCCGAGCAGCTGCACGCGTCCGCCCAAGCGTACGGCAGCCAATGCCTGATGCAGCGCCGACGGCACCCCCGACATCTCGCATACGACGTCGGCGCCTTCGCCGCCCGTCTCGGCGAGCACGGTCTTCACGATGTCGTCCTTCGCGGCGTTGATCGTGACGTGCGCGCCCATCCGGGCCGCGAGCGTGAGCCTTTTGGGGTTTACGTCGGACGCGATGACCTTGGTCGCCCCGGCCGCGCGGGCGATCCCCACCGCGAAACAGCCGATCGGCCCGCAGCCCACGACAAAAACGGTGCTGCCGGGGATCTCCGCGGTCAGCACCGTGTGAAACGCATTGCCCATCGGGTCCATGACGGCGCCCACCTCGGTGGGGATGCCGTCGAGCGCGAGCACGTTCGTCGCCGGCATCACGATGAACTCGGCGAACGCGCCGTCCCGGTCCACGCCGATGATGCGTGTGTTCTTGCAGATGTGGCTGTTGCCCGTCCGGCATTGGAGGCAATGGCCGCAGACGATGTGTCCCTCGGCGGTGACGAGCTGGCCGGCTTTCAGCTCGGTGACGCCATCCCCGATCCCCTGGATTTCCCCCGCGAACTCGTGACCCACCACGATGGGCGGCTTGATGCGCCCTTGTGCCCACGCATCCCACTCGGCGATGTGCAGGTCGGTGCCACAGACGCCGGCGTGGCGCACGGCGATCAACACCTCGCCGGGTCCGAACGTCGGCTTGGGGACGGACTTCACAGTCAGGCCGGGGGCGCGCTTCTCTTTGACGATCGCTTGCATGGACACTCGGGATGCGGGAAGCGGATGCGGGATGCGTTAGAGGATCGATCGCGTGAAACCGCCGTCGACCTGGAGCACGGCGCCGGTAATATAGCTGGCCCGTTCGGACGCGAGAAACGTGACTGCCGCGGCCAGTTCTTCGGGGTTTCCGATCCGGCCCATGGGAATTCCTGCGATCATTTGCTTCATCGTGTCAGGTCGGGATTTGGTCAGCTCCTGGATGCGTTCCGTCGCGACGAAGCCCGGACACACACTGTTCACCGTAATGCCATCGGTGGCGACCTCGTCGGATAGCGCTTTGGAAAAGCCCAGCACGCCCGCGCGCGCGGTTGTCGAGAGAATGAGGCCGGGGAGCGGCTGCTTCGCGGCCACCGACACCAGGCAAATGATCCGGCCCCATCGGGCTTTGCGCATGATCGGGACCGCCGCAGCGGCGAGGTGAATGGTCGAGAGCAGATTCAACTCGATTGCCCGCTGCCACGCATCCCGCGGCTGATCCTTGAAGCGCGCCGCGGGCGGCCCGCCGGCATTACAAAACAGGATATCGAGCCGGCCGAAGTGCTTGGCGACGTCGTGCACGAGTCGTTCCGCTTCGGCCGGTACGCTCACGTCAGCGGGGAAAGGAGCCGTGGCTGCGTTCCGTCCGTTGACCGCCACCTGCGCCCCTTCTTCCGAAAGAGCTTGGGCGACCGCGCGGCCGATGCCGCGGGTCGAGCCGCACACGAGCGCGACGCGACCGGTCAGGCCGAGTTGCATGAGGTCAGGTCTTGGCCGGTCCGCGCGCCGGCTCGATCCGCACCGCGCAGATCTTCAGCTCCGCCATCTTCGCGTAGGGATCGAGCACCGGGTTGGTGAGGAGATTGGCCGCCGCTTCGCGGAAGTGGAAGGGAACGAACACCTGGCCCCGCGCCACCCGGTCCGAAATCCGCGCCGCGGTGACCATCGAGTTGCGGCGCGAGGTCAGCCGCACCAGCTCCCCCTCGGCGACGCCCAGCTCGGCGGCGTCCGCCGGATGGATCTCGACGATGGGCGTGGGCTCGCGCGCATCGAGGCCGCTGGCGCGCCGGGTCATCGTCCCGGTGTGCCAATGGTACAGCTGGCGGCCGGTGTTCATGACGAACGGATACTCATCGTCCGGCAGCTCGACGGGATCGGTGTACTCGACGGGCACGAACGTCGCCCGGCCGTCCGCCGTGGGGAATGCGTCGTCGAACAGGAACGCCGTGCCCGGGTGCTCGGCGGTCGGGACGGGATACTGCAAGCCCGCGCCCTCGAGCCGGGCGTAGCTGACGCCCGCCCAGCTGGGAGTGACGTGGGCGATTTCCCGCATCACGTCCTCGGCCGTGTGGAAGGACGTGGGCAATCCCAGGCGGTTCGACAGGTCGATGAGAATCTCGAGATCGCCGCGGGCGTCGCCGGGTGAATCCACCGACTTGTGCGACAGCTGGATGCGCCGCTCGGTGTTCACGAACGTCCCGGTCTTTTCGGCGAAGCTGGCGCCCGGAAGGACGACGTCGCCATAGCGGGCCGTCTCGGTGAGGAACAGGTCCTGCACGGCGAGGAACTCCAGCTCCTGGAACCAATGCTCCGCGTGGGCGATGTCGGGATCGGAAATGATCGGATTCTCGCCCATGATGTACATGCCGCGGACGGTGCTCTCCGGCCGCACGACCTCGGTGACCATCAAGCCCTTCTCGAGCGACAGCGACGCGGCCGGTACGTTCCAGGCCTTCGCGAAGCGCTCGCGCACCTGCCGATCGCCGACGGGCTGGTAATCGGTATAGACGAAGGGGATCGCGCCGACGTCGGAGGCGCCCTGTACGTTGTTCTGGCCGCGGATCGGCAGCATCGCCGCGCCCCAGCGCCCGATCATCCCGCAGGCGAACATCAGGTTCAGCAGCGACGTGACGATGTCGGTGCCGTTGGCATGCTGCGTCAGGCCCATGGCCCACAGCGTGCTGGTGTTGGGCCCGCGCGCGTACATCTCGGCGGCGCGGCGGATCTTGTCGGCGGGAATCCCCGTGATCTTCGCCCCCTTGTCGAGCGTGTAGGGCGCGACGGCCGCCCGCACCTTCTCGAAGTCGTGGGTCCGCTCGGCGATGAACGCCCGGTTCTCGAGCCCCGACGCCAGAATGTGGTTCAGCATGGCGGAGTACAGCGCGACGTCGGTGCCGGGTTGCATCTGCAAATGGATGTCGGCCCGCCCGGCGAGCTCCGTCCGCCGCGGATCGGCGACGATGAGCGTCGCGCGCTTTTCATGGGCGCGCTTCAAGGCCGCGCCGAACACGGGATGCGACTCGGTGGTGTTGGCGCCGCCGATGAAAATGACGTCGCAGGCCTCCTCGATCTCCCGCATCGACCCCGAGGCCGCCGCGGTGTTGATCGCCCGCTGCATCGCCGCGACCGACGTCGAGTGGCACAGGCGGGTGCAGTGATCCACGTTGTTCGTGCCCAAGGCGGCACGGAACATCCGCATCATCAGGTAATTCTCCTCGTTCGAGCACTTCGCCGAGGAGAAGCAGGCGAGTGTGTCGGGACCGCGCGCGCGCTTGATCCGCAACAGCTGCTGCGCCGTCAGCTCGAGAGCTTCCTCCCAGGTGGCCTCGCGGAACGGCGCGTACCAATCGGCGGGCGTGGCCACGCGGTCGCGGATGTCCATGTCGAGGCGCTCGAGCAGCGGCAGCTCGCGCACCGATTTCCCCGTCGCGCGCGGCGGCGTCCCGGGCTTCGAACGGCGGCCTTCTCCCTCGATCGTGCGCCACGGGCCCGCGCGCCGCTCCGCGCCCCGCGGCCCCTTCCACACCCACGCGCCGCTCTCCCTGGTCCATCCCTTCCGGATCAACGGCCGCGTCAATCGATCGCGATGCTGGGGGAAGTCATACCCGAACCGGCCCTTCACGCAGGTCGAGCCCTGGTTGGGCGTGTTCAGCTCGATGTCGGGGGACGTCACGCGCACGACCTGGTTGTCCGCGACGTGCAGGTCCAGCTGGCAGCCGACCCCGCAGTACGGACAGACCGTGCGGACGACGCGGTCGGGATGGCTGATCTGCTCGGGCGTGAACCGCTGCCGCGGCATCACCTCGAAGATCGCGCCGGTGGGACACACCCGGACGCATTCACCGCACCAGGTGCATCCGGCCTTGTCGGGGTCGCCGTCGGCGCCCACGATGATTTCGGCGTGCTCGCCCCGCCACCCGACGTCCAGCACCCCCACCACCTGGATGTCCTCGCACGCCCGCACGCAGCGCGTGCAGAGAATGCAGGTGGACATGTCGTGGCGGATCATGGGATCCCCAGGGCGTTCGTCGCCCGAGCGCAGCGGCAGGTCGCGGCTCTCGAGCGACGTGGGAACCACGTCATACTGCACGAGATAGCGCTCGAACTCGTTGCGGGGGTTGGCGCGGCCGCCATTCCGTAGGTGCTCGGCAGGATAGCGCTCGCTGAGCAGCCGCAGGACGCCCTTGCGATTCTCCACCGCCGCATGCGACTGCGTTGTCACCACCATCCCGTCGGCGACTTTGGCCGCGCAGGCGGCGACCAGCTTGGGCTGCCCCTCGACCGAGACGAGGCAGATCCGGCAGTTCCCAACGATCGGCAATGTGGGGTACCAGCAGAGTGTCGGAATCTCGATTCCGGCCGACCGCGCCGCATCGAGGAGGGTGCGGTCATCGTCCGTCGTGATGGTACGACCGTCGATCGTCACCGTGGGCATGGTTCAATAGATACGGTGCGGAGACCGACTTGCAAGGCTCAGAGCCGCGGGACAAGTTGCCCGCATGACCATGGATCGCCGCGAATTCCTGCAAACCGGCGCCGCGCTCGCCGTAGCGACTCGGCTGCCGGTGCGTCTGCCCCAAGCGGACGCCTCCGTCAAAGACCTGTGCATGCGCGCGCTGAATGCCGCCAAATCAGCCGGCGCGTCCTACGCCGACATCCGCGTCGGGCGCTCCCGCAATCAGTCCGTCAGCACGCGTGAGCAGCAGATCATCAACTTGTCGGACAACGAGACGTTCGGCTTCGGGGTCCGCGTGCTGGTCCAGGGCGCTTGGGGGTTCGCCGCGAGCCGCGATCTGACGGCGTTGGAAGTCGACCGGGTCGCGCGGCTCGCCGTGTCGCAAGCGAAGGCAAACCGCCGCGCGCTCGCACAGCCCGTGACTCTCGCACCCACGCCGCCGGTAAAGGACGGACGCTGGCGCAGCCCGATCGAGATCGACCCGTTCGACATCACGATCGAGGAAAAGGTGACGCTGCTGCTGCGCGCCAACGCCGAAGCGCTCAAAGTCGCCGGCGCGCGCTTCGTCAATTCCTCGCTCTCGTTCGTACGCGACCAGCGGACCTTTGCGTCCACGGACGACATCTTCACGGTGCAGGACGTCTATCGCTGCCTGCCGCAGCTGACGGTAACCGCCGTGGACAGCGCGCGTGGCGGGGGGGGCTTCGAGACGCGCAACTCGGCCGAGGCGGCGCCGATGGGCCTCGGCTGGGAGTGGGTGCTCAAGGCCGATCTGCCCGGGAATGCGCCGCGCTGGGCCGAGGAGGCGGTGAAGAAACTCACCGCCAAGTCGGTCGAGCCGGGACGCTACGACCTGATCCTCGAACCGCATCACCTGTTCCTGACGATTCACGAATCCATCGCGCATCCCACCGAGCTCGACCGGGCGCTGGGCCTCGAGGCGAACTACGCGGGCACGAGCTTCGCCGCCCCGCCGGCGCAGGTGCTCGGCAAGCTCCGGTATGGACCGGCGTTCATGAACATCCAGGGCGATCGCTCACAGCCCGGCTCGCTGTCGGCCTGCGGATGGGACGACGACGGTGTAGCGCCCGAGATTTACCTGATCATCAAGGACGGCATGATGGTGGATTACCAGACGACGCGCGATCAGGTCGCGTGGCTCACGCCGCTCACCGGGCGCACGCGCTCACACGGCTGCTCGTACGCGGAGTCGTGGGCCGACGTGCAGTTCCAGCGGATGCCCAACGTGTCGCTGTTGCCGGGCGAGCGCGACCTCACCCTCGACGATCTCATCGCGGCGACCGACAACGGCATCTACATCATCGGACGGGGGTCGTACTCGATCGACCAGCAGCGGTACAACTTCCAGTTCGGCGGGCAGGCGTTCTACGAAGTGAAGGGCGGCAAGATCACCGGGATGCTGAAAGACGTCGCCTACCAGGCGCGCACGCCCGACTTCTGGAACGCCATGGACATGATCGGCGGCCGCGCCTCCTATCAGATGAACGGAACGTTCAGCGACGGGAAGGGCCAGCCGGGCCAGTCGAACGCCGTGAGCCACGGCTGTCCGCCCGCGCGATTCAAGGGGATCAACGTGCTCAATACCGGGAGGGACCGTGTCTGATTGGGACGCACTCTCCCGCGCCGCGGCACGGCAGCTCGCGTCCCGCGTGCTGGCGCTCTCGAAGGCCGAGGGCTGCCAGGTGAACATCTCGGCAAGCGCGAACGGCAATACGCGCTACGCGCGCAACGAGGTCACCACGGCCGGCGATACCGACAACGCCGCGGTGACCGTGACGTCGCGATTCGGCAAGCGCACCGCCAGCGTCGGGACGAATCTGCTCGACGATGCCGGGCTGTCGCGGGCCGTCGAGACGAGCGAGCGCTTGGCCCGCCTGGCACCGGAGAATCCGGAGCTGATGCCGCTCTTGCCCGCGCAGGTGCACCCCGAAGTGCCGGCCTTCTCCAACGCGACCGCCGATCTCGATGCCGCCCGCCGGGCCGAGGCCGTGCGCGCGGTGACGGGCGCGGCGAGCCGCGCCGGCCTCGTGGCGGCCGGCCTGGTCCATCGCGTGGCAGGGGCCAACGCCGTCGCCAACTCGGCTGGTCTGTTCGGGTATCATGCCTCGACGACCGCGGTCCACACCGTGACGGTGCGCTCCCCCGACGGAACGGGCTCGGGATGGGCGGGGACGGCGCACAACGATTGGGCGCGCGCCACCCCGGCGGCGCAGCTCGCCACGCGGGCGGTGCGCAAGGCGCATGCGACCCGCGGTGCGGCGGCGCTCGAGCCCGGGAGGTACACGGTGGTGCTCGAGCCGACGGCGGTGGGCAACCTCCTCGGCCTGCTCGCGTTCTCGCTCATCGCGCGAGCCGCCGACGAGGGCCGGAGCTTCTTCTCCAAGCGCGGGGGCGGGGGGGACCGGGGGGGCGGAGGCGTGGGCGGCAACAAGATCGGGGAGAAGATCGTGGATGAGCGCGTCACGCTGGTGTCGGATCCGCAGGATCCGGATCTCCTCACCGCGCCGTTCACCGGTGAGGGTCTTCCGGTCGCTCGCACCGTGTGGATCGAGAATGGCGTCCTGAAGCGGCTGGCGTACGACCGCTTCTGGGCGGAGAAGCAGGGCGTCGCGCCCACGCCGTTCGGCGGCGGATTCCGGCTGCAGGGCACGGGGAGCGCGGCCACCCTCGATGAGCTGATCCAGACGGTGGATCGCGGCCTGCTGGTCACACGCTTTTGGTACATCCGCCCGGTCGATCAGCGGACACTGCTCTACACCGGCATCACGCGCGACGGCGTGTTCCTGATTGAGCGCGGCGAGGTGAGCCGCGCCGTGCGCAACTTCCGGTTCAACGAGAGTCCGGTCGCGATGCTCAACCATCTGGTCGCGATCGGGCGGCCGGAGCGGGTTTCATCTTCGGAGTCGGGGGACGTGGGGGGTCAGGCGGTCGTGGTCCCACCGCTCGTGGTGCGGGACTTCAACTTTACCTCCGTAAGTGAGGCGGTATGACGTTCTTCCTCTTCCTTGCGTCGTTGGCGTGGCAGCAGCCAATCGGAGCTCTCTCGAGTGCGCCGGACACGACCGTCGTCGTCCAGGGGCTGCTGGTCCAGGTTCCGCCGAATGGCGCGTGGCTGCTCGCGCTCCCGACGCCGTTCAAGTTTCGCGACCGCGTGATCGCCGAGCTGGACTTGACCGGCAACACCAGCCGCTGGTCCGGATTCGCCGGGCATTACGTGGAAGCGCGCGGCGTGCTCGCGGGCGACCCGGCAGCGGGTCCCCGGGCTCGCGGCCGCTTCATGGTCGCGACGGTCCGCGAGGTTGACCCGCCCGGCGCGGCTCACAAGAACGTCACGACGAGCTGGTCCAGTCGCGCGGCCATGACGCTCTGGGTCCTGCCACACCGCATTACCTGGGTTGATGCCGAGGGCCGCCCGACCGGAGTCGGTCCCGCGATTATGTATACGCTCAACTACCATGGCGAGGCCGACGTGACGCTCACGTTCGAGTCCAAGGACTTCGTGTGCTTCACGGTCGAGCCGCAGCGGGGGGGCGCGCCGGCGTGGCACTTCAAGCGCCAGCTGCAACAGCCGACGGATCGTCTCAAAGTCACGCTGCCGAAGTTCGTCCGCGAAGTCGCGCGCTTGCCGCAGGACGGCGCGCCCGAGGCGGGAAAGTATCTCGTCCGCGCGGGCCTGTGCGGCTACAAGGAATACGAGTTGGAGACGGAGCTCGAAGTGGTGCGGTAGGTCAGACCTTGGGATCCACCGGCAGGTGCCGGTGGGTATGGTCGCCGTTCTCCCCTTCGTCCGTGAACCAGCAGTACGCCCAGATCTTGGCCGGGCGCAACGCCTGTTGGCCGGCCCGGAGGATGATGCCCATCGGTTCGTCGTCGAGAACGAGAGGGAGGCTTGTCATGCTCGACAGCGATAGCAAGGCCTTTGCCACCGCTGCGCTTCGATAACTCCCTGTCGCTCTACGCGTTACGAAAACGACACCGACGCGAGTCGTCAGTCCGACACGTTCAGGGCCGTGTCGAGCTGACGCGGGGGTTTGATGGCGGTGAATCCGGACCGTTTGGACCGGCGGCTGCGCTGCAGCTGCCAGCCGCGATAAAGCGCCTGGAGCGCTTCCGGCGCCAGCGGAATTACCTCCCGCGCGCCCGCGGTCGTGGGCAGAACGACGTGGACTCCGCCCGACTGCGTGCGGGACTGGAGGTCCGCGATGAGCGTCGCGCGGTCCTTGGCGCGCAGCTGCGCCAGACTGGCCGGCGCGATCGCCACGAGCGTGGGCGACAGGTCGGGAAACCAGCTCCCGAAATTGATGACGAGGGCCTGAAACACGCCCGCCAACTGCTCGGTCACGGCGCGGCCTTCGGCCGCCTCGACGGCCCCGAGATCCTGGTCCACGAGAAACACCTCGGCGTCGTGGGCGGCGAGGAACAGCGCTTCCGGCAGCGCCGCCGCGCCGAGCACGACTACCAAGTCGCCAGGCTCGAGCCGCGACGCCCAAGGCACGACCGGGTGTGCGCGATCGAATCCCCAGTGCGTGGGCTCGCGCTGCGCCTCCCGGAGGGCGCGATGCTTCTGCCGCCAGCGCGGGAAGGACGGCAGCCGCAGCCGCCGCGCGATGATCCGATCCACGTGCTCGAGGAGCAGCACCTCGGTGAGGAGGTATTGGTCCTGCGCGCTGGCCTGCAGCTCGCGGACCGCCTCGTCGCCGATCTCCAGGAGGTCCTCGCGCGGGATCGCGTTCTTGTATTCCTCCAGCCGCTGCAGGATGAACTCCTGGTACTCCTGCTTGAGGGAGCGCGGCGGCCGGCGCAGCAGCCGCGCGCCTGTCCTGTCGGAGCGTTCGAGGGGCAGGGAGGTCAGCATGGCTCGACGTGCACCGTGACTTCCTTCAATTCGAGGTCCTGCTTGAGTCGCTCTTCGACGGCGTCCGCGATGGCGTGGGCAGCCGCGACGTTGGCGCCGCGGTCCACGGCAATCGTCACTTCGGCATAACGAACGCCGGCGGTCCCGCCGCGCGAGCGTATGCCATACGCGCTTTTCACGCCCTCGACCGCCTGCGCCGACTTCCGGATGGTGGGCTCGGGAATCGCGCGCTCGTCTACGAGCACCGGGATCGTGCGCGCGAGGATCTTGTAGGCGACGCGCACGATCATCAGCGCGACCACGATCGCCACGACCGGGTCCACCCAGACGTAGCCCTGGCGGGAAAACAGGACCCCGATCAGCACGCCGATGGTGATGAAGACGTCGGTGCGGGTATGCGCCGCATCGGCGATCAGCAGCTCGCTCCCCAACTCGAACCCGCGGCGGTTTTCGTACCACGCCACGAGGATGTTCGTGCCCAATGTTGCGACGAGAACGACGAGCCCCAGGTCCGTCACCTGGATCGCGTGACCTCCCGAAACGAGCTTCTGGACGGCGCTCCGGACCAGCTCGAAGCAGGTGATGGACAGAAAGACGACGATCGAGAGCGCGCCCAGCGTCTCGAACTTCCCGTGGCCGTACGGGTGGTCTTCGTCCGGCGCCTGCGACGCGACCCGGACCACGATGAGCCCGAGCACGTTGTAGAGCGCGTCCACCGAGGAATGCAGTGCGTCGCCCAGCACCGCGAGCGAGCCCGAGAGGATGCCGACCGAGGCCTTCGCGACAACCACCGCAACGTTGGCCAGGAGCAGACCCTTGAGGACGCGGCGCACCGCGCTGGACGGGTCACGGATCCCGGCGCCCGGAGGGGACATGCCCTGCAAGCTTGTAAGGGGAGCGGATTTAGTCAACTTCTGGGGAGAAAACTCAGCCGAGCGCGCGCAGCAGTGCGCCTTTGAGGTACCCGGTCTCCGGCACGTTGAGCAGCTCCGGGTGATCGGCGGCCGCGCCCCTCACGGCGACGAGCTGCATGCGCCGCCCCGAGTCGCGGGCCGCGTCAGCCAGCATCGCAGTGAAGACGTCGCGGCTCACATGGTAGGAGCACGACGAGGTGAACAGCATGCCTTCGGGCGCGAGGATCCGCATGGCGCGGAGGTTGATCTCCTTGTAGCCCGCAACGGCGCGCGGCAGGTTGGCTTTGGTCTTGGCGAACGCCGGCGGATCGAGGACGACGGTGTCGAACCGGTCGCCGCGCCGCTCCATCTCGCGCAGCAGGTCGAAGGCGTTCGCTTCCCGCCACGCGATGTTGCCGATGCCGTTCAACCGCGCGTTTTCCACGCCCCGCGCCAGCGCCTCGGCGCTCTGATCGACCGCCACGACCTCCTTCGCGTGGCGCGCCAGGTGCAGGGCGAACGAGCCGTGATACGTGAACAGATCGAGGGCTCGCCCTCCCGGCAGCGTGTGGCGCGCCACGAGCGCGCGGTTCTCCCGCTGGTCCAAAAACGCGCCGGTCTTCTGTCCCGACCAGGGCGCGGCCAGGTAGCGCACTCCGTCCTCTCCTATCTCGAACGTCTCCGGAACCGCGCCGTGCACCAGCACCACTTCGAGCGGCAGGCCCTCATGGCGGCGTATGGCGGCGTCGTTGCGGAACAGGATGCCGTCGGGGGCGAGCGCCGCCTGGATCCCCGCCACGACGTCGTTCCGCGCGGCCTCGAGGCCGGCGGAGAGCAGCTGCGCCACGACCCAGGGTCCATACTTGTCCACGATCAGCGACGGCAGCCCGTCGCCCTCGGCGTGCACGGCGCGCCACGCGGTGGCCGAGATCCCGGCGCGGCGGCGGACCGCGGCGGTGATCCGCTCGGTCCACCACGCGGCATCGATGGGCTCGTCGCCGCGCGTGAGCAGCCGCAGTCGGATTTCGGACCTGGGAGAGTAGAGCGCCTGGCCGAGCAACCGCCCGCGCAGGTCCGTGACGGGCACGATGCCGGGATGCTTGTCGGGCTCCTCCGAGACGTCGCTGCGGTAAATCCAGGGATGTCCCTGCTTCCATCGTACGGCGCCGCGCGCGTTCACCTTCACAGGGGCGGCCGTCATCTGTCCGGCCGGAGCTTCGCCGCGTCACGCAGATACATATGTTTCAGCGCACGCTGGGGTTTGGTCGTGTAGAAGTGGAGCAGGACGCGGATGCAGCGCGGCAGGCCCGCGGGGGGAGGGACCGCCACCTCGGCCGCGCCGAGCAGCGGGACCTCGCTCCAGCCAAGGCGGCGGGCGGCGCGCGCGGGGTACTCGGCCGTCAGCTCGGGGGACGACGTGAAAATGGCGCTCTCCACGTCTTCCGGCGCGAAGCCGTTCGCGGTCTGGAGCGCGGCGAGCAGCTCTTCCGTCGCCTCCAGGATCGCGTCACTCGTATTCGCGGCCGCGGTGGTGGCTCCGCGCAGTCCGCGTAGGATCTTGCTCATGGCGCTCGCCGATCAGTTGCGTTTGATGGTGATCACCGATCCCGTCCTGCTCAAGGGGCGGAATGCGGTGGACATCTGCCGCCGCGCTGTTGCCGGCGGTGCCACAATAGTGCAGGTCCGATGGAAGGATGGCGCGCCGTCCGAGGTCCTCCAGCTGGCCCGCGCGCTCGTCGCCGCCCTTCCCGTTCCCATCCTCCTCAACGACCGCGTGGACATCGCGCTTGCGGCCGGCGCGGCCGGGGCGCACCTCGGGTGGGACGATCCACCCCTCGCCGCTCTCCGCCCGCACGTCCCCGCCGGTTTTCTCCTCGGCCTCTCCGTCGGAACGCCGGAGGAGGCAGCGCGCGCCGAGGCGGCCTCCGCCGACTATTGGAGCGTGGGACCCTGCTTCGCCACGCCCACCAAGGCCGACGCGGGGCCGGCACTCGGGCCCGAGGGCTTCGCGGCGCTCGCCCGGCGCGCCCCAGCCGGGGTGCCGGTGATCGGCATCGGCGGGATCACTGCCGCCACCGTGCCGCTGATCGTGGAAGCGGGCGCCGCCGGCGTCGCCGTTATCGGGGCCGTGCTGACTGCCCCCGACCCGCAGGCTGCGGCGCGGGAGCTGCGCGCCGCTGGCGCACCCGCTTGATCGCCGCCAAATGGTCGGCATACGACGCCGAGAAAATGTGCTTGCCGTCCGGCTGGGCCACGAAAAAGAGGAACCCCACCGGCGCGGGATACAGCGCCGCCACGATGCTCGAGTCGCTCGGCTGGCTGATGGGGCCGGGCGGTAGGCCGCGATTGATGTAGGTGTTATAGGGCGACCGAATCCGCAGGTTTTTCTCCCAGACCCGCCGTATGCGCCGGCCGTGCGCGTACACGACGGTCGGGTCTGCCTGCAACGGCATGCCGCGCTTCAGCCGGTTGTGATAGACCGCCGAGACGTACGGGCGATCGGGATCGTAGCGCACCTCGGATTCGATGATCGACGCGAGGGTGACGATCTCGTGGCGCGTCATCTGCAGCTCGAGGAGCCGATCGTCCCACTCCGGGCGCCACCGGTCCACGAATTCCTGGGCCATCACCCGCATCAGCTCGCGCGCCCGGATGCCGATGGGAACGATGTAGGTGGTCGGATACATGTAGCCTTCCAGGCCCGCGGGATTCGCGGCGACCTCGAGCTGCCGCATCAGCGCCGGGTCGCGCACCGCGGCATTGAAGGAATCACGCGGAATCCGAAGCCACGACCTGGCGCGCTCGCCGACCTCGAATCCCATCATGCCCTCGAGCACCGTGAACCGCGCCTCGGCGCCGCGCCCCTTCTTGAGGGTGCCCACGATGTGGCTCCAGCCGTCACTGGGGCCGAACGTGTAGATGCCGCTCTTCAGCGATCCGGGCAATCCACGCAACCGGGCATAGAGGCTGAACCAGTCCCGGCGCTCGATGATGCCGCGCGACACGAGGGAGTCGACCGCCTGCACGAATGTCGCGCCGCGAGGGATCACCACCGTCACCTTGGGGTCGCGCGCGGACGCAGCATCCTGACAGGCGACGAGGACGGTCAGGACGAGCAGGTGCCGCAGCCTGTTCACGTCGCGCCTCCGCGCTGCGCGTCGAGGTAGTGCTGCAGGAGGAGTGCCGCGGCGAGCGCGTCCACGTCATCCTTGCGGCCTTTCGTCGAGCCGCCCATCTCGCGCACCGCCGCCAGGACGCGGGCGGTGGTCATTCGCTCGTCCCAGAGCGAGACCGGCAGTGCTCCTCCTGCCCGGCGTCCGATGTCCTCGGCGAGCGAGCGCGCCGCTCGGGCAGCGTCGCCCTCGGCCCCCGCTTCATCCAGCGGCAGTCCGACGACGACGCCGACGACCTGATGCTTGGTGATGTGGTCGAGCAGTTGGGCCATCGGGAATCGCTTCCCGGGGCGGCGGGTGAGCGTGGCGAGCGGTTGGGCGAGCGTCTGCGATTCGTCGGAGAGGGCGAGGCCAATGCGGCGCTCGCCCCAGTCCACGCCCAGCAGCCGACCACCGCCCTTCAACCCTGCGCCATCGTCTGGAAGAACTCGGCGTTGGTCTTCGTGCGCTTGAGCCGCTCGAGCAGGAACTCGATGGCTTCGACCGGCGGCATGTCGGAGAGGAAATTGCGCAGCAGGTACACCTTGTTCAGCTCTTCCTTGCTGAGCAGGAGTTCTTCCTTGCGGGTGCTGGTCCGCTGCGTGTCGATCGCCGGGAACGTGCGCCGCTCGGCAATGCGGCGGTCGAGGATGACTTCCGAATTGCCGGTGCCCTTGAACTCCTCGAAGATCACCTCGTCCATGCGGGAGCCCGTGTCGATCAGCGCCGTGGCGAGAATCGTCAGCGATCCGCCGCCCTCGATGTTGCGCGCGGCGCCGAAGAAGCGCTTCGGCTTCTGGAGTGCGTTCGCGTCCACGCCGCCCGAGAGGATCTTGCCGGAATGCGGGACGACGACGTTATGGGCGCGGCCCAGGCGCGTGATCGAATCGAGCAGGATCACGACGTCCTTGCCGTGCTCCACCAGTCGCTTGGCCTTCTCGATCACCATGTCCGCGACCTGAACGTGACGGTCCGCCGGCTCGTCGAACGTGGACGACACCACCTCCACGTTCGGCCCCTTCACGTTCTCCTCCATGTCGGTCACTTCTTCGGGCCGCTCGTCGATGAGCAGCACGATGAGGTAGACCTCGGGATGATTCTCGATGATGGAGTTGGCGAGCTTCTGCATCAGGATGGTTTTGCCGGCTTTGGGCGGCGAGACGATCAGGCCGCGCTGGCCCTTGCCGATGGGGCTGAGAATATCCATCACCCGCATCGACAGGTCGCCGTCCTTCCGCTCCAGCTTGAGCTGCTGCTCGGGATAGCGGGGGCGGAGGTTGTCGAACGCGACCCGGTGCTTCGCCTTCTCGGGCTCTTCGCCGTTCACTACCTCGACTTTCAGCAGCGCCAGGTAGCGCTCGCCTTCCTTGGGCGGCCGGACCTGGCCCATGATCGTGTCGCCGGTGCGCAAGTCGAAGCGCTTGATCTGGCTCGGCGAGACGTAGATGTCGTCGGGGCCGTACAGGTAGTTCCAGTCGGGGCTGCGGAGAAAACCGTATCCTTCAGGCAGGATTTCCAGCACGCCTTCGCCGCGCAGTACCGTGTCGGAATCGAGGAGCGATTGCTCGATCCGGAAGATCAGATCCTGCTTGCGGAGCCCTGAGTAGTTGGTGATGTTGAGGCTCTCGGCCATCGCGTGCAGCTCCGCGACCGACTTTCTCTTCAGCTCGGCGATATCCACGTGTGCTTCGGCTCCATGTTGCGCTTAAGGCGGGGGAAACCCCGGGATGGGGGACTGGGCGCTAGTTGATAATGGAAACTTGGGAATGTGGCGGTTTGCGAACGAGTCATTCTAGGCCGCCGCACACCGTGCGTCAAGAGCGCCGATGAGTCTAACTCCCTATTTGGTGGCGTGGCGCACTACCCCCCTCCACGACCGCGAAGTCATTGACGCGCTTGTAGATCCAACGCACGCGGGTCCCTCTCCGGAGCTAGCCGCCGCGCTACGAGATTGGCCCGGCACCTACTACTGGTCCGACGAGCCCGACGGCCGCCATCTCGTGCTCACGCGCCCCTCCCCCCCCCCCACTGGCCGGACGCGGGAGGCTTGGGGGACGCACATCCTCCTGTTCGCGGCCACCTTCTTTATGACGACGCTGTCCGGGGCTGTCATCGCAGGGGACCTCCCGGGCAATCTCGCGATTCTCTTCAACCCTACCGTCTGGGGGGCTGCATTCTTTCGTGGCTGGGTCGGGGGCCTTTCCTTCTCCCTGCCCCTGCTGGCCATCCTGCTGGTCCACGAGTTGGGCCATTACCTGACCGCGCGCCGCTATCAGCTCGACGTTTCGCCCCCTTACTTCATCCCCGGTCCACCCGCGCCCTTGGGAATCGGCACGTTCGGGGCGTTCATCCGGCTCCGCACGATTCTCACCGATCGCCGCCAGCTCTTGGACGTCGGCGCCGCGGGTCCAATCGCCGGATTCGTCGTCGCCGTTCCCGTCTTGTGGATCGGGTTGGCGCACAGCCAGCTCCTTAGCGAAGGCGAGGTGCGGGGGATGTTGGCGCCGTTGGGGGACGGGCTGCTTCCCCTCGGCGATTCGTTGATCACGCTGTTGTTTCGGCGCCTGACATTGGGCGATGTGCCGGTGATCATCCTGCACCCGATGGCGGTGGCCGGGTGGTTCGGGATGTTCGTCACGATGCTCAACTTGCTGCCGATCGCCCAGCTCGACGGTGGCCATATCCTGTATGCGGCAGTCCCGCGCTGGCACCGCCGGGTGGCGCTCGCGCTGTGGCTGATCATCATGGTCCTGGGACTATTCTCCCTCACATGGCTCCTCTGGGCGTTCGTGGTGCTCGTCTTGTCGCGCGGCCGGTTGGCGCACCCTCCTGTCCTGGATGCGTACCGGCCGTTACCGCCGTCGCGGCGGTGGCTGGTTTGGGCCAGCGTGGCCCTTTTCGTGCTCACCTTCACCCTGCTCCCGTCCCCCGGAGGGATACTATTGCGTAAGTGACGCTTGTTTATATCTTTGCACAAACCAGCCACTGGATCGGCATGCCCGCCCAACCTGCCCGATACACGCCAGCCGCTGCGACCGACACGGTCGTTCATGACTTGCCTCCGATACGTTTCGACGGACAACCCATAGATATCCGCCTCACCCTGCGCCGTAGCGAAGACGGCATCTGGCGTGGCCGCATACTGTTCGGCGCCGAGGGAACGGAAGCCGAGCGTTCCAGCGCCGAGATCTTCTGCGCCGCGTCCGAGCAGGACCTGTGGCAGTCGGTGCGGGACCTGCGCGACCATCATCTGCGCGACTTGTACCGCTCGCTGCTGTAATGGTTGAACGGGCTGCGCTGTCGAAACTGCGGCACGATCTTTCCAATCCGCTCGCGGCGATCCTCGCCGAGACGCAGCTGTTGCTCCTCATGCCCGAGAAGCACGATGAAGAAACCATCTCCGGGCTCAAACAGATCGAGGACCTGGCGCGCAAGATGCGTCAGATGCTACAAAGCGCCGAGTGAGCCGGCAGCATCGCCCCCGCTATTGCCCTCCCACGGCGTGGTGGCCGCGCGCGACGCTGCGTCTCGCGCTGAGATTGCGGCGCTCCTTCCTTATTAGACCCCCCGCCGGACGGTCCACCTCACGGTGACGCGCGTCATAGCGGTTACGGTCGGGTCGCAGTAGATCAAAGCCCGCCCCTTGCGCGGGTTACGGCCCCGGGCATCTTATCACCCCTCCGAGGCGGAGCCTCACTTTGGCTGGTCGGCGGTATCTGCTCTTGGGAATGAGTTGCTGCATCGGGGCCTGCGCGGGCGGGCCTCGTCCCGCCGCCGTCACCCCCGAAGAAATCCCCACCCTCCAGACCCAAGCCACTCAGCAACCCAACAACGCCATGATTCGCTTCCGGCTGGCGGCCGCGCTCATGGCCGCGGGACGGTGCGACACGGCGGTGGTGGTGGCGCGCGCCAGCGAGGTGCTCGCCCCGAGTGATGCGCTCGGTCCGATGGTCATCGGCCGCTGCCAAGAGAAGGAAGGCCGCTACGATCTCGCCTTCGCCACCTACACGGAGTTCACCGGCCGCTATCCGCAGGCGCGCGGCGTAGCTGCCGTTCGCGCGATGGCCCAGCTCGCCTTGCGCGCCCTGGCTGCGCAGACGGCGAAGCTCGCGCTGGCCCGCGAATCCACGTTGACCGCCCAGCCGCCCGAACCGTCCACGCTCGCGGTGCTGCCGGTCACCATCGCGGGCGATTCTACCTTGCAGCCGCTGTCGCGCGGGCTCGCCGAGCTCCTGACGTCGGACCTCGCGATGGTGCGCAGTCTGCGCCTGCTCGAGCGCGTGCAAATTGGCGCGCTGCTCGACGAGCTGAAATTGGGGCAGACCGAGCGCGCCGATGCCGGCACCGCGGCGCGCGTGGGCCGGCTGTTGCGCGCCGAGCGGATGGTGCAGGGGGTGGCGTCCATCACGCCGAACGGTCCGGTGCGCCTATCGGCGACAGTGGTGCGCGGGGATGGGGCGGTGCGCTCCGGCGCGCAGGCGAACGGGACGTTCCAGCAGCTGCTCGACCTGGAAAAGCAGCTCGTGTTCAGTCTCGCCACGCAGCTCGGCATCCAGCTCACGGACGCGGAGCGCCAGCGCATCCTGCGCCAGGGGCCGAAGAACCTCGCCGCGTTCCTCGCGTACAGCGAAGGACTCGACGCGCTCGACCGTGGCGACTATCGCGCCGCGGCGGCGGCATTTGGCGCGGCGGTTCGGGCCGATCCGAGCTTTCAGGCGGCGCGGCAGCAGCAACAGGCGGCACAAGCGGTGCCGGTGGTGCAGGCGTCCGGCAACGACGTCATCACGGTGGTGGAGGCGGTCGCCGAGATGACGACGCCTACCGAGCCCGTTACCGCGGGCGCACTGCAGTCGGCCACGACGGACGTATCGCCCGCGCTCGGAGACTTCGTGGCGCAGACCGGCACGACTACGATCCAGTCCAATCTGACGCCGGACAGCCAAGGCATCTCGAGCATCACACAGGCATCGGGCGTGATACGCATCATCTTCCGGCGGCCGTGACGGCGGCACGCTGGCTCCTCGCCTTCGTCGGCGTCGCCTCGCCGGTCGCCGCCGCGGCGCAAGCCGCCGGCACGGTGGCGCGGAGCGGCGTCTTCTTCGAGAGCTACAGTTTTGGCGCGGGGCTGGCATTCCGGCGCATCAGCGAGCTGAGCATACCCGTTACGGTCACGCACCGCTTCGGCGACCGCGTTGTGCTGGACGTCGGGACGGCGTTCGCGAGCGCCTCGGTGCGCGACGCCAACGGCAACAGCATCGATCATTCGGGATTGATCGACACCGACGTGCGGTGGACGGTCAGCATGATTCCCGGCCGGCTCGTCTTCAACCTCGTCGGTACGATCCCCACCGGCGCCACCGCTGTTCCCGACACGACGATCCCGCTGTTCGGCGCGACCGCGACGGACCTGCTCGGGTTCATGACGCCCGGCTTTGGCTCCGGCGGCGGCGTGTCAGCCGGGTTCGCGTCGGCGTTCAAGATGGGTTCCGATTGGGCGATTGGGACGGGCGCGAGCTACCGCTATGGGGCGAGCTACACGCCCGTGAAGGGGGGCGGACCGCTCACGCCCGGGGGCGAGGTCCGCGCCCGCTTCGGAATCGAGGGTCCGTTCGGCGGTGGCAAGTACTTTCGTGGCGCGTTCATCTATACGACCAGCGGCGGCAACGATCTGGGCGGCGGCCGGGAGAGCGTCATTGGTGATCGGGCGCTCGCGTACGCGACCGTCAGCATGCCGCTGGGCCGCTCCAACCTCGCGCTCTACGGCTGGGACATGCGACGCCTGCGGGCTCGGAACTTCGACGCCCCGGGTGCGGTGGCGGTGCCGCGCGGCAACGTCCTCGCGCTGGGCGCGAGGTTGCAGCGGCCGCTATCGCCGACGCTCACGCTCATCCCCCTGGTCGAGTTCCGCCACGAGCTGACGGGGGCCGCGGACACGATGGAGCTGCTCGGCTATCTCCTCCGCACGGGAGCGGACGCGCGCTACCGGCTCACCGAGAGCGCCACCGCGGTCGTCCAGGCCCAGCTGGCGTTTGGAACACTCCGGGTTGATCAGCAGAACATCTCCGTTGTCGGGCCGCGCCTCGGTGTGTTGATCGAGTGGAGCCGCTAGTCCCGTAATGCGCAGGTAGGCACGCCGCGCCCCTAGACAGACGGTCACCACCCGACCATCCTAGGAAGTCCTCTTCTCTAGGAGTGGCCGTCATGAAGCGTTTCGGTCTGCTGCTGTTTGGCGTGCTGCTGATAGTCGATTGCGGCGGCGGTGGTGGGGGGACCGGCCCGACGCCGAATTCGATTGCGGTGAGCGCGGGAAACAATCAGGTCGGTGCGGCCGGCTCGGCGTTGCCTGAGTCGCTGGCAGTGATCGTACGGGATCAGGGCGGTGTACCCCTCGCCGGCGTAAACGTGACATTCACGATCACCGCAGGCGGCGGCAGCGTGTCGCCTGCGTCGCGCGTGACGGATGCCGCGGGGATCGCGAAGACGCGTCGGACACTCGGTCCCAACGCGGGCACACAGACGGTCAACGCCGGCGCCGGCAGCTTGGCCCCGGCCCAGTTCAGCGCCGTCTCGCAGATCAATGGCGCCGTCAACATTGCCAACAGCACCACCGGCCCCCTGACCGATAGTGTGGGGGCGACCAAGGCCGAGTCGTTGACGGTCCTCGTGACCGACCAGACCGCCACTCCAGTGTCAGGCGTGACGGTGACGTGGACGTCAGCGGGCGGCACGGTCTCGCCTACCTCGGGGCCCACGAGTGCGGCGGGTTTATCGAAAGTCCAGTTCACGTACGGTACGGCAGCGGGCACGCAGTCCGCCACGGCGACCGTTGCCGGCCTCGTGGGATCGCCCGTCGTCATCACCCTGACTGCCACGGCCGGTAGCGCCGTCTCGATCGCCAAGACGGCTGGCGACAGCGGCACGGCGGCACCGGGCGCTCAGGTGACCTATACGGTGCAGGGGCGGGACACTCACGGCAACGCGAAGAGCGGCGTAACGATCGACTGGGCCGTTGCCACAGGGGGCGGATCGATCACACCCCCCCAGAACACCACCCAAGCCAACGGCAACGCGTCTGCCACACGAACACTCGGAACAACGCTGGGGTCGCAGACCGCCACGGCCACGGCGGCCGGGTTACCGGGCGCGCCGAGTGTCACCTTCACGACCAACGTGACCGCAACCGTGGAAGTCGCGGACAACTTCTTTTCGCCAAGCTCGATCACCGTTCCGCTGGGCACGGCTGTGACGTGGGAGTGGCAGGGCATAACGCTGCCGCACAACGTGACATTCGGCGCCGGGGGACCCGCCGACATACCCGACCGGACGTCGGGAAGCGTGTCGCGGACGTTCAATACGGCAGGAACGTTCAACTATGTGTGCACGAACCACCCGGGGATGAATGGGAGTGTGACGGTCAATCCATAGGCCAAACGACGGTAGGTCAGGGCGTGGAGGGCCGCTCGCCACTGAGGTGCCTCCGCCCGTTCGCGAGATAGAGAACCAGCAAACCGGCCGTCGCGGCGCTGACGCCGTACTTCCACATCGCGGGGGCATCGCTGGCCGAGAGCAGGCCTTCGATCGCCCCCGCGATGGCGAGCAGCGTCACGACGGCGCCGATCATCCGCACGGCGATCTTTCCCTCCACCACCAGCGCATCGCGGCGCGTCCGGTCGCCCGGGGCGATCAGCGCCTTGGCGAGCCGGAAGCCCGCCCCGGCCGAAATGAAAATGGCGGTCAGCTCGAGTACGCCATGCCCGGCGACGAAGGTCATCAGATAACCGAGCGCGTCGTAGTTCTTGAAGAGTCCCATGGCGAGCCCCAGCATCATTCCATTGGCGGACAGCAGCCAGGCCGTAAGCAGCCCCCCAGTGAGGCCCCCGACGAACACGCCGAAGGAAACCTGGATGTTGTTGGTCATGATCGCCGCGGCGATCTGGGGCCGGTCGTCACTCCCGGCTTCGAAATACCCGTAGCCCTCCGCCTGACGCTCGGCGGCCTGCTCGGCGCGGCTCACCATGGTGGGCGAGACGATCTCCTCGGCCAGCGCGGGACGCTCGCGAATCATCACGTAGCCCACCACCGCGGGGATCGCGAAGAGAAGAAACGCGAGCACGACGTAACGCCAGGACTCCACTACTGCCGCGGGGAAGTCGCGCAGGACGTGGTGCAAGAGGGGGGTTCGTTCTTTGCCGCGTGCGCGATACAGCGCGTTGTGCCCCGCGCTCACCACCCGCTCGAGGTAATCGATCACGCGGGGATCAACCTGATACGTCCGCGCCCGGGCGAGGTCCGCGGCCACCTCCCGGTACTGGGCGGCAAACGCCGGAATCTCGCCGGCCGAGAGTGCCCCGACCCCAGACCGCTCCATCCCGACGGCCACAGTCCGGAACGTCTCCCAGGCGTCGCGCTTCTTGGCCAGGAAACGTTCGGCAGTGACCGTGGTGCGGCCGGCCGCGCCCGCTTGCGGACGCGTCGCGAAGCGGCTGCGTCGCTTGCGCTGCTCCTCCGCGAATACCGCCACGAGGTAGGCTTGGGTGTCGCCGTGGCGCCGCGGGATGCGCGTCTCGAACCGCCGCGCCAGGTCGGTCGTGAGCCGCCGCTGCACGTCGGGGGTCAGCTCGTTCAGCCGGCCGAGGAACCGGTCCAGGAGGCGGAACTCCTCCTCGGACAGCTCCGGCGGCCCCGTCTCGATGGGATCTGGAGCCGCGGGCGTCGGCAGCGGCGCCCTGGTTCCCAGCACCCAGTCGGTTGGGCGATCGCGGACCACGATCGTGCCGGCCGCCATGTCGCCCAGCCGCTTGTTGCTCGGGTGGAAGAACATGATGATCAGCCCGGTGGTGAACGGCAGCGGGAAATACCAGTCGAGAAAGCGGGCGAGATTCCGAATTACGGCGGCACTGGGTGTAAGCGACCGGCCGGTGTCCATGACGACGCGGATGCCCAGGGCCTGCTTGCCGGGTGTGCGGCCGCCGTTCAGCGCCTCGAACAGGGTGAAATAGCCCCAGAACAGGACGAACAGCAGCAGGATGAGGACGGCCCCCGCCCATCCGCGGACCGTACCGCCCCCCAACGCCCCGCCCAACACCGCGCTGTACACGAACACCAGCACCAGCAGGCCCATCCATACGAGCAGGAGGTCGAGCAACGCCGCTGCCATTCGGGACCCGACGCCGGCCAACTCGAACCGGAAGTCAACGTGCTCCGGCGTTTCAACGCCGTGATGCTGACGCAGGTCCAGGTCTCGCGCGGAAGGCTGCACGTCCTCATCTTACCGCTTGCCTGCCACCCTTGCACGGAGAGACCCATAACCTCGAACCTCAGGCCGATGCAGCTGGGCGAGATCCTCGACGGCAGCTTCAGTATCTACCGCCGTCATTTCGCTCTGTTCATGCGGCTCAGCGTCGTGCTCGTCTGGCTCCCGACGGCCCTGGCCATCTACCTGCAGGTGCGTTTCAGCGGCAGTCCCTTCGAGATGATCAGTCTCCTCGAGCAGCACACCGTCGCGGCGATCCTGCTGGGATTGCTGGCGCTGATTGTGTGGACGACATCCAGCCTGCTGCTCAAGGTCGGCACGATTCGCATCATCTCGGATTCGTATCTGGGACAGCAGCCGACGCTGGGTTCGGCCCTGAGTCTCGGGTTCGCCAAGATCATCCCGCTCCTCCTCGTCGCGCTCAGCAAAGGACTGCTCTTTGCCCTCCTCTATCTGTTCGGGGCACTGGGCGTCGCTCTCCTCGTCGTGATCGGCCGGCTCGTGAGCCCGGTGCTGGCCGGGCTGCTCGCGTTCGGTGGCGGGATCGGGCTCATCTGGTTCGTCGCGTACGTCGCCTGCGGTTACGGCGTCACCACACCGGTGGTGGTGCTCGAAGAGCTGCCCAGCTCCTTCGATGCCTTCGGACGCTCCTGGGATCTGACGCGGGGCGCCCGGCTGAAGGTGTTCGGGACAGCCGCGGTGACCTGGCTGATGTCGCAGTTCCTGCCACAGATGCTGGTCGGCGGTGTCAGCGGGGCGATCGGGGCCGGGTCCGCGCTGCAGCCGTTCTTCATCGTGTTCGCGTCCTTGCTGAGCATCGTGCTCGCTCCCATCCTGCCCTGCGCGCTCACGCTCCTCTATTATGATCTGCGGGTGCGGCGCGAGGCGTTCGACCTGCAGATTCTCAGCGATCAATTGGGGACCCGCTGATCGACCGTTGGCTCCTCGCGCTCCAGCCCTCCGCTGTTCCCCCGGACTCACTGCGGCGCGCGCTGAGCGACGTGTTCGCGCGGCCCGAGTTCCAATGGGTCGAGCGCCGCCGGGCGCTCTCCTGGCTCGCGAACCTCTGGTATGGCTTCATCGACTGGCTCGACCGGATGGCGGCTCAGCACCCCGTCGGTTTCAACATCGGGCTGTTTCTCGTGATCGTCGCCGTCGCGCTGCTGGCGGTGCACATCGGCTATGTGGTGTGGCGCATCGTGCGTCCGACGGCGCGCACGGGCGCGGCCCCCACGGGCGCGGGCGCGCCGGTCACGGATGCCGCGACTCACCTCGCCCGCGCGGCGGCGCTGGCGCGCGCCGGCCGCTACGCGGAAGCGCTGGGGCACCGCTTCCTGGCCGTGGTGCTCGACCTGGACCGGCTCAAGGCGCTGCGGTTCCATGCGTCCAAAACGCCCGCCGAATACGTGGGCGAGGCGCACCTCGACGACACCGGCCGCGCCTCGCTGGCCGCCCTCGTGGCGCAGCTCTACCGCCATCTCTTCGGGGCGGTGCCGTGCGACGAAACGGAGTACCGCGCGTTCGGCGCCGCGGCGCAGGATCTGGCTGGAGGGCGGCATGTCGTACCGGCTTGAGATCGCGCTGGTGCTGCTGCTCGGAGCCGCCATCGCCGTGGCTCTGTGGGCCGCGAATCGCTCTCCCAAGCCGCCGGAGCTCGACCCCCGCGCCTCGACCTTCCTCAGCGGACCGCAGGGTAGCAAGGCGCTTCACGAGGTGCTCGTTCGCCTGGGCCGGCCCTCGGAACGTCGCCGCACCGCGCTGTTTACGCTCGCGGAAGACCGCGCGCGGCGGCCCGCGATTCTCGTCGTTCTCGATCCGCCCCTGTCGCTCCAGGACGCCGAGCTGGAGCAGGTGGCGGAGTTCGTCGGGAGCGGCGGCGCGGTCGTGGCCGCGGGCCGTGGCGGGGGGATCACCCGCTGCGCGGAGTGGCGCCTCGAGCCCGACCGCCTGCGCGACGACAGCGTGAGCGTGCGGCCCCCCCCCCCGGCCGGCCGGGCGGGGGGAAGCCTGCGGCTCCCGCGTGCCGCCCGCGTGCTGGCGCCGTTGAAACGGGATGGAACGGTGCGCGAACGGCTGGAAGGACTCGTCAAAGCCGGGCCCGACGAGCTCGACCCTTGTGAGACGCTGATTCCCACGGCCACCGACACCATCCTCGCCGCGCCGAATAACCGCCCGGTGATTCTGCGGCTGCGCTATCGCGGCGGCGGCACGATCACGCTCGCGGCGGACCCCGGCTGGTTCACGAACGAGGTGTGGCGCAATACCGACATCGCGATGGTTCTCCTGCCGCTGCTCACCAGCCCTGGGGAACGCCCCGGGCGGGTCGCGTGGGATGAGTACCATCAGGGATTCGGACATCGGGCGGGGTCGCTGTCGGGACGCACGTGGAGCTGGCTGCGTGCCTCACCGGCCGGCTGGGCGATCCTGCAGCTCATCGCCGTCGCGCTCGTGTGGCTGGCGCTGACGGCAGTGCGGTTCGGCCCCGCGCGTGCGGTGATCGAACGGCGGCGCCGCTCGCCGCTCGAGCACTTGGAGGCGTTGGCCGCGGGGCTCGAGAGCGCCGCCGCTGCCGATACCGCGGTCCAACGCCTCGTCGCCGGACTGCGGCGCCGCCTCAACCGCACGGGTCAGCTGAGCAGCGGCGATCTACAGCCGTGGCTCGAAAGCCTCGAGCTCGCCATGCGCGGGCCACGTGGCCGGGCAGCCGTACGCCGGTTACGGCATCTCATCATTGAACGCGATGGCGGCGGCCGGGTGCTCGCTGCTGCGCAAGCCGTGGAGGACGTGTGGGAGGAACTTCGCCCGCGCACGACGCGCGACGCATTCTAGAAGCCCTGCGCCGCGTGGTGCTGGGACAGGAATCGGCCACCCGCGAGGTGCTGGTCTGCCTGCTCGCGCGCGGTCATATCCTGCTCGAGGGCGTGCCGGGGACCGCCAAGACGCTGCTCGTGCGCACGCTGGCGCTCGCGCTCGACGTGCGGTTCGTGCGGATCCAGTTCACGCCCGACCTGATGCCGGCCGATATCACCGGCATCACGATGCTCACCGGAACCCACGAATTCTCGTTCCGGCCGGGTCCGGTGTTCGCCGACTTGGTGCTCGCCGACGAGATCAACCGCGCGCCCGCGAAGACGCAAGCGGCGCTCCTCGAGGCGATGCAGGAGCGCACCGTGACGGTGGACGGGACCAGCCACGCGCTGTCGCCCACTTTCACCGTGTTCGCCACGCAAAACCCGATCGAGTTCGAGGGCACGTACCCGCTGCCCGAGGCGGAGCTCGATCGCTTCATGGTCAAGGTGCAGGTGGGCTACCCCGCGGCGCCGGTGGAGCAGGGCATCCTGACACGCTACGTCGAAGGGTTCGAGGCCGATCGTCCGGACACGTACGGCGTCACGACGGTGTTGAACGCCGCTGACCTCGAACGGCTGCGTCAGTCGGTGGACACGGTGCGCGTCGAGCCGCGGATCACCGGCTATATCACATCCATCGTGCGCGCCACGCGCGAAGCCGCGTCTCTCACCCTCGGCGCCAGTCCACGCGCCGGCGTCGCGCTGTTCAAGGCGGCGCGCGCCGCCGCGCTGCTCGAGGAGCGGGACTTTGTGATCCCGGACGACGTGAAGCTGCTGGCCCCCGCGGTGCTGCGCCACCGCGTGAACGTCGCCCCGGAGCTGGAGCTCGAGGGCGTGACCGCCGACCAGGCGCTCAAGGCGATCCTCGACAAGACCGAGGCCCCGACCGCTTGAATCTGCCGACGTTCCTGCTCGTCGGGCTGATCATCGCCGCGTTTGTCACGTTGTGGTACCTGCTCGGCAGCCGCGCGGGCCTGCTGTGGACACCCCGCGCGTTGACGGTCGCCGCCATCCTCGCCCTTGTCGGTGTGTTGGGCTTCTGGGTGCCCTGGGCCCTCGACGTGATGCTGACCGCCGACGCTGTGCTGATCGTCTTGATCTGGCTCGATGCCACAATGGCCGTGGCCGCGCAGCCGCAGCGCGAGCCGCTGCCGGCGCTGTCCGTGGGTCGCACCGGGCAGGTCACCTATCGCTGGGCCAACCCCTCGCGGCGCCGCGCCCGGTTGCGGGTGCGCGAAACGCGTCCCGAGATCCTCGGCGGCACCCAGCCTCCGCGGCTGGTGACCGTGCCCCCCGGGGCGGTGACGCGCGAGGAGGTGGCCGTGGTCCCGGTGCGCCGCGGGCGCGAGAGCGGGGGCGGGGGCGGGTTCGTGCTCGACAGCTTCGGTCCATTGGGCCTGGGTCGGCGGCGCCGGCGGATTCCATTGCCATGGGAGGTCGTTGTCTATCCGCCGCTCGTCTCGATGCGGCTCCGGGCGTCGGTCGCCGAGGCGCTGCGGCGGCGGGACGTGGGGACGAAGACGATCCGCCAGCTCGGCGAAGGCCGGCTGTTCGAATCGTTGCGGGAGTGGGGGCCGGGCGACGACCTGCGTCACATCGACTGGAAAGCGACGGCCCGGCGCCGGAAGGTGATCACGCGGCAATACGAGGCGGAGCGCCGCCAGCAAGTGCTGCTGGTGCTCGACACGGGCCGGCTCATGACCGCCGAGGTCGGCGGGCGCCCGGGGGCCGCGGGAGTGGCGCGTCTCGACTTCGCCGTGCAGGCGGCGCTGGAGCTCGCCTATGCCGCTGCGCAGCACGACGACAACGTCGGCATCATGACCTTCGCCGACGGTGTTCAACACTTCGTTGCCCCGGAACGCGGTCGCAGCGGCGTGCGGCGGGTACTCGACGTGCTGGCGGTGGTGGAGCCGAAGCTCGTCGAGCCGGACTATCCCGGCGCGTTTCGTTATCTCGCGGCGCGCAATCGCAAGCGGGCGTTGACCGTCTTGTTCACCGACGTGATCGATCGCTTTGCCTCCGACGCCCTGGTCGCGAACGTCGCGTCGCTGCGGCCCCGGCACCTCCCGCTGGCCGTTACGCTGCGCAATCCGGAGCTGGATGCCGTCGCGGCGCTGCGCCCGCAGACGTCGCGCGACGCGTTCCGCAAAGCGGCCGCGGAGGAGCTGCTGCACGCGCGCGAGGAAGCACTCGGACACATGCGCCGGGCGGGGGTGTTGGTGATCGACGTCACACCGGAGCGCGCGGCGCAGGCCGTCGTGCGGAAGTATCTCGACCTCAAGCGGCGCGGTACGCTGTAAGTCACTGTCTGGCCGGAGCATCCCGCGTATAGTATCTTCGGAACCCAAGCTCACGGATTGGCACTGGATGCGCGGTTTTTACCGACCAATTCCTCTCGTGGCTCTCGCAGTGGCGCTCGTCGGCGTCACCTGCGCCTTCCCAACCGACAAGAGCGATAAGGTCTTCGCCACCCTCGAGGCGCCGTCCGCGGTGGTGCTGCGCGGGCAGGACATGTCCGTGTTCGCCCGGGCCTGGCACGTCGTCGGGAACGACACCCAGCCCATCGCTAACGCGCATTTCCAGTTCGCAACCGGCAGCGCCACCATCGCGCGGGTCGAGGCGAGCGGCGGCGGCTACGCCACGGTGACGGGCGTGAATAGCGGTTTCGTGGATATCGTCGCCAAGGCGGTCGCGTTCGAGCAGGCCCAACAGGCGGACCTGCTGCTGCGGGTGTCGAATCCCCTTGAAGTCGACAGCGTGCGCCCGAGCCTGGTGCGGTTCGGCGATACGATTACCGTCTACGGCGTCGGCGTGGACTCGATCTTTTTCGCGTTCCTCGACAACAACGTGACGTTGTTCGACTATCCCATCCCGGGCCTGCTGCCCACCCGGACGCGCGACTCGCTCGGGTTTTCGACCGCCACGTTCTGGGTGACGCCGCCGGCGCGCAGCTCCCAGCTCACGTTTTTCGGGCCCGGCGTCTTCGGCAACGCGCCCGACACCACGCGCGTGATCCCCGTCGACCGCTTCGAGCCGAATGAGACCGCCGCGTGGCCCGTCAATCTCGACGCCCCGCCGCGCTTTCCCGCGGTGCCGCAGATCAGGTTCTATAATCCGGCCCTGGCGTTCGAGATTCCGCGCCGCGACGCAGT
Source organism: Gemmatimonadales bacterium (assembly GCA_040901965.1). GTDB lineage: Bacteria > Gemmatimonadota > Gemmatimonadetes > Gemmatimonadales > GWC2-71-9 > 20CM-2-65-7. Next base: position 59,331 of record JBBDYB010000003.1, on the reverse strand, counting down.
AGGCATCGAGTGGTACCGCTTCGAGCAAACCGTGCCGCGGGATCTGACGCTGATTCTGACCAGCCCTGAAGCGCGGGGGACGTTCGCCACCTTCTTCACGGACTCGCTCTCCTACGATCCGGCCGATTCGAGCTACGGCATCGGACCCCAATCCTGGACGCTGGGGCCGTCGTCTCACTTCTGCGGCGGCATTCCGTTCCAGCCCGCCGAGCTCCAGCCGGAGTCGACGATTGTCGCCTTGGCGGGCATGCCGGCGGGCGCCTTGCATGCGATCGCGTTCTACGCCCAGCCGGCCCGATACGGCCTCGCCGTCATCGAAGGCTACGTCACCAGCAATCCGGCGGTGCCGCGCGACGCCCACGAGGAAGACGACTTCTGCGACGCCGCCGACGCGCGGGGATCCGCCGCCACGATTCCCGCGACCCGATTCCGCGACACGCTCACGATCGATAACCCGCACGATGTCGACTGGATCGCGTTCGAGGTGACGACCGCCATCGGGGAGTTGGTCCACTTTCGCCTCGCGTCCCTCGTCCCCGGCGATACGCTGAGCGATGTTGACCTGTACGTTGTGAGCGACGCGGCGGCGGGCCTGGTTCAGCAGGGCAGCGGAGTCAACGTCGGCTCCGTCGAAGACTTCACGTTGCTCTTGGCGCCGGGCCGCTACTACGCGGTCGTCGTTGATTTCGCCGGGGTGCCCATTCCGTATTCGATCTGCTTCGAGGCGGGAACGTGCGGCGGCGCGTTCCCCGCGGGACCGTCCGGCAGCGCCGCCACGGTGCCGTCTCTGAACCGCGCCGAGGCCCCGCAGCCCGCCAACCGCTTGCGTCCCTTCGCGCGTCCATGACGGGCCCGGCAGGCTCCATGATGGAGTGCCTCAAGTGCCACACCCCGCTCCCGGACGGCAGCAAGTTCTGCTACGCCTGCGGCGCGGACGTGACGGGCGGCGGCACGCTGGGAGCCGGCGGCGGCGCGACGGAAGGCTTGATGATCCGGCTGCAGCGGCTCGTCGAGGGCAAGTACAAGGTCGAGCGCCTGCTCGGGAAGGGTGGGATGGGCGCGGTCTTCCTTGCGCACGATCTCACGCTCGAGCGCGAGGTCGCGATCAAAGTCCTGCCGCCCGACATCTCCATGGATGAGCACATCGTCAAACGCTTTCAGCAGGAAGCGAAGACGTCGGCGAAGCTCGACCACACCAACATCATTCCCATCTACCGCGTCGAGAGCGAGGGCGGCCTCAACTACTTCGTGATGAAGTACGTCCCGGGCACGTCGCTCGAAGACGTGCTCGACCAGAAGCAGCCGCTGACGATCGACTATATCCAGCGCGTGCTATGGGAAGCCGCGTGCGCCCTGGGCCATGCCCACCAGCGGGGCGTCGTGCACCGGGATGTGAAGCCCGCCAACATCATGTTCGACCACGACGGCCGTGTGATGCTGACGGACTTCGGGATCTCGAAGGCGCTACAGGCCGCGAGCGGATTCACGGGCACGGGCATGATCATCGGAACGCCGCATTACATGGCGCCCGAGCAGGCGAAAGGCGCCACGGTGGATGGCCGTGCCGACCAATACTCGCTGGCGGTGGTCGGGTACCGGATGATCACCGGCGAGCTGCCCTACATCGGCGATTCGGTCCACACCATCCTCTATAAGCACATCTTCGAGGAAGTCCCGCGTGCCAGCGCCAAGCGCAGCGACACCCCCGAGTTTCTGACCTCCGCCATCTCGCGCGGGCTTTCCAAGGAACCCGACCAGCGGTTCGGTACGATGGAAGAATTTGCGACTGGCGTGTGGCCGGAGCAGCCGGTGGCGGTGCCGAAGGCGGGGCACAGGGGGCAGCGGCGGCCGCCGCCCCCGCGCACGGCGTCCGCCGACGCCCCGACCGAAGTCACGACGGCGCCCACCACGCCGATGCCGCGCGCGGGAATGAGGATCCCCGTAGCGAAAAAGAAGAAGTCCGGCATGGGCATGGTGATCGGCGCGATCGTCGTCGTCGCCGCGGGCGTGGGCGGGTACTTCGCGCTCGCGTCCAAACCGGCGTCGCCGTCTCCATCCCCGGCGCCGCCCCCCCCCCCGGCGGCGGTGACGCCGATCGAGACGGCACCCGCTCCTCCTCCCCAACAAGCGACGCGGCGTAACCCGCCACGCCAGGTGGTTACGCCCCCGCCCGCCGCGCCGCCGCCGGCTCCGGCCGCGGCGGGGGGTTTTATCTCGGTGAACTCGAACCCGCCAGGAACACTATTCATTGACGGTCGCGATCTCGGCTCCGTCCCCGTTATCGAAGAACCGGTGAGCGCGGGCCGTCATACGATTCGTGTCGAGCGCGCGGGCTACAAGACAAAGACCGAGGTTGTGGACGTGCCCGCCACCATTACCGTGCGCCGTACGTATGTGCTCGAACCGGAGGGATCGGAGTGATGCATCGTTCGACCTGTTTGCTCATCGCTGCTGTCCTGCTCCTTCCGGGGGCCGTCCTGGGACAGACCGTGCAGAACGCCACGCTGCGTCGGGCGCAGCGGGCGTTCGATAATCTCGACTACCGCCAGGCGCTCACGATCGGACAGGCCGCGCTGCGCGAACGCCTCACCGGTTTCGAGCGCGCCCGTGCGTACGAGCTACTCGGGTTCACTTTCAGCGGCATGGATTCGATTCTGCGCGCCGTCGATGCGTTCAAGCAGGTGGTGCTGATCGAGCCCGAGCGCGATCTCGATCCCAACCGCACATCCCCCAAGGCGCTGAGCGCGTTTCAGGTCGCGCTCACGCAGGTCCTGGTCGTCCGGCAGCTGCGAGTGGATAGCGTCGACTTCGTCGGCGGCCAGGGCGCGGTCGGGATCCGGTACACGGTCACCCAGCCGTCGCGCGTTGTGACGCGGGTCATGGGCGGGACGCCCGGCCGCGTGCGAATCGATTCCACCGTGGCCAACGGGCAAGTAAACCTCCGCTGGCCCGCCCGCCTGCCAAGCGGCGACCCCGTGCCGGCGGGGAATTACAACGTCGTCGTCGAGGCCATCGTGGGGCAAAACGTCTTCTCGACATCGCAGGCGATCCGGATTACCCATGGCCGGGTTGATACGCTGCCGCATCTCACCGGCTTGCCGGGCTACACGTATCTGCCCGAGACCGAAGTGCCCCCCAAAAGCTGGCGGCCGATGGGGCTCGCGCTCGTCTACACCGGCGTCGCGCTCGCCGGCACGTCCGCGCTCTCGAGCGGCGACCTCGGCTCGGCGTCGCTGCGCGAAGGCGGCGCGATCGGGGCCGGGGTGGTGCTGGCGGGGTTTATCATGACGCTCAAGAAGCCGGCGCCGCAGCCCGCGCGCGGCAACATCCTCTATAATCAGCTGCTGCGGGAGCAGATCGCCCGGCGTAACACCGAGATCGCGCAGGAAAACGTGCGGCGGCGCCAGCAGGTGGCGGTGAGCGTCGTTCCGTTGGCGCGGCCTGGGGGTGGGCGATGAGCACGGAAGGATGGTATGGGGGAAAGATGGAGCGTCTCACTGTGGCGTGTGTGATGGCGCTTTCCGTCCTTCCATCGTTCCATCTTTCCGCCCAGCATTTCACCATCGGCCCGCAGCTGGTGTTCGGTGACTACCGCGAAGTGTCGGCGGACCTGCACTATCGCGGTGCCGGGGGTGGGGTGGCGGCGACATTCACGTGGAAGAAGCTCAACGCCGACGTGGCCGTGTCGAAGGTTAAGTACAAACCCAAAGCGGGCGCGGCGACACAGGAGTTCGACGCCCGCGAGATCGATGTGCGGCTCCGCTACTACATCTCCGGCCCCGTCAGCGCGGAGCTGGGATTCGTGAACCGCAAGGCGGACCCGGAGTTCGAGGCGCAGTCGGTCGGCGCGGTCACGGCCGGTGCGCGCATGGCCTACCTGCTCGGCCCCGGGGTGCACATGAGCCTGCGCGGCGGCCTGATGTTCGGTCCCAAATTCTCCGGCGGCGGGAAAGCGTCGGCGTTGGGCGGCGCGTTGGAGTTGGGGTTGGGCATGACCGTCGACGCGCTGCGCGGCCGGCTGCGGTTCACCGGCGACTACGGCTTCCAGCGTATCTCCCGCAAGACCGATGACGGCAGTGGAGAAGTGAATGTCCCGATCCAGCAGTCGCTGGGGCGGGTGGGGCTCGCTGTGGCGTTCTGATTGAGGACGCCGTTGTTGTCTTCAGCCTTTGGATCGCTTACCAGCTCGCTCCCACCGGCACTCCGCTGCTCACCGGCGCGGCCCGGAACCCCTTGACCGCGGCCACACCCAGCCAGACGAAGAGCGCCAGCACGAGGATCTGGGTGAGGGCAAAGGGTGGCTCGGATTGGGTCGGCGCGGCGACGATCAACGCCGGAATCCTCCGGAACAGCTGGTTGACCAGGACGAAGACGTTGAGGTAGGTGGCGACGACGACGCCGGCCGCATAGGTCGCGCGCCACCGTCCAGGGAAGTGCTTCACGTAGTGGGCCGCGATCACGGCCGCCAGGACCACCAGCGACACGATCGCCACGACGTGGGACGGCCCGAAGGCGAGGTCGGGAAAACCGAATCCGGTGACGTTCGTCAGGACGGTGGTGACGAGAAAGATGGTGGCCCAACGGGCGGGCCGTGCGCCGGCGACGAGGGCCCCGGCGAGAACGAGGCCCGCGACGATGCCGACCAGACTCAGGATCACGTGGATCAGGGTGAACGTGGTGATGCCGAAGACCATAGGGCCGTCCTCAGTGCGGGAAGGCCCAAATGTGGCCGCGAGGACCGGAGTCCGTTAGGAGGGGATGCGCCAGCCGCGATTCGAACGCGGGACCTTCGGCTCCGGAGGCCGACGCTCTATCCAGCTGAGCTACTGGCGCGAACTACCTCGGGGAAATCGGGGCGAGAGGATTTGAACCTCCGACCTCCTGGTCCCGAACCAGGCGCGCTAACCGGACTGCGCTACGCCCCGTGCTTTTCGTTTTCCTCGGCGTCTCGGCGTCTCGGCCTCCAGCAGTCCATGCGCCCAGGAGGAGTCGAACCCCCAGCCTTCTGATCCGTAGTCAGACGCTCTATCCAGTTGAGCTATGGGCGCGCATGGGCGGTACAAGACTCGAACTTGTGACCTCCACGATGTCAACGTGGCGCTCTAACCAACTGAGCTAACCGCCCAAACTACTAGACGCCGAGGTGCCGAGACGCCGAGACGCCTAGGCCGCCTCGCCACACCCCTCGGCGTCTCGGCGTCTAGGCGTCTTCTTTTGAATAGCGGGGGTGGGATTTGAACCCACGACCTCCGGGTTATGAGCCCGGCGAGCTACCAGACTGCTCCACCCCGCGTCGCTTGTGCTGCCTGCCTGTGGAGAGCGGGAAACGGGACTCGAACCCGCGACCCCAACCTTGGCAAGGTTGTGCTCTACCAACTGAGCTATTCCCGCGCGCCGCAAAATCTAACCGCTCAGTGGGCCGGTATCTACCACCCCGCCAGCGCCTTACCGGTCCCACCCTCCGACCGCAGCCGCTCCGACCGAGTGGAGGCGAGGGGGATCGAACCCCTGACCTCGTGAATGCCATTCACGCGCTCTCCCAACTGAGCTACGCCCCCGCTATATTGGCGCCCCCCCCCCCCGCCCCGGCGCCCTGGTAAACGGCCCGGCGGGAACACGGCATCTTACCGGGACGTTCTGGCGGTGTCAAGCGATTTCACCGTCAGTCATGAACTTTTCCGGCCTGTGTGCGTATCACAGGGCAACTTGATCGGGCGTTTTCCCATGGCTCAGCAGACCCGCAAGAAGAAGAAGGCGGCCGCCCGCGCCGCTCCCGCTTCCGCCCCCAAGGCGAAGGCGGCCGCGGCGCCGAAGGCTGTGCGCAAGCGCGGGCGCCGCCGGGGACTGCTCACCGGGCTAGGCCATCACGAGCACGAGCGCGACATTCTCGATCAGTACCTCCACGAAGTCAGCAAGACCCCCCTGCTTACGCAGAAGGAAGAGATCGCGCTGGCCCGCAAGGTGCGGGCCGGGGATCAGGAAGCGATGCAGGAGCTGGTGAAGCGAAACCTCCGCTTCGTGATCTCGGTCGCCAAGAAGTACCAGAATCGCGGTCTGCCCCTCACCGATCTGATCGGCGAGGGGAACGTCGGGCTGCTCACCGCCGCCCGCAAGTTCGATCCCGATCAGGGCGTGAAGTTCATCTCGTACGCGGTGTGGTGGATCCGGCAGGCGATCCTCGCCGCGCTGGCCCGCCAGGGGCGGACCGTCCGCGTCCCGCTCAACCGGACGGCGGATCTCTCGCGCATCGTGCGCACCGCGGAGTACCTGCGGCAGACGCTGCGCCGCGAGCCCACGCCCGAGGAGATCGCGGACGCGACCAAGCTGTCGCTCGAGGTCGTCCAGTCGCTCGCCGCCCTCAATACCGGCGACGTGCGCCTCGACGCGCCGCTCGATCCCGACGGCGATCGCTCGCTGATCGAGCGCTTCATCGCCGAGGACCTGCCGGACACGGAAGACCAGGCGATGGACCGCTTCCTGTCCGACGAGATCGAGCAGGCGCTGAGCACGCTGCAGCGGCGCGATGCCAAGGTGCTGCGCCTCTACTTCGGGCTCGACGGCGGGCGCGAGCATACGCTCGAAGAGATCGGCGGCATGCTGGGCGTCACCCGCGAGCGGGTCCGCCAGCTGCGCGACCGCGCGCTCAAGCGGCTGCGCGATGGCGACGTCGGGAAGGCACTAGCCAGCTTCGCCGCGTAACACCGAGTGGCCAGGAGAAATCCTGGCCACTTTCGCTTCGCGCTGTAGCTTCTCCACCGTGATCGATGTGATCGGCCGCCGGGCCATCGCCTCCGTGGAGGCTGTGGGCCGGGTCGGCCACTTCCTGATGGACATGGTGCGCGCCCTGCCCGACGTCCGCACTTGGGCGCGGCCGACAATCGTCCAGATGCGCCGCATCGGGGTGGACTCGATTCCGGTGACGCTCTTCATCGCCGCGTTCACAGGCGTCGTGCTCGCGCTCCAGGCCTCCTACACCTTCACCGGCGCCGTCCCGCTCTACTTCGTCGGCACGCTCGTCGGCAAGACGATGATGCTCGAGTTGGGGCCGGTGATCTGTGGGCTCGCGCTGGCCGGGCGCGTGGGTGCGAGTATGGCCGCCGAGCTTGGCACGATGAAGGTCACCGAGCAGGTAGATGCCCTCGAGACGCTTGCCTACGATCCCCACGCGTATCTTGTGGTCCCGCGTGTCCTCGCCGGCACGGCGATATTCCCGGTGATCATCGCGTTCGCCATGGCAACGGGCATCGTGACCGGGTGGCTCACGAGTCTCGCCCTGCTCGATCTCTCCACGCCGGACTTCTTGAAGGGCCTCAAGCTCTTCTACCGGTTCAAGGACGTCTGGTTCGGGCTGTTCAAGAGTGCGACCTTCGGCTTCACGATCACCTGCGTGGGATGCATCGTCGGTCTCGCGACGCGCGGGGGCGCGGAAGGCGTCGGGAAGAGCACGACCCGCGCCGTCGTCTACTCTGCCGTGCTGATTCTGCTGCTGGACGCCTTCTGGGCCGTGGTGCTGCTGTGATCGAGTTCCAGGACGTACACAAGGCGTTCGCCGACAACCCCGTGTTGCAGGGCTTGTCGCTCAAGATCCGGGATGCCGAGACCGTAGTGATCATCGGTTATTCGGGAACAGGCAAGAGCGTGGCCCTGAAGCACATCGTCGGCCTGTTGCACCCCGATGCCGGCGACGTCATCGTTGACGGCCAGGCGGTGGCGACGCTGGACCGTGATGGGCTCACGTTGCTCCGCCAGGGCATCGGCTACGTGTTCCAGTTCGCGGCGCTGTTCGATTCGCTGACGGTCGCCGAGAACCTGGCCCTGGGCCTGCGACGGCGCGGGCTGGGTGAGGAGGAGATCGAGGATCGCGTGCGCGAGGCGCTGGCGCTCGTCGATCTCTCCGGCACCGAGGGCCGGATGCCGGCCGAGCTGTCGGGAGGCATGCGGAAGCGCGTCGGCATCGCGCGGGCGATTGCCCTACGCCCGCGCTACATCCTCTACGACGAGCCGACGACCGGCCTCGACCCCGTGACGGCGGCGGTGATCGACCGGTTGATGGTGCGCACGCGCGAGCACCTCGGCGTGACGGGCGTGGTGGTGACGCACGACATGCGCAGTGCGTACGCGGTCGGCGATCGGATCGCCATGCTGTACGAGGGGCGCATCCGGCAGGTGGGCACGGTGACCGAGATTCAGGAGACGGAGGACCCGGTGGTGCGGCAGTTCATCGAGGGACGCCCCGAGTGAAGCGCGAAAACGAGTTCGCCGTCGGCCTGGTGGTCATCGCAGCGCTTGCCGTGGTGGTCGCCGGCGCCCTGTGGCTGTCCGGCGCCCACCTCGGCAAGTCGGAGGCCGTGTACAGCGCGCGCTTCCGGACGGTCGGCGGCCTCGGGGTGGGCAGTCCGGTCGTGTTGCGCGGCGTGCGCGTGGGGCGGATCGAGGCGATCCGGCTCGCGCCGGGCAACTGGGTGGAGGCCGACCTCAAGATTTACGCGGGCGTGACCCCGCCCGAGAAGCCGGCGGTGATCGCGGCCTCGGCATCGCTGTTCGGCGAATGGGCGGCCACGTTGATCTCGAGCGAGCCGGCGCCCAACGATCCCAACATCCGCCAGGCGCTGGCCGAGGCGAGCGCGGCGGGGGGTGGGAAATGGCCCGGCGCCACGCTGCCCGACATCGGCCAGTTGACGGCCCAGGCGAGCCGCATCGCGACCGATATCGCCACGGTCTCAGCCCGCATCCAGACCGCATTCGACTCGACAGCGGTCGAGGACCTGCGGCGCTCGATCCGCGACTTTGGTCAGATCGCCGACCGCTTGGTGCGCGTCACGAACGAGCAGGCCGACGTCATCGGCAACGTCGGGGCGAATCTGAGCAAGGGCTCGGACGTGCTCGCCCGCGCGGCGAGCGACCTTCAAGCGACGCTCGGGCGCGTGGACTCAGCCACGAACCAGGGGCAGCTCGCCACGATTCTCAACAACACCGCGGCCACCAGCACCGACCTCCGTTCGGCATCCCAGGATTTCCGCGAGCTGATGGGCGCGGCGCACAAGAACCAGGAGAGCCTCGTGCGTGTCCTCGTGGCGGCGGACACGGTGCTGTCCCGCATCGCGAACCGCAGCGGCACGCTCGGCCTGTTCATCGGCGACTCGACGCTGTACCGCGAGACATCCCTCACGATGATCCAGCTTCGGCAGCTCCTCTCGGACATCCAGGCGAATCCGCGCAAGTACTTCACGTTCAGCGTCTTCTAAACGGAAACGATGACGCGTCGCCGGACGAAGGGCAAAGTGCGCGCGCAGCGCGAGACCAGCGCCGGAGGTGTGGTCTTCCGGCGCGGGCCGGACGGCACCGTGCGCTTCCTCTTGATCCGCGACTCGTACAAGAATTGGGGCTTCCCCAAGGGTCACCTCGAAGCGGGGGAGCCTCCGGCCGAAGCCGCGCGCCGCGAAGTGACCGAGGAGACGGGTCTCGATGAGCTCGTGCTCCACGGGCCGATCAAGGTGATCGATTGGTACTTCCGTTTCCGCGGCAAGACCATCCACAAGTACTGCCATTTCTTCCTGTTCGAATCCCGGCGCGGCGAACCGGTGCCCGAAGGGGGGGAAGGAATCACCGCGTGCGTCTGGCACCCGCTGGACGAGGCCCAGCGGACCATCAGCTACGACAACGCGCGCGACGTCTTGCGGCGCGCCGCCGAGATGCAGCGGGTGCTGGTGGAGACGTGAAGTCCTCCTCCCCCCCCGCCGTCGTCCCCGTGTTTCACCCCCGTCGCGACGCGCGTCGCGCCGTCAAGCAGGGGTACCCCCGCGGCGCGGGCAGCGTGCGGCTGTGCCGCAGCATCCAGGCCGTCGAGCGGCTCCTCGAGCAGCGCCTGGTCGACGCCGTCGTCTTGGACGTGCGGACATGCGCCGCCGCCGGCCTCGCGCTGCCGGCGCGCTTCCCGCGCATCCCCATGTACGCTCTCTCGGCCGTGCGTCCCGACGATGGACCGTTGCTCGCGTCATGCCAGCAGGCCGGGTTCACCGGGGTGCTGGTGGAAGGCGTGGACAATGCGGTGGCGGGAGAATGGATCGCCGCCCGCACGGCCCAGGTGGCGCGCCGCGCCGCGCTGGCCGACGCGCCCCGCCTCCTGCGGCTGACGGATCGCTTGCAACTGGCAGCGTGGGAAGAGGTGCTGCGCCGGGCGGGTGCCCCGATCAAGACGGGCCATGTGGCGCAGGCGCTGCGTGTCACGCGCGAGCACCTGTCGCGGGAGTTTGCGGCGGGCGGCGCCCCCAACCTGAAGCGCGTCATCGACCTCGCGCGCACCGCCTGCGCGGCCGACCTGCTGGGCAACCCCGGTTACACCATCCGCGGCGTCGTTCGGATTCTGGGCTACGCCTCGCCGAGTCACCTCGCGGGAGCAGCCCGGCGAGTTGCCGGCGCAACGCCGCACGAGCTGCGCGAGCTGGGGCCGCGGGGGGTGTTGAACCGGTTCTTAAGAGGAAGGACGAGATCGAGAGTTTGATGACACTTCCCGAGCCTCGCTGCATGTGATAATTTTCACAATCTCCTAACGGAACATCCATGGCCACCGATTCCATCCTGCGCCCCGGCGAGCTGAAGAACCTGCTGCTCAAGGAAATCCAGGCGGCCGACCTGGCGGACATCGACGTCCGCGAAGTTGGCACCGTACTGGAGGTGAAGGACGGCATCGCCCGGATCTACGGACTCACCTCGGCGATGGCGGGCGAGATGCTCGAGTTCACCGTCTCGGCCACGGGCGAGAAGATCACCGGCCTGGCCTTGAACCTCGAGGAGGACAACATCGGGGCCGTGATCTTCGGCGACTACCTCCAGCTGCGCGAGGGCGACGAGGTGCGCCGCACGGCCCGCGTGCTCGAGGTTCCGGTGGGCCCGGCGATGGTGGGGCGGGTCGTGGACGCGCTGGGGCGGCCGGTGGATGGGCTCGGTCCGGTCCACACCACCAACTCGCGGAAAGTGGAGATCGTCGCTCCCGGCATCATCAAGCGGCAGCCCGTGAAGGAGCCTCTCCAGACGGGCATCAAGGCAATTGATTCCATGATTCCCATTGGTCGGGGCCAGCGCGAGCTGATCATTGGAGATCGAGGCACAGGCAAGACCGCCATCGCCATCGACACGATCATCAACCAGAAGGGGCAGGGGGTCATCTGCGTGTACGTGGCGGTCGGACAGAAGAATTCGACCGTCGCCGCCGTCGTGGAGCGGCTCAAGGAGCACGACGCGATGGAGTACACGATCGTGGTCGTCGCATCGGCGTCCGAGCCCGCGCCGATGCAGTACATCGCCCCGTACAGCGGCTGCACGATGGCCGAGTATTTCATGTACGAAGAGAAAAAGGCCACCCTCTGCGTGTACGACGACCTGTCCAAGCAGGCGGCGGCCTACCGCCAGCTGTCGCTGGTGCTGCGGCGGCCCCCCGGACGGGAGGCGTATCCCGGCGACGTCTTCTATCTCCATAGCCGCCTGCTCGAGCGCGCGGCGAAGCTGTCCGATGAGATGGGGGCCGGCTCGCTGACGGCGCTGCCGATCATCGAGACGCAGGCGGGAGACGTCTCCGCGTACATCCCGACCAACGTCATTTCGATCACCGACGGCCAGATCTTTCTCGAAACCGACCTCTTCTACTCGAACGTCCGCCCGGCGGTGAACGCCGGCATCTCCGTGAGCCGCGTGGGCGGCAACGCCCAGATCAAGGCGATGAAGCAGGTCGCGGGCCGTCTGCGGCTCGACCTGGCGCAGTACCGCGAGCTCGAGGCGTTCTCCCAGTTCGGCTCGGAGCTCGACCCCGCCACGCAGCGGCAGCTGGCGCGCGGCGCACGCGTGGTGGAAGTGCTGAAGCAGCCGCAGTACCAGCCGATGCCCGTCGAGCAGCAGGTGATCGTGATCTTCGCCGTCACCAACGGCTTGATCGACGACGTGGATGTGCCCGAGATCAAGGCATGGGAAAAAGGCTTGCTCGAGTTCATGGCGGCGGCGCACCCGGAGATCGGGGAGGAGATCAGGACCCGCAAGGCGCTGTCGGACGATTTGAGCGCCCGGCTGCGCAAGGCCATCGAGGAGTACAAGACGCTCGGGAGCCGTTGATGGCGAAGGCCCGCGAGCTGCGCCGGCGGATTCGCTCGGTCCAGAACACGCGCAAGATCACCAAGACGATGGAGCTCGTCTCCACGTCGAAGCTGAAGCGCGCGCAGGATCGCGTCGTGGGGGCGCGGCCGTACGCGGGCGCCTTGGCCGAAGTGATCGGCGACCTCTACTCGCCGGAGCTGGCGGAGCGGTTTCCGCTGCTGCGCCAGCCGGGGAAACAGGGTGTGCGGCGGGCGGCGGTGCTGCTGATCACCTCCAACCGCGGGCTGTGCGGCGCGTTCAACGCCAACCTTATCCGCGAGGCCCGGCGCCGCCTCGACGAGCTGGCAGCGCAGGGCACGCAGACCGAACTGCACATCGTGGGAAAGAAGGGGATCAGCTTCTTCCGGTTCAGCAAGCGCCCGATCGCGTCGCAGCGGGTGGACATCGGCGACCGGCCGACCGCGGCGCACGCCACGGATCTGGTGGCGCCGCTGATGGACCGGTTTGCGGCCGGGACGCTCGATGCCGTGGATCTCGTCTTCGCGAAGTTCAACAGCGCGGTGTCTACTCCACCCACGACCTTGCGGATACTACCTGTGACTCCGCTATCGAATCGGCGTTCGGGCGGCGGTCAAGAGGCAAAGGCGGCGGTCGAGGCGGTCAGAGCGGTCAAGGCGGTCAACTACATTCTCAAGCCATCGGCCGAGGCCATCCTGGAGTCGCTGCTGCCGCTCTACGTTCGCAATCAGGTGTATCGCGCGTTGGTCGAAACGGCCGCGGCCGAGCACGGGGCGCGGCGCACGGCGATGAAGAACGCGACGGACGCGGGCAGCGACATGCTGGACATCTTGCAGCGCACGTTTAACCGTGCCAGGCAAGCTCAGATAACTCAAGAACTCGCGGAGATCGTTGGAGGAGCGGAAGCACTCAAGGGATAGGGACTAGGGCCTCGGGGCTGGGGCCTAGGGATACACACCCAAAGCCCTAGCCCCTAGGCCCCAGGCCCAAACACCGGAGCTACAATGGCGACGAGATCTCAAGAAAAAGCGAAGTCCGCGGGCGCACCGAACCTCGGCAAGGTCGTCCAGGTCATCGGCCCCGTGCTCGACGTCGAGTTCGAGCCGCAGCGCCTGCCCGAGCTCTACAACGCGGTCACCATCAAGATGAACGGCGGGCAGCTGGTGGCGGAGGTCGAGCAGCATATCGGCCGCAACCAGGTGCGCGCGGTCGCGATGAGCTCGACCGACGGCGTCGTGCGCGGGATGGAAGTCGTGGACACGGGCCAGCCGATCACGGTGCCGGTGGGCAAGCCCGCCCTCGGCCGGATCCTCAACGTCATCGGCGAGCCGGTGGACGAGGGTCCGCCGATCCCGCCGGACGCCGAGCGCTGGCCGATCCATCGGGAGCCGCCGAAGTTCGTGGACCTCGAGCCCAAGACCGAAGTGTTCGAGACGGGCATCAAGGTGATCGATCTGATCGCGCCGTTCGTGAAGGGCGGCAAGATCGGATTGTTCGGGGGCGCGGGCGTCGGCAAGACCGTCATCATCATGGAGCTGATCCACAACGTCGGGATGGGTCACGGCGGCCGCTCCGTGTTCTGCGGCGTCGGCGAGCGCACCCGCGAGGGGAACGACCTCTACCTCGAGATGAAGGAAAGCGGCGTGCTGGGCACCTGCTCGCTCATCTACGGACAAATGAACGAGCCTCCAGGCGCGCGCCTCCGCGTCGGTCTGTCAGGGCTGACGGTCGCGGAGTACTTCCGCGACGTCGAAGGGCAGGACGTCCTCGTCTTCATCGACAACATCTTCCGGTTCACGCAAGCCGGCTCGGAAGTATCGGCGCTGCTGGGACGGATGCCGTCCGCCGTCGGCTATCAGCCGACTCTGGCGACGGAGATGGGGGAGCTACAGGAGCGCATCACCTCCACCAAGAAGGGCTCGATCACGTCCGTCCAGGCGATCTACGTTCCCGCCGACGACTTGACCGACCCCGCGCCCGCCACCGCGTTCTCCCACCTCGATGCGACGGTCGTGCTGGACCGCGCCATCGTGGAGTTGGGGATTTATCCGGCGGTCAACCCGCTCTCCTCGTCGAGCCGCATCCTCGACGCCCAGTATCTGGGTGAGCGTCACTACAATGTCGCGGTCGAGGTGCAGCGCATTCTGCAGCGCTATAAAGACCTGCAGGACATCATCGCGATCCTCGGAATGGACGAGCTGTCGGAGGAAGACAAGCGGCTGGTCGCGCGCGCGCGCCGGGTGCAGCGGTTCCTGTCCCAGCCGTTCTTTGTCGCGGCGCAGTTCACCGGCCTCGAGGGCAAGTACGTGAAGCTCGAGGAGACGATCGCCTCGTTCGAACGGGTCGTGGCGGGGGAGTTCGATCACCTCCCGGAGCAGGCGTTCTACATGCAGGGGGGCATCGACGACGTCGTGGCCCAGGCCAAGAAGCTGGCGTCCACCTGATGCGCGTCTCGGTGATCTCCGCGGAGCGCGCGGTGTTCGAGGGCGAAGCCGATTCGGTGGTGGCGCCGGCCTACGACGGGCTGGTGGGGATTCTGCCGCGGCACGCGCCGTTCATGACCCTCCTCGGCGACGGCGATCTCCGGGTCATGCAGGGACGCGAGGCCCTGCGGTTTCGGGTCGAAGGCGGGTTTCTACAAGTCGTGAACGATGTGGTCCGGGTTGTGGCGGGGGCAGCCGCCGCGGCGTAACTCCCCACCGTAGCGGCGGATATGTGAGCCGCATCACAAAAAGGGGCAGCGGCCCGTCACGCGCCAAGCGGACGGGTCGCTCTTTTTAGCGGTTTTGGGGGATTCGTGCTTGACAGGGGGGAGGGGGGCTTTTAACGATGTGGCGGCTTAAACCACCCCCATTGGAGGTGTTCGGTATGCGCAAGCTCATCGGCGGTATGGTCTTCGCGGCGATCGCCTTATCTATTCCCGCGACGGCCATGGCGCAGCGGCGGGCGGCCGCAGGTGGCGCCAGGCACGAGTTCGGTATCGATCTCGGCGCGGCGTACGTCAAACCCGACGGCTTCGACGGCGGCATCGTCATCGGGACGCCCGTTGACGTGCGTGTCGGGCTGGTGTCCACGGGGAACATGATGTGGGAGCCCCGGTTCACGCTCGACTTCAACACCGTGGGGGGCAATACGACCTACCTGTTCACCCCCGGCGTCAACGTCCTGTTCGCGAACAGCCCCGGTCGCCACCGCAACGGTATGTACTTCACGGGTGGTGCGGGCCTCTTGCTCGGGGACGATGGTGCCAACAGCGGCACCGCGTTCTCACTCAATGCCGGCGTCGGCTGGCGGAAGCCGTACGGCAGCGCCGCCTGGCGTTACGAGCTCGGGTTCCAATGGACGTCCGAGAGTACAGACCTCGGGCTACCAAGCACGATCGCGATCGGCGGCCGGATCGGTGTCTCGTTCTGGCACTAGACTGCTTTCGTTCTCGCGTTAGTCGTACTCGGCGCGGCGTTCCGCGGAGTGTTGGAACGCCGCGCCGCGCGTCGTCACGCAACCATTCTCCGGAGATTGTCATGCGTCGCCACGCCCTCGTGTTGTTGTTAATGGCCGTCGGAGTCGCCCCTACCGCAGCGGCGCAGGCGACCGGCATGCCGAGCTTCAACGCGCCGTATCGCGCTTTCACGCGCTCAGAGATCGGGATCGTCTTGAGCTTCCCGAACGGCGGCGGCACCGCCTTCGAGGGTGCGTATCGGATGTCCAGCGGGAAGTTTGATCTGGGCTTCCGCGTGGGATTGTTGGATCCCGATGGTCCGGGCGACGCCGCTCTGCTCCTGGGGGCGGAAGCGCGCCAGCGGGTGATCACGCATACCGAGGACTTCCCCCTCGACGGGGCGCTGATCCTCGGCCTGGGCGGCGCGTTCGTGAGCGGGAACTCCACGCTGTTCATTCCGGTCGGTCTGTCGCTCGGCCGGCGCGTCGACCCCAAGGACTCGAAGGTGAGCATCGTGCCGTACGTGCAGCCGACCGGGCTGTTCGTATCCGGCAACGGCAACTCCGATTTCCTGTTCGCCCTCGGTTTGGGGGCGGATTTCAGATTGTCGCCCCGATTCGACGCGCGGATCAGCGCCGGGCTGGGCGACTTGGAAGGCGTGTCACTTAGCGCCGTGTGGGTGCATTAGGGCGACACAGATTGACTTGGCGACGGCGATTTCCTACCGTAGGCGCTTGCTCTGCCGGGCCGGAGATGCCGGGCCGGTTCTCACGTCCGTGGAGGATACGCATGACGCGCATCATGACGGTTTTGGCGCTGGCCGCGTTCGCGGCCACGCCGGCGGCGGCCCAATTGACGGGGATGCCTGTGTGGAACAGCCCGAAGGGCGGCACCGGCGTCACGATCAACGGCGACTACGCCTCCAACAATGACGACGCGGGTGGCGGCAGCGCATTTGGAGCGCGAGCATCCATTGGCCTGGCGAACCTCACGCTGGGCGCGGGCGTCGCTAGCTATGACTCGGACGTCTTGGCGGACAAAGTCACTTCGTTCGGGGCCAACGCCGGGTTCCGGATCATCGGAGGCAGCCTGCTCCCGGTGGCGATCAACCTCCAAGTAGGTGTGGGCCGGACCGGGGAATTCGACACGGGCCTCGATACCGCGGCTACCACGACGCTCACCGGCGCCTTGGGGCTCGCCGTCAGCGTCCCCACGCCCGGCATCAGCATCGAGCCGTATCTATCTGTGGGCCTGCGCAGCCGCAGCCGTTCGGGGAGCAGCGATTCCAATTTCGGGTGGGTGCTCGGCGCCAACGCGAGCTTCGGTATGTTCGGCGTGCACGTGGCGTACGATTCAGAAAGCTACGGCAGCGGCACCACGGCCGGGATTCTCGGCATCGGCGTGCATGTCGCGCTGAAGGCCCCGATGGGCATGTAACCGGGTTCACAACCGCACGACGACACACTAGCTTTGGGGCGCGCCGTCCTCGGCGCGCCCCTTTGTTTCCCGGGAGATCTGTGATTCATTTAGTCGTGCGCGCGGGCTTGCTGCCGCTAGCCCTCACGGTGAGCGGTTGCGCCCTGACCTTTGACTCGACCGAGCTGGGCGTTCCCGCCTCGCTCGCCGAATCGGCGCAGGCCCCACCGCAAGGCACCAGCTTCCAGGTCACCAAACACCCCGTGTTCCTCTTGTGGGGTCTGGTCGGCGCTTCGCGCCCACATGCCGAGGACGTGCTCGCAGGCCAGGTCGGGGCCGGCGCGCGGATCGCCAACCTGCGCATCAAGGTGCGCAGCAGCTGGTCGGACTTGTTGGTGACGGTACTGACGGCGGGTGTGATCACGCCGCGCTCGGTGACGTTCGAGGGTATTGTGGTCCCGCGGTCTCCTTAACCCGGCAGCACGAGCCCCCGCACCAGCGCCGTCGTCCGCTCGGCCGCCCCGCGGCCCTCCGCGACCACTTCCTTCGCCGCCTTTCCCGCCTTGCGCCGGGCCGCCGGATCGTGGTGCCACACGAGCCACTGAGAATGCAGGGGATGCCGCGCATCGGAGGGGAGCGCGACCGCGCCACCCTGCTCCAGCAGCAACGTGGCGTCCCGGCTCATCTGCCAGTGCGGGCCGAACGTCATCGGCACGCCAAAAACCGCCGGCTCGAGCACGGAGTGCAAGCCGGCGCGGTGGAAGCCCCCGCCCACGAACGCCGTATCCCCCAGCGCGTACAGATCGGCCAGAATCCCCACGCGGTCCACGACGATCACCGGCCCCGGCTTTGCGTGCTCGAGTTGAGACAGCCGCACCGGCCGGGGCAGCTTGAGATGGCGCAAGCGCTCGGCGATTCCGGCGAGGTGATCGGGATTGGGCTCGTGCGGAGCGAGCAGCAGGCGCGCGGTGGGAAGCTGCACGAGCAGGTCGGCGAACGCCGGCAGGAGAGCGGCTTCGTCTGCCGGCCACGTGGACCCCGCGACGATCGTGAACGTGTCGGGGGACGTGGCCGCGAGTCGCGCCAGCGGCTCGCGTGTGCGGTCGAGGCGCGCCGCTCGCTCCGCCACGCTGTCGTAGCGCGTGTCGCCGGTGACGGCGATCGTCTCGGGACGCGCGCCGAGCAGCTCCAAGCGCCGCCCGTCCTCTTCGCTGATCGTGCCGACTCGGTCCAACGCGCGGTAGGCCGGTTCCGCCCATGTGCGGGTCGGCCAACGCAAGCGCGAGCTCCCCGGCGACACGGTCGCCGAGATCAGCCCCAGTTTTATGCCGCGGCGTGCCGCCGCGAGCGTCAGCTCCGGCCATACGTCGAGCTTGCTGAACACGAGCGCCGCCGGTTGGAGCGCGTCGAGCACGGCCGCGACTTCGCCGGGCCGGTCGAGCGGCAGGTAATCCGCCACGTCCACCGGCAGATTCCTCGCGAGCCGTTCCGCGGACGGCGAGAAGAAGGTGAACGCCAGCTGCCAGTCGGGTTGCTCGGCGCGCAGCGTCTCCAGCACGGGCTTCGCCTGCAGTGCCTCACCCACTGACGGCGCATGCATCCAGATGAGCGGGCGTCGTGTGTCCCGCTGAGCGGCCGCCCAGGCGGCGAGCCGGGCGGCGAGGCCTCGTCGGCCGTCGAGTCCGCGAGCCAGCTTCTTGTCGAACCGCGCGGCCAGGGGTGCCGTGCGCGCCACGACGTGAACACTCAGCCGGTACAGAAACGACGGGCGGCTCATCGCGGCAGGGGAGTGGTCCGCGTGCGGGCGGCGTAGATCGAGTCGAGCAGGCGCCGGAAGGGATCAGGGGTGGAGGGGGCACCCTCGAGCAGGCCGCCCTCGATATAGAAGGAAGGGGTGGCGCGCGCCCCTGCACGGGCGGCCAGCCGGGCGTCCTTCTCCACGTCCGCCTGCGTGGCCCGGGCATCGAGGCAGGCGAGTAGCGTGGTGCGGTCCGTTCCGGCGCGCTCGGCGAAAACGACCAGCAGAGGCCGCGGCTGGGCAAGCCTGGCCCATTCCTCCTGCCGCTGATACAGCAGATCATGCGTCGGCCAGAAGCGTCCCTGCCGGGCGGCGCACATGGCCACCTCGGCCGCCGGCACCGCGTTGGGGTGGATGCTGGTGAGCGGAAGGTTGATGAAGACCCAGCGCACTTTCCCCGTTGCCACGAACTCGCGCTCGATCGCGGGGAAGACCGTGAGCGTGAACGCACGGCACGCGGGGCACTGGAAATCCGCCATCTCGTAGACCGTGACGGGGGCGCCCGGGGGCCCTTTGGCCCTGGGGGCGAGGGCATCGTCTCCCTGTCCCGCGGCGAGTAGCAATGCGGACCCCGCCGCCAACATGAGCATGGGTTTCACGCCCCCTAACATAAGGCGGACGGGGCTAATTGCTCCCTTGCGGACCCGCGTGAGGGGCGTCACTATAGAGGAGGGACGTTCGCCCAAGCCGTTGGGCGTCCGCGCGATGACTCGCATATTCCTTAAGCAGAGGAGGCGCACCATGACGCAAATTTCCGTTCGCTGCGTTCCTCACCTCCAGCGCAACATCATCATTCCCGGCCGATGTAGTCGGTAGCGTCCGACGCACGTCGTCGCGCTGCGTCGCTGTCCGGTCTTTGGGACCGGCAGGCTCGGCTGTCCATGGATTGCGTTTCGCGTGGTAGGGAAACCTCCAAGAGTGAGGCAGACTATGCGATTTACGACTTGTCAAATCCGCTTGCGCGCCGCGCTGTCCGCCGCGCTGCTCGTCACCCTGACGAGCACCGGCTGGGCGCAGCAGCAGGGCACGATCGCCGGTTCCGTGACCGATCGCGTCACGGGGACGCCGCTGGCGGGCGCGCGCATCACCATCCTCGGTACGAACCGCTCCGCGGCGACGAACCAAGAAGGCCGCTACACGCTGGCCGGGGTGCCCGTGGGGGCGTACCAGGTCCAGGCGGTGCTGATCGGCTACGGCGCCGCGACAAATACCGCCAATGTGACGGCGGGCGGCATCGAAAACCTCGACTTCGGCCTGCGGACAGCAGTGGTCTCGCTCGACGCCGTGGTGGTGACCGCGACCGGCGAGGAGCGCGGCCGCGTGATGGGTAATGTCGTGTCGACGATCAAGGCGGCCGACGTCGTGCCGCTGTCGTCGGTCACCAACTTCGGCGATCTGTTGTCGGGCCGCACCGCCAACGTGCAGGTGCTG
Organism: Gemmatimonadales bacterium; assembly: GCA_040901965.1. Lineage (GTDB taxonomy): Bacteria > Gemmatimonadota > Gemmatimonadetes > Gemmatimonadales > GWC2-71-9 > 20CM-2-65-7. Next base: position 39,145 of record JBBDYB010000003.1, on the reverse strand, counting down.
TCCAGCTCCGGGACGGTGGGCACAGGCACGCGGGTACGCATCCGCGGCCTCAGCAGCTTTTCGCTCTCCAACGAGCCGATTTACTACGTGGATGGCGTCAGGATGGAAAGCTCCAGCAACTCGTTCTCGGTGGGTACCGGCGGGCAGTCGTTCTCCCGGATCAACGACATCAATCCCGAGGAGATCGAGTCAATTGAGATCGTGAAGGGTCCGTCCGCCGCAACCCTGTACGGGACGCAGGCGGCGAACGGCGTCATCCGCATCACGACCAAGCGCGGGCTCGCCGGCCGGACCAACTGGACGGTGTATTCCGAAGCCGGCGTGATGAACGACAACAACCAGTACCCCACGAACTACTTCAGCTGGGGCCGCGCGCCGGTTACGAACACCGTCCTCCAGTGCCCCAGTACCACCGCGGTCAGTGGGGGATGCACGATCGACAGCTTGACCAGTTACAACGTGCTGATGGATCCGGCCACCACGATCAATGGGACCGGGTACCGCGGCCAGGCGGGTCTGCAGGTCTCGGGCGGCAGCGAGCAGGTGCAGTACTTCGTGTCGGGGGAATACGACGACGAGCTGGGTCACATCCGGCTGCCCGAAGCCGAGTACGCGCGCATCACGCAGGAGCGCCTGGTCTCAGAGTTGCCGTACGAGCAGTACCGGCCCAACGAGGTGAAGAAAGTCAGCGTGCGCACGAACCTGCAGGCGCAGCTGCGTCGCAACCTCGACGTCGGCTTGAAGAGCGGACTCGTGATCAGCAACGGCCGCTTGCCGCAGAACGACAACAACGTGACCGGGATGCTGCCGAGCGGCTTGTTCGGCAAGGGCTACTCGGGCACGCGGGCATTCGGAAGCGACTGGGGTTTTTTCCGTCCGGGCGAGGTGTTCGCGATCCTCGTCGAACAGGACATCACCCGCCTCACGGGGAGCTTCAACGCCAACTGGCGGCCGACGTCACACCTCAGCGCCCGGGCGACCGTCGGATTGGATCACACCAACCTCGTGGATCTGCGATTCCAGGCGCTGCAGGAAGGCCCGGATTTCGGGACGTTGCGGCGCGGGCAAAAATTCGATAACCGGTTCTCCATCAACCAGTGGACGGTGGACGTGAACGGCAGCGGCAACTACACGCTGTCGCCGGCGGTCAGCTCCAAGACGACGGTCGGCGTGCAGTTCCTGAAGGAATTCAGTTTCGGGGTCGGGGCGAGCGGCCTGGAGATGCCTCCGGGCGGCAAGACGGTTAGCGCGGGCGCGATCCGCAGCGGGTCTGAATCCACGGGGGAGACCGTGACGCTCGGGGCCTACGTCGAACAGGTGTTCGGTTACAAGGACCGGCTGTTCTTCACGGGCGCGCTGCGCACGGACGACAACAGCGCATTCGGCAGGGACTTCAGCGCGGTCTACTATCCCAAGGCGCACGTGTCGTGGGTGATTTCGGACGAACCGTTCTTTCCGCAGGCCATCCCGGTGGACAACCTGCGGCTGCGCCTGGCGTATGGGGCCTCCGGGCAGCGGCCCGGCACCACCGACGCCGCGCAGTTCTACACCGCGACGACGTCCACCATCCGCAACGTGGACACGCCGGCGCTCATCGTGGGCTCCCTGGGGAATCCGAACCTCAAACCGGAACGGTCAACCGAACTCGAGTTGGGGTTCGACGCCGGGTTCCTGAACGAGGCGGCACACCTCGAGTTCACCTATTACAGCAAAAAGACGCAGGACGCCCTCGTCCTGCGGCCCCTGGCGCCATCCTTGGGCGGCCCGGCCTCCCAGTTCGAGAACCTCGGCTCGGTGCAGAACCGCGGCCTCGAGGCCGTTCTGAACATCAACACGAGTCTCGGTTCGAGCATCGGCCTCGACCTGACGCTGAGCGGCTCGCGCAACAGCAATAAGCTGCTCGCCCTCGGCGAGGGCATCACGCGCGCCTTCGGCGGCGACCAACAGGCGGTGGTGGGTTACCCGGTGTTCGGATACTGGGCCCGGCCCATCCTCGGCTACAGTGACGTCAACGGCGACGGCGTGCTCACGGCGGCAGAGGTGTTCGTCGGCGACACGGCCGTCTTCCTCGGATACTCGAATCCGCGCACCGAGTTCTCCACCAACCTCGGCGTCACGCTCTTCAACAACCGGGTGCGGATCGGCGGCCAGCTCGACTACCGCGGCGACTTCAAGCAGTTCAATCTGACGGACTACTTCCGTTGCACCTCCGGGGCGGCGAACAACTGCCAGGCGCTCAACGACCCGAGCGCGTCGCTTGACGACCAGGCGCGCACGATCGCCGGCCGCACCGCGACGCTCGGCTTCACGGCCGCGGGATTCATGGAGGATGCCGACTTTCTGAAGCTGCGGGAGCTGTCGTTCACGTACTTCGCTCCGGACGCCGTGGCGCGGGCGCTGCGCGTCAGCCGGGCCAGCTTCACGCTGACCGGACGCAACCTGGCCACGATCACCGGCTACTCCGGGATCGATCCTGAGCTGAACGGAATCGGACAAAGTGATTTCATCCGTGACTTCCTCACGCAGCCCCCGGTGACGTACTGGACGTTCCGGGTCAACCTGGGCTTCTAGGGGGGCCGCCACCATGACCACGACAATCACGCGGGACCCGATCATGAAAGCGCTGCGACGGGGGCTGCTGCTGGCGGCGTTCTTGCTTCCGCTCGGCGCATGCTCGACCGAGGAGATCCTCAACGTGGAGGATCCCGACATCATCAACCCCGGCTCGGTGAACAGTCCGGCGGGCGCTAGGGCGCTCTTCGCCGGCGCCATCGGAGAGTTCTCCTTCGCCATCGTCGGCGACAACGGCGGCACGGAGGGGCAGATTCTCGTCAGTGGCAGCTTCACCGACGAGCTGATCAACTCGGAAACGTTCCCGACCCGGCTCGAATACGAGCTGCGCGCGATCTCGCTCGGCAACGGCACGCTGGCGGGCGTGTTCCGCAACCTGCACCGGGCGCGCGTGTTGCTCGAGGCTTCCGTGCCGGCGTTGCAGCAGTACTCACCGACGCCGACGTACCGGATCGGCGAGTCGTTCGCGCTGGCGGGGCTGGCCTATGTCTTCGCGGGCGAGAACTATTGCTCGGGCGTGCCGTTCAGCAACGCGTTCCCGGCGATCGCTTACGGGACGCCGCTCACCACGAGCGAGATCTTCACGCGGTCGATCGAGCGGTTCGACTCGGCGATGGTGCTTCTCACCGCGGCGGACTCGGAGACGGTAGCGCGTCTCAACCTGGCCCGGGTGGGCAAAGGTCGCGCGCTGTTGAATCGGGGCGGCCCCGGCGATGTCGCTGCGGCGGCCGCCGCTGTCGCCGCGGTTCCGCTCACCTTCGTGTACAACACCACGCACACGATCACGAGCGGGCGGCAGCAGAACGGGGCTCACGTGTTCACCTGGGGGACCGAGCGGTTCTCGGTGGCGGAAATTGAGGGCACCAACGGCCTGAATTTCCGCTTGGCCGGCGATCCCCGCGTGCAGTCGGTCCGCACGCCGGCGACCAATGTCGGATTCGATAACTTCACGCCGCAGTGGAACCCGCTGAAATACCCGACCCCGACCACGTCCCTGCCGATCGCGAGCGGCGTCGAGGCGAAGCTGATCATCGCGGAAAACCTGCTCGCGAACACGCCTGGGACGGCGTGGCTGGACACGTTGAACTCCCTGCGGGCGACCGCGATCACCCCTGCGCTGGCCCCGCTTGCCGATCCCGGCTCAGCGGCGACGCGGCAGGACCTGGTGATGCGGGAGCGCGCGTTCTGGCTGTACCTGACGGGGCACCGGCTCGGCGACCTGCGCCGCCTGATGCGGCAGTACGGGCGGGCCGAGGATGCGGTGTTCCCCACGGGCGGGCATCCCCACGGCAAGGGCACGTACGGGGATGACGTGAACCTGCCCGTGCCGTCTGGCGAGCGGAACAACCCGAACTTCACCGGCTGCATCGACCGTCTCCCATGAACGGAGGAGCCATGCGTGTAGTGAAATGGAGCAGCCTCATGGCTGCCTGCGTAGTCGCGGGAGTGGTCGCCTGCGATGAGGCCTCGTTTCCGGTGCTTCCGGCCGAGGAGTTCACGGCGTCACTGGTGGGCACGAATGAGGTGCCAGCGGTGACGACGACGGCCGGTGGCAGCGCCATCTTCGCCGTGATTCAGGATACGATCCTCTCCTGGCGCGTGGATGTCGCGGACATCGATAGCACCATCCTGGCGCACATTCATGCGGGACCGGCGGGTACGGCGGGACCGGTCATCGTGGACCTGTTTCTCGCGAGCACGGTCAACTGCAAGCAAAACGCGGACACAGCGCTGCAAATCGTCAGCTCCAGCGTGGGCGATACCACCACCATCACCACGGCTGGGGCGCACCGCCTGACCGTCGGGTCCACCCCCCTCATGCGGATCGCGGGTCATGCGGGTTCGACGCCCAGCCTGAACGGCGAGCACACGGCTACGGTGACCGGGACAACCACGTTCACTATCCCGGTCAACGTCACGACCGCGGGTGGCGGTGGGACGGCGCAGCGGTTCATTTTGATCAACGTCGCATCGCTACGCTGCCGGGTTGACTATACCGGCATCCTGGCGCAGGCGCAGATTCGTCCGGCCGCGCTGACGCACGCTGGCATCCAAAATCAAAACGCGGACACAGCGCTGCAAATCGTCAGCTCCAGCGTGGGGAATCCCACCACCATCACCGCGGCTGGGGCGCACCGCCTGACCGTCGGGTCCACGCCCCTTATGCGGATTGCGGGTCATGCGGGTTCGACGCCCAGCCTGAACGCCGAGTACACGGCTACGGTGACCGGGACAACCACGTTCACTATCCCGGTCAACGTCACGACCGCGGGTACCGGTGGGACGGCGCAGCGGTTCACTTCGTACGGAGCGACGCCGCGGGAGCGGTTCGACTCGTTGATTTCGCTGATGCGCACCGGAGACGTGTATGTCAATGTGCACACCCGGACCAATCCGGGAGGAGAGGTGCGCGGACAGCTCGGCCCGCGCTGAGATTTAGCAACTGGACGGGGGGGAGCCGCGCGCTCTTCCCCGCTCCAAGAAGAGCGGAGGGCAACCGCATTACCGAGGTGACATATGAAGATCTCTACGGTCCGTTCCCCGGCGTTCGCGACCGTCCTCGCCGCGCTGCTCGCGCTGCCCGCGGTCGTGTGGGCGCAAGGAGCAACGGTCGGCGGCACGGTCACTGATCAAGCTTCCAATCAACCCGTCGTGGGCGCCCGCGTGTCAGTCGTCGGCACGGCTCTGGTGACCCAAACCAATGCGCAAGGTCGTTACGTCCTGCCGAACGTTCGGCCCGGACAGGCGACGTTGAAGGTCACGGCCATCGGGTACGGCGCGTCCACGCGCAGCATCACGGTCCAGGCGGGCGCGATCACGTCCGAAGACTTTACGCTGGCGCTGCAGCCCTATTCGCTCGATGCGTTCGTGGTGACGGCGACGGGGGACCAGGCAAAGCGGGAAGTCGGCAACCAGGTCTCGACCATTCGCGCCGACAGTCTCGCGCAGCAGGCGCCGGTCAATGACATCAATGACATGCTGACGTCGCGCACCCCGGGCGTGTCGGTGTTCGAGAGCCCGCTCACGGGCGCCGAGGCGCGCGTGCGGATCCGCGGCGCGAGCAGCCTGTCGCTCTCCAACGAGCCCATCTACTACATCGACGGCATCCGGATGCAGAGCTCAACCGGCTCGTCGAGCATCGGGATCGGCGGGACGAGTCTCAGCCGGGTCAACGACATCAATCCCGACGAGATCGAATCGATCGAGGTGGTCAAGGGCCCGTCGGCCTCGACGCTTTACGGGACCGACGCCGTGAACGGCGTCGTCGTGATCCGGACGAAGCGCGGCCGACCGGGCGCCCCCAAATGGAACGTGTACAGCGAGCTGGGGGTCCTGAAGGACTACAATCGCTGGCCCGATGCCTACCGGGCGTGGCGTACGGGACCGACTGCCGCCACGACGTCCACCCCGACCAACGGCGTGCAGTGCCTCCTGGCGCAGGTGGCCGCCGGCACGTGCGTGCAGGACAGCGTGTCGCGCTACAACCTGTGGGAGGATCCGCTCACCACGCCGCTCGCGACGGGGTGGCGCGGGCAAACGGGGGCGCAGGTTTCCGGTGGGACCGAGCAGGTGAGCTATTTCCTCTCGACCGAGCATGAGCGGGAGATCGGGTTGCTGACGGTGCCCGACTTCGCGTACCAGCGGTTCACGACCAACTGGCAGGTGCCGGAGATGCCGTACGAGTATTACCGGCCGAACGCGCTGGAGCGCACCAGCCTGCGCGCCAACCTGCAAACGAGTCTCTCGCCCAGACTCGATCTGGGGATCTCGACGAGCTTCATCACCGGCAACTCGCGGCTTCCCCAAACGGACAACAATACGACCGGGCTTATGTCGAGTGCCCTCGGGGGCCCCGGCCACCGCGACAACTGGCGGTTTGCGCCGGACACCGTGATGCTGATGGGCTACCGCGCGTTCACGCCCGAGGAGATGTTCGCCGAGGTGGTGAGCCAAAGCATCAATCGCTTCGTGGGCGGCGGCACCGTCAACTGGCGCCCGAATTCGTGGCTGAGCGGGCGCTTCATCGCGGGAATCGACTTCACGAGCCGCGTAGACCAGGCGCTGTGCAAGCAATACGAATGCACGCCGTTTGGGTTGGACACCGTGGGGCGCAAGGAAGACAACCGCACCGGGTTCCACGACTACACGCTGGACGCGAACGTCGCGGCGACGTATCCGATCAACACCGCGTTCCGCGGGAAGACGACCGTGGGACTGCAATTCTTCCACAGCCTGTTCGAGCGCAACGGCGCGTTCGGGCGGTACCTGCCTCCCGGCGCGACGACCGTCGGCGCCGGCGCGGAGCAGTTTGCGGATGAGCTCACGACGGAGAGCAAGACACTGGGCGCCTTCATCGAGCAGCAATTGGCATTCCAGGAGCGACTCTACCTGACCGTCGCGCTGCGGGGCGACGATAACAGCGCCTTCGGCCAGGCCTTCCGGGCGGCCTACTATCCCAAGCTCGGGGTCTCGTACGTGATTTCCGACGAGGGCTATTTCCCGGCGACGTCGTGGCTCTCGAACCTGCGGTTGCGCGGAGCCATCGGTGCGTCGGGCCAGCAGCCGGGCTCCACGGACGCCCTCGCGTTCTATGCGCCGACGACGGCGGCGCTCGATGGCGTGGACAAGGTGGCCCTCATCTTCAGCTCCGCCGGCAATCCGGAGCTCAAGCCGGAGCGGGCCACGGAGGTCGAGCTGGGATTCGATGCCGCGTTCGTCGACAACCGCGTGAATGTCGAATTTACCTACTACCATAAGCGAACCAAGGATGCGCTGATCGCGCGGGTCGTGGCGCCGTCCGTGGGAGCCAACGCGACCCGGTTCGAGAACCTCGGCTCGGTGCGCAACTCGGGGGTGGAGTTCCTGGTCAACGCCATTCTCGTGAACCGCCCCACGTTCGGCTGGGACGTGACCCTCAACGCGTCGCACAACACGAACGAGATCGAGGACATGGGCGGTGTGCCGGCGATCGTCGGCACCACCATCCAGCAGCGGGAAGGCTATCCCATCGACGGCTACTGGCAGCGGCCCATTCTCGGGTACAACGACTTGAACAACGACGGCCTCATTGCTCCGTCGGAAGTGATTGTCGGCGACACCAACGTGTTCGTCGGGCCGAGCCTCGCGCCCACCGAGGCGACCTTTTCGACGGGCATTGACGTGTTGAATCGGCGCGTGCGTATCAACGCGCTGTTCGACTATAAGGGCGGCCGCTACCAGCTCAACGGCACCGAGCGCATCCGGTGCGAATCCCGCCTCAACTGCGACGGGGAAACCGATCCCAACTCCCCCCTGTGGAAGCAGGCGCGGGTCATCGCGCTGCGCGATCATCCGGCGCGGACGCAGTGGGGCTATTTCGAGCCCGCGGACGCGATTCGCTGGCGTGAGCTGTCGGTGACCTACGAGCTCCCGACGGCGTTCGCGCGGGCCCTGCGCGCCGGCCGAGTCTCGGTCACGGCGGCGGGGCGCAATCTCATGCGGTGGACCAAGTACTCGGGGATCGACCCGGAGAGCGGCTACAACTCCGGCGGCCTACAGACGGATTTCCAGACCCAGCCGCCGCCGACATACTGGATCTTCAAGATGAACGCCAGCTTCTGACGGGAGGCCGCACAATGAGCACCACTTCGAAGCACCCATACCGTCGCGGTTGGCTCCGCCGGGGCGTCGTCGTACTGGCGGCGCTCCTGCTGCAGGGCTGCAGCGACGTGCTCAAGGTCACGGATCCCGACATCATTCTCGACGCCAACAGCGCGCAGGGCGCCCTCGCCCTGCGCAACGGGTCGTTCCTGCGCCTGTCACAGGCGGTGAACGGGATACAGGGACCGGACGCGCTGTTCGTGTTCAGCGGCCTGATGGCTGACGAGTGGCGGTCGGGCGACACGTTCGTCCAGCGCAACAACCAGGATCAGCGGGTCTTCCAGCCGGACAACACGTTCAACGCGGGTCCCTACCGCTCCCTGAACCGTATTCGGATGGAGTCGGAGCGGGGCATCGCGGCGTTGCGCACGTACCTCCCGGACTCCACGGCCGCGGTGGCGTCGCTCTTCGCCATCACCGCATACAGTGAGGTCCTGATGGGGGAGCTGTATTGCAACGGCACGCCGCTCAGCCGGGTCGAAGGGTCCAACATCGTGTTCGGACAGCCGCTGACCAACGATTCCGTGCTGCGCCTGGCGATCGCCAACGCCGACTCGGCGTTGGCGCAGGCGGCGCTGGCGGGCGCGGCGGGGGTGCGCTGGACCCGGTTAGCGAGCATCGTCAAAGCCCGGGCCCTGCTGGACCTCGGCCAGTACGCCACCGCGGCGACGACTGTGGCCGCCGTGCCCACGACGTATCGGTTCATGGCGTACCACTCGGTCAACTCGAACAACAACCAGGTGTGGGCGCTGAACAACAGCGCGCGCCGCTACACGCTCACGAATGGCCGGGAGGGGGGCGTCGGCATTGATTTCGTGACGGCGAACGATCCCCGCGTGCCGCGGCAGATCGGCGGCGCCGTGGTGTTCGACAACTCCGTGCCGATGACGCTCGTGCGCCAGGCGCTGTACGGGCAGTACGACTCCATTCCCGTCGCCACCGGGATCGAAGCGCGGCTGATCCAGGCCGAAGCGCAGCTCCAGGCCGGCGACAGCATCGGTTGGCTCGCCGCCCTCAACACGATGCGGACCGACACGACGCTGTATCCGCGCCTCGGGACGGGCTTCGCCTATGGAACGACGATTCCCAAAGGTGCCGCGCTCACGGCCCTGGCCATGCCGCCGGACCGCGCTGCGCAGGTGGACGTCCACTTCTCGGAGCGCGCGTTCTGGATGTTCTCGACCGGCCACCGGCTCGGGGATATGCGGCGGCTACTGCGGCAGTATGGGCGCGCCGAGGCCCAAGTCTACCCCAACGGGACGTTCATCAAGGGTGGGACGTACAGCGACGCGGTCCAGATGCCCGTGCCGTTCGACGAGGAAAACAACCCCAACTTCACGGGGTGCATCGACCGGCTCCCGTGAGGTCATGGGAGGCCGGTTAGAACGCAAAAGGGGGAGCCGATCGGCTCCCCCTTTTCGTCGCTCCGCGCGGCGCCCTCGCTCAGTCCACGATCGCGTCCGGCATCACGTACTTCATCGGGTTCACCGGCCGGCCGTTCACCCACACCTCGTAGTGCAGATGGGGGCCGCTGGACAGGCCGGTCGAGCCCACGAGCGCCACTTTCTGGCCGCGTTTCACGCGCTGGCCCCGCGCCACGAGAATCTTGGAGCAGTGTGCATAGCGGGTGACCAGGCCATAGCCGTGGTCGATGGTCAGCATGTTGCCGTACCCCTCGACCCACGACACCTGCGTCACCACCCCGGCGGCGGGCGCTTCGATTTCGGCGCCCATCGGGGCCGTCACGTCAATGCCCTCGTGCGGCCGCGCGAGGTGGAGGATCGGGTGCTCGCGCTCGCGCGCGAATGCGCTCGTGAGCCATCCCTTGGTGGGCATGAGCGACGGCGTCGCCGCGTAGCGCGCCCGGTGGCTGGAGGCCGAGTCCAACGCCTCATTCATCGAGCGGGCGAGCATGTTCGCGCGCCGCGTCAGCTGATCCATGTCCACGCGCGCGGCCAGCGCCTGCGAGCCGTTGGGCCCGGCGGCGGAGAGGCTGTCGCGTTCCGACCACTGGCCGGCCGGCCCGCCGATCCCCGCCTGCTGCACCTCGCGATCCGTCGGCGAGAGGCCGGCCAGGAGGCGCAGCCCCTGCTCGCGCTCGCTGAAGACGTTGAGGGTGTCGCGCAGGCCGACGAGCCGCTCGCGCAGCCGCTGGATCTCGCTCGCGAGCAACCGATTCTCACGCTCGAGCGCGCGGCTGCGGGTGACGTTCACGCCGCGCGACAGCGCGGTGCCGCCGAGGACGAGGAACAGCAGCGCCACGACGCCGCCGATGCCGACGAGCGCTTTGACGACGGTTTGCGATACCTCCACGGCGCGGGACTTGCCCGATCCGTGCGGTACCAGCATCACCGTCCAGCGGCGCTCCGCGTGCTTCTTTCTCATAGGGCTGCAAAGATACGCCTCGGCGCACAGCCCCGTCAAATGCGGTGGTGTGCGCTCCATCACCCCTTTTCGGGCAGGCCGGCTAAGCCGCGACCGGCTTGGGAAATAGCGGGGGAGGCTTGGCGACGCGCTGGCCGCCGACCGTCAGGTCCCCCCCCCCTAAATCGGCCAGGCGCACGGCGGCCAACGGCCGAGCAGCGCCGAGGACGCTCCAGACTTCTTCGGCCTTGGCGGGAATGAACGGCGCCGCGAGCACGGCGAGCCGCGCCACGGTGCGCACCAGGCTCGCGAGGACCGCATCGAGCTCGGCGTCCCGCTGCTCCTTCGCAAGCTTCCATGGCGCCGTCTCCTCCACGTAGCGATTGGCGCGCGACGCGAGTTCGATCACGAGCGCGGCCCCCTCCTGCAGGCCCTGCGCGTCCATCGCGCGCGTGTACGCCGCGAGCGTCTCCTGCGCCGCCCGCTCAAGCGGGGGGGGCGTGTCGCCGCGCGGATCGTCGGGAACGGTCCCGTCGCGATAGCGCTGTACCATCGAGAGCGTCCGCGACACGAGATTCCCGAACGTGTCGGCGAGGTCGGCCGTGTAGCGCGCGTCGAACCGCTCCCAGGTGAAGTTGCCGTCGTTCTCGAACCCCACCTCGCGCAGCAGGAAGTAGCGCAGCGCGTCGGCGCCGTGACGCTCGATGGCCGCGGCGAGGCTGACCGCGGTGCCGGCCGTCTTGCTCATCTTGGCGCCTTCCCACTGCACGTACCCGTGCGCCCACACGAGACGCGGCAGGGCGAGGTCCGCCGCCAGCAGCATCGCCGGCCAGATGATGCAATGGAAGCGCGTGATTCCTTTTCCGATCACGTGCAAATCGGCCGGCCACAGCCGCTCGGAGCTGGGATCGGGAAACCCGGTCGCGGACAGATAGTTGATCAGGGCGTCGAACCAGACGTAGATCGTCTGGTCGGGATCGCCGGGGAAGGGAATCCCCCATGGCAGGCGTTGCCGCGAAATCGACACGTCCTGGAGGCCGGCCTCGAGCAGCCGCACGACTTCATTGCGGCGGATCGCGGGCTCCACCCGCAGCTCGCCCGTCGCGATCAGCTGGCGCAGCCGTTGGCCGTACGCGCTCAACCGGAAGAAATGATTGCGTTCCTTCGTGGGAATGAGGTCGAGGGTCGGATGCTCGATGCAACGGCCGTCCACGATTTGCGCCGGTTGCTTGAACTCCTCACAGCCGGTGCAGTACAGGCCCTCATAGTCCGCCACGTAGAGATCGTCGGGGCGGCGCTGCTGGATGCGCTCGAGCAGCGCCACGACGCCGCGAATGTGCCGCGGCTCCGTGGTGCGGATCCAGTCATCGTTGCTGCATTCCAGGCGGCGCCAGTAGTCGGCGAAGGTGGCCGCCATCCGGTCCACCCACTCGCGCGGGGACACACCGGCGCGCGCCGCCGCCTGGATCACGGATTGGCTGTGCTCGTCCATCCCCATCAGGAAGTGCACCTGTTCACCACGCAGGCGGTGATAGCGCGCGATGGCGTCGGCGCCGACTTTCTCCAGGGCGTGCCCCAGGTGGGGGTCGCCATTGGAGTAGTCGATGGCGGTGGTGAGGTAGAAGTTGGCCCCCCCCACTACGCTTGCAGTTGGTCCAGCGAGACGACGCGCGTCGTCCCGGCCTCGGAGCGAAGCGTGACGCGTTCCCGGAAGATGTCGATCGCGAGCACCCGTTCCATCCCCTCGGCCGTGCGGAGCGCCTTTCCTTCTTTGGGGAAGCGCTTGCGCTGCTGGACGTAGAAATCGTGTTCGTAGTGGAGGCAGCACAGCAGCCGGCCGCACGGCCCCGAGATCTGCGTGGGGTTGAGCGACAGGCCCTGCACCTTGGCCAGGGAGAGACTCACCGGCCGGCCCTCGGGGAGCCAGCTCGCGATACACAGCTGCCGCCCGCAGCGCCCGATGCCGTCGAGGCGCTTCGCCTCGTCACGCGCGCCGATCTGGCGCAGCTCGATCCGCGTGCGAAACAGTCCCGCCAGGTCGCGCACCAGGGCGCGAAAGTCGACCCGTTGCTCGGCGGTGAAATAGATGGTCAGCTTGCGCCGGTCCCATTGCCACTCGGCGTCGGAGACCTTCATCGGGAGGGCATGCTCGCGCACGCGATCGCGCACGGTGCGGCGGACGTCTTCCTCGGCCGTTCGCAGCTCGTCGGCAGTCCGAATGTCCGCGTCGGTAGCCCGGCGGAGAATCCGGCGCTCGATCTTGGCTGAGGGGTCCTCCCCGACTCCACACCCCTGGCAGCGCGCGCATTTCTTGAGCGCGATATCACCCAGCGCCCCCACCAGGCCCAAGTCCTGCCCGCGCTCGACCTCCACGATGACCGCATCCCCGAGCCGCAGCGCTTCTGACGCTGCGGCGGGGGGGGGGGCGCAGTACTCGCGGCGATTGCCTTTGAACCGGACTTCGATGACGGGTGTCAAACTCACTTCTCGGTCAGCGCACCCATGGAAAGGTACTTCTCCTCACGGCGTTTGAGGAGCTTATCGATCCGGAGCTTGCGGAGCTCGCGGACGTAGCGCTGCAACGCCTCGCCAAGGGCGGCGGCCGCCGCGTCGGGATCGGCATGGGCGCCGCCCGGCGGCTCGGGGATGATCTCGTCGATCACGCCCAGGTTGAGCAGGTCCTGCGCGGTGATCTTGAGCGCCTCCGCCGCCCGCTCCCGCTGGCTCGCGTCCTTCCAGAGGATGGCGGCGCAACCCTCGGGAGAAATCACGGAGTAGACGGAGTTCTCGAGCATCACGACGCGGTCCGCGAGCCCCACGGCCAACGCCCCGCCTGAGCCCCCTTCGCCGATCACCGCGGTGATGATGGGGGTTTTGAGCGACGCCATTTCGATGAGGCTGCTGGCGATCGCCTCCGCCTGTCCCCGCTCCTCAGCCCCCAGGCCGGGGTACGCGCCGGGCGTATCCACCAGCGTGATGACGGGCGCGCCGAACTTGGCCGCCAGCCGCATCAGGCGCATGGCCTTGCGATAACCCTCGGGATGGGCCATCCCGAAGTTCCGGTACAGGTTGTCCTTGGTGTCGCGCCCCTTTTGGTGGCCGATCACCATGACGCTGGTGCCATCCAGCCGCGCCCAGCCGCCGATGATGGCGGGATCGTCGCGAAACAGCCGGTCGCCATGGAGCTCCACGAAGTCCGTGAAGACGGTATTGACGTAGTCGAGGGGGTAGGGACGTCGCGGATGGCGGGCCACCTGGACGCGCTGCATCGGCGTCAGGTTGCGATAGATCTCTGCGCGCAGCGCTGCCAGCTGGTCCTCGAGCGGCCGCAGGTTCTTCGCGAGGTCGGCCTGCTCTCCGGTGACGCGCTTCAACTCCTCGATCTGGCGCTCCAGCTCGAGGAGGGGGCGTTCGAAGTCCAATGAATGCGTTGCCATCCAAATCCTGTCGTTTTTACGTCGACGTAGGGGCACGACATGTCGTGCCCCTACAGGAACGACATCTTTGCCCTATGCCCGCACCAGATGCACGCCGTCCGCGCCCAGGAGGTCCCGCAGCGCCGCCAAGAGATCGTCCGCCGCGTCCACGCGCAGGGAGCGGCTGCGCAGGCGGACCGTGGTGCCATTCCCGTCCCGCTCGGTCACCCCTGCCGCCCCCCCCCCCACGCTTTCCCCTTTCCATTCAATCAACAGGGGCGTGGGGCCGGGGTGTGCGGCGCAGAGCGCCGCGATCGCCCGCGCCGTCTCGGGGTCCGGCCTGCTCGCGGCGGTCCAGCGCAGCGCCACGCCGATGGCGCCGCTCGGCTTCAGGTCGTCGAGGCTGCGGGCGGCTTCGACGATGAACGGTGCCTGCTCCTCGCCGCGGTCCCGCGCGCTGAATCCCCCCGTGAGGAGGAACGCCCCGTCGGTCCGGATCACGGCGTTGAGCTTCGCCCACGAGTCGGGGAAGACCAGCGCCTCCGCCGTCCCATGGAAGTCCTCGAGCGTGAGGCGCGCGTATTCGGCGCCGGTCTTCTTCGAGACCTGCCGCTTCACCACCGTGACCACGACGCCGATGGTCACCTTTTGGTCGCTCCACGCGCCCAGGGTCGCCGTCGTGCGGGTCCCAAAAAGCTCCACCTCGGTGCGGTACTTGGCGAGGGGGTGCCCGGAAATGAAGAAGCCGAGCACGGTCTTCTCGCGGCTCAGGCGCTCGTGCTCGGTCCACAACGGAACGTCCGGGAGGACGGATGGGGGAGGAGGGGTGGGGCTCGCTTCGCCGAACAAGGCATGCTGGCCGGACGTGCGCTCCTGCTGGCGCACCTGGGCTTCGCTGAACGCGTGATCCAGCGCCGCGACGAGCTGGGCGCGATGGCCTCCCCCGGCGAGCGAGTCACACGCCCCCGCGTCGATCAGCGATTCGATCACGCGCTTGTTGCAGAGCCGCAGGTCGATCCGGTCACACAGCTCGACGAGCGACCGGTACGGCCCCCCCCCCTGTTGCCGGCCTGCGATGATGGAGGCGATGGCCCCCTCGCCGACGTTGCGCACGGCGCCGAGCCCGAAGCGAATGCGGGAGTCGCCGACCACGGTGAACTTGTATCCCGACTCGTTCACGTCCGGAGCGATGACCTGGAGTCCCAGCTCGCGCGCCTCGTTGATGTACTGCACGACGCGGTCCGTGTTGCCGATTTCCGACGACAGCAGCGAGGCCATGAACTCGGCCGGATAGTAGGTCTTGAACCAGGCCGTTTGATACGAGAGGATCGAGTACGCGACGGCGTGCGACTTGTTGAAGCCGTAGCGGCCGAACGTCTCGATCTGCGCGGCGATGTCCTCCACGGTGCGGCGGTCGTGCCCGCGCTCCACCGCCCGCTCGACGAAGTTCGTGAGCTCCGCCTGGATCAGCTCCTTGATCTTCTTGCCCACCGCCTTGCGCAGCACGTCGGCTTCGGCGAGCGAATAGCCCGCCAGCACGTTCGCGATGCGCATCACCTGCTCCTGATACACGATCACGCCGTAGGTGGGCGCGAGAATCTCCTCGAGGGCCGGGTGCGGGTACCGCACCTTCTCGCGGCCGAGCTTGCGGTTGATGAAGACCAGGTACATGCCGGTGTCGAGCGGGCCGGGCCGGAGCAGCGCGTTGGTGGCGACGAGGTCGTCAAAGCGGTCGCACTTCATGCTGCGCAGACAGTCGGTGGCGAGCGCCGATTCAAACTGGAAGATGCCGGCGGTGCGGCCCGAGCGCAGCAGCGCGTACACCTTGGGATCGTCCAGGTCGGGCCGCTCGAGATCCAGCGTGACCCCGTGGCGATCGGCCACCATGCGGGTGGCATCGTGCAGGACCGTGAGGGTTTTCAGGCCCAAGAGATCGATCTTCAGCATCCCGACCTCTTCGAGCCCCACCATGTCGTACTGCGTGATGATCGCTTCGCCGGCGTCCTTCGAATCCGGGGCCGTGCACACCGGCACGTAATCGGTGAGCGGTCCCGGGGCGATCACCACGCCCGCGGCATGGACTGAGGCGTGGCGGGCCAGCCCTTCGATGCGCGCGCCGAGATCCAGGACCTTGCGGATGCGTTCATCTTGCAGCGCCGCGGCCTTGACCTCGGGCACCTTCTCGCCCGCCTCCGCCAGCGTCACGCTGAACGCCGGCCCGGACGGGATGAGCTTGGTGAGCCGCTCGACGTCGCCCATTTCGACCCGCAGCGTCCGCGCGACGTCGCGGAAGGCGGCCCGGGCCTTGAGCGTCCCGAACGTAATGATCTGGCCTACCGACTCCCGGCCGTAGCGCTCGCGGGCATACTCGAGTACCTCGCCCCGCCGCTCAAAGCAGAAATCGAGGTCGATGTCGGGCATCGAGATCCGCTCGGGGTTCAGGAACCGCTCGAACAGCAGGTCGAACTTGAGCGGGTCCACGGTCGTGATGCGGAGCGCGTAGGCGATCAGTGACCCCGCCGCCGAGCCGCGGCCCGGGCCGACGGGGATGCCGCGGTCGCGCGCCGCCTTGACCAGGTCGTAGACGATGAGGAAATACCCGGCGTAGCCCGTCCGCGTGATGACGTCGAGCTCGTAATCGAGCCGCTGGAGAACGGCGGGCGGCAAGGGATCACCGTAACGCTCCACCGCACCCTGGCGCGCCAGGTGCACGAGCAGGTCCTGGTCCGAGGCGAACTCCGCCGGGCGCGGATACTGCGGGAGGAAGTAGCGCTTTTCGAAGTCGAACTCGCATCGCTCCGCCACCCGGGCCGTCTCGGCGAGGACGTCGGGCCGGCCCGGAAACAGGGTCCGCATCTCCGCCTCGGACTTGACGTAGCTCTCCTGCCCGAAGAAGCGGAACCGCTTGGGATCGTCCAGATCCTTCCCCGTGCCGATCGCGAGCAGGACGTCATGCGCCTCGGCGTCGTCCTTCATCAGGTAGTGCGCATCATTGGTCGCCGCGACCGGCAGGCCCAGCTCCGCGGCAATCCGGAACATCCCCTCGGTGACGATCGCCTCCTCGGGGATGCCGTGGTTCTGGACCTCGAGCCAGAACCCATCCGGCCCCAACGTGCGCGCGAACCACTCGGCGCTCGCTTTCGCCGCCTCGTAGTTCCCCTGACGGAGGTAGAGCGCGATCTCCCCGGAGAGGCACGCGGCCAGGCCGATGAGGCCGTCGCGGTGGCGCTCCAGCACTTCCTTGTCGATCCGCGGCCGGCGGTAATAGCCCTCCAGGAAGCCGATCGACGACAGCTTGATCAGGTTCTGGTAGCCGACGCGGTTGCGCGCCAGCAGCACCAGGTGTGAGTAGGGGGCCCCCCCGGGCGCGTCCGCCGCGGGCTTCTCGCGGGCGTGACGGCTGCCGAAGGCCAGGTACGCCTCGAACCCCAGGATCGGCCGGATCTTCCGGGCCTTGGCCTCGGCGTAGAACGACCAGGCGCCATGGAGGTTGCCGTGGTCGGTGATCGCCAAGGAATCCATGCCCAGCGCCTGAACCCGGTCCAGCAACTCCGGAATCCGGTTGGCGCCGTCGAGGAGGGAGTACTCGCTATGGGTGTGGAGATGAACGAACGGCATTGGTCCGCTGGTGAAGATATTCGCGGCTCCGCGCATTGTCAAAAGCCTGTCGCGCCGTATTTTGCGCCGTCATGCAATGGTTGACGCTTGCGTTCACGTGCATCGCGATGGCGCTGTTCCAGCGGCTCACGCGCACGGGACCGCTGGAGGCACGCGCGACGCTCGCGCTGGGATTCCTGGTGATCGCCGCGCATCTGGGCGGTGTGCTCGCGCAGCGGCTGCGCCTGCCGCGGATCACCGGTTTTCTCGTGATCGGCTTCGCCGTGGGGCCCGCGTGGCTCGGCCTCGTGCGGCCCGACGAGGTACAGGCGTTGAGCGCCATCGCGACCGGCGCGCTGGCACTGATCGCGTTCGGCGCGGGGAGCGAGCTCAGGCTCGCGGCGCTGCGGGAGGACCGCGTCGCGATCCTGCGGATCGCTGCGGGAGCCATCGCGCTGCCGTTTGCCGCCGTTGCCCTCATCGTGCTGACGGTGAGCCCCTGGTTCCCCCTGACCGCCCATCAACCATTCCGCGACGCCGCCGTCGTGGCACTCGTCCTCGGGGCGATGGCGGCCGTGTCGTCGCCGGCCATCACCTGGGCACTCATCACCGACGTCGGCGCCCGCGGGCCTATGTCGCGGACCATTCTCGGTGTCACGGTCGTCCAAAGCGTGGCTGCCGTACTGCTGCTCGTGCTGGTGCTTGCGCTTGCCCAACCGCTGGCGAGCGTAGGTTCCGTCCGTCCGGGCATCTCGGGTATCGCGTTTCTGCCTCTCGCGGGCTCGCTGGCCGCGGGCGTCTTCTTGGGCGTTGCGATTGCGCAGTACGTGAAGGTCATCGGACGGTACATGGCGTTGGTGCTCGTCGCCGTCGCGTTCATCGTCGTCCAGGGAGTCCGCCTCGTCGGTCTCGAGGCGGTCCTGATCGCGCTCGCCGCAGGCTGCACGATCGTGAACGCGTCGCCAACCGAAGGGGGGGGCGGGGGGAGCGAACGCCTTAGAACCGAGCTCCAGCGGTGCGCGCTGCCGGTCTATATCGTATTCTTTGGCCTCGCGGGCGCTGATCTGCAGCTGGGTGCCCTTGGCGAGCTCTGGCCCTGGGTGCTGCTGCTGGTGGGGCTGCGTATCACCAGCTTGCGGGTCGGGCTGCGATGGGCTGGACGGCACCCGGCTGTGAGTGCCAAACTCGCTACGCACGGCTGGCTGGGGCTGGTCTCGCAGGGTGGGCTGGCCGTCACGCTCGCCGCCGTGCTGCGGCGGGCGTTTCCGGAATGGAACGTCTCGCTGGAATCGCTGTTGGTGGCGATGATTGGAGTGCACCAACTGGCTGGGCCCATCTGTTTCCAGTGGGCGCTGCGGATCACGGGCGAAGTGCCGGAGGGAGCGCATGTTGCGCAGGATGTTGACGCGCCTCAGGAGGGGAGGGGGGAGGGGGGGGACACTGCTCTCATTGCTGGGAGCAGCGGCGTGTAGCAGCAGCTCTGAACCGGTGCTCCGTCCTTGTACGGCGGCGGGGTTCCCCATCGCTCTCGCGGTCGGAGAATATGTCACGGCCGATCCGACACTCGATTCGGGGTGTACGGTGTTTCCCGCGAACGGCGCCTCCGATGCCGAATACCTCGTAGTTCCCCAGCTCGCCACCGGCGTGCCTGGGAGGTCTTCCAGCTTCCGGTTGACCGGTGATACGATCCGCCCCGTCATGCTGTCGGAACCCCTTGCGGCCTCGCCCGGCGACGACCTGCTGTCAACCGCGGACCGCTTTCACGCGTTCCTGCGGCACGGGGACGAGCGACGCTCATGGGGATTCTTGCCTGAGAAAGGTCCCGCTCCGTCGCCCTCTGGGCCGCTGCCCTCCACTACCGTCGGCCCTCCCGTGATGAACGAGCTGCGCACGTTCCAGGTGTGCGCGCGGCTCGACTGCAAGCGGTTCGACACGGTGCGTGCACGGGTCAGGGCAGTGAAGTCGAAGGTCGCGATCCTCGTGGACACCCTCGCGCCGGCCGGCGGACTCGATTCGACGGCGCTCGATGGGCTCGCGGCGCTGTTCAACGATCGGTTGTATGGCGTGGATACGGCGGCGTTCGGCCGCGAATCGGATATCAACGGCGACTCGGTCGTGCTCGTCCTGATGACCGGCACCGTCAACAAGTTGGTGCCCAAGGCCGAGTGTCAGGCGGGTTCATTCGTGGCCGGCTTCTTCTTTGGAGTGGACATTGATCCGGCCTATCAAAACGATTCGCGGTCAAACAAGGCTGAGGTCTTCTATTCGCTGGTCGCGGATCCCGCCGGCGTACTGAGCTGCTCCCATTCCGCGACGGAGGTGGAGCGGCTGGTGCCCGTGACGTTCATTCATGAATTCCAGCACATGATCAGCTACAACCAGCACGCGCTGCTCCGCGGCGGCAACGGCGAAGTGCTATGGCTGAACGAGGGACTCTCGCATTACGCCGAGGAGTTGGGGGGGCGGAGCTTCGAGCCAACGCCGGGCGCGCGGCTCACAGACTGCACGATCGGTTCGGTGGTCTGCCGCTATTACGGCGGCAATCTCCTCAACGCGTACGAGTATCTCGATTCAACCCGCAATCACTTCCTGCTGCCGGCCGACGGCATCGGTACGCTGACCGAACGAGGGGCAGCGTGGCTCTTCGTGCGCTACCTGGTGGACCGCTACTCCGGTGGCACGAGCCTGCTCGAGTGGAACACATTCACACGCCGGCTGCTGCAGACGACGAACACCGGCGCGACCAATGTCGCGACCGTCACGGGCCAACAGTTCGAGACGGTCGTGACGCGGTGGGCGCTGGCGAATTGGGTGTCCGACCTGCCGGGGTTCACAGCGCCCGCGGTCCTCACGTATGACTCGTGGGCGTTCCGTCCCACATACGAGTCCTTGAACAGGCAGCGTTCGACCGTCTTTCCCAAGCCGTTTCCGCTCGTGCCCAGCGCCAGCGCGGGACGCGCGGTGAGCGTGAGCGGCACGCTTCGCGCCGGCTCCGGGATCTATCATCGCGCGCTCCAAGCGCCCGGCGATCCGGGGTTCACCCTCCTGTTCAGCACCGGCGGCGGCGGGGTGCTGAGCCCGACGCTTATCCCGCGCCTCAACGTGATCCGGATCCAATGAGACGGCCGGACGGCCGGACGGGCGGACGGCCCGTTGTAGCGGTGGCCATCCTCTTGGCCGTCTGGCCGTCCGGCCGTCTGGCCGCCCAGTCCGAGAGCAGCATCCTCGCCGCGCTCCCCGGCTCGACGCGCTCGGCGGCGCTCGGGGGCGCCGGCGCGGCGCTCGTCGGGGACGCCGGCGCGATGTTCGCGAACCCCGCCGGCATTGCGACGATCCGGCACCTCTCGATCGAGGGCTCGTACGAGCCGTACCTGGCCGGCACCGCGCTCTCTTCCGCAGCGCTTGCCCTGCGGGTGGGGCGCTGGACCTGGGGTTTCGGCGCGCAGGCGCTCGATTACGGGGCGGAGCCGGAGATCATTCCCGATCCGGCGACCGGCGGGCGTCGCGGCATGGCGACCGGGGCCACGTTCCATCCGTACGAAGCGCTGGCGGCGACCTCTCTCGTCTACCGTCGCGGATTCATCGCGCTCGGCGTCACCGCGAAATACGACCGCCAGCAGTTTGGGGCGGCGGTCAGCGACGCGTGGGCCGGCGACGCCGGGATCGCGATCGCCGTGTTCGACATCATGGCGCTCGGCGTAAGCGTGCAGAACCTGGGCGGAGACTTCGGCGCCGGAGGACTGTTGCCGCGGCGCACACGGGCCGGATTGACGCTCAACTACACCGATCCGCAGGGCGCCTTCCGCCTGCTCACGACGCTCGAGGGACAATGGCACCGCGATCGGCGCGCGGTGCTCATTCAGGGGATCGAGGCCGGGGTCGTGACGAGCGGCGTCGGATTGGTGGGGCGCGTGGGGTACGCGACGCGCGCGGCGGTGACCGACGCCTGGCACTTCACGTTCGGCGGTGGCGTGGTGTTGGGACGCCTGGCGATGGACTATGCCTTTCAGGGTTACGACGCGCTGGGCGGCGGGACGCATCGGGTCGGGTTGCGGTGGACGCCCTGACCGAGCGCGCGCGCCCCCGCTGGGGGCGCCTGCTCAAGCGCGTGCTCGCCATTGCGTTCGGGGCCGCGGCTGCCGTCGTCGTCCTCTTGCTCATCGTCAGCGCCGACGCGCGCTACCTCGCCCGGGCCGGCCTGGAAGAGGCGCGCCTCCTGCTCCGGCGCCGCCCGATCGAGAAGCTCATCGCCGATTCCTCGACCCCTGCGGCGTTCCGGCAGCGGCTCCAGCTCGTGCTGGCGGCGCGGGCCTATGCCGCCGACGCGCTGGGGCTCGCGGTGGGGAAGACCTACACGACCTACGTGGACGTCGGCCGCGACACGCTGCTGCTCGTGCTGACGGCCAGCCGCCGCGACAAGCTGCGCGAGTTCACGTGGCGCTACCCCATCGTCGGCGTCGTCCCGTACAAGGGGTTCTTCAACCCGGCGCACGCGCGCCGGGAGGCCGCGCGGATGGAGGCGCAAGGACTCGACGTATACCTGCGGCCGTCGGGCGCGTTCTCCACGCTCGGTTACCTCAGCGACCCGCTGTTCTCGACCGCCATGAGCCGCGACACGATGGAGCTGGTAGCGACGGTGCTGCACGAGCTCGCGCACACTACGCTGTATGTGAAGAGCCAGACGCCGTTCAACGAGAGCTTCGCGAGCTTCGTCGGATACCGGGGGGCGGAAGCGTTCTTCCGCGCACGGCGCGATACCGCGGACGCCCGGCGCGCGGCGGCGCGTTGGCGCGACGAGCGTACCCTGGACGTGTTCTACGCCGAGCTCGCCCGCCGGCTCGATTCAACCTACGCCGACAATTTGAGCGGCGAGCGGCTCGAGCGGGCGCGCGAGGCCCTGTTCGCGTGGGCGCGCGCGCAATTCCGGGGACCGGTGGGGCAGTCGCTGGAAACCTACGACTGGCGCTGGTTCGCCCAGGCGCCGCTCAACAACGCGGTGATCATCGCCGAGCGGCTGTATCGGATGGACTTGAATCTGTTCGATGAGATTTATCTGCAGAACAACGCGGATGTCGCGGAAACGATCCGGGCGATTCAGATACGCGTGTTCACGCAGCCGGACCGGGATCCCTACCGAGCCCTGTACTCGCGGCCGGGAATGCGCGTGGAAGACTAGTTCCCTCTGAGGCGCTCCGCATCAGCGACCCGTTGTAAGGCAATTCCGTACGCTGCGGTCCGGAAGGTGACACCCTTTTCCTTGGCGAGATCGCGCACCGCCAGGTAGGCCTTGGTGATCGTCGCCTTGAGCTCGCGGTTCACCTGCTCGTGCGTCCAGCGGTACTGTTGGAGGTTCTGCGCCCACTCGTAGTAGCTGACCGTCACGCCGCCGGCATTGGCGAGGAAATCGGGCAGCACCGCGATGCCGCGCTCTTCCAGAATGCGATCGGCGGTCGGCGTCGTCGGCTCGTTCGCCCCTTCGACGACGACCTTGCAGTCGACCGTCCGGGCGTTCTTCTCCTTCGTGATCACGCCGCCGAGCGCTGCCGGGACCAGCCACTCGCATGGAATGGTCCACAGCTCGTCGTTCGTGATCCGTTTGCCGCCGGGCCATTCGGACACGGGCCGCCCCCCCCGCCCCCCCCCCTGCGCCGCGTAGGCGAGGAGTCCCGAGACGTCGAGCCCCGTGTCGTTGTAGATCCCGCCCTCGACGTCGCTCACGGCGACGACTTTGGCGCCCGCTTCGGCATCCAGTAGACGCGCGAGATGGCTGCCCACGTTGCCGAAGCCCTGGATCACCACCCGGCCGCCCTTGAGCGGGACGCCGAAGTCGCGCGCGTACTCCTGCATCACATACATCACGCCCCGGCCGGTCGCTTCCTCGCGGCCCAACGAGCCGCCGAGCGACACCGGTTTCCCAGTCACCACCGCGGGGGTGTATCCCTGGCGGCTCGAGTATTCATCGAGAATCCAGGCCATCACCTGGGCGTTGGTGTTCACGTCCGGCGCCGGGATATCGCGGTAGGGGCCGAGTACGATCGCGATGCGTTGGGTGAACCGGCGGGTGAGGCGCTCCAGCTCGAGCTTCGAGAGCTTCTTGGGGTTGACGGTCACGCCCCCCTTCGCGCCGCCGAAGGGAATGTCCATCAAGGCCGTCTTCCACGTCATGATCGCCGCCAGACCGAGGACCTCGTCGTGGTCCGCTTCAGGATGGTAGCGGATGCCGCCCTTGCAGGGACCGCGAGCGCCGTTGTGTTGGATCCGGTATCCGGTGAACACCTCGATGCGGCCGTCATCCATGCGCACCGGCACCTCGACTTGCACCTCACGGAACGGGGACATGAGGATGCGGCGCATGTACGCTTCGAGATTGATCATGTCGGCGGCCCGATCGAACTGGCTCTGCGCGATCGCGCGACCGGACATCGGGGCGCGCGGCGATGGTGTCGCCGGGGGGGGGGGGGCGGCCACGTCGGGCTCGGGCTTAGGCGGAGTCAGCGGAATCAGGCGGGTTGCAGGCGACGGCCGGCGAGGCGGGCCGCCGGATGCCGGGCTTCGGACAGTGCGTGCGCGGGATTGGGTGCCCGCTCGCGACGTGTTCCCGCGTCGGTCAGGACGCCGATCACATCGGTCGTCACGGCCGGTCCGGCTTCCGCGGGATGCTCGAGGGCAAAGACCAGGCCGGCGCCTTCCGCGACCACCGTTTCGGCAAGCCGGATCCAGGTGCGGTCGGCGGACAGCGGCCGCAGCGCCACGATGAGCGGACACGCGGCCGGAGAGAACAGTGCGGGGGTGACGAGCGGCGCACCCACGCGCTCGGCGAGATCGTCGCAGGCGGGGAAGCTGGGGCCGAGCAGGATCACCTGTCCGAACTGCCATCCGGAGTCCGCCGCCACCTCGGCGAACGTCGCCACCAGGGTCTCGTCCCCCGGTGGGACGGGTCCCGGCGTCGGCGCCAGTACGACCGCACCGGTGTCGGCGAACCAGCGCTCCGCGGGGCCTAGGTCTTCGGGCCGGCGCGGGGCGTAGGAGCCGTACCGGCGTGTGACGAGGATCTCGCGCTCGGCTTCCGTTCGCTGCTCGGCATGCTCTGCGGCCTGGGCCGCGCCCTCGAAGGCGACCTCAGCGGCCTGATACCGCCCGGCATCGCGCAGCACCTGGCCCCGCAGCTTCAGGGTGTCGGTGTGGGGCTCGAGTCCAAACGCGCGGTCCAGCGCCAGCAGCGCCCGGTTCTTGTCGCCCAGCTTGTAGGCCGCGTATCCCAGCTCGTGCCAGACGAGCGCCAGGTCGGGGTCGGCTTCCACCGCGCGCTCCAGCTCGGCGAGCGCCTCGGGGTAGCGGCCAAGCTCGATCAGCGCAGCGCCGCGCAGGGTGAACGAAAAGCCGGTTTCGCCGAATGTGGCCCGGGCGCGGTCCGCGAGGCGGAGTGCCTCGTCGCCCCGGCCGGCCGCGCGCAGCAGCTCGAAGAACTCGGCCCAGCAGGCTTTCAAGTCGGGCTGCGACGTCAACAGGTCGCTGTACGCCGATTCGGCTTCCCGCATCCGTCCTTCGCGCGCCAGCCAGCGGGCGCGCGCCAACGCCCGTTCGCTCCGAGCGTCGGGAAAGAGGTCATAGGACGCGGTCGTTCGCATGGGCATGAATCTACGCCACACCCTCTCGCTGGCTAGGCGCGACCTGCATCCCTACATTTGTGGCCGCATGGATCGAGATCGCTTGCTGCGCGAGTTGGCGGAATTCCTGCGCATCCCCTCCGTGTCCACACTGCCCGCGCACAACGCCGACTGTCGCGCCGCGGCAGAATGGGTCGCCGCCGAGCTGCGGCGTCTGGGCTGTCGCGACGTGCAATTCCTTGGCAGCGAAACGCATCCCGTGGTCTGGGGCGTCGGACCGGACGTGCCGCAGGCTCCGACGCTGCTCATCTACGGGCACTACGACGTTCAACCTCCCGATCCGCTCGACGAGTGGACGACGCCCCCCTTCGAGCCGGCAGTGCGCGACGGCCGCATCTACGCGCGCGGCGCCGCCGACGACAAGGGCCAGGTCTTCTGCCTGCTGAAGGCGATGGAAGGGTCCCGGCCGCGCCTGAATCTGCGATTCCTCATCGAGGGCGAAGAGGAGTTCGGCTCAAAGGTCCTCTTTGATCTCTTCAAGCGGGAGCCGCAGCGCGTCCGTGCCGATGCCGCGCTCGTCGCGGATATGTCGTACGTCGCCCCGGGGTGGCCGGCGGTTTACACGACGCTCCGCGGCATCTGTTACGCGGAAATCACGGTGCGGACGGCCAAGAGCGATCTTCACTCGGGCGAGTACGGCGGGGCGGCGCCCAACGCCCACGAAGAGCTGTGCCGGCTGTTGGTCAGGCTCAAGAGCGAAGACGGCCGCATCAACATCCCGGGCCTGTACGCCGCGGTGAAGCGCCCTTCCAAGGCCGAGCTTGCCGCGTGGAAGAAGCTGCCGTTCAACGAGAGAGACTTTCTCGACAAGCGCGTCCGGGCGAAGGCGCTCGTCGGCCTCAAGAAGTACTCCGTCCTGGAGCGCCTGTGGGCCCTCCCGACATTCGAAATCCACGGCATTCTCGGCGGCTTCACGGGCGAAGGAGCCAAGACCGTGATCCCGGCCGAAGCGACCGCAAAGGTGAGCTTGCGGCTCGTGCCCAACCAGAAGTTGAAAACGGTGCAGCGCCGGCTCGCGGCGGCCGTCAAGCGCTTTGCTGCCAAGCACGTGACGGCGAGCGTGCGCTTTCTCCACGGCGCCGATCCGGCGCAGATCAAGGTGAGCCATCCATCGTTCAAGCTGCTGGACCAGGCCTTTCGAGAGGTCGTGGGGCGAGGAACGGTGCCGGCGCGGGCGGGGGGCTCGATTCCCGTGGTCCCGGCGCTCGCATCGGGGGGAGCGCCGGTGCTCCTGACGGGCATCGGGCTCCCGGATGACCGGCTGCACGCACCCAATGAGAAGCTCGATCTGAAGCAGCTCTGGGATGGGATCGAGGTATTCCGGCGCTTCTACGCGTTGCTGGGAGGAGCCCGCTAGCCGGCGATCTTCTTGCTGGCGTTCCGGAACTTGTTGATCTCGTGCTGCGTCAGCCCGCGGCCTCCGTAGCGCTCTTCCGTCCACGGATCGCCGTGCATGTGATAGCCGTTCTGCTCCCAAAACCCCGGCAGGTCCTCGTCCAGCAGCTCGAAGCCGCGCACCCACTTTGCGCTCTTCCATAAGTACAGGTGCGGGACCAGCAGCCGCGCCGGCCAGCCGTGTTCCGGCGTGAGCCACTCGCCGCTCCATTTGAGCGCGATCAGGTTGTCGGGCCGGTTCAGGTCCGCGACCGGCAGGTTCGTCGTAAACCCCTGTTCGGCAACGACCAGGCAGTACGCGGCGCTGGGTTTGAGACCGGCGCGCTCGAGGAGCAGCTGCACCGGCACGCCTTCGAACGTGTTATCGAGTCTGCTCCACGTCGTGACGCAGTGCATGTCGCAGAGGACTGTCTTGCGCGGCAGCGCCAGCAGCTCGTCATACGAGATGGAAAAGGGCCGCTCGACCTGCCCGGACACCGTGAATGTCCACTTGGCTGCATCCACGCTCGGCACGTTGCCGTAATGCAGCACCGGCCATTTGGTGGTGGGGATTTGGCCGGGGGGAACGCGATCGGCGGGAGCGGTCATGCTCGCCTGATCGTTCCCAGGCTCAAGCCTGGGCCCCACACTGCACTGCGCCTAAGCGCAGTGCTTCATCGGGCCCATCCTTCAGGATGGGATCGACGCCGAACGCCCCCTCGAACCCCCGCACCACCGCCTCCACGCTCTCATCCCACAACTGCTCCCCGCTCCCTGCTCCTCGCTCCTTTGCGATTGACGTCATCACGACCCCCGGAATCCCGCACGGCACGATCCGATCGAAATGCGCCAGTTCGGTCGTCACGTTGAGCGCAAAGCCGTGCCAGGTGACCCACTGCTTCACGTGGATCCCGATGCTCGCGATCTTCTTGCCGCCCGTCCACACGCCGGTGTAGCCGGGATTGCGCTCCGCGGGGATGCCGAGCATCCCGAGGGCATCGATCAACGCCTGTTCCAGCGTCCGTAGATACCAATGCAGATCCTGCTTGTAGCCCCCCCCCCCGAGATCGAGAATCGGATAGCCGACGAGCTGTCCCGGGCCGTGGAATGTGACGTCGCCACCGCGCTCCACTTCGAAGACCTCGACGCCCGCGGGCCCCAGCACGTGTGCTGCCTGCGAATTGCGTCCCAGGGTCACGACCGGCGGGTGCTCCAATAACACGAGCACATCATGGGACAGGCGCCCCGCGATCCGCTCCTCGGCGAGACGACGCTGCCACTCGAGCGCCGCGCCGTAGGGGACCGTCCCCGCCTGAATGACCTCGAGCGGTCGAGATGGGGGGGGGGGGGGGGGGTGAAGCCGT
>JBBDYB010000003.1:0-11142 GCA_040901965.1 Gemmatimonadales bacterium | reverse complement strand
CCCCCCCCCCCCCCCCCCCCCCCCCCCCCCCCCCTTCATGCCGTTCCCGGTCCCCCGCCCGCGGCGCGCCCCATTCCTCCCACCCCTTTTCCCGTGATTGCCCACCGCCTGCCCGCAGCGCCGATGGCGATGTTGGCGGCGATCCAGACGGCCATGCCGATGATGCCGAAAAAGCGGTCTACGGGCGCTGCGAGGAAGCCCACGAGAATCGCACCCACGGCGCCCAGGACGCCGATCACGCCGCGCTGCCAGATGTTGTCGAGGGAGTAGCTGCGGTACCAGCCGCACGCTCCGCCGACGCCCACGGCCGCGATCAGCCCCGCGAGCAGCGGATCGGGGGCCGTCTCGCGGAAGGCGGCGGGCTCGAGCCCCTGGCGCAGCAGGGCGGCGATGATCTGGGCGGCCGTCAGGCAGGCGCCGCCAAAGCCCACGCCGGAAGCGAGGGAGCCGAGCCCGATGGCCAGCGGGTCCTTGGTGGGGTCCTCTGTCACACGTGCAGGACCCGGCCGAGGGAGTCGAGCGCGGCCTCGGCGACGGCTTCGGACATGGTGGGGTGCGCGTGGATCGCCAAGTCGACTTCTTCGACCGTGTACTCGTTCTCCCGCGCCACGGTGAGCTCGTGGATCATCTCGGATGCGTGCGCGCCCACGATGTGCGCGCCCAGGATTTCGCCGTACTTCTTATCGCGAAGGATCTTCACAAACCCTTCGGTTTCACCTGTGCCTCGTGCGCGGCCGTTCGCCGAGAACGGGAACCTTCCGGCCACGTAATCGAGCTTCTTCTCCTTGCACTGATCTTCCGTGAGCCCGATGCTCGCCACCTCGGGATGACAGTAGGTGACGCTCGGCACGTTGTCGTACTTGATGGGGTGGGGCTTCTGGCCCGCGACCAGCTCGGCGACGATGACCCCCTCCCGGCTTCCCTTGTGTGCTAGCATCGGCGGGCCCGCGACGTCGCCGATGGCGTAGTAGCCTGCCGACGACGTCTGGAGGGTCTTGTCCACTTTGATGAACCCGCCCTCGGTCAGCTGAATGCCGCACTCCTTGAGCCCGATACTCTCGATGTTCACCGCGCGCCCCGCCGCCATCAGCACGGCGCCCACGGCCACCTGTTTCTTCTCGCCCCCCGCCTCTAGATCCACCGTCACTGTGTCCTTCCCCACGGTCGCCTTGGTCACGTTGGCGCCGGCGATCACCTCGATCCCGCGTTTCTTGTAGCTCTTGGCCAACGCGTCGGAGGCCTCGGCGTCCTCGAGCGGGAGGATGCGGGGCAGGGCTTCGATGAGCGTCACCTTGACGCCGAAGGCGTGGAAGATGTCGGCGAATTCCATGCCTACGGCGCCGGCGCCGACAATCGCAAGCGACGCGGGCAGCCGCTCGAGCAGCAGCGCTTCGTCCGACGAGATGACCGTCGTCTTGTTGATTTCAAGGCCGATCTGCGGGATTCCCTTGACCCGAGAGCCGGTAGCGATGACGACCGCCTTCTTGGCCTCGTACACGTCGCTGCCCACTTTGACTTTCCTGCCGGGCTGCAGCACGCCCGTGCCCTTCACCACCGTGATCTTGTTCTTCTTCATCAGGAACTCGACGCCTTTCGAGTTCTGATCGCTCACGCGGCGGGAGCGCTTCATGGCGACCCCGTAGTCGGTCTTCACGTCGCCTGCTTCGACGCCGAAGTCCTTCGACTCCTTGAGCAAGTTCGCGAGGTAGGCGGAGTGGAGCAGGGCTTTGGTGGGGATGCAGCCGATGTTCACGCACACCCCGCCGAGCTTTTCCTGCTCGACGACGGCGACGGTGAGGCCGAGCTGCGCCGCGCGGATGGCGCACACATAACCCGCCGGTCCACCGCCGAGAACGATCACATCAAACGAATTGGCCACGAACGCTCCTCACAACAGCATCGCCAACGGGTTTTCCAGCATCTGTTTCAAGGTCTTCAGGAACGCCGCGCCCGTCGCCCCGTCGATCACGCGGTGATCACAGCTCATCGTCAACCGCAGCCGCCGGCGCACGGCCACCGTGTCGCCCTCGGCGACCGGCTTGGGCACGATGGACCCCACCGCGACGATCCCCGCCTCGGGTGGGTTGATCACCGCTGTGAACTGATCGATATCGAACATCCCCAGGTTCGAGACGCTGAACGTCGCCCCCGTGTACTCCTCGGGCTTAAGCCGGCGGTTGCGCGCCCTCTGGGCGAGCTCGCGCGCCTCGGCGCCGATCTCGCTGAGGCTCTTGCGGTCGGCGTCGCGAATGATCGGGGTGATCAGCCCGTCTTCCACCGCGACCGCCATCCCGATGTGCACCTCGTTCCAGTAGCGGATGTGATCGTCCTGGAACCAGGCGTTGCACGCGCGATGCCGCGCGAGCGCAAGAGCCACCGCCTTGATGACGATGTCGTTGAACGAAACCTTGCCGCCCCCGCCCCCCCCTTCGTCGCCGAGCTGCTTGTTCAACGCGTCGCGCGCTTCCGCCGCCCGCTCCATGTCCACTTCGATCGTCAGGAAGAAATGCGGGATGGGCCCGAGCGAGACCGCGAGCCGCTTGGCGATCGTCTTGCGGATCTGCGTGAGGGGGACGTCTTCATACGCATCCCCACGCGGCACCGGCGCTGGACGGGGAGCAGGGAGCGGGGAGCCGGGAGCGGTGGGTGCCGCCGCCTGTTCCGCGCCTCCTTCCACGTCCCGCTTGATGACACGGCCGCCCGGACCAGATCCTTGCACGAGCTTCAGGTCCACGCCGGCTTCCTTGGCGATCCGCTTTGCGAGAGGAGAGGCCTTGACCCGCGTCGCATCCGCAGGTGCGGCAATTGGCGCCGTGGCCGGACTCGAAGCTTCGGGTGGCGGAACCACTGCTCCCTGCTCCCGGCTCCCTGCTCCCGCAGGCTTCACTGCTCCCTGCTCCCCGCTCCCTGCTCCCTGTCCATCGACTTTTTCGCCCGGCTTCCCGATCCACGCGACCACATTCCCCACCGGCACCGTGCTGCCCTCCGGCACCATGACCTTGAGGAGCTGCCCGTCCGCCCGGGCGACGAGCTCCATCACCGCCTTGTCCGTCTCCACCTCGGCCAGGGTGTCGCCGGTCTTCACGGCGTCACCTTCGCGCTTCGTCCATTTCACGAGGCGCCCCTCTTCCATCGTGGGCGACAGCGCCTCCATGTGGACCTTGGTCGCCATGGCCGGGGACTACTCGAGGTAGAGGACGCGCCGCGCCGCAGCGACGACTTTCTCGGGGGACGGCTTCGCGGCGCGCTCGAGATGCTTGTTGTACGGCATCGGCACGTCCGCCTGGGTGACCCGCTGAACGGGCGCGTCCAGCTGATCGAAGGCGTCCCGCTGAATGATGTCCACTACCTGCGCGCCCACGCCGACGTGCGGCCAGCCCTCTTCGACCACCACCGCGCGATTCGTCTTGGCCACGGACGCGAGCACCGCCGCCTCGTCCAGCGGCCGCAGCGAGCGCAGGTCCACCACCTCCGCCGAGACATTCTGCTCGGCGAGCTGGTCGGCGGCCTTCAGGGCGACAGTCACCGTCTTCGAATGGCAGACGAGCGTGACGTCCGTTCCCTCGCGCTTGATTTCCGCGCGCCCGATCGGGACGACGTGCTCGCCCGCGGGCACCTCGCCCTTCACGTTGTAGAGCATTTCGCCTTCGAGGACGATCACGGGATTGTTGTCGCGGATGGCCGCCTTGAGGAGTCCCTTAGCATCGGCCGGCGTCGCGGGCGCGACCACCTTGAGGCCGGGAATGTGGGCGAGCCAGCTCTCCCACGCCTGCGAATGCTGCGACGACAGCTGCAGCGCCGCCCCGCTGGGTCCCCGGAACACGATCGGTATCGGAATCTGCCCGCCGGACATGTACAGCATCTTCGCCGCCGCGTTCACGATCTGGTCCAGCGCCAGCAGCGCGAAGTTCCACGTCATGAACTCGACCACCGGCCGCAGGCCTGCCATGGCAGCGCCCACGCCGATCCCCGCGAACCCGAGCTCGGCGATCGGCGTATCTACGACGCGTTGGGGTCCGAACTCTTCCAGCAGGCCGCGACTCACCTTGTACGCGCCCTGATAGACGCCCACTTCCTCACCCATGAGGAAGACGTTGGCGTCGCGCTGCATCTCCTCGCGCAGCGCCTGATTCAGCGCGTCCCGGTAGGTGAGGGTCGGCATGCTCAGTCCGCCAGCACGTCGGTGTACAGCTCGTCGGGATCGGGATCGGGGCTCTCATCCGCGAACTTCACCGCCGCTTCCACCTCGGCCTGGATTTCCGCGTCCATCGCGTCGAGCGCCGCCTGGTCGATCACGCCTTCCTCTTTGAGCTTGCCGGCCAGCTGCGTGATCGGGTCCCGGCTCTTCTGCTCCTCCACCTCGTCCTTGGTGCGATACACACCGTGCAGCGGGTCGGACATCGAGTGGCCCATGAAGCGATAGGTGCGGACTTCGAGCAGCGTAGGATGGCCGTGCTTGCGCGCTCGCTCCACGGCCCGCTTCGTCGCCTCATGGACCGTCACGGCGTTCATCCCATCCACCAGCTCGGCCGCCATGTCGTAGCTACAGGCGTGTTCGACGACGTCGGTTACGGCGGCGACGCGCTCGAACGCCGTGCCCATCCCGTAGCGGTTGTTCTCGCACAGGAAGATGACGGGCAGCTTCCACACCGACGCCATGTTCAGCGTTTCGTGGAATGCCCCGATGTTGACCGCGGCCTCGCCGAAGAAGCAGAGACAGACCTGGTCACCGCCCTTGTACTTGCTCGCGAAGGCCAGTCCCGCGCCGAGGGGGAGGTGGCCCCCCACGATGCCGTGGCCGCCCATGAAATGGCGCTGCGCGTCGAACAGATGCATCGAGCCGCCCTTGCCCTTGGAGCAGCCGGTCGCCTTGCCGAACAGCTCCGCCATCACGGCGCCGGGCGCGATGCCCCGGACCAGCGCCTGGCCGTGCTCGCGATAGGAGCCGATGACGTAATCGTCGTCGCGCAGGGCCGAGAGACTTCCCACCGCGACCGCTTCCTGCCCGATGTAGAGGTGGCAGAACCCGCCGATCTTCCCGAGCGCGTACGCCTCCGCCGCCTTCTCTTCGAAGCGGCGGACGAGGAGCATCTGCCGCAGCATGCGGAGCTGCAGCTCGCCTTGGGGGGGAGCCGGGTCCTTCGTCGAGCGAGCGGTCGCGGTCACGCGGTCGCTGCCTCGACTTGCTCCCAGGCGTGATAGCTGGAGCGGACCAGCGGTCCCGACTCGACGTGCCGGAATCCCAGCGTCATTCCGTAGCGCTTGAGCTCGGCGAACTCATCGGGCGTGTACCAGCGCGCGATGGGCAGGTGCTGATCGGACGGCCGCAGGTACTGGCCGAGCGTCAGAATGTCCACCTGCTGGGCACGCAGGTCGCGCATCGCCGCAAGCAGCTCATCCCATTCCTCGCCGAGCCCGCAAATGAGCCCCGACTTGGTCAGCAGGCTCGCGTTCAATTCCTTGGCGCGGCGCAACAGCTCGAGCGCCCGCGGATAGCGGCCACCGGGACGCGCGATGCGGTACAGCCGGGCAATCGTCTCGAGGTTGTGATTGAGGATGTCGGGGCGCGCGTCCACGATGAGCTGCAGCGCGTGAGCACTGCCCTTGAAGTCGGGAATGAGGACTTCGACGGACGTCTGGGGAAGCCGCCGGCGGATTTCCGTAATACATGCCGCGAACACCTCGGCGCCGCCGTTCGGCAGGTCATCGCGATCGACGCTCGTGATGACGACGTGCTTGAGACCCATCTGCGCCACCGCCGCGGCGAGGCGCTCGGGTTCTCCCGCATCGAGCGGGGCCGGCGTGCCGTGCGCCACCGCGCAGTACGCGCAATTCCGGGTACATACGTCGCCCAGGATCATGAACGTGGCGGCGTGATGCTCCCAACACTCCCCGATATTCGGGCAATGGGCCTCCTCGCACACGGTATGGAGCTTGAGGTCCCGCATCATGTGCTTGAGGGCCAGGTAGTTGGGTCCCCCCGGCGCTTTGACCTTGAGCCAGGCAGGCTTGCGTGCCGTGTCCGCTGACGGAGCCGGAGTGGGTGAGGGGGGCGGGGGCGTGATCTGCACGAGCGGCGCGGCCATGGAGCATCGAAGATAGCCAGGGCTTGGAGGCCGGGGTAGGCCATTTTTCAACCGGACGGTTGATCGCCCTGCCGCTCTTTTAGGCGGCGCATCTCTTCTTCCAGTTCCGCTGACGTACTCAACGTGCCGTCGGCGATGTCCGCGATCTCCTCAGCCTCCCGCCATTGCCGCTCGAGCTCCTCGACCTCGGCGCGCTCATCCACCGCCATTTCGAGCGCCAGCCGCCGCTCGGGACGCAGCGACCGCAGTGTCAGCTCGCGCTGCGCCACGTCGCGCACCAGCCGGTCGGGTCCACCGACCTGATCCACCTCCCGCGCCGCGTCCTCCGCCCGTTTGCGGCCGCTGCGGGTGACGTTGAGGTACGTGAGGCCCTGGCGCAGCACCGCGACTGCTTCGGTCCCTGTGACCTGCGCGCCTTCGCGGTGGCATTGCGGGCAGCTCAACACGACGGCGACATCGGCGTGCGCGTCCGGGACGACCCGCGCATGCTGCACGTGGCGCGCGCGCAGCTGCATGAGGCTGCCGCAGTGCGCGCAGATCGGCGGCTCGGTCATCGCCACCTTGCGTCGGCCAACCATGCGCACGTACACCCAATCCGCCATGCTGTGCAGATTCCACACGACGAATCCGAACCCGCCTCCCGCCGCGACGCTCGCAACGACGCCGACCCCGACGGCCGCGATCGTCAGCGGCACGACGACCTTCATGCGCTCCCGCTGGCGCGTGCGCAGCCGCTCCCCGTAGCGCCACGTGGCGAGCTCCACCCGTGGCGGCTTGCCCACGCGGACGAAGTCGTAACGCTGCCAGCGGATCAGCGCGACCTGCTCGGTCGAGGCGGCGACGCGTCCGCCGCTTGCGGCGCGGGCGACCGCTTCGATGCGTTCCAGCCGGTCGTCGAACGGCGTGAGATTCCAGCGGCTGCACCGGGAACACACGACCCACAGCCGCCCCTTCCACTCGTCGAACGCGAGCCGCCGGCCGATGCCCAGCCCGGAGGGGCCGCCATCACCGTCGAACGCCGCATTACAAAACGCGCAGGTTTTGAACATAGCTGTCAGCCCTCAGCCATCGGCCTTCAGCTGACGGCTGACGGCTGACGGCTGAAAGCGCGCGGGCGCGAAGGGCGTGATGTCCATGTCGCACTCGCCGCGCGCGAGCAGGCTCCCGATGATCTCGCCAGTCAGGGCCGCGAGCAGCACGCCATTCCTCCCGTGCCCCGTGGCGTACCAGAGTCCACGGACATCGGGATCGGCCCCGACGATGGGTCGCCCGTCCGGGGTCACGGGGCGGAGCCCGGCCCAGGTGCGCGTTGGCTGGCGCCCGGCGAGCGTCGGGAGCAGGCGCGCCGCAGCCGCGACCACGTGGGCGATCCCGGCATCGGTCACCCGCCCATCGAATCCCACCCGCTCCATCGTGCTGCCGAGCAGCGCTTCTGCCCCGCGCGGCAGCACATAACCGTGGTCGCAATACAGAATGGCGCGGGAGGTCCCCTCGGGCCACGGCATCGCGGCCATCTGGCCCCGCACAGGCTCGACGGGGAGCGTCCGGGGCAGTCCCTCAATACGGGGACACCACGCCCCGGCCGCAATGACGACGTGCTCGGCCCGGATCGTGCCGGCCGAGGTCGCGGCACCGGTCACACGGCCGAGGATCGTGGTGATTCGCTCGACGCGCGTGGCAACCGTTTGTGCGCCGCAGCGGCGCGCATCCGCGAGCAGGGCGCGACACAGCTCCGGTGGGTTCACAGCGCCGTCCTCCGGTGCCAGCAATGCGCCCGCACAGGGTGCCGCGGCGGGGAAGCGCTCCGCCACCTCGACCGAGTCGAGCCAGTCGCAGCGCAATCCGGCCTGCCGCTGCCGCGCCACGGCATCGCGCAGGGCGTCGGCGGTCACGTCGTCGAAGGCCAGCGACGCGATGCCCTCGCGCCATAATCCGATGTCGATGCCGGTGGTCTCGAGCAAGGCCGGAGCGAGGCTTTCGTAGAGATCGCGTCCGCGCAGGCTCAACGCACGGAGCTGCTCGTCCGTTGGCTCGACCTGTGCCGCCAACATGCCGGCTGAGGCGGGGGAGGCGGCGGCGGGCTCGGGGCCAGGCTCGCAAATGACCACCTGGAGGCCTTGCAGGGCGGCGGCGCGGGCGCACGCGGCCCCAATCACACCGCCGCCGGCGACCAACACTTCACAGGACGAAACTTTGTGCGACATTTAGGCGTACGCCGCTGAACACGCACGGGACTCTACGGAGGGCACTATGTTCCGGAGCATTTTGGGATTTGCCTTACTCGCCATTGTTGCATGGATCGGTCTGAAGCTGATCTTCGGGATCTTGGGAGGTCTGATCGGCCTCGCCATGACCGTGCTATGGCTCGCCGCCATCGGCTTTTTCGTCTATCTGGCGTTGCGCATCGTCAGTCCCCGTACGGCGGACCGGCTGCGCGACATGATCAAGGGGCGCCCCGCCGACGCATAGGGCACAGCATGCTGTGCCCCTACGGCTCCCACGGCAGCGGCTGGCTGGAGTGCGCGTGCACGATTCTCCACTTGTTCTCGCGCTGCTCGCAGATGAACGTCGCCCGGCCGGCCTCGACCCGCCGGTCGGTTTGGTTCACCCACCGGTAATCCACTAGCATCCAGGCGAACCGGCCCTCGAGATTCACCGTCGCCGCTGTGATCGTGACGCGCCCGCCGGGACCGATCCCCGCAAACCGCGGTGCCGCGAGCCGCACACGCGCATTCCCGATGACCAGGGCGTCGGGTGCGTACAACGTATCGGCCCGGCGGTCGCCGGCCGCGTCGAGCGTGAGAGCCAGCCGGACCAGCGCCTGAATCTCGTCCGGCGTGCCGACGGCGGCCGTCTCGCTGGGGCGGACGCTCGCGGTCCGTGACACGCACGCGGTCATCACAATCGCAGCCAGGGCGGTATAAGGGCGTAGCATGCCGCGCCCCTACCGTCCGTCCAGCTGCGCCAGCACGCCCCACGTGATTAACGGAAACAGGATCTCGTGGTGGCCGGTGAGCTGAATGCCCCGGCCGCCCGCGAGCGTCGGACGCTCGACCACGTTGACCCGCGGCCGGTAGTGACGCTGCATGTCACAATCGCAGGCGGTGAAGTTCTTCGGTTTCCCCGCGTGCAGATTGCGCGCGACCGTCAGCGCCTTGAGGAACACCTCCGGCATGACGACCGCGCTTCCCAGGTTCAGCACGACGCCGCCCTCGTCGAGATCGGGGAGGGCGCCGGCCAGGCGCTTGAAGTCGCGATGGCTCGTGGCGCCGAGCGTCGCGCCGTCGGCGGTGGGATGCTGGTGGATGATCTCGGCACCGACGGCGGCGTGCACGGTCACCGGTACGCCCAGCTCGGCGCACGCGACCAGCACCGACACATCGCGGCCCGGAAGGTCCCGGCGGGCGCGGAGCTGCTCCGCCAGTGCTTCGCCCGCTCCCTGCTGCGCCTTGGCGCCCCGCGCCAGGGCCGCATTCATGTCCCGGCCGGTCTCCTCGGCCATGCCGAACGTCCCGTCGCCAAGGCCGGCCGCTACGTCCTCACTGGTGCCGCCGTACGCGGCGAGCTCGAAATCGTGAATGGCCGCGCTGCCGTTCATCGCGATGAGCGTGATGGCGCGGCGACGCATCAAGGCGATCAGCAGCGGCCCAAGCCCCACTTTGATGACGTGGCCACCCAGCATCGCGAGGATGCCGCGCCGGCCGGCGGCGGCCACGATCTGGTCCACGACGTAGCGGATGTCCTGTGCCGCCAGGATCGAGGGGAGGGAGTTCCAAAAGGCGGCGAAGGAGCGTTCCGTCGCAGGCCCTGGCGCGTGCGCGAGCAGCGAAGCATCGACTTTGTTGGGGCGTTTGGAAACGGGGACGGTCTTGAGGCGGGAGAAGTCGGCTTCGCGGTAATCGGTCATGGCTGCTCCCCCGGAACGACGAAGTCCTTCAACTTCAGCGTCACCTGGCCGAACGAGAAGTTCGATTGGATGGCGAGCACGATGCGACGCTCGTCGTCCGAGAGCCAGATGCGCGTCTCCGACTTCTCCGCGAAGATGCCGCGACCGCGCGGGATCTTGGGACGCACCACCAGCGCGCGCCATTTCTTTCCGGCGACGCTCACGCGCTCCCTCCCCAGAACCTCGATGATCACCGGGTTGCGGTCCGGCCGGAAGTAGCGGGCGTACTCGTAACGCTTGCCGACCTCGAGCGGAACGGTGCGGATCCAGTACAGGAACGAGGCGTCGTCGAGCGGCTCGGGCACGGTGGCGAACACCGTGTCGCGTCCTGCTTCGCGATAGAACCCGGAGTCCGGATAGATATCGTAGCGATTCTCACGATGCCGGCCCCGCTCGTCCTGAACCGACTGAAAGCGGCGCGAGCGAAAGTCGTAGCGGCCCACCCAGGACTCGATGGTCTGATCCAGGTGATACCACAGCGCCCCGCCGCTGATGCGAAACCGGATATGCACGGCCTCGATCCCGTGCACCGTATCAATCCCGACCACCTCCATCACCGCCGAACCCACGGTGAAGAGGCCGTACTTGGCCGTGTAGGAGAGCCGCTCGCCCACGGGGAGGCGCACAGGGCTGATCACCACGCCGGTACAGACCGAATCCGCCATCGTTTGGCTCGCGAGCGCGGGGGGGGGGGGCGACGCGAACAGGGCGAGCACGAGGGCCGCTCCCGTCCGCGCCGCGCGGATCAAACTCCGGGAGCGCCACGCGGAGAGCAGCTGATGCCAAGGCTTCACCCGGGACGGGCGCTGCTTCAGGTCGTAGCGGGCGGCCGTGGGGACGACTTCGATGCGGCGGGCGTGGGCGCCGAGCCGCGCCAACAGCTCGGCATTCGCGGACCAGCCGTCGGTCGTGAGGAGGGGCGTCGCCTGCCCGCCGCGCGTCGCCTGGCGCAAGACCACCAGGCGCAGCGCGGCGAACCCCGAAATCGAATCCTTGACCCCGCCCCCGACGCGCAGGAGCCGCGGCGCCCACTGGCGCGCCCACCGCTCGGGCCAGGAACGGGGGGGGGGGGGGGGGGGGGGGGGGGGGGGGGGGGGGGGGGGGGGGGGG
>JBBDYB010000002.1:15341-49217 GCA_040901965.1 Gemmatimonadales bacterium | reverse complement strand
GTGTCCCCGCCCCCCCCCCCCCCCCCCGCCCCCCCGGGGATGCCGCGCGTGAGCACCGTCCACAACGCGCGGGCGTGATCGTCCACGTGGATCCAGTCGCGCACCTGCAGCCCGTCGCCATACACGGGGAGCGGCTCGTCGCGCAGCGCCCGCGTGATCATGAGCGGGATCAGCTTCTCGGGGAACTGATAGGGGCCGTAGTTGTTCGAGCAACGGGTGATGATCGCGGGGAGCCCGAAGGTCTCGACGTAGGCGTGCACGAGGTGGTCGGCGCCCGCCTTGCTCGCCGCATACGGACTGCGCGGGGCGAGCGGCGTCGCCTCGGTGAACGGTGGGTCCGCCGGCCCGAGGCTGCCGTACACCTCGTCGGTGCTGACGTGCACGAACCGGAACGGCCGGGACCGCCGGTCGAGCTCCGCGCGCGCCGCCTCGAGCAGCGCGAGCGTGCCGCGCACGTTCGTCTCGACGAAGACGGCGGGGCCGAGGATCGAGCGGTCCACGTGCGATTCCGCGGCGAGATGCAGCACGGCATCGGCGGGAGGGCCGCCGTCACCGGCGAGCAGCCTCGCCACCAGCTCGGCATCCCCGATGTCGCCTCGCACGAACCGGTACCGGCCGTCGCGGGCCACGTCCTCGAGGCTCTCCAGGTTCCCCGCGTACGTGAGCAGGTCCAGGTTCACGACCCGCACCGCCGGCGCCTCGCGCAGGATCCAGCGGATCAGGTTCGACCCGATGAACCCGGCCCCGCCGGTCACGAGCACGCACGTCGGCCGGAACGCCGCCCGCTCGCTCATGCGCGGTATTCCGGGAGGTCGCTTCGGTCTGGGCTCAGGAATCCGTAGGCCTTGTCCTTGTCGGACACAATCGGGTTTCGGCCCGGCCAGGCGATCGCCAGGGTGGCGTCATCCCAGCGGATCCCCCGCTCGTCCTCCGGTCGGTAGAAGGCGGTGCACTTGTACTCGACTTCGGCGACGCCGTCCGTGACGTAATAGCCGTGGGCGAAGCCGGGCGGGACGTACAGCTGGCGCTTGTTCCCGGCCGAGAGGACGGTGCCCACCCAGCGGCCGAACGTCGGAGAGCCGCGCCGGATGTCCGCCGCCACGTCGAAGATCGATCCCACCGTGGCGCGCACGAGCTTCCCCTGAGGCGTCCGGAGCTGGTAGTGGAGCCCGCGCAGCGTCCCGCGGACCGAGCGGGCGTGGTTGTCCTGCACGAACCGATCGGGCAGCCCCGCCGCCGCGTAGCGCGCGGCGTGATAACTCTCGAAGAAGAAGCCGCGGGCGTCGGGAAACACCGCCGGCTCGACGATCAGCACGTCCGGCAGCTCGGTCGGCAGCACCTTCACGCCTGCTCTCCGTCCCGCAGCATCGCGAGCAGATACCGGGCGTAGGGGTTGCCCTTGAGCGGGGCCGCCAGCCGCTCGACCTGCGCGGCGTCGATGAACCCCATCCGGTAGGCGACCTCCTCGATTGCCCCAACCTTGAGCCCTTGCCGTTCCTCGACGGCCGCGACGAAGTTCGACGCCTGGAGCAGGGAGGCCGCGGTCCCAGTGTCGAGCCACGCGACCCCGCGCCCCAGCGGCGCCACCGTGAGCCGGCCGCCCTGCAGGTACGCCTGATTCACGTCCGTGATCTCGAGCTCGCCCCGGGCCGACGGCCGCAGCGCGGCGGCGATGTCGAGCACGTGGTTATCGTAGAAGTACAGGCCGGTGACGGCGTAGGGCGATTTCGGCACGCGCGGCTTCTCTTCAATCGTCTTGGCGCGCCCGGCGCCGTCGAATTCGACAACGCCGTAGCGCTCCGGATCCGACACGTGATAGGCGAAGATCGTCGCCCCCTGGGCCCGCGCGGCGGCCTCCTGGAGGATGTGGCGGAGGCCCCCGCCGTAAAAGATGTTGTCCCCCAGGATCAGCGCGGGCGCGCCTGCTCCGATGAACGAGCGCCCGATCACGAACGCCTGGGCGATCCCCTCGGGCCGCGGTTGCTCGGCATACGAGAGGCTGAGCCCGAGCTGCGAGCCGTCGCCGAACAGCGCGCGAAAGCGCGGCAGGTCCTGGGGGGTGGAGATGAGGAGGATGTCGCGGATGCCCGCGAGCATCAGCGTCGACAGGGGATAGTACACGAGCGGCTTGTCGTACACCGGCATCAACTGCTTGCAGGCCCCGAGGGTGAGCGGGTAGAGGCGGCGGCCGGACCCGCCGGCGAGCACAATGCCTTTGCGCATCGGGGGAGGGGGGGGGGGCGCTACTTCACCGCTGCAGCACCACGACGATCGTGACCAGGCTGGCCAGCACCTGTGCGATCCCGCCGACCAACGCCACCATGTTCGTCTTCTCCCCGGCCTCC
This sequence comes from Gemmatimonadales bacterium, assembly GCA_040901965.1. Lineage (GTDB taxonomy): Bacteria > Gemmatimonadota > Gemmatimonadetes > Gemmatimonadales > GWC2-71-9 > 20CM-2-65-7. The sequence continues at coordinate 46,872 of JBBDYB010000002.1, read as the reverse complement.
TTCACCGGGACGAAGACCTCCGACCCGGGCCCGGGGCGGGGATTGCTCGACGACAGGAAGCCCGTGCGCCGCGTGCGGACCTCGCCGTTCGCGAACCGGACGCTGACCCGGCCCTTGTCGGCGTTGAAGGCGAACCCCCCCGCGGCGCTCAGATAGTAGTCCAGCCCCGCGCCCTGCCGCCACAGCACGCTGCCGGGTGAGTTCACCGCGCCCACGATCTTCACGCTCGCCTGGTACTCGGGGATGTCGATCGAGTCGCCCGGCTGCAGAATGATGTTGTCGCGCGACGCCCCGTCGCGCAGCGCCCGCGGCAGGTCGATGTTGATGCGGCCGGCCTGGTTCTCGCCCCGGACGAAGCGAATGCCCTCCGGATACGCCTGCTGCGTGAGCCCCCCGGCACGCCCGATCACGTCCGCGAGACGCTCGCCCTTGGTGCGCAGCGAGTAGGTCCCAGGGTAGAGCACTTCTCCCGCCAGCACGACGGTGCGCTGAAAGTCGAAGGCGGGCTGCTTCAGGATCAACACGTTGTCGTAGGGCTGCAGCGCGACTTCGGGCGCACCCCCGGCGGCAAATGCCTGGCCGGGCGGGCCGACGTAACGCCCGGTCGCGTCGCGCTCGAACAGATAGCTGGAGTCGAGCGGCACCCGCATGGTGACCGCCAGCTCGCCCCCCGACCGGTCTGCGGGGAGCCGCGCGATCTCGGCCTCGTGCAACGACGCCCCGATCTGCGGCCCGCGGGCCAGCAGTACGAGGTCGCGCAGCCGCATCCCCTCGCGCCACGGATAACGGCCCGGCTTGTTCACCATCCCCGCGATCGCCACGAACAGCGAGCCCTCGAGTGACGGCAGGGAGTCCACCACCACCGAGTCACCGTCCGTGAGTGCCACGTTCGGCACCACCACACCCCCGATGGCCGCGGCTCCGGGCGTCGCCGGCAACAGCTGCACGTCCAGGACAGCCCGCGGGAAGGGGCCCGGGCCGCGCTCGGCGGCGGGGAGGATCCGATGGATCGAGACGCGCCGCAGCGCGGCGTCGGGCCGGAACCCGCCCGCGGCGCGGAACAGGTGGGCCAGGGTCTCCCCGGGCTTCAGCTCGTACACGAACGGCCGCACCACCGCGCCCGTCACCTGCACCCGCGTGTCGTGCAGCGGCAGGAACACCACGTCGCCGGTCTCGAGGCGGATGTCGCTGCGGACGTCGCCGCGCAGCAGGTAGTCATAGAGATCGAGCGACGCAACCGTCTTGCCGAGCCGCTGCACCTCGACGCGGCGCAGGTTGGCGAGCTCGGTCACGCCCCCCGCCGCGTACAGGGCGGTGAGCACGGTGCCGAGCGAGCTGATCTGGTACGCCCCCGGCTGCGCCACCTCGCCCACGACGTAAACCTGATTGGCCCGCACGTTCGCCACCGAGATGTCGAAGCGTGTCGTTGCGCTCTGCCCCCGCCGCACACCGGAGTAGACGCGCCCCAGGCGCGCGTACAGCATGTCGCGCAGCTGCCCCAGCGTGAGGTTGCTCACGAACACCTGGCCCACCTGCGGGATCAGCATGAACCCCTCACGCGTCACTTGCAGCGAGTACGCCAGCTCCACGTCGCCGGTAAGAATCAGCACCAACACGTCCCCCGGGCCGAGCCGGTAGTCGGGCGGCACCGGTCCCGCGAGCAGCGGCAGGAACTGGGTGGAGGTGCGCCGGAAGACATCCACGCCGAAGACGCGGCTCGGCGGGCCGAGGGTGTCGCCGCGTCGACGGATCAGGCCGGTATCAACGGCGAGGGTGGGGCCCATCTGCGGGATCGGGCCCAGGCCGAGCGCCTGAATGGCGGCGAGCTCGGTAGCGGCGGGCTGGCCGCCCGTCGGTCCGGTCGTCGTGCCGAGGTAGCTGTCGAGCAGATTCTCCGGGTAGCCGCTGGCGCGCAGCCGCGCGCGGATCTGGTCGGGGGTGAGCCCCGAGTCGCGCAGCCGCTGCCGGATGACGTCGGGGTTCTGGAGCAGCGCCTGCTGTGCGCCGGGCGGCAAACCCTGGCCGGGGACTTCGCTGACCAAGACGCCGAGGGCGCAGAGGCTCAGCGCCGCTGCGATGAGTGCCTTCGTATGCAACAGAATCCCCAAGGGCTCGAGACGGAGGGTGAAGATGCGTGGTAACTCTTGGACTGTCAACCTGTTACTCGTTAACCGATCAGCGTGTGGTACGCCTCAGCGGTGCGTTGCGCCGTCTTCTGCCAGGTGAACTCCCGGCGACACCTGCCAATGGTTGCTCGTGTCGGTAAAGTTCCTCGACGAGCGACGCGAAGCGTGGGTGAGCAGCGCCCATCCCCTACGAGCGCGAACCGGGGGAGTTCACCCGCTTCGCGTCCCTCGCCACCCGCCGCTACGCCGACACGCAAGTTCCGCGTGTCCGAGCGCGACGAGGTGCGCGACTTCGTCGCCCGATCGGCCACCCGCCGGTGACGGAACTCGACGCCCAGCTCGCGCGCCGCAAACTGACCACCATCACCCGCAACCTCGATCTCCTCGCCACCGTCGAGGGGCTCGCCCTCGTGCTCGCTAGGATCAGGGAACGGAGCAGGGAGCACGGAGCAGTACGCTCCTCAAGGGCTCGCTAACTTGGCCCCTAACTAATGGCGGGTCAAGTCGTTAAATAGCACTTGCCAGTGATAGCTAATTAGCTATCATTCGGCATGTCTACGGCTGCCACGCTGCTTCGCCAAGCCCGGACCCGTGCCGGTCTCAGCCAGCGCGTCCTCGCTCGACGCGCGGGCACCGCCCAGTCCGTCGTCGCGCGTATCGAAGCGGGCCAAACCAGCCCGACATGGGAGACACTGGAGCGTCTGCTGGCGGCCGCGGGCGTGGAACTGCGCGCGCAGATCGAACCGCGGGTGGTGGTGGGATCGCACATGCTGGACGATGTGCCCCGCATCTTGGAGATGACGCCCGAGCAACGGCTCGAGGAAGTCAAGAACCTGACCGAGTTCCTGCATCAGGCGCGCCGTGTCTGAGCTGGCGTCGAACGTCGCTCCGCTCGATCCGAAACGAATTTTCAGCACGCTGGCAAAGCACGGCGTGCAATTCGTCCTCATCGGCGCGCTCGCCGCCCGCCTCCAGGGCTTCCCGCGCGCGACGTATGACGCGGATATCACACCAGCCAAGGACCTCGACAACCTGCAGCGGCTGGCGGCTGCCCTACGCGAGCTCGAGGCGCGGATCTATACAGAACAGGTTCCGGAAGGCTTGGTGTTCGATTGCAGTCCGCAGATGCTCGCGCGTGCCGATACCTGGAATTTGATCACCAAAGCGGGACGGCTCGATCTCGCCTTCCAACCCGCCGGGACGACCGGATTCCACGATCTTGCGCCGCACGCCGTGCATTTCGCAGTCTACGGCGCCGACCTGCTGGCCGCGCGCCTCGAAGACATCATTCGCTCCAAGGAAGCCGCGGGCAGGCCGCAGGATCGGCAGGACGTGGTGGTGATGCGGGAAATGCTTAAAAACAAATGAGCAGGGAGCACGGAGCAGGGAGCAGAAAGACAAATAATGAGCACGGAGCAGGGAGCAGGGAGCAGAAAGGCACTGGTCGCATAATTTGGATCAATGATTTTGCTTGCGAACATCCCACTTTCTTTGGATGCACAAATACAGGTCCATGATCGTCTGGCAGCGATCTCACGCCCTCGTCTTGTCCACACTAAAGGAAACTGATAAGGCATACCATCCACGCTCACGTGCGTTATTCGACCAGATCCGCCGTGCGGCCATCTCCGTGGAAGCCAATCTCGTGGAGGGATATGCTCTCGCTACCCCGCTCCTATTTCGTCGACACTTGCGCATTGCCATCGGTTCGGCAGCCGAGGCCGAAGCCCTACTTCGAACGGCGATCGAAATGGAGTACCTGTCTGAGTGCCGCACAAAAGAGATTACCGCGCTGCTGGACGAGATCCTTGCCCTGTTGTTTACGCTCGTCCGTCGCCTGAATCTTCCTAAGCGCACCTGAGCGTACTGCTCCGTGCTCCGTGCTCCGTAGTACGTACTGCTCCGTGCTCCGTGCTCCGTGCTCCGTGCTCCGTGCTCCGTGGTACCTAGAACAACGACCTGTACACCGCCGCCGTCATCGCCGCCGTCCGCTGCCAGGTAAACGTGCGGGCCCGAGCCCAGCCCCTCTGGATCAGCTCCTCCCGCTCGGCTACATCATCCGAGAGGTGCTCCAGCGCCTGGACGTAGGCGGCGGGGTCCCGGCCCTCGACCACCACGGCGGCGTCCCCGGCCACCTCCTTGAGCCCACCGGCCCCAGACGTCACCACGGGCAAGCCCGAAGCAAACGCCTCGAGCACCGGAAATCCGAATCCCTCATACAGGGATGGAAACAGCAGCACATCCGCGGCCCGGTACGCTCGGCGCAGCGTCGTCTCATCCGCCGACGTCACGCTCCGCACCGCCCGCCGCAAGTCGAGCCGGTCAATCAGCTTCTCCTGCTCGGCGGTGAGCCGGCCGCCCACCTGGAGCAGATACGCGTCCGTCTCCTGGCGCAGCCGCGCCACCGTCTGAATCACCAGCGGCACATTCTTGCGGTCCACGGTGCTGCCGACGTGCAGCACGACGAACGCGTCCTCGGGAATGCGCCACTCGCGCCGGCCGCGCTCGCGCGCCACCGCCGACTCGCCGAAGAACGCGCGGTCCACGCCGAACGGTACGACGTGAATGTTGCGGTCGTCGCCGAGCCAGGTCGCCAACTCCTTCTTGAGCCACTCGGTGCCGACGATGTACGAGTCGGCCTGGCGCAGCGCCTTGAGCGCCTGCCGCAAAAACCGGTTGCGCACGCCTTCGCGCCAACCGTCGGCGGGCGAGCGCAGCACGACCACCGGCATCAGGTCGTGCACGGTGACGACCACGGGCCGGCGTCCCGCGCTCGCGATCATGTGCGCGTAGCTGTGATCGAGGACGTGCACGACGTCAGCCCGCTTGGCTTCGCGCTTCACGCGCCAGGGATAGAAGTAGTAGCGCGCGGCGTACTGCTGCGGCGCATGCAACGGCGCCGGCAGCACGATGCGCGAGGGATCCACCGGCTGGGTCCACCAGCGCACGAAGCCCACCCGCCGGTCGCGCCCCCGGGTGTCCAGACCGCGGCGGCCCGCCGAGTCGCGCGTCAGCGCCCCGATGTGCGCCGCGAGCCGCACCTTGAACCCGAACTCGGTGCTCTCGAGCCAGTCGTGGAGCCGATGGGCGTACTTGTCCATCGAGGGCCAGCGCTCCAACGGGAGATCGGGGACGAGGAGGACGCTGGGTTCAGGCATCTCGTGGCCTATTTGGCTAACTGCTTCCAGAACTCGAGCGTGCGTTCGGCGATGGCGTCATCGGAATACAGCCGCAGCGCCCGGGCGCGCGCCGCCCGCGCGAGCGGCCGCCGCTCCGCTTCGTCGCCGATCCGCTCCAGCGCCGCGGCCAACGCCGGCACATCGCCCGCCGGCACCACGACGCCGGCGTCGCCGATCAGCTCCGGGATCACCCCTGAATCGCTGCCGACCACCGCCACCTCGTGCGCCATCGCTTCGATCAGCACGTGCCCGTTCGACTCGCGCCAGTGGGGCAAGGCGCGCGACGGTTGCACCACGACGTCCAGGTCGGGCCACAGATTCGCGACCTGCTCGGTGGGCAGCCCGCCCGTCCACCGCACCCGCGCCGCCAGCCGCAGCTCGCTCGCCAGCGCCTCGAGGCGCTCACGCTCGGGTCCGTCGCCCACCACGGTCAAACGCCAGCGCGAGCCGCGAAGCAGCGCCAGCGCCTGGAGCAAGTTATCGAGTCCCTTGTTGGGCACCAAGCGGCCCACGAAGCCGATCGCGAGCCCCTCGTGCGGCGTGTGCTGCGGCTCGTGCGGCGCCACGGCGCCGAGCTGCGGGATGACGGCGATGGGGAGATTGGGCGCGTCGTGGCGGACGAGCGTGCCGGCGAGGTCGCTCCCCGCGACGACGCCCTTGAAGCGGCGCAGCATGCGGCGGTGTTGCCAGCGGCCCCACCAGCCTAGCTCGAGGTCCACGTTGTGGTGCGTGTAGATCACGACGGGAATGGCGAGGCGGCGGGCGGCGGCGAGCACCTGGCGCGCGGCGATGGTCGTGGGCTCTTCCTCTATCTGTACCAGGTCGGGGCGGCGGTCGCGGAGCAGGGCCTTGAGCGCGCGGCGGCCGTACTTGGCCTTCTCGAGCTCCCCCTTCTTGCCCATCCCACGGGCGGGCAGGGGGAAGACCTCGAGGCCGCCCTGCCGCTCCCACGTCACGTCCATCGGCTTGCCGAACCACGGCTCGCGCCAGCGCTGGGGAATGGCGACCGTGACTTCCAGACCGCGCGCGGCAAGCGCGCGCAGCTTACCCCGGTGCGCGGGTTGGAGATACGTGTGGGAGATGACGAGGACTCTGCGCAGAATGGGCGGCACAGGACTCGAACCTGTGACCTCCGGTATGTGAGACCGGCGCTCTAACCAGCTGAGCTAGCCACCCGTAACTACTAGTCGCCTAGACGCCTAGGGCCGAGACGCCTAGGAGAAGCAAAGACAAAGCAAAGACAAAAGAGAACATAATGCCCTGATTACATTCTTGGAACTGTGAATCGACTAAAACCGGTGTTGCGAACGGCCCGCGATCTCGTCTACCGCGTCCTCTACCGTGGGACGGGGCGGTGGTGTCCGGTGTGCGAGCAGCCGTCGCGCCGCTTCCGGCCGTTCGGCGTGGACGAGCGGCGCGATGAGGCGATGTGCGTGCACTGCGGCGCGCTCGAACGCCATCGGCTGCTGTGGCTCTTCTTCAATCGGATGACCAAGCTGTTTGCCGGCTCTCGCGGGAGCACGGGTTTCCTCCACGTCGCGCCCGAGCGCTGCTTCGAGCCGCGTCTCAGAAAACGCCTCGGCGCGGGCTACCTGACCGCCGATCTCGAGGACCCGGGCGCCGACGTGCGCATGGACGTCACCCGCATCGAGTACCCGGACGCCTCGTTCGATGTCGTGTACTGCAGCCACGTCCTGGAGCACGTCCCGGACGACCGGCGGGCGCTGCGGGAGTTCCATCGGGTGCTGCGACGCGACGGGTGGGCGATCATCCTGGTGCCCATCACCGTAGCTGCCACGGTCGAGGATCCGACGGAGACCGACCCCAAGGAACGGCTGCGGCGCTTTGGCCAGGACGACCACTTCCGGCGCTACGGCCCCGACTTCCTGGATCGCCTGCGCGCGGCGGGATTCAACGTGCGGGTGGTGGGGGTGGCGGAGGTGGCGTCGTCCGCGGAGGCCAGTCTGATGGGACTCACCCAAGCAAGCGGTGAGATTTATTACTGCACGAAACGTTGATTCGCCTCGGCGGTTGGCCTCGGCGTCTAAGCGTCTCGGCGTCTCGATAGTAATGGGCCCTCCAGGATTTGAACCTGGGACCTACGGATTATGAGTCCGCTGCTCTAACCGCTGAGCTAAGGGCCCGTGCGCGCACCTAACGGCGCGCGAATGATCAGTGTAGAATGTAAAATGTTCAATGACCATTGAACATTGATCATTGAACATTGGACATTCTATAGAAGTCCCTCTCGCCGCAATTTACCTAACTGATCGTAATATGCCTCGTGCACGGCCAGCACCTCGGCCGGCGAGACTGTCGCCACGCCCGCTTTCCCCACCTCGATCCCCGCGGCGAAGTTGGCGATGTGGGCGGCCTCGCGCACGCTCGCGCCCGCGGCGAGGGCAGTCCCCACCCATGCCGTCACCGTGTCGCCCGCCCCTGAGACGTCGAAGACCTCGCGAGCCATCGTGGGAATACGCGTGATCGCCTGGTCCTTGGTCACCAGCATCATTCCTTCGGCACCAAGCGTGAGCAGGAGATTGTCCACCGCCAGCTTGTCGAGGGCCTCGGGGAGCGCATCGGGATGCGCGAGATCCAGCGCCGCCCCCATCGCCTGCTCCAGCTCGCGGCGGTTGGGCTTGAACACCGTCGCGCCGCGGTAGGCGAAGAAGTTCTTGAACTTGGGGTCCACGATCACCGGCACGCCGCGCTTCTTGGCGAGCGCCATGCCCCGCTCGATCACCTGGGGCACCAGCATTCCTTTATTGTAGTCCTCGATGAGCAGGGCGTCGGCGTCCCGCATCGCGCGCTCCAGCTCGGCCGCCACTTGCTCCATCGTGCGGGCAGGAATCGGCTCCTCGACCTCTTCGTCAATCCGCAGCATCTGCTGCCCACGCGCGACGACCCGTGTCTTGGACGTCGTCGGCCGCGCCGCGGCGACCACGAGGTACTTATCGGTGAGTGGCCCCCCCCTGCCTCCCCCTCCACCCGCCAACTCGGCGCGCACCGAGTCGCCGCGCTGGTCGTCGCCGATCACCGCGACGAGCCGGCACTCCGCCCCGATCGCCGCGACGTTGGCCGCGACGTTGGCCGCGCCGCCGAGGGCGTGGCGGCGGCCGTGCACCGTGACGACGGGCACCGGCGCCTCAGGCGAGACGCGATCCACCTCGCCGGCGAGATAGACGTCGAGCATCGCGTCGCCCATGACGACGATCTTGGCGCCCGCCATTTTCTTGAGCAGCGCCTCCAGTCGATCGCGCGTAAGGCGCGTGGTGTCTGCCGGCGTCACGGAACGCGCCCCTCCTTCTTGGACCGCCACATCACCGCCACCCTTCCCACCCACCGCGTCCGCTCGGCGCCGCTCACATGTCCCGCGTTGTTGATGAGGTGCACACCGCCGTCTCCCGACACCACCCACCTCCCATGCGCGATCCGGCCGCCGACTGCCAGCCGGACCGTCCGTTCGACCACGCCGGCGAACAACGTCGGCGTCGAATCGAACTGGGCGACCGTTGGGTAGGGGAGACGAAAGTCCCCTTCGCCCTGGCGCAGCAGCGTGACCTCGGGCTCGAGCAGCACGCCGGGTCCCGCCATCATGCTGCCGCGCACGGTGAGCTGATCGTAGTCGGAGAAATTACGCGCCAGCCCCACGCCGCGCCGCATCACGGCCTCGGCGGGGCTCGGCGTGCGGTAGGTGAGATTGGTGACCTGCGTGTAGAAAGCCGTCCAGCCGGCAGGTCCCACGGCGCCCTGCGCGCCCAGTGTGAGGCCGTAGGACGGCGGCTCGCGGTCGCCCGCGGTGGACTTATCTACCTGGATGTCGTCGAACAGCAGCGAGCCGAACAGCTGCACGTTGCGGACGCGGGTCGTCACATCCACGCCGACCAAATTGTTGGCTTGGCTTCCTTGGTCGTACTGCTGGACCAGGCCGAGCGTGAAGATGTTCGCGAACCACGGCTCGAGCTGGCGGTCGGGGCCGGCGAGCAGCGTGCCTTCCCACAGCGAGATCGTGGTGCTGCCCGGCGGCCGGATCGTGAAGCGGTGCGCGATGAAGTACCGATGATTGATCGCGCCGCTCGTGTCGGGCAGATCGTCGAGCTGCGTGATGATCCCCTCGAGCCGGACGCCGGTCGTGCCGATGCTCACGCCCAGGTGATCGTAGCTGTACGGGCTCGGCGAGACGAGCAGCCCTTCGACGAGGCGCGGTCCCCCCCCCCAATTGCGGTCCAGGCTCCCGAAGAACACCTCGCCGAAGCTCCACTGGGCGCTGACGTAGGCTTCCGCGGCTCGCCCCGCGATCACCCGGTCTTTCTTGCCGAGGTAGTCGGGGTCCCACTTGAGCCGCGTGTCGAAGTAGGGGTGTGTGACGAAGACGGCGGGGCCCAAGTAGAGCGTGAGCGCCACCCCGCCCGAGAATGTCCCATGTCCCGGTCCCGCGGCACGCAATGGATCGCGGCGCGCGTGCGAGCTGCCCATCACGCCGGCGTGCACGTCCATCCGCGCCGAGGGGCCGCGCTGGTGGCGGTCGAGATCGGCGCGCACCGTCTTGACGACCGCCCACTCGGCGCCGTTCACGATCGTGCTGTCCACCGCTTGGAGGGCGCGGAGCAAGTCGTCGACTCGAAACGGCCGCGTGAGGGGCGTCGGATCCACCATGTGGCCGCGCGCGATGAGGTGCTCGACGAAAGGGGCGCCCCAGAACGAGACGGGGACATACGGACTGGCCTCCTGGGCGAGGGCGGGACGCCACGACGCCACGACGCCCAGAAGAATGAAGGACAGGGTGCGCATTGAGCGAGCAATTTGGTGTGGACTGACCTCGGGCGACAGGCCAGGGCACGCACAACTAGTCAGGGTTTGTTAACCCCGGGCTGCCGGCCCGGGGTTAACGCACCCATGCTGACCTCTTTTTCCCGAAGACTCTGCGCTGGGTTAGGTTTCCCGCCCATGCTCGTCGAGAACCGCCGCGGCTCCGTCGTCGAATCCCGCCATACCGTCCATGTCGCCGTCGTCGACGAGGCCGGGCAGCTCGTCGCCCAGGCGGGCGACCCGAGCTTCGTCACCTTCTGGCGCTCGGCGGCGAAGCCGTTCCAGGCCCTGCCGCTGGTGGAGGACGGCGTGGTAGAGCGCTTCGGGCTCACCCGCCCAGACCTCGCGCTCACGTGCGCGTCGCACTCGAGCGAGCCGTCGCAGGTGGCGCTGGTGCGCGAATTCCTCCAGAAGATCGGCTGCTCGGAGCGCGATCTCATGTGCGGGCCGCACCGGCCCCTGTCGGACGCGGTCGCCAAAGATTACGAGACCCGCGGGGTGCGGCTCACGGCCGTCTACTCGAATTGCTCGGGGAAGCACGCGGGGATGCTGGCGCTGGCCAAGCACCATGGCTGGCCGACGGAGTTCTACGCCCGCATCGAGCATCCGGTGCAGCAGCGCTGCCTCGCCGAGGTGAGCCGCTGGACGGACGTGCCCGCGAAGCAGATCGGCGTCGCGGTGGACGGATGCGGCGTCGCGTGCTTTGCGTTGCCGTTGAGAAGCATGGCGTGGGCGTATGCGCGGCTCGAGGGCCAGATCCTCGAGGCCATGATGCTGCATCCGGAGCTGATTGCGGGCGAAGGCCGGCCGTGCACCGAGATGATGAGAGCACACCCCGGCCGTGTGGTCGCCAAAGTCGGTGCCGAGGGGGTGTACAGCGCCATCCTGGTGCGGGAGGGCCTCGGTGTGACGCTCAAGGTCGAGGACGGTCACAGCGTCGCGTCGTCGCTGGCGATTGCGGCGGTGCTGGCCGAGCTGGGGCTCAAGCCGCAGCCCGCCTCGCTGCTCACGCGGCCGATCACGAACTCGCGGGGCGAGACGGTGGGGGAGATGCGGGTGAATGGAGGGTTAGCGCGGTGAAAGGATGGCGGAGCAGGGAGAAGGGAGAAGTACTATGGACCCACAGACTCTAGCCCTGGTTCGCATCGCGGCCGCGACGGCGACCGGCAACGAGACCGCCCTGCGCGAGCGGATGATCGCCGCGCGCAGTCTCGCCGTGCCGCCGCTGTGGGTGGAGGAGCTGTTGCTGCAGAGCTTCCTGAATGTCGGCTATCCGCTCGCTCTCGTGGCCTTCGGCGTGTGGCGCGCCGTCGCCGGCCCGCCCCAGGAAACGGGCGAGTCCATCGCGCATCCCGAGTGGGACTGCTGGACGGACCGGGGCGTGGAAGCCTGCAGCCACGTGTACGGGCGGACGTATCACAAGCTGCTGCTCAACCTGCGGACGCTGCACCCCGCGATCGAGCCGCTGGTGGTGATAGACGCGTACGGGAAGATCCTCGGCCGGCCGGGTCTCGACGCCAAGCGGCGCGAGCTGTGCACGCTGGCGGCGATTGCGATGCTCGACGCGCCGAGACAACTGCACGCGCATCTGCGGGGAGCGCTGAATACGGGGTCGAGTCGCGAGGATGTGGATGCGGTGTTGGCGATTGTCGAAGCGGACCTCACCAAGGACCGCGCCTTGAAGCTGTGGGAGATGTGGGGGGATGTGCGGGAAAGGAGCCTTGGTTGAGAAGGGGGGACGTCTGGTGTGTTAACCCCGGGCGGCCGGCCCGGGGCTTATGGCGCACCATTACCCGCCCGGGCTATTTCGGTGCGCAATGAACCCCGGGGCATGGCCCCGGGGTTAACCCACCCGAATGGACTTTTGGTGAGCGCCTAATGTTCATAGACCGCGTCGTCGTCCACGTCATCGCCGGCACCGGCGGCTCCGGGGCGTCGTCATTCCGCCGCGAAAAGTTCGTCCCCAAGGGCGGCCCCGACGGTGGTGACGGCGGCCTGGGCGGCAGCGTGTACCTGAAGGTGGACCCCAACCTCGCCACGCTCCTCGACTACCGCTATCACACCAAGTGGGAAGCCGACCGCGGCCAGCACGGCAAGGGCAAGAACATGTCCGGCAAGTCGGGCGGCGACGTGTACCTGCCCGTCCCGCCCGGCACCGAGGTGCGCGACGCCGACACCGGGGAATTGCTGGGCGAGATGATCAAGCCCGATCAGGCGCTGCTGGTCGCCAAGGGAGGCCGGGGCGGGCGCGGCAACCAGCATTTCGCGACGCCGACGCACCAGTCGCCGCGCGAATGGGAGCCGGGTGGAGAAGGGCAGGAGCGGCGCCTCGATCTGGTCCTGAAGCTCATCGCCGACGTCGGCCTGCTCGGCGAGCCGAACGCGGGCAAGAGCACGCTGCTCTCGGTCATCTCGGCCGCGCGTCCCAAGGTCGCGGACTATCCCTTCACCACGCTCGAGCCGCACCTCGGCGTCGTGGGACTGTCGGACAACCGCTCGTTCGTCGTCGCCGACATTCCAGGCATCATCGAAGGGGCGCACGCGGGCAAGGGACTGGGGCTGCGCTTCCTCCAGCACGTCGAGCGCACGCGCGCGGTCGCGGTGCTCGTTCCCGTGGACAGCCCCGATCCGCAGGCGACGTACGACCTGCTGCGCCGGGAAGCGGCGCTGTACTCGCCGGAGTTGGCCGGGAAGCCGCATGTGGTTGTCATCACCAAATCCGACCTGGGTGTGTTAGCCAAGGCGGACCTGACACCGGGTGTGGGGGCTGTCCCCCTGCGCACGGAAGGTGGCGCACCGGTTGTCACCATTTCCGCCGTCACCCGTCAGGGGCTACCGGAGCTGCTGGAGACGTTATGGAAGACGCTGCAGTCGTAGCGACGCTGGCGCTGTCGCTCGTCCCCGGCATCGGCTCCCAGCGGCTGCGCCAGCTTGTCACCACGTTCGGGAGCGCGCAGGCGGCGCTCGCGGCCCCGCACGTGCGGCTTGCCGCAGTGCATGGCATTGGGCCCGCCGCCGCGACGGCGATCAAAGCCGCCACTGCGGCTGACGGCCAACGCGTGCTGACCCAGCTCGCGGCGCTCGGCGGGTGCGCCCGTGCGCTGCTCCCCGGCGCTCCCGATTTCCCCGCGCAGCTCGAGGAGATCTACGATCCGCCCGCGGTGCTGTACGTGTGGGGCGATGTGTCGCTGCTCCAGCGGCCGGCCGTCGCGCTCGTGGGGAGCCGCAACCACACGGCCTATGGGGCGGAAGCGGCCCGCATCCTGGCCGCCGCGGTTGCGCAGCGCGCTGTCGTCGTCAGCGGCATGGCGCGCGGCATTGACGCGCTCGTGCATGCGGCGGCGCTCGACGTTGGCGGCGCGACCGTCGGCGTCCTCGGCAACGGGTTCGGCGTCATCTATCCCGCCGCCAACCGCGCGCTGTACGAGCGCATGGTTGCCCCCGGGGGGGGCTGCCTCGTCACCGAGCATCCGCCCGGCGAGCGGCCGCACGCCGGCTCGTTCCCGCGCCGCAATCGCCTGATCTCCGGTTTGTCCCGCGCGGTAGTCGTGATCGAAGCGGCGGTGGGGTCGGGCGCGATCGTCACCGCCGATGCGGGCCTCGAGCAGAGCCGCGCCATCCTCGCGGTCCCGGGACCGATCACGAGCCCGACGTCCGTCGGCTGCAACAAGCTGATCCAGCTGGGCGCGAAGCCCGCGCTCTGCGCCGCCGACATCCTCGAGGAGATCGGGCTTCCGACGGGGCGCGGCGAGATGGGACTCGCCCTCTCGACTCCCGCGCCGCGCGTCCCCCCGATGGATCTGACGGGCCTGCAGCTGACGCTGTGGAACCGCCTCACCGCCGAGCCGCAACACGTGGATGCGCTCGTCACCGCCACGCGCACCGGCGCGGCGAATGTGCTGGGGGCGCTGACGGAGCTGGAGCTGCGGGGATTGGTGCGGCAGGGGCCGGGGATGGTGTTTGGGCTGTGTTGACCCCGGTGCTGGCAGCCCGTAACGCCGTCACCGGAACGTTGCGCCGACCAATTCGGAGTTTGGTTATGACCCCGGCCTAGCAGGCCGGGGTTAACCCACCCAACGGAAGAACTGTGCGAGCCCGCGGACCCCACAAGGCAATTGGCCTTTACGCACACATTACGTGGCATACCTGGCGACGGCGGCTCGCAATCACGCGGAACGACGTGGGTCATGTCACCGACGCGGTGCGTGACGCAGCGGTGCGTTGTCGAGTCCGCGTACACTCGCTTGGCCTTCTTGCTGACCATGTGCATTTGGTCGTGAGTTTCGCGCCGAACACGACGCTTTCATCATTCATCCGCGAGGCCAAGTCTTCGTCTGCGCTGCGCATCAACGCAACCAGACCACAAGGTGACAGATTCCGGTGGTGTCGCGGCTACTACGCGAACACTCTTTCGCGCAGCCATGTCAGGGCAGCTCGAACGTACGTAGGGACGCAGTTGCACCGGCACCCGGATCTTGCGCCGTCCTGACCAGGGTGCGTTAACCCCGGGCTGCCAGCCCGGGGTTAACCAACCCGTGTACTGCGCGCGGGCGCTGACACACCCGGACACGTCATACCTTACCTTTCCCCCGTGCACCTCTACCTCCACGTCCCCTTTTGCCAGCGCCGCTGCTCCTACTGCGACTTCTCGATCGCGGTCCGCAAGCGGATTCCGGCGCAGGAGTACGTGGCCGCGGTGCTCGCGGAGCTGCGGCGGTCGGCTGACCCCGGGCCGGCGGCCCGGGGTGAACGGACCATCGTGACCTCGGCTGACCCCGGGGCCATGCGCCAGGACAATACAACGCCGCCGGGCCCTGGGTCTAACGCCCAGCCTCCCACAACCGAGTCCCGTGTTTTGAATTCCCCTGGCCATGGGCCCGGGGTAAACACACCCGCCACGGGGTCCGAACCCGACACCATCTACTTCGGCGGCGGCACGCCGTCGCTTCTGCCTCCCGAAGCAATCCAGACGTTGCTAGGTGCGTTAACCCCGGGCTGGCAGCCCGGGGTTAACCAACCCGGACGCCGTGTCGACGTTGAAATAACGTTGGAAGCCAACCCCGAGGACGTCACGCCCGACGCCGCCCGAGCCTGGCGGTCGGCCGGCATCAACCGCGTCTCGCTCGGCGCCCAGTCGTTCGACGACCGCGTGCTCACATGGATGCACCGCTCCCACGACGCGGCGCGCATCGGGGCGGCCGTGCATGCCCTCCGCGGCGCCGGGATCGAGAACATCTCGCTCGACCTGATCTTCGGGTTGCCGGAAGAGCTGCAGCGCGATTGGGAAAACGATCTGGATATGCTCTGCTCCCTGCGCCCTGCGCACTGCTCCCTCTACGGCCTCACGGTGGAGCCGCGCACGCCGCTCGATCGGTGGATCTCCAGAGGCGCAACCAGCCTGCCGGCCGATGACCGCTATGCGGAGGAGTACCTGTTCGCACACCGACGGCTGACGGCTGATGGCTTGCAATTTTACGAGGTCTCGAACGCCGCCCGGGCAGGCTATCGCTCACGCCACAATAGTGCCTACTGGTCCGGCCGCCCGTATCTGGGGCTCGGCCCGGCGGCGCATTCGTTCGACGGCCGCGCGCGCCGCTGGAACCTGTCGGCGTGGGAGGCCTATCGCCGGGCTATCGCCGAGGGGCGGTCCCCGGTCGAGTCGGAAGAGATGCTCACGGACGAGCAGCGAGAGATGGAACGCGTTTACCTGGGACTCCGGACGGCAGAGGGGCTGCCTCTTACCGCCCCCTACCGTCCCCTACCGTCCCCGTCCCCTACCGTCGATTGGGTGCGTCAAGGCTGGGTCGAGGCCACCAATGGCACCCTCCGGTGCACCCCGGAAGGCTGGTTGCGATTAGATTCCTTGGTACGGGAGTTAGCCGTCCAAGGGAGCAGGTTCTAGCGTGCCGACATCGCTCACGGACCGCGAGCGTCAAGTGCTCGAGGCCGTCATTGAGACCTACGTACAAACCGCCGAACCGGCGGGCAGCCGGACTATTGCCAAGCGCCACCAGCTCGGCCTCTCGCCGGCGACGATTCGCAACACCATGAGCGACCTGGAGGAGAAGGGCTACCTGTACCACCCCCACACCTCCGCCGGCCGCATCCCCACCGATCTGGCATATCGCGTCTACGTGGACTTCCTGATGAAGCCCCCGACGGTCGCGCCCGCGGAGGCGCAGCACATCCGCGGCGAGCTGGAGGGGCAGCGCGCCGCCATCGAGACGATCCTGTCGCGCGCCGCGCAGGTGCTCGGCGTCCTCACCAACGAGCTGGGCGTCGCCGTGAGTCCCACGATCGAGGAAGCCGTGCTCGAGCGCCTCGACTTGCTGCAAGTGTCGAGCGAACGGCTGCTGCTGGTGCTGGCGCTGCGGAGCGGCGCGGTGCGGACGATCTTCGTCGAAGTGCCGTCGGAGCTGGCGGCCGAGGCGGTTCAGCAGGTGACCGCGGTGCTCAACGAGCGGTTGGCCGGTCTCACGCTGAAGGCGATTCGCGCCACGCTGGCCGAGCGGCTGCGCGATGCGAGCGCGTCGGAGCTGCTCAACATCTTCGTGCAGGAAGCGGACGAGCTGTTCGACGTGCCGATCGCGCCGGCGGCCGGCGGCGGCGCGGGGGGCGGGGGGGGCGTACTGCTCGGCAGCACCCAACCGCTCGCGGGCCAGCCCGAGTTCGCCACCAAGGAGCAGCTCCAGGGTCTCCTCGACGTGACGGCGCGCCGCGACCTGTTGCGGGAAGCGCTGGTGGCGCGCGGCGGCGAGGGATTGACGATCACGATCGGCCAGGAGCACAGCGACGCGCGGCTCGCGCCGTTCACGCTCGTCACCTCCACGTATCATTTCGGGCCGCTGTCGGGCGTCATCGGCGTGATGGGCCCGACGCGCATGCCGTACGACAAGATCGCGGCGCTGGTGAACCACACGTCGCGACTCGTGGGGGAGCTGCTCGAATAGCATGAAGCAGGACTTCTACGTCATCCTCGGCGTCTCGCGCGACGCGGGCGAAGGCGACATCAAGAAGGCCTATCGCAAGCTCGCGATGGAGTGCCATCCCGACCGCAACAACGGCGACAAAGCGTCCGAAGAGCGGTTCAAGCTGGTCACCGAAGCCTACGAAGTGCTGCGCGACCCCGAGAAGCGCGCCGCCTACGACCGCTACGGCACGGCGGGCGTGCGCGGCGGGCAAGGCGCGGGCTTCAGCTCCATGCACTTCGACCTCTCCGAAGCGCTGATGGTCTTCATGCGCGACTTCGGACTGGGCGGCGGCGGGGGGGGCGGGGGGGGCGGCTTCGAGTCGTTGTTCGGTGGAGGGAGCAGGGACCGTGTCCGGCGCGATCGGCGCCGCGGGCACGACATCAAGGTCGGTCTGAAACTGACGCTCGCCGAAGTCGCCTCGGGCACGACCAAAACGGTCCGCATCAAGAGCCTCGATCTCTGCTCCGAGTGCGCCGGCAGCGGCGCCAAGGCCGGGACGAAGCCCATGCCGTGCGGCACCTGCGGCGGCACCGGCGAGGTACGGCGCCAGGCGCAGTCGCTGTTCGGGCAATTCCTGACCGTCTCTCCCTGTCCCACGTGCGCGGGAGACGGCACGGTCGTCACCAGTCCCTGTCCGCGCTGCGGCGGGGACGGACGCGTGAAAGGCGAGAAGACCATCCAGATTGACGTCCCCGCGGGCGTCGCGGACCATCACTACCTCACGCTCCGGGGACAGGGTGTGCCCGGTCCGCGGAACGGCCCGCCCGGCGACTTGATCGCGGTCCTGGACATCAAGGACGACCCGCGCTTCGTGCGTCACGGCGACGATCTCGTCTACGATCTCGGCATCACGTTCACGCAGGCCGCGCTGGGTGCCGAAGTGCAGGTCCCCACGCCTTTCGGAGAGGCGACGGTGCGCCTCGAGCCCGGGACGCAGACGGGCATGACCTACCGGCTCCGCGCCAAGGGGCTGCCGCGGTTGGCCGAGGGCGGGCACGGCGATCTCCACGTGCGGGTCCACGTGTGGACGCCCACCAAGCTCACCGCTGAGCAGCGGCGCCTGCTCGAGAAGCTCAGCGAGGTCGAGGCCGCGCCACCGGACGAAGAAGGCGGGGGAGGCCGCTTCTGGGATGGGATCCGGCGGGCCCTTGGACTGGAAGAGCACGAGGAAGGACCGGCCAGGCGGCGGCGGCGGGACCGTTCGGGAGGGGAAGGGTGAGCACCTGCATTTTCTGCCGGGTGGCGGCGGGAGAGGTCCCGGCCACGGTAGTAAAGCGCGTTGACGGCATGCTCGCCTTCAAGGACCTGAATCCCCAGGCGCCCACCCATCTGCTGGTGATTCCCACCACCCACGTGGGCTCGCTCAACGACGCCAAGGATTCCAAGATGCTTGGCCAGCTGCTCGCGTTCGCCCGCGAAGTCGCCGAGGAATCGGGGATCGCGATGCGCGGCTATCGCGTGGTGGTGAACACGAACCCGGACGGGGGCCAGACCGTCTTCCATCTGCATCTGCACGTGCTGGGTGGCCGGGCCATGACGTGGCCGCCGGGCTAGCCTTGCAAGGGTTAAGACCGTCCGCTAAGTTCGTGTGTCTTTACACACTTAGGAAAGAGATCCGATGCCGGAAGTCATCATCCACGATGACGAGAGCTTCGAGCGGGCGCTGAAGCGCTTCAAAAAGAAGTGTGAAAAGGCCGGCATCCTCGCCGACCTCCGCAAGCATCGCCACTACGAAAAGCCCAGTGAGCGCCGCAAGCGCAAGATGAATGCGGCGCGGCGCAAGAACCGCCGGCCGCGCTACGCGTGAATGGCGAGTCTGCCCGAGCGGCTCCGAGCCGCGATGAACGAAGCCAGAAAACAACGCGATCAGGCGCGCACCCTCCTTCTCTCCACGATCCTCTCCGACGTCAAAAACCGAGAACTCGAGCTGCCCCCCCCCCCCGGCCCGCCTCCGACGACGAGACGGCCGAGGTGCTGCGCCGCGGCATCAAACGGCGGCGCGAGTCGGTGGAGGTCTACGAGAAAGCGGGGCGGACCGAGCTCGCCGCGACCGAGGCCGCCGAGATCAAGATTCTCGAGGCGTATCTGCCCGCGTCCGTGCCCCCCGAGGAGATCCGCGCGGCGGTGCGCGAGGCCATCGCGGCCGGCGCGACGGACATGGGGAAGGTGATGGGCGCGGTGATGCCGCGCTTTAAGGGGCGCGCGGATGGGAAGGTCGTGAACACGATCGTTCGCGAGGAGTTGGCGGGATAACTAGTCCTTCCGTATTGGAGACACTGGAGTTCCCCGCGGCGCTGGAGCGCGTGGCCGAGCACGCCCAGGGGCCGCTCGGCGCCGCCCGAGTGCGCGCGCGCCGCCCCGCCCAGGGCGCCGACACGATTCGCGCCGCGCTCGCTCAGGTCGCCGAGCTGGCGGCGCTGCTCATTACCGATGACGGCATCCGCGCCGAGCCCGTCCCGGACATCAGCGGCACGTTGGAGCTGCTCGCTGTCCCGGGCAGCGCGCTCGAGGCGGCGGCGCTCGCCGACATGACCGTCGCGCTCGCGGCGGCGCGCGTGACGGCGGCCGACTTGAAGCGGCTCGCGGAGCCCGCGCCCCGCACCGCGGCGCTGCGCGTCGAGCCGCCGCCCAAGGAGCTCGAGACCAAGCTCGGGCAATCCATCTCGCCGGACGGTGCGGTGCTCGACGGCGCGTCGCGCGATCTCGCGCGCGCGCGCCAGCACGTGCGCGAAACCCGCAAGCGGGTGACGGACCGGTTGGGCGGCATTCTCGGCGGGCTCGACCCGACCGAGCGGGCTCCCGACGCGGCGGTCACGATACGCGGCGGGCGCTACGTCATTCCGATCCGCAGCACCGCCCGCGCACGGGTCGGCGGCATCGTCCACGACGAGTCGGCGACGCGCGCGACCGTGTTCGTGGAGCCGCCCGAGGTCATCGAGCTCGGCAACGAGCTGCGCGCCGCCGAATCGGCCGAGCTGCGCGAGGTGCTGCGGGTGCTGCGGGAGCTGACGGATCTGCTGCGCCCGCATCGCGACGCCATCGCCGCGGCGTGGGACATGTGCATCGCGTTCGACGACTTGTGCGCCCGGGCGCGCTATGCGGTGGAAGTGAATGGGTTCGTGCCGGAGATCGGTGGCGCGCTCAGGATTCGCGCGGGCCGGCATCCGCTGCTTCTGGGCGGCGAACATCTCGTCGTGCCGTTCGATCTCGAGCTGGCACCCGACGAGCGCACGATCCTGGTCTCCGGACCGAACACGGGGGGCAAGACGGTCCTGATCAAGGCCGTCGGCTTGTTGGCGCTGCTCGCGCAGAGCGGCATCCTCCCGCCCATCGGGCCGCAATCGTCGCTGCCCGTGTTCACTGAAGTCTTCGCCGACATCGGCGACCGCCAGTCTATCGCCGCGAGCCTCTCGACGTTCTCGGCGCACGTGGCTGCGTTGCGCGCGATTCTGGAAGGGGCGGGGCCCGGCTCCCTGGTGCTGCTCGACGAAATCGGCAGCGGCACCGATCCGGCCGAGGGCGCGGCGCTGGCCGCCGCGGCGCTCAAGGCGCTCACCCGCCGGCGGGCCACTACGCTGGCGACGACGCACCTGGGCGCGTTGAAACAGCTGGCGGCGGAAACGGTGGGCATCGTGAACGCGTCGCTGCAATTCGACGCCGAGACGCTGACGCCGACCTACCGCTTGCTCAAGGGCGTGCCGGGCCGCTCCTACGGGCTGGCGATTGCGCGGCGGCTCGGCATCGCGGCGGATGTGTTGGCGGAGGCCGAGCGCGCCGTACCGGACGCGGAGCGGACGCTGGACCGGCTGCTCGCCGCGGTCGAAGCGCGCGCTCGGGATATGGACGCGCGTGGCGCGGAGCTGGATACTCGGGCGGCACAAATCGAGCGCGACCTCGCCAACCTCGCCAACCTCGAGAACCTGGAGACCGAGTTACGCCAGCGCGAGAAGGCCCTCGATAAGGATGCGCGCGAACGCGCCCGCGCCTACCTGCTCGAGGCCCGCAAGACCGTGGAAGCGGCGTTGGGCCAGGCGCGGGCCGCGATGAACGACGCGACGGCGCGGGAAGCGAGAAGGATGGTGGAGGAGGCGATCGAGAAGACGGCCGGACGGCCGGACGGCCAGACGGCCGGTGCAAGCGACTTGAAACTCGGTGAACGAGTGCGCACAGGGCAGGGCAAGGTTGGTGTTGTCGCGGAGATCCGATCGGACGGTCGTGTGGTCGTCGAGATCGGTGCAATCAGACTGGTTGTCGCTCCTGAACTCCTCGAGCGCGTCGAGGGATCGGCTACTGATCGGCGTACCCCCTCTCCACAACGTGGAGAGGGGGACAGGGGGTGAGGGCATGATACCCGACGACGTCATCGAAACGGTGCGCGAAGCCGCCGACCTCGTGGGCATCATCGGCGAGCATGTGGAGCTGAAGCGCACCGGCTCGGATTACCGCGGGCCGTGCCCCTTTCACGGCGGCACCCATCGCAACTTCGCGGTCATTCCCAAAAAGGGGATGTTCTACTGTTTCGTGTGCCACGAGGCCGGTGACGTCTTCACCTTCTTCATGAAGAAGCTGGGGATGGACTATCCCACCGCGGTGCGGGAGACCGCCCGCCGTGTCGGCATCGTGATCCCCGAGCGCACGGGCCCCACCGGTCCCGACCCGCGCGAGCCCTTGTACCAGGCGGTCGCAACCGCCGCCGACTGGTTCAGCCGCCAGCTCCACGAGAGTCCCGAGGCCGATGGCGCCCGGCAGTACCTCGGCTCCCGGCACGTCACGCTCGAGCAGGCGCAGGTGCAGGGGCTGGGTTATGCGCCGCGCGGTACCGCGTTCCTGGACGCGATGAAAGGATTGGGGCTGCGCGAAGAAGTGTTGCTCGAGGCCGGGCTGCTCGTTAAACGGGAGGATGGGACGCTCATCCCGCGCTTCCGTGGCCGGCTGCTGTTCCCGATCCACGACCTCCGCTCGCGCGTCGTCGCGTTCAGCGGCCGTCTCCTCGGCGACGGAGAGCCCAAGTACTTGAACTCCCCCGACACGCCGGTCTTCCACAAGGGAAAGCTGCTCTACAACCTGCACGTCGCGAAGCACGCGATGCGCAAAGCGGAGCGGGCGATTCTGGTCGAGGGGCAATTCGACGTGTTGCGGCTCACGCTAACGGGCCTCGACGAAGTCGTGGCGCCCTTGGGCACCGGCCTCTCCGAGGACCAAGCCGCGCTGCTCCAGCGCCACACCGCCCACGTCATCCTTCTATATGACTCGGACGACGCCGGGCTGCGCGCTACGTTCCGCGCCGGCGACGAGCTGCTGCGCCACAAATTGCGCGTCAGCGTCGCGAGCCTCCCGGAGGGTGAGGATCCCGACACGCTGGTGCAGCGCCACGGTGCCGCGCCGCTCGAGCAGGCGCTGAAGGACTCGGTGGACGTGCTCGAGCGCAAAATCCAGATCCTGGAGCGCAGGGGTTTGTTCGGGAATCTCCCGGGGCGCAGGCGAGCCCTTGATCGGTTATTGCCCACGATCCGTGCGGCGGCCGATCCCATCACAAGGGAACTGTACATATCGCGTGTCGCAGAGGTTGCGGGGGTAAGGAAGGATGTGCTGGAAAGAGAAATGGGAGCAGGGAGCAGGGAGCCGGGAGCAGTTCCTTCACGTCCGCTCCCTGCTCCCAGCTCCCTGCTCCCTTCCAGCGCGGAGAAATCTCTCCTTCTACTCATGTTGACCGGCGAACCGTGGAAATCGCGAGTCGTCGACGCTGTCGATAGTGAGGAAATCGAGTTCCCCGTCTATCGGGTGCTCTTCGACGCATTAGTCGACGACGCGCCCGACCGTCTCGACGAGACCGCGGCGCGGGCGTACGAGGCACTACAAGCCGAAGGACTTGGGGACAACGTTCCGGACGTGCTGTTCGAGCGCGCCGTGAACTGGCTCGAGGCACGGCGCCTCGACCGTGAAATCGAGCGGATCAATCGCGCCATCCCGTTCGCCACCGACGACGAAAAGGCCAGACTCGCCCATGAGAAACAGCGACTTGCTGCCGAGCGAAACGCCAAGCGGCCTACCTACGGAATCATTCAGACTGCAAGGAGGAAGGGTGCACCCGGATCTTGAAGCGCTGTTGGCGTTGCAGGACAAGGACGTCGCGGTGGCCCAGTGCGACGCCCAGCTGAAGGCGCTGGAACCGGAAGGCCGGGTGCTGGATGAGCAGGTCGCCGCCGCGGCGCGCGGGCTCGAGCAGGCGGGGACGGCGATCCAGGCCGCGCTCGATCGGCGCGACGCGATGGAAGGCAAGATCGCGAGCTATCGCACGATGCAGGAGCAGCGCCGGCAGCGGCTCGAGTGGGTGCGCGGCGCCAAGGAAGCCTCCACGCTGATGGCGGAGCTCGACCTCGCCCGGACCGTGCTGGCGAAAGAGGAGGCCGAGTTCATGCGCTCGGGCGACGCCGTCAGCGAAGCGGAGCGGCGGGCGGCGGAAGCCGAGCGCGCGCTCGAGCTGGTGCGCGAGTCCCAGGCGACGCAGCGCGAGCAGCTCGCGGGCCGGCGCGAGGCGATCGCCGCCGAGCGCGAGCGCGCGACCCAGGCGCGCGAGCAGGCGAGCCGCGCCGTCAATCCGGGCCTGCTGGCGCGCTACGACCGCATCCGCCGCGGCAAGGCGCCGCTGGCGCTGTTCCCGCTGCACGGCGGCTCCTGCGGCAACTGTTTCACCGCCGTCCCGACGCAGCGCAAAGCGCTGATCCAGCGCGGCGCCACGATCGAGGGCTGCGAGGCCTGCGGCGTGCTCCTCTACGCCCGCGACTAGATGATTCCGGCCCGCTGGATCCTCACGGCGTCCGCCGACCCCGCGGCGACCCGCGCCCTCGCGTCGGAGCTCAGGATTCCCGAGCCGCTCGCCGCGATTCTGGTGCAGCGCGGCCTCGCGTCGCCGGAGCTCGCCAAGGCGTTTCTGCGCCCCGACCTCGAGCGGCTCTCCGATCCCAACCGCTGGGCCGATATGCCCGTGGCGGTCGAGCTGTTGGCGCGCGCGGTGCGAGAGCGGCCCCCCCGGCCCATTCTGGTGCACGGCGATTACGACGTGGACGGCCAGTGCGCCGCGGCCATGCTCACGCGTATCCTGCGGAGCGCCGGGGGGGGGGGCGTCGTCCACGCGTTCGTTCCGCACCGGATCCGCGACGGCTACGATTTCGGCCCCGCGGGGCTGGCGGAGGCGCAGCGCATCGGCGCCGGTCTGATCGTCACCTGCGACTGCGGCATTACGGCCGTGGACGCGGTCGCCGCGGCGCGCGCCGCCGGCATTGACGTCATCGTCACCGATCACCACCTGCCGGGCGACCGGCTGCCGCCCGCGAACGCGGTGATCGATCCGCGCCGTCCCGACTGCGGCTCGGAAGACAAGCACCTCTGCGGCGCCGGCGTCGCGTTCAAGCTGGCGCAGGCCGTCGTGGGCGCCCTGGGCTTGTCGCCGCACCTGCCGCTGCATTTCCTCGACTACGTGGCCCTCGCGACGATCGCGGACGTGGTCCCCCTCGTCGGCGAAAACCGCATCCTCGTCCGCCACGGCCTCAAGATGCTGGCCGACTCGCACTGGGTGGGGCTGCGGGCCCTGGTCGAGACGGCCGGCCTGGCGGGACGGCCGCTGCGCGCCGGCCACGTGGGATTCATTCTGGCGCCGCGCCTCAACGCGGCCGGCCGGATCGGCGACGCCAACGACGGCTTGCGGCTGCTCCTCACCGAGGATCCCCGGGAAGCGGCCGCGCTGGCGCGCGAGCTCGAGACGATCAATGCGCGCCGCCAGGAGCTGGATCAGCGCATCCAGGACGAGGCCATCGAGCTGGCCGACAAGATTCTCACGCCCGACTGCACCGACTGCGCCCTGGTGCTCGCCGCCGATGGCTGGCACCCCGGCGTCATCGGCATCGTGGCCTCCCGGCTCGTCGAACGCTACGGGCGGCCCACGTTCCTGATTGCGTGGGACGAGGGGGGGGGGGAGCTCGGGCGGGGGTCGGGGCGCAGCATCGCGGGGTTCGACCTGCACGCGGCGCTGCAGCGCGTGGGATCGCATCTCGAGAAGTACGGGGGACACACGATGGCCGCCGGGCTCACGATCCGGCGCGACCGTTACGACGGCTTCCGCGTTGCGTTTCTCGGCGTGGCGGGCGAGCTTCTGGGCCCCGACGACCTGGCGCCGAGCCAGCGCGTGGATCTCGAGGTGCCACTCGGCCTCCTGAGCGAGGACCTGGAGCGGCTGATCCGCCACCTCGAGCCCTGCGGGGCCGGCAACCCGGCGCCGGTGTTCGGCGTCCGCAACGCGCGGGCCGTGGGCGCCCGCCGCGTGGGGACGAATCATCTGCGCTTCACGCTGGATGACGGCTCGGGCGTGCTGCCGGCGATCGGGTTCCGGTGGGCCGACGCGGTGCCGGAGGCGTGGCTCGAGCAGCCGCTCGATGTCGCGTTCCGGCTGGAGCGGGATGAATGGCAGGGGCGGACGACGCTGCAGGCACGGGTGGCGTGTCTGGCGCCGACAAAGTGAGGCGTGCGGCGTTCAGCCCCCGGGTAAGGTTCTCGCCAGGGTTGGTTAACCCCGGGCTGGCAGCCCGGGGTTAACACACCCTGGAGGGTTCATGCTCCGAATCATTGCCGGGGAGTTCAAGGGCCGTCGCCTGAAGACGCCCACCGGGCGCTCGGTGCGGCCGACGTCGGACCGGGTGCGCGAGGCCTGGTTCAGCATTCTCCAGCAGTCGATTCCGGGCGCACGGGTCCTCGATCTCTTTGCAGGGTCTGGCGCCCTAGGGTTCGAAGCGTTGTCACGCGGCGCGGTGTCGGTGGATTTCGTGGAAAGGCATCGCTCGTCGCTCGCGGTCCTCAACGCGAATGCCGAGACACTCAAAGTGGAGGAGCGCGTGACGATTCACCGCGTGGACGCGATGCGCTTCGCCGAGCGGCTGCAGCCCGGCCAGTACGACGTGGCGTTCGCCGATCCGCCGTATGCGGGCGACGAAGCGGAGCAAATCGCGATGCTGTTCCGAAAGACCCCCTTCGCGCGCGTGTTCGCGGTTGAACACTCGGCAACGAGCGCGGTCCCCGGCGATGACACCCGGCGCTATGGCGACACAGCGGTGACGTTGTTGTACGCGTCCGTCCCGCCCCATTCATGAAACGCATCGCCGTCTATCCCGGCTCGTTCGACCCGGTGACCAAGGGTCACGAAGACCTGATCCGCCGCTCGCTCGAGTTCGTGGATCAGCTGATCGTGGCGGTGGCCGTCAACACCTCCAAACAGCCGCTGTTCTCGCTGGAGGAGCGTGTCGCGCTGATCCGCCAGGCGGTGCCCGACAAGCGCGTGGACGTGCAGTCGTTCGAGGGGCTGCTCGCCGAGTTCGCCAAGCGCGTCGGTGCCAAGGTAATCATTCGGGGACTGCGCGCGGTATCGGATTTCGAGTACGAGTTCCAGATGGCGCTCATGAACCGCAATCTCGCGCCCGAGATCGAGACGGTGTTCCTCGTGCCGGCGTTCGACCTCACCTACTTGAGCTCCAGCCTGGTGCGCGAGGTGGCGCGCTTCGGCGGCGACGTCTCCCAGCTCGTGCACCCCGCCGTTCAGCAAGCCCTGAAACGCAAGTTCGGGACATGAGCTTCCTGGACCGCGTCTACGCACGGGCGCGGGACAAGAAAGCCCGGATCGTCCTGCCCGAGGGCGACGACCCGCGGATCCAGGAGGCCGGTCGGCAGATCGAGCGCGAGGGCCTGGGCCACGTACTGCTGTTGAATCGTACTGCTCCCCGCTCCCTGCTCCCCGAGCTGGTTCGACACCTCCGCGCCCGCCGTCCGGACAAGTTCCCCACCGACGCCGCGGCCGCCCAGGTGTTAGAGCATCCGATCACGTTCGGCGCCTGTCTCGTGGGCATCGGCGCGGCGGACGTGATGGTCGGTGGCGTGGACTGCCCGACGGGGGACGTGATCCGCGCGGCGCTCGTGGCGGTGGGCCCGGCCCCCGGCATCACGACCGTGTCCAGCGCCTTCTATATGATGAAAGGGGACGCGGTCCTGACGTTCACCGACTGCGCCGTCGTGCCGGATCCCGCGCCGGCGCAGCTCGCGGACATCGCGCTGGCCGCGGCCCGCGATCGGCGGCGGATCGTGGGGGACGAGCCCGTCGTCGCGTTCCTGTCCTACAGCACGCGCGGCAGTGCGGCGGGGTCGCGAGTCGCGCGCGTCCAGGCGGCGGTCGCCGACCTGCGGGCGCGCCGGCCGGCGCCCGACTTCACGTTCGACGGCGAGCTGCAAGGCGACGCCGCCCTCGTGCCGGAGGTGGCGGCACGCAAAGCGCCCGGCTCCGCCATTGGGGGTGGCGCCAACGTGCTCGTGTTTCCCGATCTGGACAGCGGCAACATCGCGTACAAGCTGGTGCAGCGCCTGGGTGGGTGGACCGCGCTCGGTCCCGTCCTGCAAGGCCTGGCGCGCCCCATCTCCGACCTGTCGCGCGGCGCCACCGTCGATGATATTGTGAGCACGGCGGCGATTGCCATTCTCCAAGCCCGGGAGGGGTAGTGCGGTTCACCCTGAAGAAAGACAAGAGCGGCGTCGTCATCGTCAGTGTGGACGGCCAGCTGATCGTCGGCAACCGCCAGGAGCTCAAACAGAAGGTGCTCGAATCGCTCGAGGGCGGCTCCCGGAAGTTCGTCATCGACTTCAGCAAGACCGGCTACATCGACTCCTCCGGCCTGGGCGTCCTCGTGTCGCTTTCCAAGAAAATCCGCGAGCAGGGCGGCGAGCTGCGGCTCGCCGGCCTCAACGCGGACCTGCAGACGCTGTTCGAGCTGACCAAGCTCGACACGCTGTTCGCGATCACCCGCACCGCGGAGGAAGCGTTGGCCGCGTTCTAACGTGAGTCCCCCCCCTTCTTCCCGTCCGCTCCGGCTGCACGTCACCGCGCTCGAGATGCGGCTGGACGTCCCGAGCGACCTCGGGGTGGTTGGCGAGGCAGTCGAGCTGGTCGCGAGCCATCTCCCGGCCGGCACGCTGTCCCCCCGGCGCCTCACCTTCAACTTCCGCACCGCGCTCGCCGAAGCCCTGGGAAATGCGATTCGCTACGGCACCGGGGAGGATCCCGCCAAGGTCGTGCGCGTCCGCGTCGAGCTCGGCCGCGACGTCGTCCGCATTCACGTGATGGATGACGGGAGCGGCTTCGATCGCGCCCACCTCCCGGATCCCACGCAGCCCGAGAACCTCGAGCGGGAAGATGGCCGCGGGCTGTTCGTCATCCGTCATCTGGTGGACGACGTGGCGTTCAACGAGAAAGGCAACGGCATCTGCCTGACGCTGCGAGCGGGGTGACCCGGCTCGAGCGCCTCCTGCCGGTGCTCGCGGCCCTCTCCGGCACCACTCTCCGTCTCTGGCGCGCCCGGACTCCGGGGGGACGCCTCCTACCGGTGGGCGGCGGACTGGGCGAAGGACGGGAAGAGCCGCGCTGGACGCCGACCCCCAACGGCGGTGGAACGCTGGAGACGCCGGACGGCCCCGCCTGGTTCCAGCCCGTGCCCGCCATCGCCGATGCCTGGCTCGAGATCCGGGGCGAGGGCAATAAGAGCGCCCAAGAATTGGCAGAGGTGATTGGAGCGGTGCTCGGCGCCGAAGAGGAGACCGGGCAGGTCGCCGCCGAGCTGTCCGGGCGCTACGAGGAAATCGACCTGATCTACACGATCAGCGAGATCCTCGGCCACACGATCCGCCTGGACGAGGCCGCGAACCGCATCCTTCGCGAAGTCTCGGCCGTGGTGCGCGCCCGCCGCGCGACGCTGCTCGTGCACGATCCGCGCGCCAACGTGCTGCGTCTGGTCGCCGCGCGCGGCGTCGAGCTCGGCGAAATAGACCCGATCGAAGTCGATGATCCGAAGTCGGTCGCCGCGCGGGTCTTCCGCGAAATGCGGATCATCAGCTACGACCCCACCGACCAGCGGGCGCCGAAGCCGCCCAATCCCGTCGAGCGGCGCTACCGGGGCGAGGCGTTTCTCTCCGTGCCCGTCGTGTACGCGTCGCCCGGCCGCGCGCCCACGCCCATCGGTGTCATCAACCTGACCGATCGCATCGGAGAGGACGCGTTCACCGCCGGTGACCGCAAGCTCGTCGCCGCCATCGCCAATCAGATCGGCGCGGCCGTCGAGAACGCGCGGCTGGTCGAGCGGGACCTGGGCCAGCAGCGGGTGCGGCGCGAGCTCGAGCTGGCGCACGATCTCCAGCTCAAGCTGCTGCCGTCGCCGGCCGTCGTCGGCGCCAAGGCGGACGTGGCGGCGCGCTGCCGCCCCGCCGAGTCGGTCGGCGGCGATTTTTATAACCTGCTGAGCCTGCACGGCGAGCGCATCGGCGTGATGATCGGCGACGTGTCGAGCCACGGGTTCGGCGCCGCGCTCATCATGGCGCTGGCGATGGCCGCCTCCGGTATCCACGCCGAAACCGCGGAATCGCCCAACGAGGCGCTGCGGCGCCTGGAGGAGTCGCTCGCCGAGGAGCTGGCCGAAACGGAGATGTTTTTGACCCTCTGCTACGCCGTCACGGATCCGGTCGAGGGGAAGCTGACCTACTCGAATGCCGGCCATCCGCACGCGTTTCTGGTGTCGACGGAAACGGGCGAGGTCACCCGGCTCGACGCGACGCGGCCGCCGCTCGGTCTGGGAGACGGCGGGTCGGAGCGCGTGCTGCCGTTCGAGCGCGGCAAGGCGATTCTCTGTCTCTTTACCGACGGCCTGGCCGATGCGCGCGGCCCCAATGGCGACCGCTTTGGCGAGCAGCGGGTCCTGAGCCACGTGATCAACCTGCGGAGCCGGCCCGCCCGTCACATCCTGGAAGCCGTGTTCACCGACATCGCCGCCTTCACCGGCGGCGGCCCCGCCAACGACGACCGCACGCTGGTTCTGCTCAAGATTTGAAAGCCACGAAGCGGCTCGGCCAGCATTTCCTGACCGACCCCGCGATCCTGTCCCGCATCGTGGAGGCCCTAGCGCCCACCCCCTCCGACATGGTGCTCGAAATTGGCCCGGGGGAGGGGAGTCTTACCGCCGCTCTGCTCCCCCGCGTCGGCAAGGTGATCGCCATTGAGAAAGATCGCCGGCTGGTTGATCAACTGCGTGCGCAGTGCGCCGTAAGCGGTGCGCCGGGAGACCTCACCGTCATTGAGGGTGACGCGCTGAAGCTCGATTGGCACCGCCTTCCGGCGTACGGCGCACGGCGCACGGCGCACGCCTTCAAGGTGGTCGGCAACATCCCCTACAACATCACCTCACCGTTGCTCGAGAAAGCGCTGACGCCTCCATTGCCGTCCCGCATCGTCTTCCTCGTGCAAGCCGAAGTCGCCGAGCGTATCGCCGCCCCTCCGGGGGGCAAGACGTACGGCGCGCTGTCGGTGGGCGTGCAGGCGACGTGCCGCGTGGAGCAGCTGTTCACGATTGCGCCGGGGGCGTTCCGGCCGCCGCCCAAAGTGCGGAGCGCGCTGCTGCGCCTCACGCCGCTCGCCGAGCCGCTCGTCGGGCCCGACGAAGTCGCGCCGCTGCGGGCCTTCGTCACTGCCTGCTTCAGCCGCCGCCGCAAACAGCTGCGGAACGTGGTGGCGGGCGCGACGGGGCAGCCGGCCGCCGCGGTCGTGGCCGGGCTGGCGGCGCTGGGGCTCGATCCCGCCGCGCGGCCGGAGACATTGCCGCCCACGGCGTTCGTGCGGCTCTTGCGCTGGAGTCAGCAATTGTGAAATAATTCACAATGCGGAAGATCTCCGACAGCACCGTCCGGCGGCTGTCCGTCTACCTCCGCTTCCTCGAGCAGGCGAATGCCCAGGGCCGCGCCACCATCTCGTCGGGGGAGCTCGCGCGGCTCGGCGGCACCACCTCCGCGCAGGTTCGCAAAGACCTCTCGTTCTTCGGCTCGTTCGGCAAACGGGGACTGGGCTACGCCGTCCCCGAGCTGGCGCGCCGCATCCGCGACATCCTCGGTCTCGAGCGCGGCTATCGCGTCGTGCTGGTGGGCGCGGGGCGCATGGGGGGGGCGCTGGTCCAGTACCAGGGGTTCAAGCAGCGCGGCTTTCACATCACCGCGATCTACGATCAGGACGCGCGCAAGATCGGCTCGCGCTGGAACGGGCTGGTGGTGCGCGACGTGAAGCACCTCGAAGCCGACTTGAAGAAGGAGCCGAGCGACATCGCGATCGTCGCCACGCCCGCCGACTCGGCACAGCACGTCGTGGACCGTCTGGTGAAGAGCGGCGTGAAGGCCATTCTCAACTTCGCCCCGGTGCCGCTCAACGTTCCGGCGGACGTCGAAGTGAAGACGGTGAACATGGCGCTGGAATTGGAGACGTTGAGTTACGCGTTGGCGAACCGGTAGC
The DNA here is from genome assembly GCA_040901965.1 of Gemmatimonadales bacterium. Taxonomy (GTDB): domain Bacteria; phylum Gemmatimonadota; class Gemmatimonadetes; order Gemmatimonadales; family GWC2-71-9; genus 20CM-2-65-7. The sequence goes on along the minus strand of JBBDYB010000002.1, from coordinate 15,434 downwards.
CAAATCCAATCCGGGTGTGTTAACCCCGGGCTGCCAGCCCGGGGTTAACCAACCCATTCCAAGTTCCGGACTCTTGCCGGGGTTAACCAACCC
>JBBDYB010000002.1:0-15241 GCA_040901965.1 Gemmatimonadales bacterium | reverse complement strand
ATTCCAAGTTCCGGACTCTTGCCGGGGTTAACCAACCCATTCCAAGTTCCGGACTTTGCCGGGGTTGACCAACCCATTCCAAGTTCCGGACTCTTGCCGGGGTTAACCAACCCATTCCAAGTTCCGGACTCTTGCCGGGGTTAACCAACCCATTCCGAGTTAGCTTTCCCGTCCATGCCCCGCGTTCACGTCACGTCTGAAATCGGCGCCCTCCGTTCGGTTCTGGTTCACACTCCGGGGCAGGAATTGGTCGCCGTCACGCCGGGGACGCGCGAAGACTACCTCTACGACGACATCATTGACCTCGAGAGCGCGCAGCGGGAGCACCGCCGCCTCGTCGCCGTGCTGGAGCGCTTCGCCGACGTTTACGAGGTGCGCGACTCGCTCACCGAGCTGGCGGGGCGGCCCGACGTGCGGGAGTTCCTCACCACCCGGGCACTCGAGGTCGTCCCGTCCGACGTCTTGGCCAAGCAGCTCGGCGAGCTGTCGCCCGACGCGTTCGTGTCCCTGATGGTCGAGGGCGCGCTCGAAGAGGGCGGCCCGATCGCCCGCGCCTTGAACGAGGTGGCCTACGCGCTGCCGCCGCTCCCCAATCTCTTCTTCACGCGCGACGTCGGCATCGTGATCGGGGAGCACTCGATCATCGGCTCGATGCGCCACGGCGTCCGCTGGACCGAGGAGCTGCTCATCAAGGCGCTGTTCCGCTACGATCCCAAGTTCGAGAACGCCGGCATCCTGTACGACGGCTCCGAGGAGAAGCGCACGAACTACACGCTCGAGGGCGGGGACGTGCACCCCATCCGCCCCGACCTGCTGGTGCTCGGCTTCAGCGAGCGCTCCAGCCCGGCGGCGCTCGATCATTTGTGCGAGCTCGTGTTCGCGAACTGCGGCGTGACCGACGTCGTGATCGTCGTGATGCCCGCCGAGCGCACGGCGATCCACCTCGACATGATTTTCACGCAGGTGGACCGCGAGCTGTGCTGCATCTACCCGCCCCATTTCGTGGGACCCGAGCGCCTGGCGGTCCTGCACCGCCGCAAGCGCTCCAAAGGCGTGAAAGAGGTCCCGAACTTCTTCGCCGCGATGCAAGCCGTGGATCAGCCGCTCGAGCCGATCTTCTGCGGCGGCAATCAGCGCACCCTCCAGGAGCGCGAGCAGTGGGCGTCGGCCTGTAACTGCTTCGCCGTGCGGCCGGGCGTGGTCCTGAGCTACGACCGCAACGATGCCACGCTCACGGAGCTCTCCACTGCCGGGTTCCGGCTGATCTCGGCGGTGAAGCTGCTGACGGGCGACGAGGCGCTGCAGGACGGCGAGCGTGCCGTGATCACGATTGAAGGCAGCGAGCTGGTGCGCGGGGGCGGTGGCCCGCGCTGCATGACGCTGCCGCTGCGGCGGGACGACCTCTGACGGCCTCGGCACCGTGAACGGCCTCGGCGCCGTGAGCGGAATCGGCGCGGTCCCCGCGTCGTCCCTCTCGACGCGGGCGCTCGCGTTCCTGGAGAGCGGGCCCGCGGCGAGCCTCACGATCGTCCGCGACGTGCTCGGCATCGCGCAGGCGAACCGCCACACCGCCGACCGGATCGCGGTCGCGCTGCTGGCCGCCGACCCGCGCTTCGCGCGGATCGCGGACGGGCGCTGGACCGTGGTTGGGCCGGCCGCCGTGAGCCCCCACCTCGATGCCTGTCGCTTTGCGGTCGTGGACGTCGAGACCACCGGCTGCCGCGCGTTCAAGGGCGACCGCATCATCGAGATCGCCGTCGCCCGGCTCGATGGCACAGTTGCTTTCCATTCGCTCATCAATCCTGGAATTCCAGTTCCGGCGTTCGTGCAGCGCCTCACTGGCATCGATCCCACGGTGCTGTTGGACGCTCCTCGTTTTGACGCCGTTGTCGACGACTTGCTTCACGCTTTATCGGGGTCGGTTTTCGTGGCGCATAACGCGCGCTTCGACTGGGCGTTCGTGGCGGCTGAAGTGCGCCGGGCTCGGGGACTGCAGCTGCAGGGACCGCGGGTGTGCACGGTCCGGCTCGCCCGCCGGCTGCTGCCCGACTTGCCGCGCCGCAATCTGGATTCAGTGAGTTACCACTTTGGAATCGCAATCGAGGGCAGGCACCGGGCGACCGGTGATGCAGTGGCGGCCGCGAAGTGCCTGGGGCGCCTGTTGCGAATGGCGAAGGACGAAGGGGCGGTGTGCTTGGCGGATCTGGCGGGGCTAGGGGCTAGGGGCTCGGGCCTGGGGGGGCCCGCAGCGCCGAATCCCCAGCCCCTAGGCCCTAGCCCCGAGCCCCGTTCTTGACCCACACCACCTTCACCGTCGGCCGCCTGACTTGCCACGCCCTCGAAGCCGGCCGCCAGCACCTCGACGGTGGCGCGATGTTCGGCGTCGTGCCCAAGCCGCTGTGGGAGCGCCGGATTCCGCCCGACGCCCGCAACCGTATTCCCCTCGCCCTGCGCTGCCTGCTCGTCGAGCACGACGATGGCCTGGTGCTGATTGATACGGGGATCGGCAACAAGGAAAACGACAAGTTCAGGGACATCTACGGCGTCGAGAACGCCGGCCAGGATGGAAGAACCAAGTTGGAGGACGCGCTCCGCGATCTGGGGCACGGTCCCGAGGGTGTCCGCTGGGTGATCAACACCCACTTGCACTTCGACCACGCGGGTGGAAACACCTGGCGCGATCCGAACGGGAAGGTGGCACCGGCATTTCCGCGGGCGCGTTATGTGGTGCAGCGGCGCGAGCTCGACTTTGCGCGCAAGACCAACGAGCGCACGGCGGCAAGCTATCTCGCCCACAGCTTTGAGACCGTGCCGTTCGAGCTGATCGACGGCGAGACACAGGTGCTGCCGGGCATCCGGGCCCTGCCCACGCCGGGTCACGTGCCGTATCACCAGTCCCTCCTAATCGAGAGCGGTGGAGAGCGGGCCTGTTTCCTCGCCGACCTGGTCCCAACCTCGGCGCACCTCCCGCTACCGTGGATTATGGGCTACGACCTGGAGCCGCTCGTGACGCTGGAGACGCGCCGCCGCCTGTATCAGCGGGCGGAGGCCGAGCAGTGGCTGCTGGTGTTCGAGCACGACCCGGAGGTCGTCAGCGGACGTCTCGGTCGCGAGGGGACGAAGGGCGGGGTCGGGCTTGTGGAGGCTCGGAGGCTCGGCTAATTTGCTGCCCACAATACGGTAAGCGGCGCGGCACGCGTCCCACCCGTCTGGCCTTTCCATCGGAGAGCGCCTCAGGGTTCCAAGGCCTCGCCCCTCACCGGGGTGAGAACTGCGGACCCTCAGCATTCGGGTCCGCTTTTTCATTGCTCCAACGGGGGAGAACCAACACCTGGCAATTCCTGATAGCAAAGCGCCGCGGACCCGCGTCAACCGGCAAATCCGCATCAGTCCGGTGCGAGTCATCGCGGACAACGGCGACCAGCTGGGGGTGCTGACGATTGATGAGGCCCTCGCGGCCGCGACTGAACGGGGACTCGACCTGGTGGAAGTTGCGCCGCTGGCCCGGCCGCCCGTCGTCAAGATCATGGATTATGGGAAGTTCAAGTTCGAGCAGGCGAAGGCGGCGCGCGCCGCGAAGAAAAAGCAGCACGTGATTCATCTGAAAGAAGTGAAGTACCGCCCGGGTATTGACGATCACGATTTCGCGTTCAAGACCCGGCACGCGCGCGAGTTCCTGACGGACGGCAACAAGGTGAAGGTGACGATGATGTACCGCGGCCGGCAGATGGCCCACATCGAGCTGGGCCGGGAGGTGCTGGACCGCGTCGCCGCCGAGCTGAAGGACATCGGGAAAATCGAGCAAGAACCGAAGCTCGAGGGGCGAAATATGTCGATGGTGCTGGCACCGAAATAATGCCATCAGCCGTCAGCCATCAGCTCTCAGCATGCTGACGGCCGAAAGCTGAGAGCCGACAGCGAGGTCTTACGATGCCAAAGATGAAATCGAAACGAGCCCTGCGGAAACGCGTCAGGCTCACCGGAACGGGCAAGCTGCGCCGCTATCGGGCATACCGGCGGCACATCCTGACCAAGAAGCATCCCAAGCGGAAGCGTCATCTGCGCAAGCCGACGCTCGTCTCGCATGCGGATCGACGCCTCAAGCGCCTGCTGATGGCGTAAGGAGAGACTATGCCTCGCGTCAAAAGCAACGTTGCGCGCCTGAAGCGCAAGAACAAGGTGATGAAGCTCGCCAAGGGCTACTGGGGCGGGCGCAGCAAGCTCTGGAAGGCCGCCAAAGAGGCCACCGAGCGGGCCGCCAAGTACGCCTACCGCGACCGCCGCCGCAAAAAGGGCGAGTTCCGCCGCCTCTGGATCACGCGCATCAACGCCGCGGCCCGGCTGCACGCGCTCTCGTACAACCGGTTGATGAACGGCCTGCGCAAGGCGGGCGTGGAAATCAACCGCAAGGTCCTCGCCGATCTCGCCGTGCGGGATCCGGCGGCGTTCGAGCAGCTGGCGGAGGTCGCGAAAAAGGCCCTCTGAACTTGCCCCCCCCCCGCCCCCCCCCCCACGACCTCCTGGCAGCCCTCGAGTCGCTGCGGGAGCGTCTGCAGGAAATTCCGCAGGCGGACGAACGCCGGCTTCAGGAGCTCAAGACGGAGCTGCTGGGCCGCAGAGCCGGCGCCCTCACCGAGATTCTCAAGGCCCTCCCCGGTCTCGACGCGGACACGCGCAAGACCGTGGGTGGCGCCGCCAATGCGCTGAAGCGCGAGCTCGAGCACGCGGTCGAGGACCGCGAGCGGGCGCTCAAGCGGGGCGCCGCCGAGCTCGCCGCCGTGGATCTCACGATGCCGGGACGTCCCGAGTGGCCCGGCGGCCTCCACCTGGTGACGCAGGTGGTGGACGAGATCTGCGACATCTTCCGGGAGCTGGGCTTCACCCGCGCCGTCGGGCCCGAAGCCGAGACCGAGCGCTACAATTTCTACGCGCTCAATTTCCCCAAAGACCACCCCGCGCTCGATGCCCAGGACAGCTTCTATCTGGGCGGCGACGTGGTGCTGCGCACGCACACCTCCCCGGTGCAGATCCGCACGCTCGAGACCTATCCGCCGCCCGTCCGCGTCGTGATCCCGGGACTCTGCTATCGCCGCGACCCGTTCGATGCGTCGCATTCGCCGGTGTTCGAGCAGATCGAAGGACTGGCGGTGGACGAGGGGATCACGTTTGTGGACTTCAAGGCCACGCTCTCGACCTTTGCGCGCCGCTTCTTCTCGAAGGACACGGTCGTGCGGTTCCGTCCCTCGTACTTCCCGTTCACCGAGCCGTCGGCGGAAATGGACGTGGCCTGCCAGATCTGCAAGGGCTCGGGCTGCCCGGCCTGCAAGCAGAGCGGCTGGATGGAAATCCTGGGGTCGGGGATGGTCCACCCCGCGGTATTGGAGAACTGCGGCGTGGACGCCGAGCGCTACACCGGCTTTGCGTGGGGCATGGGGCCGCAGCGCATCGCGATGACGCGGCACGGCATTCCCGACATCCGGCTGTTCTTCGACAGCGACGTAAGATTCCTGGAGCAGTTCGCTGGAGCAGGGAGCAGGGAGCCGGGAGCAGGGAGCAGCGCCCGATGATTGTGTCGCGGCGTTGGCTCGAAGCGTTGCTGAGCAGGCCGCTCGAGGGAAAGGACGTTGCCGATCGGCTCGCGAAGCAATGCGCGCCGGTGGATGCCGTCGTGCCGATCCACCAGGACTTGGGCGACGTGGTCATCGCGCGCGTGCTGGAGGTGCGCCCGCATCCCAACGCTGACCGCTTGTCGCTCTGTCTCGTGGATGCCGGGGGTGGCGCGCAGCTGGAGGTTGTGTGCGGCGCGCCCAATGTCCAGGCGGGGAAGAGCTATCCGTTCGCGGCCGTCGGGGCGGTCCTGCCCGGTGGCCTGAAGCTCGAGCGCCGCAAGATCCGCGGCGTCGAATCGAACGGCATGCTCTGCTCGGCGAAAGAGCTGGGGCTCGGTGGGGACGGCGCCGGGATTCTCGAGCTCGAGACTACCGCCGCGCCGGGCATGCCGTTCCTCGACGCGATCCCGATCGCGGACGAGCAGATCGTGATTGACGTATCGGCTAATCGACCCGACCTCCTGTGCCACAAGGGCGTGGCGCGGGAATTGGCGGTGGGATTGGGAGCGACTGTAAAACTCCCGACGGCCGGACGGCCGGACGGCCAGACGGCCACCGCGGTTCCTTCGGCCGTCCGGCCGTCGGGCCGTCAGGCCGACCGGGGGGTGGTGGACGGTGTCGAGGTTCGCCTGGAAGACCCCGAGGGTGCCCCGCGCTACATGATCGCCGTTATCCGTGGGGTGCGGGTGGCGGCAAGCCCCGCCTGGCTCGCGGCGCGCCTCCAGGCCATCGGGCAACGGTCCATCAACAACATCGTGGATGCGACCAACTACATCCTGTTCGAGATCAACCAGCCGCTGCACGCCTTCGACCTCGCCAAGCTGCGCGGGCCGGCGGTCGTTGTGCGTCGTGCGCGGCCAGGAGAGCAGATCGTCACTCTGGACGGAGTGAGCCGACGGCTGACGGCTGAAATGACGGTGATCTGTGACGCCGAGCGCCCGACGATTGTCGCGGGCATCATGGGCAGCGCCGAGTCCGAGGTGTCGGAGAGCACGACGGACCTCGTGCTCGAGTGCGCCTACTTCCAGCCGACCCGCATTCGCCGCACGCGCCGCGCGCTGGGCGTGTCGAGCGAGTCGAGCTACCGCTTCGAGCGCGGCATCGACATGCTGGGGATGCCGGATGCCCTGGGGCGCGCCATCGAGCTGATCCGGGCGATCGCCGGCGGCGAAGTGCGCGAGGCGCCGATTGACCTTTGGCCCCCCCCCCCCCAGGGGCCGCAGCAGCCGCGTACCGTATTCCTGCGCGAAGCGCGCGTCGCGCACCTGCTCGGCGTGCCGGTGCCGCGCAAGGAGATCGAGCGGCTGCTCTCCGCGGTGGGATTCGTGGCCGCGCCGAAAGACGATCGCCTGGCCGTGCAGGTTCCCGGCTGGCGCCCCGACGTGACGCGCGAAGTGGATCTGATCGAGGAGGTCGCGCGGCTGCGCGGCTACGACACGTTCCCCGACGAGCTGCGCGCCTACCGGCCCGGCACGGTGCCCGACGCGCCGGCGGAGCTGACCCTGGGACGGATCCGCGAGCAGCTGGTGCGGAGCGGCGGGGGATTGCTGGAAGCCCGGACGCTGCCGCTCGGCCCGGCCGACGCGAGCGACGCGGTCCCGATCCTGAACCCGCTCTCGGCCGACGAAGCCCACCTGCGCAGCCGGCTGGTGCCCGGGCTGACGCGGCGGGTGGAGCACAACTGGAACGTGGGCGAGCGCGACGTGCGGCTGTTCGAGGTCGGGACGGTGTTCCGGAAGGCCAAGGGGCCACGCCCCGACGAGGAATTGCGCCTCGGGATTGTGCTTACGGGCGCGCGCCATCCCCCCCCCCCCCATTGGTCGGACGCCGGGGAGCGTGCGAAACTACCTGATATGGACATATGGGACTTAAAGCACCACTTTGAGTTAGCTGTGGGCCTCGCATCCCCCGGCGCGACGGTACGGGGTGCCGGAGCGGGATGGGAGGCGGTTGCGTCCGATGGGACGGTCGTGGGGACGGCTGGACCGCTGGAGGCCGATGCCCCCAGGTGGGCGGCGCCGCTGTTCGGCCTGGAAGTGAAGATCGTCGTCGCACCGCCGCCGTTGGTGCGCTACCAGCCGCTGCCGACCCATCCGCCGGTACTCCGTGACCTGTCGCTCGTTTTGCCGGGCGGCGTGACCGCGGCGGCCGTGGAAGCCGTGCTGCGCCGCGAGGGGGGGGGCGAGCTGCTCGAGCGGCTCGATGTGCTGGATGAGTACCGTGGGGCCGGATTACCGGCGGGCACCCGTGGGGTCACATGGCGCTGCACGTTCCGGGACCCGGCGCGCACGCTTACGGAGAAGGAGATCGATGCGCTGCTCAGCCGGATGCTGAGGGCGCTGGAGGCGGAACTTGGCGTACGTCGGCGACAGGCCTGATGTCCTGGAAGCGATCGATCAGCTCGAGACCGTCCTCCGCGACGTCGCGGAGGAGCTGGCGGGCTGGCGCTCGCGCGCCCAAAAGGCGGAATCGGAGCTGAAGGCGCGCGGCAGTCCGGTCAAGAACACCGAGCTCGAGTCGGAGAACAAGGCGCTGCGGCAGCGGGTCGAAGGCGCGCGCAGCCGCGTCCACGATTTGATGCAGCGGTTGACGTTTTTGGAGGAGCAGGCGCGCGATAATGGAGGCGCGAAGTGACGACCGCGAAGAAGCACGCGGTCCGGGTGATGATCGGCGGCGAAGAGTACACCGTCCGTTCCGATCTGGCGCCCGAGTACACCCGCGAGGTCGCGGCGTACCTCGATCAGGCATTGAAGCAGGTGCTGAGCCAGGGTCCCCTGGTGGAGACGCATAAGGCCGCGATCCTGGCGGCGCTGGACATCACGAATGAGCTGTTTCAGGCGAAGCAAACGGAGCGGGAGGTGGCGGCGCGCCTGGCGGCCGTCGCCGACGATCTCGCCAAAATGCTGCCGCCGGCCAAGCGGAAGGCGTTGAGCGCCGGCTGACAAATCACCGCGAGCGTCCCCCAGTGGTGGACGGCGCGCGTTGGAGATAGATCCATGGCGGAGTGGGCTAGCCTTATTGCGGCCGTTCTCGGCGGCGTGATTGCCGCGGGAATGGCCTTTTATGTCTGGGGGCGGCGCGTCGAGCGGCGCGCGGCGGACGCGAGCTCGCGGTTGGTGCTGGCCGCCAAAGAAGAGCTCATGTCCGTGCGCGAGAACCTGCACCGCAGTCTCGACGACAAAGTCGCGGGCGTGGACCGGCGGGATCAGGAGGTGCGGCGGCTGGAGCAGCAGCTCCAGGATCGGAACCGCGCGCTCGGCGCCCGCGAGCAGGAAATCAGCGCCCGGCTGGAGCGGGTTGCGGGACTCTCCGCCCAGGATGCGAAGCGCGAGCTGGTGCGGCGCCTCGAGGACGAGGCGCGCGATGAGGCCGCCGCGGTGGTGCGCGACATCAAGGAGCAGGCGAAGAAGAACGCCGACCGCGAGGCGAAGAAGATCGTCGCGCTCGCGATCCAACGGATCGCCGCCGAGCAGACCGCCGAATCGAGCGTCTCCACCGTCGTGCTGCCGTCCGATGAGATGAAGGGGCGGATCATCGGCCGCGAAGGCCGCAACATCCGGGCGTTCGAGGCCGCGACCGGCGTGGACGTCATCATCGACGATACCCCCGACACCGTGGTCGTATCGTGCTTCGAGCCGGTGCGGCGCGAGATCGGCCGCCTGGCGCTGGAGCGCCTCATCGCCGATGGGCGGATTCATCCCGGCCGCATCGAAGAGATCGTGAAGAAGGCCAAAACAGACGTCGATGCCGGCATCGTCGAGGCGGGGGAGCAGGCGGTGTACGAGACGGGGATCCGCGGCCTCCACCCCGAGCTCGTCAAGCTCGTCGGCCGCATGAAGTACCGCAGCTCGTACGGCCAGAACATCCTGGAGCACTCGAAGGAAGTCGCCTGGCTCGCCGGCATCATCGCGGCGGAGCTCAAGCTCGACGCGGTCATGGCCAAGCGCGGCGGGCTGCTGCACGACATCGGCAAGGTCCTGACCCATGAGCACGACGGCACCCACGTGCAGCTGGGTGTGGAGGTCGCGACCAAGTACGGCGAGCAGGCCCTCGTGATCAACTGCATCGCCGCGCACCACGACGACGTGGCCCACGAATCGTCGGTGAGCGTGGTCGTGCAGGCGGCCGATGCGATCTCCGGCTCGCGCCCGGGGGCGCGGCGCGAGGCGTTCGAGACCTACGTGAAGCGCCTCACCGACCTCGAGAAGCTCGCCGCCGAGTTCGCCGGCGTGGAGAAGGTGTTTGCGATCCAGGCGGGCCGCGAAGTGCGCGTGGTCGTCACGCCCGACTCCGTGAATGACGCCGCGGCGGCGCGTCTCACCGACGAGATCGCGCGCAAGATCGAGCGCGAGCTCCAGTATCCGGGCCAGATCAAGGTCGTCGTGATCCGCGAAACGCGGGCGGTGGATTTTGCACGCTAGTCCCGCCCCGTTGTCGGCGCATGCGGGCGCCAAGCTGATCGACGGCAACGCGATCGCGAAGGTCATGCGGCAGGAGCTGGCCGGCGAGATCGCCGCCCTCAAGAAGCGGGGGGTGACCCCAGGGTTGGCCGTCGTGCTGGTGGGGGATAATCCGGCGTCGCAGGTCTACGTCCGCATGAAGATGAAAGCGTGCGAGGAGGCGGGCTTCTACCATGAGTCCCTCAGACTGCGCAAGGAAACGACCGAAGCCGAGTTGATGAGCCTGATCGAACGGCTCAACGCCGACTCGAAGATCCACGGCATCCTGGTGCAGCTGCCCCTGCCATCCCACATCGACAGGCACCACGCGCTGCACCGCATCGACCCGCGCAAGGACGTGGACGGCTTTCATCCCGAGAACGTCGGCAAGGTCGCCCTCGGCGACCCCACCGGGTTCCGGCCCGCGACGCCCTACGGCGTGCAGCAGCTCCTGCTCCGCAGCGGCGTCGAGACATCCGGCCGGCATGCGGTGGTGCTGGGCCGGTCCAACATCGTGGGCCGGCCGATGGCGACCCTGCTGCTCCAGCACGCGCCCGGGGGGGGGGGGGGCGGCAACGCCACGGTCACCGTGTGCCACTCGCGCACCCGCGCGATTGATCAGCACACGCGCCAGGCCGACATCCTCATTGTCGCGATCGGAAAGCCCGAGTTCGTGACCGGCACCATGATCAAGCCGGGCGCCGTGGTGATTGACGTGGGTGTGAACCGCGTGGACGACCCCTCGCGCAAACAGGGCTACCGCCTCGTCGGCGACGTCAAGTTCGCGGAGGCGAAGCAGGTCGCATCGGCGATCACTCCGGTGCCGGGCGGCGTGGGCCCGATGACCATCACGATGCTCCTCTACAACACCGTTCAGGCGGCGCGGCAATGGGCGCACCCCTAGACCTGTTCGCCGCGGCATCGGCGGAGGGCGCGTGGACCGTCGGCGAGGTGACGCGCCGCGCCCGGGCCGTCATCGAGGCCGGACTCCCGCCGCTGTGGGTGCGCGGCGAGGTCGCGGGGTTCAAGGCGTGGCGCAGCGGCCACTGGTACTTCTCGCTGCGCGACAAGTCGGCGCAGATGCGCTGCGTGATGTTCGCCAAGCAGAACTATCTCCTGCCCGCGGCGCCTACCGACGGCATGCAGGTGTTCGTGTTCGCGCGCCCGTCCATGTACGAGGAAAAGGGCGAGTTCCAGCTCACGGTGATGGAGCTGCTCTCCACCGAGCAGGGGGGCCTCTGGAAGCTCGCGTTCGAGAAGGCCAAAGCGGCGCTCACGAAAGACGGATTGCTCGATCCCGCCAGGAAACGGCGGATGCCGCCCTTCCCACGCCGCATTGCCGTCGTGACCAGCCCCGATGGCGCCGCGCTCCGCGACATCCAGGCCGTCGTCGGGCGGCGCTGGCCGCTGGCCGAGCTCATCGTCGTTCCGGCGCAGGTGCAGGGCGCCAAAGCGGAAGCCTCGGTGTGCTCCGCACTGAACCGGATCAGCCGCCTGCCCGTCGACGTGCTGATCGTGGGGCGCGGTGGCGGCTCCGTCGAAGACCTGTGGGCATTCAACAGCGAGCGCGTGGCCCGCGCGGTCGCCGGCATGCCGATGCCCGTGATCTCGGCCGTCGGCCACGAGACCGACGTGACCCTCTGCGATCTCGTCGCCGACCTCCGGGCCCCCACGCCATCGGCCGCCGCCGAGGCCGCGACCCCCGATCGCGCGGAGGTGCTGGCACATTGCGGCGTCGTCGCGCAGCGGCTGGCGCGTGGCCTGCGCGTGTCGTCGCGTCGGGTCGTCGAGCGGCTGTCCCGCACCGGGGACCGGCTCACGGGATCGATGCAGCGGCGCGTCGAGAATTCCCGCGCCCTGCTCACCGCGCACAGCGCCCGCCTCGATGCGCTCAGTCCGCTCCGCGTGCTGGCGCGCGGTTATGCGGTCGCCCGTGACGACAAGGGGCGGATCCTGAAGCGCGTCGCGCAGCTCCCCGAGGGCAAGGAGTTCCGGCTGCGCGTGACAGACGGGGAAATAGACGCACAGGTGAAAGGCTGATGGACTTCGGCAAACAGCTCGAGCGCCTCGAAGCCATTGTCCGGCGGCTCGAAGCCGAGGACCTCGATCTGGACGAAGCCCTGAAGCTGTTCGAGGAGGGGGTCGAACGGCTGCGCGGCGCGCGCGAGCAGCTCGCCCAGGCCGAGCTCAAGGTGAAGAAGGTCCTGGAGATTGAGGGTCTCGAGCGTTAACCGCGGCCTGACCGCGTATCTCACCGATGCGCGCACCCGCGTGGACACCGTGCTGAGCGCGTGGTCCCAGCGGGGCGACGACGTGATTCGGTACAGCCTGCTCGGGGAGGGCAAGCGCCTCCGCCCCACCCTCGTCTTCGCCTCGCATGAAGCCCTGAACGGACAGTCGTCGGCCGGCATCGCGGACCTGGCGGCCGCGGTCGAGGTCGTGCACGCCTACTCGCTCGTGCACGACGATCTCCCCTGCATGGACGACGACGACCTCCGGCGCGGCCGGCCGACGGCGCACCGCGCCTTCGACGTCGCGAGCGCAACCCGCGCCGGCTATCAGATGGTGGCGCTGGCCGCCCGCGTCCTGGCCCACGGTCTCGAAGCCCTCCCGCTGCCGGAGGAGCGGCGGCGGGAGATCGCGCTGGAGCTGTTCCGCGCCGCCGGCGCCGGAGGGATGATCGGCGGGCAGGCGCTCGATCTCGAGGCCGAAGCGAAGACTCTCCCCATCCGCGATCTCGAAGAAGTGCATCGCCGCAAGACCGGCGCGCTCATCGCCGCGTCGTGCGTGATCGGCGGCCTCTCGGCCGGCGAAGGGATCGGGCGCGGCCATATCGAGGCGTTGCGCTCATATGGCGAGGCCATCGGATTGGCCTTTCAGATCGCCGACGACGTGCTCGACGCGACGGCCACGTCCGACCAGCTGGGGAAGACCGCGGGCAAGGACGCGGCCCACGCCAAAGCCACGTTCGTCACGCTGCTCGGCGTCGGGGCCGCCCGCGTCGAGGCGGAGCGGCTGGCCGCCAAGGCCGTAGCCCATCTGCGGGAGGCGGGGTTAGTTTCCCCCACACTGGTGGAGCTGGCCCACTACATTGTCACAAGGCCGAACTAAGCGCCCATGACGATCCTCGAGCAGATCACGAGCCCCGAAGACGTCCGGCACCTCCCCCGCGAGCAGCTGCCACAGCTCGCTGACGAGGTGCGGCAGCGGCTCATCGACGTGGTGTCGCACACCGGCGGCCACATCGGGGCGGGACTAGGCGTCGTGGAGCTGACCGTGGCGCTGTGCGCGGCGTTCGAGTCGCCGCGCGACAAGATCGTCTGGGACGTCGGCCACCAGGGCTACCCGTGGAAGATCCTCACCGGCCGGAACGACCGGCTCCCCACGCTGCGCCAGCCGGGGGGGCTGTCGGGGTTCCTGCGCCGCAGCGAGAGCGAGCACGACCAGTTCGGCGCGGGGCACGCCGGCACCGCCCTCTCGGCGGCGTTCGGCATGGCGGCGGCGCGCGACCTCAAGGGCCAGGAGTTCGAGGTGGTCGCGGTCGTCGGCGACGGCGCCATGACCTGCGGGCTGCCCTATGAGGCGCTGAACAACGCGGGCGACTCGGGCCGCGACATCATCGTCGTGCTGAACGACAACGGCATGTCCATCGCGCCCAACGTGGGCGCCATCAACAAATACTTGGGATCGATCATCGCGAGCCCGATCACGGTGCGCATTCGCGAGCGGGTCAAGCACGTGATCGAGCGCGCCTCGCATGTCGTGGGCGGCAAGAAGCTCGTGGATTTCGCCAAGAACGTCGAAGAGAGCATCAAGAACCTGTGGTCGCCGGGGATGCTGTTCGAGGAGCTGGGCTTCCGCTACTTCGGGCCGATCGACGGCCATAACATCGAGCAGATGCTGCACGCGTTCGACATCGTGAGAACGCTGAAGGGTCCGCGCGTCGTGCACGTCATCACCGAGAAGGGCAAGGGATTCCCGCTGCCCGAGCCCGACCTCGAGAAGTACCACGCGCGCGCGCCCTACGACCCGGTCACGGGCAAGCTCAAGCCGGTGAATCCCGGGCCGCCGCAGTGGACCAAAGTGTTCGGTGAGGCGATCACGCAGCTCGCCGCCGAGCATCCGGGCTTCGTCACGATCACGGCCGCCATGCCGTCGGGCACCGGGACCAACATTTTCCAAAAGAGGTGGCCGGAGCGCTTTTTCGACGTCGGCATTGCGGAGGGGCACGCCACGACGTTCGCCGCCGGCCTCGCGACGCAAGGTGTGCGGCCGATCGTGGCGATCTATTCCACGTTCCTGCAGCGCGCGTACGACAGCATCATCCATGACGTCGCGATTCAGAAGCTCCCCGTGATCTTCTGCCTCGACCGCGCGGGGATGGTCGGCGAAGACGGGCAGACGCACATGGGGCTGTACGACATCGCGTACATGCTGGCGGTGCCGCACATGACCGTCACCGCGCCCAAGGACGGCGCGGAGATGGTGGGGCTGCTGCGCTGCGCGCTGGCGCACACCGAGGGGCCGTTCTCGCTCCGCTATCCGCGCGACAAAGCGCCCTCCGAGGCGCCGCCCGCCGCGGAGGTGCGCACCATTCCGTACGGCACGTGGGAGCTCCTGAGAAAAGGAAAGGACTGCGCGATTCTGGCGGTCGGGGTGATGTGCAAGCCCGCCCTGGAGGCCGCCGAATTGCTCGCCGGCCCCGCCGACGGCCTGGACGTGAGCGTCGTGAACGCCCGTTTCCTGAAGCCGATGGATCGTGAGATGCTCGACGCGCTGGCCCGCGAGCACAAGCTGCTCGTCACCGTCGAAGACGGGACGGTGGTGAACGGGTTCGGGGCCGCGCTCGCGGCTCTCGTCCAGACCACCGCGCCCGACCTCCGAGTCGTCGCGCTTGGCGTCCCCGATCGCACCTACGAGCACGCGCCGCGGGCGCAGCAGCTCGCCGAGGTCGGCCTGACCGGTCCCGGCATCGCCGCCCGCATCCGCGCCCTCGCCGCCGAAGAGTCGCTCACCACGCGATGAACGTCGGGGTCGTCGGCAACCCGAGCTACCGCGACCTCGGCACCATTCTGGCGAATCTCGCCCGGGCGGCGTCGCGCCTCGGCTTCACGCTGTACGTCGAGGAAGCGCTGCTTCCCCTCGGGGGGGGGGGGGGGGGGGGGGGGGGGGGGGGGGGGGGGGGGGGGGGGG
>JBBDYB010000001.1:0-51014 GCA_040901965.1 Gemmatimonadales bacterium | reverse complement strand
CGGCCGTCGCCGCGGCGACGGCTGGGGTGGTGACGATGGGTGGCTGGGCCGTGGTATCCGTGAAGGACGTACCGGAGTACTTCGTCGCCGGCCAGGAGTACACGATCGAATTCCAGGTGCGACAGCACGGCAGGAATCTCCTGTCCCAGCTCGAGCCCCGGCTGCTCGTCAGCAGTTCGGAACGGCGGCTGGGCGGGCTGCTGGGCGGCAAGGACGCCACGAGCATCCCCGCCGTGGCGCGATCGGAGGGGGTCTATGCCGCGACGTTTACGGCTCCCGCAGTGGAGCAGGTGTTCCTGACGATCAAGAGTGGGTTCGGTCCGAGTAACCTGCGCCTCTATCCCCAGCCCGTCGTGGCGGCCGGTGCATCCCGCGCGGCCATGGCCATTGCCGACCGCGGCCGCGTCCTGTTCGTCGCGAAGGGATGCAACGCCTGCCATGCGAATGCCGACCTCACTGACCGCCCGGATAACCAGGAGATCGGCGCAGGTCCAGCGCTGGGCGGCGGGCGGCTTGCCCGCCAGTACGTCATCCAGAAACTCAAGCAGCCGGCTTCGCAGGCGATGCCGGATCTTGGCTTGAGTGATGCGGAAGTGACGGCGCTAGCGGCGTTTCTCAGCAGCGACCGGCCGGCCGCGGCGGGGGGCGACGAGGGGGAGGGGGGGGGACGCTAAGTCTGGCAGCTCTGCACGCGGCCCGATTCGAGCCCGCGCCGAAACCAGGCCTCCCGTTGCGCTGACGTGCCGTGGGTGAAAGCATCGGGGCTAACGGTGCCGGTAGACATCCGTTGGAGCCGATCGTCACCCACGGCGGCGGCGGCTCCAAGCCCTTCCTCCACATCCCCTGCCTCGAGCAATCCTTCGCGGGCCATATAGTGGCCCCAGATCCCGGCGAAACAATCGGCCTGCAGCTCTGTCCGGACCGATTGGTCGTTCGAGGATGGCCGGCTTCTCATGAGGCCGAGCAGATTCTGGACGTGGTGTCCTACTTCGTGGGCGAGCACGTACGCCTGCGCGAAGTCGCCGGGCGCCCCGAAGCGGCGATGCAGCTCGTCGTAGAATCCCAGATCGATATAGACCTTCTGATCGGCCGGGCAGTAGAACGGCCCGGTGACGGCTTCGGCAAAGCCGCAGGCCGACTGTGCCGCATCGCGAAACAGCACGAGCTTCGCGTCCCGGTACTGCGCGCCGGCTTGCCGCAGGATTCCCGCCCACGTTCCTTGCGTGGTGTCGAAGACGAACGAGACGAAATCCACCAGCCGCTCTTCGTCGGGCGTCGTTTCGAGTGCGCCCGCTGGGGCGGCTTCTGACGCTCCGGAAACCAGACTGAGGAAGTCTCTCTTGAATACCAGGCTGAGCACGAGGAGGAGGACGACGCCGCCCACACCGAGCCGGCCGATGCCGAGGCCGCCCAAGGCGCGTTGGCCACGACGGTCTTCGAGATTCTGGCTGCGGGGTCCGAGATTCCAGCGCATGTCCTCAATACCCCGGGGCCAAGTGCGCGTTCATGCGCGCGGGTGGTAGCTCTTATGGACGGTCCGCAGGTAATCCCGGTCCACGTGCGTGTACAGCTGCGTAGTGGCCAGATCAGCGTGCCCCAGCATCTCTTGGACCGCGCGTAAATCGGCGCCGCCTTCGAGCAGGTGCGTGGCGAACGTATGCCGCAGGGTATGGGGCGTCACGCGTTTGGTGATGCCCGCCCGGCGCGCGGTCGCCTTGATCACTCCCCACGCGCCCACGCGGGAGAGCGGGGTCCCACGCGCGTTCAGAAAGAGGATGCCGCGTCCCTTGCCGCGGTCGAGCGTGGGCCGGATTTCGCGGGCGTACAGCGAGACCGCTCCCAGCGCGCGGCGGCCCACCGGCACGAGGCGCTCTTTTGCCCCTTTTCCGAACACACGCGCGACGCCGTCGGTGAAGAACACATCCTGGAGCTTGAGCGCCACCAGCTCGGAGACGCGGACGCCGGTCGCATACGCGAACTCGAGCAGGGCGCGGTCGCGGATGGCGAGCGGCTCGTCGGTGTTGGGTGCCGCGAGCAGCCGATCGATCTCGGCCACGGTCAGGACCGTGGGCAGCGCGCGCCACCGCTTGGGCGATTCGATGCGCTCGCTCGGATCCCGGGCGGCGATGCCCTCCCCCACCAGGAACTTGAAGTACGTCCGCACCGCCGAGATCTGCCGCCGGATGGTGGTGGCCGCGAGACCGAGGTCCTTCAGGAAGTAGATGAATTCGCGCAGTCGCGCCGCCGACAGCTGATCGGGCGCTTTGGCCCCATGGCTCACGGCATACTCGGCGAGCCTGGCGACGTCCCGCAGATAGCTCGTGACGGTGTGGTTGCTGCTCCCAGCCTCGAGGGCGAGGTAGTCCTGAAACCGCTCCAGGTGGAAGGCCTGGGCTACTTCCGGCGGGGTCGTCGCACGATCCACAGGACCACCAGCAGGAGCAGGGCGGCCGCGACTACGGCGAGCATGGTGTTCACGCGCCGAACGACGCGCAGCACCTCCTCCACATTCGTGCCGAGCGTCGTGACCAGGAATATCAGCGCGCCGTAGTAGACGGCCGAGGCGAGCGCCATGGGGATCAACGCGCGCGCCGGAGGGACACGGGCGATACCGGCGAACGGCATCACGACGCCGCGCCACACCGGGAGCAGTCGCGACAAGAAGATCCCATACACACCGTGGCGGCGGTACTGCTCCTCGATGTGGGCCAGGGTGACGGCGGACATGATCTTCTTGCCCAGGACGCCGCGGAAGACGCTGACGCCGTGGCGCCGGGCCAGCGCGTAGACGGCCGCCCCCGATCCGACGTTCGCCGCCCAGGTGAGGCCGAAGACGAGCCAGGCATTCATGACGCCGCGCCCGGCGAGAAAGGCGCCCAGCGCGATGGCTACATCGGCTGGCACAGGCGGGAAAACATTTTCGACGGCGGCGAGGGCCGTGATCAGCCCGTACAGCGGTCCGGGAGGCAGACCCTCGAGGAACGCGATGAGGTCCGTCAGGAGACCGACAACCCTCCGCTGAGGCGCGGGCCGCTCGGCTCCTCGAGCGTCGCCACGGCCATCACCGCGATTCCTTCCCCGCGCCCGATCCACCCCATCCCTTCATTGGTCTTGGCCTTCACGGACACGTGTGCCGGCCCCGCGAGCAGCGCCTCGGCGAGGTTTTCCTCCATGGCGTCCAAGTGGGGGGCCAGCTTCGGGCGTTCCACGATGACCGTGACATCGGCATGCACGAAGCGGAATCCCGCCTCCACCACTCGCAGGAACGCCTGGCTCAGGAGCGAGATCGAGCTGGCGTCCTTCCAGCGGGGGTCGTCGTTGGGAAACATCCGGCCAATGTCGCCCAGACCGGCCGCGCCGAGGATGGCATCCGTCACCGCATGGGCGACGGCGTCGGCGTCGGAGTGGCCGGCCAGGCCCTTGGCGTGAGGGATCTCGACGCCGCCGAGAATGAGCTTCCGCCCGGCCGCGAACGGGTGCGAGTCGTACCCGATGCCGACGCGCACGCTCAGGCCTTGAGGATGCGGATCGCGAGATGCGCCGCGTTCTTGGCGTTGTCGATGCCGACCGTCGCGACGGGCACGCCCGGCGGCACCTGCACGGTGGCGAGCAAAGCGTCGAGGCCGTTCAACGGCCCCACGGCGAAGGGCACGCCAATCACGGGAAGGTCCGTGAGCGACGCCGCGAACCCCGGGAGCGCCGCCGACAAACCGGCGCCGGCAATGACGATCTTGAAGCCCTTCTTCCGCGCGGTCTTTACCAACTCGCCCGTCTGGTCGGGCTGGCGGTGCGCGGAGGAGACGTGAAACTCGTACGTAATCCCCGCCTTGGTCAGGATCTCGAACGCGGGCTCGATGCGCGGCTTGTCGCTTTCGGAGCCGACCACGATCAACACATCGGCCACTAGGCTGCGTCCTCGAGAATCGTGTAATCCTGGCGCCGCTGCTTGGGCGTGTATCCCGCGTCTGCGATCAGGCGCTGCATTTCGCTCAACGTCGTCCGGTACGTGGTGCCCGCCGCCGACACGACGTTCTCTTCCATCATCAGTGAGCCGAAGTCGTTTGCGCCGAAGCGGAGCGCGACCTGACCGACCTTCATCCCCATCGTCACCCATGACGCCTGGATGTTGGGGACATCGGCGAGCACCAGGCGCGACATCGCCTGGGTCCGCAGGTAGGTCACCGCGTCGGTCTTGGGGAGGTGCGCCAGCTCGGAGTTCTCCGGCTGTAGCGGCCAGCAGATGAAGGCGGTGAAGCCGCGGGTGTTGCGCTGCACTTCGCGCACCCGGAAGAAATGCTCCATCCGGTCCGCCAATGTTTCGCCCAAGCCATACATCATCGTGACGGAAGTCTTGAGCCCCAGGCGGTGCGCGATCTCCATGACCTCGAGCCAGCGGTCGGCGCCCGCCTTCTTGCGAGCCACCTGGTCCCGGATGTCCTGCACCAGGATCTCGCCGCCCCCGCCGGGGATCGAATCGAGGCCCGCGGCCATGAGCTCCCGGATGACCTCCTCGATCGTCATCCCGAAGCGGCCCGCGAAGAAATCCACTTCCGACGGCGAGAAGCCGTGGATGTGGATGGGATGGTGCCGCTTGATGTAGCGCAGCAGATCGAGGTACCACTCGAACGGGATGTAGGGGTTGTGACCGCCCTGCATCAGGATCTGGACGCCGCCGATTGCCTTCAGCTCGTCGATCTTGCGGCCGATCTCTTCGTACGAGAGGAGATAGCCCTCCGGGTGCTTCGGGCGGCGATAGAACGCGCAGAACGTACAGTCGGCGACGCAGACGTTCGTGTAGTTGATGTTCCGGTCGATGATGTACGTGACGACGTTCTCGGGGTGGAGCCGCCAGCGGACTTCGTCCGCGAGCCGGCCCAGCTCGAGCAGCGGGGCCTTCTCGTAGAGCTCCAGGTAGGAGCGGAACTCGCTCGACGTCCGGTCCACCATCAGGCCACCTGCAGGAATTGGAGCGATCCCTCGGGCACGATGCCCTCCGCGGCGAGGCGGCGGAAGAATTGGGTGAGCCCGGCGAGATGCTTGGAGGTAAACGCGTAATCGAGGCCGCCCAAGTACTCGCGGCACGCGGCAACGGGAACGCCACTGGTGCGGGCCGCATCCTTCGCTAGATCGTCGAGGTGCGCGAGACCCCAAGCGCGGGACGCAAGCAGGCTCTGGTGGGCTAAATGAATAGAAGCAGAGGCAGCCGACCGTCGCGCGGCCCAGACCGCAAATACGAAGGGCAAGCCGGTCCAGCGTTTCCACTCTTCGCCGAGGTCGTAGCGGTGCGGGTAGGTGCCGCGCGCCGCGAGTGTGAGCGCCGCGTCGCCGATCACCAACACGGCTTCGTGCGGCAGTGCCCCGAGGGCGTCCAGATCCTGGGCTTCGGCCCGCGCCTCGGCGAACTTGGGCCGGATCTTCCAGACGTCCTTGCACAGGAGCTTGAGGAGCGCGACAGAAGTCCGTGACGACGCCGAAGTCAGTACCGTCCAACCGTCCAACGTTCCAACCGGCCGCTTGCTACACAGCGCCACGCTGCGCACCGGACCGTCGCACGAGATGGCGAGATCGGGCAGCAGCACGAGATCTCGGGCATGGCGCGCGTATTCGACGGCGCTGATGACGCTGACGTCGAGCTCCCCGGCGACGAGGAGGTCGTTCAGCTCGGCGGGCGTCCCGGTGACGAGCTGGCCCGGCGCCGGGACGACGCCGCGATCGATCGCCGCGTACACTGGCGCGCAGTTGATGTAGCCGATGCGCCCGGTTCTCATTCGGCGCCGTCCACGGCCGCCGTGGCCATTTCCCGCTTCCGATGGGCGATCTGGAACAGGGATCCCTGCGGCGCGGGCCCCCGTGGCGGCACCGGCGTGTGCTTCGGTTCGTAGCCTTCGAATGTCCGCACCGTCTGGTACAGCGAATCGCGCTCCACCGGCTCTTTCCCCGCCCCGCGGATCAGCGTCACGATCTCGTCGTAGGACAGCCACATTGGCGTCGGCGCCCCGGCCTCGTGGTACACGCGCTCGAACACGACGGTGCCCTCGAGATCGTCGCAGCCAAACGTCAGGGCCACCTGCGAAATGAACGGCGTGACCATCGGCCAATGGGTCTTCACGTGGGGGATGTTGTCGAGCAGCAGCCGCCCCACGGCGATGTTCTTGAGGTCGTCGCAACCGGTTGTGGCGGTTCCCGTGCGCCCCAACGTCTCGCCGAGCTCGTTGTGATCGGGATGGTAGGCGAGCGGGATGTAGGTGAGGAAGCCGCCGGTCTCGTCTTGCAAGGCACGCAGGGCCAGCAGGTGATCCACGCGGTCCGCGAGCGTCTCGACGTGCCCGTAGAGCATCGTGCAGTTCGACGGGATGCCCAGGCTGTGCGCCTCGCGGTGTACGGCGAGCCACGCTTCCCCCGTGAGCTTGCGGTCGGCGATGGTGGCCCGCGCCGCCGGCGAGAACACCTCGGCGCCGCCGCCGGGGAGCGTGTTCACCCCCGCCTCCTTCATCGCCTCCAGCACCTCCCGCACGCTGAGCTTTTCGATGCGCGCGAGGTGGGCGACTTCTACCGCGGTGAGCGCCTTGATCATTACGTCGGGATGGCGCTGCTTCAGCCCCCGGAACATGTCCAGGTAGTAGTCGAGCCGCAGCTTGGGATGCAGGCCGCCGACGATGTGGAACTCGCGCGTCGGATTGTCCCGCGCGGCGTCGGCTTCGGCGAACACCTCGTCGAGGCTGCGGGTGTAAGCGCCGTCTTCCTTGGGCATGCGCGCGAACGAGCAGAAGACGCACGTGTTGCGCAGAATGCAGACGTTCGTCGGATTGATGTGCTGGTTGGCGGCGAAGTAGACGCGCGCGCCGTTGCGGCGGGTGTTGGCGAGGTTCGCGAGGTGGCCGAGGCTGAGGAGGTCGGACGTCGCGAACAGCGCCAGACCATCGTCATGTGTCAGACGCTCGCCGCGCTCGACTTTGTCGGCGATGCCCCGCAGGGCGGGATCGCGCGCCGCGTTCACGCCGCCGCCCGGCGCACGGCTAACGTGACGTTATGCCCTCCAAAGCCGAATGAGTTCGAGAGGGCCACCTCGACCTGACGGCGGACGGCGTGGTTCGGTGCCGAGTCCAGATCGCACGCGGGATCGGGATGGAACTGATTGATGGTCGGCGGAATCACGCCATGATGCAACGCGAGGGCGCAGACCGCGAACTCGAACGCCCCGGCGGCGCCGAGCAGGTGACCGGTCATCGATTTGGTGGAGCCGAAGATCAGCTTCCTGGCGTGGTCGCCGAACACCGTCTTGACCGCGGCCGTCTCGGCGGCGTCGCCGTGCGGCGTGGAGGTGCCGTGCGCGTTGATGTAGCCCACGTCCTCCGGCCGGATGCCGCCGCCCTTCATGGCGAGGCGCATCGCCTCCTGCGCCCCGGAGCCGTCGGGCGCGGGAGCGGTGATGTGGTGCGCATCCGCGGTCGCCCCGTAGCCGACGATCTCGGCGAAGATCTTCGCGCCGCGCGCCTGGGCGCGACCCCACTCCTCGAGAATCACCACCGCGGCGCCGTCGCCCATCACGAAGCCGTCGCGATCCTTGTCGAACGGGCGGCTGGCGCTCGTGGGGTCGTCGTTGCGCTCCGACAACGCCTTCATGTTGGCGAAGCTCGCGATCGACAAGGGGGTGATCGCCGCCTCCGAGCCGCCGGCGACCATCACGTCGGCCTTCCCCTCGCGGATCAGGTCAAACGCGTCGCCGAGGGCGTGCCCCGACGACGCGCAGGCCGACACGGTGCAGTAGTTCGGTCCCTGAAAGCCGAAGCGCATGGACACGATCGCCGACGCCACGTTGGCCATGAACATCGGGACGAAGAACGGCGACACGCGGCCCGGCCCCTTCTCCAGGTACACGCGCATGTTCTCCTCGAAGGTGGCGATGCCGCCGGTGCCCGTGCCGATGATCACCCCGATCCGCTTGGGATCCAGGGGCCCGCTCTTCTCGAGGCAGGCGTCGCGCACCGCCTGGACGGCGGCGGCCATGGCGAACTGCGAGAAGAGGTCGTAGCGGCGGACCTCTTTCTTCTCCATGTACAGGCCGGGCTCGAACCCCTTCACTTCACAGGCGAAGTGCACGGGCAGCTGCGCGGAATCGAACCGCGTGATCGGCCCCGCTCCGGATTGGCCGGCGACCAGGGCGTCCCACGTACTGGCGACGTCGTTCCCGACCGGCGTCACGAGCCCGAGCCCCGTGACCGCCACCCGGCGGGGGGGGCGGGGGGGGCGGGGGGGCGTCACTATTTGCCTTTCCCCATCTTGTCGTGGAGATAGGTCATGGCCGCCCCGACGGTGCGCAGCTTCTCCGCCTCTTCGTCCGGAATGTCGATGTCGAATTCCTTCTCGAAGGCCATGACGAGCTCGACCGTGTCGAGACTGTCGGCGCCGAGGTCCTCCATGAAGCTCGCGTCGTTGGTGAGCTTGTCGCGCTCGACTCCCAGCTCCTCGACGATGATGTCTTTGACCTTCTCCTCGAGCTGCTTCATGTCCATTGCCATGGGTAACCCTCAGCGAAGGTAAAAGGGAGCCTGCTCACATCACCATCCCGCCATCGACAACCAGGACCTGTCCCGTAATGTAGCTGGCCAAGTCGGAGGCGAGAAAGAGGACGGCGCCCGCGATGTCGGGCCCCTGCCCGAGCCGTCCCAACGGAATGTTGTCCAGCAGGTACTTCTTGGCTTCCGCGGAGATACCCCGCGTCAGCTCGGTATCGATATAGCCGGGGGCCACGGCGTTCACCAGCACGTTGCGCGAAGCCAACTCCTTGGCCACCGACTTGGTGAATCCGATCATCCCGGCCTTGGATGCGGAGTAATTCGACTGGCCCTTGTTGCCGTTCAGCCCGACGACGCTCGTGATGTTGATGACCCGGCCCCAGCGGCGCTTGATCATCCCCCGGGCCGCGTACTTGGTCACCAGGTACGCGCCCTTGAGGTTGGTGTTGACCACCGCGTCCCAATCCGTCTCAGTCAGGAGGAACAGCAGGTTGTCCTTGGTGAAACCGGCGTTGTTGACCAGGACGTCGATCCGGCCGAAGTCCTTGTCCACCGCCTTGGCCAGCGCCTCGACCTGGGACGCCACGCCGACGTCGCAGGCGTACCCGCGCGCTTCGGTCCCCAGTTGCTTCGCCACCTCCGCCGCCTGGGTCCCGTCGCGCGAGCACAGCGCGACCTGGGCGCCGGCGCCGGCGAACGCCCGGCAGATCTCGAGCCCGATCCCCCGCGTGCCCCCGGTGACGAGAGCCACCTTTCCGCTCAGATCGAGCTTCACGCTGCTTCCATGAATTGAGTCACGTCCGCCGCCGTCTCCAGGCTCACCACGTTCGCCCCGGGGACGATCCGCTTCAAGAGGCCGGCAAGCACCGTCCCGGGTCCGATCTCCACGAACCGCGCGCCCTCGCCGCCCACGCGGGCGGCGTGCTGCATGCATTCCACCCAGCGCACCGCCGCGGTGAGTTGATCGGCGAGCAGCCGGCGCGCCCGGCTTGCGTCTTTGACGGCCTCGGCGGTGGCGTTGGCGATCACCGGAAACTGGGGATCCTGAAACGTCGCGCGCTCGAGCGCGAGCTGGAGATGATTGGCCGCCGGTGCCATCAGCGGCGAGTGGAAGGCGCCGCTGACCTTGAGGGGAATGACGCGCTTCGCGCCCCGCTTCTTGCACGCCTCGCCGGCGCGGGTCACCGCGTCGGGGTCGCCGGAGATGACCGTCTGATCCGGTGCGTTCACGTTGGCCGCCACCGCGATGCTCGCCTGCTGCGACGACTCCTCGCACGCGGCTTCGACTTCCGCCGTGGCAAGTCCAAGCACCGCGGCCATCGTTCCCGGCCGCTCGTCCCCCGCCTTCTGCATCAGCTGACCGCGGCGCCGCACCAGCTTCGCCGCCTCCGGGCCGGTCAGGGCGCTCGCCGTCACGTACGCCGAGTACTCGCCCAGCGAGTGGCCCGCAGCCCCGACCGCGGCACCGTTCACCTTGGGGCGCACGACGGCGAATACGGCCGCGCTGTGCGCGAGGATCGCGGGCTGCGCGTTCTGGGTGGCCGTGAGCTCGTCCTCGGGACCTTCGAACATGAGACGCGAGAGCGCCACGTCCAGCGCGTCGTCAATCGCGGCGAACGTGTCGCGCGCCTCCGGAAACCGCTCCGCGAGATCTTTCCCCATGCCGACTTTTTGCGCGCCCTGCCCCGGGCAGAGCCAGATCGTGCTTACCACCGCACGACCATGCTCGCCCACGTGAAGCCGGCACCGAAGGCGACGAGCATGACGATCATGCCCGGTTGCAGGCGGCCGGTCTTGACCGCTTCGTCGAGCGCGATGGCGATGGACGCGGCCGACGTGTTGCCGAACCGGTCCACGTTCACGTACACCCTATCCATCGGCACTCCCGCGTGCTTCGCGGTGGCTTCGATGATGCGGATGTTTGCCTGGTGGGGGATGAGGAGATCGATGTCCGTCGCGGTGAGTCCCGCGCGCTGCAGCGCGTGGTCGCAGGCGTCGGCCATCGACAGGACGGCGGCCTTGAACACCTCGCGGCCCGCCATCTTGATGTAGTAGCTGTGATCCTTGAGCAGCTCTTCACTGGGCGGATGGCTCGCCCCGCCGCCGGGCCGGTACAGCAGCTCCGCCAGCGTGCCGTCCGACTTCAGGTACGAGGCCAGGATTCCGCGTCCGTTCCCGGCGGCGCTCTGGACGGGACGCACGATCGTCGCGCCCGCGCCGTCGCCGAACAGCACCGCCGTGGTGCGGTCGGTCCAATCCATGATGCTGGTGAGCTTTTCGGCCGCAACGACGAGCACACGCTCCGCTTGCTGCGCCGCGACCAGGGCTTCGGCGACGCTCAGCGCGTACACGAAGCCCGAGCAGGCTGCCCCCACGTCGAGCGCCGCGGCATTCTTCGCGCCGAGCACGGACTGCAGGTCGCAGGCCGCGGAAGGGAGGAGGCGGTCGGGAGATGCGGTGGCGTACACGATCGCGTCGATGTCGAGCGGGGTGAGGCCGGTCTCATTCAGGACCTGCAACGCCGCGGCTTTCCCCATGCAGGCGTTCGTCTCTTCCTTGCTGGAGATGCGGCGCTCGCGGATGCCGGTGCGCTCGCGGATCCACTGATCGGAGGTGTCGAGGATGCCGCTGAATTCGTCATTCGTCATGACGCGTTTCGGCGCATAGCTGCCGGTGCCCCAGAGCTCGGCGAACGGGCGGGAGAGCTTCACGCAGGCACCTTGCCTTGCGCGAACTCGGCCGCGATGTCGTCGGAGAGATGGCTGCGCACCGCCTGCACCGCGACGCGGATCGCGTTCCTGATCGCCCTGGCGGGCGAGGCACCGTGGCAGATGATCACGACGCCGCGGACCCCGAGGAGCGGCGCGCCGCCATAGGTCGCGTAATCGAGCACTTTGAGGACGTTGCCCATCTCGGGGCGGGCCAGCACGTCGGGGATCTCCCGCTTCATGAGCGACACGAAGACGCGGGCGGCCGACTCGTAGAATTTCAGCACCACGTTGCCCACGAAGCCGTCGCACACGACCAGGTCGAGCGGCTGGCCGCGACACTCTCCCACGGGAATGTCGCGCCCTTCGACATTGCCGAGGTAATTGATCCCCGGGGTCTGCTTGAGGAGCTGGTGGGCTTCCTTAACGACCGCGTTCCCCTTCTCGTCTTCCTCGCCGATGTTGAGGAGGCCCACGGTCGGGTTGGCTTGTCCCAACACATCCCGTGCGTATACCGACCCGAGGTGTGCGAAGCCCACGATCTCGCGCGCGTCGCAATCCACGTTGGCGCCGGCGTCGAGCACCAACAAGGCCTGCTGTCTGGCCGTGGGGAGCGGCGCGGCGATCGCCGCCCGCTGGACGCCGGAGTGCAGCCGCAGGAGCAGCGTACTCGCCGCCATCACTGCACCGGTGTTCCCGGCGGAAACGAACCCGTCCGACTTCTTCTTCTTTTGGAGGCCGAGCCCAACGGCGATCGAGGAGTGCGGCTTGCTGCGGATCGCGGCGAGCGGCTTGTCCCCCATGGCGACGACATCCGGTGCCTCGATGATCTCCATCCGCGAGCGGTCCACACCGGGAACCCGCCCCAGGGCGGCCTCGATGTCGGCGGTGCGTCCCACGAGCTGCACCTGGAATTCGGCGGGCAGCTCTTTCAGCGCCTGCGCCGCGCCCTCCACTTCGACTTGAGGGGCGCCGTCGCTACCCATCGCGTCCAGCGCGATGCGGATCATTAGTCCTCGACGGTCACCCGCTGCTCGCCCTTGTAGTAGCCGCAGGTCGGGCAGACGCGATGGGGCTGCTTCATGTCGCCGCAGCGCGGGCAGGGCTGCAGCGTCGGCCGCACCGCCTTGTAGTGGGTGCGACGCGCGCGTTTCTTGCGCTTCGAGGTTCTGCGCTTGGGGACGGCCATTTCGATCGTTCCTCGGTTAGGAGCGAAGCTTGTCTTTCAGAGCCTGGAGCGGCTGCCACCGCAAATCCGCCGCCGGCGGGCATCCGCAGGGGCCGGCGTTCAAGTCCTGGCCGCACCGCGGGCACAGCCCCCGGCAGTCATCCCGGCATAACACATACCGCGGAGCCGCGAGCAGCAATTCTTCCCGGACGGCGGCGGTGACATCGATTTCCGTCGCCTCGGGCGCCACCGCATAGGAATCGGGGTCGTCGAGGGCTGCCGGGTCCTGCGTGAAGAGCGCGCCGATATCCGCGGCGACCGGGGTCACCACGGGGGTGAGGCAGCGCCGGCACTCCCCCTGCACCACCGTGCGCAGAGTGCCGTGCCAATAGAATCGCCCGTCCCCGATGGCCTGCAACCGCCCACCCACTACCACCGGTTCCCGGAGCGTGATGCCCACCTCGGCGGACAGCGGGTCGCCAGGCGCCAGTTCGCCCCGGGTTTCGATGGCGGCCCCCCCGGCCCCCCCCCGGGCCAACTCTCGCAGGTCGACGCGCAACATGGTGAGCGAAGCTAAACCGTTGTGGGACTTGCGTCAACAGACTCAGATGAGATCGCGCGCGGGGAAGAAAAACGCCACTTCCCGCGCGGCATTTTCCGGAGAGTCGGACGCATGGATAGCGTTGCGCTCCTTCGACTGGGCGTACAGGCGCCGGATCGTGCCGGCCTTGGCTTCCGCAGGGTCGGTCGCCCCGATGACTTCACGGAGATGCGCCACGGCGTTGTCCCGCTCGAGGGCGAGCGCCAGGGCCGGGCCCGACGTCATGAACGTCACCAGCGACCGGAAGAACGGCCGTTTGCGGTGGACCTCGTAAAACGACTCGGCACGCGCCTGGGACAGCCGTAGCAGCTGCGCGGCGCGAATCTGGAAGCCCTCCCCTTCCAGATGAGCGAGGATCCTGCCGGCGTTACGCGCGGCGACGGCGTCGGGCTTGATGATCGCGAGTGTCAGCATGGAATCTTATGAGGCGTTGTACGTTACGGCATTGCCACGAGCCGTCGGATCAAATCTGCCCGAGTTAGAAACCCCACCACCACGCCCTCACGCACCACCGGGAAGCGGTCCACGTCCTTGTTGCTCATCAGGTTGGCGACGTCGGTCAGCGTCTGATCCTCGGACAGGCACAGCACCGAGCGCGACATCACGTCCTTCACGGGCAGCGCCTTGGGATCGCCGGCGCCCGCCCCGGGCGCCGGGTTGGCGGGAAGCGCGCGGAACTTGCCGCTTTTGGTGCGGTGCAGATAGTCCGGAATCAGGTACTTGAGGAGCTCGCGATGCGTTACCATGCCGACGAGTGCGCCACTGTCGTCCACGACGGGCAGGGCGCGAACGTCCTTCTCCATCATCAGGCGAGCCACGTCGCCCAGACTCTGCTCGGGCCGCGCGGACAGCACCTGCGGCGTCATGAGGTCGCGGACGGCGAGGTGGCTGGGGAGCTCGACCGCCTGGAGCGCGCCGATCTGCGCCAGCTGCTCGGGCGTCTTCGCGGCGAGCATCGCGAGCACGGTCGCGGGATCGGACAGCAGTCGCGCGAAGGCGCCCACCACCTGGAGGTAGGTCGGCGTCTCGCGCGGCGGCGCCACGATCAGGATCACGATCCGCGCGGTCCGGTTGGGGTCCTTCTCCCAGCGGATCGGCGTGGTGGAAACGCCAACGGCGGTGGCGAGCTTGCGCACCGCCTCGCTGCGAAAGTGCGGGAGGAAGGCGTGCTCGCCGACGCTGACCATATCCTCCGGCCAGGCATTCCGGATCACCGCGTTGAGGCGCTTGGGTTCGGTCACGACGCCGCTCGCCACGAGGCGCTCCGCGAGCAGCTCCGTCGCCTCCCGCACCGTCTGCGCGGCGAGCGGCACGATCACGTGCGCTTGCTCGACGACGTCCTGGAGCTTCACAGCCGCTCCTTGAGGAGCGGAACGACGTCGGCGGGGCGTTTCATGATGCCGATGCCGGCCCGCTCGAGGGCGGCGATTTTCTCCGCGGCGGTGCCCGACGATCCCGAGATGATCGCGCCCGCGTGCCCCATGCGGCGGCCGGGGGGCGCGGTCTGCCCGGCGATGAATCCCACGACCGGCTTCGTCACGCTGCGCTGCACGAACTCGGCCGCCTGCTGCTCATCGGTGCCGCCGATCTCTCCGATCAACACGATCGCCACCGTCTCGGGATCCCCCTGGAAGGCCGACAGGCAGTGGATGAAGTTCGTGCCGATGAGCGGATCCCCGCCGATGCCCACACAGGTAGACTGGCCAATCCCGTGGGTCGAGAGCTGGTGGATGATCTCGTAGGTGAGGGTGCCGCTGCGGGAGACGATCCCGATGTTGCCGGGTTTGCAGATGTTGCCCGGAATGATCCCCACTTTGCTCTTGCCCGGCGAGATCAGGCCCGGGCAGTTCGGGCCCACGAGCCGGGCGCCGCGCTCGTTCACGAACGGCAGCACGCGAGTCATGTCGAGCACCGGGATCCCCTCGGTAATGCATACGATCAAGCCGATCCCGGCGTCGGCCGCTTCGAAGATCGCGGAGACCGCGACAGCCGCGGGGACGTAGATGACCGACGTGTTGGCCTGCGTCTCGGCCACGGCGGCGGCGACGGTGTGGAAGATCGGCACCACGCCCTCGAAGCGCTGGCCGCCTTTGCCCGGCGTCACACCCGCGACGATCTTCGTTCCGTACGCGATCATCTGCTTGGCATGGAATGAGCCGTCGCGGCCCGTGATGCCTTGGACCAGCAATCGGGTGGATTGATCGATGAAGACGCTCACGCGGCCTTCCGTTTGGCGATGGCCACGGCCTGCTTCACGGCCTCATCCATGTCCGTCAGGGCGGAGAATCCGGCCTTCTTGAGGATCTCCATCGCTTCGCGCTCGTTGGTGCCGGTGAGCCGGATCACCATCGGCACTTTCAACGTGAACTCGCGAGTGGCTTGGACGATGCCGTTCGCGACATCGTCGCCGCGGGTGATCCCCCCGAAAATGTTGAAGAGGATGACCTTGACCCGCGGATCCGCGGTGATGATGCGCAGGGCGCTGACGACCTTCTGCGGATTCGAGCTGCCGCCGATGTCGAGGAAGTTGGCCGGCTCGCCGCCGTAATACTTCACGAGATCCATGGTCGCCATGGCGAGTCCGGCGCCGTTCACGCAGCAGCCGACATCGCCGTCGAGCTTGATGAAGGTGAGGCCGGCTTCCCGGGCCGCGACCTCCTCCGGCGCCTCGGCCGACACGTCGCGCAGGGCCGCGATCTCGGGCCGCCGCTCCAGCTCGTTGTCGTCAATCGCGATCTTGGCGTCGAGCGCCTGCACGGTGCCATCCGGCGTCGTGACCAGCGGGTTGATCTCGGCGAGCGACGCCCCCACCGCGTAGACCACGGTGTACAGCTTCTGCATGATGTCGGCGGCGGCGCGGGCCTGCGCGACGTCTTGATAGAGGAAGAACCCCAGGCCCAGCGCCTGGTGCGGCAGCAGGCCGTAGCGCGGATCGACGGCGAGCCGACGAATCCTCTCGGGCGTCTTCGCCGCCACCGCTTCGATGTCGATGCCGCCGGCGGGGCTCACCATCAACACCGGCCGCTGCGACGCGCGGTCTACGATGATCCCCAGATAGCTCTCGGATGCGATCTCCGCCGCCGGCGCGATCAGGACCTTGTGGACGGTCAGGCCCTTGATCGTCATGCCGAGGATCGCCTTGGCATCCGCGTCCGCTTCGGCCGCGTTCTTGGCGAGCTTCACGCCGCCGGCCTTTCCGCGGCCGCCGGCGTGCACCTGCGCTTTCACGACCACGCGCCCCCCCCCCAGGCGGGCGGCGATCGCCCGCGCTTCGGCCGACGTCGTCGCCACTTCCCCCGGCGGGACAGGGATGCCATGCCGCCGCAGGATGTCCCGGGCCTGGTACTCGTGCAGGTTCACGCGTGCTCCTTCGTAATGGTCGTGCCCGCCTCGCCGCGCAGCGCCGCAAGCCCATCCGCCAGCTCGGCGATGATCGCGCGCTCGCCTCCCGCGCGCACGAAATCCGCCGCGGCTTCGACTTTGGGACGCATGCTCCCGGTGCCCAGCTCCTTGCCCGTCAGCAGGTGGTCAGCCTGCGCGAGGGAGAGCCGCTGAATCGCTTCCTGGTGCGGCGTGCCGTAGCCGCGATACACGGCGCCCACGTTCGTCAGGATCAACAATACCTGCGCGCCGATTTCCCGCCCGAGGATCGCGGCGACGCGATCCTTGTCCGCGACGGCGTCGATCCCTTCGAGCCCGAGGCGGGCATCGCGGTAGACCGGCGGCCCGCCGCCTCCGCCCGCGATGACGATGTGCCCCGCCCCGATGAGATGCCGCACCATGTCGCGCTCCACGATGCCGATCGGCTTGGGACTGGGCGCGAGCCGCCGTCCATCCCGCACCGGAATCGCCCGCGCCTCGAGCCGCGCCTGGCGGACGGGATCGAGGACGTGCCCGATGGGTTTCGACGGAGTGCGCAGGTTGGGGTCGTTGGCATCGCTGAGGGTCTGGGTGATGAGCGTGACGACCGAGCGCTGGACTCCCGCGCGGCCGAGCGCGTTTTGCAGGGACTGCTGGATCATGTATCCCATCCATCCCGCCGTCCCCGCCACCAACACGCCGAGCGGCAGCGGCTCCACCTGGTCGCGGGCGATTTCGTTGCGCGCCAGCTCATCGCCCACCTGAGGACCGTTGCCGTGCACCAACGCGATGTGCCACCCCGCCGCGGCGAGATCCACGATGGGAGCGAGGCTGGCGCGGGTGTAGCGGAACTGATTGCTGATCGTGGGCTGTTCGCCCGGAGGTGCGACGGCGTTGCCTCCCAGTGCCACGACGATCGTTCCCGGCGGGGTGGACACGGCGGCGCAACCTAGCGGGGCCGTGGGGACGGAGCAAGCTCGCGCACGAGAGCCCGGAACAGGCGCCCGAACAGCTCCAGATCGCCCGCGCCGAGTGCCGAGTCGGCCTGCGCCGCCAGGCGGCGGGCTCGCGCCCAACGGGCGCCGAGACTCGTATCGGGAGGCACCGCGCCCCCGCGCAGCGCCGCGCGCGCCGTCGGCCCGTTGCCGACGCGACCATCGAACGACACAAACACCTGGGCGACGCGGGGTGGCGGGGGCGGGCTCACCCCTGCGGGTTCGACAAACTGCGCCTGCAGCGTCATCACATTGCCGGCGGCGGGCCAGATCCGCAGCTCGCCGGGCCGGAGCAGGTATGAGCCGACCAGCTCCCCGGGGAGCTGCTTGGGCTGGCCCGGCCGCCAGAAATAGAGCCGCGGGCCCTGCGCGGTGATCGCCCCGGCGACCAATCCCACGAATTGCTTCGGAGCGAGCGTCCCCGACTCGAGTCCCACGCCCGTCCAGCGCGCTGTGCCGGGCGCGGGCGCGATGAGGTCGAACGGGACACGGGGGCGCAGGGTCCAGCCGCCTGACGCTCCAGCGGAATCGGCGCTCTCGCGCACCAATTGCGCGACGGTCATGCGAAAGGCTTCCCCGGGGTACGCGAGCTGGGCGCGCAATTCCACGGGGAGGCGCTGCGCCGGCTCGATGAGGGGGTCGAAGTGGCGCGCCCACGCGGCGGTCAGCGAGTCGTGTCCCGGCGCGAGCCAGACGTGGGTTTCGCCTGTGGCAACGCGGACCGCGCCGACGAGGCCGGCACGCAGATAGCGCACATCCCCGTCGCGCCACGCGAGCGGTCGGGTGAGGGGGAAGGTCTCACTCGCGACGTACCCCCAGCTTACCCACCAGAGCGCCCCATCCTTGATCATCGGTGCGGGCGTCCCGAAGCGGGCGAAGGGCGCCAGGCTCTCCAGCCGCTCCGTCACGTCGCGGCGCCACAGCAGCAGGCGGCCCGTCGATTCGGCGCGGAGGAATTCCCACGCCTGAATCGTCCAGGCGAGCGCGAAGCGCCGCCACGCCCCGACGATGGGAACCCCGGTGAGCCGCAACGCGGGCGCGCTGTCCGCGGACGCCACCGTGAAGCCGAGCGTCCCGGGAGCGAACAGCACCACGGAGTCGGTGAGCGGCACGGGGCGCATCGCCAGCCCGGTATCGGTCTCGACCGCAACCCGCGCACCGGCGGGAGTCGAGGTGGTAGCAATCAGCCAGCCGGGTTCTCCGGGGCGCTGCGCGCGCAGCGCCACGGCGTGCGGCGGGGCGCCCGCAACGAGGCCGACGCGCGCCGCGTCCCATAACGGCAGACCCCCGACGGCGGCCTCTGCCGACGGAAACGCGGGAGGCGCTTGCCGCTCGAGCGCCGTGAGATCGAACCCGAGCCGCTCCAGCCTCGCACGCCGCTGCGCCAGCGACCCGCTCTCCCCGTTCGCCGAGGCCCGCACGACGCCCGGAACCACCGCGTAGCTCGCCACCAGGGTCAGCAGCAAGGCGGCCCAACCGGCGAGAATCAGCGTCGGTCGATCGCGCCAGGCCCAAAGCAGTGAGATGATGGTGGTCACCACGGCTACCGCAGCGACGAACGCCGACCCGGGCACGCGCACGGCGAGCGCCGCCTGGTCGACGGGGCCATGTAATCCGGCCACCACCTCGGCCGGATCGAGCGCCGCTCCCCACGCGATGACGAGCGCGAGACCGGCGAGGAGCACTCCGCAATGCGCTCGCGCGTAATCAGTCGCGCGCACGCGGCCGCGCCTGAGGCGCAGTGAGCCAATCCCGACGTAGAGCAGCGCCACCGCGGCGGTCGCGGCGGCCGCCAGCACGAGCGCGCGGTTTTGCAGCGTGGCCCGCCACGGGACGACGCCGATGTAGTAACCGGCATCGCGTCGCAGCGTCTCGTCGAGGACGCCGAAACGCGGCGGCGCCGCCGCCAATACGGCCTGCCGCCACCAATCCCCGGTCCCCAGGGAGAGGAGCACGCCCATGACGATCCCCAGCACGATCGTGACGCCGAACAGCACCCGTTGCGGGATCGCCTCGACGATTTCCAGATCGCCGAGGCGGCGCGGCATCTGCACCGAGCCGATGGCCCGGTACACGATCAAAAGGTTCCCGGTGGCCCACGCGGTCCCGAAGCTGAAAACGAGCGCCTGGAGCAGGCGGCCCAGCATCCGCGCTTCGATGAGCGCCTCGCCCCCCGTAAACGTCCGGTCCCACGCCCGCTCGGCCGTTTCCACCGCCAGCCAGCGCCCGCCCACCAGCGCGACGACGAGCAATCCGGCGGCGATCAGGTAGAGTCTCCGCCGCCGCCGACCGGAGCGTGTCACGGTGTGATGCGGTTCGCGGCCAGCCAGGCGTCTACCTCGGCGCGGTAGGCGGCGAGCGCCTGCGGGGTAGCCGCTTCGAAGCGCATGACAAGAACGGGCTGCGTATTCGACGCGCGCAGCAGTCCCCAACCTTTCGGGAACGTGATCCGGACGCCGTCGAGCGTCGAGACGGGGTACTTCGCGGCGAAATGCTCGGCGGCGCGCTGCACCACGGCGAATTTCTCCTCGTCGGGAGAGTCCACCCGCAGCTCCGGCGTGGCGAACGTCCGCGGCAGACCGGCCAGCAGACGGGACAACGGCCCGCCCTCGCGTGCCACGTACGCGAGCAGGCGCGCCGCGGCGAACAATGCATCGTCGAAGCCGTACCAGTCGCCCCCGAAAAACATGTGGCCGCTCATTTCTCCGGCGAGCGGCGCTCCAACCTCTTTCATCTTCTGCTTGACGAACGAGTGGCCCGTCTTCCACATGACCGGCTCGAGGCCCGCCTGCTCCAGCATCTGGGGCAACACCGCGGAGCACTTCACGTCGAAGATCACCTGCTTGCCCGGTCCCATGCGATGCACCAGATCCCGCCCAAACAGCACGAGCAGCTGGTCGCCCGGCACCACCTCGCCCCGCTCGTCCACGGCGCCGATGCGGTCGCCGTCGCCGTCGAACGCGATTCCCAGCTCGGCCTTCTCTCGCTGCACCGCGGCCTGGAGGTCGCGGAGGTTTTCGAGGACGGTGGGATCGGGGTGATGATGGGGGAACGTTCCGTCGGACTCCGCAAACAGGGGGACGACGTCGGCGCCGAGTTGGCGGAGCGTTTCGACGGCCACGAGACTCGTCACGCCGTTGCCGCAGTCCACCACGACTTTCACCGAACGAGCGAGGGGCGCATTGCGCTGGACGATGGCTTCCCGGTACGCGGTGAGCACGCCGGGATGCGCGGCAATGGCACCGCCGGGTTTCGTGATGAGCTGTTCCGTATCGATCAGACGATAGAGGCGCTGAATACCGTCCCCGAAGATGGCGTCGTGGGCGAGCACCATCTTGAAGCCGTTGAACTCGGGCGGGTTGTGCGAGCCCGTGACCTGGATGCCGCCGTCCACATCGAGCGTCTTCGTGGCGAAGTAGAGCGCCGGAGTCGGCAGCTCTCCGATATCGACCGCCACCCCGCCCGCGGCGGCGATCCCCTGCCTCACACCCGCGGCGAGTGCCTGACCCGAGGGGCGATTGTCCCGCCCCACGGCGATGCGCGGCGCGCGGCCCCCCCCCCCTCCCCCTCCCGACGGTCGCAAGCGCTCCCAGGCGAGGGTGGTGTAGGCTTGGCCCACCGCCTGTGCCACAGCCGGGGTGAGCTGGTCACCCACGGTGCCGCGGATGTCGTACTGCCGGAAGATTGTCGCGGGGAGCTTCACGGGCGTTCCCGCCGTCAGTTCCCCGGCGTCGGGCTCGGGGCTGGAGTAGGAGTGGGCGAGGGGGCCGGGGGGGGCGTGAACGTTGCGGCCGGGCGCACGCTGTCGCCCGCGGTCTTGGCGAGATCGAACAGCCGGTTGGGCCAGACGCCGAAGACCAGCAAGCCCGCCACGACGACCGCCAGAGCGGCATTGGCGATCCGGTCCAGGCGGACGTCCGCGTGCGCGGATTCCACCGGCTCGGGAGGTGGCTTCATGTATATCGCCATGATCACGGGCAGATAGTAGCCGGCCGACACGACGCTCGCGAGGACGAGGATGGCGGCAAGCGCATTTTGGCCCGCACCGGTGGCGGCGATGAGGATGTACCACTTCCCGATGAACCCCGCGGTGCCCGGGAACCCGAGGAGCGACAGCATGCACACGGCCAGCGCGAACGCGAGCCAGGACCGGCGCGCCGCGAGTCCCGCGAGATCGTCGATCGTCACGTCACTCTCGCCGGCCCGCCCCTTGGCGGCGAGCACGGCGAACGCGCCCAACGACATCAGGGTATAGGCGACGAGATAGACCAGGAACGCGGACAGGCCGGCAGCCCGGCCCGACGCCAGAGCGACCAGCAGGTACCCCGCGTGGGCCACCGAGGAATACGCGAGCATGCGCTTGAGCGACCGCTGCCCGAGCGCGAATAGGTTGCCCCCGACCATCGTCACCGCCGCCAGCCACCACAGGATTTCGCGCCAGGCTGGGACGTCGGCGAACCCCTGGACGAGCACGCGGAACAGCGCCGCGAAGGCCGCGGCCTTCACACCTGTGGCCATAAACGCGGTGACCGGGGTGGGCGCGCCGTCATAGACGTCGGGGGCCCACATGTGGAACGGCACCGCGGCCACCTTGAACGCGAATCCCACCAGCAGCAGGGCCAGTCCGGCCAGCAGCATCACGCTCTGTCCTTCCATGAGACTGACCTGCACGCCGATAAGCCCGATGTTCGTGGTCCCCGTGGCCCCGTAGATCAGCGCGATGCCGTACAACAGGAATCCGGAGGCGAACGCGCCCAGCAGGAAGTACTTGAGCGCGGCCTCGGCGGAACGCGCACGGCGCCGATCGAATCCGGCCAGCACGTAGACCGCCACCGACATCAGCTCGAGACCGAGGAAGATCACCATCAGGTCCGCCCCGGCCGCCATGATCATCATGCCGAGCGTGGCGAACACGAGCAGGACGTAGTACTCGGGCGCGAGCAGCTGCTCCCGCTCGAGGTAGGCGAAGGAGATCAGAACCGTCAGGGCCGCCGCGCCCAGGAACAGCCAGTCGGCGACCCAGCGGAAGTCGTCCGCCGCGATCATCGCCGCGAGCCCCTGCACGCCGGCGCGGTTCCACCACAGCCACCACGTGGCCACGGCGGTCGAGGCGAGGGCGGCGAGAGTCAGCCAGCCCGTGATCCGAAGATCGCGGACGGTGTCGTGACGCCAGGCGACGAACAGGAGCAGCGCCAGCGCCCAGCCCGTGAGCACGATCTCGGGGAGCAGTGCGAGCAGCAGCTCGTTGTAGAGCGAGGGATCCAGGCTCATTGCTGGCCTTGCGTCCCCCCCCCCGCCGGACGGAGCTGCTCGATCAGTTGGCGCGCCGCGGGTTCCATGCGCCGCAGGAACGGCTTGGGATACACGCCGATCCACAGGATGCAGACGAGCAGCGGTACGAGCACTGCCAGCTCGCGCGGCGTCAGATCGGTCAGCTTCTCGTTCTCATGCTTGTCGAGGGGATTGAAGATCATGCGTTGCAGCGCCGTGAGGAGGTACGCGGCGGCGATGATCACCCCGGTCGTCGCGAGCGCCGTCGCGAGCGGATAGGTCCGGAACGCGCCCACCAGGACCAGGAACTCGCCCACGAAGCCGTTCGTGCCCGGCAGGGCGATGGACGACAGCGACACGACGGTCAGAATGGCCGCGAACAGCGGCACCACCCGCGCGATGCCGCCGAACGCTTCGATCAAGCGGCTGTGCCGGCGCTCGTAGATCATTCCCGCCAGGAAGAACAGCGCGCCCGTCGAGATGCCGTGATTGATCATCACGAGCAGAGCCCCCTGCACGCTCTGGAGGGTGAGCGCCCAGATGCCCAGCATGACGAACCCGAGATGCGCCACCGACGAGTACGCGATCAGCTTCTTGAAATCGGGCTGCACCATCGCGACCAGGCCGCCATAGATGATCCCGATCAGCGACAGCACCACGATCACGAGCTGGACGGTCTGGTCCAGCGCCACCGCCGGGAAGAAGGGCAGCGCGAACCGCAGGAAACCGTACGTCCCCATCTTCAGCAGGATGCCGGCGAGAATCACGGACCCGGCCGTCGGGGCTTCGACGTGCGCGTCCGGCAGCCAGGTATGGAACGGGAACAGCGGTACCTTGATCGCGAAGGCCAGGAAGAAGGCGCCGAACAGCCACCACGCGCCCGGTCCGAGCCCACCCACCTGGCTCAGGATGTGGGCGTAACTGAATGAGTAGATCCCGGTAATGCGGCCGGCGTGCAGGTACAGCACGAGGATCGCCACGAGCATGAGCAGCGAGCCGAACATCGTATAGATGAAGAACTTGATCGCGGCGTACAGCCGGTTCTCGCCGCCCCACACCCCGATGATGAAGTACATCGGGATGAGCATGACTTCCCACATCACGTAGAAGAGGAAGAGATCGAGCGCGACGAAGACGCCGATCATTCCCGTCGTCAGCACGAGCAGCAGCGAATAGAAGGCGGGCTCGCGCTTGGTGATGTAGCTCCAGCTGCCCAACACCGACAGCGGCATCAGGAACGTCGTGAGCAGCACCAGGAACAGCGAGATGCCGTCCAGTCCGACGGTGTAGCGGATCCCCCACGCGGCGATCCAGGCATGGTCGGCTACGAACTGCATCCCGCCGTCCGGCGCGAACGCCCACCACAGCGGGACCGACAGCGCGAATTCGACGAGGCTCGCCCACAGGGCGACGTGCTTCGCCAACTTGGCGGGGAGGACGAGCACGAGGAGCCCGGCCACGAGCGGCCAGGCGAGCAGCGCGGTGAGCACCCAGCGCGCGTACATCAGCTCGTGGCCCGCCACAGGATCAACAGTACGCCGAGTACGAACAGGGCGACGTAGACACCCACCTGCCCCGTCTGTAGCCAGCGGTTGGCCCACCCCAGGGCCCGGACGCCGCGCGCCGCCCCGTTGACCGCAGCGCCGTCCACGACGCGCTGATCGATCCGCTTCCACAGGACTTCGCGCGAGAACCACACGATGGGACGGAGGATGAGCCGGTCATAGATCTCGTCCACGTACCACTTGTTGCGCAGCACCCTCGCGAACCCGCGCTCCGGGGGCGCGAGACGCGCCGGTACGAGCGCCTCCGGCTTGAGAAGGCGCCAAGCGCCCACGATGCCCGTTACCGCGACGGCGACCGCCACGCCCACGAGGATCCACTCCGTCGTGTGGGACAAGTGGGTCTCGGGGAGCAGCGCCGCGCCGGCCCGCGTGACGGGCTCGAGCCAGTGCTCCAGCCACGCATTGCCGTGGAACAGCTCGGGCACGTTGAGCAAGCCGCCGGCCGCCGACAGCACGCCCAACACGACGAGCGGGCCGGTCATGATCCACGGCGCCTCATGCAGATGCGCCTGCTCCTTCTCCCCCGCCCGGTTTGGGCCGTGGAACGTGTACAGCATGAGCCGGGTCATGTAAAACGCGGTCAGCAGCGCTGTCACGAGACCGAGACCCCAGAACACGAGCCAGACCGGCTGTACCGTGCCGCGGGCGAACGCCGCGCCGAGGATCTCGTCCTTGGAGAAGAACCCCGACAGCGGCGCAATCCCCGCAATCGCCAGCGTGGCGATCCACATCAACACCCACGTCCACGGCATGTAGCGCCGCAGCCCGCCCATGTTCCGCATGTCCTGCGCGTCCGCGTGCGCGTGCGTCGCGTGGTAGGCGTGATGCATCGCGTAGATGACGCTGCCGGAGCCGAGGAACAGCAGCGCCTTGAAGAAGGCGTGCGTCGTCAGATGGAACATGCCCGCCGCTATCGCACCGGTCCCGACGCCGACGAACATGTAGCCGAGCTGGGAGATGGTGGAGTACGCGAGCACGCGCTTGATGTCCCACTGCTTCAGGGCGATCGTCGCCGCGAACAGCGCCGTCACCGCGCCCACCCCCGCCACCACCGCTCCCGAGATAGGCGCCAGCGCGAACAGGACGTTGCAGCGCGCCACGAGGTAGATGCCCGCGGTCACCATGGTGGCCGCGTGGATCAGGGCCGAGACGGGGGTCGGGCCCTGCATGGCATCGGGGAGCCAGGTGTAGAGGGGGATCTGGGCCGACTTCCCCGCGCAACCCAGAAACAGAAACAGCGTGATCCAGGTGATCGCGCTGCCGCCCGCGGCCAAGGTCGTGGGAGCGCGGGAGAACACCGCGCCGAAGTCGAGCGAGCCCGTGGCCCAGAAGATCATGAACATCGCGACGAGGAACCCGAAGTCCCCGATCCGATTCATGACGAACGCCTTGCGCCCGGCGTCGGCGTTGACCTTCTCGGTGAACCAGAAGCCGATCAGCAGGTAGCTGCAGAGCCCGACCCCTTCCCACCCCACGAACATCACCGGGAAGTTCGCGCCGAGCACCAGCACCAGCATGAAAAAGACGAACAGGTTCAGGTAGGAGAAATAGCGCGCGTAGCCCGGATCTTGCCTCATGTAGCCGACGCTGAACAGATGAATCAGCGAGCCCACGCCCGTAACGACGAGCAGCATGATCGTCGAGAGCCGGTCCACCTGGAACGCGACGTCCACCTGCAACGACCCAACGGGCATCCAGGACCAATATTGGAACACGACGGGTGCCTCGGCGCCGAGCGCGGCGAATCCGCGGAACACGGCGACCGACACCGCGAACGCGGCGAGCAGCACGCCGACCCCGATGACGGAGACGAGGGTCTTCGCCGCGGGGCGCCACAACGCCAGAACGCCGTTGAGCCCAAAGCCGAGCAGCGCGAGCGCTGGCGCGAGCCAGATGAGATCCACCGCCGTGCCGGTCATCAGTCTCTGAGGAGGTTCATGTTCTGCAGGCTGACCGACTGCTTGTGCCGGTAGACGGCGAGGATGATCGCCAGCCCGACCGCCGCTTCCGCCGCCGCGACCGCCATGACGAAGAAGACGAACACCTGCCCGCCCACGCCCAACCGCTGCGCCAGCGCCACGAACGTCAGGTTCACCGCGTTGAGCATGAGCTCGACGCACATGAAGATCACGATGGCGTTGCGGCGCAGCAGCACGCCCGCGACCCCCAGCGTGAACAGCACCGCGGAGATGGCGAGGGCCGGACCGAGCAGCATCCTAGAGTTTCCGCTTGGCGAGCACGACGGCGCCCACGATGGCGGCGAGCAGCAGCAGGCTCGCGATTTCAAAGGGAACGAGATACGTGTCGAACAGCGGGCCCGCGACGGCGGCGACCATGCCCTCGCGCTGCTGTACGGCGGCCACGGTGCCCGGCGGCAGCTGGATCGCCTCCGGCGGCGCGGCTTCGCCGAGGACGCGCAGCTGGAACAGGAGCCCGCCGGCCAGCACCACCGCGATCACGACGCCGATCGGTCCCTTGATGTCGCTGGGACCCGGCCGCCCGAGGTTCAGCAGCATGATGACGAAGAGAAACAGCACCATGATGGCGCCGGCGTAGACGAGCACTTGCAGCGCCGCGATGAACTGCGCGTCGAGCAGGACGTACATCGCCGCCAGGGCGAACAGCGTCACGACCAGCCACAGCGCGCTGGCCACCGGGCTCTTGCGTGTGATGCACAAGAGCCCGCTCCCCATCGCGATGACGCCGAAGATCCAGAAGAAGGTGAGGATCACGGAAGCCTACTCGCCCTTCGGGTCGGACGGGTCCCAGAGGGTCGAGACGGGATGCGTTTGCGCGCTCAGGCGCTCGAGGTCATAGACGAACCGGTCGCGGGAGTACTCCGAGTTCTCGTAGTGCACGCCCACGTGGATCGCCTCCTCGGGACAGACCTCCTGACAGTAGCCGCAGAAGACGCAGCGGAACTCGTCGATCTCGTAGATCAGGGGATAGCGGTTCCCTTCCTCGTCTTCCCCGGGGACCAGCTTGATGCAGTTCGCCGGACAGATCTGCGGGCACAGACCGCAGGCGACGCACTTGGCGCGTCCCTGCTCGTCGGTGAGCATCCGATGGGTGCCGCGCCACCGCGAGGAGAGCGTCCAGTCCTTGGAGGACTTCTCCTCAGGGTACTGCATCGTGACCTTGGGCCGGAACAGGTGGCTGAAGGTCAGCGCCATCCCCTTCAGCGTGGCGCGCAGGTACGAGGTCTCCCGCGTCGGCCGTTTCATCACCTTCACGCCGATCGCCATCAGGCCGCCTCCTCGCTGACGGAGCCCGAGATGATCCGCCCGCGGTCGAGCCACCACACGAGCGCGACCAGCATGACGAGATTCACGCCGCCGAGCGCCCAGGCCATCCCGGGTCCGTATTCCCAGCCCAGCCGCTCGCGGAGGTACCAGATGGCCGTCGCCAGCACCGTGATATAGATGAGGGCGAGCGGCAGCAGAACTTTCCAGCCGAGCGCCATGAGCTGGTCATAACGGAAACGCGGCAGGGTCCACCGTACCCAGATGAACGTGAACAGGAAGGCGCTCGTCTTGGCGCCGAATGCCGCCAGGGTCGCGAGCGTCTTCAGCACACTGGGGTCGCCCGTCGAGTCCCAGGTGGTGAACGGGATGTCCCAACCGCCGAAGAACAGCGTCGCCATCAGCGCCGACGCAGTCACCATGTTGGAGTACTCGGCAATGTAGAACATCGAGAACTTCATCGCGCTGTACTCGGTGTGATAGCCGGCGATCAGCTCGGCTTCCGCCTCGGGGAGATCGAACGGCAACCGGTTCGTCTCGGCGAACGCGCTGATGAAGAAGATCAGGAACGCCACCGTCAGCGGGATCACGAACCAGAGGCTCTGCTGCTGCTGCGCGATGACGTGCGAGAGTGTGACGTTCCCCGCGAGCAGCAGCACCGCCACGGTGCTCATTCCGAGCGCAATCTCGTAGGAGATCATCTGCGCCGAGGCCCGGAGCCCGCCCAGCAGCGCGTACTTGTTGTTGGACGACCATCCCGCCAGCACGATTCCGTACACGCCGAGCGAGCTGATCGCGAGGATATAGAGGAAGCCGACCGGCAAGTCGGCCACGACCATCGGCACGACGCCCCACTTGGTCGGCAGTGGCGACGCAAACGGAATCACCGCGAAGGTGAGCAGCGCGGGCACGAACGAGATCAGCGGCGCGAGCGTGAACAGCGCCTTGTCGGCCATGGCCGGCGAGGTCTCTTCCTTGAGGAAGTTCTTCAGGCCGTCGGCCGCCGGCTGGAGGATGCCCTGCGGCCCCACGCGATTCGGGCCCAGGCGGTCCTGCATCCAGGCGCAGATCCGCCGTTCGGCGAACGTCAGCAGCGCCACGCCCACCATGATGAGGTTGAAGACGAGGAAGACCTTGATCGCCGAGGCTATCAGGAAAAAGCTCACGACACCTCTGCCAGTCCCATCGCCGCCACCAGTTCGCCGAGCACCCACGCCGCCGGCTGGGCCATCCCCGGGGCCGGCTTGGCCTGGAAGTAGCGCTGCTCGCGTCCATCGCGATTCACGAACGTGCCTTCTTCCTCGGCCACGTTGGCGACGGGCAGGACCACGTCGGCCGACCGGCAGGGCGCGTCGGGGCCGAGCACCGTTCCCAGGTAGATGAGAGCCCCGTGCGTGGCGACCGAGCAATCGGGGTCGTCGAGCACCAGCACCACCGCGGCCGTTTGCGCGGCGGCGACGGCCGCGGCGTACTCGCGCGTGTAGCCGAGCCGCTCGGCCCCCGTCGCGTTGGGAGCGCGCTCGGCGCGGAGCGCGAGGTTCGGGACGCCGGCGAGCGGTGCCTCCTCACCCATCACGACCTGAAACGCGCCGGTCCAGTCGAACCCCCCCCCGGCGAGGAGCCGCTTGGCCAGGGCCAGCGCCTCGGTCGAGGCGCCGGGGGATACGAGTGCCACTGCTTTGCGGCCTTCGGCGGCGCCGCGCAGGATGGCGACGACGCGATCGAGCGCTTCATCCCAGTCCGTTGCCCTGAGCTCGCCATCCTGGCGCACCAGCGGCGCTTCGATCCGGTCGCCGCGGTTCATCCAGCGGTAATGCGAGCGGCCGTGGTCGCAGATGAAGTAGCGGTTCACATCGAGGTTCGGGCGCGGGCGCACGCGGACCACCACCTCGTCGCGAGTGTCGAGCGTAATGTTGCAGCCCTGAGAGCAGCCGGTGCAGATCGAGGCTGTTTTATCCAGCTCCCAGGCCCGCGCCTT
The DNA here is from genome assembly GCA_040901965.1 of Gemmatimonadales bacterium. Classification (GTDB taxonomy): domain Bacteria; phylum Gemmatimonadota; class Gemmatimonadetes; order Gemmatimonadales; family GWC2-71-9; genus 20CM-2-65-7. The sequence goes on along the minus strand of JBBDYB010000001.1, from coordinate 21,610 downwards.
GTGGAGGAAGTCTTTGGAGAGGAGCGAGCCGACCGGACAGAGGTCCACGACGTTGCCGGCCCAGGGATGGTCGAGCCGTGCCTCGGGATGGATGCCGATGAAGGCGCGGTCGCCGCGCTCGGAGACGTTGAGAACCGGCTCCTGCGCCACGTCTTCCATGAAGCGGACGCAGCGCGTGCACAGGATGCAGCGGTTCGGCACGTACAGCACGTCGGGGCCGAAATCTTCGACGGGATTGAACCGCTTCGCGTATTCCGCGTAGCGTGTCGCGGGCCGGCCTTCCTGGAACACGAAGTCCTGGAGCTCGCACTCCCCCGCCTGATCGCAGATCGGGCAATCGAGCGGATGATTGATGAGCAGCAGCTCCAGCACGCCCTGACGCGCGTCCTTCGCCTCGGTCGTCTGCGTCTTCGCCACCATTCCTTCGGCGACCGGCGTCGCGCAGGCGATCTGCAGCTTGGGGGCCTTTTCGACCTCCACCAGGCACATGCGGCATACGCCCGCGACCGGCAGGCCGGGGTGGTAGCAGTAGTGCGGGACGAGGACGCCGGCCTGCTTGGCGGCTTCGATCAGCAGCGTGCCCGGTGGAACGGAGACCGGCACTCCATCGATAGTCAGGTTGATCATGCCGTCAGCCATCAGCCGTCAGCCTCACGCGACCATGACGGGCTTCCGCTTGCCCGCGATGTAGTCCTCGAACTCGCTCTTGAACTTCTTGATCCCGCTCACCACCGGCGCCGCGCACGAATCGGACAGCACGCAGATCGTCTTCCCCGTCATGTTCTCCGAGAGGTCGAGGAGGAGGTCGAGATCCTGGGTCTTCCCCTGCCCCGTGAGGATGCGCTCGAGAATCTTGGTGGTCCACGCCGTCCCTTCACGGCACTGCGTGCATTGCGCGCACGACTCATGGGCATAGAAGCGCGCCAGGCGCATGATCTGATAGACCATGTCGGCTGAGTCGTCGAACACGATCACGCCGCCCGAGCCCAGCATGGAGCCCTTCTCGACGACGCCCTCGTAATCGAGCAGGCACGCCTCCGTCTCCTCTCGGTTCAGGATCGGCACCGACGAGCCCCCCGGGATGCATGCCTTGATCGTGCGTCCGGCGGGCGGGCCACCGCACATGTCGTACAGCACGTCCTTGAGTGGGAACCCCATGGTCACTTCGTAGTTGCCGGGCCGCTGCACGTGGCCGCACACCGAGAACAGCTTAGTGCCCGTGCTCTTGGCGTTCGAGAGGCTGAGTCCTTTGTACCACGCCGCGCCGCGCTTCAGGATATGGGGCACCGCGGCCAGGGTCTCGACGTTGTTGATCGTCGTCGGCATCCCGAAGAGGCCGGCCGCCGCCGGGAAGGGCGGCTTGATCCGGGGGTTGCCGCGCTTGCCTTCGATCGAGTTCATCATCGCGGTTTCTTCGCCGCAGATGTAGGCTCCGGCGCCGCGGTGGAGATAGACCTTGATCGTGCCGAACACGCCGGCGGCGGCGGCATCGGCGAGCGCCTTCTCCATGATCGTCCACGGCTCGGTGAACTCGCCGCGGATGTAGATGTAGGCGACCTCCGCCTGAATGGCGTGCGCCGCGATCGCGGTGCCCTCGAGCAGGGCGTGCGGCGTCCAGCGCATGATCTCGCGATCCTTGAACGTGCCGGGCTCGGATTCGTCGGCGTTCACGCAGAGGTAGTGCGGCTTCTTTTTCTCCTTGGGCATGAAGGACCATTTCAGCCCGGTGGGGAATCCGGCGCCGCCCCGCCCGCGGAGCCCGGATTCCTTCACCACCTCCACGACCTCCCCCGCCTGCATCTTCAGGGCCTGGGCCAGCGCCTCGTAGCCGCCGCGCTTCACCCACCCTTTGTACGTGCGTGCGTCGGCGTCCCCGAAGTGCTGCGAGAGGACGACGGTTTCCTTGGGATGCGGCTTGTGAGGGTAGCCCATGGCGCTAGCGGTATTTCTTCACGATGTCCGGGACCTTCTCCGGAGTCACGTTCTCGATGAAGTCGTCGTTGACCAAGACGGGCGTCGCAAATCCGCAGGCCCCCAGGCATTCGACTTCCACGATCGTCCACTTGCCGTCCGGACTGACCGCTCCCGGGTCGCCCGCGCCGGTCTGCTCGAGGAACGCCTTCACCACCCCCTCGGCGCCGCAAATGTTGCACGGCGACGTCGTGCAGACCTGCACGAAGTTTTTGCCGACGGGGTGCTGGTGATACATCGTGTAGAACGTCACCACGCCCTTCACATACGCCGGCGTCACGCCGAGCACTTCCCCCACCTCCGCCATGTTGCGGTCGGAGATCCACCCCCGCTCGCGTTGCACGAGCCAGAGCGCGGGCAGCAGGGCCGCCTGCTTGTTGGGGTAGCGCTGGAGGACGGTCTGCAGCTCGTCCAGCACCTTGCCCGCGAACACGGGACGGTACTCTTCGATCTGCTCCGCAGCGTGCGACGGAGACCCGGTGCGCGGCGCGCTCACCGATCCACCTCACCCATCACGATATCCACCGATGCGTTGATGGCGATCAGGTCCGAGAGCAAATGGCCCTCGGCCATCTGCGGGAGTGCCGAGAGGTTGATGAACGAAGGCGGCCGGATCCGCCAGCGCACCGGCTTCGCCGTTCCGTCGGAGACGAAGTAGTTGCCGAGCTCGCCCTTCGGATTCTCGATGCCCACGTAGGCCTCGCCGACCGGCGCCTTCACACCCTCCATCACCTGCTTGAAATGAAAGATCATCGCCTCCATGTCGCTCATGGCGCGCGTCTTGGAGGGCAGAATGACGCGCGGATCGTCCACGTTGATCGGGCCATCGGGCAGCCGGTCGAGCGCCTGCTCGAGAATGCGGTTCGCTTGATGGCACTCTTCGAGGCGAACGAGATAGCGGTCGTAGACGTCACCGTGCTCGCCGACGGGCACCTCGAAATCATAGGTCTCGTAACCGAGGTACGGCTTGTCCTTGCGCAGGTCGTAGGCGACGCCGCTGGCGCGCAGCATCGGACCGGATAGCGACTGGTTGATCGCCTCGGCAGCGGAGAGGACGCCGATGCCTTGTGTGCGGCCCACCCACACGGCGTTGCGCGTGAGCACGCGGTCGATCTCCGCGAGCGTCTTGGGGAACGTTTGCGTGAAGTGGCGCAGCCGCTCGACGAAGCGGTCGGGAATGTCGGCCATCAAGCCGCCCACGCGGGTCAGGCTGGTGGTGAGCCGCGCGCCTGTCCACATCTCCTGGAGGTCGTAAATCCGCTCCCGCTCCTGGAAGGCCCACAGGAACGGCGTGAAGGCGCCCAGGTCGATGGAGGTCGTGCCCAGCCACACCATGTGTGAGATGATGCGGCTCATCTCGCAGGCGATCACGCGCAGCACCGTGCAGCGGGGCGTGATCGCGATGCCCATCAGTGTTTCGGCCGCCATCGCCATCCCGACGTTGTTGGCCATGGGCGAGAGGTAGTCGGTCCGGTCGGTGAGCGGGATGATCTGGTTGTAGTGCCGGTACTCGCCGAGCTTCTCGAATCCGGAATGCAGGTAGCCGAGATGTGGGATGCACCGGACGACGGTCTCGCCGTCGAGCTCCACCACGAGCCGCAGCACGCCATGCGTGGCGGGATGCTGCGGGCCGATGTTGACGAGCTGGTGCTCGCCGCTGAGGTCGGGCTCCCGCTCCTCCCCTTCGCGGAGCGTCGTGAGGGGAATACGCGCGGGCCGGCCCTCGGCGTCTACACCGGGGGTCGCGAGCTCGAGCTCCAGGGTGCGCTTGCTCATTCGGAGTCCGGGATTGTGCCGCGCTCGCCACGGCGCAGGCGATCCCGCATGTCGTCGGGCAAGTCGCCCCCCGCTTCGGCGATGGACAGCTCTTCCAGGGAGTAGTGGGCTTCAGGATTCGCGTTGAGCGCTTGGCGCACCTGCTCGGCGCGCGAGAACCGGCCCCGCAGCGGAAAACTCTTGCGGAGCGGGTAGCCCTCCGCGTAGGTCTCCCACATCAGGATCCGCCGCAGGTCGGGGTGCCCGCGGAACGTGATCCCGAACATGTCGTAGACCTCGCGCTCCAGCCAATCAGCGCCGTGCCACAGGCCCCACACCGAATCCACGACCAGCTCGTCGGAGGGCTGGAGCTCCACCTTGATGCGCAGGTCGGCGCGCCGGGTGAGCGAGCGGAGGAAATACACCACCTCCAGCGGGCGCTCGCGATCGCGGAATTCGATCGCGGTGACGTCCACGAGGTAGTCGAACTGCTGCTCGGGGGTCTCCTTGAGCCAGGTCATCACCGCGAGCAGCCGCTCGCGCGCCACGTAGACGACCGGCTCCCCGTCGCGCGCGACTTCGGCCCGCCCGATGGCGGCGCCGAACGCCGCCCGCAGCGTCTCGGCGGGAGCGACCGGAGGAAGCGCGGAGGTCACGCCGAGCGAAACTGGTGGACGGAGTTGCCGAACGGCTCCGAAAGCTCGTCGATCGTCTCGGGCGGGAGACGCAGGCCCTTGTCGTCGAGCGGCTGCTCGTCGCGGCGCCGGACGGCGTCGAACAGCGACTCACCCTTGATCTTCTTGTGAAGGAGGAGGACGCCGTACAGGAGCCCCTCTGGACGCGGCGGGCAGCCGGGCACGTACACGTCCACGGGAACGATCGTGTCGATCCCCTGCACCATCGCGTAGTTGTCGAAGATTCCGCCGGTCGAGGCGCAGGCGCCCATGGAAATCACCCACTTGGGCTGCGGCATCTGGTCGTAAATGCGGCGGATGACGGGCGCCAGCTTGAAGGGCAGCCGGCCAGCACAGATCAGCACGTCCGCCTGGCGGGGGGAAAACGCCTGGCGCTCCATTCCGAAGCGGGCGAAGTCGTAGCGGCTGGCGGCTGTGGCCATGAACTCGATGGCGCAGCAGGCGGTGCCGAACGGCATCGGCCAGAGCGAGTTGGCGCGTGACGAATTGACGGCCCAGTCCACGAGGTCCTGGAACTTGGACAGGAGGTAATTCGAGCTTTGGACTTCGCCGACTCGTTTCATAAACCTCAAAACAACGTAGAAGAGAATCGTCGAACAACTGCGTCGAACGCCTGCGTCAAACGACTTCGTTACACGTCTTTGCTAGACGTTCTTGTTAGACGCCTCTGTTCGACGCCTTTTAGTCCCACTGGAATGCGCCGCGTTTCCATACGTAGACGTAACCCACGAACAGGATCAGGAGAAACACCAGCATTTCGACGAGCAGGAACCCCGTGGAAACCGTGCCCTGCCCGCCGCCGGACAGGTAGATCGTGGCCCAGGGGATCAAGAAGACCGTTTCGATGTCGAAGAGAATGAACAGCACGGCGACGAGATAGAACTTGACGGAGAATCGCTCGTGGGCCGTGCCGAGCGGCGGCATGCCGCTCTCGTAGGGGCGCTCTTTGACGTCCGTCGGCCGGCGCGGCCCCAAGAAATGCGACCCCAGGATCATCGTCGCCGCGGCGACGACGGCCAGGCCGAACAGCATCAGGAACGGGACGTAGGGCTGCATCGCGCTCGTGAAAAAATTCACTAGGGTTGCTGGAAGCTATGCCCGGCCCAAAGGGTTGTCAACCGAATCGAGTGGCGTAAGTGACGGTGCCACCGTTACATTGCGCCCCCATGTCCATCAAGTCCGATCGCTGGATTACGCGGATGGCAAAAGCACACGGGATGATCGAGCCATTCGCCGACGCGCAGGTCCGGCAGGGCGCGATCTCCTACGGCGTGTCCTCGTACGGCTACGACATGCGCGTCGCGCCCGAGTTCAAGATCTTCACCAACGCCCTCTCGGCGGTGGTGGATCCCAAGCGTTTCGATCCGAAGTCATTCGTCGAGTTCACGGGCGACGTCTGCATCGTCCCGCCCAACTCGTTCGTCCTGGCGCGCTCCGTCGAGTACTTCCGCATCCCCCGCAACGTGCTGACGATCTGTGTCGGGAAGAGCACGTACGCCCGCTGCGGCATCATCACGAACGTCACGCCGTTCGAGCCGGAATGGGAAGGCTACGTGACGCTGGAGATCTCGAATACGACGCCACTGCCCGCGAAGATCTATGCGAACGAGGGGATCGCCCAGGTGCTGTTCTTTACCGCCGACGAGGGCGACGAATGCGCGGTCTCCTACAAGGACAAGAAGGGGAAGTACCAGTCGCAGAAGGGAATAACGCTTCCTAAGTTGTAGCCCCCGCCCCCGCTCCCGCTCCCGCCCCCGCCTCTGCCCCCGTACCCGCCCCTCGGCGCGCTCCAGCCGCGGTGATCAGCGCCGTCGCCGCCACCAAGATGATGATATCGGGCACCCAGCCGAGCTCCGTTGCCGGTACGGCCATCTGCAGGAAGTACATCACGAAATCGAAGAGGCCGATGCCGAGGCCCAGAAGCACGGTGTACTGGAGGGTCCGTCCGAGCCGGGCCAAGAGGCTTCCCGTAAACAGCGCTACGGCGCCCTGCCCCGCCGCGATAGCCAGCGCCGTCACCATCCCCCCGAAGAGAGTCTCCATCAACGCCGACTTGCCGGGGTTGTAACTGAAGAACCAAGCGTGAATCAAGGTTACGACGATCCCGGCCACTGCCGCGCAGATGGTGGCCCAGATCGCGTAGTAGACGACGATGCGCATCCGATCGCTGGTCTCTATCATGCATGTCTCCCGGTTACGGACAATCTACGCTATCGCAGCGCGGCCGCAGCCTCGACGAGCGCCGCGCGGGCCTGGTCCACTCGACTCGCGAGGTCGGTCAGCTCTCGGGTCGCCGTCGCGGCGTCCGCATAGCGGATCGCCTCGTTCACGGTCGGAAACGCCATGGTGGCGTACCCGTTGTCCACGTCCGACGCGAACTGCAGGCTCCGGAACCAGGGACGGCTCGCCAGTCCCTCGGGCCGGGTAAGGCGGCGCTCGACCTGCATCAGGGCGCGGTTGGCGCGCTCCGCGCGGCCGGCATCCAGCCCGCCGGGCCGGGCGAGCGCGCTGTCGCGCGCTGCGGCGAATGCGCGAGCGACCGCGGTGAAACGGTCGAGCGCATCCTTGAGCGGTTGCGTGCTGACCGTAGCCTGCCACTGCTTTCGCGCGACGCCGGAATCGAGCTGCGCGACGAGCGCGTTCATCTCGGTGCCGAACGTCACGTAGTCGAGCGGCAGCAGCTCGCTGTTGGCGAGGCGGCCGAGGATCACGGCGACGAGCTGGGCGCCCGCGCGATGCGCCGTGTAGGCGGGATCGCCGAAGCGCGCCATCCAGTCGTAGGAGTCGTACATCGAGTGATAGATCCCGTCCGGACCGTCGAACCCGATGCCGCCCGATGGGATCCCGAGATGATGATAGAATCCGGCGAAGTCGGAGCCGCCACCCAGGTTGCCGAAGGTCAGCGCCGTCGTGTCCCCGGATTGGCGGCGCAGCCAGACGTCGTATACGCTGCCCGGGCCGGTGGGATCGGGGACGACACGCGCGGCGGAGCGGAACAGCGGCTTGAGTGACGGCGAGCCGGCGCCGCTGAAGTTGGGACCCGAGAATGTGCCGTCCTCGTTGATGTAGGCGACGACGTGGGCGCGCAGCGAATCCTCGAGCTCCTCCACCCACTCCGTCGAGCCGATCAACCCCCACTCTTCGGCGTCCCAGGTCGCGAACATCACGGTACGCGCCGGGCGTGCGCCCTCGCGGGCGAGACTCGCGAACGCGCGGGCGGCCTCGAGCACGGAGACCGTGCCGCTCACGTTGTCGCGCGCGCCGGGGCTCCACGCGTCCCGGTGCCCCCCGACGACGACCCACTCGTCGGGCCAGCGCTCGCCGCGGATCATGCCGAACGTGTTCCAGATCTTGTGGAAGGCCCGCGCGCCCCGCTCGGTCTTGACGTGCAGCCGGGCCCGCACCGGCCCGGGACCCACGTGGTAGCGGAACGGGAGCGCGCCCTGCCAGCTCTGCGGCACGGAGGGCCCCGCGAGGGGCTCGAGAAAGCGGCGTGCGTTTCCGTAGCTCATCGGCAGGATGGGGATGCGCGGCAGGTCGAGCGAGTCTTCCGGCACGCGCCGGGCGCCCTCCACGGACGCCCATCCAGGCGTCGTGGGATCACCGTTCCCGTTCATCATGCTGCCGCGTTGAATGCCGCCGGCCGGCCGCATCGGGCCCTGGGGATACACGTCGCCCCGGAAGTACCCGTCGTCCTGCGGGTCCGAATAGACGATGAGCCCGACCGCGCCGCGTTTCTGCGCCTCGCGCGCTTTGATGCCGCGGAACGAGCGGCCGTAGCGGGCGATCACGATCTTGCCGCGCACGTTGATCCCGAGCGAATCGAGGGTCTTATAGTCCTCGATCAGGCCGTAGTTGACGTACACGACATCGGCGGTGGCATCGCCGTCGCCGCTGTAACCGTTGAACGGGGGGACCTGCGGGCCGGTGCCGGGCTCCGCAAGCGACAGGCGCTCGACCCTCGAACCCGTGAGCACCCACGCGGCCACCGTGTCTGGTTGAGGCAAGTAGACCGTGTACTCCTTGCTCCACGCGTCGATGCCCCAGGACCGCAGCCGCTCGAGCACGTAATCGCGCGTGGCCGCCTGTGCCGGCGTCCCCGCCATGTGGGGCACGGCCGAAAGATCGCGCGACATCCGGCGGACACTCGCCGTGTCCGGGACCGCGAGGAGGCGCTGCTCGAATGTCTGAGCGGGCAGACGGGCGCACGGGCTGACGGCCGGTAGGATCAACACCAGCGTCGCGGCGCCAAATAGTCTCATGGCCGCCCGTCGGGCCGCCGGCCCGTCGGCCCGTCTCATCGGGGATTCAGCACCCGATCGATCCGCGCCTGCAGGTCCACGAAATGCGCTCGCGTCGTGCGGTCCGCCGGCCTGGCGATGGCCGTCCGCAGGCTCGTCTGAATCCCTTGCAGCTCGAGGCGCGCCAGCGCGCGGGCGTCGGTGGGCCGCACCGTCGGTGTCACGAAGGCGGCGAACTGCGGCGGCACGGGTGTCGCGAGCGGCGTGCTGATGAGGCGCTCCATCTGGTCCACGAACGACTGCTGCAGGTTCCGCCGGTAGACGTCCACCGCCGGCCGCGCGCGGCCCAGCTCGGCGAAGATGCCTCCGCGCACGTCGGCGAACAGCTCCGCCAGGGTGTACGCCCGGCCTGCGGGGAGCGTGGCCCCCTGCTCCGCCAGGCGCGACAGCCGGGCGTCCTCGAACAACGTGTTGAGCAGCGCTCTCTGCCGCGCCCGGATCCCGTCCACGAACCCACTCGGCTCGATGCGGCGCAGTACGTCGGCGTCCAGGAAGTAGAGCGGCGTGGTGAAGGCGTTCTCGTTGAGGAACCGCACCGCCTCGGCCTGGCGCGCGCGCGGCACGGGCGTGTGAATCACGCCCTGCTGGTTCGGATACTTCTCGTGGCGGTACACGCCGCCCACCACCACCGCGACGTGGCGCATCTCGAGCACCCACTGCCCGAGCAGCCGGTCGTAGAGGTCGTTCAGCAGGTCGTAGTCCTCGAGCTGGTTCGTGGTCGCGGCCGGCAGGAGCATGGGCACGAGCCGCTTGATGTTGGCGAGCCCATACCGTGTGGCCTTGACCGGATCGTCGCCGAGCGCTTCCGTCTGGGTGCGCGGGTCAATGCCGTCGGGATTGCCGAACCGGAGCCACGGCTGGGTGTCCTGAAGCCGCGCCAACGAGTCGAGGTACGGTCGCTCGTCCTCGGGACGGCGCGCGCCGGGGACGCGGCCATATCCCCACTTGATGATGTAGTAGTCCCACGGCCCGATCATCGGCATGAGCTGCACGTCATCGCCCGGCTGCGCGACATAATTGTTGCGGGCGTAGTCCATGATCGAGTACGACGTGCCATTCGCGCGCGAGTACGTGCGACTACGCAGCGAGTCCACCGGGTAGTAGCCGGACGACAGCTGGTTGTGCGGCAGGCCGAGCGTGTGGCCGACCTCGTGCGCCGAGACGTACGCGACCATTTCGCCCATCAGGGAATCGGGGAACGGCAGCTTGCGGGCGCGCGGGTCCACCGCTCCCGCCTGCACCCAATACCAGGCCTGCAACAGGCTCGTGATGTTGTGGAACCAGCCGATATTCGACTGCAGGATCTCGCCGCTGCGGGGATCGTTGACGTGCGGCCCGTACGCGTTCTCGATGGTGGACGGCAGCCACCGGATGGCGGAATACCGCGCATCGTCGAGGTCGAAGTCCGGGTCCTCCTGCTCCGTCGGCGCCCGCCGCGCCGTGATGGCGTTGGAAAACCCCGCCGCCCGGAACACCGGCTCCCACATCTGAACGCCCTTGATGATCCACGGCGCCCATTTCTCCGGCGTGGCGGGATCGAGATAGAACACGATCGGCTTCACCGGATCGCTCACCGCCGCGTTCGGGTCCTTCGGGTCGAGCCGCCAGCGCGTGACGTAGCAGCGTACCGGCACGCGCGGCTCGTCGGCGCCGTAATCCTCGAATCCGACGGAGAAGTACCCGAGGCGATTGTCGCACAACCGGGGCGCCATCGGGCGCTCCGGCAACAGCACCATCGAAAAGTTCGTGGGGATGGTCATGGAGTTGAGCGACCGGTCGAATCCCGCGCCGGGCGCGCCGGGAATCGAATCCACCTCGAACGTCTGCAGCGCCGTGATCTCGACGTTGATCGGAAAGCTCCGCACCCGCTCGACGAGTGAGCGGGCGGGATCGAACCGGCGCACCCGCACCCCCAGCTGGCGCGCATTGAGCTCCGACACATCCGTCGTGAAGAGCGTCGTCACCTCGATCACCGCGTTGGAATCACGCGGGCTCCAGGCCGCAATGTCGAAGCTCTTGATGATGGGCGCCGTGTTGGAGAGGTCGACCGAGCGCGCTACCGGCAGCGTCGAATCCGCGCGCATCGCGTAACTCACCATCCGCAGCAGCACGCGGTTGCCGATCCGGTCCCAGCGAACCACGCGCGCGGCGATTTGCTCGCCGGCGTAGCCCACACCGCGGATCGTGCCGCGGCGGTCCACCACGAGGCGGAAGCGCTGCCCCAGCATGCGCCGCGGGATTTCGTAGTACAGCTTCTCGCCGATGCGGTGTACGATGAACACCCCCGAGTCGGTCACGGCCTGGGCGGTGATCACCTGGTTGTACGGCTTGAGCGCCGCGGCGTCGCCCTGCACCTGCCCGGCGGGCCGCGCTCCGGCGGCGCGCGCTGTATCTTGACGGGTGGGTCCGGGGGCAGGTTGCGGGGAAGCGGGAACCGCGGCGGAGGTGGCACGGGAGCAAGCGAGGACGCCGAATGTCAGGAGCACGCTCAGTGCACGCATCGTGGAGACCTTGAGTTTGAGTGAACGGGTGTCGGGTCCGAGGAGATTAGAGCGCTTGGGACGCTCCGTCCAGAGGCTCCGGACGTGAGACGCATCCGCAGTCTGCGCGTCCTGATCGCGGTGCTGGTCGTCGCTCTCGGAACGTACGCCGTGGCCGTCGCCGCCTTCCTGATGGCCAGCGTGGGGACGGTGCGGGACGGCGTCATCGTGCTCGCTCTCGGCGGTCTCATCCTGCCGCTGTTGCTCCTCGTGCTGCGACGCCGCTTCTGGCGCCCGCTCGCCCACTTGGAGCGTGGCTTGCAACAGGTTGCAGATGGCGACCTGACGGCGCAGGTGCCCGTGGCGACTCACGACGAGCTGGGGCGCGTGGCCGGGCACTTCAACCAGATGACGCGGGTGCTGCGGGACCGAGCCGAGGAACAGGGGCGGTTCGCCGCGGCGGGCGAGCTGCTCGGGGGGGTGGCACACGAGGTCAATAACCCGCTGATGGCCATCGCCAGCCATGCCGAGCTCCGCCTCGCCGACGCCGAGCTGCCGGCCGAGCAGCGCACGGAGATGCAGAGCATCCTGCGGCAGGCCCAGCGGGCGGCGAAACTGCTTCGCGGCCTGCTGCGCTTCGTGCGCGCCGGGGAGAAACGCGCGGCCACCGTGAACCTGAACGACGTCGTGCGCAGCGCGCTCGATCTGGTCTCCTACCGCTTCAGCGTGGACGAGATCTCGATCGAGGGCCGGCTCGATCCCGCCCTGCCCGCGGTCGTGGGCGACGCGAACCGGCTGGAGCAGGTACTGGTGAATCTTCTGAGCAACGCGATCGATGCCCTGCGCAGCGTAAAGCCGCCGCGCCGCCTCGCCGTGGACTCCTACGCTGAGAACCGTCGGGTATGCGTCACGGTGACCGACAACGGCCCGGGCGTCGCGCCGGAGATCGTCCAGCGGCTGTTCCGGCCCTTCGCTACCACCAAAGGCCGCCGGGGGACCGGCCTCGGTCTGTACATCTCACGCCAGCTGGTGCGCGAGGCCGACGGGGACCTCGAGCTCGCGCCGCACGCGGAGCGCGGGGCGCGCTTCGTCGTGTGGCTTCCCGGCGCCGCTGCCGCCCCCGCCGCCGCGGCCGCCGCGTCCGTTCCGGCTCCGCGGGCGGCGAGCCTCGCGGGGGTGCGGGTGCTCATCGTGGACGATGAAGAGTTGGTGCGCCGCCCCATGGCGCGGTTCCTGACGAAGCGCGGTGCCGAGGTCAGCGAAGCGGGCGACGGCGAAGCGGCGCTCGAGCGGCTGCGCGCCGGTTTCGAGCCGCAGGTGATCCTGGCCGATCTGCGCATGCCCCGGATGGACGGCGGCGAGTTCTATGAGCGGCTGCAGGAACAGCGGCCGGCGCTGGCGGAGCGGGTGCTGTTCCTCTCCGGCGACATCACGCAGCTGGCCGGACGGGGGCTCGCCGAGGTGCCGCGCGACCGGGTGCTCGTCAAGCCCGTCGAGCTCGCCGAGCTGGAGCACCGGATCCGCGAATTCGTGCGGGAGAAGGCGGCTTAACATGCTCATCGTGGTGGTGTTGCTCACCACCGTGCTGCTGCGATTCACCATCGTCGGAGTGGTCGTGTACCTGATGCTGCCGGCGGGGCGCGGCTGCCCCCACTGCGCCGACGAGCTCGTCCTGATCCGGCATCCGGTGTTGCGGCGGCTCCTGCCGCTGGTCGAACACCGCTGGTGCCTGCGCTGCGGGTGGACCGGCATCGTGCGGCGCCGCGTCCGTCAGCCGGACCAGCCTCAATCGCGCGTGATCAGTCGCACCGCCCGTTCGTAGAAGAAGTACTCCCACGCCCAGTTGAGCAACACGAACAGCTTGTTGCGGAACCCGATGAGCTGGATGATGTGCACGACCAACCACATCACCCAGGCGGGGAACCCCGTGAATTGCAGGCCGTAGATGTGCGCCACCGCCGCGTTGCGGCCGATCGTCGCCAGCGTGCCCGGGTCGCGGTAGCGAAACGCTTCCGCCGGCGCGCCGCGGACCGCGCGGGCGACGTTACGCGCCACCGTCCGCGCCATCTGGAGCGCGACGGGCGCGACCATCGGGAGCGGCTCACCATCGGCCTCGAGATACGCGGCATCGCCCACGACGTAGACCTCCGGATGGTCCCGCACCTGCAGCGTAGGCTCGACGACGACACGCCCCTGCCGCCCCGTGGGAAGGCCGAGTCGCGCGTTCAGGGTCGCCGCTTTCACGCCCGCGGCCCAGATCACGGTGTGCGCGGGGACGATCTCGCCGCTCTTGAGGCGGACGCGGACGCCGTCGAAGTCCGCCACGGTCGCGCCGAACCGCACCTCGATGTGCTTGCGCCACAGCGTCCGGCCCGCCGCCTCCCGCAGCCGTTCGGGCATCGTGGCGAGCAGCCGGTCGGTCGCCTCGAGCAGCAGCACGCGCACGTCCTTGAGGTTGAGACGCGGGTAGTCTTTCACCAGCACCAGCTGGATCAGCTCGGAGAGCGAGCCCGCCATTTCGACGCCGGTCGGGCCGCCTCCCACGACCACGAACGTGAGCTGGGCGCGTCGCCGCTCCGGGTCGGCCTCGAGCATCGCCTGCTCGAAGCAGGTCAGCACGTGATTGCGAATGGACACGCCGTCGCCGATGTCCTTGAGCCCCAGGGCGTGCCGCGCGACAGCCTCGAGCCCGAAGAAGTTCGTCTCCCCTCCGGGAGCGAGCACCAGGTAATCGTAGGCGATCGGGCCGAAGTTCGTGTCCAGCCGGCGGGCGGCCACATCACCGCCGGTCACCTCGACCATGCGGAAATCAAAGTTCTTCTGGCCGCGGAGAATGGCGCGCACGGGCTTGGCGATCTGCTCCGGCTCGAGGCCCGCCGTGGCGACTTGATAGAGGAGCGGCTGGAACAGGTGATAGTTGTTGCGATCGAGGAGCACGACCTGCACCGGCGCGCGCCGCAGGGCGCGAGCGACCCGCAGGCCGCCGAATCCGGCGCCCACGATGACGACGGTCGGGGGGGGCGTCACTCCTTCGCTCGCTTGGAGAACTCCCACATCCCGATCATCGTCTCGCGGCTGATCGGGTGTCCGAGCAGCCTCGCCTGCAGGACGATCTGACCGCGATGATGCGCGTCGTGGATCATGTAATACGTCAGATAACCCGCCGCGTCGTGATGAAACCCGACAATCCGGCCGTCGTCCTGCAACGCGCCGCCCACGATCGCGAGCACCGCCCGGCGCTTGGCCGCGAGCGCACGCACCGCCTGCGCCCGGGTGACGCGGCGACGGTCCAACTCGGCGGGAACGGGAAAGCCGGGGGCGGTACGCTCGAGGTAGCGCAGGCCGCAGTTATGGAGGTGGGCGACCTGCGCCGCGATGGTGCGCGTCTTGGGAGCCGGCGGCGGCGCCTGCCACACCCCCGGATCGAGCTGTTGGACCAGGTATTGATTGATGCGCGCGCTCGCCGCGTACGCCTTGAGCAGCGCGTCGGCGGCGCTCAGCCGGTGAGTTTTCGCCACAGCGCCGCCAACGGATCGAAATGCGCGTCGACGACCCGTTCCTTGAGCGGAATGATCGCGTTGTCGGTGATCGTAATGGACTCGGGACAGACTTCGGTGCAGCAGTTGGTGATGTTGCAGTAGCCGATGCCGCCTTCGCGGCGCAGATGCTCCAGCCGATCCGCCTCGTCGAGGGGATGCATTTCGTAGCCGGCCGCGCGCACCAGCATCGCCGGGCCCATGAACTCGTCGTGCTTGTCGTGCGTCCGCAGCACGTGGCAGACGTCCTGGCAGAGAAAACATTCGATGCACTTGCGGAACTCCTGCGGGCGCTCGACCTCGTACTGGTACATCCGCCACGTCCCGTCGGGAAAATCCGGCGCGCGCGGCTGGAACGCGGGGATGGCCTTACTCACCTCGTAGTTCCACGAAACATCTGTTACGAGGTCTTTTATGACGGGGAACGCCTTCATAGGCATCACCGTGATCGGCTCGCCCGCGGGATAATCCGACATCCGGGTCATGCACATCAGTCTCGGCCGCCCGTTGATCTCCGCCGAGCACGAGCCGCACTTCCCCGCCTTGCAATTCCACCGGACCGCGAGGTCGGGCGCCTGCTCGGCCTGGATCGCGTGGACGGCGTCGAGGACCACCATGCCCTCGCCGGCCGCGATCTGGTACTCCTTCAGCTCGCCCTGGGTCCGGGTGCCCCGAAACAGGCGCAAGCGGCGCTGCTCGGACACGGTCACGCCCCTTCTTTGATGAGGGTCAGGATCTCGGTGGGGATCGGCGGCTGCGGCTCGCGCCGCACGGCCATGCGCTCCCCCTCCTTCTTGATCACGATCTGCTCGCGTGCCTGGCGCTCGTCCGATTCCGGGTAGTCGGTGCGCGTATGGCCGCCGCGGCTCTCCGTGCGCTCCAGCGCGGCCCGCGCCGTGGCCTCGGAGACGACTAGCAACGACCGTAGGTCAATCGCCGTGTGCCACCCCGGATTGTATTCGCGGCTGCCGGTGATGCCAGCCTGCGCGGCGCGCGCCTTGAGCTTCTCCAGCTCCGCGAGGGCGGTCTCGAGGCCGGCGCGGTCGCGCGCAATGCCCGCGTGGCGCTGCATCACGGCCTGCAGCGCGGACTGCACGGCGAACGGATTCTCGCCGCCCTCACGCTCGAACGGCGTCAGGGCGTCCCGGACGGTCGCGCCCACTTCGGCGGCCGGAACCGCTGGCGGCGCGCCGGCTCCCCGCTTCGCGGCGTAGGCCGCGGCGTGAGCGCCGGCCCGGCGCCCGAATACGAGCAGATCGCTGAGCGAATTGCCTCCCAGCCGGTTGGCGCCATGCATTCCCCCGGCGACTTCCCCGGCGGCAAACAGCCCGGGCACCGTGGATTCCTGCGTCTCGGCATCCACCTTCACGCCGCCCATCACGTAATGCGTCGTCGGACCGACTTCCATCGGGTCCTTCGTGATGTCAACGTGCGCGAGCTCCTTGAACTGATGGTACATGCTGGGGAGCTTCTTCTTGATGTAGTCGGCGCTCTGCTTGGAGGCGATATCCAGGAACACCCCGCCGTGCGGGCTGCCCCGGCCCTCGGCGATCTCCCGGGTGATGGCCTTCGACACGACGTCACGGGTCAGCAGCTCGGGGGGACGGCGATTCTGCTTGCGGTCGCCCTTCACCCAGGCGTCGGCTTCCGCCTCGCTGTCGGCGAAATCGCCCTTGAACATGTCCGGCATATAGCGGAACATGAACCGCTCGCCGGCGGCGTTCTTCAGCACACCGCCCTCGCCGCGAACGCCTTCCGTCACCAGAATGCCGCGCACGCTGGGTGGCCATACCATGCCGGTGGGGTGGAATTGCACGAACTCCATGTCGATCAGCTCGGCGCCGGCATCGTACGCGAGCGCGTGACCGTCGCCCGTGTACTCCCAGGAATTGCTCGTGATCTGCCACGCCTTGCCGATGCCGCCCGTGGCCACAACGACGGCGGCCGCGCGGAACAGCACGAACCGTCCCGTCTCGCGGAAGTACGCGATTGCGCCGGCGACGCGTCCGTCCGCGACCGGCAGCTTGATCACGGTGCATTCCATGTGCACGTCCAGCCCTGAGTGCACGCCCTTGTCCTGGAGGACGCGGATCATCTCGAGACCGGTCCGGTCGCCGACGTGGGCCAGGCGGCTGTACGTGTGCCCGCCGAACGGCCGCTGGCTGATGCGGCCCTCGGGGGTGCGGTCGAACAGCGCGCCCCACGCCTCGAGCTCGCGAATCCGGTCGGGGGCTTCCTGCGCATGGATTTGGGCCATGCGCCAGTTGTTGTGCATCTTCCCGCCGCGCATCGTGTCGCGGAAATGGACCCGCCAGTTGTCTTCCTTCATCACGGTCCCGAGCGCAGCCGCCGCGCCGCCTTCGGCCATGACCGTGTGGGCTTTGCCGAGCAGCGACTTGCACACGAGCGCCACCTTCGCGCCCCCCCCCTGGGCGCTGGCTTCGATGGCGGCGCGCAAACCCGCGCCCCCGGCGCCGATCACCACGACGTCGTAGCTATGGGTGCGCAGGTCAGTCACTACAGAATCCGGATATCGGTGATCACGCCCATCGCACAGAGGCGGATGTACACGTCGGTCAACGCCACCGAAAAGAGCGAGCACCACGCCCAGAGCATGTGGTTCTTGTTCAGCGCCGTCACGCCGCGCCAGAGGCGGAAACGGGCCTTACCGCCGCGGGCGCAGGAGTAGCAGTCCACGCCACCGCCGATCAAGTGGCGCAGGGAGTGGCAGCCGAACGTGTAGCACGCCAGCAGGACGACGTTCAGCGTCATGACGAGCGTGCCGACGCCGATCCCGAACTCGCGCACCCCTGGGGCCATCGTGCCGTCCGCCAGAATACCGCCCACCGGCCAGCGCGTGGCGAGATAGACGTCGTAGGCGAGAATGAAAATGAAGATGACCGCCGCGTACATGAAGAAGCGGTGCAGGTTTTGGAGGATAAAGGGGAACTTGGTCTCGCCCCGATAGCCGTGGCGCGGCTCGCCGACGCTGCAGGCGACGGGATCCAGGAAAAACGCCCGGTAGTAGGCTTTCCGATAGTAGTAACAGGTCATCCGGAAGCCGAGCGGGAACACGAGAATGAGGAACGCCGGCGACAGCGGCCACCACGAGGGCTTGAGCAACGGCGAGTAGAAGGGGGACAGATAGGGCCCCCACTCGTAGTGCGCGCCGGTCCACGCCGCCCAGGTCGCGTAGATGCCGAAGCTGCCGAGGATGAGCGCCGTGAGCGCGGGCGCCACCCACCAGGCGTCGCGCCGCAGGGTCGCGCCCAGGCCGCGCTCCTGCATGTCCCTCAAGGACGTCGTCATAGCTTCACCGCCGCCATCGTCTGTTGCACCGCTTCCGCCGACTTGCGGAGCGCGCTCTGCTCGTCGGCGGTGAGGTCGACTTCCACGATTTGTTCGAGCCCCTTCTTCCCAAGTTTACACGGCACGCCGCAGTACATCCCGGACAGGCCGTACTCTCCTTCGAGCCACGCGGCGCACGGGAGGAGCCGCTTCTGGTCCCGCACGATCGACTCCACCATCTGGACCGCGGCCGACGACGGGGCGTAATACGCGGAACCTGTCTTCAGGAACCCGACGATTTCGGCGCCGCCGTTGCGGGTGCGGTCCACGATCTTGTCGAGCTGGGCCTTTGCGAGCAGCTGCGAGACCGGGATCCCGGACACCGTCGTGTAGGAGACGAGCGGGACCATCGTGTCCCCGTGACCGCCGAGGACCATCGCTTGGATGTCCTGCACGGACACGTCGAGCGCCTCGGCGAGGAACGCGCGGTAGCGGGCGGTGTCGAGCACGCCCGCCATGCCGATGACCCGCTCGCGTGGGAAGCCCGTGACTTCCTTGGCGACCCAGCACATCACGTCGAGGGGGTTCGAGACCATCACGACGATGGCGTTGGGACAGTGTTGCTTGATTTGCTGGGAGACCTGCTTGACGATGTCCGCGTTGGTGCGGACCAGATCGTCGCGGCTCATGCCGGGCTTGCGGGCGATGCCCGCGGTCACCACCACCAGCTCGCTGCCCGCCGCGGGGCCGTAGTCGTTCGCGCCGCTGACCCGGGTATCGAACCCCTCGATCGGCGCCGACTGCCATTGGTCGAGCGCCTTGCCTTGGGGAATGCCCTCGACGACGTCCACGAGGACGACGGTGCGGGCAAGCTCTTTTTCGGCGAGGCGTTGGGCGGTGGTCGCGCCGACGTTGCCGGCTCCCACTACCGTGATTCTGTCGAACATGGTGCGCGAAAGTTAGGCCGCACCGGCCGGTTGGGCAAAGGCTGAGTGAGCCTTGCGGTCGCTGAATTTACGGCGGAAGCCCGTTATTGTATGCGCGCACCTGCTTGTTGGACCCATCGGCGCCGACCGAGTAGGCGATCGTCTTTCCTGTCATCGGCACAAAGCGCACGGGAATGGTCCGACGCTCAACCACACCCTTCGGAGTCTTCTCGATGATCATCATATCTTGGATAATCGCGCCCACAGGAATGACCATTCTACCGCCCAACGCGAGCTGATCTACGAGGGCCTGAGGTACCTGCTCCGGCGCAGCGGTCACCAGGATCGCATCAAAAGGCGCGTGCTCGGGCCAGCCCAGATAGCCGTTCCCGGTCTTCGCGTGCACGTTCGTATAACCCAGCTCCGCGAGCGCATTGTGCGCCCGTTCGGCCAGCTCGGGGATGATCTCGATCGTGTACACCTCGCGGGCGATCTCGCCGAGGACGGCGGCCTGGTATCCCGACCCAGTGCCGATCTCGAGCACTGTCTCATCCGGAGATAAGTCGGCTGCCTCCGTCATGTACGCGACGATGTATGGTTGGGAAATCGTCTGCTCGGAGCCGATCGGTAGCGGCTGGTCGAGGTAGGCTAGGTGTCTCACGGCCGGGGGAACGAACCGGTGGCGCGGGACGTCGCGCATTGCCTTGAGCACCGCCGGAGCCTCGATGCCCCGCGCACGGATTTGCTGGTCGACCATCGCATGGCGCTCGGCCACGGAGAAATCGGTGGCCGTCGTTGCACTCTGCGCCGCGACAGCGGGCGACTGCGAACGGGGCTCGGACGCACAGCCCAACGCCGTCAGCGATGAAAAGCAAAACAGCACTCCGATGGTGCCTGCGCTCATGGGAAGACCTTTGCGCATGTCATGAACCATATCCGAGCGGGAAACGGATAGCAGCGAGGGCCGCCTAACGGCCTGCAAATCAGCTGCCGGCGAATCGCTCGTCGGCAGGGTGATGTCGAACGTAAAGAAATTCCCGCTAGCGCACAAACGAACGGCTTCCTTTAGAGACGTAAACGCCGGGCAGCTGCATTTGCGGGTTAGACGGCGGCGGTAGACGAGTTCCATCCGGCAACTAGGTCTCCGCTCTTCGCGGCGAGGGGCAGGATTCGGCCGTCCGTTCCCCCAGCGTCGTGAGTCTTGCTCAGCACCCACAGAGCGAGTATCGCGGAGCGCGCCGCTAAAGCAAGGCCTAAACGGGCCTCCTTGATGCGACCATCGCTCAAGAATGGAGTGAACTGCAGGCGCGTGGAGTTATCCCTTGAGATCCAATACCGATTGCGCTCAGCGAGAGGGTTGATGTGCTTAGCCATGCACAGCTTCTCGTAGAGACCATACTCGTTGTCGACGAGCTGCTGGCGGTCGCTGGCCGTTTGCCCAAGATCGAGGTACTTGAAGCTGCCGACCACTCCGTCCTTCACTGAGAAGGGTCCGCGGTCCTGATCGGTGTGGTTCAGCCACCGCTCCGCCCGCGATGGGTCAGCGCCAATGAAACCCATGGCGTGAGCGGCCTCGAACGCTGAAGCCGCAGCCGTCCATGCTTGCATGGTGTAGCCGCGGAGCGACAGGAGGACGCAGGCGCGGAGATCCTGAAGCGTTCGGACTAAGAGAATTGAGTGTGCACGGAGTATGGCCTGCGGCCGCGAGGGTTTGGAGAGATTCACCATGATGTCATAGGCCAGCGCTTCTATCTCTTTAGCGACCGCCAGGTGAAGGCCAATGCTCTTCGATATCCGCTTGCGCACTTGGATCTCAGAGGTTGACCATCCGGCGGGGGCCTCGTCGTACTGGCCGGCAAGGGCACGTGCCGCAGCCCACAGGCGTAGGGGCAACGCCCGAATGCTGTCCGTGAGTCTCATGGGTTCGTGTGCCGCCGTCTAACGGATGGCGCTTAAGCTGCGGCGCCAAGCTGGAATGTTCACAACTGTAATGCTAGCACACTGCACGTCAGGACGTACTCCGAATCCGTTGAGAACGGGCGCCGGCAGCTTGAAGCGCGTGTTAGACAGCACGGCCAGGATTTTCAAGCACCATTTCAATTGCCTTGAGCCACTCGCGCTCGGCTGGCGTCAGACGGTCTCTTTTGGTTCGGGCGAGCACCACATACAGACTCGAAAGCCCGTCCCAGTGGGTTGGCTCACCATGTAGTCCTTTCACCTCCCATGGTGGGTTCTCCAGAAGATAAGCATCCTTGGCCTTGGCGCTCTTCCGCGCGTTACAGCGAGCGCAGACTGCTGCAAAGTTCTCTAGGCCGTGTGCCCCGCCGCGAGAGTAAGCCTCCACGTGATCGATACTCGCTGCAAGCTCATCCAAAAGCGGCGACTTGTCGCGGCGCCAGTTGGGGTCCCAATAGGCGAGAGGTGAGGTGACACCCTGTTCTCGAGCAAAAGCATCCAAATGCTTAAGAGCTAAATGGAGGACGATTGGACGACGACAGAGGTGACAGAGCCAGCTGTCGCGAAAGAGCACCGCAACCTGCGTGACAATCGGAATCGGCGGCCGACGCGTTTTGGCCAAAGAGACTCGTGGATATTCGTGCTGTCTAACGCATGTTGAGAGCGCGCCCCTTGCTGGTACTATGGAGTCGACCAAGACCC